>AKCV02000001.1 GCA_000272025.2 Imbroritus primus
GGTCTTCGTAGAACGCCGCCGCGTCCTGCGAGATCGGGTCGAGCGGCTTGCCCAGCGCGGCAAAGGCCGTGCCGTAGGTGGTGTGGGCGTGGCACATGGCGACGATGTCGGGGTGCGCTTCATGCACCGCGGCGTGCAGGACGAAACCGGCGCGGTTGATGGCGTACTGGCCTTCGACGACCTTGCCTTCGTGATCCGCGAGGATCAGGTTGGAGACCTTGACCTGCGAGAAGTGCACGCACATCGGGTTGGTCCAGTACAGATCCGGGAATTCCGGGTCGCGCACCGTCAGGTGGCCGGCAAAGCCGTAGTCGAAGCCTTGCAGGGCAAAGGCGCGGCAGGCGGCGACCAGGCGTTCCTTGAGGTGCTGGCGGTGTTCAGCGTGGGTCGAGAAGGTGGGCAGTTCCGGGTAGATCAGGCCTTCTTGTTCCGGCTGGTAGATCGACACCCGCTGTTTCGCAGTCTCCCCGCTCTGCTCAGGCGCGCGATTGATCGTCTCTTGCATTGTTATTCCTTTGTGGTCAACGGTGTTACCTTGCTGTGGGACGAAAGATAGCCCGTCATGCAGGGTCGACCAATACCGTGGCCGCAATATGACTTATCACCACCCGCAATAAATGACGGCCCTGAAATGCTGGAATGAATGCCCCTGCCTCGCGTGCCGAAGCGCGATCAGACCACCGGGAAACAGCTCGGGGAAACGGCTCAGACAACCCAGGGCGGATTGCGGAAGACCTCGACGGTGTAGTCGACGAATGCCCGGATGCGCGGCACCAGTTGCCGTTCGCGCATATAGAGCACATGAATTGCCGTATCGTCCTGCGCCTGATAATCGGCCAGCAACGGCACTAGCGCTCCGCTACGGATGGCCGGCAGGGCCAGATGCTCCGCCAGTCGCATGATGCCGACACCTGCCATGCACAGTTGGAACAGCGTGGTGCCATCGGCGCTGTGGAAATTGCCCTCGACCGGCAGCTCCTGGCGCCGGTTGTTGATCATGAACGGCCAGCGGTTGAGATGATCGAGCGGGCCTTCCCAGCGCAGGCAGTTGTGCCGCGCCAGTCCTTGCGGCGTCACCGGCTGCCCGTGCTTTTCGATATAGCGCGGCGAGGCCACCACGATACGCTGCAGATTGCACAGCTTGCGCGCCATCAGCGACGAATCCTGCAGACGGCCCATGCGGATCGCCACGTCGAAATTATCCTGCAGCAGATTGGCCATGGCATCCGACAGGGACAGATGCACCGTGATCTTGGGATAGGCCACCATGAATGCCGGCAGGCTCGGCACGACCTGGTCCATGCCGAAACCGAGCGGTGCCGTCACGCGCAGATCACCGGTTGGTTCCGGCGACTTGATCTGCGCCTCAGCCTGCTCGATCTCTTCCATGATGCGGTTGCTCGACACCAGAAACGATTCGCCCTCGCTCGTCAGCCGCTGCGTACGCGTCGAGCGGTGCAGCAGCTTGACGCCGAGGCGCCGCTCGAGGTTGGTCACCGCCTGGCTGACAAAGGGCTGGCTCACGCCGAGCAGGTGCGCCGCCGCAGTAAAGCCGCCGGTATCCACCACCGCCTTGAAGACGCGCATTTCCACCAGTCTGTCGTCCCGCATGCCGCCCCGCCATGTCATATTGCCAACGTGTATTGTACTGGCCTGCCTGCGGGCATGTTCATGGAGCCATACCTGCGTCGCCTCGCAGGCTGACGAGCTGCGGACAGGGTCTCTTGATAAAATCGCGGATGGCCACGCACGACATCGATGACGCTGGCGGATCTCTTCATCATCACAACCGGGGAATGCTACCGTCATGGCAGGCACACAGGCGTGGCACAGGCTGAAGTCACTGCTGCAGGCCGAACTGTCCCATCTGACCGCGATCCAGCCCAGTGACCGGGTCTGGCAGATGCCGCTGGCCACCGCCCTGGCGACAGGCCTGCCGCTACTGGCTGGAGCGTATTTCGACCACCTGAACTACGGCCTGGTGGCATCGCTTGGCGGCCTGGTGTTTCTCTATTTGCCCGGCACACCGCTGTATCACCGCATGGTTTCAGTCATGGCCTGCGCCTTCGGCATGGCGGCCTGCTATGCCCTTGGCATCATGAGCCACTTCGTCCCTGCGCTGATGATGCCGGTGCTCGTCTTTGCGACGATTCTGGTCACGATGGTCTGCCGTTTCTACGCGCTCGGCCCGCCCGGCAGCCTGTTCTTCGTGATGGCGGCATCCATCGGCGCCTATTCCCCCATTCCGCTGGCGGCATTGCCGACCATGGTGGGACTCATCACCCTGGGCTGCCTGCAGGCGTGCCTGATTGCTTTTTGCTACAGCCTGCTGGTGCTTCGCAAGCGCCCGCCCAAGCCAGTCATGCCGCTGCCGCCGCCGACCTTCGATTTCGTGGTGTTCGATGCCGTAGTCATCGGCGCATTCGTCGGTATCTCGCTGGCCATCGCCCAGGCACTGCAGGTCGAAAAAGCCTACTGGGTGCCCGTGAGCTGCCTGGCGGTAATCCAGGGGAGCTCGCTGCGGGCCGTGTGGAACCGGCAGCTGCACCGTATCATCGGCACCAGCCTCGGCTTGCTCGTCGCCTGGGGACTGCTTCTGCTGCCGCTGGACAAATGGACCATCTCGCTGACCATGATGGCGCTCAGCTTCATCATCGAGCTCACGGTGGTCCGGCACTACGCCTTCGCGACGGCCTTCATCACCCCGATGACCATTCTGCTCGCCGAAGCGGCCACGCTCGGCCACAGCTCTGCAGCGACGCTCATCCAGGCGCGCTTCTTCGATACCCTGCTGGGTTGCGTGGTGGGACTGATTGGCGGCATATGCCTGCACAATGCGCTTTTTCGCACCATCGTGGGCCGCTACCTGCGGCGCGTGATCCCGGCCGGGCGCATTTCCTAGGCTGCCACTGCGCCGCCCGCGATCCTGGAGATGTGTCCGGGAATGGGTCCCAGCCTCAGAGCCGTGCCTTCAATGCCTCGACAAGGGCTTCCGCCGCTGGCGACAACTGGGCATTCCAGCGCCGGATCAGCGAAATCGGATGGGTATAGCCGGCATCCGGCAACTTGCGCGTCTGCAATCCGAGTTCCTTGGCAAATCCCACGATGTACCCCGGCTGCACCGTCACACCCAGGCCAGCCTTGACGAGACCGAGCGCCGTCAGCACGGTACCGGACTGCAAGTTGGAAACGTAGTCGAGGCCTTTCTGCTGGTACACGCCGTCGACCGTGCGGCGCACGCCGAAATCGGTATGCAGCGAGACGTGGGGATACGGTGCCAGCTGCTCCCACGTCACGCGGCGCTTGCCGGCCAGCGGATGGTCTGCACTAAACACTGCATGCATATGCTCGTTATACAGCGGCTCGACCCGCAGCCTCGGATGCGACTGGGTCAGCGACACCAGGCCGAAATCGGCCTTGCCATTGATGACATGCTCTATCGTCGCGTCGGTGGAACGTTCATGAAGTTCGATGCGCAGGCCGGGATGGCGGCTGTGCAGCGCACGCACCGGCTCGATCAGCAAGCCGTGCATCATCATCGGCGAGGCAGCCACGCTGATTTCGCCCACATCCAGGCTGGCGAGGCCGCGCAGGGTTCGCTCGGCAACCTCCATGGTGCCGAGGATTTCGCATGCGTAGCCGTACAGGTGATGACCCCACAGCGTCGGCTCCACCCTGCGCGTCGAACGCTCGAACAGGCGGCTGCCGACCTTGGTTTCCATCTCCTGGCACAACTTGCTGACGGCCGACTGGGTCATGTGCATGGCCTGTGCAGCCGCACTGAAACTGCGCAGTTCGTACACGGCCCGAAAAACCCGGAATTCGCGGATGGTGAGGTTCATGCCGCCAATGATAACGGGTGTGCCGCCTCCCGGCAGGCGGCACGTACGGCTCATTTTTTCTTCTTGCGGTCGAAGAAGTGCTGCATGTAGTCCTGCGGTTCGCTGGTTTCATAGCTCGCGCCGAACATCGCGATGCTTTCCTTGAGACCGCGCTCGATGTTGGGATCCTCCCAGGCACGCAGCAGCGCCTTCTGGGCACGTACGCCACGCGGACCGCATTCGAGGATCTCGCTCACGGTATGGGCAATTGCTGCATCGATCGCATCCGGCTCTACCACCTCGTTCAGGAAGCCCCAGCGCAGCGCCTTGTCGGCATCGATGGCGGCGCCCGTGAGCAGGAGCCAGCGCGTATTGCCTTCGCCGATCAGGCGCGGCAACAGGTTGGCATGGATCACCGAGGGAATGCCGATACGCACTTCAGGCATGGCGAAATGCGAGGCCGTGGTGCCGATACGGATATCGCACGCGGCGGCAAACTCCAGCCCACCGCCCATGCACCAGCCGGCCAGCCGCGCGATGGTCGGCACGGGGAAATCGCGGATCGCCTCGCACAGGCCGCCAAGACGCGTGATGAAATCCACCGCGGTTTCCGGATTCAGCTTGGCGAGTTCGTAGATATCGGCGCCGCCGATGAAGGCCTTGTCACCGGATCCGCGTACAACCAGCGCACGCACGCGCTCGTCACGCGCCAGGGCACGCAGCGCGCGCGTCAGCTCGACTACTGTGGGCGTATTCAGGATGTTCAGCGACGTACCGTTGCTGATCTGCAGCGTGGCGACGCCACGATCGTCGATCGTCAGGGTTGCATGTTCGAGTTGCATGACCAGGATTCCTATCAAGTCAATTCAGGGAATGTGCCGACCGCATGCGGGCCGAGGACTGGCGACGGCGCAACCTCGGCAGTGTGTGCCGATGGGGCGCGAAAGCGCGGTGCGATGCGGCGCAAGGTATGGCCGCTCTGCTGCTTGGCGGTATCGAAAAAGCCGATAGCCTGCAGTTGCGGATCATCGAGCAGGTCTTCGACGCGGTTGACCGGGCAGCACGGAATGTCAGCGGCTTCCAGCAATGCCAGCCACGCCGCGCTGGTACGCGTGACCAGCAGTTCGGACAGGTAGCCGTAGATCGCGTCATAGTTGTCGGCGCGTGCGGCCGCGGTCTGGAAACGCGGATCGGCCTCGAATACGTCCATCGCGTCGATGGCAGCGAAGAAGCTGCGCCAGTGCTTGTCGTTGTACACCACCACGGCGATGTAGCCATCCTGCGTACGGTACGGCTTGCGGTGCGGGGTGATCAGGCGGCTGTAGCACATCGGACCAGCAGGTGGCTCGAACGTGGCGCCGCCGAGATGATCGGCCAGCACGAAAGCGGCCAGCGTCTCAAACATCGACACCTGCACGTAGTCGCCCTGCCCCGTCGCCTGGCGGCGATACAGCGCGGCCAGCGTGGCGTGCGCGGCCGTCAGGCCGGTGACACGGTCCGCCACCAGCGTGGGCACATAGCTCGGCGCGCCGCCGGTCTGGCGTGCGAACAGTTCGGCAAGGCCGGTCTGTGCCTGGATGATGTCGTCGAACGCCGCGCGTCCGGCATATGGACCGTCCTCGGCATACCCGCTTAGCTCCACGTACACCACCGACGGGTGCAGCGCCCGGATGGCCGGCTCATCAAGTCCTAGGCGGCGCATTGCCTGCGGACGGATGTTGTGGATAAACACATCGAATTCCGGCAGCATGCGCAGCAAGAGGTCACGGTCCGCGGACTGCTTGAGGTCAAGCACCAGAGACTGCTTTCCCTCGTTTGCATGCAGGAACATGGCGCCCATGCCGGGTTCGATCTTGGCGCCGGCATGGCGCATCACGTCGCCTTCCGGCGCTTCGATCTTCACGACCTCTGCGCCGTAGTCGGCCAGCAGCTGCGTGCACGCCGGCCCCATGATGACCGAACTCAGGTCCAGGACCCGGCCCCCGGCCAACGGCCGGGCGGTGGCGGCGGATGTGGCAGATGCGGTCATTGCTTCTCGACGCCCGCCTTGGCGGCACGCGCTTCCCAGATGCCGCGCTGGGCGACCGTGAAGGCGGCGTGTTCCTTGACGCTGTTCGGCGCGGCCACCATGCCCATGCGCGTCAGCTTGTCAACGACGGCCGGGCGCTGCAGCACGGCGTTGATTTCCTTGTTCCAGCGCTCGACGATGGCGGGCGGGGTGCCGGCCGGCGCCGCGAGACCAACCCACACCACAAGATCGAATTCCTTCAGGCCGACTTCAGCCATGGTCGGCACGCCCGGCAGTTCGGCCAGGCGTTTGGGGCTGGCCACGGCCAGGCCATTGAGGCGCTTGCCCTGCAGGAACGACGTCACCACCGAGGCATCGGCCAGCAGGTAGTCGATCTGGCTGCCCATCAGGTCGGTGACGGCCGGCGGCTGGCTCTTGTAGGGGATGCCGTCGGACGGCACGTCAGCGACGGCACTGAAGGTCGCGCCGGCGATCTGCGCCGAACCGCTGCCATAGCCATAACGCAGCGGCGATTTCTTGGCCTGCGCAGACATTTCCTTGATGGTCTTGAACGGCGCATCCGGACGGCTCACCAGCACCATCGGAATCGTCACGATACGGGAGACATGCACGAAATCCTTGATTGGATCGTAGCCGGGGCTCTTGAACAGTGCGCCGATGCCCGAGTGCGTCGAGCTGCTGGTCAGCAGCAGCGTGTAGCCGTCCGCCGCCGAACGCGCCGCAGCCTGCACGCCGATGATGCCATTCGCACCCGCGCGGTTGTCGACCACGATCACACCCAGCTTGTCGCGCAGTTCATCGCTGAGCACACGGGCGATGGTGTCGGAGGCACTACCCGCGCCGAACGGCACGATGATCTTGACGGGCTTGTCGGGATACGTGCCGGCTTGTGCAAAGACGGACTGGGACAGGGCCGCGACGGCGGCAAGGGTTGCAACGAGGACATGCTTGAGTTTCACGATTGTCTCCTGAAATGGATGCAGCCATGCTAGCGGCCCCCTCTGATCACAACAAACGAATAATTCTCATGCATTTATGCATTTATGGAATAAATAAGCCATTCCATTGGCGCTAGAATGTGCGCTTTCGAACCTGGGAATCACCATGGCACGCAATATCGAGATCAAGGCCCGCATCGTTTCTGTCGAGGCCCTGCGTCCGCTTGCGGCCGCAGTGGCCGATAGCGGGCCCGAGTCCATCGACCAGGACGATACCTTTTTCGCCTGTCCCCAGGGCCGGCTCAAGCTTCGGGTATTCGCGAACGGCATGGGAGAACTGATTTTCTATCAGCGCGCCGACACTGCCGGGCCCAAGGCATCGTTCTACCTGCGGACGCCCGTACCGGATCCCGATGGGCTCCGGGAAACGCTGTCCCATGCCTATGGCGTAACGGGCCGTGTCAGGAAGCAGCGCATCCTGTTCCTGGCCGGGCGCACGCGCATCCATCTCGACCGCGTCGCGGACCTTGGTGATTTCGCCGAGCTGGAAGTGGTACTGTCCGATGAGGAGGACACCGCCTCCGGCATCGCGGAAGCGCACGCACTGATACACCGCCTCGGCATTGCCGAAGATGCGTTGATCGAAACGGCCTATGTCGACCTGCTCGCCGGCTTGACCGCCCCGACAGACGCCTAGGCGTCCAGAGTCACCCGAATAGGCCGGGGAAAGCGTGCCGGTTATACTCCACCGCATCCAATGCCATATTCCCGAGACAACGCGAAGGCCCGCCTTCGCCAGACACCAGCAGGCCGGCATGCCGATGACACAGACCACGACCCGCGCGCTTTCCATGCCGCCGACTGGCGGCCCATCCAGTGACGAGGCCACTGCGCCCGCCACCCTGCCCATCACGCCCATTCCGGCCCCGCTGCTCGCCCCGGGCATGGATGGCACGCATGCCACGGCTACGGCATCCGAGCGCAGCCTGAGCATCCTGCGTGCTGTCGCGGCAGCCGGCCGTGCCGTCTCGCTGGCCGAGCTGTCGGCCACGCTCGACCTGCCCAAAGCAACCGTCCACCGCATCTGCGGGGCGCTCATGGAATCCGGATTCCTCGCGCGCGACCTCGACGAACGCAGCTTCGCCGTCGGCCCGGCCTTGCGCGCGCTGGCGCTCGATACCCTGAACCACGACAGCACGCGCGGCCTGCGGCACGAGGTATTGACGGCCCTGGTCGCGCAGATCGGTGAAACCTGCAACTTCACGACGCTCGACCGTGCCGGCGTACTCTATCTGGACCGCGTGGAAGCGCCGTGGCCATGGCGGCTGACGCTCGAAGTCGGCACGCACGTGCCCCTGCACTGCACGGCCAGCGGCAAGCTATTCCTGGCCCTGATGCCGCCAGCCGAGCGCGAGGCCATGCTGGCGCAACTGCCGCTGACCCGCCTGACGCATGCCACGCGGGTGACGGTGGAGGCCTTTCGGGCGGAGTGCGAACGCATCGTCCAAACCGGCTACTCCATCGATGAGGAAGAGTTTGTGCAAGGTCTGACTGCAATCGCAGTCCCGGTACTCGACACGCACGGCCGCGTGCGCGCGGCACTCGCAACCCATGCGCCGTCAAGCCGCATGGACCGCGAAAGCGCAATTGCCAAGCTCCCCGCCCTGCGGCAAGCCGCCGAGAGCATGCGCAGCCTGCTCTGACGCTCGCACGGACCGCACACGCTGCCGACGACGGGTGATGCCACTGCGTAGCGTCGTCCACCTCTCCTGACGCTGCCTGGCGCATCCCGTTCCACACCAGACGCCAACCACACACGCCGCTACCTTTCCCAGCCAGCATCCGCGCTGATCCTGCCCCTCCGAACCTCGGACTTCGGTCCTTGCGTCCTTGCGTCCCTGCGTCCCTGCGTCCCTGCGTCCCTGCGTCAACATCGTGTCGGATTCACCGCTTCTTTTCGGCCCATTTTTTTAGCAAAGACAAGCCACCTTTTCCATCAAATCTCCGAGACAACATATCCCACAATTCGAGACAATCATTCAACTCATTCGAATATCACGACAGATTCGACATAAACCAAGGGAAAACCCTGTTTCCGGACCATTGCGTTCCGCTTACCCATCTTCTAGCATTGTTTATGGAACGAATCGTTCCATGATGATTTGATGTGTGTCATCCAGCATGCATCAAACCGTGGTGATTTTGCCGCCTCACCAGGCGGCATCTTTTTCTTGCCCGGCAGCGGTGGCGTGGCTATTCAATACAACAACCGCCGATCGACGACGCCTTCTGCCTGAGCCGATCCATCAGAGGAGACACACTCATGAAAACCACCTTGCTCCGTCGCAGTGCGCTGCTGGCCTTGTTTGCCTGCCTGCCACACAGTGCCGCGCAGGCCAACGAATGGCCCACGCAACAACCCATCAAGCTTGTCGTTCCCTGGGCGCCGGGCGGTGTCGCCGATTTTTTGGGCCGCCTGGTCGGCCATTCACTGACACAGGAACTCGGCCAGCAGGTCATCGTCGAGAACAAGCCGGGTGCCGGCACCAACATCGGCTCGGACCAGGTCGCCAAGGCCAAGCCGGATGGCTATACCCTGCTGATGGCGAGCAGTAACAACGCTGTCAATATGAGCCTGTTCCCCAAGATGTCGTATGACACAGTCAAGGATTTCAGCCCGATTACGCTGGTCGGCTACACGCCGATGGTGCTGCTTGCGCAACCCTCGCGCGTCAGCGCCGGCAATCTGCGCGAGTTCATCGACCAGGCCAGGTCGAAGCCCGGCAAGCTGGTCTATGCCTCGGCCGGCAACGGCAGCCCCTCGCATCTCGCCGCCGCAGCCTTCGAGCAAAGCGCCAAGGTGAAATTCACCCACGTACCGTACAAGGGTGCAGCGCCGGCCGTGAACGACCTGCTGGGCGGCCATGTGGACATCCTGTTTACCAATGTGCCGGCCTCCATCGGCCATATCCAGTCAGGCAAGCTGAAGGCCTACGCCATCACCGGCACCAAGCGCACCCCCGCCCTGCCCAACCTGCCGACCTTTGCGGAAGCCGGCCTGCCGGACTATGACGCCACGGGCTGGTACGGCATCGTCGCGCCGCGCAATACGCCGCCGCAGATCGTCGAGCGCCTGCACAAGGCCATCGACAAGGCCATGGCCGATCCGGCCTTCCAGGCGCAGGCCAAGAAACAGGGCGTGGAACTGGCGCCGGCCATGACGCCGCGCGCCTTCTCCGAGCGCATCCAGAAAGATATTGAACAGTACCGGACGCTGATCCGCGAAACCGGCATCACAGCGGAATAAGTCACTGCACGAGGTCAACCCATGAAGTCGCGTCCCAACATCGTCCTGATCATGGCGGATCAGCTCAATGCGAGCTTTCTTTCCATGTACGGCAACCGCATCGCGCAAACCCCGCACCTGCAGGCCCTGGCGGACCAGGGAACGGTATTCAGCAACGCCTACTGCAACTATCCGATCTGCGCGCCGTCGCGCTATTCGATGCTGTCGGGCCGCATGCCGCATTCGATCGCTGCGTATGACAACGCCAGCGAGTTTCCCGCGTCGATCCCGACCGTCAACCACTACCTGCGCGAACTCGGCTACCACACGGCGCTGAGCGGCAAGATGCATTTCGTGGGTCCTGACCAGTTGCACGGCTATGAAGACCGCCTCGTCACCGACATCTATCCGGCGGATTTTGCCTGGGTGCCCGACTGGACCCAGGGGCCGCGCAACGCCCCCACGGGGATCAGCATGCGCGCCGTGATCGAAGCCGGCCCGTGCATCCGCAGCCTGCAGATCGACTACGACGACGAAACCGAGTACCACGCCCAGCAAAAACTCTTCGACCTCGCCCGTGGCGACCGCTCGAAGCCATTCTTTCTCACGGTATCGTTCTCGCATCCGCATTCGCCCTACACCGCTCCCGAGGAATACTGGAATCGCTACCGCCACGAGGATATCGACGCGCCGCGCGTCGGGCCGCTGCCGCTCGAGCAGCTCGACAAGCATAGCGAGTGGCTGTACTACTCGCATGGCCGCGACCGTTTCGATGTGCGCCCGGAGCATGTGCAGAATGCCCGCCACTCGTACTACGGCATGATCAGCTATGTGGACGACAAGATCGGCCGCCTGATGGACACCCTGCGCCGCACCGGGCTGGCCGACGATACGCTGATCGTGTTCACCAGCGACCACGGCGAGATGATGGGCGAGCGTGGCATGTGGTTCAAGCAGTGCTTCTTCGAGGGCGCGGTGCGCGTGCCGCTGATCGTGGCCGGCGCAGGCTGGACGCATCGCGGCGAGGTCACCGAACTGGCCTCGCTGCTCGACCTGGTGCCGACGCTGCTTGATGCGGCCACCGATGGCAATCCGCCTGAACTGTGCCAGCCGGTGGACGGCACCAGCCTGCGGCAGATTGCCAACGATCCGGGTAGCGCACGGGATCGGTATGTGGTGTCCGAGTACAGCGACATGGGTGTTTGCGCGCCCTGCCGGATGGTCAGGCACGGCGCGTTCAAGTACATCTACACGCATGGCTATGCCGCGCAGTTGTACGATCTCTCGACCGACCCTGACGAACTGCACAACCTCGCCGGCCGGGCCGAACATGCCGCGACCGAAGCGCGCCTGGCGCAGGAGGCAACGCGAGTCTGGGATCCGCAAGCGCTGGAAACATTGATCCTGACCAGCCAGCGCGAACGCAAGCTGATCTATACGGTGACCTCACGCTCGAAGAACAACTGGTCGTGGATGAGCCGGCCCGATGACGACCGGCGCTATGTGCGCTCGGGCGGCGATGCCGAGGGTACGATCGCCACCAAGGGGCGGGCCCGCTTGCCGTTTGTGCCGCCTGCCGAGCCGGTTCATGCCGGCGTGCCGGATGCCGAGCTGATTCCGCCCGAGCGGCGCAGGCCGCCCCGGCCCCGGTAGCATACGGCCGGATCCCCACCGCTGCGGCAGCCGTACGCTGCAGCGGTATTCTCGGGCACGTCTTTGCGGTACTTCGCTACAGCAGCCACTCTACCGGCAGCTTGCCAACCACCCACACCGCCACGCGCTTCCACCAGCTGGCGCCCGGCTCCTTCCCGTAAGCGACCGGCACGGCATCGTCGAGATGCTGACGATGCTCCAGCCATTGCAGATGGCCGTCGGGATCGCGCCGCACCTCGTACGACAACACCGGCACCCTTATATCGAAAGCCGTTCGCATGCCTTGCGCCAGGGCCGGACTGTCGATCAGGAAGCCCATTTCAGTATTGAGATTGGCCGAGCGCGGGTCGAAGTTAAACGAGCCGACAAATATCCGCTCGCCATCGACTGCGAATGTCTTGGCATGCAGGCTGGATGCTGAACTACCTGTCATGGTTTTCAGGCCATGCACGGGCGTGGGTCTCTCACGCTTCATCTCGAACAGGCGGATACCGGCCTGCAGCAGGGCCTTGCGATACTTTGTGTAACCGGCATGGACCGCCACGACATCGGTCGCCTCGAGCGCATTGGTCAGTACGCTCACCTGGACACCACGTCCGGCCATCGCGGCCAGCGCTGCCACGCCATCCGCAGTCGGCACGAAGTACGGCGTCACCAGTTGCACTTCATGCGACGCACCGCCCAGCACCACAGCCAGCCGCTGTGCGACATGCGCTTCCGGGGGCGCCCGTCCCAGCCCTTTCGCCGGATCGTCGCTGACCATCTGCACGCGGGCCCATTCAAATGGCAATTCGCGCCGCAACAGGCGTTGCACGAACGGCGCATGCGATAACGCGGCGACATAGCCATGCGCCGCCGGATTGCGCTCCGCCACCGCGGCGCGGGCCGCAAGGATGGCCGGATCCGCTGCGCTCGCCGCCGGCAGCAGCATATCGGCGGGATACGATGACGCACTGCTCCAGTAGCGCTCGAAATCGTCCGCAACGGCCCCGACTACCGGACCAACGGCCAGGACATCCAGATCGACGAAGCCTATGCTCTTGCTGGCACTGAAGTATTCGTCGCCGACATTGCGACCGCCGATGATGGTTGCCTGGCGGTCGGCTGTCAGGGACTTGTTATGCATGCGCCGATTGAGGCGCGCGAAATCTGTCAGATAGCCAAGCACGCGCCAGCGGCGATTGACAAACGGATTGAACAGCCGCACCTCGACGTTCGGATGCCTATCCAGTGCCGCCAGCGCGCTATCCAGCCCCGCGGTGTTGTTATCGTCCAGCAGCAGGCGCACATGCACGCCCCGCTCCGCCGCGCGATGCAACGCTTCCGCCAGCAATGTGCCGGAGAGGTCGTTACGCCAGATGTAGTACTGCACGTCGAGCGTGCGTTCGGCAGCATCGGCCAGCAGCGCGCGTGCGGCAAACGCGTCGAGTCCGTCATGCAGCGGAAAGATGCCGGATCGGCCAGGATGCTGGCGAGTCAGTGGAGCAATCGCCTGCGCCAGCCGCGTTGACACGGTATCGACGGTGGTGGCAGGTTGCACGGACGATGGCGGAGCCGCCGGCAGCCGTTGCATATGAGCCAGCCATAGCCATGCCACTGCACCTGCGACCAGCAGCAATGCTCCTGTCAGCAGCACGCGCATGACCTGATGTCCGACGTCGTCACAGTGTGTGGTCGTCAGAACATGTCTGGCCGCATGGCGTCGACTGCTTCGCCGCCCGACAGGATGGCATCGCGCAGCGCAGGCACTTGGGTCAGAATGTGCTCGGCAAAGAAATGCGCTGTGATGATCTTGGCATCATGGAAATGCGGATCCGTCTCGCGCAGCGCGGCAGAAGCCAATAGCGCGCGCGCGAGCTGCCAACCAGAAAATACGATACCGCACAGCTTGAGATATGGCACGCTACCCGCAAACACTGCATTTGGATGCGACTTGATCTGGCCCACCACGAAGTTGACGACCTGCTCGAACGCTTCGCGCCCGGCCTGCAAGCGCTGCCGCATGGCACGGCTGGCCGGTATGTCGAGCTGTGCCAGTTCAGTCTCGGTCACAGCAATCTGTGCGGCAATGGCATGCGCGGTTGCGCCGCCATCGCGTACGGTCTTGCGGCCGATCAGGTCGTTCGCCTGGATGGCCGTCGTGCCTTCGTAGATCGGTAGGATCCGGGCATCGCGTAGATACTGGGCCGCACCGGTCTCCTCGATGAAACCCATGCCGCCGTGCACCTGGATGCCGAGGCTGGCAACCTCCACCGACATTTCGGTACTCCATCCCTTGACGACCGGCACCATGAATTCATAGAAGGCCGCCTGACGCGCACGTTCCCCCGAATCCGCGTGAGCATGGGCACGGTCGTGCGCAGCGGCTGCAACATAGGCCAGCGCGCGCGCGCCTTCGGTCATGGCCCGCATTGCCAGCAGCATGCGCTTGACATCCGGATGATGCACGATGGTGACCGGGTCCTTGGTCGAGCCGTCCACCGGCCTGCTCTGCACGCGTTCACGGGCATAGGCCAGGGCATGCTGCGTCGCACGGTCGGCCACGGCAACGCCTTGCATGCCGACGGCAAAGCGCGCGGCGTTCATCATGATGAACATGTATTCGAGGCCGCGTCCTTCCTCGCCAATCATCGTGCCCATGGCACCGCCATGGTCGCCATACTGCAGGACCGCCGTAGGACTCGCCTTGATCCCCAGCTTGTGCTCGATCGATACGCAGTGGACATCGTTGCGTGCGCCGAGCGAACCATCGTCGTTGACCAGGAACTTGGGCACGATGAACAGTGAAATGCCCTTCACGCCCTCCGGTGCGCCCGGCGTGCGGGCAAGCACCAGATGCACGATGTTCTCGGCGAGATCGTGCTCGCCGTAGGTGATGAAAATCTTGGTACCGAAGAGCTTGTATGTACCGTCGGCCTGGGGCTCGGCGCGCGTGCGCACGAGTGCGAGATCGGAACCGGCTTGCGGCTCGGTGAGGTTCATGGTGCCCGTCCAGGCACCTGACAACAGATGCGGCACGAAACGCTGCTTCTGGGCTTCCGAGCCGGCCGTCAACAGCGCCTCGATCACGCCGTCGGTGAGCAGCGGGCACAGCGCAAAAGACAGGCTGGCGGCGTTGAGCATTTCCGTGCAGGCAGTGGCGATCAGCTTGGGCAGGCCTTGCCCGCCATACGCCTGTGGATGCACCACGCCCTGCCAGCCGCCTTCCGTGAACTGCCGGAACGCATCCCGAAACCCTGGCGTGGTAGTGACGTTACCGTGGTGCCAGTGACTGGGCTCGCGATCGCCAATGACATTCAGCGGCGCCACCACATCCTGGTTGAAGCGGGCAGCCTCCTCGAGCACGGCCTGCGCGGTGTCGCGCGTCGCCTCCTCGAAGCCCGGCAGCTGCGAAAGGCCCTGCAGGTCAGCCAGGTGGTCCATGATGAACAGCATGTCCTTGAGCGGGGCGGTGTACGTCATGTCAGTCTCCAACATGTAAAAAGCCGCCCGGGTCTCCCCGGGCGGCTTTTATCTGGTTGCCGTCAGCCTGCCGCGGCAAGGCTGGTTGGGATCAGCCCAATTCTGCCACCAGTTCCGGCACGACGGTATTGAGGTCTCCTACTAATCCGTAGTCGGCCACACTGAAGATCGGCGCTTCGGGATCTTTGTTGATGGCCACGATGACCTTCGAATCCTTCATACCTGCCAGGTGCTGGATGGCACCGGAGATACCGACGGCGATATACAGCTGTGGCGCGACGATCTTACCGGTCTGCCCGACCTGGTAGTCGTTCGGCACGAAGCCTGCATCGACAGCCGCGCGCGAGGCGCCCATGGCGGCGTTGAGCTTGTCCGCCAGCGGGGTCAGCACCTTGGTGTAGTTTTCGCCCGAACCCACGCCACGGCCACCGGAAACGATGACCTTGGCAGCGGTGAGTTCCGGACGATCGCTCTTCGTCAGTTCGCGCGAAACGAACTGCGAGACACCGGCATCGGCCACGGCTGCGATCTTCTCGACAGCGGCCGAACCACCGGTCGCAGCCGCAGCATCGAAGGCCGTGCCACGCACGGTGATGACCTTGACGGCGTCAGACGATTGCACGGTGGCAATGGCATTGCCGGCGTAGATTGGACGCTCGAAGGTATCGGGCGCATCAACCTTGGAAATCTCCGAGATCTGCGCGACGTCGAGCTTGGCGGCCACGCGCGGCAGGATATTCTTGCCGTAGGCAGTGGCAGGCGCGAGGATGTGGCTGTAACCACCGGCAACCGCCAGGAGCTGCGCGGCGACGTTCTCGGCGAGGCCATCGGCAAAATACGGAGCATCGGCCACAAGGACCTTGGTGACGCCGGCGATCTGGGCAGCAGCCTGCGCGGCAGCGTCGCAGCCCGAACCAGCCACCAGTACGTGTACCTCGCCGCCGCACTGGGCAGCAGCCGTCACAGTATTCAGTGTTGCAGCCTTCAGGGCCTGATTGTCGTGTTCAGCAATAACAAGTGCAGTCATGTTCGGTCTCCGCTCAGATCACTTTGGCTTCGTTGCGCAGTTTTTCCACCAGCGTCTTTACGTCCGGCACCATCACGCCAGCCGTACGCTTTGGCGGCTCCGCAACCTTGAGCGTCTTGAGGCGGGGTGCGACGTCCACGCCCAGGTCTTCCGGCTTGAAGGTATCGAGCTGCTTCTTCTTGGCCTTCATGATGTTCGGCAGCGTCACGTAGCGCGGCTCGTTCAGGCGCAGGTCGGTCGTCACGACAGCGGGCAGCGTGATCGACACGGTTTCAAGACCGCCATCCACTTCACGCGTGACGCTGGCCTTGCCGTCGGCCACCACGACTTTCGATGCGAAGGTCGCCTGGGGCAGGTCAGCGAGCGCGGCCAGCATCTGGCCGGTCTGGTTGGCGTCGTCGTCGATGGCCTGCTTGCCAAGGATCACCAGTTGCGGCTGTTCCTTGTCGACCAGGGCCTTGAGCACCTTGGCCACGGCCAGCGGTTGCGTTTCTTCGCCAGTTTCCACCAGGATGCCCCGGTCCGCGCCAATGGCCATGGCGGTACGCAGCGTTTCCTGGCATTGCGTCGGGCCGACGGACACGGCAATGACTTCGGTCACGACGCCAGCTTCCTTGAGGCGCACGGCCTCTTCGACGGCGATTTCGTCAAACGGGTTCATGCTCATCTTGACGTTGGCGATATCCACGCCAGTGCCGTCGGATTTCACGCGGACCTTGACGTTGTAATCGACGACGCGCTTGACTGCGACCAGTACTTTCATGCGCTCACTCCACTGTTTTGAAATGCGAAACTCTTTTGAAGCGCGCTCAGCCTTCTTTGCCTCGCCACAAACGGCCAGGCAAAAGCGCTACACACTTCATGCCGCAGCCATTATACGCATCTTGCGGCAACGCAGCATCATTTTACGAACGATCGTTCTATTTACAGAAAGCCGTAAGCTGATGGACGATCGAGGGAATAGCCAAGGGCTGGCCGCCTGCCTCACCCGATGCGGGCGCCCTTTCCGGCCAGAGGGTTGCTAAAAGCTTAGCACGCCGCCCCGTGAGGGGTGCTGGAGCAAGTCCTCGAATCGACGCGACGTGGGAGACGGGATACGATGGCGCGCGCCGCTCAGCCTTCGGCGAGCACCTTCAGATGGGCCGCGACGGAGCGGCCCAAGGCACTCAGGTTGTAGCCGCCTTCCAGGCAGCTCACGATACGCCCGTGCGCACACTCGCGGGCAATCTCGAGCAGCCGGGCCGTGATCCACGCGTAGTCCGCCTCGACCAGGCCAAGCAGGCCCATATCGTCTTCGCGATGGGCATCAAAGCCGGCGGAAATGAACACCATCTCCGGCGCAAAGGCCCGCAGCTTCGGCAACCACACAGTTTCGACGATCTTGCGGACGTGCTCGCCTTTTGTATAGGCGGGCACGGGGGTATTGAGGATGTTGGGGGCCTCGCAATCAGCCCCGCTGTAGGGATAGAACGGATGCTGGAAAATCCCGCACATCAGGACGCGGGGATCGTCACGGAATGCCGCCTCGGTGCCATTGCCGTGATGCACGTCGAAATCGATCACGGCGACGCGCGCCAGTCCGTGATGCTCCAGGGCGTGACGCGCCGCAATAGCGACGTTGTTGTAGAAGCAGAACCCCATCGCGCGTGCCGGCTCGGCGTGATGTCCCGGCGGGCGCACGCTGCAGAAGGCATTGTCCAGCTCACCGGACAGCACGGCATCCGTGGCGGCAATGGCCGCACCGGCCGCATGCCGCGCAGCGTCGAGGGTATGCGGATTCATGATGGTATCGGGATCGATCATCGCGTAGCCCTGGGCCGGGCTGCGTGCTTCAAGATCCGCAATAAAGGCGGACGTGTGTACGAGGGCCAGTTGCGCATCGGTCGCGCGGGGTGCGCTGCGATGTTCGATAAAGGCATCGACACGGCTGGCGATCAACTGATCTTCGATGGCGCGCAGGCGGTCCGGGCACTCCGGATGGTGCTCGCCCATTTCGTGCTGCAGGAATACCGGGTGGGAATAGAAGCCTGTGGCCATCTCGTCGCGGATGCTGTGTCTCCAGCCGCTACGGTAGCACAGCTGCCGTGACAATAGGCCTCTGCAACACGCGATATCGCAACCGCCGCGGACCGGTCATGCCGGACGTCCGATATGCCGGCCGCATGCCGACGGTGTCATCCATCAGCCGTCGCGCCGCAGCATGCGGCCTGATCGATCCGCTATACTGGGCCGTCACTTTTGCGGAACATCATGACCGACCACCTGCACCCCAAACACCCTTCCGTGCCGCGCTCGCTGCGGCGGCCGCTGCTGGGCGCAACCCTGGCGGGAACGGCCCTGTCCCTGCTGGGCATGGCG
Source organism: Imbroritus primus (assembly GCA_000272025.2). Classification (GTDB taxonomy): domain Bacteria; phylum Pseudomonadota; class Gammaproteobacteria; order Burkholderiales; family Burkholderiaceae; genus Imbroritus; species Imbroritus primus. The sequence continues at coordinate 18,575 of AKCV02000001.1, forward strand.
CCTGTTGTACTGGCCCAGCGACGCGGGCAGGAAGAAGAAATCGTTCCTGGCCGTTATCGCAATAACCCCCAGGTGGAAGCGTTTATGGCCCGCATGACGAGCCAGCATGGCTACGATCGCGCAGCGCTCGATACGCTGTTCGCGGGCACCGTCTATTCGGCCACGGTCGCGCGGCTGATCATGCCGGCGGCGAGTCCCGCGCGCAAGAACTGGGCGGTATACCGCTCGCGCTTCGTCGAGCCGATCCGCATCAATGCCGGCCGGCGCTTCTGGCAGCAGAACGAGGCCACGCTACGGCGCGCCGAAGCCGAGTATGGCGTACCGGCAGAAGTCATTGTCGGCATCATCGGCGTCGAAACCATCTATGGCCGCGACACCGGCGGCTTCCGCGTCATGGATGCACTGGCGACGCTGGCCTTCGATTATCCGGATACGCCGAACCGCGAAGCGCGCAGCAAGATGTTCCTGGGTCAACTGGAAGACTTTCTGCTGTGGTGCCGCGACAGCCGCATGGATCCTTTCTCGGTACTCGGCTCCTTCGCCGGCGCCATCGGCATTCCGCAATTCATGCCGACCAGCATCCGCGCCTATGCAACCGATTTCGACGGCGATGGTCGCATCGACTTGCGCAACAGCCCGACCGATGCAATCGGCAGCGTGGCGCGTTTTCTCCAGATGCATGGCTGGGAACCGGGGCGACCGGTGGTGTGGGATATCGCACAGGATGAAGGCAGCCGCGGCGTGGCTGCCGCCGGCGCAGATGGGGAGCCCTATCCGCAACGCACGCTGGACCAGTTCGTGACGGCCGGGTTACGGCTGGCCGCACCGGTAGACGTGCGAGCCGAAGGCCAGACCAGCGTGCTGGTGGTAGACCTGCCCTCACCGGGCCGCCCGGTGGAGTACAAACTCGGCCTGCGCAACTTCTACGTGCTCACGCGCTATAACCGCAGCTTCTTCTATGCCCAGGCGGTGTACGACCTTGGGCAGGCAGTCAAGGCGACTTCGCCGGTCTGACCGGCCAGGCCGGCCAGGCCGTCAGTACATGGCGCCGCGCGGGCCGGCTGGTGCATCGAGGGATGGCCCAAAGGCCCGTGGCAAGGAGTGACGCGCGCAGCCATGCACGCGACCTCTAAGCCAATCGGCAGACCATTGCGGCCGTTTGAAGCGCTCCTCAAACGGCCCTTCTATACAGATCAGACCGGGAATACGCCCGTGGACAGATAACGGTCACCGCGATCGCAGACAATGAAAACGATCGTGGCGTTTTCCACCTGCTCGGCCACCTGCAGCGCGATACACAGGGCGCCGGCTGCCGAGATGCCGCAGAAAATCCCCTCTTCGCGTGCCAGGCGGCGTGCCATGTGCTCGGCGTCGGCCTGGCTGACCAGTTCGATACGGTCGATGGAGCTCGGGTCGTAGATCTTTGGCAGATACTCTTCCGGCCATTTGCGGATGCCTGCAATACGCGAGCCTTCCATGGGCTGCGCGCCAATCACCTGGACAGCGGGATTCTGCTCCTTCAGGTAGCGCGACACGCCGGTAATCGTACCAGTCGTACCCATGGCGGAAACGAAGTGCGTGACCCGTCCTTCCGTCTCGCGCCAGATCTCGGGACCCGTGCCGTGGTAGTGCGCAGCCGGGTTATCCGGGTTAGCAAACTGGTCGAGGATGACACCCTTGCCTTCGCGCTGCATCGTATCGGCCAGATCGCGGGCGTATTCCATGCCGCCCTTGACCGGTGTCAGGATGATCTGCGCACCGTAGGCCGCCATGCTCTGCTGGCGCTCGATGCTGAGATCTTCCGGCATGATGAGCACCATCTTGTAGCCGCGGATGGCGGCCACCATGGCCAGGGCGATACCGGTGTTGCCAGACGTCGCCTCGATCAGCGTATCGCCGGGCTTGATATCGCCGCGCGCCTCGGCTGCCGCGATCATGGACAGCGCCGGCCGGTCCTTGACCGATCCTGCGGGATTATTACCCTCGAGCTTGCCGAGGATGATATTGCCGCGTTCACGCAGATGCGCCCCAGGGATGCGCTGCAGCGCAACGAGCGGGGTATTGCCGATGGTGTCTTCGATGGTCTTGTAAGTCATGGCGATCCGACAGAGTCTGTGATCGCATTGTAATGCAGAGCGGCTGAGCAGGTATGGCGCCGCTCAGCCTGCCCGGAGCATGCGCAGCGCCCGGAGAGGCGCTGCGCACGCACGGGACGGCTTACTTCTTGGGCTCGGCCTTGGCTTTTGCCTGTGCCGCGCCCTTCTCGGCACCCTTTTTTGCTGCGGCCGGGGGCGCAACCTTGCCGTACGACAGACCGGCTTCCTCCAGCTTGGTGACCGATTTCGGGCCGATGCCATCAACCCGCGCGGCGAGATCCGCGCCATCCTTGAACGGCCCGCCCTTGGTACGGGCATCGATGATCGCCGCAGCCCGCGCCGGACCGACGCCGCGCACCGTTTCCAGCGCCGCCTGGTCAGCGGTATTGACATCGACCGCCGCCCACGCGCTGGCCAGCGTTGCGCACGAGACTGCCACTGCCACCAGCATTTTCTTCAGCATCACGCTCTCCTCAAGAAGGAATCGCTGCGCGGAAAGCATGCATCGTCGGCAATGACCGGTGCATGGCGCAGCGGACTCATCATAGCCACGCGAGAATGCGGCGATCACAGTCGCAACATAAGTTCACACAGGACAGGAAAGATGTGAGGCATTGCAAGGGCGCGTACCGCCAGCAACGAGATCGCTGCGACTGGAGATGCAGAATTGGGGCTGAGAGCTGGGGACGGAATATCGAAGAATGAAGGCCGATAGCGTAAGGGCCGCATCGGCGGTCCAACTACCCGGTCACGGACTGGGATGCGGTATGCACCCGCGCGCAAACACGCGGCGACGCTGCGAGCATGCGCGGGGCGAGCGCCCGGCCGGTCGTACTGTCAGGCCGGCTGGGCCAGCAGCCAGCGCACGTAGCGCGCGACGCCCTCTTCGACGGTCAGGAAACGTTCCGTATACCCCGCCTCGCGCAGCCGGCCCAGGTCGGCCTGCGTGAAGCACTGGTACTTGCCGCGCAGGGCATCGGGAAACTTGATGTACTCGAGCAGCCCTTCCTGCTCCATGTCATGCAGCGACAGGCGCGGCTTGTCCTCGCTCTCGCGCAGCGTGTTGACCACCGTGCTGGCGATGTCATTGAACGGTTGCGCGCGGCCGGAACCGAGATTGAAGATACCCGACTTCTCGGGATGATCCAGGAAGAAAAGATTGACCTTGACCACGTCCTCGACCGACACGAAGTCACGCAGGTGAGCACCGGGTCCGTAGCCACCATACTCGCCGAACAGCCGTACGATGCCATCGGCGCGGAATTGGTTGAAATTGTGGAAGGCCACCGAGGCCATGCGCCCCTTGTGGCCTTCGCGCGGGCCGTACACGTTGAAATAGCGGAAACCGACAATCTGCGAATGAGCGTGCGGCAAGGTCTGCCGCACCACCTGGTCGAACAGGAACTTGGAGTAGCCGTAGACATTCAGCGGCCGCTCGAACTCGCGTTCTTCGCGAAAAGTTTCCGAGCCGCCATAGGTCGCCGCCGAGGAGGCATAGAGAAACTGCGTGCCCTGGTCGAGACAGGCATCCATCAACGTACGCGTATAGCGGTAGTTGTTCTCCATCATGTAGCGGCCATCGGTCTCCATCGTATCGGAGCAGGCACCTTCATGGAACACCGCGCGCACGCGGCCGAAGTCGCCCTTGGCAAAGCGCGCCAGGAACTCGCCCTTGTCGAGGTAGTCAGCGATTTCGCAATCCACCAGGTTCCGGAATTTGTCGGCGCGGGTGAGATTGTCGACGGCCACAATCTGCGTTTCGCCACGGTCGTTGAGACCTTTGACAAGATTGCTGCCGATCAGGCCGGCGGCGCCGGTAACGATGATGGTCATGATGTAAGCATGTAATTGGTAGTGCGCCCCTCGGGCTCCGGGGCATCCCGCATTTTACGCTGCCTCGGCGGAGAACAGTTCGTCGGCGGTCACGACGGCCGTGCCGAGCTTGCCGACCACGATGCCACCAGCACGATTGGCATACTGCACCGCTTCCTTGAGCGGTACCCCGGCGCCGAGCATGGTGGCCAGCGTGGCGATGACGGTATCGCCTGCACCGGAGACATCATAGACTTCACGCGCATGCGCGGAGACGTGCAGGACCTCGCTCTCCGTGTAGAGCGTCATGCCCTCTTCCGAGCGCGTCAGCAGGAGCGCCGTGAGCTGCAGGTCGCGGCGCAGGTTCTGCGCACGAATCGTCAGGTCCGCCTCGGTCTTCCAGGTACCGACGACCTGCCGCATCTCGGCACGGTTCGGCGTGATGATGGTGGCGCCGCGATAGCGCGCATAGTCATCGCCCTTGGGATCGACCAGCACCGGCACATTGGCGCGACGCGCCATCTCGATCATGCGCGTGACATGCGTAAGGCCGCCTTTGCCGTAGTCGGACAGCACCACCGTATTGCAGTCGCCAAGCAGCGACTGGTAGCGCTCCAGTACGCTGGCCAGCACCTCGTTGGCCGGCGGCGCCTCGAAGTCGACGCGCAGCAGCTGCTGCTGCCGTGCCAGCACGCGCAGCTTGATTATCGTGGCCACGCTCGCGTCGCGCTTGAGATGCGAACGTACATGGCCGGCCTGCAACAGCTTTTCGAGCGTGCTGCCCGGTTCGTCATCGCCGATCACACCGAGCAGGCTGGCCTGCGCCTTGAGCGCGGCGGCATTGCGCGCCACGTTGGCTGCGCCGCCGAGTCGTTCCTCGCTGCGCTTGACCTGCACCACCGGCACCGGGGCTTCCGGCGAGATGCGGTCGACATCGCCAAACCAGTAGCGGTCGAGCATCACATCGCCCACGACAAGAATGCGGGCTTGATCAGTCTGTTGAGGTGCAAGGGCGCGTGTATTCATGTGACTCCGACAATCGTCTGCCCACCCGGGTATCGGCGCGGACACTGGCGATCGGGAACCGGCGTCACCCGCTAGCACCGCGTGGCCGTACCGCTGCGCCCGATCGCATGATATTCAAATCCGGAATGCCGCATGGCATCCGGCTCGTACAGGTTCCGGCCATCGAAGATCAGCGGCGTCTGCAACTGCCGCTTCATCTCGCCGAAATCCGGACTCTGAAAAGCCTTCCATTCCGTGACGATGGCCAGCGCATGGGCGCCGGCCAGCGCGAGCATCGCATTATCGCAAAAGTGCACGCGTTCCATGGCATCCGGCACATCGGCCAGATCTTGCGCCAGCACCTGCCGCGCCACCTCGAGCGCCACGGGATCGTGCACGCGCACCGCCGCACCGCGCCGCACCAGATCCCCGATCAGGTCGCGGCTTGGCGCTTCGCGCAGGTCATCGGTATTCGGCTTGAAGGCCAGACCCCAGACGGCAATCGTACACCCGCTGAGGTCCTCGCCCAGCCTGGTGACGATTTTTTTTGCTAACAGCCGGCGTTGCGTACGGTTCACTTCAACCACGCTCTGCAGTACCCGCATGGGCGTGCCGTGCTCTTCTCCGGTATGGATCAGCGCGCGCACATCCTTGGGAAAGCACGATCCGCCATACCCTGCACCGGCATACAGGAAGCTGTAGCCGATCCGCGGATCAGAGCCGATCCCGAGCCGCACAGATTCGATGTCTGCGCCCACTGCATCGGCAAGATTGGCCATTTCGTTCATGAAGGAGATACGCGTAGCCAGCATGGAATTGGCTGCGTACTGGTGAATTCGGCCGAGCGCACATCCATGTAAAAGGTACGTTCATGATGCCGATTGAACGGCGCGTAGAGCATGCGCATGACGGACTTGGCATGGCGTCCGAGCATATCGCCTTCGCAGCCCAGGACGATGCGGTCGGGCCGCATGAAGTCATCGACAGCGGCCCCTTCCTTCAGAAACTCGGGGTTGGAGAGTACGGCAAATTCAAGATCTTCCAGGCCGCGTTCAGCAAGCGTGCGGCGGATGGCTTGCCGAACTTTGCCTGCCGTCCCGACGGGGACCGTGGACTTGTTGACGACGACACGAAAGCCGTCCATATGCCGCCCGATATTCTCGGCGGCGGCCAGGACATGCTGCAGATCCGCTGCGCCATCCTCGCCGGGCGGCGTGTGTACCGCGATGAACTGAACTTCGCCGTGCGCCACGCTGGCAGCCACATCGGTCGAAAAACGCAGGCGGCCGGCCCCGTGATTGCGGACCACCAGATCCGCCAGACCTGGCTCATGGAACGGTACCTGCCCCTCCCGCAACGACGCCACCTTGCGCGCATCGAGGTCGAGACAGAATACATCGTTGCCGACCTCCGCCAGGCAGGCAGCCGTCACCAGCCCCACATAGCCACTTCCGATCACCGTGATTTTCATGCGCGCGCTCCTGTTGAACAACTGGAACTGTCACGCAATACGGCGGCACGGCAGGCCGCGCCCGGCTACATGCTGGCCCCCCCTGAAGCCGCCACTTCGGCACGGCGGGGGGCGTACGTTTCCCAGCGGCTGCAGCCCGGACACTGCCAGTAGAACAGTCGCGCCCGGAACCCGCACTCGTGACAGGTATACCGCGCGAGATTACGGGTCCTTTGTTTCAACAAATCGCGTGCCACCACCAAATCCTCACTGGCAGTGACCGTCGCGTCCGGTGCGGATCCACCGCTCGCGGCTGCCGCCGCAGCGATCTCCACTTCAGCCTCGTAGACCTTGGTGAGCGCGGCGAACGAAGGCTGCCGGCGCATCTGCAGGCGCATCTGATCCAGCGCTGCCGGGGTACCCGCCAGTTCGCGCTCGTATTTGTAGGCAACATCGAGCAGTTCGCCGCCGAGCCGGCTGCCGAGCTGCCGACGCAGCCAGCCCAGGCCACCCTCCGCATCTCCTGCGGCAACCGAAGCCTGCATCACGCGCTCCGCCACCAGCGGCAGATAGGCCGCATTCTGCTGTTCGATGCTCTTCCAGCGCTGCAGCGCCTCGTCGGGCTTGCCCATGCCCGCGGCAACATCGCCGAGCAGGATATTGGCACGCACATTCGCCGGGTTTTCCGCGAGCGCCTGCTGCAGCCATTGCACGGCCTCCTCCGGTTTCTTGGCACCGATGCACTCCTGCGCGAGTTCGCAGCAGAACTGCGCGATCTGCTGCGTCAGTCCGTCGTCAGGACTCGCCTCGCGCAATTCGCGGGCCGCATCGATGGCCTTGCGCCATTCTTTCTCGACCTGATAAAGCTCGAGCAGAACCCGTTTAGCCGGCACCGCATACTCGCCAGCCATCAGCAGCTTCAACGATTCCTCGGCCCGATCCAGCATGCCGGCGCGCAGGAAATCCTGTCCCAGTTCGTAGAGTGCATGGTCACGCTCGCTGGCGGGCAGATCCGGGCGGTTCACCAGATTCTGGTGCACGCGAATGGCGCGCTCCGTTTCGCCGCGCCGCCGGAACAGGCTGCCCAACGCAAAGTGCAATTCGACCGTTTCCGGATCGAGCCGCGCGACTTCGATAAAAGCGTCAATGGCCTTGTCGGGCTGTTCATTCAGAAGGAAATTCAGACCCTTGAAGTAGGAACGCGGCAACGCACCTTGCTCGCTGAGCATCTGGCGCACATCGATACGAGCGGCTGCCCAACCAAAAGCGAACACCAACGGGATGGCCAGCAGCCACCACAATTCAAAATTCATGGATCAGACCTTAGGGCCAGGAAAGTGGAGCGGAGTCGGCTCGGCAACCATCGGCGCCGAAGCCGCCGGCGTGGCGGCGGCCGGGGCCGGTACCTGTGCCTTGCGCAGCTGGCTGACCTGCATGCGCAGACGCATCAGGCGCGGCAGCAGCGCAAGCAGCCCGGCCAGCATGCCGACAACGAACGTGGCCAGCAAAATAAGAATCAGCGGTGCGTGCCATTGCGCGCCCATGAACAGTTCAAGCGTGACTTCACCGGTATTGCGCAAGGCCAGCAGAAACAACAGGCCGAACAGCGCGAGGCGGATGATCCAGAAGATGATTTTCATGGGCGAAGTCTAGGCGATAAGCAATGCATGAGGGCACGATGAGCGTGCGTGCAAACTGGAGGCCATTGTAACGGATTCGATACCGCACGCCGAGGCGCGCGGAACGCATGGAGGAATTGATGGGCTGGGGCATGGCGGCCTGCCATCACACCCCTTTTCCTTCGGTGCCCGGCCCTTTCAACCATGGTCCAGGGCAACTTTCAACCATGGTCCAGGGCAAAAAAAAACGCTCCCGAAGGAGCGTTTCAGTGATATGCCGCGGCCATGACGGCCGTGCACACCATATTCATCGTCAGGAACGCATGGCTGCCAGCGGCAGGTCATCGCGACCGCCGGGCGAACCCGGCTCGTCCATCGCACCCGCATCCGTTTCCACGAGGATCGGCGCAACGCTGCGATCCACGCGTTCGCGCAACTCCTTGCCGGCCTTGAAGTGCGGCACCCGTTTTTCGGGCACCAGCACCTGTTCACCGGATTTGGGGTTGCGACCCACGCGCGGCGGACGGCGATTCAGGCCAAAACTCCCGAATCCACGAAACTCGATGCGATGGCCGGAGGCCAGGGCCTCCGACATCGCATCCAAGATCGTATTGACCGCGATGTCCGCATCCCGCAGCAACAGCTGCGGGAAACGCGCGGCAAGCCTTTCCACAAGCTCGGACTTGGTCATGAACGGTCCAACAACTGGCGTCTATTCGCGTCCGTCGACGATTATTGGTTCTGGCCGTCGAGCTTGGCCTTGAGCAGCGCACCGAGGTTGGTGGTACCGGCAGCGCTGGGATCGGCAGCGAACTTCTGCATCGCTTCCTGGGCATCGCCAGCGTCCTTGGCCTTGACCGACAGGTTGATGCTACGCGACTTGCGGTCGACGTTCACGACCATGGCGGTCACGGATTCGCCTTCCTTCAGCACGTTGCGGGCATCTTCCACGCGGTCGCTGGAGATTTCCGACGCACGCAGGTAGCCTTCGACGTCATCGGCCAGCTGGATCACGGCGCCCTTGGCATCCACCGACTTCACGGTACCGGTCACGACCGAACCCTTGTCGCTGGTCGACACGTAGTTGTTGAACGGGTCGCCGGACAGCTGCTTGATGCCGAGCGAGATACGTTCCTTCTCCACGTCGATGCCGAGCACCATGGCTTCCACTTCGTCGCCCTTCTTGTACTTGCGCACGGCTTCTTCGCCGGACTCGTTCCAGGACAGGTCAGACAGGTGGACCAGGCCGTCGATGCCGCCAGGCAGACCGATGAACACGCCGAAGTCGGTGATCGACTTGATGGCGCCGGTCAGCTTGTCACCCTTCTTCTGGGTGCGGGCGAAATCGTCCCACGGGTTGGCCTTGCACTGCTTCATGCCGAGGCTGATACGACGCTTGTCTTCGTCGATGTCGAGCACCATGACTTCGACTTCGTCGCCCAGCTGGACAACCTTGGACGGGGCCACGTTCTTGTTGGTCCAGTCCATTTCCGAAACGTGCACCAGACCTTCGATGCCGGCTTCGATCTCGACGAATGCGCCGTAGTCGGTCAGGTTCGTCACCTTGCCGAACAGGCGGGTACCTTGCGGGTAGCGGCGCGAGATGCCGACCCACGGATCTTCGCCCAGCTGCTTCACGCCCAGCGAGACGCGGTTCTTTTCCTGGTCGAACTTGAGGATCTTGGCGGTGATTTCCTGGCCGACGGTGAGCACTTCGCTCGGGTGACGCACGCGGCGCCATGCGAGGTCGGTGATGTGCAGCAGGCCGTCGATACCACCGAGGTCAACGAACGCACCGTAGTCGGTGATGTTCTTGACGATACCGTTGACCACGGCACCTTCCTTCAGCGTTTCCATCAGCTTCTGGCGCTCTTCGCCCAGCGTGGCTTCCACCACGGCGCGGCGCGACAGCACAACGTTGTTGCGCTTGCGGTCGAGCTTGATGACCTTGAATTCGAGGGTCTTGTTTTCGTACGGCGTGGTGTCCTTGATCGGACGCACGTCGACGAGCGAACCCGGGAGGAATGCGCGGATGCCGTTGACCATCACGGTCAGGCCGCCCTTCACCTTGCCGGTGACGGCGCCGGTGATGATCTCGCCGGATTCCAGGGCCTTTTCCAGGTTCAGCCACGAGGCGAGGCGCTTGGCCTTGTCACGCGACAGGATCGTATCGCCATAGCCGTTTTCGAGGGCATCGATGGCGACCGAGACGAAATCTCCCACCTGCACTTCGAGCTCGCCGGTGTCGTTGAGGAATTCCTCGACAGGGACGAAGGCTTCGGATTTCAGGCCCGCGTTGACGACCACGAAGTTATGGTCGATGCGTACCACTTCAGCGGAAATCACTTCACCGGCCTTCATGTTGGCGCGGGCCAGGGATTCCTCGAACAGGGCGGCGAAAGATTCGTTGGTTTGCAGGTTGGTCATAAGTCAGTTTGACAATCCGCCGGCTCCGGGAGCACCGTGTGTGCGTGGAACAGCGACGGGGTTACAGGTTATAAACAAGTCCGGACCCGCATGCGGATCCGGTGCCATTGCCCGGCAAAGGCACGCCGCGGCAGCCCCGGATTATGCCTGTCCGGGCACCGCCTGGCCATACCATGCCAGGACTTGCGCCACCGCCTGATCCACCGTCATGTCGGAGGTATCGAGCAGATGCGCGTCTTGCGCAGGCCGCAACGGCGCAACGGCGCGGGAGGCGTCCCGTGCGTCGCGCGCCGTCAGGTCACGCAAAAGGTCTTCCATATTAGCAGAAAAGCCCTTATCAATCAATTGCTTATACCGTCTCTCGGCGCGCGCCTCGACACTGGCGGTCAGGAACACCTTGACTGGGGCATCCGGGAAGATCACGGTGCCCATGTCGCGGCCGTCCGCGACCAGCCCAGGACGCGTCCGGAAGGCGCGCTGGCGCGCTGTCAGGGCCTCCCGGACCTGCTGATGCACGGCCAGGGCGGAGGCCCGGTTACCGATGTCCTCGGCACGGATCAGCTGGCTGACCTCTTCGCCTTCGAGCCAGATCTTGTCACCGCGAAAACGCAGGTGCAGCCCATGTGCGAGGTCGGCGAGATCCTTCACCTCATCCACCTCGATCCCCACGCGCTGGCTGCGCAAGGCCACCAGGCGGTATAGCGCACCACTGTCGAGATAGTGGAATCCCAGTGCATCGGCGACGCGATGCGCCACCGTGCCTTTACCGGAAGCGGTGGGACCATCGATGGTGATGACGGGGGGCAAACTGCTCATAGCATTGGTCTATTGCTGTGTTAGGAATAAATCACTGTTTATTTTATTGAGAACGATTATCATTAACTCAACGGATCACCGTTCCCGGCCCTGCCGGTCTTCGCTCACAAGGTAAATACGAGGCAACCATGGCAAAGACCCTTTCCTTTGGCGCAATGCACCTGACCATCGCGTTCAGCATCGGCTATGCACTGACGGGCAGCCTTGCCATCAGCGGGGCGATCACCCTGCTGGAGCCGTTGGCGAACACGATCGCCTATTACTTCTTCGATAAGTCCTGGAACCGCTACGTGGATGGCAAGCGCCCGGCCGCCGAAGCCATGCCAGCCGAGGGTGCCGCAGCGTAATCGCTACTCCGTCAGGTGCCAGCCGGCCGGGCAATCGACCGGAACACGTCGAAATACTCCGGAAAGGTCTTGCCCACGCAGCCCGGCTCGTTGATGCGCACCGGCAGCGGTCCGAAGGCTGCCAGCGAAAAGCACATGGCCATGCGGTGATCATCATAGGTGTCGATCCCGGACCGTGCTTCCTGCCATGTCACCGGAGGGGTAACGCGCAGGTAGTCGGGCCCCTCCTCGACACCGGCGCCGATCTTCCGGAGCTCGGTGGCCATGGCCGCCAGCCGGTCGGTTTCCTTGACGCGCCAGCTGGCGATATTGCGCAGCGTGGTGGTGCCGTCGGCAAACAGGGCAGCCACGGCAAGCGTCATGGCGGCATCGGGAATGTGATTGCAGTCGAGATCGATGGCGCGCAGACGACCAGAGGGATCCTCCACGCCGCGCACTTCGACCCAGTTCTCGCCGGCCATCACATTGGCGCCCATCTGGTTCAGCGCCTCGATGAAGCGGATGTCACCCTGGATGCTGGCATGACCCACCCCTTCGACGCGAACAGGGCCGCCGCCGATGGCGCCGGCGGCCAGGAAATAGGAAGCCGACGACGCATCGCCTTCGACATGGATTTCCGCGGGTGGCGTGCAGACGCGACCGGCCGGCAAGATGAAGCGGGACCAGCCATCCTGCTCGACCTCGATACCGAAGCGCCGCAGCAGGTTCAGTGTGATTTCGATATACGGCTTGGAGATCAGCTCGCCGACCACTTCGATGACGATTTTCCCGGAAGCGGTCTGCACCAGTGGCAGCGCCATCAGCAGCGCGGTCAGGAACTGGCTCGACACATCGCCACGCACGCGGATGGGTTCGGCAATATCGATCTCACCACCGCGCAGGTGCAACGGCGGATAGCCTGGATTGCCGAGATAGTCGATCTGCGCCCCGACCTGCCGCAGGCCGTCGATGAGATCGCCGATTGGCCGCTCGTGCATGCGCGGCACGCCGGACAGGCGATAGTCGCCACCTTGCAAGGCGAGTGCGGCAGTCAGCGGGCGCACTGCAGTGCCGGCATTGCCGACGAAAATATCCGCGTCGCGCGTGGGAAAACGCCCTGCCACACCCCGCACCCGGTAATCGCGATCCGCCAGATGCTCCCACTGCACGCCAAGCGTCCGCAAGGCAGCCAGCATCACGCGCGTATCGTCCGAGTCCAGCAGGTCGCGCACCACCGTCGTGCCCTGGCTCAGGGCGGACAGCAACAGCACACGATTGGAAATGCTCTTCGAACCAGGAAGGCGAACGGTACCTTTGGCACTGGAAAGCGCGGGCAGCAGGAGGGAATCCGGGGAAGCAGTGGACATATCGATGAGGCGGTTTCAGGTTTCGTCAGCGTCAGGCGGACATTGTACGCTGGCCTGCCGGGCGCCCCAGGCGTGGCGGGCGTCACTGGCACGGCGGAAAAATTTCTCGAGCGCATCGCCATTGGACTGCTCGACCTGGGTCTTCAGATGTGCCAGCACAGCCTGGTAGGTGGTGATCTCACGCAGCAGGGCGGTACGGTTTCCGATGCAGATATCGCGCCACATCTCCGGCGACGATGCGGCGATCCGCGTGGTATCGCGGAAACCGCTGCCGGCAAACGCCAGTTTGGCCTCGCTGTCCTCGGCGTTGACGACCTGTGCGACCAGGGCGAACGCCAGCAGATGCGGCAGATGGCTGACGGCCGCGAACATCGCATCGTGCTGGACAGCCGGCATGACGTGGCACACCGCGCCGGCAACCTCCCACATGCGCTGCACCGTAGACACATCCGGCGGCAGGTTTTCCTGCAGCGGGCATAGCACCACGCGCTTGCCGTCATACAGATCCGGCAGGGCCGCATCCACGCCGCTGACTTCACGGCCGGCGATCGGATGCGCCGGCACGAACTGCACGACCTTGTCGCCGAGCGCGGTCTTGGCCGCCACGATCACGTCGCCCTTGGTACTGCCTGCGTCAGTGACGATGGTGCCCGGCTGCAGATGCGGCTCGAGGGCGTGCAGGATGTTGAACGTCTGCGCGACCGGCGCACACAGCACGACGATGGACGCATCACGCAGCGCCTCTTCGAGTGGTGCGCTTTCGTCGATTACGCCCAGCTCAACCGCACGCGCCAGCGAGGCTGCCGAGCGCCCGACACCGACCACGCGGCCCACCGCGCCGGCACGCTTGAGCGCCAGCGCCAGCGAGCCACCGATCAGGCCGACGCCGATCACGACCAGTTTGGGAATCACGAATGTATTCACTTCGACACCACTGTCCATCGACGCGGGCGCCGCACCGATGCGGCCCCAGATTTGCGAGCGCGTCCGGCGCTCAGGCGGATTGCCCGGTCAGCGCCTGTTCCAGCGCGGCCAGGCAGGCAGCATTTTCTTCCGGCAGGCCGATGCTGACGCGAATCCATTGCGGCAACCCGTAGTTGCCGACCGGCCGCACGATGACACCCTGCTTGAGCAACGCGACGTTCACGCGCGCACCTGCGCCTTCATCCTCGCCGACCCGCACCAGCACGAAATTGCCATAGGACGGCACATATTCCAGCCCGAGGCGCTCGAACCCGGCATACAACTGCGCCTTGCCAGCTGCATTGAGTGCGGCACTGCGTTGCAGGAAGTCCGTATCTCCGATCGCTGCCACGGCTGCGGCCTGCGCCATGGTGTTGACGTTGAACGGCTGGCGGATGCGGTTCAGCAGATCGGTCATGGCCGGCTGGGCCACGGCATAGCCAATCCGCAGCCCCGCCAGGCCATAGGCCTTGGACAGGGTGCGCGACACCACCAGATTGGGATACTTGCGCACCCACGCGATGGCATCGTATTGGTCCTCGACCGGGAGATACTCGTTATATGCCTCGTCAAGCACGACCACGACATGCGACGGCACCTTGGCAATAAACGCCTCAAGCGCGGCCGCCGGCACGAAGGTACCAGTCGGATTGTTCGGATTGGCCAGGAACACCAGCCGCGTGTCCGGCGTGATGGCCTGCAGCATGCCATCGAGATCGTGGCCATAGGCCTGTGCCGGCACCTCGACGGCACGCGCGCCGACTTCCTGCGCTGCCAGCGCGTACACGGCGAATGAGTACTGCGCGTAGACCACGCCCTGACCTGGCTCGACCAGCGCGTGGGCGCAGATCTCCAGAATATCGTTGCTGCCGTTGCCCAGCGTGAACCACGTATCGGGCAAATCGAACTTGCGTGCCAGCACGCCCTTCAGCACGAAACCGTTCGAATCGGGGTAGCGTCCGAGATCGTCCAGTTCCTTGAGCATCGCGGCCCTGGCCGACGGCGGCATGCCCAGCGGATTCTCGTTCGATGCCAGCTTGACGATCTTCGACTCGTCAAGACCGTACTCGCGTGCCACCTCGGAAATCGGCCGGCCCGCGATATAAGGCGCAATCGCGCGGACATATTCAGGACCAAAGACAGAGGGGCGGGAAGCTGGGATCGACATGCGGTTTCCTTTGTTCTACGGTTTCAGCGGCTGGTCGGATAGGAGCCGAGCACCTTGAAATAAGCGGCATTGCGGCGCAACTCTTCCAGCGCCCGGGCCACCGGGGCATCCTGCTGGTGGCCCTCGACATCGACATAGAAGTAGTACTCCCATGCCCCGCTGCGGGCCGGTCGCGATTCGAAGCGGCACATCGACACGCCATTGGCAGCCAGAGGCGCAAGCAGCTGGTACACCGCGCCTGCCTTGTTCGGCACCGACAGCACCAGCGAAGTCTGGTCGCTACCGCTCGATTCGGTTTCATAGCGGCCGATCACGGCAAAGCGCGTGCGGTTGTGCGGATCGTCCTCGACATGTGCATGCACGATATGCAGGCCATAGCGGTTAGCCGCCGACTCGGCCGCCAGGGCCGCGACGCTGTCATCCATCGATGCCATGCGCGCCGCCTCGGCGTTGCTCGACACCGGCTGGCGCTCGAGATGCGGGTAGTTCGCGGTAAGCCAGTGCTGGCATTGCGCCAGCGCCTGCGGATGCGCCCGTACCACCTTCACGTCGGCCATGTTGCCGGTGCGGTTCATCAGGTTATGGTGGACGCGCAAGGCAACCTCGCCGCTGATCTTGAGCGAAGTCTGGAGAAAAAGATCGAGTGTCCGCGACACCGCGCCTTCCGTCGAATTTTCCACGGGGACGATGCCATACTCGACGGTGCCGGCTTCCACGGCGCGGAAGACTTCGTCAATCGACGTACAGGGCACCCCGCTCACATCATGACCGAAGTGGGCATACAGGGCCTGTTCCGAAAAGGTGCCAGCCGGCCCGAGATAAGCAGCCTCGATGGATTTTTCCAGCGCCCGGCAAGCCGACATGACTTCACGCCAGATGGTGGCCAGGCTTTCGTTTTTCAGCGGACCCGGATTGTTATCCTGCACCTTCTGGACAACCTGCTGCTCGCGCTCCGGACGGAACACTTCCGCCCCAAACTTACGCTTGACATCCCCTACGCGCAATGCGCAGCGCGCACGTTCATTCAGCAGGTGGATCAGCTGCGTATCCAGGGCATCGATCTCGGCGCGCAGCGGCGCCAGCGCATCAGTCAGCTGCTGGTCGCTTGAATCTTTCGGTTGCGTCATGGCAGATTCCAGAGGGCAATACATGAAACGCGCGCCAAAACACCGGCACGCGTGTGTTCGTGATCAGGCGGAGGTGCGCTCGAACTCTCGCATGAATTCGATCAGCGCCTGCACGCCAGCCAGCGGCATGGCGTTATAGATGCTGGCACGCATGCCGCCTACCAGCTTGTGTCCTTTCAGTTGCACCAGTCCGCGCGCGCGCGCGGCTTCGAGGAAGGCGTCATTGCGGGTGGCATCGCGCAGCTGGAACGGGACGTTCATGCGCGAGCGGCACGCCGGATCGACGCGATTAACATAGAACGCGCTGCTGTCGAGGTAGTCGTACAGAAGCTGCGCCTTGGCGATATTCGCGCGTTCGATGCCAGCCACGCCACCCTGCCGCTTGAGCCACTGGAATACCAGTCCGGCGATGTAGATGGCATACGTGGGCGGCGTGTTGTACATCGAGTCTGCATCCGACACGATGCGCCAGTTGAAGGCCGTGGGCGTGATCGGCAAGGCATGGTCCAGCAGGTCGTCGCGGACGATCACCAGCGTCAGCCCGGCTGGGCCGATGTTCTTCTGCGCGCCGGCATACACAACGCCGACACGGCTGAAATCGATCGGGCGCGAGAGAATGTGGCTCGACGCATCGGCCACCACCACGCTTCCAGAGTCCTGGCCAATCATCGGCATTTCGTGATATTCCACCCCGACGATGGTCTCGTTGGTGCACAGGTGGACATAGGCCGCATCGTCGGACAGGCGCCATTCCGCAACTGGCGGAATCGAGAGAAAACCCTGCGCTTCGGTGCTGGCGGCGATATTGACTTCGCCGTACTTGCGCGCTTCTTCCTGGGACTTGATCGACCAGGTACCGGTCACCACGTAATCGGCTTTTGGCGTGAAACCGGCGCGCCGGCCGATCAGGTTCATCGGCACGATGGCGTTCTCGGCAATCGCCCCGCCCTGCATAAACAGGATGCGAAAATTGTCGGGCACGGCCAGCAGCTCACGCAGATCCGCAAACGCCTGCGCCAGGATGCTGCCAAACTCCTTGCCGCGATGACTCATTTCCATCACGCTCATGCCGCACCCATGCCACGACAGCATTTCGTCGGCGGCCTGCTGCAGCACCTCGGCGGGCAATGCCGACGGACCGGCGGAGAAGTTATAGAGGCGCCCTGCCGCGCCGGGCTGGCCCTGACCGGGAATTTGCATGTCTGGCTGAAATGTCATGAGAAAAAAGAAATGGCTGCTGGTGTGCCACCAAGCAGCCATTATCCCTCAAACCCGGGCAGGATGGCGGTTTCGCCACCGCCCCGCTGGGTTTTTCACGCGCCGGACCGACGCCTGCAACCACCCATTACTTGGCGGCGGCAATTTCCTTGTCGGCCGAATCACGCATCGCCTTGCCAACCTGCGGCCCGTACTTCTGCATCATCGAGCCCCAGATTTCCTGCGTTGCCTTACCCTGGTTGGTCATGAACTTCTGACCGCTCGGGGATTTCAGGAACGTGGTCAGGTCCTTGATTTCCTGCGTGGTGTAGTACTTGCCGAAGGCTTCGTAGTGCGCCTTGGTCGCATCCGAGCGGAACGCGTCGGTGCCGAACTGCTTGCCAGCCTGATCGACCACGCGCTGGACCGCGCCATTCTTCTTGAGCTTCTCGACGGCCGCCTGCTTCTGCTTGTCGTCCATCGTCTTGTTTTCGATCAGTGCCTGCTCGAGCACCAGCGGCGCATCCTGCTTGGCGCTCTGCTGCCAGTTTTCACTCTGACCCTTGATGGCCTGGTCGACCTGCATCACGGAGAGGAGCTCCTTGATGGCTGCAGTCTTTTCCGCGTCGGCCTGGGCAAAAGCGAAGGTCGGCACCAGGGCCGCTGCGATCATTGCCTGCTTGAACATCTTGTGCATTTTCACTCCTGGAGAGGACGTGTGGTTGAGTACCCCATGGTGCCAGAGCAGTTCCACGGGGCGATATCAAATTTGCATCTACTTACGAATTCCCGGCGTCGGACTCGGGCGCAGTACCCTCCTCCGTATCTCCGCTACCCTCACCCAGATCGGACTCGGCATCGCTCTCGACGATCCGCTGCAGCCCGGAAAGCTTGTTGCCTTCATCCACGCTGATCAGCGTCACGCCTTGCGTCGCCCGGCCCATTTCCCGGATCTCGCTGACACGCGTACGAATCAGCACGCCGCCCGTGGTGATGAGCATGATCTCGTCTTCCGGCGACACAAGTGCCGCAGCCACCACTTTACCGTTTCTTTCGCTGGTCTGGATGGCAATCATGCCCTTCGTGCCGCGGCCATGACGGGTATATTCGGAAATCGGCGTGCGCTTGCCGTAGCCATTCTCGGTGGCGGTCAGCACGCTCGGCTGCACGGCATCGCCAGCGGTTGCTTCCGACTCCGCATGCGCCACCAGCATGGCGATCACCTGCTGGCCATCCTCGAGATTCATGCCACGCACGCCACGCGCCTGCCGGCCCATGGGGCGAACATCGTTCTCATCGAAACGCACAGCCTTGCCGGCGTCCGAGAACAGCATGACGTCATGCTTGCCAGCGGTGATTGCCGCCCCGATCAGGAAGTCACCCTCATCAAGATCGACCGCGATGATGCCGGCCTTGCGCGGATTGGAGAAGTCCGTGAGTGCGGTCTTCTTGACGGTGCCCTTCGACGTCGCCATGAAGACGAAGTGCTCTTCATCGAACTGCTTCACTGGCAGGATGACATTGATCTTTTCGCCATCGCTCAGCGGGAACATGTTGACGATTGGCCGGCCCCGCGAATTGCGCGAGCCCTGCGGCACCTCCCACACCTTGAGCCAGTACAGGCGCCCGCGGTTCGAGAAGCACAGGATGTAATCGTGCGTATTGGCGACGAACAGCGTATCGATCCAGTCGTCGTCCTTGGTGGCCGTGGCCTGCTTGCCACGTCCGCCACGCTTCTGGGCGCGGTATTCGGAAATCGGCTGGCTCTTCATATAGCCGCCATGCGACAGCGTCACCACCATGTCCTGCGGCGTGATCAGATCCTCGGTATCGAGCTCGGTCGCATTGTTCTCGATGAACGAACGGCGCACATCGCCAAATTCCTGCCGGATGGCAGTCAGTTCGGTGATGATGATTTCCGTGATCCGCGCCGGACGCGCCAGGATATCGAGCAGATCGGCAATCTGCCCCATCACATCGCGATACTCCTGGACGATCTTGTCCTGCTCCAGCCCGGTCAGGCGCTGCAGGCGCATCTGCAGGATTTCCTGCGCCTGCACTTCCGACAGGCGGTACAGGCCGTCGGCCTGCATACCGAACTGCGGGGACAGATTATCGGGGCGATATGCGCTGCGGCCACCCGGCGTGTCGCTTTCGGCACGCGCCAACATGTCGCGCACAAGGCTCGAATCCCAACTGCGCTCCATCAGCGCCTGCCGCGCGATCGGCGGCGTCGGCGCGGACTTGATCAGTTCGATGAATTCATCGATGTTCGCCAGCGCCACGGCCAGGCCTTCCAGCACATGGCCCCGCTCGCGCGCCTTGCGCAGCTCGAACACCGTACGACGGGTGATGACTTCGCGCCGGTGCGAGAGGAAGCACTCGAGCATCTGGCGCAGGTTCAGCAGGCGCGGCTGGCCATCGACCAGCGCCACCATGTTCATGCCGAACGTATCCTGCAACTGCGTCAGCTTGTAGAGGTTGTTCAGCACGACTTCCGGCACTTCGCCGCGCTTCAGCTCGATCACCACCCGCATGCCGGACTTGTCCGACTCGTCACGGATGTCGGAAATGCCTTCGATCTTTTTCTCGGTCACCAGCTCGGCGATCCGCTCAAGCAGCGTGCGCTTGTTGACCTGATAAGGCAGCTCATCGACGATGATCGCCTGACGCTGGCCACGGTCGATATCCTCGAAATGGGTCTTGGCGCGCATGACCACGCGGCCACGGCCGGTGCGGTAACCGTCGCGGACGCCAGACACGCCATAAATAATGCCAGCGGTCGGGAAGTCGGGCGCCGGAATGATTTCGATCAGCTCATCGACGCTGGCCTCCGGATTGCGCAGCAAATGCAGGCATCCATCGACAATTTCACACAAGTTGTGTGGCGGGATATTCGTCGCCATCCCCACGGCGATCCCTGACGAACCATTGATCAGCAGGTTGGGGATTCGGGTGGGCAGGACCAGCGGCTCCGTTTCCGAGCCATCGTAGTTGGGCCCGAAGTCGACCGTTTCCTTGTCGATATCCGCCAGCATCTCGTGGGCGATCTTCGACAGGCGGATTTCCGTGTACCGCATCGCGGCAGCGTTGTCGCCGTCCACCGAGCCAAAGTTTCCCTGCCCGTCGACCAGCATGTAACGCAGAGAGAAGTCCTGCGCCATGCGGACGATCGTAGCGTATACAGCAGAGTCCCCATGCGGGTGATACTTACCGATCACATCACCAACGATACGCGCCGACTTCTTGTAAGCGCGATTCCAATCGTTGTTCAACTCGTGCATCGCGAACAGTACACGGCGATGCACGGGCTTCAGGCCATCGCGGACATCGGGGAGCGCGCGCCCCACGATCACGCTCATTGCGTAATCGAGATAGGACTTGCGCATTTCCTCTTCCAGCGAGACCGGAAGCGTTTCTTTAGCGAATTGATCCATTGCGCCTTACTATGGAAAGGCCCGACGAATAGACGCAAGTCTGGCGGGCAACAGTGCATTTTAACATGCGCGGCCCCCGCATCCCAGCAGGCAGCACAGCGCCCAGCCCCGCTCGGAACTGCGTTTCCGTGATCCGCGCGTCGCATGCAAAACCCAGTCTCGACAACGCTTTGCAGGGTGCCGGGGCTTTGTTGCATCAACACCACAGGGCTCCACCCTGTGCTTTGAATTGAATATATTTACTTCTTAGGAAACGAGCCTTGTGGCACAATTCCCCAGCGAAGAGGCAGGCATTTTTCGAAGTGGAGCATCCGCCACATCGAGAATGTTATACTCCGAAGAATGTATGACTTGTTTTCGTCCCTTGCTCGCAGTCATTCTGCGGTGATCTCATCCTGAGAGGAGAATTATGAAAAAATTTGCCAAGCTCGCACTCACTGCAGCGGCAGCAGTGCTGGCCGTGTCCGCTCACGCTCAGTCGGTGCCTTACGAAAAGAAGGCAGTGAACGACAACTGGGGTAACGGCACCAGCGAATGGGTCTGGAAGAACGGTACCAACGAACTGTGCTGGCGAGATGGCTTCTGGACTCCGGCCACTGCCAATGCACAATGTGACGGCGCCCTGGCTCCGGCCGCAGCTCCGGCTGCAACGCCGACCCCGGCCGCTCCGGTTGCTCCGGTCGTGTCCAGCGAAAAAGTGACGTTTGCTGCTGACGCCCTGTTCGACTTCGACAAGGCTGTCCTGAAGCCGGAAGGCCGCGCCAAGCTGGACGACCTGGTCTCCAAGCTGCAAGGCATCACCCTCGAAGTGATCATCGCCGTCGGCCACACCGACTCGTTTGGTTCGGACAAGTACAACGATCGCCTGTCGATCCGTCGTGCTGAAGCCGTCAAGGCCTATCTGGTCAGCAAGGGCGTCGAAGCCAACCGCGTGTACACCGAAGGCAAGGGCGAGCGCCAGCTGAAGGTCGATCCGAAGTCGTGCAAGGGTAATCGCAAGGCTCAGATCGCTTGCCAGCAGCCGAACCGCCGCGTGGAAGTGGAAGTGGTTGGTACCCGCTCCGCGAAGTAATCGGGATTTATTCCGGTTTGAAAGCCCAGCGCAAGCTGGGCTTTTTTATTTGTGCCGCACTAATTTGATACAGTAGGCGTCTGATACATACCGTCTGACACACAACGCCCGACGCCGCGGGCCCCAGAGAACCGCATGACCCACCCCCACACCGCCAACGCCGACCCACGAGAAATCGACAAGTTCAGCGAACTCGCCCATCGCTGGTGGGATCCCGCCAGCGAATTCAAGCCACTGCATGACCTGAATCCGCTGCGTCTTGGCTGGATCGATGGCATCGCCCACCTGAGCGACAAGACAGTCCTCGACGTTGGCTGCGGCGGCGGCATTCTCTCCGAAAGCATGGCTCGCCGTGGCGCACGCGTCAAAGGCATTGACCTCTCGCGCAAGGCCTTGCAGGTTGCTGACCTGCACAGCCTGGAGAGCGGCATTACCGTCGACTACGAAGAGATCGCCGTGGAGGCACTGGCCGCACGCGAACCGGCGGCATTCGACGTCGTGACGTGCATGGAAATGCTCGAGCATGTGCCGGAACCCGCCTCCGTGGTAAACGCCTGCGCCCAGCTCGTACGGCCCGGTGGATATGTCTTTTTCTCCACCCTGAACCGTACGCCCAAGGCCTACCTGCTCGCGGTCCTGGGGGCCGAGTACATCCTCAGGATGTTGCCGCGCGGCACGCATGACTACGAAAAATTCATCCCGCCGGCGCAGCTGGCGCATGCGATTCGCCACGCGGGGCTCGAAATCGTCGAGATCCGGGGCATGACGTACAACCCGCTCACGCAGATCTACAAACTCAGCCGCGATACCGACGTGAACTACATGGTCGCCTGCCGCCGCATCTGATTACCCGAATCTCCCCATGCATACTTACGACGGCGTATTTTTCGACCTCGACGGCACGCTGGCTGATACTGCGCCGGACCTGGCGGCCGCAGCCAACCGCTTGCGCGTCGACCATGGACAGCCCCCGCTACCGCTGGACCAGTTGCGGCCTGTCGCGTCGGCCGGCGCCCGCGGGCTGCTCGGCGTGGCCTTCGGCATCACACCCGAGGATGACGGCTATGCCGTGCTGCGCGATACGTTTCTCGACTATTACGAAAGCGCGCTGGCCGTCGATACCCGCCTGTTCGACGGCATTCCCGACGTTCTGGAAGCCCTTCAGGCAGCCGGCATGCCGTGGGGCATCGTGACCAACAAGAACTCGCGCTTCACCGAACCGCTGGTGACGCAGATTGGCCTGCGCCAGCACGCGGCGGCTATCGTCAGCGGCGACACGACGCCGCACGCCAAGCCTCACCCTGCCCCATTGCTGCATGCCGCAGCCGCTGCGGGGCTGGATGCCGCGCGCTGCGTCTATATCGGTGACGACCTGCGCGACATCCAGGCAGGCCGGGCTGCCGGCATGACAACCATTGCGGCAGCCTACGGTTATTGCGGCGACGGCCTGCCGGCCGCCATGTGGCAGGCCGACCATATCGTGCAGTCCGCCCGCGAGCTCACGGCACTCCTGCTGGGCCAAAGCGCCTGAGGGAACTTGGCTGGCATCCGTGACTCCAACACGGTACAATCGTCACCCCTGTATCACTCCTATTCGGGGCCGACCTGGTTTCGACGTGGGTTGCGAAGCAGTTGAGGGCATACCGAGGACCCGTCACCTCGTAAATCAATGGGAAAGCAATAATTGCTACCTTTAGCAAGCAAGAAGCTGCAAACGATTCGTCGTTTGCTCTCGCCGCTTAAACACCGGTGACTTCCCTCGTACTGGTCTGCCGATAGGCCAGGGTCGCAAGACTATACGAGGTCATTCATATCGGATCGCATCGGGTGGGTGTCGTGACGCCAGATGCTAAAACAATCGCGACTCGCCGTTCCAAAGCGTGTTCGTCCGCGTTGGCCCGGTTAAATCAAATGACAGAACTAAGTATGTAGAACTCTCTGTAGAGGACTTGCGGACGCGGGTTCGATTCCCGCCGGCTCCACCACTATTCAAAAAACCAACCGTTCTCGGTTGGTTTTTTTTCGCCCGTTCCCCCCAGTGTTGGCGCGGTTTCCGGGCATGGCCTCGCGAGCGCCACCCCTGCGAACTCGGCGTTTCCACCCCCGCTGACGCCTCTCTGTTCTCCGTTTTCTCTGGTGGTCACGCGAGCGTTCTTGAGGCCACTTCCTTTGCTGGCGCGGGTTTAGAGGCGGTCGGTTGTGGTTGGCAACTCCCGTAGCGGGGGCGACCGAGAACGGAGCAGGCGCAAAAAAACCGCCCGGAGGCGGTTGCTGGCGCTGGTCTCGACGTGGTCAGGCGGGCGGCGCGAGC
>AKCV02000010.1 GCA_000272025.2 Imbroritus primus
CGGTACGACCGCCTTCGCGGATGGCGAAGCGCAGGCCTTCTTCCATGGCGATCGGGGCGATCAGCTTGACGGTGATCGTCACGTTGTCACCCGGCATCACCATTTCCTTGTCGGCCGGCAGTTCGATCGAGCCGGTCACGTCCGTCGTACGGAAGTAGAACTGCGGGCGATAGTTGTTGAAGAACGGCGTGTGACGGCCACCTTCGTCCTTGCCCAGAATGTACACCTCGGCCGTGAAGTGCGTATGCGGCTTGATCGAGCCCGGCTTGCACAGCACCTGGCCACGCTCCACTTCTTCACGCTTCGTGCCGCGCAGCAGGATACCGACGTTGTCGCCTGCCTGGCCCTGGTCCAGCAGCTTGCGGAACATTTCCACGCCGGTGCAGGTCGTCTTGACGGTGTCGCGGATACCCACGATTTCGATTTCTTCGCCGACCTTGATGATGCCGCGCTCGACACGGCCGGTCACCACGGTGCCGCGACC
Organism: Imbroritus primus; assembly: GCA_000272025.2. Taxonomy (GTDB): domain Bacteria; phylum Pseudomonadota; class Gammaproteobacteria; order Burkholderiales; family Burkholderiaceae; genus Imbroritus; species Imbroritus primus. Next base: position 485 of record AKCV02000010.1, read on the forward strand.
CGAGATCGAGAACACGTCTTCCACCGGCATCAGGAAGGTACCGTCGATGGCACGTTCCGGCGTCGGGATGTACGTGTCCAGCGCTTCGGCCAGCGCCAGGATGGCCTGTTCGCCCAGTTCGCCCTTGTCGCCTTCCAGCGCCAGCTTGGCCGAACCCTTGATGATCGGGGTGTCGTCACCCGGGAAGTCGTACTTCGAGAGCAGTTCGCGCACTTCCATTTCGACCAGCTCGAGCAGCTCGGCGTCGTCGACCATGTCGCACTTGTTCAGGAACACGATGATGTACGGCACGCCAACCTGACGGGCCAGCAGGATGTGCTCACGCGTTTGCGGCATCGGGCCGTCAGCGGCCGAGCACACCAGGATCGCGCCGTCCATCTGGGCGGCACCGGTAATCATGTTCTTCACGTAGTCAGCGTGGCCCGGGCAGTCAACGTGGGCGTAGTGACGGTTCTGCGTTTCGTATTCGACGTGCGCGGTGTTGATGGTAATACCGCGGGCCTTTTCTTCCGGCGCTGCGTCGATTTCGTCGTACTTCTTGGCTTCGCCGCCAAACTTCGCCGACAGCACCGTCGCGATCGCTGCCGTCAGCGTCGTCTTGCCATGGTCAACGTGACCAATCGTGCCTACGTTCACGTGCGGCTTTGTCCGCTCAAACTTTTCCTTTGCCATGTCAGCTCCTCAATTCGAACTTGCTAAATCACTTGGATATCGGGACGGGCGACCGCACGCGCGATCGCCCAAACTTATTGATTACTTACCACCCTTGGCGGCCATCACGGCTTCGGCGATATTCTTCGGCGCCTCGGCGTAGTGCTTGAATTCCATGGTGTACGTGGCACGACCTTGCGTAGCCGAACGCAACGCAGTCGAGTAACCGAACATTTCCGACAGCGGCACTTCGGCCTTGATGATCTTGCCACCACCGACCATGTCGTCCATGCCCTGCACGATGCCGCGGCGGGACGACAGGTCGCCCATCACGGTACCGGTGTAGTCTTCCGGCGTTTCCACTTCCACGGCCATCATCGGCTCGAGCAGGACCGGGTTGGCACGGCGCATGGCCTCCTTGAATGCCATCGAGCCAGCCATCTTGAACGCGTTTTCGTTCGAGTCCACGTCGTGGTACGAACCGAAGGTCAGACGCACCTTCACGTCCACCACCGGATAACCTGCCAGCACGCCGGTGTTGAGCGTGTCCTCGATACCCTTCTGGACTGCCGGGATGAATTCGCGCGGAATCACACCACCCTTGATCTCGTCGAGGAACTCGAAGCCCTTGCCCGGCTCCTGCGGTTCCAGCGTGATCACGGCATGACCGTACTGACCGCGACCACCCGACTGCTTGACGAACTTGCCATCGACATCGGCGGCGATCTTGCGGATCGTTTCGCGATAGGCCACCTGCGGCTTGCCGACGGTCGCTTCCACGCCGAATTCGCGCTTCATGCGGTCGACCAGGATTTCCAGGTGCAGCTCACCCATGCCGGAGATAATGGTCTGACCCGACTCTTCGTCGGTCTTCACGCGGAACGACGGATCTTCCTGCGCCAGGCGGTTCAGGGCGATACCCATCTTTTCCTGGTCGGCCTTCGTCTTCGGCTCGACAGCCTGCGAGATCACCGGCTCCGGGAATTCCATGCGCTCGAGGATGATCGGGCTGTCCGGATCGCACAACGTGTCACCGGTGGTCGCTTCCTTCAGGCCCACGGCGGCGGCAATGTCGCCGGCCAGCACTTCCTTGATTTCTTCACGCTGGTTGGCGTGCATCTGCACGATACGGCCCAGACGCTCTTTCTTGCCCTTCACCGCATTGAGCACGGTATCGCCCGAGTTGATCTTGCCCGAGTAGACGCGGAAGAAGATCAGCTGGCCGACGAACGGGTCGGTCATGATCTTGAAAGCGAGCGCCGAGAACTTCTCGGCATCGTCTGCCTTGCGCTCGACTTCCTTGCCATCTTCGTCCTCGCCCTTGACCGGCGGAATATCGACCGGCGACGGCAGGAACTCGATCACGGCGTCCAGCATGCGCTGCACGCCCTTGTTCTTGAACGCGGTACCGCACAGCATCGGCTGGATTTCGCAGGCGATGGTACGCGCGCGCAGACCCTTGACGATTTCCTCTTCGGAAAGCGCACCTTCCTCGAGGTATTTGTTCATCAGGTCTTCGCTCGACTCAGCAGCGGCCTCGACCATTTTCTCGCGCCATTCCGCAGCGACGTCGGTCAGTTCTGCCGGAATGTCCTTGTAGTCGAACTTGGTGCCCTGGCTGGCCTCATCCCAGATGATCGCTTTCATCTTGATCAGGTCGACCACACCCTGGAAACCATCTTCAGCGCCGATGGGCACGACGATGGGCACCGGGTTGGCTTTGAGGCGCAGGCGCAGCTGATCATAGACCTTGAAGAAGTTGGCGCCGGTACGGTCCATCTTGTTCACGAAGGCCAGACGCGGAACGCCGTATTTGTTGGCCTGACGCCACACGGTTTCCGACTGCGGCTGCACGCCACCCACGGCGCAGTAGACCATGCATGCGCCATCCAGCACGCGCATGGAACGCTCCACCTCGATGGTGAAGTCCACGTGGCCCGGGGTGTCGATCACGTTGATGCGGTGCTCGGGGAAGTTGCCGGCCATGCCTTTCCAGAAGGCCGTGGTGGCAGCGGAGGTGATGGTAATACCACGCTCCTGCTCCTGCTCCATCCAGTCCATGGTGGCGGCGCCGTCATGCACCTCACCCAGCTTGTGGTTCACACCGGTGTAGAACAGAATACGTTCACTCGTCGTGGTTTTACCCGCGTCGATGTGCGCGGAAATACCAATGTTACGGTAGCGCTCAATGGGAGTCTTACGAGCCACTTTAATCCTCTTTCGTCTTCGAGGCGCCGGAGTCTGTCGACGGCGCCTCTAACATAAATGGGCGAGGTGTGTGGTACACAGCCCGCCCAGTCACCAACAGCGATGTTTCGCGTCCGCTTAGAAACGGAAGTGCGAGAACGCCTTGTTGGCTTCGGCCATGCGGTGCACTTCGTCACGCTTTTTCATTGCACCGCCACGGCCTTCCGCGGCTTCCAGCAGTTCACCGGCCAGACGCAGGTCCATGGACTTTTCGCTGCGCTTCTTCGCAGCTTCACGCAACCAGCGCATCGACAATGCCGAACGACGCGACGGGCGCACTTCCACAGGCACCTGATAGTTGGCACCGCCCACGCGGCGGCTCTTCACTTCCACAACCGGCTTGACGTTGTTCAGCGCAGCCAGGAACACCTCGATCGGCGACTTGCCGGCTTTCTTTTCGATCTGTTCGAAAGCACCGTAGACAATCCGCTCGGCAACCGACTTCTTGCCGTCAAGCATGATCATGTTCATGAACTTGGCGACTTCAACGTTACCGAACTTCGGATCCGGCAATACTTCCCGCTTGGGGACTTCACGACGACGTGGCATGTTTCTTCCTTTTCAATTCAGTTGAGAGCCCGGCTCTCCAGCCATCGACTGGCACACTTTGCCGCGGATGGCCACTTACTGGACGGCAACGGAAACGTTCCGTTGTACCGCCTGCTGATGACAACGCTGTGTCCGCGAATGGACGCAGTGATTACTTGGCGGCCTTCGGACGCTTCGCGCCGTACTTCGAACGCGCTTGCTTACGGTCTTTCACGCCTTGCAGGTCGAGCGAGCCGCGCACCATGTGGTAGCGCACACCCGGCAAGTCCTTCACACGGCCGCCGCGCAGCAGGATCACCGAGTGCTCCTGCAGGTTGTGGCCTTCGCCGCCGATGTACGAGATGACCTCGAAACCATTGGTCAGACGCACTTTGGCGACCTTACGCAGTGCCGAGTTCGGCTTCTTCGGCGTGGTGGTGTACACACGGGTGCACACGCCACGGCGTTGCGGACAGTTCTCCAGCGCGGGGCTCTTGCTCTTGATGACGGCAGAGCGGCGACGCTTGCGAACCAGTTGGTTGATAGTTGGCATTGTTTCAATCCAGCGTGGTAATGACAAAACACCGCACCGTGAAAACGGCGCGGCAAGCAAATACAATCGGGTATCTGGCACTAGGAAGTGAGCGAACGCTCTCGTGAAACGTGCCGGAACATCAGGCGAATATCAAAGAGCGCAAGCTCGACCGGGGAAATTGCGATGTGCGTGGACGCACGTTCCCCAAAGCCAAAAACTCGAGCCTGACACTATATCCGGAGATTTTCCATTGGTCAACTAGGCCAGCGCGAGCGTTTGCAACAAGGCGGCCCCATAGCGCTCAAGCTTGGCGGCGCCGATACCCGGAATACCCTGCAGATCGGCCAGCGAGGCCGGGGCGCGGCGCGCCAGCTCGGCCAGGGTGGCGTCATGGAAGATCACGTACGCAGGCACGCCGTGCTCGCGGGCGGCGTCGCCCCGCCAGCCGCGCAGGGCATTCCAGCGCGCCAGGGTAGCGGAATCCATCTCGGCCGCATGGTCCACGCGCGCACTGCCAGCCGCCTTGCTTCGGCCGCGCCGCGCCGTTGGCGGCGGCTGCCGCAGGGTAACGCTGACTTCACCTTTGAGAACGGCCCTGGCTGCCGGCGCGAGCAGCAGCGCGCCATGCCCGCCATGGTCAACCTCCAGCAGACCATGCGCGACCAGTTGGCGGAAAATACCCATCCACTGGCTGGCGGAGAACTGCCCACCGACACCGAAGGTCGAGAGCTTGTCATGCTGCCATTGCCGCACACGTTCGGTGAGCTGGCCACGCAGGATGTCGGTCAGGTGCGTTGCACCAAAATGCACGCCACTCGCCTGTGCGGCACGGTATACGCAGGACAGCGCCATCTGCGCCTCGCGCGTGCCATCGCATGTCGCGGGCGGCTCGAGGCAGGTATCGCAGTTGCCGCAGGGATGGCTGGCCTCGCCGAAATAACTAAGCAGGCGCTCGCGCCGGCATCCCGCGGTCTCGCACAAGCCGAGCAATGCATCGAGCTTGGCCGCGGAGACGCGCTTGTGCACGGCATCGGCATCCGAGTCGTCGATCATGCGTTTTTGCTGCACCACATCGCCAAGGCCATAGGCCATCCAGGCGTTGGCCGGCAGACCGTCGCGGCCGGCCCGGCCAGTCTCCTGGTAATACCCTTCGACGCTCTTGGGCAGATCGAGGTGTGCCACGAAGCGGACATCTGGCTTATCGATCCCCATCCCAAAGGCGATGGTGGCGACGATGACGATGCCCTCTTCCCGCAGGAACCGCTGCTGGTTCATCTGTCGCACACCGGCATCTAGGCCGGCGTGGTAAGGCAAGGCGTTGATACCCTGGCTCGCCAGCCACTCGGCAGTTTCTTCCACCTTCCGGCGCGACAGGCAATAGACCACCCCGGCGTCGTGCTCGATGCCACCCTTGCCATCCGGACGTCCATGTTCAGCACGGATGAACGCGAGCAATTGGGTACGCGCGTTGTCTTTTTCGACAATACGGTAGCGGATGTTCGGGCGATCGAAACTGGAAACGAATACCTGCGCGTCGTCCAGCGCCAGCCGATGGATGATCTCGTCGCGCGTAACAGCATCCGCCGTCGCTGTCAGCGCGATGCGCGGCACGTCGGGAAACTGCTCGTGCAGAACCGACAGCTGGATGTATTCGGGCCGAAAATCATGTCCCCACTGCGACACGCAATGGGCTTCGTCGATGGCGAAGAGCCCGATGCGGGCACGTTCCAGCAAGCCAAGAAACCGGGGGGTCAGCAGGCGCTCGGGGGCGACATAGAGCAGATCCAGCTCGCCGCGCAGCAATGCGCGTTCGATTTCTGCCGCCTCTGCGCTCGACAAGGTGGAGTTCAGATAAGCGGCATTGACACCCAGTTCCGACAACGCCGCGACCTGGTCTTGCATCAGCGCGATCAACGGCGATACGACGATGCCGACGCCGTGCCCCGCACGCTTGCGCAACAGCGCCGGTAGCTGGTAGCACAGCGACTTGCCGCCACCAGTCGGCATCAGCACCAGGCAATCCCCGCCGCCCGCGACATGCTCAATGATGTCGCGCTGCCGATCGCGAAATGCGAAATAGCCGAAGACTTCCTTTAGCAGGGCCAGAGCATCTGACATGACGCGCAGTATCCGTCCATCGATTCAAACAATTCCATAAAAAAACCCGGCCGTCAGATAACGGCCGGGTTCATCAGATTACCCGGCGATCCGGCCCTTGAAACCGGGCCGTGAATCGCACAGCAGGCGGTGCTCAGGCATCGTCCTGCGGCTGGGTCTCGGCAGGTGCCTCGAAAATGAGGTGCTGCTCTTCGTCGGCAATCGCCTGGGCGCGTTCGCGCTCCGCCGCTTCGCGCGTCTTGCGCGCACGGTGGTACGCCAGACCGGTACCGGCCGGGATGAGACGACCCACGATGACGTTTTCCTTGAGACCGCGCAGATCGTCGACCTTGCCCATGATGGCGGCTTCGGTCAGCACGCGCGTGGTTTCCTGGAACGATGCCGCCGAGATGAAGCTGTCGGTCGACAGCGACGCCTTGGTAATACCGAGCAGCATATTCTCGTAGGTCGCCGGACGCTTGCCTTCGGCGATCACGCGATCGTTTTCGTCGAGGAGCTCGGAGCGTTCCACCTGCTCACCCGGGATGAACTTGGTATCGCCCACGTCGGCCACCTGCACGCGGCGCAGCATCTGACGCACGATCACTTCGATGTGCTTGTCGTTGATCTTCACGCCCTGCAGACGGTACACGTCCTGCACTTCGTCGACGATGTAGGTCGCCAGTTCTTCCACGCCCTTCAGGCGCAGGATGTCGTGCGGATCGGCCGGACCTTCCACGATCATCTCGCCCTTGTTGACGACCTGGCCATCGTGCACCAGGACCTGCTTTTCCTTGGCGATCAGGAACTCGTGGGCATTGCCGTCGAGATCCGTGATGACCAGGCGTTGCTTGCCCTTGGTGTCCTTGCCGAACGATACGGTACCAGTGACTTCCGCCAGCACCGCAGCGTCCTTCGGCGAACGTGCTTCGAACAGCTCGGCCACACGCGGCAGACCGCCGGTAATGTCGCGGGTCTTCTGCGATTCGGTCGGGATACGTGCCAGCACTTCACCGACGTGCACCTGCTGACCATCCTTGACGGTAATCAGCGCGCCGACCTGGAAGCCGATGGTCACGGAGTGGTCCGTACCCGGGATCTTCACTTCGGCGCCGTTTGCGTCGAGCAGCTTCACTTGCGGACGCAGGCCCTTGGTCGCAGCGGTGCGACGCTTGGCGTCGATCACCACCAGCGTCGACAGGCCCGTCACCTCGTCCATCTGCTTGGCAACGGTCACGCCTTCCTCGACGTTCTCGAACTTGACGGTACCGGTGTACTCCGACACGATCGGACGCGTCAGCGCATCCCACGTCGCCAGCTGGATACCAGCCTTGATGACCTGGCCATCCTGCACCAGCAGCGTTGCACCGTACGGGATTTTGTGACGTTCGCGCTCGCGACCGTGGTCGTCGGTGATCAGCGCTTCGCCCGAACGCGAGATGACGACCTGCTCGCCCTTCGTGTTGGTCACGTAGCGCATCGTCGCCGTGAAGCGGATGGTACCGTTCGACTTGGCTTCGACGCTCGAGGCCACGGCGGAACGCGAGGCTGCGCCACCGATGTGGAAGGTCCGCATGGTCAGCTGCGTGCCCGGCTCACCGATCGACTGCGCCGCGATCACGCCCACGGCTTCACCCGAGTTGACACGCGAACCGCGGCCCAGGTCGCGGCCGTAGCACTGCGCGCACAGACCGTAGCGCGTGTCGCAGGTCAGCGGTGTGCGGACCTTGACCTCGTCCACGCCCAGCGAATCGATCTGGTCGACCAGATCTTCGTCGAGCAGGGTGCCGGCTTCGATCACGGTTTCCTGGGTTTCCGGATTGACCACGTCGTTTGCCGTCACACGGCCGAGAATCCGGTCGCGCAGGGCTTCAATGACTTCACCGCCTTCGACCAACGCCTTCATGGCCACGCCATTGGCAGTGCCGCAATCGTCTTCGACCACCACCAGATCCTGCGTCACATCGACCAGACGACGCGTCAGGTAACCGGAGTTGGCGGTCTTCAGTGCCGTATCGGCCAGACCCTTACGTGCGCCGTGCGTCGAGATGAAGTACTGCAGCACGTTCAGACCTTCGCGGAAGTTCGCGGTAATCGGCGTCTCGATGATCGAGCCATCCGGCTTGGCCATCAGGCCGCGCATACCGGCGAGCTGGCGGATCTGTGCCGCCGAACCGCGCGCACCGGAGTCAGCCATCATGTAGATGGCATTGAACGACTCCTGCTTCACGGTCTTGCCTTCGCGGTCCACCACATCTTCGTGCTGGAGCTGCTCCATCATCGCCTTGCCAACCTGGTCGCCGGCGGCGCCCCAAATGTCCACGACGTTGTTGTAGCGCTCCTGGTTGGTCACCAGACCCGACATGTACTGCTTGTCGTATTCCTTCACCTTGGCCGCTGCTTCGGAAATGATCTTTTCCTTCTGCGGCGGGATCAGCATATCGTCGATGGCGATCGAGATACCGGCGCGCGTTGCCAGGCGGAAACCGGACTGCAGCAGCTTGTCGGCGAAGATCACGGTCTCGCGCAGGCCGCACTTGCGGAACGAGGTGTTGATCAGGCGCGAGATTTCCTTCTTCTTCAGCGGCTTGTTCAGCACCGAGAACGGCAAGCCCTTCGGCAGGATTTCCGAGAGGATGGCGCGGCCGACGGTGGTCGCCTGCAGGGACGTCTTGGCACGGAAGCGCGCGTCGCCTTCGGCATCCTTGTCGACCAGCTCATACTCGGTGATACGCACGTTGACGCGCGTCGCCAGTTCGACTTCCTTGTTCTCGTAGGCGCGGATCGCTTCACCGACATCAGCGAAAGTCAGGCCCTCGCCCTTGCCGTTGATCTTGTCGCGGGTCGTGTAGTACAGACCCAGCACCACGTCCTGCGACGGCACGATCGAGGGATCGCCGTTGGCCGGGAACAGGATGTTGTTCGAGGCCAGCATCAGGGTACGGGCTTCGATCTGGGCTTCGAGCGACAGCGGCACGTGCACGGCCATCTGGTCACCGTCGAAGTCGGCGTTGAACGCCGCGCAGACGAGCGGGTGCAGCTGGATAGCCTTGCCTTCGATCAGTACCGGCTCGAATGCCTGGATACCGAGGCGGTGCAGCGTCGGCGCACGGTTCAGCATGACCGGATGCTCGCGGATCACTTCCTCGAGAATGTCCCACACCACCGGCGTCTGGCTTTCCACTTCCTTCTTCGCCGCCTTGATGGTGGTGGCGATGCCCATGGTTTCGAGCTTGTGGAAGATGAACGGCTTGAACAGCTCGAGCGCCATCAGCTTGGGCAGGCCGCACTGATGCAGCTTGAGGGTCGGGCCCACCACGATAACCGAACGGCCCGAGTAGTCGACACGCTTGCCCAGCAAGTTCTGACGGAAACGACCGCCCTTGCCCTTGATCATCTCGGCCAGCGACTTGAGCGGGCGCTTGTTGGCGCCAGTCATGGCCTTGCCGCGGCGGCCGTTGTCGAGCAGCGAGTCGACGGCTTCCTGCAGCATGCGCTTTTCGTTGCGCACGATGATTTCCGGCGCCTTCAGTTCGAGCAGGCGCTTCAGGCGGTTGTTACGATTGATGACGCGGCGATACAGGTCGTTCAGGTCCGAGGTGGCGAAACGGCCGCCATCCAGCGGCACCAGCGGACGCAGCTCGGGCGGCAGCACCGGCAGCACTTCGAGGATCATCCAGTCCGGCTTGATGCCGGAGCGCTGGAATGCCTCGAGCACCTTCAGGCGCTTGGCGAACTTCTTGATCTTGGCTTCGGAGCCGGTCGCCTGCAGTTCGGCGCGGATCTGTTCGATCTGCTTCTCGATGTCGATGCCGCGCAGCAGTTCACGAATGCCCTCGGCGCCCATCATGGCGACGAACTCGCCCTCGCCATACTCGTCGCACTTCGCGAGGTAGTCGTCCTCGGTCATGATCTGGCTCTTCTTGAGCGGGGTCATGCCGGGCTCGATCACCACGAATGCTTCGAAGTACAGCACGCGCTCGATGTCGCGCAGCGTCATATCGAGCACCATGCCCAGACGCGACGGCAGCGACTTCAGGAACCAGATATGCGCGGTCGGCGCGGCCAGTTCGATATGGCCCATGCGCTCGCGACGCACCTTGGCGAGCGTCACTTCGACGCCGCACTTTTCGCAGATCACGCCACGGTGCTTGAGGCGCTTGTACTTGCCGCACAGGCACTCGTAGTCCTTGATCGGACCAAAGATCTTGGCACAGAACAGGCCATCCCGTTCCGGCTTGAAGGTACGGTAGTTGATGGTTTCCGGCTTCTTTACTTCGCCGTACGACCACGAACGGATTTTCTCAGGCGACGCGAGGCCGATCTTGATCGCGTCGAACTGCTCTTCCTGCTGTACCTGCTTAAAGAGATCGAGCAATGCTTTCATTGCAACTCCTTGTGTGGCTGCCGCGCATCGGGCGCGTCAGCCGTGAACCATTGGCAAAAACCTCAATCGGCCCGGCCGCCCTTTCCGGCCGACCGGGCCTGGCGCAATCAGTTGCGCTCCAGATCGATATCGATGCCCAGAGAACGGATTTCCTTGACCAGGACGTTGAACGATTCCGGCATGCCGGCATCGATCGAATGCTCGCCCTTGACGATGTTCTCGTACACCTTGGTCCGGCCATTCACGTCGTCCGACTTCACGGTCAGCATTTCCTGCAGGACGTAGGAGGCGCCGTATGCTTCCAGCGCCCACACTTCCATCTCACCGAAACGCTGGCCGCCGAACTGCGCCTTGCCGCCCAGCGGCTGCTGGGTCACGAGCGAGTACGGACCGGTCGAACGAGCGTGCATCTTGTCGTCGACGAGGTGGTGCAGCTTCAGCATGTGCATCACGCCAAGCGTGACCGGACGCTCGAAAGCTTCGCCAGTGCGGCCATCGTACAGCGTGACCTGCTGGCGCGACGCGGTGAGGCCCATCTCGCGCGCAGTCTCGTCCGGGTAGGCCAGTTCAAGCATGCGGGCGATTTCTTCCTCGTGCGCACCATCGAACACCGGCGTGGCGAACGGCACACCCTTCTTGAGGTTGCCGGCCAGCTCGAGCACTTCGGCATCCGACAGGCTGGCGATTTCTTCCTGCTTGCCACTCTCGTTGTAGATCTGGCTCAGGAAACCACGCAGTTCGGTCGCCTTGGTCTGCGCCTTGAGCATCGCGCCAATGCGATGGCCGAGGCCCAGCGACGCCCAGCCGAGGTGGGTTTCGAGAATCTGGCCCACGTTCATCCGCGACGGCACGCCCAGCGGGTTGAGCACCACGTCGGCCGGCGTACCGTCGGCCATGTACGGCATGTCTTCGATCGGCACGATCTTCGACACCACACCCTTGTTACCGTGACGGCCGGCCATCTTGTCGCCTGGCTGCAGGCGGCGCTTGACGGCCAGGTAGACCTTGACCATCTTGATCACGCCCGGCGGCAGTTCATCGCCTTGCGTGAGCTTCTTGCGCTTTTCTTCAAAAGCCAGGTCGAACTCGTGGCGCTTCTGCTCGATGGCTTCCTTGACGGCCTCCACCTGTGCGGCGACATCTTCGTCGGCCGGACGGATGTCGAACCAGTGATACTTGTCCAGATCGGCCAGGTATTCCTTGGTCAGCTTGGCACCCTTGGCCAGCTTGCGCGGGCCGCCGTTGACTGTCTTGCCGATCAGCAGCTTCTCGAGACGCATGAAGGCATCGCCCTCGACGATACGCAGCTGGTCATTCAGGTCGAGACGGTAACGCTTCAGTTCCTCGTCGATGATCGACTGGGCGCGCTTGTCGCGCGTCACGCCTTCACGCGTGAAGACCTGCACGTCGATCACCGTACCGTTCATCCCCGAAGGAACGCGCAGCGAGGTGTCCTTCACGTCCGATGCCTTCTCGCCGAAGATGGCGCGCAGCAGCTTCTCTTCCGGCGTCAGCTGGGTTTCGCCCTTCGGCGTGACCTTGCCGACCAGTACGTCGCCAGCCTCGACTTCGGCGCCGATGTAGGTGATGCCCGACTCGTCAAGACGGCTCAGCTGCGACTCTGCGAGGTTCGAGATATCGCGCGTGATTTCTTCCGGCCCGAGCTTGGTATCGCGCGCGACCACGCTCAACTCCTCGATGTGGATCGAGGTGTAGCGGTCTTCTGCGACGACACGTTCGGAGATCAGGATCGAGTCTTCGAAGTTGTAGCCGTTCCACGGCATGAACGCCACCAGCATGTTCTGGCCCAGTGCCAGTTCGCCCAGGTCGGTCGAGGCGCCGTCGGCGATGACGTCGCCACGGGCCACGTTGTCGCCCATGCGCACCATCGGACGCTGGTTGATGTTGGTGTTCTGGTTGGAACGCGTGTACTTGATCAGATTGTAGATATCGACGCCGACTTCACCGGCCACCGCCTCGTCATCGTTCACGCGGATCACGATACGGTTGGCATCGACGTAGTCCACGACGCCACCACGCATGGCCTGCACCGCGGTACCCGAGTCGACGGCCACCGTACGCTCGATGCCGGTACCGACGAGCGGCTTGTCCGGACGCAGGCACGGCACAGCCTGACGCTGCATGTTGGCGCCCATCAGTGCGCGGTTTGCATCGTCGTGCTCGAGGAACGGCACCAGCGAGGCTGCGGCCGAGACGATCTGCGACGGCGCCACGTCGATGTACTGCACGCGGTCCGGCGTGACCATCAGCGTTTCACCGGCTTCGCGCGCCGACACCAGTTCGTCGACCAGACGGTTGTTTTCGTCCACCGTGGCGTTGGCCTGGGCGATCACGTACTTGCCTTCCTCGATGGCGGACAGGTAGTCGATCTGGTCGGTCAGCTTGCCGTCCTCGATCTTGCGGTACGGAGTTTCGAGGAAGCCAAACTCGTTCAGGCGAGCATACAGTGCCAGCGAGTTGATCAGACCGATGTTCGGACCTTCTGGCGTTTCGATCGGGCACACACGGCCATAGTGCGTCGGGTGCACGTCGCGCACCTCGAAGCCAGCGCGTTCACGCGTCAGGCCGCCCGGGCCGAGTGCGGAAACGCGGCGCTTGTGGGTGATTTCCGACAGCGGGTTGGTCTGGTCCATGAACTGCGACAGCTGCGACGAACCGAAGAATTCGCGGATGGCGGACGAAATCGGCTTGCTGTTGATCAGGTCGTGCGGCATCAGGTTTTCGGTTTCGGCCTGGCCGAGGCGTTCCTTGACGGCGCGCTCGACACGCGACAGGCCGGCACGGAACTGGTTTTCCGCCAGCTCACCGACGCAACGCACGCGACGATTGCCGAGGTGGTCGATGTCGTCGACCTCGCCCTTGCCGTTGCGCAGGTTCACAAGGATCTTGATGGTATCGAGGATGTCTTCATCCTCCAGCACCATCTTGCCTTCGCCAGTCGGGCGGCCGAGGCGGCTGTTAACCTTCATGCGGCCCACACGCGACAGGTCGTACGCGTCTTCGCTGTAGAACAGGCGCTGGAACAGCGCTTCGACCGCATCTTCGGTCGGCGGCTCGCCCGGGCGCATCATGCGGTAAATGGCGATCCGCGCAGCCGTCTGGTCGGCGGTCTCGTCGGTACGCAGGGTCTGCGAAATGTACGGGCCTTGATCCAGATCGTTGGTGTACAGCGTCTGGATGGACGTGACGCCCGCTTCGCGCAGCTGCGCCAGCAGGGTTTCCGTCAGCTCGTCGTTGGCGTTGGCGATCACTTCGCCGGTGTCGCCGTCGATGATGTTCTTGGCCAGCACGCGGCCCAGCAGGTAATCTTCCGGTACGCTGATCAGCTTGGTACCGGCGCTGTCGAGATCACGGATGTGCTTGGCATTGATCCGCTTGTCCTTCTCGACCACGACCTTGCCGTTCTTGTCGGCGATGTCGAAGCGCGCCACTTCGCCGCGGAGGCGTTCGGGCACGAACTCCATCTGCGCGCCTTCAGCTTGCAGCGTGAAGTTGTCGAACACGAAGAAGTGGGCCAGGATCTGTTCCGGCGTGAGGCCGATCGATTTCAGCAGAATCGTGACCGGCATCTTGCGGCGGCGGTCGACGCGGAAGTACAGGACGTCCTTCGGATCGAACTCGAAGTCGAGCCACGAGCCACGGTAAGGAATGATACGGGCCGAGAACAGCAGCTTGCCCGAGCTGTGGGTCTTGCCCTTGTCGTGCTCGAAGAACACGCCTGGGGAGCGGTGCAGCTGCGAGACGATGACACGCTCGGTGCCGTTGATGACGAACGAGCCGGTCGAGGTCATGAGCGGAATCTCGCCCATGTAGACCTCCTGCTCCTTGATTTCCTTGACCTTGGTCGGATTCTCGCGGTCGTTGATAACCAGGCGCACCTTGGCACGCAGGGCCGAATGGAACGTCAGGCCGCGCTGCTGACACTCCTTTACGTCAAACGGCGGGTTGGACAGGTGGAAGGAGACGAACTCCATGCGCGCCAGTCCGTTGTGGGAAACAATCGGAAAAATGGCATTGAACGCTGCCTGCAGCCCTTCGCTCTTGCGCTTGGTCGGCGGCGTGTCGGCCTGCAGAAACTGCGCATAGGATTCGATCTGGGTGGCAAGCAGGAAAGGAACCTGGTGGACGGTCGCGCGTTTCGCAAAGCTCTTGCGAATACGCTTCTTTTCGGTGAAGCTGTACGCCATGGGATCTCCGAATCATCGCAAGCCCGAACCACTCCGTGGAGCCCGTGCGTGCTTGAGGTGTTCAGCGACTGGTGACGGGGATTTGGCGGTTGGCCGCTACCAACCTCTGGCTGACGGTGCCGCGCGCAGCGATGCCTGGCAGACACCGCCGGGAACACCCGACCAAACTTGTCTTCTGCAGTCGGTTCAGAAGACAAATATCAGCGGCCTCAGGAGCGGCTGGTATTTGGCCTCTGTCATGCACCCCGACCCTTTACTTTAGGGCAGGTTTGACATCACATCCGTAAAACAGGTCCCGCAAAGCGCAAAAAGCTGGCACGGGAATCCCCGTTGCCAGCCTCATGCGCGCGATGCGTAAGCATCGCGCGAAGCACCTTACTTGATTTCAACCTTGGCGCCAGCTTCTTCAAGCTTCTTCTTGGCTTCTTCGGCGGCGACCTTGGGCACGGCTTCCTTGATGGTCTTCGGAGCGCCGTCGACCAGGTCCTTGGCTTCCTTCAGACCCAGGCCCGTCAGTTCGCGCACGGCCTTGATGGTGCTGACCTTGTTCGCGCCGGCGTCAACCAGGATCACGTTGAACTCGGTCTGCTCTTCAGCGGCGGCGGCAGCGCCGCCAGCAGCCGGGCCAGCCACTGCCAGGGCGGCAGCCGACACGCCAAACTTCTCTTCGAACGCCTTGACGAGGTCGTTCAGTTCCATGACGGACATCGAGGCAACGTGCTCGAGGATGTCTTCTTTCGTAATAGCCATTTGGAATAACTCCTAGATGTGATTCGGTATCGTAGTGCGATCTTGCGTCGAGATGCCGCGGCCCTTAGGCTGCAGCGCCCTCTTCGCTTTGCTTCTTGGCAGCCAGCGCGGCCAGGCCACGGGCAAAGCCCGAAACCGGTGCCTGCATGACGCCCAGCAGCTTGGCCAGCAGCTCTTCGCGGCTCGGGATCGACGCCAGCGCCTTCACGGCGTTGCTGTCGAGCACCTGGCCGTCATACGAACCTGCGCGAATGACCAGCTTGTCGTTGGTCTTCGCGAAGTCGTTGAGCACCTTGGCCGAGGCCACTGCATCTGCGGAAAAACCGTAGATCAGCGGACCGGTCATGTGCTGCGACAGCTCTGCGAACGGCGTGCCTTCGACGGCACGACGGGCCAGCGTGTTCTTGAGAACACGCAGATAGACGCCCTGCTCACGCGCTTTCACGCGCAGCTGGGTCAGATCGCCAACCGTGATACCGCGATATTCAGCGACGACGATGGTCTGGGCATTGGCGACCTGCGCCGATACCTCAGCAACGACGGCCTTCTTATCTTCAATATTGAGTGGCACGGTTTTGCTCCAAATTGACAGCTTTCCACAGGGGACAGACTGTCAGTCCAAAAGAACGGCGTCCGACTGGCACACATCACTCTGGAATTCCAAAGTCACTGCATCCCTTCGGGGTCGCCATCTGCGTTGGCCGCCACGGTATCGCTACCCCAGCAATTAAGGCGTGATGTTCGAGGCACGGGACCTCCTGCATCGACACCGCCAACGGTCTTTGATAACCAGCCGCTCCGGCGCTGTTGCTGCCAGGGCGACTGCCCAAAGTCCTGTCGAACTGCCCGGAGGCACTCCGACGTATTCTGTTGCCACTGTGCAGTGTTATCAGGACCGCACAGCCTCGGGCGCCAGGCGCCCGCGGTTCAATCTCAAGCAGCCAGCGAGGCCTGGTCGATCCGCACGCCCACGCCCATGGTGGACGAGACAGCGATCTTGCGCAGGTACACCCCCTTGCTGGTGGCCGGCTTGGCCTTGTTCAGCGCCTCGAGCAGTGCGGCGAGGTTGCGCTTGAGCGCTGCGTCCTCGAACGAACGGCGGCCGATGGTGGCGTGGATGATACCGGCCTTGTCGACACGGAACTGCACCTGACCGGCCTTGGCGTTCTTCACGGCCGTGGCCACGTCGGGCGTCACGGTGCCGACCTTCGGGTTCGGCATCAGGCCACGCGGACCGAGGATCTGGCCCAGCGTACCGACAATACGCATCGTGTCCGGCGAAGCGATCACGATGTCAAAGTCCATCTGGCCAGCCTTGATCTGTTCTGCCAGATCTTCCATGCCAACGATTTCGGCGCCAGCGGCCTTGGCTTGCTCGGCCTTGTCACCCTGGGCGAACACGGCGACGCGCACCGACTTGCCGGTACCGGCAGGCAGCACGACGGAACCACGGACAACCTGGTCCGACTTCTTGGCATCGATGCCGAGCTGCACGGCCACGTCGATCGACTCGTCGAACTTGGCGCGGGCGCATTCCTTGACGAGCGACAGGGCTTCGTCAACCGGATAGAACTTGGTGCGCTCGACCTTGGCCTTGTTGGCCGCAACGCGCTTGGAAAGCTTAGCCATTTACAGACCCTCCACCGTGATACCCATCGAGCGGGCGCTGCCAGCGATCGTGCGAACTGCAGCATCCATGTCGGCTGCGGTCAGATCGGCGTTCTTCGTCTTGGCGATTTCTTCAGCTTGCGCGCGCGTGATCGAACCGACCTTGTCGGTATGCGGCTTGGACGAGCCCTTCGTCACGTTGGCTGCTTTCTTGATCAGCACCGTTGCGGGCGGTGACTTCATCACGAAGGTGAAGCTCTTGTCCGCGAAGGCGGTAATCACCACCGGAATCGGCAGACCCGGCTCCATGGCCTGCGTGGAGGCATTGAATGCCTTGCAGAATTCCATGATGTTCAGACCGCGCTGACCCAGTGCGGGGCCGACGGGCGGCGACGGATTTGCTTTACCAGCCGGAATTTGCAGCTTGATAAAGCCAACGATTTTCTTGGCCATTTAAAACTCCAATCAGAACCCACCGAAGCGGATCCGTTGAGTGATAGCGCATGGCACGGATACATCCGGCACATGCTCCTCTTTGTCTTCCCAAACCGCGGAAGATGCTGACGCCCCGGCATATCGCCAGGGTGTCAAATTCTTAAACCTTCTCGACCTGGCCGAACTCCAGTTCGACCGGAGTGGCGCGGCCAAAAATCGTGACCGAGACGCGCAGGCGCGACTTCTCGTAATTCACTTCCTCGACGTTGCCATTGAAGTCGGTAAACGGACCTTCCTTGACACGGACCATCTCGCCCACTTCGAACAGGGTCTTCGGCCGTGGCTTCTCGACGCCTTCCTGCATCTGGGTCATGATCTTGTCGACTTCCTTCTGGGAAATCGGCGTCGGACGGTTACGCGCGCCGCCCACGAAACCAGTCACCTTGCTGGTGTTCTTCACCAGGTGCCAGGTCTCATCGGTCATTTCCATCTCGACCAGCACGTAGCCCGGGAAGAAGCGACGCTCGGTCACTGACTTCTGGCCACCTTTCATTTCCACGACTTCTTCCGACGGCACCAGGATGCGGCCGAACTTGGTCTGCATGCCCTCGCGCTCGATGCGCTCCTGCAGGGCACGCTGCACGCTCTTCTCCATGCCGGAATAGGCATGCACCACATACCAACGCTTGTTGGAGGGCGCCTCAGGAGTCTGCGGCGTATCGTTCGTGACGTTATCGGTCATATAGGCCCACCTTTTATTTCCAGCCCAGAATGAGCGAAAACACCACCCATTCGATCAGCTTGTCGGCACCCCACAGGAACAGCGACATGACCAGGACGAAGGCAAACACAATGCCGGTCATCTGCAAGCTTTCCTTGCGCGTCGGCCAGACAACCTTGCGGACTTCCCGATACGATTCGCGTGCGAAACCGATGAATTCCTTGCCGGGCGTCGAAACAAACACAACGACCAGGCCCAGCACGATCCCGCCGATCAGCGCGCCGGCGCGAACATAAGCAGGTTGCTGCGCGAGGACATAGAAGCCCACGATACCTGCCAGCACCAGCAGGAATGCGAGAAACAGCATCCACTTGCCGCTCGAGGCATTGACTGTTTCGACGTTCGGATTGGCCATGTTTCGCAAACGAGACTAAGCCGCGTCACGCTACACTGCGCAACGCGGCTGATTGAATGGCAGGGGCAGAGGGAATCGAACCCCCAACCTTCGGTTTTGGAGACCGACGCTCTGCCAATTGAGCTATGCCCCTAAAACAGCTTTGGGGTTAGCCGATTTCGACCAACCCCAATGTTTCCGAGCACGGCAGGTTGAAGGCCGCACCCGGAATGTTACTTCATGATCAGGCGATGATCTTGGCGACGACGCCGGCGCCGACGGTACGACCGCCTTCGCGGATGGCGAAGCGCAGGCCTTCTTCCATGGCGATCGGAGCGATCAGCTTGACGGTGATCGTCACGTTGTCACCCGGCATCACCATTTCCTTGGCGGCCGGCGGTTCGATCGAGCCGGTCACGTCCGTCGTACGGAAGTAGAACTGCGGGCGATAGTTGTTGAAGAACGGCGTGTGACGGCCACCTTCGTCCTTGCCCAGAATGTACACCTCGGCCGTGAAGTGCGTATGCGGCTTGATCGAGCCCGGCTTGC
>AKCV02000011.1 GCA_000272025.2 Imbroritus primus
CAGAATCTGACGATAGATGTTTCCATCTACCTCATACTTCTGTGTGAGCACTTCATATTACTTTAGCTAGAGGCCGAAACCTCCGCATCCGCAACCAAGCGCCCACACTTATCGGCTGTTTGTTTGTTAAAGATCTTCAGTCACTGAACTTTGTCCAACTGACTTTGTACTGCTCACTTCTTACTGCTTCGTTCCGCGCTGCGTTCGTTGCAGCAGAGAAACGAGATTATGAAGAGCTTTTACCTCTTCGTCAACTACTTTCTGAAATCTTTTTTTATCCAGACCCCAGCGCAGTCAACTTGCAGTCCTCATCCAAACTTCCCGGAGAGCACCGCCCAGCAAGCTTCGGCAGATTTCTCATCCACCTCGCTCACCACCGCCACCCAACCCCGCCGCCGCTTGCGCCGCGTCGCTGTTCTGTAGCGAGGGCCGAATCTTAGGCAACTTTTGGAGGCTTGGCAAGCCTATTTGCCAAACATTTTTTTGTTCCCTGCCAAATCAATGACTTAGCAATTGCTCGATGCGCAGCACCCGGCGGAAAACGTCCTTAGCGGTGGCGAAATGCCGGCGCACGCTTCTCGACAAACGCCTGCATGCCCTCTTTCTGGTCTTCCGTTGCAAAGGTGGCATGGAACAGCCTGCGCTCGAGGTGCACGCCTTCGGCCAGCGTACTTTCGTAGGCAGCGTTGACGGATTCCTTGATCATCATGACGATCGGCAGGGAGTAGCCAGCCACCGTGGCAGCGGTCCGCAAGGCTTCATCGCGCAACTCGGCGAGCGGCACGATCCGCGATACCAGGCCGGCACGCTCGGCTTCATCGGCGTCCATCATGCGCCCGGTGAGACAGAGCTCCATCGCCTTGGCCTTGGCAACTGCGCGCGGGAGCCGCTGCGTGCCGCCCGCACCCGGCATGGTGCCGAGCTTGACCTCGGGCTGGCCGAAGCGGGCATTGTCCGCCGCCAGGATGATGTCGCACATCATGGCGAGTTCGCAGCCGCCGCCCAAGGCGTAGCCGGCGACAGCCGCGATCACGGGCTTGCGCACGCGACGCAGGGTTTCCCAGTTGCGCGTGACATAGTCGCCCTTGTAAACGTCCATATAGGAGTAGCCCGCCATCATGCCGATATCGGCGCCAGCAGCGAAGGCCTTGTCGGTGCCGGTGATGACGATGCAACCGATCGCTTCGTCGGCGTCGAAACGCAACAGGGCGTCGCCAAGTTCGTCCATCAGCGCGTCATTCAAGGCATTGAGCGCCTTGGGACGATGGAGCGTGATCACGGCGACGCGCTCGACCGTTTCCACTAGGATGTTCTCGTACGACATGGCGAGTCCTCGCAGTCCGTTCGTGGTTGAAGGGTCAGGTGCGTGGCTTGAGCACCCACATCTGGCCGCGCTGCTTCATGCGCCCGGCCTGCTCCCCGGCCGCATCGCCAGCCCCCCAAAAGAAGTCAGCCCGTACCGCGCCGCGAATCGCCGTGCCGGTGTCCTGCGCGAACATCAAGCGCTGGATCGGCTCGTTCGAGAGCGGGCGGGTGGTCGAGAGGAATACCGGCGCGCCCAGCGGGATCGCCTTCGGATCAACGGCAATCGAGCGTTCGGCCGTCAAGGGCACGCCAAGCGCGCCGATGGGACCATCGTTGCTCGGCGGCAATTCGCGGAAGAAGACGTAGCGTGAATTCACGTTGAGCATCTCGTCGACGCGCCCCGGATTGGCGCGCGCCCATGCCTTGATGCCTTGCATGGTGGCCTGCGCGGGCGTGATCTCGCCGCGATCGAGTAGCCAGCGACCGAACGAACGGAATGGCTGGTCGTTGGTGCCGGCATAGCCCACGCGCATGACGCCGCCTTCGGCCAGCTGGATGCGGCCGGAGCCCTGGATCTGTAGGAAAGCGGCCTCGACCGCATCGTCCACGTAGACCAGCTCGGCGCCGCGCAACGCGGGACTGCGCAGCAGTTCAGCCCGCGCTGGCATGGCCCGGCCGCGCAACTGCGGTGGCAGCGTATGCAATGGAATCTGATACTGGCCGCGGCGTGTACGCGAGCCGCGCAGCACGGGTTCGTAGTACCCCGTGACCAGGCCGGTGTCGGTGCCGTCACTGTTGACGACACGATACGGAACGAAGTTGGTTTCGAAGAAGCGCTTCACGGCAGCCGGGTCGCCGGCATCAAACATCAGCGCCTCGCTGCAGGGCCGGGCCCATTCGGCACGGCGCTTCAGGACTTGGCAGCCGGATTGCAGCGCGGGCCAGGCGGCGCGCACATCGTCGCTGTTCCAACCATCGATTTCAGCCCATGCCGCCGGTTGCAGCGTTCCCGCCTGCGGTGGCGGGGCTACCGGGGGTGAGACGGGCGGCGTGGTCACGCATCCGGCGAGCACGGCGAGGGCCGCCAGCCCGCCAAAGCGCAGCATGCGCGCCAAGCGTGCTGACGCGATTGCAAGAAACGGGGGAATCGAAACGTACTTCAAGCGTCTACTCTCCTACAACCGACTCGCGCAGCGCATGCGCGCCAGTCGCCTACAATATTGCCGCAACCGAGGTGCGTACAAACATGACTGAATTTCTCGAACGATATCCAATGCTCCTGCTGGCGCTGGAAGCCGCGGCCGCCCTCGCCCTGCTCATCTTCATCGTGGTCTGGACGATGAGTGGCGCCAAGAAGCACCCCCGCCCGCCGAAGCCACCCGCTGAACCGCCCAGGCAGGACGGCTGATTCAGTGCAGCATGCGCGGCAGGACCAGCGCAAACTCCGGGATCTCGACTTCGAAGCGATGGCCGTCTTCGGCCACGCAGAAGTATTCGCCGCGCATCGTGCCAGTCGGCGTGGGGATCGACGCCCAGCTGGTGTACTCGAATTCCTCGCCCGGCCGCAGCAGCGGCTGGGGCCCGACCACGCCAAGGCCGGAGACCTCCTGCACCTTGTTGTCGCTGTCGGTAATGATCCAGTGCCGCGAGATCAGTTGCGCCGGCACGGTGCCGGTGTTGCGGATATGAATGGTATAGGCAAACGCGTAGCTGTTTCGTTCCGGCGCGGACTGGTCGGGCAGGTGCTGCGTCCGGACGGTGACGGAGAAAGCGTACTGACTCATAGGGCGGCCCCGCGGCACATGCCGCATCTGAAGTGAAGATGCATTGTGCGGGATGTCGCGGGCAGCGGCAAGCCACGCCCGCCGGCCCGCAGTGCGAGAAGGCGCGGCGTCCGGCAGGCACGACACGGTCCATGGCCCCACGTCTCACGCATCTGCGCGGCCAGCCGGGGTAAAATCGCGCTTTTACGGCACCGTGCCAATCCACTGCCTGACGAAATGACAGCCCCTACCTACCGTATCGCCCCCTCGATCCTGTCCGCCGATTTCGCCCGCCTGGGCGAGGAAGTCCGCCGCGTGACCGAAGCCGGTGCAGACTGGATCCACTTCGATGTGATGGATAACCACTATGTGCCCAACCTGACGATCGGCCCCCTGGTGTGCGAAGCGATCCGCCCGCACGTCACCGCGCCCATCGACGTGCACCTAATGGTTCGCCCGGTAGATCGCATCATCCCCGACTTCGCCAAGGCCGGTGCCAATATCATTACCTTCCATCCGGAAGCCTCCGACCACATCGACCGCTCGCTGGCGCTGATCCGCGACCACGGCTGCCAGGCCGGACTGGTCTTCAATCCGGCCACGCCGCTGCATTATCTCGATCATGTCATGGACCGCATCGACGTGATCCTGCTGATGTCGGTCAACCCAGGCTTCGGCGGCCAATCGTTCATTCCGGAAACACTCAACAAGCTGCGCGACGCCCGGGCCCGCATCGATGCCTACACCGCCCGTACCGGCCGGCAGATCCTGCTGGAAGTCGATGGCGGCGTAAAGGTCGACAATATTGCCGAGATCGCCGCCGCAGGCGCGGACACCTTCGTCGCGGGTTCCGCCGTGTTCGGCAAACCCGATGCCGATGGCGGCTACAAGGGCATCATCGGAGCGCTGCGCCAGGCGCTGGCGGCCGCATGAGCGCGCCCCGCCTGCCCGGCGTCGAGGCCTGCATCATCGACCTCGACGGCACCATGCTCGATACCGCTGGCGACTTCCATGTCGCGGTCAACACCATGCTGGCCGAACTGGCGCAGCGGCACGACCTGGACTGCGCACCACTATCACGCGAACAGATCATCAGCTTTGTCGGCAAAGGGTCGGAAAACCTCATGCGGCGCGTGCTGGATGTGAGCGTTCCGCCTGCCGCCGCCAACAGCCTGTTCGCCGAGGCGCTGGCGCTGTACAACCGCCACTATATTGCCGTGAACGGTCAGCACGTGACGATGTACCCGGAGGTCCGCGAAGGTCTGGAAGCCCTGAAGGCGGCTGGCCTGCGCCTGGCGTGCGTGACCAACAAGCCACACGACTTCACCGTCCCCCTGCTGGAGAAAACAGGGCTCGCCCATTTCTTCGAGCTGGTGTACTGCGGCGACACGTTCCCCTACCGCAAGCCCGATCCGTACCCAATGCTGCAGGTTGCCACCGTGTTCAATATCGCCCCGGAGCGGTTCGTGGCCATCGGCGATTCCGAGAACGATGCCAAGGCCGCCCGCGCCGCCGGCATGCGTGTGCTGACAGTGCCGTATGGCTACAACCACGGGCAAGCTATACAGTCCGTCGATTCGGATGGTATAGTTTCCTCGCTGCTCGAAGCCGCGCAATGGATTGGCGCGGCACCGGTCCAGCAGGTCGGCAGCGTGGCCTGACGCATTGGCCACGCACATCATTCGCTTCAACGACGCCCATGTTTCTGAACCGCAAACGCATCTTTTCTGGCAGTGACCGGGGGGCTTGGCCCTGGCGGCACTGGCACGCCTTCGCCCCGGCGTGAATGCGTTTGCACGGTTCCGACTCCAGATTCTCCCGGTTCCATTTCTGGCTCCAGATGGCAGTCCACTGAACGGACTGCCGCCAGACGCCCGTCAAACACCTCCACGCCCTGACTTCGCGCGCCTTCCGGCTACAATCCGGGGGCATGTCGAAGCGAGTCCGGGTGGACGCCTGACTGTCCAGGCACCTGACCCGCCATGCCATGCAAGCAGCCGTGCGCCGATCGAGCGCGCAGGTTGCACCGTGCGATCCGCATTCCCAGACCGCGGACCGTGCCAACAAGGATCGCTATGACCGAGATCGAATTCAAATCCCTGGCAGACCAGGGCTACAACCGTATTCCGCTAATTGCGGAAGCACTGGCCGACCTGGAAACGCCACTGTCGCTGTACCTCAAGCTGGCCCAGTCGACAAACCGGGGCGTCAACACGTTCCTGCTGGAATCGGTGGTCGGCGGCGAACGCTTCGGCCGCTATTCCTTCATCGGCCTGCATGCGCGTACCCTGCTGCGCGCCAGCGGCCAGCGCACCGAAGTAGTGACCGACGGCACCGTGGTGGAGACCAATACGGGCAACCCGCTCGACTTCATCGCTACATTCGAACAGCGCTTCAAGGTGGCGCTGCGCCCCGGCCTGCCGCGCTTTTGCGGCGGCCTGGCAGGCTATTTCAGCTACGACGCGGTGCGCTATATCGAGAAGAAGCTCGCACACACGCAGAAGAAGGACGACCTCGGCCTGCCCGACATCCAGTTGCTGCTGTGCGAGGAGCTGGCCGTCATCGACAACCTCTCCGGCAAGCTCTATCTGATCGTCTACGCCGACCCGAGCCAGCCGGAAGCCTATTCGCGCGCGCGCCAGCGCCTGCGGGAGCTGCGCGCGAAGCTGCACCAGCCCGTGGATGCGCCGGTCACGAGCGCCTCGATGCAAACCGACGTCTACCGCGAGTTCGACAAGGCCGACTACCTCGCCGCCGTCCACAAGGCCAAGGAATACATCATGGCCGGCGACATGATGCAGGTGCAGATCGGCCAGCGCCTGACCAAGCCGTTCCGCGACGCGCCGCTGTCACTGTACCGCTCGCTGCGTTCGGTCAATCCGTCGCCCTATATGTATTTCTACAACTTCGGCGATTTCCAGATCGTGGGATCCTCGCCGGAGATCCTGGTGCGCCAGGAAGAACGCAAGACCAATGGCGAATCGAAGCGTATCGTCACCATCCGCCCGCTGGCCGGCACGCGTCCGCGCGGCAACACGCCCGAACGCGATGCCGAGCTGGCCACCGAACTGCTCAACGACCCCAAGGAGATCGCCGAGCACGTCATGCTGATCGACCTGGCGCGCAATGACATCGGCCGCATCGTCGAAACCGGCAGCGTCAAGGTGACCGACCAGATGGTGATCGAAAAATACTCGCATGTGCAGCACATCGTCAGCTCGGTCGAAGGCGAACTGCGCCCCGGCATGACCAATCTCGACGTGCTGCGCGCCACTTTTCCAGCCGGTACGCTGTCCGGCGCGCCCAAGGTGCGCGCCATGGAAATCATCGACGAACTCGAACCGGTCAAGCGCGGCATCTACGGCGGCGCGGTCGGCTACCTGTCGTTCGGCGGCGAAATGGACATGGCCATCGCCATCCGCACCGGCGTGATCAAGGACGGCAACCTGTACGTGC
Source organism: Imbroritus primus (assembly GCA_000272025.2). Lineage (GTDB taxonomy): Bacteria > Pseudomonadota > Gammaproteobacteria > Burkholderiales > Burkholderiaceae > Imbroritus > Imbroritus primus. The sequence goes on from AKCV02000011.1 coordinate 6,525, forward strand.
AGGCCGCCGCCGGCATCGTCGCCGATTCCAATCCCGAGTCGGAATGGAAGGAAACCGAAGCCAAGGCCCGCGCGGTGATCCGCGCGGCGGAACAGGTACAGGACGGCCTGGACGCGGATCTCTGAGGAACAGCCATGCTTTTGATGATCGACAACTATGATTCCTTCACCTACAACCTCGTGCAGTACTTCGGCGAGCTCGGTGAGGATGTGCGCGTGTTCCGCAACGACGAAATCACGCTCGACGAAATCGCCGCCCTCGCGCCGGCCCGCATCTGCATCTCGCCCGGCCCCTGCACGCCGCGCGAAGCCGGGGTCTCGGTAGATACGCTCAAGACCTTCGCCGGCAAGATCCCGATGCTCGGCGTGTGTCTCGGCCACCAGGCCATCGGCGAAGCCTTTGGCGGCAAGGTGATCCGCGCCAAGCAAGTGATGCACGGCAAGGTCAGCGACATCGAGACCACTGGTGTTGGGGTGTTCAAGGATCTGCCCAAGCGCTTCAGCGTGACGCGCTACCACTCGCTGGCCATCGAGCGCGAGTCGCTACCCGACTGCCTCGAGATCACCGCCTGGACCGAAGACGGCGAGATCATGGGCGTGCGCCACAAGACGCTGGCGATCGAGGGCGTGCAGTTCCACCCCGAATCGATCCTGTCCGAACACGGCCATGCGCTGTTGAAGAACTTTTTGCTGGGAGCCCGCTGATGATCACGCCACAGGAAGCGCTGACGCGCTGTATCGAACACCGCGAGATCTTTCACGACGAAATGCTGCACCTGATGCGCATGATCATGCAGGGCGAGCTGTCGCCCACCATGACCGCCGCCATCATCACCGGCCTGCGCGTAAAGAAGGAAACCATCGGCGAGATCACCGCCGCCGCGCAGGTCATGCGTGAATTCGCGACCAAGGTGGAAGTCGCCGACAACTCGAATTTCATCGACGTGGTCGGCACGGGCGGGGACGGCTCGCATACCTTCAATATCTCCACGGCATCGATCTTCGTCGTGGCCGCGGCAGGCGGCAAGGTCGCCAAGCATGGCGGCCGCAGCGTCAGTTCGAAGTCGGGCAGTGCCGACCTGATCGAAGCGCTCGGCGCAAGCCTGACCCTTACCCCAGAGCAGGTCGCGACCTGTATCACGGAAACCGGCGTCGGCTTCATGTTCGCGCCCAATCATCACCCAGCCATGAAGAATGTTGCTCCGGTCCGCCGCGAGATGGGCGTGCGTACCATCTTCAACATTCTCGGCCCGCTGACCAACCCGGCCGGCGCACCAAACATCCTGATGGGTGTGTTCCATCCGGACCTCGTCGGCATCCAGGTGCGCGTGCTGCAACGCCTCGGGGCCACGCGCGCCACGGTGGTGTACGGCAAGGATGGCATGGACGAGGTGTCGATGGGCGCGGCCACCATGGTCGGCGAATTGCGCGACGGCAAGATCCGCGAATACGAGATTCATCCGGAAGATTTCGGCCTGCAGATGATTTCCAATCGCAGCCTGCGCGTCAGCGGTGTCGAAGAATCGAAGGCCATGGTCTTCCAGGCGCTCGACAACGTGCCGGGCACGCCGCGCGAGATTGTCTGCCTGAATGCGGGTACAGCCCTGTACACCGCCGGCATCGCCAGCTCGATCGAGAACGGCATCGCCCGCGCACGCGAGGCGATCGCCAGCGGCGCGGCACGTGCCAAGCTGGAGCAGTTCGTCCAGGCCACCCAACGTCTCCAGGGCTGATTGCCATGTCCGACATTCTCGAAAAAATCCTGAGCGTCAAGCACGACGAAGTGGCTGCCGCGCAAAAGCAGCGCAGCCTGGCTAGTCTGCGTAACGATGCCGAAGCCAGCCGCAGCGATGCGGTGCTGGGTCCGCGCGGTTTCGCCAATGCCATGCGTGACCGCATCGCGCGCGGCGATGCAGCCGTGATCGCCGAGATCAAGAAAGCCTCCCCGTCGAAAGGGCTGCTGCGCGCCGACTTCCGCCCCGCCGAGATTGCCGCCAACTACGCCGAGCATGGCGCAGCCTGCCTTTCGGTGCTGACCGACCAGCCGTTCTTTCAGGGCCATCCCGATTATCTGCAGGCGGCCCGCGCCGCCTGCGTGCTGCCGGCGCTGCGCAAGGATTTCCTGGTGGACCTGTACCAGGTCTATGAAGCACGCTGCTGGGGTGCCGACGCGATCCTGCTGATCGTGGCCGCACTGGACCATGGCCTGATGGCCGAGATGGAAGCCTGTGCGCTGGAACTTGGCATGGATGTGCTCGTGGAAATCCACGACGGCCAGGAACTGGATGCAGCCCTGCGCTTGGAGACGCCGCTGCTTGGCGTCAACAACCGCAACCTGCGCACCTTCGAAATGTCGCTGGACACCACCCTGGGTTTCCTCGGCGCGATTCCGCAGGATCGCGTCGTGGTCACTGAGTCCGGCATCCATACGCCGGCCGACGTGGCGAAGATGCGCGGCGCGGGCGTCAATGCCTTCCTGGTTGGCGAAGCCTTCATGCGCGCCGACGATCCGGGCGCCGAACTCGCACGACTGTTCCGCGCATGAGTGCCGAAATCGAGCTGAAGCTCGCGGTGGCGGCCGAGCAGGTCGCGCCACTGCTGGCATGGCTCGAACATGAAGCCGGTCCGGCCGTGCAGCAGACGCTGCGCAACATCTATCTCGACACGCCCGACCTTGCACTGCACCGGCAGCGCACGGCGCTCCGGCTGCGCGAAGTCAGTCGTGACGGCAGCGCCCACTGGGTCCAAACCCTGAAAACTGCCGGGCGCAGCGTCGACGGCCTGGTCGTGCGCAACGAATGGGAGTGCGGCATTGCCGCCGCAGCCCTTGAACCAGATCGCTTCCCGCCGGCAGCGCAGGCGGTTCTTCAGCCACTCGTAACCACACCGCTACCTATCTTTCGCACCGATTTCCTCCGTCACACCTGGCGCGTCCCCGTGCAAGGCGGCACGGTCGAGATTGCCTTCGACGATGGCGCTGTTACGCTGATGGAGCGCGCAGAGCATGCATCGCTGCCCATCCGTGAGCTGGAGCTTGAATGGCTGAATGCAAGTGACAACCCTGATGCAGATCCGACGGCAACTGCCGTAGCAGGCCTGCGTGCCCTGGCGGCCCGGCTCGATGTCGTCGGCCCTTTTGTGCCCAGCGACGCCAGCAAGGCCGAGCGCGGCTATCAACTCTATCTGGAATACCAGCGCTCATGACACAAGGTTCGCTGTTCGATGCTCCTGCACCGTCGGCCGTACTTGATGAACCGCTCGCCGCACAGGCGGCGCGTCTGCCGCGCGACTGGCATGCGCTGCTCGAGCCAGTCTGGGGAACTGCGAACTGGCAGCGCCTCGCGCAGTTCGTTGACGATGCCCGTGCAACCGGCAAGCCGGTTTTCCCGCACGACGTATTCCATGCCCTGCACCTCACGCCGCTGGAGAGCGTGCGCGTAGTGATTCTCGGCCAGGATCCCTACCATGGCGTCGAACAGGTCGATGGCACAGCCGTGCCGCAAGCGCATGGCCTGGCCTTCTCGGTACCGCGCGGCGTGCGCATTCCGCCAAGCCTGCGCAACATCTACAAGGAAATCAGCGCCGAGACCGGCCAGCCCGCACCGCACAGCGGCAATCTCGAGGGCTGGGCGCGACAAGGCGTGCTGCTGCTGAACACGGTGCTGACCGTGGAACAGGGCCACGCGGCCAGCCACGCCAAGAAAGGATGGGAAGCGGTCACCGACCATCTGCTGCATGCCCTGGCACAGCGCCGTGAACACCTGGTCTTCCTGCTCTGGGGTAGCCATGCGCAAGCCAAGGCACCGCTGTTAACGGGTACGCATCTCATCCTGCAGGCGCCGCATCCATCGCCATTGTCAGCGCATCGCGGCTTTCTCGGCTGCGGACATTTTGCGCAGGCCAACACGTGGCTCGCCCGACATGGCGAACCTGTCATCGACTGGCTCGCGACGGGCTGAGGTGAAATCCTGAGGCGCGACCGACCTCGATCGTTGCTCTCGCTCGTGGCGCTCAGAGGTCGCGCTTATTCGTCGCGCTTGCGCATGGCCCGGCCGATGCCGCCGGTACGCAGTGCGATCTTGGCCGCATCGGCGCGCAGCGCCCGCAGGCGACGATCGAGCAGATGCGCCGCATCGGGGTGCGCCGCCTCATCCGCCACCGCATCCGGCAAACCCAGGATGGCAGCGCGATCGGCGGAGTCCGCCACGTGTTCGCGCGTGTCGATACGCTGCTCCACCTGCTCTATCTGTACGCCAACGCCCGTCTGCTCGGGCACATTCCCTTCACGCAGCCGTTCGCTGGCCAGGCACAAGCTGTCGTAGGCAGCATTGGTAGCCGTTTCCACCCCTTGGCGCGCCGTCACCGGATCGAGCTGATGGATCCGCTGCAGCAGCAGAATGCGCACGGCCGCCACGTGGGCCGCCACCAGATAGTTCTGCACGATGAAGCGGTTCAGGTTGTCCACGGCGCGCTGCCGGCCCTTCGGCTCGTCGAGCATGCGGCCGAACGCCGAGATCAGCGCAGACAGGCTGTCCATGAACTGCTTGCGGTGGATGCGATATAGAAAGTCGCTGGGCGACACGCCCAGCAGCAGGTCGCGCGTGGCACGGATATAGCGCCGGTTAGTGTCGAGCACGTTTTCGACCAGCCGCGGCAGGTTGCGATACTCCCAGTTGGGCAGCACGAAACTGAAGATGCTGGCAATCAATGCGCCCGCCAGCGTATCAATGATGCGCTCGCTGACCAGCGCCTTGCTGTCCGGCATCAGCAGGTTGAACTGCAGCAGGATCTGGATGCAGGTGGCCATCACCGTGTAGCGGTACTTGATCGTGACGAATGCCACGCCGGCTGCCATCGAGATGAACAGCAGCACCAACAGGACGCGCGGATCGTGGATGAAGCGCAGGATAAGGACGGCAACGATACACCCCACCACCGTGCCGATCACGCGGTCGACCCAGCGCTGCTTGGTCATGCTGAAGGTCGGCTTGAGAATCACCACGATGGTGACCAGAATCCAGTAGCCATGCGCGGCATAGGGCAGCCGGTCGATCACCACCAGTCCGGCCGCGACGGCCAGCGCAATGCGCACGGCGAAACGGAAGACCGGCGAGCGCCAGGTGAGGTTCTGCACGATGGAGCGCCATTCGTACTTCTGGCGCGTCACGAAGGCCGTCATCTCGCCAATCGACATGCCAGCGCCGGCATCCGCCTCGGCGCGCGTCGCGGCATGCAGCTGGCCGATCAGCACGACCGCGCCGCGAATCATCTCGAAAGTATCGGACAGCGCCGTCATCGCCGTTTGCGAGATACCGTGCGGACTGTGACCCAGCTCGCTTAACTCTGTTTCGATGGCGCGGATATCCGCCGCGTAGTCGGTAGTTGCGTAAGACGCGCGATTGCGCGTCACTGCGTAGGCAACATCTTCCATGTCTTCCTGCAGCCGATGGACCATACGGCCGAGGAAATCCAGGATGTCGGTGCCGGCGAATTCCTTGCGCAGCGTCTGGTAATCGGTGTTGGTCGAGAGGATGTACTCGTAGACATCCAGCATGCGCAGGTGGATCTGCAGCAGGCGCCGGTCCTCGGCCGTGCGTACGTCGCGCAGTACCAGGTCGCGCGCCATCTGCTGGCGCTCTGCCAGTACGATCTGCTGCCGCACCAGCTGGTTGAACTGCGCATCGAAATCGACCGACATGTCATAGAAGCCGGCCTTGATCTCCAGGTACTGGGCCTGCTCGAACAGGCACTCCGCCAGGATCTGCTCTTTGGTGCGCCGGCGCAGCAACCAGCTGACGGCCAGCGCATAGGCCATGTACAGGAAGCCGCCCGCAGCGAACAGCAGCGCGTGCGTAAGGGCATTGCGAAACGCAAAGTCGCCCATCAGCGTCAGCGCCATGATGAACAGCATGGAGAACTGCAGCGGCATGGTCTTGTTGCCGTAGACCGTGAGCATGCCGGAGAAAAAGCTGATGGCCACCAGCAGGATCGGCAGCAACCACGGAATGCCAGAGGCGAGCGACACCACCAGCGTCACGGCAGTACAAAGCAAGGTGCTGGCCAGCATCTCGTTGAACTTGTGCCGCAAGGGGCTGGGCAAGTCCATCTGTGCGGTACACAGCGCACCGATGGATACCACCATGGCGGTACGCATGTCGGTGAAGTTCATGGCCAGCATGGCCAGGCCGATCACGCCGGCGGCGGTACGCACCCCACGGTACGCATAGTGGCTGAAGACGAACGACCGGACGTCGTGCGCGTATTGCATGATGACCGGTCAGGCGCCGAGCCAATGTTGCCGCAGCGCATGCCGGCCAGGCGCAAGCGCGAGCCGGTAGGCCGTGTTGTGGTCCGGCCGCAACAGCACCTCCGCCACGCCAAGCACGTCGCGCCGGAAGTAATGAATCTCGACGAGATCCCCGGGCCGGTAGCGGGCCAGCATGCGATCAAGTTGATCACCCGCAATGCGCAGGCCATCGAGCGCCACCAGGATATCGTCGGCTGCCAGCCCGGCACGCTGTGCCGGACTGCCGTCGAGAACCTGGCGTACGCGCAGCAGCGGTCCTTCGGCGCTGACCTTGGCCCCCAGCGGCGCAAACGCCGCTGGCGCATCCGCGCTCTTCACACCGAATGTCTTGAGCAGCGGCATGAGTGGCAGCTCACCGGTCCCTTCCGTCAGGCTGCGGATCAGCCGTCCGAGCGACAGGCCGCTGATCTCGTCGAACAGCGCCAGCACGTCGTCCAGCGTGACGCCACGCTGCTGCGCTTGCGGCGCATAGAAATCCTGCCCATAGCGCGTCCACAAGGCGCGCATGACATCGTCGAGCGAACGCTTGCCGGCGGTCTTGCTGCGGATCGTCAGGTCAAGCACAAGAGCGACCAGCGCACCTTTGGCGTAGTAGCTGACGATCGCATTCGGTGCGTTTTCATCCTGCCGGTAGTACTTGGTCCACGCATCGAAGGAGCTCTCGGCGACGCTCTGGCGGCGACGGCCACTGCCGCGCAACACACCGTTCCAGGTCTTGGCCAGCAACCCGAGATACTGCTCTGGCGTAATCAGGCCGCTGCGCACCAGCGTCAGGTCGTCGTAGTAGCTGGTGAAGCCCTCGAACAGCCACAGCAATGGCGTGTAGGTTTCGGCGGCGAGCGCATACGGCACGAATGCCGCAGGCTTGATGCGCTTGACGTTCCAGGTGTGGAAATACTCGTGGCTGCACAAGCCGAGGAAGGTACGATAACCGTCCGTCGTTTCCGGCTTGCCGATCACGGGCAGATCGCCGCGCGCACAGATCAGCGCCGTGCTGGCGCGATGCTCAAGGCCACCGTAACCGTCGGTAGTTACCATGGTCATGAAGACATAGCGCTGCGACATGTCGAGGAAAGGCGCCTTGCCGTGACGCGGATCGAACAGGCGCATCTGCGTCTGGCAGACCTGCCGCAGGTCGCGGCAGATCCGTTCGAGGTCGAGATTAGGCACCACCCCCGTGAACACCACGTCATGCTGCGCGCCCCCGGCTTCGAATGAGGCCAGGGCGAACTCACCCATTTCCACCGGATGGTCGATCAGCTCGTCATAGTCACGCGCCTCGTACACGCCGAAGCCATAACGCTTGGCACCGCCGCGCCCTGTCGCTTCACGCAATGCGGTAGCGACGCGCCAGCTGCGATAGCGTGTGCCGTACGGTCGGCGGATATCGATGCGGCACGGCGCATGTTCTTGCCCTTCGACGCAGAGGAACACCGAGGTGCCGTTGAAGAACCCATGCGTCGCATCGAGATGCGACGCCCGCACCGATAGGTCCCAGGCGTAGATCTCGTAGGTCAGCGTGAGCGGTCCGCTGCAGCGCGCTGCCTCCCAGGTGTGCTTGTCGAGCTTGCGCAGCCGTACTGCCTTGCCATCCGCCGCGGCACGGATCGAGACGATATGCCGCGCGAATTCCCGGATCATGTAGCTGCCAGGAATCCACGCAGGCAAGGCGAAGCGCTGGCCGGCCGGATCCGGTTCGGCCACGGTGAGCGTCACCGTAAACAAATGCGCTTCGGGATGGCTCGGTTCGATGGTGTAGCGGATAGGCGTCATGCGCGTATTGTAGCGCTCCCGCCCAGCTGTTCTGCTATTACCGGACCGGGGGAGGCGATGGGTCGCCGACCTCGCCACTAACCTCACTACCCGCTTCTGCGCTTACTTCTTGATCGATGCAAACTTGCGTTCGAGCGTGGCTGCATCCGCGGCGCCGGGCACGCGCGTGCCATCAGTGAAGAAGATGGCAGGTGTGCCGCTCACGCCGAGTTTCTTGCCGAGGGCCAGGTTCCGGTCCAGCGGCGTGCTGCAGCTGGAGGCGCCGGTGGGCGAGACACGCGAGATCATCCAGTCGCGCCAGACTTTGACGCGATCCGAGGCACACCAAACCTGCCGCGACTTGAGCGTGGAATCCGGCGAGAGAATCGGGAACAGGAAAGTATGGACCGTGATGTTATCCATCTCCTGGAAGGTCTGTTCCAAACGCTTGCAGTAGCCGCAGTTGGGATCCGAGAATACGGCGATATGCCGGCTGCCGTCGCCCTTGACCCATTTCACCGCCTGCTTCAGCGGCAGGTCGGACCACTTGATGCGATTGAGATCCGAGAGGCGTTCCTCGGTCAGGTTGGTGCCGGCCTGCACGTCAAGCAGTTCGCCGTTGAACAGATAGCGCCCAGTCGCGTCGCTGTAGATAATCTGCGCGCCGACATTGACTTCGTACAGTCCGGGTACCGGCGTCTTGGTGACGGCCTTGACCTCGACCTCCTGGCCAAACGCCTTGCGCAGCGATTCGGCCAGCTTCGCTGGTGTCGGATCGGCCGCACTGGCATGCGAGGCAACACCCAGACCGAGAACACAGGCGCTGGCCATGGCGGCCACCATCAAGCCACGACGCAAACTGCGTTGAAACATGAACATTCCTTTTAAGATCGAGACGAGTCCCATCAATCAGCCCAGCGCCCGATCGACGAGCAAACGCTTGAGCGGCGCGACCGCGCTCACCAGGCGCATGCCGGCATTGCGCATGCCGTAGGCCAGCGGGCCGGGCGCGGCGAACAGGCGTTGCAGGCCGTCGGTGGTGGCGGTCAAGGCGAGCACATCCTCGCTCCGCGCACGTGCATAGCGACGCAACAACCGCAGATCGCCATGATCGCGGAACGCTTCTTTGGCGGCAAATACCCGGCCAAGTTCCGCAACATCGCGCAAGCCGAGGTTGACGCCCTGCCCCGCGAGCGGATGCACCACGTGCGCGGCATCGCCGATCAGCACCATCCGATGCGCCACAGTCACCTCCGCCTGCTGCAGCGTAAGCGGAAATCCCTTGGGTCGCGTGACGCACTGCAGCGCGCCGAAGCGGGCCCGCACCGCGCCTGCCGCCGCCTGCTCCACAGCCTGCGCCAGCTGGGCGTCATCAAGTGCCAGCAATTGCGTGGCGTGCGCCTCGCCGGCGGACCACACCATGGAAAGATGGTTGTCCGGCAACGGCAGCAAGGCCAGGATCTCGCCGGATGCCGAGGCCTCATCCTTGCCCGCACCAAGGAACCACTGCCAGGCAGTGTTCTGATGTGCGCGCTCGGCGCGAAAATTGGCAACCACGCCAAGCTGACGGTAAGGGCGCGCCGACACGCCGATCCCGCATGCGCTGCGGACCCACGAACCGGCACCGTCCGCGCCGATCACGCATTCCGCTTCCAGCATGCGGCCATCATCAAGCGTCAGCACGGCCCGCTCCGGGCCCAGCGACAAAGCCTGGCCGAGATGCGGGAAGATCGTGACATGCGATTGAAAGCGCAGGGCGGTGTCGAGCGTCTGCTCGATATGCCCGGACTCGACGATCCAGGCCAGTTGCGGTACCGCCGCGCCATAGGCGGAGAAATGCAAGTCGCCACCGTGGTCGGTAACGCCGCGCTGGGCACTGGCATCGCCGAACACACGCATGTCGCTCACCGGCTGGTAACGCGTGGTATCGAGCGACGGCCACACGCGCAACTGCTCGAGCAATGCCTGGGCGCTGGCGGACAATGCGTAGATACGCGCATCCCACGACTCGCCGGGGGCCAGCCACGGTTGCGCCCCGCCGCTTCGCGGCAACGCCGGCGGTGCCAGCAGCGCCACCCGCAGCCCGAGCTGGCCGAGCTGCAGCGCGCATGCCTTGCCGACAATACCGCCGCCGACCACGATGATCTGGAAACGCGCAGTGGCTAAAGCCGAGGCCTGAACAGGGCCGCCGGTGGAAGTATGGGGGCGGGAATTCATGCGGCGATTATAGCCTTCAAGGTGCGGCAGCGCGGCATGGCGGGGCCCGGTCCGCTAGAATAGCGGTTTCGTCTTTCTGCGGTCCCGATCATGAGCCTGAAATGTGGCATCGTCGGCTTGCCCAACGTGGGCAAGTCCACCCTCTTCAATGCGCTGACCAAGGCAGGCATTGCTGCCGAGAACTATCCGTTCTGCACCATCGAACCCAACGTCGGCGTGGTGGAAGTGCCGGATCCGCGCCTCGACGCCCTGGCGGGCATCGTCAAGCCTGAGCGCATCGTCCCGGCGGTGGTCGAATTCGTCGACATCGCGGGCCTGGTCGCGGGCGCGTCGAAGGGTGAAGGCCTGGGCAACCAGTTCCTCGCCAACATCCGCGAAACCGATGCCATCACGCACGTGGTGCGCTGCTTCGCCGACGAGAACGTGATCCACGTCGCCGGCAAGATCGACCCACTGTCGGACATCGAAGTGATCAACACCGAACTCGCGCTGGCCGATCTCGGCACGGTGGAGAAAACCCTGCAGCGCAACGCCAAGGCCGCCAAGTCGGGTAACGACAAGGAAGCGGCACGCATGGTCGCGGTCCTCGAACGCTGCGTCGAACAACTCAACCAGGCCAAGCCGGTACGCGGCATGGACCTTTCCGACGAAGAACGCGCGCTGCTCAAACCACTGTGCCTGATCACCGCCAAGCCGGCGATGTATGTGGCCAACGTAAAGGAAGACGGTTTCGAGAACAATCCGCACCTCGACGCCGTGCGGGCGTATGCTGACAAGGAAAACGCACCGGTCGTGGCCGTCTGCGCAGCCATCGAAGCGGAAATCGCCGACATGGACGACGCCGACAAGCTGGAATTCCTCTCCGACATGGGCATGGACGAGCCGGGCCTGAACCGCGTGATCCGCGCCGGTTTCCGCCTGCTTGGCCTGCAAACCTACTTCACCGCCGGCGTGAAGGAAGTGCGCGCCTGGACGGTACCGATCGGCGCCACCGCACCGCAGGCTGCCGGCGTGATCCACACCGACTTCGAACGCGGCTTCATCCGCGCCCAGACCATCGGCTTTGACGACTTCATCGCCTACAAGGGCGAGCAAGGCGCGAAGGAAGCCGGCAAGATGCGGGCAGAAGGCAAGGAATACATCGTCAAGGATGGCGATGTGCTGAACTTCCTGTTCAACGTCTGAGTCGCCAAGCCGTTTTCCTGATGTTTCATGAAACACCGGGAAGGTATGAAAACCCCAATAAAACCACGCAGTTGCGCGGTTTTATTGTTTCATGGTGCTCCTTCGCGTTTCCCGAGCAGCCAAAGCATCACTGAGTACGATGGTGAGTACAGTCCTTGGATAGCGTGCGAATAAATGAGTATAGTGAAGCTGTCACCATGACAAGGAGTCAGCCACCATGCTTACCGACGCGCACTGCCGCAACGCCAAGCCCAAGGAGAAGCTCTACCGCTTGAATGACCAGCGCGGGCTTTACCTCGAAGTCAAGCCCAACGGAGTCAAGGCTTGGCGATACCGCTTCACACTGGATGGCAAGGCCAGCATGTTTGCGCTTGGCGAATACCCTGCCGTTACGCTCTCTGAAGCCAGGGAACGCAGCGAGGCCGCACGCAAACTGGTCAAGCAAGGCATCAATCCCGCCCAGCAAAGGCAGCTCGACCGCATCCGGCAAGCCAGCGAAGCTAAGAACACCTTCGAGATCGTCGCCAAGGAGTGGCTGCAGACAAAGGACTGGGAAGATGTCACCAAGAACCGGCGTCTGGATATGCTGGAGCGCGTGGTGTTCCCCAGTATCGGCAATATGCCGGTTCGCGAAATAACGCCAGCCCATGTCCTGGACATCCTGCAGAAAACAGTAAAGCGTGGCGCGCCCACGGTCGCCGCCGAGGCGCGGCGCACCATGTCCGCCGTGTTCGAGTTCGCCGTCGCCACCTTGCGAGCCGACAGCGACCCGGTTTGGCCGGTGCGCAAGGCGCTACCAGCAAACAAGACCCAGCACAAGCCGGCGCTGAGTAAAGAGCAGATCGGCAAACTGCTGAGCGACTTCGCAAACCACCGCTGCAGCTTTCAGGTAAGTCATTGCATGCAACTGATGTGGTGGACCCTGGCGCGACCGACCGAAGTGGCCGAGGCGGCCTGGGATGAGTTTGACCTTGAGAAGGCTGTTTGGCGTATCCCGGCGCAGCGCATGAAAGCACGCAAGGAGCACGTCGTACCTCTGCCACGACAGGCAGTGGAGATGCTCAAAGGACTGCATGCCATTACCGGCAACCGCAAGCACTTGTTTCCAGGCCGAGATGATCGCAACGCCCCAATGTCCGCCGCATCACTTCGCCAGGCGATCAAGGCTTTGGGGTGGAGCGGCACCTATAGCCCACACGCCACGCGGACCAGCGGCAGTACCCGTCTTAATGAGATGGGCTACCGCCCAGATGCCATCGAAGCCCAGCTTGCCCATGCTGACCAGAACAATGTGCGTCGTACCTACAACCACGCCACCTATTTCGATGAGCGTCGCGCCATGATGCAGGAATGGGCGGACAAGTTGGATGAATGGAAGGGGCAAGTATGAAGCCGAGTACAACATCAAGCGATGGGCAGGCTTTTCTCCCTCTCGGTCAAATTGAATATGAAATTTTTGCTCGCAGAACCCGTTGTGGCCTTCCCGTTTTCAGAGACCCCGCTGCTTTTTCCGAGCAGCTTAAAACGTTGGCGAAGTGGCATGCGGGCCAAGCCAAACCCCTCAAAGACGAAGAGAGAAAAAAACGCTACCAGGCCGTCGCCAAAGCTGTTCACCTACTGCAGGAAGCATTGATGGGTTTAAAGCCTGATGAGATCGAGTGGCTTCTAAGTGAGGAAAATCGGTATTTGTCGTCGGGCACACCTGATGCGGCAGCTAATGAGCCGGATGTCGAGCAGTTGTGGGCGGAGCTAAATATCGAATCAACACGTAGTCATGAGCGCGTCCTGATCCAACACAACCTGCACACACTTCAAATGGTTGCAGACGGACTCGCGTCTAATAAAAGAGGCAGACCATCACTTGCCGTCGAGCTTGATACCGCGATGGAGTTCGTTTGGATCTGCCACATCGCTGGTTGGACGCTTGGCGTTGCAAATAGCGGGAGAGAGAGAAAACGGGGGGACCAAGTCCTGGAGTCCGACGCGGTACGTTGCTTGGCCGCAGTCTTTCACGAAGCGGGAGAAAACCCAGTAACCAGTATTCAGCGCGCTAAAACCATGCTTCGCAAGATGCGTAAGGGGGAAAGATGCTACCTCCATGGTGACAAACACGTATCCGGTGAAATCAGCTACCGGATCAGTTTTCAAGGCGTTTCTATAAACTCTCCGGATTGATCTAGCAGCTCGCATCCGCTGGAGGGGATTTACGACGGACAGAAAGTGACGCTGTTTTTCGCATATTTAATGTCCGTGCGCACGGCTTCAGTCAGTCGCAGCATAGCCTCGTGTTCAAGATCATTCGAGGTGTTTCATGCGCGTCATCAAGGTTCAGGATGTCTGCGACAAAATTGCGATCAGCAGGACAACCCTCTGGCGCCTTTGCCAGACTGAAGACTTTCCAAAACCAGTTCGGCTTGGTCCCGGCGGCCGTTCGATTGGCTTTTTTGCCCACGAGATCGACGCATGGCTTGAGACTCAGGCTGCGGAGCGTGAGCACGCTGGTTGTCTGGCTCGCAAGAGGGCGAAGTCATGAGCCGCATCCGCGTTGACGACTCCGCCGAATACTGGTGGTCTCTGCCTTGCAGCCTGTTACGCGACTCCCGGTTGAGCTATGAAGCCCGAGGCGTGGCTTGCCACTTGCTCTCGCTAGGCCGTAACTGGCAGCTGCGCGCTGTCGCACTGCCGCGCGTGCTGCACGATCAGTCGCGAGCGAAAGGCCATCTTGGGCGAGACCTTTGCCGCCGCATCCTGCGCGAACTTGAAGATGCCGGCTACCTGGCACGGAGGAAATTCCAGGACGAAGAAGGGCTTTGGCGATGGGAGTCCGTGTTGACACCAGTCTCGCAAAAGGTGCCACAAACATCCATGGCCGGCTTGGCCGGCGACGGAGAAACCGTAGACGGCACATCCGTCGCCGGTCAGGGCGGTGATATAGGTGTAGGTGAATACAAGGAAGAAGTAGTAGTTAAAAATATAAAACCACTACTACAGACCGGGGCTGTGGATAACTCTCCGCAAACTGGAGAGACTTCCGCGCCCTTGGACTTGTCGCACCCTTCCCTTCTACCCTACCTGCGCGTCATAAGCGACGTAACCCGCCGTTTCGGGCCCTCGCTCACAACACAACAGATACAGCTTGTCGCTGACGAACTGGCTGGCGTTCTGTCGGCAGCCGGTAGTGGCAAGCACGCGGGCATCCGCTCCGTGCGCTCATGGCTATTGGCCGTGATGAACCGCGCCGCCACGGGGGAATTCATCCCTGAGTTCGCACCGAGCATCGCCCGCTGGCGCAAGAATCGGCAGGAGGCGATGGAAGCAGCGCAGTTGCGCGCCCCTGTGCAACAGTCAGAAGCCGAGCGTCAAGAACGCATAAAGGCCATCGCCGATTTGAAAGCGATGCTCCACGGTCGGATGAAATGATCGACGCGGATGAGATGGTTGCGCTCATTGAGAGTTGCCGGCGCGAGATGAAAGCCATGCTTCCGGCCGATGAATTTGCCAGCTTGAGTAGCAAGACCAGGCAAGACTATCGCCAGCTCGGCCGAACGCTGTTGCAGCGTGCCCGCTACGCCGAAGGTGGGGCGCACTCGGAAATCGTCGTCGCGGCGGTCGGTCATCGCCGTTCCTCCTGCAAGCTCTGGCGTGTCCGGTCGTGCGAAGCACGCGGGCATGCCTGCATTGGCGCGATCCCCGCGCCACCCCCATGTGCAGACAGGCTTTCGACGCGGCCCGGTGCCGCGTCCTTTTGTCTTGCCTTCCGCCTTTGCCCTTCGCTGTCGCCCCGGGCGTCGGCGGCCCGGCGGCGCTACAGCGCGAGCAGCTAGCGCGCCGGCGAACGCTGCGATGGCCGCAGGCCGGGCGCGTTCGAGGCAAGACGCCTGCACATGGGAAGGCAGCGCGAAGTGCAGCGCGGATGCGCTCGCACTGCACGCGCGACAACAGCCGAAAAGCCACTGGATCGACACGCCTGATGGCACGAGAAGATGCACGGTTACGTGCAGCGAATCGGCGGCCATCATGGGCGGGACTCCAGCCACACCGGATGCGCGACACCGATCACGGCGGATGCGCTGACTGGGCCGAAGTAGCGGCTGTCGAACGGTGTCGGATTGGTCACGCTCAACAGGAACAGTTCGCCCGGTTCGAGACGGCGGCAAAGCTGTAAGGACGGCAGCGCCCGGCCCATCCGGTCGGCGGGCAGCACGGCGGCCGCGGGGACGCCATCAATGCGTACCTGACCGGCGACGATGCAGACGTGTTGCGGCGCGACTGCGCCCACACGTTTGAGCAGCGGCACGCGGGTCGGCAGGTAGTGTAATGACCCAGCGGAATTTGCAGGCCTGTTCAACGGTCAGTTCCCCGAACAAGCCCAAGGTGGGCTTGCGGCGCTCGCCGGCGTTCGTGCGGTACTGAAGCATGAACACCTTGCGGCCGGCCGGGGTGATCTTGCACAGGAAGCCGGGAACGAGGGTGTCGCGCAGTTCGATGGGCTGCGCTTGGGGTTGTGCCGCATCGACTGCGGACTTTGTGAGTTTGATCTTGGCCATAGCTGACTCCTCGGAAAGACCCGATTCCAGGAGCCTGTTGGGAGCCAAGCGGTCGGAAGCCGGGTCAAATTTCGGAAAGCACCGGCATAGGATGAACTCGCGTAAGCTATTGATAAACCTGCCACAACGAGCTGTGGTGTAGTCCAGCGAAGTACGGTGCTGGAGTCATGCTGAAACAAAAAAGGTCTTGCTCTTGAACGTCGACTTGCTCAACTGCCACCAAGATCAGACGAGTTATTGACGTTAAGCAATGATATTTTTCAATTTATCCAACGTAATCAATAATTTGAGGTGCAAAGTATTTGGGGTTGCAGTTAATTTTCCGTTCATCAGAGCGAGCCATGTCTGCGTGCTGAATAGAATCTACGAGAGTCGTACTGCTCTTATTGCTCCCAGCCTAAAAGATAGTCAGCCCTTATGCAGATTCGGCGCAGCACTACACAAGCGAAACCGTTCTCGTATCCACCAGTGCCTGCAAATGGTCAAGTAGCAGCTTGGGAATCTGCCCGCCAGTGAGAAGCACACCAGCCTCCATGTTCTGCTCCATCGCATGGCCGGTCAGATTGGCACTGGTGATGAAGCACAAATCACCGTCGGCGACCGCGACTTTGGCATGAACCCGTCCGTCGGCGAAATGTGCCGCCCGCTCACGCCAAGCGTAGAGCTTCGCGGTAGGGACCAGTGTTCTCATCTTACCTATCGCATCGAAGGTAATGCTGCCGCCGTGCTCCTGGGACAACTCAAGCAGCATGGAGATGATCACTCCGCGATCACTTGCCGCGTTCAGCGCCTTGATGATGGTCGAGACGTCATAGGCCACGAAGCTGGTGATGAACAAGTTCTGTTTGGCTGCACCGATAACTTGCAACAACGCCTGCTCCGTTCGACGAGCCGATACGAAGGGCGTCGTCGGTCCCGTCCAGACGAGTTCGGTGGACTGGTGCTTAGACACGTTCACGAATGCATGACTAGCGGCGAGCAGCATAGAGGCGAGTTCGCTGGAGCCGACCGACGTGGCTCGCCAAGCATCGACGAGCCGTTCGACGACGGTTTTAGCCGCAGCTGTGCCGACAACATCCGACAGGAAGACGTTCGCCTTCGCATCCTCGGTTTTCCGGATCGCACCTGCCAGCGCCCGCACTTTCTCCGGCGACACGAGACAGACCACGGCTGTGACGGTTTCCAGCAATCTTTCCATGTCACAGCCCTGCGAAGAACGCGGCATCGCCTCGGTCGATGGTCTGCACTAGCAATGATCTGTCGAGGTATCGGTTACCCCGTTCGCACGAGGTTTCGGCCACCAGACTACACGCATGGCAGGCCGCCGCATGCAACGAACGGTCTTTGCCCGGATCGTGCTCCGAACACAGCGGATCGGACGAACAGATCTTCGACCGGTTCAGCGCTTGCCGCAGCAGCCGACCGAGGTTTTCCGGTTTGCCCAGATCGACGAGGCCACCCAGCGTTCCATCGGAATCGGCTGCCGCCGTGTAGATGAGGATGCCTGCTTGAGGGCTCGCACTCGACATGTCGGCATAGATGCGCTCGCGGATGCTCGCTGCGTTGTAGCCGCACTCCAGCGCCAGTTCGCGGATGAGCAGGTGCGAGAGCGTGTGGAGCATGGCGTAGCGGATGCCGGGATAGCCCACGCTCGGGTCTAGGCGGCGCGAATTGCGCCACCCACTATGGCCCGCCCTGAGCATCGCGTCCACGCCCTGGACGCCAGCCTGCGCCTCCCACGCCTGCAGTGTCGCTTCATCGAATTGGATGAAAATACCCTCGCCGTGAACCTGATTCGCTGGAACCCAATCCGGCTTGCGGCGTGAGAGACCTGCCATTTGCGGACGTTCATTCAGATCGCTCGCTTCTTCGGGCGCTTCCACGCGGGTGAAGCCCAACAGAGCATTGACTTCGCGTAGCCGCTCCAGCAACAGCACTCTGGCGATCCGGCTCTCAAAGCCCGTGGGTGTGCCTACCTTTTTGCTCATGAAGTGCGGGTAGTCGGAGGATGGATTGGCCGCCGTCAACACCTCCCATTCGGGCCCCTTGATGTCGTCCTCACCGACGGTCTCCTGCCCACCGCTATTGCGATAGACTTCGATGGCAGCCCAGATATCCGATGCCGAATGCTTTTCGATTCCCGGTAATCCGCCCGTAACCTTCAATGTTTGCACCACGATTGGCACCATCGCTTCAGCTGTGATTCCCTGAAAGACAGCCCAGCCATCCTGAATCAATTGGTCGAGTGGGTCTTTGGCCTGCGGAATGGCAAGCGCCGACAGCGTGATCGGGAACCAACTGTTCGTCGACCCTAGCAGGACGGCACGTGCTTCCTCGTCGCACTCTTCGTCGAAGAGGTCAAGATGGGGATGCCTGCCTCGGCAGCTTGGCAGGTTCTCCTTGCCAGCCTTGCCGAAGGCATGGGCCATGCTGCGCGACGCCCCACAAGCATCACACTTCACCCACAGGTTCTCGGTCTGCAACGAAGCCCCGCTTTCGAAGAAGCGCAGCGTCCCCTTGCACGAGCTGTTGCCGCCGTGAACGAAGTAGTGCCACGGGAAATCATCAAGGTGACCGTCGCGGCAGGCCAAGAGGAAACGCGCTGGAACGGCGTCGGCATCCTTCGCGGGCTGGTCGCCTTTGGAGCCGCGGCACCCCTTGTGGACGAAGCGAGTGCGTTCCGGACGGAAGCGGTTTTCCTTGATATCGAACAACCCCGCGTCAAATGGCGACAGCAGGCCACATTTCACGCAGCGCATCCAGCGCGGAAACGGGCGAACGGGCACGCCGATGTTTGCCTCTGCCGACCACGGATCGACGAGTTCGCTCTTCTGGAAGGGTGGCATGCGCAAGTTCTCCACCTGCGCCCCGAGAACCTTGCGTACGGCGTCAAGCAGGCGCGGCTCAGTAATGGGTTGGCAGCGCTCCTTTTCCCACTGATCAATGCCCAACGTTACCACCGAGAGACTCGGCAAGTCGATCAGCGCGCCTGGCCCGTACGTCCAGAGCAGTTGACTGGGGCGGACTTCGCCGATGGGTGTTCTATAGGTGGCCATGGTCAGTCCTCGTCCTTTGGCGCTGGTCGGGGCTTCCACTCGTGATCGTCCGAGATGTGCCCCGTGTTCATAATCAGGCGCACGCCTGGTTCGACTTCGCGCATCGACATCGGCACCGTCCAGTTGTCCCACGCATGGAGGCCCGGTGATTTGAGCAACCCAACCATCGTTGCCGCCTGTGCGCCACGCTTTTCGTAAGCCAGCGTGCGGCCGGGCACGCTCACTTCCTGCGCCCATTCGTCCGCGCGTTCCTTCAGTTCACGCTCAGCCAGGCTCTTGATGGTCATCGCCTCGCTAACATTCCAAGCCCGCTTCACCAGCACATCAATGGCATCAACAATCTCGGGCTTGTCGGATTTATCCAGTTCGCCTGCGCCCACATTCGGACTGAAGGCATCGTTCTCCAGCCGCATCAATGAGAGGAGCGCGCCAGTCAAGCCACGATCCATTGCACGCGGCGAGAACGGGGTCACCGACTGTGCTTCCACATGCTTGTAGAAGGTCGCGTGGTAATGCTCGAAGGTCTCATAGTGCGAGAGGTCACGCGGACGAGCCCATGTGAGCACGGTGCAGACCAGACCCGGGAAAGAACGGCCCACACGGCTGGTGGCCTGGATGTATTCCGCCGTGCCCTTGGGCTGACCGTTCACCGCCATCAGGCCCAGTCGGTTCACGTCCACGCCAACCGACAGCATATTGGTCGCCAGTACCACATCGATCGCACGGGTATCGCCCTCGTTCCATTTCGTCACGTACTTCCCTGTGGCCGCGTCGAACCTAGCCTTGAACTTGACTTCCAGATCGTCGAGGTATTTCGGGATGTCCTGACTGGAAACGCGCGAGGTCAACTCGCGGATGTTGCTGACGCTGCGCTGGGCGAGCGCGGGCCGTTCGACCATGCTCATCTGAACGCGGTAGGAGCGCGTCTGCACGTCATCCTCTGCCAAGCGCCGCATCCCGCCCAACTCGCGCAGCGAGTTGAAATAGCCGACCATTGTCATGTACGGATCGGCAGGCTCGCCGAAGCGGTCGAACAAGGCTTGGGCGGCTGTGAGGAAAGCGGTATAGACACGGATCAACATCGCGGGCCGTGAGCTGCCGGGTGAGCACACGCCCAGATAGCGCCGTCCAGGCCGCTCTTCGATCGGGCGCTGCACCGAAAAGTAGTTATCCTCCACGTCCAAGCCATGCGGTGGGAAGACCGAAACGCGCCGCATGAACACGTTGTTCACCTGTTCTTTGGCTTTGCGCACCGTCGCCGTGGAGGCGACGATCTTCGGTTTGACGGTCTTTCCATTGAGCGTCCAGCCGCACAGTTCATCGACGGCGGACTCGTACAGACCGACCATTGTGCCCAGCGGCCCGCTGATGAGGTGGAACTCGTCCTGGATGATCAGATCGGGCGGTCGAATGGGGGCGACGGGCTTCACTGCAGCAGCAGGTAGCCCCTTGGTCGCACGGTGCCCGGTATTACATTCGCAACCAGGCCATAGCAGGCCATGACGCTCGCATTCCTGATGCACACGACCGAACAGCGTGCGCACCTGCCCGCGCCAGGCCATCATGGCGAACTTGTCCACGGTGGCGATCATCATCGTCGGCGGGCGGTGGTAGATCTCTTCGTCCACCGTCAGTACCGGGATTCCGGGGTGCGATGACTTGCTGGACTTGCCACGAGAGAAATCACAACGGCCTTTCTTGTCGCCGCAATAGACCAAGGTGCGCCCTTGGTGCTTATCGACCTCCACATCGCGCCCCGGAGCGATGTCGGAGCCACACCAGGGGCAACTAGTCAGTTGCACGGGAGACGTTGCCCCGGCGTGGTGTCTACCAGGGTTGCGGATGTCCTCAATGGCGCGGTGACTGTCCTCGGTCGTGCCGGGCGTCACCTTGTTGCCGACCCACAGGCCGATGGTGAAAGGCTCATGACCCAAGGACGAATCACCAGCTGCCAGTGCCTCGCGCCGCAGCACCTCCATCGCGCAGATCAGCGCGGTGGCACGCTGGAACTGCTGCAAGGTCAGCAAACGCAGCGTGTAGCGCATGATCACGGCCAGACCGCGCGAGGCGTCGTAGCCGCCGAGTTTTCCTTGTAGACGGCGGATCGCCATCGTGAACGCCGCCACGCCCAGGTAGGCCTCGGTCTTGCCACCGCCGGTGGGAAACCATAGCAGATCGGCATGGGCTTCCATCGGCTGCACGCGATCCGGATGCGTCGGGTCGGCCAGCGACGGAATCGACAGCAGCAGGAACGCCAACTGGAACGGACGCCAGCTTCGGTTCTTCGGCAGATCGAACTGATCGACCGTTACGTCCCGGCCTCGCCGTACTTCGAGCGCGTACTGGCTGCGCACACGCTGGATCGCCATCGACTTGTTGGCGAAGCGGAAAGCCGCCAGTGCGTTTTCGTCGTTCTTCAGGGTGTCGATGCCTTGCTGCAGGCGCGCTTGGATTTCCTTGCACCGATCCAGCGCCTGAGCAGCCGACGTGTCATGCCCGACCACATCCTTGCCGATGCGCCCGCGCTGCTCGGCGATCCACGCCGCATAGTCGTTCGTCAGTACGTTCAGGGCGGCGACCAACTCGTCGACGCTCAATGTGGCGAGCCGATGCATGTCGAGCAGGCCGCTTTCCACCATCTGCTTCATCGCCGGACGATCTGCTGCGTCGAGTCCTGGCGTCTCCGTGACCTGCACTTCGTATTGCGGAAGCACGGTGGTGCGCACTTCCGTGGCCAGAGTCACATCGTCCGCCGTTTCGGCATGGACGGCGACGCCATGCCCGACCGCGAACTCCACGCGGTTGCGGTAGATCATTTCCAGCGACTCGCGTTCGGCATCCATGCCGTCGGCATCCAGCACGGGGCGGCGGCGGAAGATGGCACGGGTGGAGGCCTCTGCCTCCGCGCGCACGATCAGTTCTGGCTGGAACAGCCACGCTGTGTCGCGGTTGGTATCTGGTTCTTCCTGGGCGTTGATCAGGAACAGCGTCACCAGACGGTCACCATTAGCGTTCTTGGCGCGGATGGAGCCCTGTATCCGCACTGCCGGACGATTCGCGTCCGGTGCCTGATGGGGGATCACGCCTTCGGCAAGCCGCAGCACCAGCTTCCCGCCGCAGGGAATCCGTTGCCAAACCTTGGCTTTCTGTCCATTGGGCCGCGTCAGCTCGTGCTCCTCGTTCGGAACCCGCTCGTAGCAACCCCAACGCGCCTCTATCTCGATGCGCTGGACGTCACCATCGACGCAGAAGGTCATTCCGAAGCTGCTCGGCACCAGTGATTGATTGCTGGCGGCGTCGATCTCGTCAGAGGAGTCCGATTCAGGCTCTACTCGCCCTGTGGCTGTGCCGAACTCGGCACCGGGCTCGTGCTGGCCGGGCACGATGGGGTCGGCAGGTTCCTCGACATCCTCCTCGGCCAGCGGGCCTTCCAGCCCCTCAATGCCGCCTTGGGCATCCTCGCGCGGTGCCAGTTTGCCGACCAGATAGCGATCGCGCACACTCATGTCCACGATGCGCTCGTGCGGGCCACCCGCCGGTCCGAGCAGATCATCCATCACAGCCAGCTGTAGCAGTTCGCGGATGTAGGCCTGATTCTCAATCAACGGCACACCGTCCACGGTCTGGTGCAGCGCCGTGGACAAGGCCGCGACGAAATCCTCCCACTGGATGCGACCGATGCTTCCCGACGACGGCGGAGCCAGCGAGACGCTGGCGACCGGGACCGGAGCGCCGATGACGGACACCCGATCGAAGAACAGAGTGGTGGTTTCGAGGTCTGAGCGAACCCGCAGCACACGCCCGGCGCGAGCGATCTCCCCGGCAGGGTTCAGCACGAGCACCCAATCGTTCTCGACGATGCCTTGATACAGATAGCGATCACCCTTCAAGACCAGCGTGTAGGGCGCAAGCCTGCGGTCGGTGCCGAGACCGTGGTCGATGGCGATCCATGCGTTGGGTGTCGTCGTCATATCTCGCCCGCCTCAAATCCTGTCCACGATCTTTTCGAGCTTGTCGAGTGCTTTGCCCTGTTCGATGTAGGCCGAATAGGCTTCTTGAGCCCCACGGATCAGCGTGTCGTAGTGGACGATGCGACTGCCCGGCGAAATCGCTGCCATCGATGACTTGAGACGGTCTGGATTCGATGCCTCTTCCTCAATTGGCTTTCCGATCACGAATACGACCTCAATGTTCGGCGTTGGCTCGTTCTGTGCGAGCAGAATCTTCTTGAGCTTGTCCACGTAGGTCTGGCCCTGCTCCTGGAGTTCGAGGAGCTTCATCTTGCGCCCAACTTTCTTCAGCTCAACCACGATGTGCTTGCCCGCCGTCGTGCGGTACTTGATATCCACGCGCCCAAGCTTCTCCTTTTCAGTCAAGTCGTCGACGACTATCCCTGAGTTCAGGAGCCGCGTTTCCATGACTTCGGTTCCCGTTGCCCGATCCCACGAGGGATCGAGCAGCCAAAGATGGTCGAATAGATACTTCTGGAGAACTTTTTCCTGTTCATCGGCGTCGACGATCTTCTGGAAGGCTCGAATGGCTTCGAGCCGCGATCGAACGATGTCACGGTACAGTGAATCCTCCAACGCATCCCGGTCGGCGAGCACCGCGAGCAGCTTGTCGGCGCTCTCCACCCCCGCCACGAATTCATCCGTGGAACCGCGCAGCTTCATTCGCTCGAAGGCCAGAATGCCGTGCTTGTAGAGTGTCTTGCGGTCATCTTCGTCGTCTACGGGTAGAGCACTCAGTTTTGCAATCAGCGTCTCCGCATTCTTCCGATGGCCTTCGCGCAAGCTCTCCAGCCATTCGGCAAGGGCCGGAGATGTTTCCTTGGCCTTCTCGACCTCGTGCTTCCTGCGCCATTCGTTCCAACGCTTTTCGAGCTTATTGAGCTGTGATCCGAGGAAAGCGATCAACTGGATGTACCGTTCGTCGTCCTCTTGCACGCGCTGACGGTCGCTGGTAGCGATGTCTGGCTGATCGTCGGCGTCGAGGAAGTCCGCCTCAATCTGCCCGGTGAGATACTTGGTATAGAGCCGTCCGTCATTCAGGCGATCGAGGACGTTTTCATGAAATAGGCGGCCTCGGGCGAAAACCACGATGCCGTTCAGATTGCCTGCCTCGTCGTCGTCGAGGTCTTTGGGTTTGCGCGCGGTGCCGAGCCAGCCGCTCACGCGCCACGCCGTGTCCCACGCCTCGAACCGTGCGGGTAACGATTCGCGCTCCACGACGTGCGCGATGGTGCTGGGCTCCGGATCGTAGCCCTCGAACGTCCAGAGAAACTGGGCTTTGGGCAAGTCGCCGCGATCCGTCGCCGAAATGGGCTGGCCGTCGATCTTGATCTCGAAGCCGTTGGCCTGACCAATGATCGAGAAGCGCCGAGCCAAACGCTTGCGCAGCGCCGTAACACCCTTGCCAAGACGTTGTCGCTTGATTTCACGCAGCACCAGCTTCGTGCCTTGCGTCACCGTGAGCGCATCGTCCGCCAGTGGCTTGGGGTGATATTTCTGTTTGTCTTGGACGGCCTTCTTGATGTCCGACACCGTCATGCGGAAGCCGTGCTTGCCGCCGTCTTTGGCGGACTGCACTTCGATGACATCGGCTATGGAGAACAGCGACAGCTTGCCCAAGCCCTTGCGGCCCATGACAGGGCGGCCTTTGGCCGTCTTGCAACCATGCTCCGCATCCTCGTCGCGGCGGCGATAGCCGACGCGCAGGTACTTGCAATTCAAGTCTTCGACGGACATGCCGATGCCGTCGTCCTCGATCTCGATCCATTCGTTGTTCGGATCGACGCGAATCTGCACGCTCGACGCATCCGCATCCCATGCGTTGGCCACCGCTTCGGTAAGGACAGCGGCGATGTTGCTATAGAGGTTGATGCCGAGGTGTTCGAGGACGTTGAGATCGACGGTCATCTCGAACTTGTTGTCAGGCTTCTCCATTCGAGTCCTCCCCGGTATCGTCCTGGTGCGCCGCATTCCACCAAGTATTGAAAGTGAGTCGCAGTGCCAACCACCACGCATAGATGGCGTATGGTGATCTACATGCGCTTTCGTCAAGCAGTCCGTGAGCCAGCTCGTTGCGGAGATTCGGGCCGAATGCGTCGCAGAACAGTGATCTGAGTTCAAAGGTCAGGTCTTTGCCAAAAACCTGTTCGGCCTCCGGCAAGTCCATCAAAGTGCTCATCCCGTTCTCGTTCTGGACGCCATCCTTGTCGAGATTCGTCGTCTTGGCACCTGCTTGTTTCAGATGCACACGCACCATGTGCTCTATCTGGGGAATGAGAATGTGAAGTGCGGTGACGAAGTCGCGCTCGTAGCCTGCAAACAGTGCTTTCCCCCAAAGCCCAGTGCGATTCTTGGGAATGATGGGAGAGTGCCGAGCCAGTTCGGTGAAATCAGCCTCTCGCAACCGATGTTCCAGCAGAAGAACCTCATGTGCAGGCCAGATGTCACCTTGCACTACTATGCCCACCAACATGCCGTAGTCGCGAACCATCTCGGCACGGATGGCAATTTCGTCGCTCGCAGTCAGTTCACTTCCCCAGCCCATTGCCGGGCGCTTCGCGATGACTCTGCCGTCGCGGCTCATCACAGTTGCCGCAGACAAGAACTGCAAAGGAAACTCCCGCATCCGCTCCAAGACTCTTTTACGCAGGTTCTCTACGTTCTCGCCCTGATGGATATTCGCAAACGAGAGTAGAGCCTCCTGAAGAGGCTTTCCGGCAACCGAATTTCGCGCATTCTCGACCAGTTGGGTGATATCGACGCCAGGTGTTCTGATGACACCCATCTCTCCCAACGACTTCTGCCCGGAATCGTTCAGATGGGTTCGCAGCTCGGCAATTCGCTCATCCACTCGGTGCGCGGCACGTTCCTTTTTAGGGATAGTTCGATAGGTCTGGATGGCGTTTTCGTAGAAGCTGGTCGCGACCATGTGGCTCGGACTGGATGACGAAACCTGAGCAATGGCTTCTTTGACCCAACCTTCGGCGACCGACACCGTCATTTCGGCAGCTTTGGCGACGTCTGGGACGACTCCGTACCACTCGGTAGCGGCGGAAAAATACTCGCGCGCTCTATGCAGGTCGCCTTCGCCATCGAATTCATGAGCCAAGGCTTCCAGTTTCCTTGCTACATCGGCTCGGTGGGATCGTCCCAGT
This sequence comes from Imbroritus primus, assembly GCA_000272025.2. Lineage (GTDB taxonomy): Bacteria > Pseudomonadota > Gammaproteobacteria > Burkholderiales > Burkholderiaceae > Imbroritus > Imbroritus primus. The sequence continues at coordinate 32,753 of AKCV02000011.1, forward strand.
CCATTCGATTTCAAGAGATCGGCCAACCAGAGTCCAAGAAAGCCGTCTGCCCGCGTTGCTGCATTGAAAGCATCGGTGATCGATGCTTCCATTTGTGCCAACCGATCGCCAGCACCATTCTTCAGCATCCGCACCAGGTTGATGGCCCTCGGCCAGCAGTCACGACCGCCATGAATCCATGTTGCCGCGTCGAGCGGCATGGCTCGGTAGGCGTCGATGGCCTTGAGAGCAAACGAGGCATCACGCGGGGTCTTCTTCAGCCAAACCAAGTCGGCGAGACGTGCTTTCAACCAGATATCGTCTATCACATCGACCACGTCGGCGAAGAATTCAATATCGGCATCGCTCAGATCATCGGGGATCACCGAACGCTGCCCGCCCATCACCATGAAGGGTTTGAACGGCTCATTCTGGCTCGATGGCGACAGCATCATTGAGCAGGCGTCGGCCAGCAACCAAAGCACTTTCCCGTGCGCATTGTTGCCTTCGTCCATTGCGGTGCGCGCAGCGGAAGAGAATGCTTGCCACATTGCCGGATAACCTTCACGACGCGCTTGGGCCAGTGTGTCCTTCCAACCGGACTCAGCGAAATCCTGAGCCGAGACAATCAAATCCGCCGGATAGCGTTGGTTCGTCATTCGCCATCCCCTTGGATGATGCGATACCGCGCACCGCGCCGTTCGCCTTGGCGTTCGACTTTGCCGCTTGCGATCAGCTCGTTGATGGCGGTGTTCCACTGGCCATCGGTGATGCCGGTGGTGGCGAGGATGCTGGACTTGGCGTGCCAGCCGGGGTGGGCTTTCAGGTATTCGACGATGGCGTGGGCGGGGCCAGCGCGGTAGTCGGGGCCGGGTTCGGCAACTTTGAGGTATTGGCCTTCGTTGGCGGGAAGGGTGTCGAAGTCGAGCGAGGGTTGAGGGGCGGCGGCGCTGGTGCGGCCGCGTTTGGGTGTCGAGGTGCGTGGCGTGGTGTTGCCATGCAGCCCTCGGGCGACTTCTTCCTCGTATCTCTGGCGATTCAACTCCGACAGGCGGCGCAGCACTTCGACGCGTGCAGCCTCCGAGATGGTGAAGCGGACGCGGTCGTTCTCCGGCAGGTACGGCACTTCGTGGAAGCCGTGTTGAAGGTCGAGATCGTTCCAGCCGTAGGCGTGCGTGACGGCGGTGTCCATTTCGCGCTGCAATGTGCGCAGCCTCTCAATTCGAGGATCGCGTTCGGTTTCGGTATGGAAGCGGTTGTAGAGTTTGGTCAGGCCGAACTTACCCTCATGCATTATTTCCGAACGCAAATCCGAATAGCGTGTTCCGATGTCGTGAAGCTCGTCTTTTATGGCTGGTTGCGGCATGGTCTCGAAGCTGTCGGTAGCCGTATACCGCATCCTTGTTTCCTGCGTCGAAGACTGCTTGCGAGTCCATACATCATGAATAGAGGACTGGAGAAGTGCGAAGTTGCCAGCGTCGCTCAAAGCGAACACAAACAGGTCAAGCGTGAATATCCGATCGTTCGGTAGAAATGCCGCATTAAGAAACTTCGAGACTCGGGTGATGGCGATGACCCGCTCCATTGGAGATGTATCTGATGCCCAGCCATTGGGGTGGCGCTCGAAACGGTGGCCACGACCGATGGCGTGGTAAAGGCCCGGTCGCTTTTCGCCGAACTGCCACCAACGCTCCGGCAGGGGCTTCCGAAGAACAAACTCGCCGCGCTCGTTGAGGCGTTGGCGCTCTGGCTTCACACGTTCTTCAATCCACTGCCACGGCAATTCATATTCTTGTGCGCGTTCTTTTGGCCAGTCCCAGAAGTTGATAACCCAACGGCTCGGGCGCTGTTCTGGGTCTGAATTGAGGTCGTCGCCGTTGATGTAGGGGAAGATCACTTCGGCATTTCTTGGATCGGCATCCAGCATGCTGCGCGCCTCGTCAGGAGAAAGCACAAAACCCATGCCGAGTACGATTGAACCTTGATACGCAATCCCCTCGTTCGCCTTCAAGCGTTCTGGACTCCACTCCTCACGGTCGGACAGGAAAGCCGATATGAATGGAGTCGGTCGCCCCAGCAGCGATCGTTCGCCCGACCACTGACCCTTGTGGACATGCACGCGACTGGTGACGACCGCCGCTTTTCCGGGCCACGGTTCGTTCGGGTAGGCCGCGTAGATGACGGCACCCGCGCCGACCATCGTTTCCAGCCCGACCTGCCGCGTGTCGCCTTCCGCGATGGTGTTGACCGCGAGCAAGCCGAATCCGCCGCCATCACGCAGCAGGCTCCACGCCCGCAGGAAGAAGTAGGCGACCAGATCGGCAGAGCCGCGCCGCCCTTCGGCAATGTGCGCGACCAGCCAATCACGGAAGGCCGTGCCCGCGATGCCCGTGATCTTCTGCCCACCCAGGAAAGGTGGATTACCAACCATGCCATCGAAGCCACCACGCTCGCGCGCGAACACCTCCGGAAACTCCAAAGGCCAATGGAAAGGCCGACGGGCAGGCTTATCGGCACGCAGATCGGTCGAGAGCGCAGCGATCGATCTCTGGCGCATTGAGGCGAGCACTTCACGGTCGCCGTTGATGGCTCGTCCGGCTTGATCGGCTAACGACACCAGCGCGTTCTCCAGCGCCGTGCCACTTCCGCCCGATGCAAAAACTTCCCCGATGAAGGCATCGGCGATGCTTTCCGGCACTGCCAGCCTGCGGCGCGCGTCCGCGTCCAGATGCGCCATCGCCTCCACGTCGCGGATGTCGCGGATGGGCATTTCGCGCAACCGTTGGCGCAGTTCGATGGCCTCGCGCACGGCCTGCTCGATGTTCTGGCCGAACAGCCGCAGTTGCCCTTGGCCGGATGGATTCATCGAAAGCTGGGTGAGTTGATCCAGCCGGTGGATGCCGAGCAGGCTATCGCCTTGGCGCAGGTTGTGGTCGAGAAAGCCGAAGGGCCGGCCCTTGGCCAGCGTCACCAGCCAGATGGAGAGCTTGGCCAGCTCGACGGCCAGCGGGTTCAGATCGACGCCGTAGAGGCAGCGTTCGGCGATGAGACGGCGGGCGACGATGGTGCGCGCCTCGGTGTCACGCGGCAGCGGCTCGATGTTGGCATCGGCGGCCACCACACGCCCGTCGATGCCGACCGTGTGCCCCTGCGCCTCGGCCTGCGCCCACGATTCCACCAACCGGTCGGCCAGCCAGCGGCAGGCTTGCACGAGGAACGCACCCGAACCCATCGCCGGGTCGCAGATCTTCAGGTCGAGCAGTTCGGCGGGCGATTTCAACACCCAATCCGCGCGCGGTGTGCCCTGCGCCGGGCCGACGTAGGCGATGGGCGTGAGCGTCTCGGCGACGATGGCCTCGGTGAGCGACTTCGGTGTGTAGTGGGTGCCGGTCTCGCGCCGATCGGAGCCGATGGTGACGATGAAGGCTCCGGCGGGATACACCAACGGGTAGCCCCAAGGGTCGGTGCGCATCAGACGGCCGAAGGGTTTGATGCGGTCGCGCAGTGCCGTGTCGCCGTGGCAGGCCGTCAGCAGGCGGTCGGCGAGCGCATCATCCACGGGGCGGGCCAGGTCGTTGCGGACGCGGCTGGCGGAACTGCCCGTACGCTCTCGGAGCAATGCTGTCAGCCGCGCGGCACCATCCAGCCACGCGGATTCGAGTTCGGCCAGCGTGACCCACGGCGACTGCGCGTTCTTGGTGGCGTCGAGTTCCAGCGTGACTTCGGTGGTGCGCTTGACGGTGCGCTCCAGCAGACCCTCATAGACGTAGCCGATCTGCTCCACGTCCAACGCCCGGTAGGACAGCGTGCGCCCTTGGAATTGCTGGATGGCTTCGAGCAACAACAGGACGGTGCGGTTGTCGATGGGCAGCGGTTTTGCGACGTCGGTGCGCCAGTCGGAACCCTTCGCGCGGCCTTCGAGGAAGGGGAAGCGATCCGGGTCGAACAGCGAACCGCCCAGCGCAGGCAGACGCAGGTTTTCGTGCTCTATGCCGCCATAGACGGCACGGAAGACGGCCAGCAGGCGCGACCAAGCATCCCAGCGGCGCTCCAGAATCTCATCCGATTCGGCACGCAACTGCATGCGCAGGGTCGAGAGCGCGTAGTTCGCCTCGTAGCGTTCGTCGCCCAAGAGCAGCAGTCCGCGCTCTTCGGCGGACAGCAGGAAGACCAGCCGCATCATCACCGTCAGTGCGGCTTCGTAGAGTTCGGCTTCCTTCACGCCGCGCAGCAGTTCGCGGTCGCGGTCTTGGTCGGCCTTGTCGAGCGACTGGATCAGCACTTCGACCGCGCGCCGCACTTGTTCGCCCAGGGCGTCGGTCACTTCGTCCTGGAACTTCAGCGAGCGATCCAACAGTGCGGGCAGCCGCTCGGATTCATCGACGAAGAAACGCCGGATGCCCAAGAGGTGGATGAAGGCTTGCAGGGTGATGGGTTCCTGCGACCAGATGCGCGCATACCAACTGGCGAAGGTGGTAACCGCGCCCACCGGCGCATCGACCAGCATCCAGCGTTCGCCGTTGGTCACCAGCCCGAGACGGCAGCCCGTGGCGCGGCAGAGGCTGACCATGCGTTCCGCTGGCGTGCTGGCCCAACCGTCCAGTTTTCGGGTGGCGTCGAGATCGACGTCCGGCGCGTAGGCGTGGACGAGCATCAGCGGCGTGTCGCCGTTACCGACGACGGCGAAGTCGGGCGACAGGTTCACTCCATGTTCCGGCAGCGCGACGATCAGGTGATTGGCGCACCAATCTTTGCGTTTAAGCACATCGCCACGACCGTCCTCGTCGAGTTCCAGTCCGCGCGACAACACTTCATCAATCCATGCCACGTGCAGGTCTTCGAGCCGGGGATCGTCGGTCTCCTGCGCCTCGCGCCATTCGTCGTAGGCCTGCCGCAGCCGCTTGCGCTTGCCCGCATCGAGTTCCTCCAGCTCCTGCGGGAAGGCTTCCTTCAGGACGGGAACGGCGAGGAACGGGCCGGAAATTTCGATGAGCGAGAGCCAGTCGTGGTGCATGCTCATGCAGCACCTCCAGCAGATTCCGGCACGACGAAGATCACCGCGACCGGGAAGGTGCGGTCGTCGAGCTTGGCGTAGCGTGCTTCGATGGCCTGCGTTTCCATCTCGCGCTCGTCGGGGATGCGCGCGAGGCGTGCTTCAAGCGCGGCGATGTCGCGCCGCAATTGCGTGCGTTCGTCCTCGGTGAAGAGCGTGAGCTGTTCGGGCTGCCCGCCTTTCTTCAACTCGGACTGGATCGCCTTCTCCAATTCGTCGAGCACGGTGCCGATGTCACCGACTTCCTGCTGCTTGCGGGTCTGGAGCGTATTGGTCAGATAGCGGAGACGTTCCTTGGAGCGGGCATCGACCGCTTTCAGGATGGCTTCCTGCTGACGGTCGAAGCGGACACGCAGCGCGTCGAACAGGGACGAGGCCGCCGTGATGGGCTTGGATTCGTCCAGCCACTGCTGGACGCGGGTGACGCCTTCTTCGCGGCGGAAGGACTGATCGCGCAGGTAGCCGCCCGACAAGGTCAGTTCCTCGTGCAGCCGATGATGGTTGCCGCCGGTGACGACGAGCCGAGAGACGACGACCACGGCGGGGCCATCGACGAGCGCATCCGGCACGGTGCGGACGGTGACGCGGTGCAGTTTCTTCACGTCGTCCTGCGCCCAGATTTCGGCGCGCAGCAAGCGCAGACACATCTGCACCAGGCGGTGGTTCAGATGGACGAGCACGACGTCGTCACGGCCACTGGCGACGGCGTGGTCGAAGGTGATGGGCCGGATCTTCTGGGTGTGCGGGTGACGCAGCCCTTCCAGACAGCGCGCCCACGAGCCTGACAGCGCGGGCATGCGAAAGACGCTGCCCGAAGGTGCGCCCGCCAGTTCAACGGGTTCCAGCGGCGGACGGCCCGCCAGCGCGAGGCCGGTCTTCACGGCCATCAAGACGTGGTCGGGCGTGAGGTGGAAATCCTGCTTGGTGGTGAGCAGGCGCTCATGGAGCTTGGCGACGCGCTCCTTCAATTCGCGCTCGGCGCGCACGAAGTTCTTGGCACGGGCGATTCGCGCCTCGGCCATGCGGGTGTCCAAGTCCTTCAGCGAGCCTTCGATGAGGCCGGACATCTGCGGCGCGATGACCGGGTTGACGCTGCCCATGTCGGCGCGCATCGAATCCAGCTTGCGCAGGGCGCGCAGGATGTCCTCGCCGTGGCCGCCGACCGATGCGCCGTTCGCACCGCCGCCATCGACCGGGTGCCAGATCAGCACTTCCTTCTCGCGCTGGCCGTGGCGGTCGATACGCCCGTTGCGCTGCTCCATCACGTTGGGGTTGTATGGAATTTCCAAGTGAATGAGCATGTTGCAGTGGTTCTGCAAATCAATGCCTTCGGATGCCGCATCAGTGGCGAGCAGGATACGCATTGGCGAATCCTTGGGCGAAGCTTGGAAGGCCGCCTTGATGGGTTCGCGCTCTTCTTGAGAAAGACCGCCGTGGAGCAGACCGAGACGCTCGCCGCCGAAGCCATGGCTGGCAAGGATTTGATGCATCCACTGGTGCGTGGTGCGGTATTCGGTGAAGAGGATCACCCGGCGATCGCTCCACTCGCCACCCGGCTTGAGGTGGGTAGCGAGCCATTTGAGGATGGATTGAGCCTTGGAGTCGGCCTGATTTCGCGTGCGCTGCGCCCAATCCCTCAGTTCGTCCAACATCCCACGCTGCTCCGCCGTCAGTGGCGAGGCACGGCGTGTCGCTTCCTCGACGGCCTCGGCTTGGGCGTTCTCGACCTCGCTGTCGTCGGCATAGTCCTCGTCAACCTTCAGGATGGCCTTGTGCAAGATGCGCTCGGCCATCGCGTCCGGCTTCGCGGGCTGTGCTTCAGACAGCGATGCGACGTGCTTTTCGAGCGTGGACGCGAACGCCGCTGGCGACGAGAGCAGACGCTTCTTGAGGAGCCGGTTGACGAAGGCCGTGCCGAAGCCGTTGCCCGCTTTCTCGGCGTCCTTTTCGCGGCTGACGCAGTAGTCGTCCAGCTTGCGGTGAATCGCGCGCTCTTGCGCCGTGTAGGGGACTTCGAGCGCCTGCAAGGTGCGCCGGGCGTACAGGGGATTACCGTCCGCATCGACCAGATCGCTCTTCAGGCGGCGGATCATCACCTGGCTCAGCTGCCTCTCGTCGGGGAGAATGTTGCGGGCGAAACGCTGGTCGTCGAGCAATTCCAGCAGCGAGGTGAACGACTCGGTGTAGCCGTTGTGCGGTGTTGCGGTCAGGAACAGGCGATGCTGGAAGTGCGGGCTGATCGCACGGATGAAGCGGGTCCGCTGACTCTCCAGCGCGTAATGTACCCCGGCGGCGGGGGCGATGTTGTGTGCTTCGTCGACGACTAGAAGATCGAACTTTCGCGGATGACCTGCGTGTGGCGGGAGCACGTCGCGCATGGCTCGCAAACCCTCGCCACTCTTGACCCAGTCCATCGAGGTGATCAGGCGCGGATGAGATGTCCACGGGTTGGCGTGGATGCCGCGTTCGCGCCGCAACTGCTTGATGTAGGTGGTGTCGACGATGCGGAAGTCGAGGCCGAACTTCTCCAGCATCTCGACGCGCCACTTCTCCTGCAGGGATGCAGGACAGATGATCAGGACGGTACGGGCACGGTGCCGGAGCAACATCTCCTGGATGACCAGCCCGGCCTCGATGGTCTTGCCCAGACCGACATCGTCGGCGATGAGCAGGTTGACACGGGCCATGTCGATGGCACGCACCAGAGGGTCGAGCTGAAAGTCCTCAATGCTGACGCCGCTACGGAACGGCGCTTGCAGGAACCCCCTGTCGGCATTGGTGGCAGCACCCCAACGAACAGCATCGAGGAAAGCTTCGAGCGTGTCCGAGTCGTCCTGCCCCGTGATGGATGGCAGGCCTGCACGCTCGATGACCTGTGCGCCGGGCTCGATTTCCCAGACGACCTCCAGTTCCTCGCCGAGGCCGTCCTCGTCGATGGACGACAGTGTCACGCAATGTTGGGGCATGGCGGTTTCCAGTCCAGCAGCATTTACATCGGCCACCACCCACTGACGACGGCGCACCTCGACAAGTTGCCCCGGCTCGGGGCGGGCACGATATGTCTGAGGTTGCCATTTATTTGAAATTTCCATGCGGTGGTTATTTCCTTCCAAGCCGTCACTGGGTGGTAATTCTTGCAATATGCTGATTGATACTACGTGCAATAGCACGACCAAGATCAACAGGCACTGCATTACCAATGAGCCGCCCAAGTACCTTGAAACTTACTTCGCCGTCTTGAGGAATAAACGCATAGTCCATCGGAAAACTCTGCAAAATAGCGGCTTCACGAAGAGAAATAGCTCGGTCTTGCTCCGGATGTCCAAAGCGGCCGTTGCCGAAACCATAACACTGGGTTGTCATTGTTGGCGCTGGCTTATCCCACTCCATACGGGCATATACACCAGAATAAGTTTTGCCAGATTCCTTGCGATGGCACTCGGCAAGCAAGTATTCAGGCCAGTCGCGCCATGTACCGCCGGGCTTGGATACCTTGATGCGCTTGAGGTTAATTTCGGACAGTGTCGAGGTAACGTGCAGTTTGTCGTGCGGTGCAGATTCACCAGCATTAAGAGGCCACAAATGGCCGATGGCTTGCTTCACGGTTTTCGGGCTCTGGTGGGTCGGTGCAACCATCTGTATGTCACCGTGCTTAGACGCCAGCAGCACCATACGGCGGCGCATCTGCGGGACGCCATAATGGGAGCTATCAACGACGTCATACCAGACTTTGTAGCCTAACCGTTTCAGCGTATCGACAAAATCATCAAACACCTCGTGCTTGGCAACGGTTGGCACATTCTCCATCGTAATCACGTCTGGCATTGTGCCTTGAGCCAGACGGGCGAACTGATAGAGCAGCCCCCACTTGCCGTCTTTGCCATCCAGCGTATAGCGTTGTGCATAAGTTGAAAACGGCTGGCAAGGTGCGCAGCCTGCTAAAACTCTCAACTCTGCACCGCCGAATAACGTATCAAGCTCATCTCTTGTAACCGTGCTGATGTCACGTTCAAGGAATAAGGCATCGCCGTTGTTCTGTTCGTAGGGGAAGCGGCAAGCTGGATCAAGATCAATGCCAGCGACAACGGGAAGACCCTCCAAGATAAAGCCGTGCGTCAGCCCACCCGCGCCGCAGAATAGATCGACACAAGCAATTTTCTTCTTCACGTCAGCTCTCTGTTCTCGTTGCGGCAGCCGCATGAGCCGGTCCAAACTAGCAGAAGCCAAGTCCTTCATTCCTTATTCCGCCCATCGTTTTCCGCCGCGCCACCCGAACGCACCCACTCATCAACTTCTTCAGATTTGAATTTCCAGAGTCGACCGATGCGATGGGCTGGCATGTTGCGTTTGCTGATCCACGCATAAACGGTGTCCTTGCTCACGCCAAGGTATTCGGCGATCTCTTCGACCGACAACCATCGATCAGTCATGCCACAGTCCCCATCGAAAAAAGTCAAACCCTTAGTAACTCGTCATTATCGCACGAACAGCAGTCATACTGAACGATTTTAACCAATTTAATCTGGTTTTATGGGATTAAGGACGATTGCTGATGGTCGCACATCTCAGGCGCAGCATTTGACCGCTGTGATCGCCAAGCTACCAACAGTGCGCCTGGAGCCGAATGTGGTAACTCAGGGTGCAGTGCCACACTGTCACCACCATGGCGACACACAGCCGCCACAGAGCACACACATTGCTGCCACCATCCTTGCCACGCTTTAAACACCTTGTTTCCACAAGGTTGCCACCCTGCTACCACCATCCAGCCACACTGTTCACACAGTGAGCCTACAGTCCGAACTGATCGCACAGACTGTTTTTCCTGGTCACAAAGGCCTTTGCCCCGTTACTCCCGCATCACATTTGGGCGCGACAGGCGCAACGCAGGGCGTACTGGTTGTGCAGGACGATGTTCGAATGTACGTTGTGCAACATTAGTAATAACTGCTTCGAAACTCGAAAGAACGTAGTACCGTGTTCGCATTCGCACTATTTTTTTTGCGCCCCAAAACACTTTAGTTCGCAAGAACGTTGTATGATGTTAGAGAGAACGTTGCGTCGTATCGGGAGTAACGGGGCATGTGACCAGCTAAAAGATGTTGCGATCAGCGCCGCAGGATTTGGAAACCCGATGGCTGGAAACAGCGCATTTTTTGCCTACTCAGTTGGCGGCATGTCCGCATTGCCGCCGCTGCAGAAATGAGCGTCAACTACGCGGGCGATGTCAGCAGGTTGTGCTCCTGCGTTGAATGCAAAGCGCAGCGCCTGCTCCAATCGTTGCCAACCTTGCGGGGAAGCAATATTGCTATCAACAGTTTCGCTCAGACGGAACATCAGCCCTTCCAGCAGCTCTTCGTCCCCCACGTCCGCCGCCACCTGCTCCGCCAGCGCCAAGAGGACGTTGTGTGCTGATGCCAGCGAGTCGATTGGCACCCCGGCCAATGCTGCAGGCGTGGTGATGACACGATCCACCCTGACGACTGTCGCCAAATCTAGGGCTTGATCGACGCCCGGCTCGATCTCCATGCGGATCAGCACATCGCCAGCCAACAGAAAGCGGGTTTTGATAAGCCCGGGCTGCTCATCCTGAAACAACCACACCGACTGCTTGTTGGCCAGCAGCTTGCCTAGCACGAGCCTGCTGTCATCCAGCGCCCCACGATCCTGCCACTGGTGCAACACGTCAGTGCGCAGGCGGCCGCCTTCCACACCGAGGTGGTGCAACAGGCCGACTAGTCGTTTGGCGGAGATCACCTGCTCCTTGCCACGTAGCCAGACCGAGAGGTTAGCAGTGCGGATACCGGTGGCTTCAGCGATCCGCCCCAGCGTTTCCCCGCGCAGTCGTATCAAGGCAGCGGCAAGAGCTGGCAGCTGTTCAGGGGCAAGGGTTGGCATGTCGGACTCTGTGAATTAACTGTAAATCACTATAAGGCTTATTGCCTCTCAAGGCGAGTGTGAAGAGTTGGTTGTCTACTTAATTGCTGTTATAGTAATTTATAGTTAAGGTATTTTGGAGGCTATGATGAGCAAATCAAAGCAAGCACGTCCGCTGCGCCAGCGGGAATATGAAGCCGCTATTGCTACGCTCAAAGAGCGCCATCCTTGGCTGGCTCGCCAGATTGTGGAACCCGCGCCGGGGCATCTGGCCGTGGTTTCTCATCTGTTTGCCCAGGTGGAGTACCTGCTGCCGCCCACAGTGCTCGCACGCAAGGGCTCACTGTCAGTGAGCTGCAACCGGGATCGCCTGGCCATTCATTACCAGCCGCCGCGACGCCACAGCGAACGTGCAGCAGCCGTGTTCGATCTGATTGCCCAGACCAAGCACCTTTCGCTGCAAAAATGCCCCGTTTGCGGTGTACAGGTTGTCGGGGACGGCATCCGTCCGCAGCGTTGCCCGCAACATGACGGCCTCCAAGGATTGTTTGCCGAAGAAGTGCGCCGCAGCCGCCAGCTCATCGTCGAACAAGGGGTACAGCAGGTGGTGCGCGACCTGGGCAAGGTGACGACCGAAGATGTACGTGCCGCCATGGCGGTTGAAGATGAGCCCATCCCGAGCAAAACCAAACCGGAGGAAGTTCAGGGGCAGTCGACCGAAACCGCCAAAGCAGCGCCATCACCGAGCATCGTCTTTCTCGATGAAGACGGGCTGAATGCGTTCGTAGAGCGCCACCGTCCCAAAGGCGACGACAAACTTAAACGGGCGCAATCGATGGCGGAGCGGATCAAGCGGGCGGGTCATGGCAGCCGCCAGCTGGGCCTGTTGCCCCCAGACTGGAAGGCCCTTCTGGATGAGTTCGCACAGGCTTTCCCAAACTTCCATGAACTGGCCGAGCTGCTACGTGACCACTTTGCCCTGTCTAGCCTTGGTGATGGCCGCATAACCTGGCCTGCCGTGTTGCTGGTCGGCCCGGCGGGCATCGGCAAAACCGAGGCAGCACGCTGGCTTGCCGATCAGTTGTATTTGCCCTTTCGTGTATTCGATATGGCGAGTACGCAATCGAGTTCGCCGCTCGCAGGTTCCGAATCGTTCTGGAGCAACTCCGAGCCCGGCCAGCTCTTCGAGCTGCTGGCCTACCAGCCACAGGCCAACCCGGTGGTGGTACTCGATGAACTGGACAAGGCCAGTAACGGCAGACCGCAATATGATCCGCTGGCGGCGCTCTATACCTTGCTGGAACCGCGCAGTGCGCGGGATTTCATCGACCTGTCGATCCGTGATTTCTCCATCGACGCCAGTCATGTCAATTGGATGGCGACCGCGAATGAGCTGGAAGCGATTCCAGGGCCGCTGCGCTCACGGCTGACGGTGTTGCACATCCAACCGCCCAAGCCGGAGCAGGTCAGAAGCATTGCGCAGTCGATTTACAGCCGCCTCCGCGACGAGGCCAGCTGGGGAAGCGCCTTTGCCGAGGGGTTGCATGATGATGTCCTGTCTCGCCTGCAAGCCTTGCCGCCGCGTAGCGTGCGCTTGGTTCTGCAGCGGGCCTTGGGTTCGGCGGCTCGTGATGGCCGAGGTGTCGTTCAGGTGCAAGACATCAGGCCGCTGGCAGACAGTTGCCGCCAGCCGGTTGGGTTTGTCAGCGAGGGGTGGAGTTAATGCCAGCGAACCAGGCCGCACCGGCGGCCAGTGCATCAGCCTCGCTGGCATAGGTTGTCGATGGGCCGCTGATGATGCAGGGCTCGGTTTCGCCGTCGCCTTCCACCGTCCACAGCTCCCAAGTTCCGTCGTTTTTCCAGCTGGGGATGGCGGTATAGGGTTTGTCTTTCAGCGCAGCCAGCGCGGCATCCACTTCGGGACGGATCTGCAACTCACCCGAGTAAATATAAGGTGTCGCGCAGCGGGCATCAGATCGGTTCATGTTCCGTACTCCAGAAAAGCTCCAGTAGCGCGCTCGCCTGCAGGTAAATACCGGGGTTGCGCGCTTCACTCGGGCCAGCAATGTTGAGAATAGCGATGGGATGGCTAAGCAACCAGTCTTGCCATGCCGCCAACAGCTCTTCTGCAGGGGCATGCACATCGCAAAGCAATAGCGGTTTACCATGCCTTATCGTCAGATCGCGAGTGAGCAGGCTCCCGCCTTCGAGCCTGCCCCGGTAAATGATCAGCGTAGCATCCGCATCCCGCACATTGCGCTTGGTGCGCTGGCGATAGCCGCTGGATTCGGTCTCCTGCAGCTGGTAGCGAGCATCCAGGACGCCATCAGCGGCCCGACGGCCCGCCGGGCACCAGCCGCCGTGCGCAATCTTTCGGGCAATAGCGAAATCCAGCGCTGCCCGGTCTACGCCGGTCTGACCCCCAGAGATGATGCGCTGAATGTTCACCCTTGCTCCGTTGCGGCCACCGTGCAGACCAGCTGTACTTCATCATTGGGCTGATCTGCCGAGAGATGGCCTATGCGCTCGCGCGCGCTGATGAGGTTGAGCTGCTTGCGCACCTGTTCCAGACTGCGTTTTTCAATCACTGCGGTATAACTTGCACCCAGATCACCATCCGGGTCGATGAACAGCTCGATCCGCTTCACCGGCAGGCCGAATGCCGTGAAGCTGCGTGCCGGTGTCAGCGCCCAACTACCGGGAGCATTGGGTGCAATGCTGTCCAGCACGTGTATTGGCAAGGCTTGACGGCATTCCACGGCGGCAGCAATGGCAGGCTCAATGCGTGACCATTGATCGAGGTCTGGTGCATGGCCATCCATCAGCACCACCGGCATAGCGGCCAGCAGCAGTGCGTTCATCCCTTGATATTCCTGATCCAGAAGCGGCGGTCATCGACCGTGAAGTTGGGGTCATAGCCGACCAGCGTCAACAGTGAACCGACATAGTAAAGGCCGAACTGATTCATCAGCCAGCGCTCCATCGCCGGGTCACTGGGCAGCTTGTTGTACGGCGGGGTTGGGCCGTCGGTGCGAACCTGGCCAGTGGTCTTGCCAGAAATGGAAAAACTTTTCCAGGTCAGCACGAAATTGTTGGGCTGTTTCGGCAGCTCCGGCGCGCAAAGCGACAGATTGCTGAAGCGCTCGGAGCGCTTGGCGTCGTACCAGAGCACTGCGTCAAAGCGAATGCAATCACTGGCTTTGAGCGTGAGGCTACGGGTCAGCGTCATCTGATCCGCCGGAATTTGCAGATTGCTGATCACCACCTTGGGCCACTCCGGGGCGCGACCGTCGGTAGACAGATTCTGGCGCAAGGCGTTATGCAGTGGAGTGCCCAGCAAGCTGTTGAGGTTTGCCGCGCTTGCGGGCGTAGCAACTTGCGACAGACTGGTTCCAATGGAGTGTCCTATTCCGTTCAGGGAATCCAGCGCCCCCTGCATGTCGGTTGTGGCACATCCCGTCAAGAAAAAAGGAAGCAGCAACAGGCTTCGGTAGTGTTTCATCGTAGTTCCTCGCGAACTTATCCGTTGAAGAGGGCATTGAGCCGGGCACACCAGGTTTCCGCCGCCCGACGGCTCATGGGGAAACTGAGCACTGGTCGTTGCGGATCGGCGGTTTGCAGCGCAATGGCGAAGTCTTTGGCGCGTATCGTGCGCTCGAAGGTCGGCACGCTCATGCCGCTGGCGTTGACCTGACGGCTACCGCCGTTCATCTCCATGCTCTCGACCTCGCGCCAGGTCATCTGCCAGCCGAGCAGCCAGGAGAAGTCGTGCAGTTTGTATGCGTCATTGACCACATCGCAGGCCGCGATCTTGCGATTCTGGGAGTCAAAAACAAGGAATGCCGGCGCGGGATAACCCAGGAGATGTCCAGCATCGAATGACAGCCCATGCTGGGTGTTGATTCTGGTGACAAGGGCCTGGCAGCTGGCCTGCAGACGCGCCAGAAATCGGAAGGACAGCGCGAAGAGTGCCAGCGAAATCAGCAGATAGAGCATCAGCTCACTGGTCAACAGCCCCCACAGCGATGTCTGTGACAGACGCGCAGGCCCCACGCCGAACATCGCCAGTACAAGAATCAGCGTAAGACCAGCGGCAGCGAGACCTGAAAGCCCGGCCACCGGAACAGCCAACCCCGCAGCCGCTCCCATTCCAGCAGTCTTCCAGATACTTGCCATACATCCTCTCCCCATTGTCACTCATAGAGGTCATTCTAGCGATCGTAAGCATGGTTGTCACTTATAGAGCGTGATCATATAGAGCGTGGCCTTATATGGCGGGGACTCATAGATTCTTTCTTTTTGAAGAGAGATATGTATGGCCCTTGATCCCCGACTACGCTTCGGCCTGAAGCTGATAGAAATCAGAAAGACCAGAGGGTGGTCGCAAGAACGCCTGGCACTGGAAAGTGGCTTGGCACGCAGCTATCTGGGCGGGGTTGAGCGCGGCCAGCGCAATATCGCATTGCTCAACATCTTCAAGCTGGCCGAGACGCTGGGGGTGGAGCCTTCAGTACTGCTGGAGGCACCGGCGGCTGGACAGGAGCCTGCACCGTAACATCGTAGCGCTACGGTATCGTAGCGTTACGATGGTCACCGCATGATCGCTCGCGGCAGCTATCGCAGCCATCTGCTTTCAAGAATAAGTAAAGTCCACTAAAATGGCACTTACGCAATTTTTTTCGCGATAAGGGTCATAAAAATGACTTTTCATCTCTCGACTCCCGCTGAGATTCTGCACGCGCTGGGTACTCGTCTGCGCGAGCAGCGGCTTGCCCAATCGCTCACGCAGCGTGAACTGGCGCAGATGGCCGGGTTGTCGTTGGGAGCGGTGCGCAAACTCGAAAGCGACGGTCAGTGCTCGCTGGAAACGCTGGTCCGCGTTGCGCAGGCACTTGGCTTGCTGGAGGCGCTGGACGATCTGTTCGTGCTCAAACGGCAATCCATCGCCCAGATGGAGCAGGTGGACCTTGTCAGCCGCCGCCAGCGTGCGCCGCGTAAGAGAACATCATGAAGCTGCTGACCGTGCATTATTGCGGCTGGGGAGAAGACTGGCCGTTGGGACGCCTGGCCGATGACGGTCAATCCCTGCTCTTCGAATATTCTCCCGAAGCTCTGTCTCAGGGCTTGGAACTGTCGCCCTTGCACCTCAAGCTGCGTGCGGATGCCTACGGTGGTTTTCCTACCCATTTGCATCGCCTTCCGGGCCTGATCGCCGACAGTCTGCCTGACGGCTGGGGTTTGCTGCTGATGGATCGCTTGTTCCGTCAACACGGCTTGCGCCATCCCGGGCCGCTGGACCGGCTGGCCTTCATTGGTGAGCGCGCCATGGGCGCGTTGCGCTTCGTTCCGGCAAGCGACGCCGCTGCCCAGGAGCCCGACTGGTCCTTGCTGGCGCTGGCCGAGCAAAGCCGTCTCGCGCTCGCGGGCGAGGCGGGGGCAGCCCTGCGCGAGCTCGCGTTCACCGGCGGCTCACCGCAAGGGGCCAGGCCCAAGGCCTTGGTGCAGTACGACGCAACGACCGGGCAAGTCAGCACCCGTCCGGATGCGCCCGGCAGTCCCTGGCTGGTCAAGTTCCCGGCGCAGAACGAACACAAGGAAGTCTGCGTCATCGAGCAGCTCTATGCCGAGTTGGCTCGGGATTGCGTACTGGATGTACCCGAAAGCCGCTGGTTCGACCTTGGCCCTGAACTGGCCGCCTTCGGCGTCGCGCGCTTCGACCGGGAAGGTGGGCAACGTGTCCCGGTGCATAGTCTGGCTGGATTGTTGCAGGTGGATTTTCGCCTGCCCGGTGCCACCGACTACACCGCCTTCCTGCGGGCTACCCGTTTCCTGACGCGCGACGAGCGCGAAGTGGAGAAAGCCTACGCGCGAGCCGTCTTCAATGTGCTCTTCCACAACCGTGACGACCACCCCAAGAATTTCGCCTGGCGTCTCGGGCCTGACCGGCGCTGGCGTCTGGCTCCGGCATTCGACCTGACCTTCAGCGAAGGCCCGATGGGCCAGCATCACCTAGACATTTGCGGCGAAGGTGCTGCCATCGAACGTCGGCATTTATTGCGTCTGGCGGAGGAAGGTGGCATCCCAAGGAAACGGGCGGAAGAGGTCATCGACCGGATGTTGCCGCAGGCAAGCTCATTGGGTGAGCGATTTGAGCGTGTTCCGATCAGGCAGATGTTGGCGCAGCAGATAAAATCCACCATTGATGCCTGTCGCAGGCGCCTGGAAAGTTGAATCCGAGCCGGCGCAACGGCGCCAGATCAGGGTTGAACGTACTCACTACTGAGTTTTTTGAGTACAAACATGAGTATATTTTTTAATGGAGCAGCATGGTGAACTGTTCATTCAATGACTTGCAGTCACAATCGCTGTTCAACGTCTGATTCAGCTTCACTCGTACAGTGAAAGGGAAAACGGCGGCACCGCAGCCATGCCGTTCGCCTCCCTGGATGCAGCCTGACCGTCGCTTGCCTCGCGCGGGTCGCATGGAATATGCGGCCCGTGACGTCTCAAAAGGCGCCGTACGGGAGCGCGCCCCGATGCCCAACGTAAGGCGAACAGGCCCCGCTCCCGGCAGCCGTTTACCCTGGCAGTGCTACCGCCGACGCCCCGCGAACATGCCATAGACCAGCACGATCAACGTCGGGGCGACAATGGCTGCGATCCAGCCGGCCATATCTCCCTCGACGTACAACCCCGCCGCCTGGCCGCCATACTTGGCAAGCAACGCCGCAATGCCCCCGAGCAAAGCCGAGATCCCCCAACCGATGCCTGGCCGGGCAGGATGCGTCGCGCGTCCGGCCAAGCCGACCACCATCCCGACCAATACGGTTCCGAGCCACCCCATCGTTTCCCCTCGGCACATCGGCCTCATCTTGAGTTTTACATTCGCCTGGCTCGGCAGGATATTTTCTTTCTGCGAAGCCATGCGAAGGATATCAAATTAACGCACGACGCCAAGTGCTTTCTTACCCTGTTGTGACCGCCTGACTTCCTGGATTATCTGCGATGCATGCGATCCAGCGGGAAGTGCCGGATTACCATACTCAGCAATGAGATTTCATACTTATCAAAACCTGAATATGTAAATCAAAAAACCTCAATAAAATGTATTCAACGTATTTTCAACGATTTTTCATTTTGATTATCTATTTTCCTTGCCGCGATTAATCACGCCGATATAATGCGACGGACCTCAACTTCATTCGCTAGGATCGACGTATGCGCATCGCAATTCTGGAAGATGAGTTTTCACAGGCGCAGTTTGTCAGCCAGCTCCTGGTCCGCCAGGGGCACAGCTGCTTCTGCTTTTCACGCGGCCGCGAGCTGATGCAGCGCATCCGGCGCGAAACCTACGACCTGCTGTTCCTGGACTGGGGGCTGCCCGATGTCGACGGGCTCAGCGTCCTGCGCTGGGTCCGGCAGAATGTCTCGCCCACCCTGCCGGTGGTCTTCATGACCAGCCGGGCCACGGAAAGCGATATCGTCGAGGCGCTCGGCTACGGGGCGGACGATTACATGGTCAAGCCATTGCGGCAGGCGGAACTGATCGCGCGCGTCGAGGCGCTGGCGCGGCGCGCCTATCCAGCCACCAAGCCGGCCGCTCTGGTGCCGGAAGTACTGGCCGGCTACACCTTCGACGCCCGCCGCAACAGCGTGACATTCCGCGGCGAGACCGTCAGCCTGACCCAGAAAGAATTCGAGCTCGCGCTGATCCTGTTCCGCAATATCTCGCGGCCGCTGTCGCGCTCCTACCTGCACGAGATCATCTGGGGCCGCGACCATGACATTCCGTCGCGCACCATGGACACGCATATCTCGCGCATCCGGACCAAGCTGGAACTGAGGCCGGACAACGGCTTCCGGCTGTTTCCGGTGTACAGCTACGGCTACCGGCTCGAACTGGTCGACAGTGCGCCCTGCGCCACAACCGAGCCGACACCCGTCGCCATGGCGTCCTGACCCCACGGCAGCCAGACTCGACCCGCCACCGACGCGCCACGGCCAGCGCCCGCCCCACACCAGGCGGTTCGCGGAGATTGGCGACAAAGCGATATAATGAGGGAGGCCGCCGCGCCAAGACGCCGGCCTTTATTACCCTCACATATGCAGCTGCTGACGATCGGAATCAACCACACCACCGCACCGCTCGCGCTTCGCGAGAAGGTGGCGTTTCCGCTCGAGCAAATCAAGCCGGCACTCGGCATGCTGCGCGAAAAACTGGTGAAGCCCGGCAATGCCGAAGCCGCCATTCTCTCGACCTGCAACCGGACCGAGATCTATTGTGCAACCAGCGCTGGGCAAGACGGCCCGTCGACCTACGAGCAGGCGATCCACTGGCTGGCGCACTACCACCGCGTCCCGGCGGGCGATCTGGCGCCGCACATGTACGCGCTGCCGCAATCCGAAGCGGTACGCCACGCCTTCCGCGTTGCCAGCGGCCTCGATTCCATGGTGCTGGGTGAAACACAGATCCTTGGCCAGCTAAAGGATGCGGTGCGCACCGCCGATGAAGCGGGTGCGCTGGGCACCTACCTGAACCAGCTGTTCCAGCGGACTTTTGCCGTCGCCAAGGAAGTGCGCGGGCAGACCGAGATCGGTGCGCACTCGGTATCGATGGCCGCCGCCGCCGTCCGGCTGGCGCAACGCATCTTCGAAAGCATTGCCACGCAGCGTGTGCTGTTCATCGGCGCAGGCGAGATGATCGAGCTGTGCGCCACGCATTTTGCCGCGCAAAAACCGCTGGAAATCGTCGTCGCCAACCGCACGGTGGAGCGCGGTGAGCGCCTGGCGGAACAGCTCTCCGCCCAGGGGCTGACAAGCCGCGCCATCCGCCTGACCGACATGGCGGCGCGCCTGCATGAATTCGATATCGTCATTTCCTGCACCGCCAGCTCCCTGCCCATCATCGGGTTGGGTGCGATCGAGAGCGCCCTGAAACGCCGCCGGCACCAGCCGATGTTCATGGTGGATCTGGCCGTGCCGCGCGATATCGAGCCGGAAATCGCCCGGCTCGACGACGTGTTCCTGTACACGGTGGATGATCTTGCCGACGTGGTGCAGGAAGGCAACGCCCTGCGCCAGGCCGCCGTGGCGCAGGCCGAGGCCATTATCGAGACGCGCGTGCAAAATTTCATGCACTGGCTGCAGACGCGCAGCGTGGTGCCAGTGATCCGCGATCTGCACAGCTCGGCCGACCTGTTAAGGCAGGCGGAGCTCGACAAGGCACAGCGTATGCTGCTGCGCGGCGATGCCCCGGAGGCTGTGCTGGAGGCGCTGTCGGTCGCGCTGACCAAGAAATTCCTGCATGGTCCGGTACACGCGCTCAACCATCTCAGCGGCGAGGACCGCGAGGCGCTGATGCGCCTCGCCCCTGAACTGTTCCGGCACAGTTCACACTCCGAACGCTAGCGTCCCGCATCCCGACCTGCCCGGACGAACCATCCGGGTGGCCATCGCGGGCGCCGCGCAACGGCGGCGCTTCCCCTTCCTGCTCTGTTTTTTCACTGCCGCGCCCATGAAACCCAGCATGCTTGCCAAGCTCGACCAATTGGCCGAGCGCCTGACCGAACTCGATGCGCTGCTCGCCAGCGAACAGTCGACCACCGACATGAACCAGTACCGCAAGCTGACGCAGGAACGTGCGGAACTGGAGCCCGTGGTGGACCAGTACCGCCTGTACCAACAGACACAGAGCGATATCGAAACGGCCCAAGGCCTGCTCGCCGATCCGGACATGAAGGCGTTTGCGGAGGAGGAAATCGATGCCGCGGAAAACCGGCAGGCGGCGCTGGAGCAGGAGTTGCAACGGCTGCTGTTGCCGCGCGACCCCAACGACGAGCGCAACCTGTACCTGGAGATCCGCGCCGGGACCGGTGGCGATGAAAGCGCGCTGTTTGCCGGCGATCTGCTGCGCATGTACACGCGCTACGCGGAACGGCAGCGCTGGCAGGTCGAAGTCATGAGCGAATCGCCCTCGGAACTGGGCGGCTACCGCGAGATCATCGTACGGATCGCTGGCCAGGGGGCCTTTTCGCGGTTGAAGTTCGAATCCGGCGGGCACCGCGTGCAGCGCGTGCCTGTTACCGAAACCCAGGGGCGGATCCACACTTCCGCCTGCACGGTCGCCGTGCTGCCCGAAGCCGACGAGCTTGCGGATGTCGAAATCAAGGCTGCCGATCTCCGAATCGATACCTTCCGGGCCTCAGGCGCGGGTGGCCAGCACATCAACAAGACTGATTCCGCTGTCCGCATCACCCACCTGCCGACCGGCATCGTGGTGGAATGCCAGGACGATCGCAGCCAGCACCGCAACAAGGACAAGGCCATGAAGGTACTGGCCGCCCGCATCAAGGACCGGCAAACCCGCGAGGCGCAGAGCAAGGAAGCGGACGCCCGCCGCAACCTCATCGGCAGCGGCGATCGTAGCGACCGCATCCGGACCTACAATTTTCCGCAGGGCCGCGTTACCGACCATCGCATCAACCTGACCCTGTACAAGATAGACGCCATCATGGACGGCGATCTGGACGAACTGTTCAGCGCCCTGGCTGCCGAACACCAAGCGGACCTGCTGGCCGCGCTCGGCGAGCAGGAAAATGGCTGACGTTCGGCGCAGATCGCGAATAGCAGCCTAAGTGCAGCCTTTTCCCGACAAAACGGATCATCGTTTGTAAGGTTTTGCAACGAATTCGATAACAGACGTTAGCTAAAGCCTATAATCCGTTTGTCTGGTCCAGGCCACTCAAGCGGATCAGCTCGACTCATATTAAAACCCGATGAGGATGAAATCATGAAAAAAGTGCTGGCGTTGTTGATGATGGCAGGTGTACTGGTGGCATGCGGCAAGAAAGAAGAAGCGCCCGCGAGCGCCGATGCAGCAATGCAGCAGGCCGCTGATTCGGCCAAGGCTGCGGCAGACAACGCAGCCGATGCCGCCAAGTCGGCAGCGGACGCAGCCAAGGCTGCGGCTAGCGATGCCGTGGCAGCAACCTCCGAAGCAGCGTCGGACGCCAAGGCCGCAGCCGACAGCGCAATGCAGAGCGCCAAGGATGCCGTCGCAGCTGGCGCGGACGCCGCCAAAGACGCAGTCAAGAAGTAAGCATTTCGCCAGACCGCTCACCGGTCTGCTCCACCCCGCCGCAACCCGGCGGGGTGTTTCGTTTACAGGCTTGCCAAGCTGGCAACCTGGTCTGTATGGTTCAGGCTGAACCGTTCACCGCCATCCGCTCATGCCTGCCCTTCCACCTCCGCCCGACGCGCCGTGCACCATTAGCACGCTGCTGCAGTACGCCGTGAAAGCCGGGCTGCCTGCGCTGGAAGCGCGCATGTTGCTGACATTTTGCAGCGGACTGAGCCGTACTGCACTGATTACGCAGGATCAGACCACGCCCTCCGAGGCCGTCCGCACCGCCTTCCTGCAACGCGTGGCGCGTCGCCAGCAGGGCGAACCGATGGCGTATTTGCTGGGCGAACGCGAGTTTTTCGGCCGGATGTTCGCAGTCAGCCCGGCAGTGCTGATTCCACGACCGGATACGGAAACCCTTGTGGAGTGGTCGCTGGACGTACTGCGCGATGAAGAGACGCCAGCGGTGCTGGAACTGGGGACTGGCAGCGGCATCATTGCCGTGACCATCGCCCTGGAACGGCCGGATGCGCATGTGCTCGCCACCGATGTGTCGGCTGCCGCGCTTGCGGTGGCGCGGCAGAACGCCGCTGACCTGAGCGCAGACAACACGACTTTCGCAACTTCCGACTGGTACGCAGCCATCGAACCAAAAGCACGCTACCAGCTCATTGTCAGCAACCCGCCCTACATCGCGGCAGACGACAGCCACCTGCGCGAGGGCGACCTGCGCTTCGAACCCGCTGGTGCGCTTACCGATCACGCTTGCGGGCTGAGCGCGTTGCGCACTATTGTCAGCGGCGCCCCGGCGCGTCTCGCACCCGGCGGATGGCTTTTGGTGGAACACGGGTACGATCAGGGAGAGGCCGTGCGCGGCCTGTTTCAGGCTGCCGGATTTGCCGAGGTGACAACACGGCGGGATCTGGCCGGACAGGAACGCTGCACCGGCGGATACTGGCCGGGAAATACCGCTTCCGCCGGACCGGCCTGAGCCCGCGCACCCGGGCTTTCGCGTGGCCGACATCGTGATGCTCGGGGTGCGCGCCTGCCAGCCGGATCAGGAACCTGCCAATTCCGCTAGAATCCTATTGATTCAATCCCCCGAATTTTTGCGAGAGTTTCATGAGCGACGTCCAACAGCATATTCAACAAATCGTCAACGGCAGCCCGGTCGTGCTTTTCATGAAAGGTACGGCACAGTTTCCGATGTGCGGCTTTTCCGGCCGTGCCATCCAGATCCTGAAGGCCTGCGGTGTCGAGCAGCCCACCACCGTCAACGTGCTGGAAGACGAAGGCATCCGCCAGGGTATCAAGACCTTCTCCAACTGGCCCACCATTCCCCAGCTGTATGTCAACGGCGAATTCATCGGCGGCTCCGACATCATGATGGAGATGTACCAGAGCGGTGAACTGCAAACGCTGCTGAAAGGGTGAGCGTGTCCGCGCAGCGCATCGTCGTCGCCATCACCGGCGCTACCGGCGCCATCTATGGCGTACGGCTGCTGGAGGTGTTGCGCGACTATGCTGCGGTCGAGACGCATCTGCTGATCTCGCCAGCCGGCGTGATGAACCTGCAGCACGAGCTGGACCGGGATCGCGCCGACGTGGAAGCGCTGGCTGATGTCGTGCACAACCCGCGCGACATTGGCGCGACGATTGCCAGCGGATCTTTCGCCACGCATGGCATGGTGATTGCGCCGTGTTCGATGCGGACCTTGGCCGCCGTGGCGCACGGTTTGTCGGACAACCTTATCACGCGCGCGGCCGACGTCTGCCTGAAGGAGCGCCGCCGGCTGATCATGATGGTCCGCGAAACGCCGCTCAATCTCGCGCACCTGCGTAATATGACGGCGGTGACGGAAATGGGGGCGATCGTCTTCCCCCCGGTTCCCGGTTTCTATCAGAAGCCAGCGAGCATTGCCGACCTCGTCGATCATACGGTCGGCCGGGTCATCGATACGCTGGGCCTGACCCAGACCCTGGCGCCCAGTTGGCCCGGCCTGCGGGGCGATCCCCACGGCGAAGCCGGCGCTGCGCCGGCGCGCAACGTGCCAGCACCGACCCAGGATTAGCAAGACCTGACAGGCGCCTCATGATGGCCGGCGCCTGCCATCCGGATCAGCGCCAGTGACGATAGCCGCCGCGATAACCGCCGCGATAGCCACGATGGTAGTAACGCGGCCCCACATACACGGATGGCGCAACATAGACCGGCGCAGGCGCCACGACTGCCGGCTCACCGTAGCCATAGTACGGATCAGCAGGGTAGACGGCGCAGCCCCCCAGTACAGCCGCGGCAGCGGCAATCAACAGTGCTTTCATGGCGAATCCTTACGAGATCTGTAGACAAAGTGCAATCACGAAGCCATGCCAAGTCGTGTTGCCCATGTGCGTAAGGTCGTTATAGCGCGTCGCGCGTCATGACTGGGTCAAGCCGGTGTAATCCGTGTAACCAGTCGCAACACTGCGCGCGGATCACCAGCCCTGGCGCGGCTTGGCGGCTGGTGCACTGGCCGCCCCGCGCGGCGCGGCGCCCGCAGCCGACGCAGCGGACGGAGCAGCCATCAGCGGACGCGCTGCGTCCGTGAGCAGCTCGACCGTACCGGTATCCGGCTGGTCGGGAATCGCGTACATCTCCACGGTCATGGGTGCGCGGATCCAGCCGGCATGCGTTGCCGACACCATGCGGCCGCCCGCTCCGGCAACCTGCTCCTGCTCGACGCGCATCGGTTTGCCAAACGCCTTGGTCAGTGCGGCCAGTACCTTGGCATCCGACTTGGCGCCCTGCGTCGGCACCACCAGACCCACCAGGCTCGTGCCGTCGACGACAGCTACTGCGCGGTTCCCGTCCATGATGTCCGGACGCAGCTTCTCGGGGAAGCCGATCATCATCAGCGAGCGGTCGGAGCGTGCAGTGTCGGCGCACAGGGCCGTGTAGCGCTCGCCGTCAGGGGTGCGCACATCCGCGCACAATGGCAGGCGAGGAAACGGAGCGCCGAGCGCGAGCGTACCCAATGTGTCGGAAATGGTGACCGCGGATGCAGCGGTGGCAGAAAGCGCGAGGGCGGCAGCCAGGAGGCTGCGGGAAAGAAGAGATGATTTCATGAGCATCCGGAAAAAGCGGTATCAACGCAATTGGAGTCTGTCTGCCGACAAGTGTTCCGCCACTCCGGAATCGAACTGCCGTGCCTGCTTACGAAAACACTAGCGGCATCACATAACCCACCGCGAGGATAGCGCCAAGCACCAACACGACGGCAATCACAGCGGACGCGGCCGTCATTTTGCATGTTTCGACCGTATCGTCACCACTGCCTTCGCTATGCACCATCGAGGCGTGCGGATCGGTTTCGTGCGCGCGACCCAGGTGGTGCGGGCCGTTCGGCATATTGAGCTGCATGACGTCTCCTTGCTGAGTTCGCTACGGAACATGCCGCCATATCGATGCATATGCTGCGGCGCGCTCGTGTGCGTATTGTCGTTGTCTGCTCGTCCTTCCACTATAGCCCGGAGCCCGCGCGCTTCCAAGCGTGACGCGGACAGCGCTCTAAAAGTAACAAAACGAAAAAGTGATTCACGCGACACCATCGCTTCACGATAATGAAGATGCCTATTGCCCTGATTGTGCCCCGCCGGTAGGCCGGCCATGGCGTTCTACAATCAAGATGCCTTGCAGCGCAAAGCATCCTGCGGCTCTGCTCCCGCCGTTCTCCCTGCTGCGCTCCCGCGCCGGTCATCGTGACGCTCGTGACGCAGCATGGAGGATCCCCATGACCTCGATTGCGACTCTATCGTGACTCATCGGCCGTTGTTCTTCTTCCGTATGTTTTCCGCAACCCGCCTGGGGCGGACATCCCCGTCGCTCGCGTGCATCGTTGGCATGGTACTGGCCTTGTGCAGCATTCCTGCCGCACAGGCTTTCGATTTCAACGACGTCGCAGCCAAGGCCAAGGCCCTCGCGCAACGCAACTATGAAGCCCCTGCCAAGAATCTTCCTCGCGAACTCGAAAACCTCAGCTTCGATGCCTATCGCGACATCCGCTACCGGCCGGAGAAATTCCTGTGGCGCAATAACACGCTGCCGTTCGAGATCGCGTTTTTCCATCAGGGCTATTTCTTCGACCGCCCGGTGAAGATCAATGAGGTCAACGCACAAGGCGTGCGCGAAATCCGCTTCAACCCAGCCGACTTTACCTACGGCGCCAACAAGGTTGATCCAGCCAAGTTGCGCAATCTCGGCTTTGCCGGCTTCCGCATCCATTTCCCGATCAACACGCCGAAGTACAAAGACGAAATCATCTCCTTCCTGGGTGCCACCTATTTCCGCGCACTCGGCAAGAACCAGCACTACGGTCAATCAGCGCGCGGCCTCGCAATCGACACTGCGTTGAGTTCTGGCGAGGAATTCCCGCACTTCGTCGAATACTGGCTCGTGCGGCCGGCCGGGGGAGCACGCGAGATCGTGGTGTACGCCCTGCTCGATTCACGTCGCGCCACGGGTGCCTACCGCTTCACGATCCGGCCGGGCGACGACACCATCGTCGATGTGAAAACGCGCCTGTTCCTGCGCAGCAATGTGAGCAAGCTTGGCATTGCCCCGCTCACGAGCATGTTCTATTTCGGCGAGAACCAGCCGCCCGCGGTGCCTGACTTCCGCCCGGAAGCCCATGACTCGGACGGTCTGTCGATCCACTCCGGCACGGGCGAATGGATCTGGAGGCCGCTGGTCAACCCGAAGCGCCTGCTCGTCACATCATTTGCTCTAAGCAACCCACAGGGCTTCGGCCTGCTGCAGCGCGACCGCCGCTTTGCCAGCTACGAGGACCTGGCACTGCGCTACGAGACACGTCCTGGCGTGTGGATCCAGCCGAAGGGCAAGTGGGGCGCAGGCCGGGTCGAGCTGGTGCAGATTCCCACGCCGGACGAGACCAACGACAACATCGTCGCGCAATGGATTCCCGACACGCCACCCGCGCCAAAGCAGCCGTACGACCTCGAGTACCGCATGCTGTGGCAGAAGGACAACGAGCCCCGCCCCAACCAGGCGTGGGTCACGCAAACGCGCCGCGGACATGGCTGGGGCCACGGCAAGCCCGATGACAGCGAACTGTTCGTGGTGGATTTCGAAGGCACGGTCTTCAAATCGCTCGGCGACAAGGCACGCATCGAACCGGTGGTATCCGGCGAACAGAACGTGCAGATCCTGAACACCTACTATCAACGCAACGAGGCCACCGGCGGCGGGCGCATGAACATCCGCATCCGCCGTGTCGACGCGGACAAGCCGGTCGAACTGCGTGGCTACCTCCGTAACGGCAACATTGCGATCTCAGAAACGTGGAGCTACATCCTTCCCCCAAGCTAACCGCACCGCGTGACACGGCGGCGCAGCCCGCCGCGCGTGTCGACGCCTACCTCGACCGACTGGCCCTCGCCCCCGCACAGCGGGAAGCCATCGAGCGCACGCTCCCGCGCGAGCACCAAGCGAGCGCGACCGCAGCGATGTCGGCGCTGCACGAGCAACTGGCCGGTGGCAGCGACCTTGCCGACGGCACCCCGCCCGCCTACGCCTCGGTGGAAGCACGCTTGACTGGCGGCCGGTACGGTACCGCCGACACACACTCTCTGACAGGCATCACACACGATGCCGAAGGTCGCACCCGCCTCGACACCATGCCCCCTGCCCATCGCACCTCGATGGTGCCGGAGGCGTGGCCACCGCATATCGTGGTGGCAGGCGCACAGCGCTTGTGGCAACGCCTGCGTGGCCGCCCTGTGGAGGAGCGCACTTCCGACGCCCCGGCGCCACGCTGGCGCTGGAACCTGGCCGGCAAGACACGCCGCTACATCCTGTTGCTGCTCGTCATCCTGCAGACTGCCTACGCGACATACGGCATGTCGGTCGTCTTGCCCTACAGCGGCACCAAGCCGCTGGAAATGGGCGTGATGGCTTTCTTCGCGATTCTCTTTGCCTGGGTGTCGGCCGGCTTCTGGACCGCACTGATGGGCTTCTGGACCCTACTGCTGCGCGGGGACCGCTTCCTGGTATCGCGCATGGCGAACCGCGAGACGCCGATTCCACCCGAAGCGCGGACCGCCATCATCATGCCGATCGCCAATGAAGACGTGGCACGCGTGATCGCGGGCCTGCGCGCGACCTATGCCTCCGTGGCGCGTACCGGCGAGCTCGACCGTTTCGACTTCTTCATCCTCAGCGACAGCGGCAACCCCGACATCCGCACCGCGGAAATGGCGGCGTGGCGCACGCTCTGTCAGGAGCTCGAGGCCTTCGGGCGCATTTTCTACCGCTGGCGCAAGATCCGCGTCAAGCGCAAGACTGGCAACGTCGCCGACTTCTGCCGACGCTGGGGCACGCAGTATCGCTACATGGTCGTGCTCGATGCCGACAGCGTGATGAGCGGCGAATGCCTGACCACCATGGTACGCATGATGGAAGGCGCGCCCAACGCCGGCATCATCCAGACCGCGCCGTACGCATTCGGCCGTGAAACCCTGTACGCGCGCGTGCAGCAGTTCGCCACACGCGTCTACGGTCCGCTGTACACCGCCGGCCTGCACTTCTGGCAGCTCGGCGAGTCGCATTACTGGGGGCATAACGCCATCATCCGCGTCGCGCCGTTCATCAAGCATTGCGCGCTCGCGCCGCTGCCCGGCAAGGGCCCCCTAGCCGGCGAGATCCTGTCGCACGATTTCGTCGAGGCCGCCATGATGCGACGCGCGGGCTGGTCTGTCTGGATCGCTTATGACCTGCACGGCAGCTACGAGGAGCTGCCGCCCAACCTGCTGGACGAACTGAAGCGTGATCGCCGCTGGTGCCAGGGCAACCTGATGAACTTCCGCCTGTGGCTCAAGCAGGGCTTTCACGCCGTGCACCGTTTCGTCTTCCTGACCGGTGTGATGGCCTATCTGTCGGCGCCGCTGTGGTTCCTGTTCCTGCTCATCTCCACGCTGCTGCTGGCGGAACACACGCTCGTCGCACCGGAATACTTCAGCCAGCCCTACCAGCTGTTTCCGAACTGGCCGGAGTGGCATCCGGAAAAGGCCCTTGCCTTGTTCACTGTTACGGCCACGCTACTGTTCCTGCCGAAGATCCTCAGTGTCGCCGTCATCATGGCGCACGGCGCGCGCCAGTTCGGGGGCAATCTGCGTCTGGTCGGAAGCATGCTGATCGAGGTGGTCATCTCCGCATTGCTCGCGCCGACGCGCATGCTGTTCCACAGTACCTTCGTCACCGCCGCTCTCAGCGGCTGGGGCATCAGCTGGAAATCGCCACCGCGCGAGGATGCCGAGACCACCTGGGGGGAAGCGATCCGCCGGCATGGCCTGTACACGCTGCTCGGTCTCGGCTGGGGCGCGCTCGTGTGGTGGCTCAATCCGTCTTATCTGCTGTGGCTGCTGCCTATCGTCGGTGCGCTGGTCGTGTCGATTCCACTCTCGGTATTTCTTAGCCGTGTCTCGTTGGGTAGATGGCTGCGGCGCGCCCGCTTCTTCCTGATCCCGGAAGAGGCCCGCCCACCGCGCGAGTTGCGCGACATGCAGCGATATTTGCGCCGCACCCGGGCATTCCCCGGCTTCATCGATGCCGTGGTCGACCCGCACGTCAACGCACTGGCCTGTGCCACCGGCACCGCACGGCCTCGCCAGCGTGCGGCACTGCGCTTCCAGAAATCCCGGCTGGTACAGATCGCACAGCGCAACGGACCGCAGGCACTCGACAACGCACAACGCAACCTGCTGCTGAGCGATCCGCTGGCACTATCGCAATTGCACCTCGCTGTGTGGAGCCACCCGGACACGCATGCCGACTGGGGCGTACCGGTGACTATGCCGCCATCTCCGTCAACTGGGCCGGCAGCCGGATAAAGAATGTCGCCCCAGCGCCATGCGCGCTGTGGACGCCGACATCGCCGTTGTGCCGCTGCACCACGGTCCGCACAAACACCAGCCCGAGCCCGATCCCTTCCGGCTGGACCTGGCCCGGGACCTGGATGCGCTGGAACGGCTGAAACAGGCGCAACTGGTCTTCGGGTGAAATGCCCCGCCCCTGGTCGATGACCTCGATCACATAGACGTGGTCCTCCGCACGCAGGCGCAAGGTCACCGTACCCTTGGCCGGGCTGAACTTGATGGCATTGCCGGTCAGGTTGATGACCGCACGCACCAGCAGGGAACGGTCACCCACCACCGACGCTTCACTCACCTGCAAGTCGGTCAGCAAGGTCACGCCATGCGCATTGGCCAGGACCCACATTTCATCGGAGGCATCCATGACAATCTCGACCAGGTCGAGCGGCTCCTGCCGGATGACGCTTGATTCCGCCTTGGCAAGCTGGATGAATTCGTCCGCCAACCCCAGCGTGCGGCGCGCATAGTTACTCACACGCTGCGCCAGTTCGTTTTCGCTGACTGCCGTATTGCGGTCTTTCTGCAGTTCGAGCAAGGCGAGGATCGATGCCTGGGGAGAACGGATATCATGCGACAGGAAACGCATCATTTCCTCGCGCTTGCGCTCGGCCTGGCGAATCGAGTTGATGTCCACCCAGATGACGATATAGCCGGCCGTCGTGCCCATCGAGGTGCGCAATGGCCCGCCGCGCATTAGCATGGCTCGGCCGCTCCGGTCGGTCAGCTCGATGCCATCGACGCTACGCTCGCTCAGTGGCGCGGTCTCGCCAGCGATCAGTTGCTCGACGTACCGCTGGCCGGCATCGGAGTCGGGGAACAGTTCCGCCACGATGTCGCGCAGTGCTGCGCCTCCGTCCTCCAGCCCGTCGCGCCCCACGCCCGGAACATCGAGGTGGCCGATCAGGGCGACCGCTTGCCGGTTGGCCAGCGTCACGCGCCCCCCCAGGTTACAGACCACAGTGGCATCCGGCACGCTATCGATGCCATCCGCCAGGAACTGCCGCAAATTGCGTACGCGCGATGTGACGCGGTGCATGTCCATGACACGCTGGTCGAGCGTATCGCTCATGCGATGCGTGCTGATCGCCTCATGAAACAGCACAGGCTCCTGATCAAGCCGGCTGAACTCATCCGCCAGATAGCGCAGCGCTGCCTCCTGCCGGCGCCAGCTCCATATCGGATACACCAGTGCGATCCCGATGAGTGCAGCCATCGGCGCAAACCAGACGTGAGCGCGATCCAGCAGCACCAGGCAGAGCAGCAGCACGCTGACGAGAATCACACCGGTCGCCAGCAAGGCCCAGCGGGGCGGCAGCAGGAGCACGGCGCCGAGCGTCACCAGCACCGCGACCACGGACAACAGCATGCTCCACTGGCGTGACAGCGGTGCGATCTCCGAGCCGTCCATCAGGCTTTGCATGACGGTGGCGATGATCTCCACCCCGCTCATGCCCTGCCCGGATCCCGAGACGGCTGTCGGAAAGCTATCGTTCAGGCCGGTCGCCGTCGCACCGATCAGCACATACTTGCCGGCGAACATGCTCTCCGGGACACTGCCACGCAGGACATCCACGTACGAGACCGTCTCGAAACTGCCCGGTGGACCGACGAACGGGATATACATCCACTTGTCGCGCGTCCAGTTGGGCCCGAACATGGCGGATGCCGGGCGCGCACGCTGTCGCCTGACATTAGGCAGCGCGCTGGGAAAACGCGGATCGTCTGCCACCATCTCGACGGCAAAATGGTCAAGTGGGTTGCGCCGGTCGCCCTCGACCAGGAAGACGCTGCGCGCAATCCCGTCGGAGTCGATTTCCAGGTTGATGTGTCCGTGCCGCGCCGCGAAGATCGACAGGGGACGTCGTACCTCCGCGCGATTGCTGCCGATCGATTCGATGGTCGCCGGCAGGACCACATGTGGGCAGCGCCGCATGGCATTGGCCAGGGCCACGTCATCGTGGGGATAGCGCTCGTCGGGCTCGGAGAGGATCAGCGCCAGACCGAGGGCGCGGGGCTGCATGTCCGGGGTGGCACAGATGTGCGTCAGCAGCGAGGCATGCAGGGCGCGCCGCCACGGCCAGCGGCCGAGGGCCTGGATGCTTGCATCGTCGATCGCCACGATCACGATTTCCGGGGAGGGCGTGCGATGCAGGCGGGCAATACTGTGATCGTAGAGCGCCTGGTCAGGGCGTCCCAGGCCGCTGAACGATGCGGCATATGCTGTGAGGATGACGATGATCGGCGCGAAAATCAGCCACTCGACGATCGTGCGCCGGGTAAAGCTGGCCGTGGAGTCGGCGCTCTTCATCGCATGGATCCTCACTTGGGTCCGAGCCTGGATTCACCGCCATCGCGCGACACGGCACACTCCGGCACTTTCCGGCACACCGCCGGCGAGAGAATCAGACTCAGCGGGTGATGCAATGAATTTAGCAAACTCCCGTCAACCGGTCGAGCATCCGCCACGATTTAGGGCGCAGACAAGAAAATTCTTAAAATCCATGTGCTCGCATGGCATGCGCGGTCAGTCTCCGGTGCACCACGCCAGCAAGCATGTCCGGTATCTCGGGGAGGGTTGGCAAACAGGAAGGGCGCGGCGGAAGCCGCCGTCTCAGCGCGAAATCTGGCCGCAGGAAAAAAGCGGAAGGGGGGCCGGCGGCGACGGACGCGCCACCGGGCAAGTTGCGTTACTTGACGCCGGAGATCTGGTACAGCGAAGTCGAACGCGCACCGCTGCGGCAATAGGCCAGCACCGGCGCCGGCATGTCCTGCAGCAGCTTGGCGAAGGCCGCGCCGTCAGCCGGCGTAATCATGCCCGGCACCACCGGCAGGTAGGCAAACGACAGGCCATGGGCCTGCGCGGCTTCCGCCACTGCAGCGCTGGCCGGCTGGTCAGGGCCACCCTCGCCATCGGGACGGTTGCAGACAATCGAACGGAACCCGGCGGCGGCGATCGCAGCCACATCCGCGGCGTCGATCTGGCCGGCGGTTGCGAACTGCGGCGTATGTTGCGTGACGGTGAGCGTCATGATGAAACATCCTTCATTCAGAGAGATCACTGACTAAAACGACTGAAACGGTAGACCGCCATGCCAGCAAGCATGGCGGCCATGAATATCCAGGCCTTGGCATAACCTGCTGCCGCACCGACGATGGCCGGGCCGGGACAGAATCCCGCCACGCCCCAACCCATGCCGAACAGCACGGCGCCAATGACCAGCCGGCGATCGATTTGGGTGGCTTCCGGGAGGCGGATCGGCCCGCCCAGCACCGTCCGGCCCCCACGACGCGCCACCGCGAAAGCAATCGAACCAACCGCGACCGCGCCCCCCATGACCAGCGCCAGAGAGGGATCCCAGCGCCCGGCCAGATCAAGAAATCCCAGGACCTTGGCCGGATTGCTCATGCCGGACAGGATCAGCCCCAGCCCGAACAGCAGCCCAGCGGAAAATGCACCGACCGTTATCATACTGCGCCTCCCAGAACATGGCGTACCACATATACCGTAACGAAGCCTGCCGCCATGAACAGCAGGGTCGCCGCCAGGGAACGCGGCGAAGCTCGCGACACGCCGCACACGCCGTGCCCGCTGGTGCACCCGGAGCCGAGCTGCGTGCCGTAGCCGACCAGCAGCCCGGCCACAATCAGCTGCAGCGGACCTGCCTCGATCACGGCTTCCGGCATCGCGGCAAACAGCCGCCACGCAAACGGCGCAGCCAACAGGCCGAGCAGGAATGCCACACGCCAGCGCCGGTCCCCCGCCGGCGCGCGCAACAGGCCCCCGAGAATGCCGCTGATGCCGGCGATCCGGCCATTGACCAGCAGGAACAGCGCTGCGGCGAGGCCGATAAGGAGCCCGCCCGCGAGGGCTGTCCAGGGCGTGAAATTTAGCCAGTCCAGTGTCATGCTGCCTCCCCGGGTTCGCAATAGAGACGGTGCAACGTATTCATCACTTCGATCGCTTCGGTGCCCGCCAGCCGGTAATAGATATATTTACCCTCGCGCCGGGTGGCCACCAGGCCTTCGTCGCGCAACACCGCCAGTTGCTGCGAGAGGGTTGGCTGGCGGATGTCGAGACATTCCTCGAGCCCGCCGACATTTGCTTCGCCCTGGGCCAGCTGGCACAGGATCACCAACCGGTCTTCATTGGCCAGGGCCTTGAGCAGGCCGCAGGCCTGCCCCGCGGCATGGCGCAACAGGCTGACATCCGGGGACTGTACAGTTTCGTTCATGCAGATATGCTCCTGAGAGACTTCATTATATTGACAAACAATATATAAATCAATAATATGATTTCATTGGGCCATGAGGAGACCTGCCGTGCCAGCCAATGTGGAAGCCTTCTTCGACCCCGTGACCGCAACCGTCACCTATGTCGTATATGAAACCTCCGGATCGCGCTGCGCGATCATCGACTCGGTGCTCGACTACGATCCCAAGGCCGGACGCACATCTACCACGTCGGCAGATCGCGTCATCGCGTTCGTACGCGCGCAGCGGCTGACGGTCGACTGGCTGCTGGAAACCCATGCGCATGCCGACCATCTCTCGGCGGCACCCTATCTGCGCCAGCAACTCGGCGGGCGCATTGCCATTGGCGAGCAGATCCGCACGGTGCAACGCACCTTTCGACCGATCTTCAACCTCGAACCGGAATTTCGCCTCGACGGCTCGCAGTTCGACTACCTGTTCGCGCCCGACGAGATTTTCCAGATTGGCAATTTGCGGGCGCAAGCCTGGCATGTACCGGGACACACGCCGGCCGACATGGCGTACCGCATCGAGGGCGATGACGAGCACAGCGAGATCGTGTTCGTCGGCGACACGCTATTCATGCCCGATGTCGGTACAGCGCGCTGCGATTTTCCCGGAGGCGACGCACACCATCTCTATCAGTCCATCCAGCGCCTGCTCGGCCTGCCGCCCGACACGCGGCTGATGATGTGCCACGATTACCCGCCGCCCGGGCGCGAACCGGCCTGGGAAACGACTGTCGCCGCCCAGCGCGCGCGCAATATCCACGTGCATGACGGCATCAGCGAAGCGGATTTCGTCGCCATGCGTGAGCAGCGCGATGCGACCCTGGCGATGCCCACGCTGATCCTGCCCGCGATCCAAATCAATATCCGGGCAGGCGACCTGCCGCCACCAGAAGCCAACGGCACGCGCTACCTGAAAATCCCGCTTGATCGCCTGTAATGGCACGGCAGGCGTGTGCCCGGGCCCAATCTCGGGCACACTGCTGCCTTCCGCATTCCAGAATAGCCCAATGAACGCACCCGCCGTCCTGCAGTGGACCGAAGACGACACGCCGCACAGCGCTCGCTGGCATTCCGAGGCAGCCGCGCCTCCGCCGCGCCGCGTCGTGGTCGCGGACGACCGCATGCCGGCGGACACGGCATACCGTCTCATGTGCGAGGGTACAGCCCTGCTGTGGCGTGGCGATTTTCACAACGCACGCCAGCTGCTGCAAGCCGTGGCGCGACGTGTCGACGAGCCGCGCCGCAAACCCAAGGCCCCACCTGCCACGCCACTCGACGCCTTCAACCGCTATCGCCTCACGCAGGCGCAGCGCGCCCGCACCCTCGGCATGCTGCTGATTCCCGTGGACGCCGGTCACGTCATTCCGCTACGGCGCGCGCCCGATGTGCGGCAGGCCTGCGAAGAAGCGCATGGCCCCGCCGACACGCCCTACGTGATGTCGCTGCGCGAACTGCAGGGCATCGTCGGCGCGCACGAGTGGCGCAAGAAGGGCGTGCCCGTGGCCGCGCTGAATGCCACGATCCATCCGCACTACGGTGTGTTCTCGCCGGTACGCGGCGAATATCTCGAACTGGTCGCCGCCGCCCCGCTACCCGCGACCGATCTCGCCTTCGATATCGGCACGGGCACCGGCGTACTCGCGGCCATCTTGGCACGGCGCGGCATAACGCGCGTCGTTGCCACCGACCAGGATCCCCGTGCGCTGGCCTGCGCCGGCGAGAACATCGCGCGGCTCGGTCTGGCCGGTCAGGTCGAATTGCTGCAGGCCGACCTCTTCCCGCCCGGACGCGCGCCACTCATCGTCTGCAACCCGCCCTGGCTGCCAGCGCGTCCCGCGACGCCGCTGGAACACGCCGTCTATGACCCGGACAGCCGCATGTTGCGCGGCTTCCTGCAGGGATTGCCCGCGCATCTCGACACCGGCGGCGAAGGCTGGCTGATCCTGTCCGACCTGGCCGAGCACCTCGGCCTGCGCGCCCCGGACATGGTGCGCGAGACCATCGCAGCCGCCGGCTTGCGCCTGATCGAGCGCCATGACACGCGCCCAACCCATCCCAAGGCCACCGATGCGACGGATCCGCTGCATGCCGCGCGACGCCAGGAGATCACTTCGCTATGGCGGCTGACCCACGCGTGATGCCCACATGAGGCCCAGGTGAAGCCCGCGCCGCTCGAGGTTGACGGATTTCCTGTAGCGGCTATACTGGGCCATCGACTTTGACAGCATCCATCAGCACGCCGTGACTCTGCCACTTAACGCCTCGCCTGCGCTGCGCTCCTTCGGGAACGCGGGACGCGCTCGCGTTGCGTTTGCCGGCATGCTGACCTTTTCGCGTCAATTCGCGCGTACGCCGCAGATCATTGCGGGCAACGCGGAACGCGCCTGCTGCAAAGACCTCGCCTGCCTCTCCTAAGCTCGGCGAAGGTCTACCGGCCACACCGCGGGATCTCCCACGGCCGCCCCTTCCCGAGCACCTCACTCCCCGATACCTGACCCACTGATTACGCAGCGCGTGCTGAGGCACGGACGCCCGGCGTAATCCATTTTGCTTGTGCCGCAAGGATGCGGCCATAGCGGAGGAAACTCGCCATGAACCAACGAATCCTGTCCTACCAGGACGCCCTGCTCCTGAGCAAGCTGTCGGAACACCTGCTGCGCGTTGCCGGTCCCGAGACGTATGCTGCCGAACAACTGGTGGAGATCCTGTCCACCGCCACCATCCTGCCCGACGGCGAAATCCGCGAGGATCGCGTCGGGATCGGCAGCCTGGTGGTCTATCACGAGGCCGGCCAGCGCGAGCGCGACACCGCCACCATCGTCCCGCCGGAAGACGGCAACCCCTCGCTGGGCCGCATCTCGGTGCTGACACCCATGGCACTGGCCCTGATCGGCCGCAAGGTGGGCACGACCGTGGAAGTGCCGCTGCCGCTGCAGCGCACCAAGCAGTTCACCATTGCAGAGATCCAGTGCGCCACGGAACTGAGGAGGCTGGAGTAATGCGGGCGGCATATTACAAAGCCCTGCTAGCCATAATAGCCACTGCGGCCGTATACTACGCGCTCGATTTTTGAATTGAGGGACCGCGCGTGCTCGCTCGGTCCCTCGCCCAACCGAGCCCCCACGTTAATGACTCTACCTTCCCTCGACAGCTTTCTCAGCCAGGTGGCATCTCGTGACCCTAACCAGCCGGAGTTCCTCCAGGCGGTGAAAGAAGTGATGCACAGCCTGTGGCCCTTTCTGCAGCAGTATCCGGAATATGCCAAGCATGGCCTGCTGGAACGTCTCGTCGAGCCGGAGCGGATCATCCAGTTCCGCGTGTCGTGGACGGACGACAAAGGCCAGGTCCACGTCAACCGTGCCTGGCGCATCCAGCACAGTTCGTCCATCGGCCCGTTCAAGGGCGGCATGCGCTTCCACCCGACCGTTAATCTTTCGGTCCTCAAATTCCTCGCCTTCGAGCAGACCTTCAAGAACGCCCTGACGACCCTCCCCATGGGCGGCGCCAAGGGCGGTTCGGACTTCGACCCCAAGGGCAAGTCGGAACTCGAAGTGATGCGCTTCTGCCAGGCCCTCATGACCGAGCTCTATCGCCACATCGGCTCTGATACCGACGTACCGGCCGGCGACATCGGCGTGGGCGGACGTGAAGTCGGCTTCATGGCCGGCATGATGAAGAAGCTTTCGAACGACACGTCGAGCGTGTTCACCGGCAAGGGCGTAACCTTCGGCGGCAGCCTGATGCGTCCGGAAGCCACCGGCTACGGTACGGTGTACTTCGCGCAGGAAATGCTGCGCAAGCATGGCGATGGCTTTGAAGGCAAGCGCGTGCTGATCTCCGGTTCGGGCAACGTGGCGCAGTACGCCGCCGACAAGGCCATCGAACTCGGCGCCAAGGTCCTGTGCGTGAGCGACTCGGGCGGCACCATGCTGTACCCGGAAGGCATGAGCGAAGCGCAGCTCGCCGAACTGATGGAATTCAAGAACGAAGAGCGCGGCCGCCTCGCCGATTTCGCGCAGCGCCACAAGCTGCCGTTCGAAGCTGGCAAGCGACCCTGGCACATCCCGGCGGACATCGCCCTGCCGTGCGCTACCCAAAATGAACTCGACGCCAACGATGCGGAAACCCTGCTCGCCAACGGCGTGAAGTGCGTGGCCGAGGGCGCCAACATGCCGTCCACACTAGAAGCCGTGGACCGCTTCCTGGCCGCGCGCATCCTGTATGCACCGGGCAAGGCCAGCAACGCCGGCGGCGTGGCCACCTCGGGCCTGGAAATGTCGCAGAACGCCATGCGCCTGTCGTGGCAGCATGCCGAAGTGGACGAGAAACTGCACGCCATCATGAAGGAAATCCACCTGAACTGCATCATGCATGGCCAGAAGGACGACGGCTTCGTCAACTACGTCGACGGCGCGAACATTGCCGGCTTCGTTAAGGTTGCCAATGCCATGCTGGGTCAGGGCGTGATCTGATCCACCGTTATCCGCAGCACTGCAACACCCTGACACGGCGCGCCGTCCGGCAATCGGGCGGCGCGCCGTTGCATTTGGTGGACGCACGCACCGCGTCCTCCAGGAATGTGCGGCGCTTACCCCCCATTTTTTCGCTTTACCGATCCGTATTCCATTCCTACACTGATCGTTACCACGTTGCGCCAGAACTGGCACCTCAAGTCAGTCGTCGCACGGGAATGGGGAAAAGGGATGGGGGTGTCTCTCAACGCACATCACCTGCTCGTGGCAGGCGTGGTGCCACTGGCCATTGTGATCGCCGCTGTCGCCATCGTACGCGGCGGGGAGGCTGGCAGCCTGCGTGCGCAAGCCTTCGCACAGCAGCAGCAGGCCGCCATCGATGAAGCAGCTCCGCTCGATGCCGCCATCGATGTCCACTTCGACACCCTGACCCGCCTGCGCAGTCAATTGAGCTCGCTTGCAGTGCTTCCGGTTGCGGCACGCCAGCTCTCTGCTGACGACCCGACCGTCAACGCACTCTTCGCCGTCTCCCCCAATGGCCGAATCCAGGTCCATGGCGCACAGCGCCCGACCGCCCTGCAGATTCCTGACCAAGAGCTGATGACCTGGCTCGGTGGTTCCGCGACGGCGTATCTCTCGGTACCCGTCCAGAGCAACGCGACTGGTACCCCCATGATCGCCATTGCCGTTCCTTGGCGCGATGCTCCCCAGCAGGCCGGCCTGATCGGCTTGCAGATCGATCTCTCAGATGAGCCTGCGCTGCGTGCCCTGACCCATCCGGCCACGCACCCTGGCACCAAGCGCTGCCTGCACGCAGGCGGACAGGTTCTGCAGATCAACGCCCGCACCGATGGCAGCGTGCGGCTCGATCCGGTCTCCGATTGCAGTCCGCCAGCCCCTGCGGCCGCGCCCTGGCTCGATCATCTCTTTCCGGTAGGGGATGTCACGGCCTACGTCCCGTTGCCACACACCGGCTGGATGCTCGAACGCACTACGCCGGCGCGCGAGGCGTTCGCCCCGTTCCGGGCGGCCCAGGCCACGCTCGGCATCGTGGCACTGGCAATTCTCGCCATCTCGCTGGGTACGGCATGGTGGCTGTTCCGGCTGCTGATGCAGCCCTTGCGCGAACTGCAGCGGCTGACGGCACTCACCGAGCCCGGTACGCGTCCGCCGCCCGCCACCGAGATCACCGCGCTAACCGACGCATTCCGCCATTCCCTGATCCACCTGCGGCGTCGCGTCCGGCTCGTCACGCACGCCTGCGATCATGCGACCCAGGTCGCCGAACGCGCGACGCTGACCGCCGACCTGTTTCCCGACCTGGCTGGGTTGATCGGACCCGACCGCTGTTTCATTCACGTCAACAAGCCGCACGAGGCGCTGTTCGGCAAGCCGGCTTCCGCCATCATCGGCCGGCCAGTCCATGAGTTGTGGGGACATGAATCGTTTGCCGAGATGGAGCCGTTCCTGACCCAGGCACTGCAAGGCAGCGCCGCGACCTTTACCATGCGCCACGGTCCGCCGCGCACCGCGCGCTGGCTGGAAACCACCTACCAGCCCGTGCTGACGCCCGAGACCGGCGACGTGCGCGCCGTGCACTTCCGCGTGCGCGATCTCACCACCGAGCGGCACAACGCATTGCGTCTGCAGCGCGAAGTACAGACCGATGCGCTGACCGGCCTGCTGAATCGGCGCGGCTTCAACTTCCGTCTCGAACGGGCACTGGCGCGGACCAGTGGCGACGGCGGCGCGATCACGCTGATGTATGTCGACCTGGACCGCTTCAAGGAAGTCAACGACACCTACGGCCATGCCGTCGGTGATGAACTGCTGCGCACCTTTGCCCAGCGGCTGACCCATGCGGTGCGCAGCAATGATGCGCTCGGCCGCCTCGGCGGCGACGAGTTCGTCATCCTCATCGAGGGCGACGAAGCCGCCTATACCGATCGCGTTGCCAGAGCCGTCCTGGCCTGCGCACAACTGAGCTTCAACCTGCGCGAGCATTGGGTAGAGATTGGCGCCAGCATTGGCATAGCGTCGGGCCGCGGCGGCGAAAAAACCGTCCACCAGCTAAGCGAAGAAGCCGACGCCGCGCTCTACCAGGCCAAGCGCGACGGCAAAAACTGCTTCCGCCGCTTCCGCATCTCCGCCGCGGCGTAGCACAAGGTCCCCGCCAGCCACACTGTGGCACACTGGCGGCCATGCTTTCCCTCAAGTATCTCAGTAGCTACCCGCCTGAACTGCTCGCCCAGGTCAGGCAGCTCATCGATTCCGGGCGGCTTGGCACGCATCTCGAGACACGCTATCCGGAACGCCACGACATCCAGACCGACCGCGCGTTGTATGACTTCGTGATGGAGCTGAAGCAGCGCCACCTGCGCACCGCGCCACCGATCCATCGCGTCAGCTATGAAGCGCGCCTCGATGTCGTGCGCAATGCCCTGGGGCTGCACACCACGACCTCGCGCGTGCAGGGCGGCAAGCTCAAGGCCAAGAAGGACATCCGCATCGCGGCCCTGTTCAAGGATGTGCCACCGGAATTCCTCCACATGATCGTCGTACATGAACTGGCCCACCTGCGCGAGAGCGATCACAACAAGGCGTTCTACCGGCTATGCGACAGCATGCTGCCTGGCTATCACCAACTCGAGTTCGATCTGCGCCTGTATCTCACCTGGCGCGACCTGCGCCAGGGCAAGACCTGATCCGCATGAAGCAAAATGGCCTCGCATAGCGAGGCCATTTTGTACGACCGGTCAAACCGGACGGATCAGTCCTTGGCGGCAGCGCCAGCCACGGCCATGGTCTCGCGCTCTTCCTCGAAGGCACGCTTGGCATAGGCCGTGTAATCCGCCGAGTTGCGGTAGTTGATGTTCAGGCCCACCTGGCTGGCAAATGCCTTGAACTTCGGATCGTCGAGTGCCGACTTGAATGCTTCGTCAAGCTTCTGCACGACCGGCTGCGGCACGCCCACGGGCGCGATGATGCCGAACGGCGAGGCCTGCACCACCGGAAAGCCGAGTTCCTTGGCGGTCGGCGCGTCCGGGTAGTCGGCCGAACGCTTCTCGCCAAAGGTTGCCAGGATGCGGATCTTGTTGGTCTGCACGAACGGCACCATGCTGTTCGCCACCGTCGTCACCTGGGTATTGTGGCCAAGCATCGAAGTGATGGCTTCGGAGTCGCCCTTGAACGGCACGTGCGTCCAGTGCGCACCCGTGTTTTTGCCGAGCATCACCATGGCGAGGTGGTGGCTGCTGTAGGTGCCCGAGGTGCCATACGAAATGTTCGCGCCCGGCGCCTTGGCCGCGTTGACCAGATCCTTCAGCGTCTTGTATGGCGAATCGGCATTCACCCCCACGGCAGAGCTGTAGCCGGCGATCATCGAGATATAGGTGAAGTCCTTGCGTGGGTCGAAACGCGTCTTTTGCATGTGCGGCACACGGAACACGCCGATCGGCGCCATCGACAGCAGATAGCCATCAGCCGGCTGGCCCACCAGTTGCGTCGCACCCATGGTGCCATTCACACCCGGACGGTTGTCGACCACGATCGGCTGGCCCAGCTTCTTGGCGGCGATGTCAGTCAGCTGGCGCGCCACCTGGTCGGTGATGCCGCCGGCCGCATACGGCACGATCAGGCGAATGGGACGGTCCGGGAACGACTGGGCCGCAGCGCCGCCGGCCACCAGCATGGAGAGGAGAGCGGCTGCGCCGCGCAGTTTGCGAATCATGTTTCTTGTCTCCTGATACGACAGCTTACAGTGTTAGCACACTTCGAAAAGTCCGGCGGCACCCATGCCGCCGCCAATACACATCGTGACGACCACATAGCGGACCCCACGGCGTTTTCCTTCAATCAGGGCATGGCCCACGAGACGTGAACCGGTCACGCCGTACGGATGCCCCACGGCAATGGCTCCGCCGTTCACGTTCAGGCGGTCGTCCGGAATACCCAGGCGATCGCGGCAGTACAGTACCTGCACGGCGAAGGCTTCATTCAGTTCCCACAGGCCGATATCGTCGATACGCAAGCCGGTACGCTCCAGCAGGCGCGGAATCGCGAACACCGGACCGATTCCCATCTCGTCGGGCTCGCAGCCGGCCACGGCATAGCCGCGGAAGATGCCCATCGGGGCGATGCCACGGCGCTTGGCCTCGTCGGCGGCCATGACCACGCAGGCCGAGGCGCCATCCGAGAACTGGCTCGCGTTACCGGCCGAGATCACCCCGCCCGGCAGTGCCGGACGGATATTGCAGATACCTTCGTAGGTGGTGCCGGCGCGAATCCCTTCGTCGGCACTGAGCGTGATTTCCTGCGTCGAGACCTTGCCGCTCTTGTCGCTCACCGCCATGGTGGTCGTCACCGGCACGATCTCGTCGTCGAACAGGCCGGCAGCCTGTGCGGCGGCCGCGCGCTGCTGGCTGCGCGCACCGTAGTGGTCCTGCAGCTCGCGCGAAATGCCATAGCGCTTTGCCACCATCTCGGCGGTCTGCAGCATGTTCCAGTAGATCTCCGGCTTGTGCTCCTTGAGCCAGTCGTCGTGCTGGAAATGGCGGTTGACTTCGTTCTGCACGCACGAGATCGACTCCACGCCACCAGCGACATAGATGCCGCCCTCGCCCGCAATCACGCGCTGCGCGCTCTGGGCAATGGCCTGCAGGCCGGACGAACAGAAACGGTTGAGCGTCATGCCCGCCACCGACACCGGCATGCCGGCCCGCAAGGCAATCTGGCGCGCGATATTGCTGCCGGTCGCGCCTTCAGGCTTGGCGCAGCCCATCACGACATCCTCGATGTCGGCCGGGTCCAGGCCCGCGCGCTCGACTGCAGCGCGCACCGCGAATGCGCCGAGCGTCGCGCCATGGGTCATATTGAAAGCGCCGCGCCAGGACTTGGCGAGCGGCGTACGTGCAGTAGAAACGATGACGGCTTCGGTCATAAATCTTCTCTCCGGCACGCGCGCTGGCGTGCCTGCAATCATGGGCAATTGAGAAATGCGGTTCAGGTCAGATCGGCAAAGCCACGGCCTTCGGACACGCAGCGCTCGAGCAGCGGCGCCGGTGTCCAGAAGGCTCCACCACCCACGCCGCGCGCTGCGTAACCGCGGATCGTGCGCAGCACGTTGAACAGGCCCACGCTTTCGGCGTAGTGCATCGGACCGCCACGGAAGGCCGGAAAGCCGTAGCCCGTGAGGAATACCGCGTCAAGATCGGAGGCACGCTGCGCGATCCCTTCTTCCAGCAGCCGCGCGCCTTCGTTGACCAGCGCGAAGACGGTGCGCTCGACGATCTCCTGGTCACTGATACGGCGGCGCGTGATGCCGTGCTGCGCGCTGTATGCCTCGATCAGTGCGCGCACTTCCGGATCCGGGATCGGATCGCGCTTGCCCGGCTCGTAGCGATACCAGCCCTTCCCGGCCTTCTGCCCGAGACGCCCGGCCTCGCACAGCGGATCGGCCACGCGTGCAAATGCCTGGTCGGGATACTCCACGTAACGCCGCTTGCGGATGGCCCAGCCGATGTCGTTGCCGACCATGTCGTTCATGCGGCACGGACCCATCGCCATGCCGAATTTTTCGAGCGCGCGGTCCACCTGCTCGGGCAATGCGCCTTCTTCGAGCAGAAAATGCGCCTGGCGGATGTAGCGGTCCAGCATGCGATTGCCGATGAAGCCGTCGCACACACCCGACAGCACGCCCACCTTGCTGAAGCGCTTGGCCAGCGCCATGGCCGTAGCAATGACATCCGGTGCGGTGGCCGCACCCTGCACCACTTCCAGCAGGCGCATCACATTCGCGGGGCTGAAAAAATGCAGGCCGACCACATCCTGCGGACGCCGGGTGAATGCCGCGATGCGGTTCACGTCGAGCGTGGACGTATTCGTCGCCAGGATCGCACCCGGCTTCATGACTTCATCGAGCGTGCGGAACACGGTTTCCTTGACACCCCAGTCTTCGAA
The DNA here is from genome assembly GCA_000272025.2 of Imbroritus primus. GTDB lineage: Bacteria > Pseudomonadota > Gammaproteobacteria > Burkholderiales > Burkholderiaceae > Imbroritus > Imbroritus primus. The sequence continues at coordinate 77,402 of AKCV02000011.1, forward strand.
CACCGCCTCGATCACCACATCGGCCTGCGCGATATCCGCGTACTGCAGCGTCGGGCGAATCAGTGCCATGCGCTGTTCGACCTGCGCATCGGTCAGCCGCCCCTTCTTGGCGCTCGCCTCATAGTTGCGGCGGATGATGCCGAGGCCCCGATCCAGTGCCTCCTGCGAGGTCTCGCGCAGCCACACCGGGATGCCGGCGTTGGCGAAATTCATGGCGATACCGCCACCCATGGTGCCCGCACCGATCACCGCGCCAGCCTGCACATCGCGCGCTTGCGTGCCGGCAGGCAAAGCCGGAATCTTCGGCGCCTCACGCTCGGCGAAAAAGCCGTGCTGCAGGGCGCGTGCCTCCCGGCTGCGCGACAGCTCGACGAACATCGCGCGCTCCTTGGGCAGACCGATATCGAATGGCTCGAGCGCGGCCGCGACGGCGTCCACGCATTTCAGCGGTGCCGGCAAATTGGGCGAACGCGCCTGCACGATGCGGCGCGCATGCTGGAAGAACGCATCGGCGCCTGGCAGCTTGACCTGGCGGTCGCGCACGCGGGGCAACGGTCGGCTATCCGCGACCTCTTGCGCCAGGGCCAGTGCGGCAGACAGGACTTCGCCGTCGACCACACGGTCGAACAGCGGCGCACCCAACGCAGCAGCAGTAACCGTCTTGCCGGTCACGATCATGTCAAGGGCAGCTTCCACACCCAGCAGGCGCGGCAGGCGCTGTGTGCCGCCCGCCCCCGGCAGGATGCCGCGCTTCACTTCAGGCAAGGCGACCTGGGTGCCAGCCTGCGCCACGCGATAGTGACAGGCCAGCGCCAGCTCAAGGCCACCACCCATGGCCACGCCTTCAATGGCGGCGATGACCGGCTTGCTGGTGTCGTCGAGGATGCGCAGCACCGTGCTGAGCGTGGGCTCCTGCGTGGCCGCGGGCGTGCCGAACTCGCGCATGTCCGCACCGGCGCTGAAGTAGCGGCCTGCGCCGACGATCACGATGGCGCGGACGGCCACATCGGTATGCGCGCGATCCACGCCTTCGACAATGGCGCTACGAACGGCATGCGAAAGTGGATTGACCGGAGGCTGGCTGAGCGTGATGACGGCGACACCGTTCTCGACGCGGTAGAGCGGACAAGGCGACTGACTCACTACGACTCCTGATGCACAAGGGCCATCGCGCGCAGTGCCGAGGCAGCTGAAGCACTTTATGTCCCCTGATAGTTATTCTGCTATGCAGAATTAAGTTCTGCATTTTTATATCGTACTGCCACGAGTACCGGATGTAAACAGTTTATCAGCCACATGATTGACAGGGAGTTCAACAGCAAAAGCCCCTTGCCTGCCTGGCACGGCTTGCGCTATTCTCGATGCATATTTGCAGAACAGTATTCTGCATAGCAGAATTAACAGCCAGAGACAGATCCATGACATCGATGCTCATCAACCGGGAAGACCTCGACTTCCTGCTGTTCGACCTCGTGCAGGCCGAGACCCTGGTCACGCGTGACCGCTACGCTGAACACTCCGCCGACACCTTCCGCGCCATCATCGAGGCCGCGCACACGCTGGCCGAGGAAAAATTCGCGCCGCACAACCGCAAGGCGGACGAGAACGAACCGACCTTCGATGGCGAGCGCGTGCATATGATTCCGGAAGTCGCCGAGGCGGTGAAAGCCTTTGCGGACGGTGGCTTCATGGCCGCGCCGCACGACGAGGAATGGGGCGGCATGCAGTTGCCGATCACCATCAACCAGGCCTGTCTCGCGTTGTTCCGCGCCGCCAATGTCGGTTCGTCAGCGTACTCATTCCTGACCTCGGCCAATGCCAACCTGATCCGCGCGTTCGGCACGGAGAGCCAAAAGCAGCGCTTCCTCCCGCCGATGTTCGAAGGCCGCTGGTTCGGCACGATGGCCCTGACCGAGCCGCACGCCGGCTCGTCCGTGCCCGACATCCGCACCACCGCCACGCCGGTGGGAGACGGCACCTACCGCATCAAGGGCAACAAGATCTTCATCTCGGGCGGCGATCACGAGCTGGGCGAGAACATTGTGCATCTCGTGCTGGCCCGCCTGCCCGGCGCCCCGGCCGGCGCGCGCGGCATCTCGCTGTTCCTCGTGCCGAAGTTCCGCGTGGATGCCGACGGCAAGCCGGGTGCGCGCAACGACGTCGCGCTGGCTGGCCTGATCCACAAGATGGGATATCGCGGCACCACCTCGACCATGCTCAACTTCGGCGAGAACGATGACTGCATCGGCGAGCTGATCGGCGAGGAAAACCGCGGCCTCACCTGCATGTTCCACATGATGAACGAGGCGCGCATTGGCGTTGGCATGGGCGGCACGATGCTCGCCTATACAGCTTACCTGCACGCCGCCGAGTACGCCCGGACACGCGCGCAAGGCCGCCCCATCGAAGCCAAGGATCCGACTGCACCGCAGGTGCCGATTATCGAGCACGCCGATGTGCGCCGCATGCTGCTGATCCAGAAATCCTATGTGGAAGGCGCGCTCGGCCTGTGCTTCTATGCCGCCCGCCTGGCCGACGATGCCCGGACCGCGCCCGATGCGGCGGAACGTGCGGATGCCGAGCAATTGCTGGCCCTGCTGACCCCCATCGTCAAATCGTGGCCCGCGCAGTTCTGCCTGGAAGCCAACCACCTCGCCATCCAGATTCATGGCGGCTACGGCTACACACGCGAATATCCGGTGGAACAGTTCTACCGCGACAACCGCCTCAACGCGCTGCACGAAGGCACGCACGGCATCCAGGGCATCGACTTGCTGGGCCGCAAGGTCGCGCTCGAAGACGGCGCGGTGCTCGCACTGCTGCGCAGGCGCATTGCCGCCACCGCCGACAGCGCGCGCGCCTGCGGCAATGCCGAACTGGCCAGCCACGCCGACGCCCTGCAAGCCGAGTGGGACACCATTGCCGAGACCACCACGCAGCTGCGCGCCGTCACGAAGGAAGATATCCGCCGTGGCCTGGCGAATGCCAGCGTGTATCTCGACATGTTCGGCCACGGCGTGATCGCCTGGATCTGGCTGCAGCAAGCGGTCGCCGCGCACCAGGCCCAGCAGGCCGGCACGCGCAGCGCGGCCTTCTGCGCTGGCAAGCTGGCTGCCGCACGCTGGTTCTTCAACTGCGAGCTGCCGAAGGCCGGCCCCCAACACGCACTGCTGCGCCGGCTCGATGCCACGGCGCTTGACGCACAGGCCGACTGGTTCTGAGCGGCCGCGATGACAACAGGCGGCGCTGGCACGGCACACGGATGCGCAGACACATCAGCACTCCGCACGGTGCCAGACGCCCCGGCAACGAGACAACACACAGGCGTGGCTCATCCTGCCCGGCCCGGCTTCCTGATGGCAGCCGCGCTGAGGATGGCCACTCCCTCAACGACCTATCCGACCAAGATGAGTACTCAAGATCTTCTCCAAGGCCTGCCTGAACGGCTGCATGAAACCATCACCGAATGGGTGAGCAAGCAGCCCGATGCACTCGCCGTCGAGGATGACCTCACCGCGCTGAGCTACGGACAGTTCGACGCCGCCACCATCGCCGCCGCACAAAAGCTGACCGAACTGGGCGTGCGCGCCGGCGACCGCGTTATCTTCGTGGCCGAGAATTGCGTGGCGCTCGCGGTGCTGTTCTTCGCCATGAGCCGGCTCGATGCGTGGGCGTGCGTCGTCAATGCGCGCTTGTCCGCCGCGGAGATCGAAGCCATCCGCGCGCACTCCGACGCGCGCCGCGTGTTCTACCTGCACCGCCTGTCCCCGGCCGCTGCGGCACATGCCGATGCCGCCGGCGCCGTGCAAGTGGATTTCGAAGCCATCGGTGCAGTACGTACCGGCCCTCGCAATACCACTTGCACGCCGGAACCAGTCGAAGCCGCCGGCGCCGACCAGGTGGCCGCGCTCATCTACACCTCGGGCACCACCGGCAAACCCAAGGGCGTGATGCTCACGCACCGCAACCTGATTTTCGTAGGCGATACCTATCGCCGCAACCGCATGCAGACCCCGGCCGACAAAGCCTACGCGATCCTGCCGATGTCGCATGTCTATGGCCTGTCGTCGGTACTGATCGGCATGCTGGTCAGTGGCGGCGCGCTGCTGCTCGAATGCCGCTTCGACCCCGCACGCGTGGCCGACGCATGGGCACGGCGCGGCATCACCGTGATGCACGGCGTGTCGGCCATGTACGCTAAGCTGCTCGAATGGTCGCGTCAGACTGGCACGCCCTTGCACGCGCCGCACCTGCGCATCGCCCAGGGTGGCGGCGGTCCGCTGTCGCAGTCGCTGAAAGACGATTTTGAACAGACCACGGGCGTGGTCCTGCATCTCGGCTACGGCATGACGGAGACCTCGCCTACCGTCGCGCAGACACGCCTGGACAAACCTTCGCGCGATGTCTCGTCGGGCCAGCCGATACCCGGTATTGAACTGCGCCGCGTCGACAGCGACGGCAACGACGTCGGCCCGGATGCGGTCGGCGAGGTGCTGGTGCGCGGCCCCAACGTCATGAAAGGCTACTATCGCGATCCGGAACAGACTGCCCTCGCACTCTCCGCCGACGGCTGGCTGCGTACCGGCGATCTGGGCCGGCAGGACGCCGAGGGCAACCTCACCATCGTGGGACGCGCCAAGGAGTTGATCATTCGCTCCGGCTTCAACGTCTATCCGGTCGAAGTCGAAAGCGCCATCAACGCCCATCCTGAAGTGCTGCAGTCCGCCGTGGTGGGACGCGAAGTCACGGACAACGAAGAGGTCGTCGCCTTCCTCGAAACCCGCGAGAACGCCACGCTCACGCCTGAGACGCTTGAAACATGGCTGCGCGAGCGGCTGTCTCCCTATAAAATCCCCAGCGAAATCGTCATTCTGGAACATCTGCCCGCGGCTGCCACGGGCAAGATCCTGAAAACAGAGCTCAAGCGCATGGCTGCCGCCCGCCGGCACGCCTGATGCGTCGAGGCCAACGGGAAGAGACATGAGAGGGAAGACTACCGGTGTGGCGCGTCCGACGACGGATGCTACTTTGAGCGCCACATCGAACACTAGGTCGAACGCCGCGGAAGACCGCCATTTTGTGACCGCGCTAGCGCGCGGCCTCGACGTGCTGTCGTGCTTCCGCGATGCCAGCAAGCTACTCGGCAACCAGGAAATCGCCGAGCGCTGCCACTTGCCGAAATCGACCGTCTCGCGCCTGACCTACACGCTGACGCGGCTCGGCTATCTCGATCTCATCAAGGATGTAGGCAAGTACCGGCTCGGTACCGCCTCAGCTGCGCTGGGCGCTTCGGCGCTCAGCAAGTTCGATGCGCGGCTGGTCGCGGCGCCGCTGATGCGCGAGCTGGCCGATTTCTCGCGCGCCTCGATCTCACTCGGCGTGCGTGAGCGGCTCAATATCGTCTACATCGAAAACGCGCGCGGCGACTCGACCTTCACGCTCAATGTGGATGCCGGCTGGCGCGTGCCGATCGCCACCACGTCCATCGGACGCGCCTATCTCGCTGCCTGCTCGTACAGCGAGCGCGCCTTCCTCATGGACTCGATCCGCGAGGAGAACGAAGCCACGTGGCCCAACCTGCGCCAGCAGATCGAAGCCTCCATCGCGCAGTACAACGACATCGGCTGCTGCTGCTCGTTCGGGGACTGGCATCCGGAAGTCAACGCTATTGCCGTGGCATTCAATCGCGGCCAGGACCAGCCGCCCATGGCCCTCAACTGCGGCGGCCCGAAGTTCTCGTTGAAGCCCGAGTTCCTGCTCGAGGAAGTGCGCCCACGCATGATCGCGGTCGCCAAGCAGATCGAACGCAGCGTGCAGGCGGCCAGCTACTGACAGCCCGGGGCGCGATAGGCCCCAGCGCAATAGGTCCAGAACACACAAACTGTAGGTCCACCCACCCTTAGTTCTTGAGTTCAGTTGTCAGGCTCTCTATGCTGAATCCAAATTGGATCCAATTTAGAAGTTCCCGACACCATGGACTCACTCACCGTCTACACCGAACTGCGCAACATGATTCTCTCGGGCGCGATGCAACCGGGAGAACGGCTGGTCTCGCAGCAGATCGCCGATCAACTCGGCGCCTCGCGCACGCCGGTACGTGAGGCGCTGGCGCGGCTGGAGACCACCGGCCTGGTGACACGTCTCGACCGCTGGGGTTACGCCGTGCGCAGCCTGACGCTGCACGATGCCGAGCATCTCTTTGAATCGCGCATCGTGGTCGAGGTCGCCAATGCAGGACTGGCGGCGCGGCGCGTGAGCCCAACCCAGCTGGATGCCATGCAGGCCACGCGCGAGCGCGCCAATGCCCTGCTCGAGGCCGGCCGCATCGCTGAATTCCAGCGCGCGTCGCGGCGCTTCCATGAGTACATTGCCGAAAGTACCGACAACGGCCTCATGCTGCAGATGTTCTACCAGATCAACGATCTGGTGACGCTGTTCGGCATCACGCTGCTGCGCGCGAGCCCGACGCGCGCCGCCGAGATCGCGCAGGAAAACGCCCTGCTGTACGACGCCATCGCCAAGCGCGACCCGGCGCTCGCGGAAGCCACCATGCGCGACCACATCACGCATGCCCACGGCCATTTCCGCCGCTCCATCGACAACGCCCGCATCAACCTCGCCTTCCGCTGACCGCCATCGCCTATCCACACATGTCCCCACAGGACCACTCCATGACCGCCGCTCCCACCCCTGCCCTTGCCCCACACGGAGACCGACTGTTCCGCTTTGTCGTGATCGCCGATACGCACATCAACCAGACGGATGACAAGGCCTCGTCCTTCTTTGCCCTCAATCGCCTGGCCAACGGCCGTGCCGCCGATGCCTTCCATGCCGCACAGCGTTATGCGCCAGCCTTCGTGCTGCACCTGGGTGATATCGTGCACCCGATTCCCTCGCACCCCGAATTCGGCCAGGCGGCCGCCAACTACCGCGCCCTGGCTGCCGGCTTCGACTGTCCGGTGTACCTCACGCCGGGCAATCACGACATCGGCGACAAGCCGTGGCCGCTGGCCCCGGTCGCGCAGATCGCACCGGATTTCATGGCGGCGTACGATCGCGAGTTCGGCAAGCAATGGCTGACGTGGTCGCACGACGGCTGCGATTTTTTCATCATCAATACCTCGCTGCTCAATTCCGGCCTGCCGGAAGAGGCCGAGCAGCAGGCGTGGTTCGAGGATGCCCTGCGCCGCAGCACCGGCCGCAAGTTTCTCGCCGTGCACTATCCGCCATTCGTACATAGCGCCGACGAGCCGAGCCACTACGACAATCTCGACGAGCCCGGACGCGGCTGGCTGCTCGGGCTGATGCGCACGCATGCCATCGAAGCAGTGTTCTGCGGCCATGTCCACAACCTGTGGTACGACCAGTACGGCGAGACGGAAATGTACCTGCTGCCGTCCACCGCCTTCGTGCGCCAGGACTACGCCGAGATGCAGCGCGTCTGCCCGCCCGGCGAGGAAGGCGGACGGCAGGATATCGACAAGCTCGGCTTCTTCGTGGTCGATGTGTATGCCAGGGGGCATATCGCGCACTACGTGCGGCTGCAGGGCGACGAGCGGCGCGGCGAACGACGCCAGGTCGCGCTCGCCGATACGCTCAGCGGCATGCCGCCGCATCCCAAGCGACCGTTGCTGCCCAACCTGGGCATCGACCCCGCCTATCCGTGGGCGGATGAAATCCTCGTGCCGCCAAGTGGCGCGCTCGATGCATTCGACAGCAAGTTCGTCCGCAACGACTATCCTTTGTTTGCCATGCTCGGCCTTGGGCTGTCGCGCATGCGTATTCCGCTGTCCGATCTCGATCATCCGGCCCGCGTCACGCGCCTTGCCAAGCTGGCACGCATCGGCATGCGGGCGCAGCTGGTGACCGCACGCCCGCTCGACGCCCGGCAGATCGAACGCGTGGCCACGCTCGGGCCAGCTGTGGCCGCTATCGAGTTCGTCGCTACCGAAGCGGGCATCGCCGCTGCGGCACCGGCGCTGGCGGCCATGCAGCAGCAACTGCCCGGCTGCGCGCTGGTACTTAGTAAGCTGCGCGGCCCCCAGGATGCCGCTGTCGACGGGCTGAATTATGGGCATCTGGTCTTCCACGGCTGGGTGCCGGCCGAGCAGCCGCGCATCGCCGCGCTGATGACGCAGCATGACTGGAAAGCCTCCACAGAGGTGCTGTTTCGCGCCCGCTTTACCGAGTCGCCGCTGGCCATGGCAGCCGGCATCGATGCGTTCTCGCGCGAGTGCGGCGTGCGCGCCGGGCTGCTGGTTCGCCTCGCCACCGATAATCCCGCCCAGCCGCAAGACGATGCGCTGGCGCTGTGCAGCCTCGTGCTGGAAACCGCCATCGCCGCGCACCGCTATCCGGAGTTGCGCTTCACCATCGAAGGATTGGTCGATTTCGATCGCGGCTACTTCCTGCGGCTTGCGTTGGTCGACCGCTCGTTCAATCCGCGCTTGCCAGCGCTTGCCCTGCCGCACCTCTGCGCACGGTTGGCCGCGACCGGGACCCAGATCACCGGCCATACCACCAGCATTGCCGCGGACGGTACCCGCACCATCCGCCTCGACACGGCACTGGGTGCGTTGTATATCGTGATCGCATGTGGCGCGGCCCTGGCGGCAGCACGCGCACAAGCCACAGATGCACTCGCACAGGGAGCGCGCTGCTGGACCCTCTCCGACGGCGAGCCGGTCGATGCAACCCATGCAGCCCGCACGCCAACCGACCGGGAGACCGAAGCCATTCTGATCGACGCACGCCGGCCGTAGCGTTTACCGCACGCGGTCTTCCCTCCTTCCCCGAGCCGGTGCGCGGACCTGTTCCACAGGTCCGGGGGGAGGCGTTTGCCCTGACATCTGCAAGGAAAGCATCATGATTCGACGTCGAGCTGTTGCCCTGTTACTCCTGTTAGGCAGTTCCCTTCTCACTACCCTGCCGGTCCACGCGACCGAGTATCCCAACCGGCCGATCAAGATCATCGTGCCCTGGCCCGCTGGCGGCGCGGGCGATTTCCTGGCACGCACGGTCGGCCAGCGCATGTCGGAAAAGCTGTCGACCCCGGTGCTGGTGGAAAACCGGCCGGGCGCGGCCACCAATATCGGCACCCAGGCCGTGGCCAGCGCCGACCCCGACGGCTATACGCTGCTGCTGGCAAGCAGCAACAATGCCGTGAATGTCACGCTCTACCCGAAACTGAAATTCGATTTCGCCAAGGATTTCAAACCCGTGTCCAACCTGGGCCTGGCGCCCAATGTGCTGGTGGCGCACCCGTCGGTCCAGGCCAGTACGGTGCAGGAACTGATTGCCCTGGCCCGCAAGCAGCCCGGCAAGCTGACCTACGCCTCCTCGGGTAACGGCAGCGCCGCGCATCTCGGCGGTGAAAAATTCAAGCGCGCCGCGCAGGTGGACATCCTCGGCGTGCCTTACAAGGGCGCAGCCCCGGCGGTGACGGATCTGCTCGGCGGCCAGGTGTCGATGATGTTCACCGTGATTCCGGTGACGCTCGCGCATATCCAGACCAACCGGCTCAAGCTGCTGGCCGTGGCTTCCGCCCAGCGCCTGCCACAGTTTCCGAACGTGCCGACGGTTGCCGAAAGCGGCCTGCCGGGTTTCGAGTCGAGTATCTGGTATGGCATCGTGGCACCCACGGCCACGCCGCCGGCGATTGTCGCCAAGCTGCAGAAAGTGATTGCCGAATCGCTGAAGGAGCCAGCCATGATCGAGAAGCTGATGGCACAGGGCACGTTGCCGATCGGCGATACCTCGGAACACTTCGCCACGACCATCGCCAACGATATCCGCGGCTATGCCGCACTGATCAAGAGCGCGGGGATCACCGCGGAATGAAGCGCCGCGCCTGCTGCACGCGTTGGCAGCAGGCCAGCGTACTCAGCTGTCTTCCTTGGGCATTTGCGACACGATGAACTCGTGGTGCGCAGTGTCCAGCGTGGACACGCGCCACTCCACCGGCAGGCGATGGAACGAGAACGCCACACGGTGGATGCGGATCAACGGCGCACCGACATCGACACCGATCAGCCCGGCCTCGGTTTCGGTGGCCAGCACGGCGCGCAGCCGCTCTTCCGTCTGGATCACATTGACGCCGAACGCGTCCTGGTAGAAGTTGTACAGCGTATTCGGGCGTTCGCGCAGCTGGGTTTCCGTCAGGCCAGGAAACAGTCTTTCCGGCAGCATGATGTCGTCGATCATCACCGGCCGCTCGTCGAGCGACAGCACGTTGGTGAAATGAAACACCCGCTCCCCTGATTCCAGTCCCAGCAGCGCACAGGCCGCCTTGTCGGCCTTGATGCGGCGAAACGATTTCTGCTGCACGGTCGGATAGCCGCGGTGGCCATCCTCGTGCGCCACCTTGAAGAAGCGGAAGAAATGGTCGTCGCGGCGGTGCATGGCGACGAAGGTGCCGCGCCCCTGATGGCGGATCAGCAGGTTCTCGGCCACCAGCTCGTCGATTGCCTTGCGCAGCGTGCCGATGGACACACCGAAGCGCTCCACCAGTTTCTTTTCCGACGGAATGGCCTCGCCGGGCTTGAATTCGCCATCGGCCAGCGCTTGCAGCACGCGGCGCTTGACGTCCTTGTAGAGGACGCCGCCTGGCGGAAGATCTCGCAGATTGCTCATGGCTCGGTGTGGTTTTTTGAATGCATTGAATGTAGCAGACATTAAATCATACAACTCATACATATGACATAGTTGACATGCAGGAATTTCGCTACTATTCTTTGCACATCCGGCCGCTGCTCTCCAGCCAGGCCGTAAATCAAGTCCCCAGGAGGAGTATATGATCCACGTAGTGCTGCATGATGCAAAAGACACCGTCGCCGTGGCGGTGGTTGAGGGAATCCAGGCCGGTACCGAACTGAACGCCTGGATCATGGACGAAGACAAGACCATCCAGGTCGTCGCCAAGCAGCCGATCCCCATCGGCCACAAGGTCGCCCTGCGCGACATGGAAGTTGGCGAGACGGTGTTCAAGTACGGCATCGACATCGGCAAGGTGGTGGCCCCGATCAAGGCTGGCGATCACGCACACGTCCACAACATCAAGACCAAGCGCTGGTAATCCGCGCCTGACCGTCCCCTCCCCATACATCTATTGAGAGAACATTCATGTCCGTGATCGACCAAAACACCACTTTCTGGGGCTACCGCCGTGACAACGGCCGCGTCGGCGTCCGTAACCATGTGATCATCCTGCCCCTGGACGACCTGTCCAACGCCGCTGCCGAAGCAGTTGCCGTGGCCATCAAGGGCACCATGGCCATCCCCCACCCGTACGGCCGCCTGCAGTTCGGTCCGGACCTGGACCTGCACTTCCGCACCCTGATCGGCGCCGGCAGCAACCCGAACGTCGCCGCCGTGGTGGTGATCGGTATTGAAGACGGCTGGACCAAGAAGGTTGTCGACGGCATCGCCAAGACTGGCAAGCCGGTTGTCGGCTTCGGTATCGAAGGCCACGGCGACCACGACACCATCATGCGTGCCTCGAAGGCCGCCAAGGAATTCGTGCAGTATGCCACCGCCCTGCACCGTGTCGAATGCCCGATCAGCGACCTGTGGGTGTCGACCAAGTGCGGCGAATCCGACACGACCTCGGGCTGCGGCGCCAACCCGACCGTGGGTAACGCCTTCGACAAGCTGCATCCGCTCGGTACCACCCTGGTGTTCGGCGAAACCTCTGAGCTCACCGGTGGCGAACACATCGTGGCAGCCCGCTGCGCCAATGACTCGGTGCGCGAGGACTTCATGAAGATGTTCAATCGCTACCAGGACATGATCGACCGCTGGAAGACCACCGACCTGTCCGAGTCGCAACCGACCAAGGGCAACATCGCTGGTGGCCTGACGACCATCGAAGAAAAAGCCCTGGGTAACATCCAGAAGATCGGCAAGAAGTGCACCGTGGACGGCGTGCTGGACAAGGCTGAAGAGCCGACCCACCCGGGCCTGTGGTTCATGGATTCGTCGTCGGCTGCGGCTGAAATGGTTACGCTGTGCGCCGCTTCGGGCTTCGTCGTGCACTTCTTCCCGACGGGCCAGGGCAACGTGATCGGCAACCCGATCGTTCCGGTCATCAAGCTGTGCGCCAACCCGCGTACCGTCCGCCTGATGAGCGAGCACATGGACGTCGATTGCTCGGGCCTGCTGCAGCGCGAGCTGACGCTGGACCAGACCGGCGACAAGCTGCTCGAGTGCATGCTCCAGACCATCAACGGCCGCTGGACTGCCGCTGAAGCCCTGGGCCACCGCGAATTCGTGCTCACGCGTATCCACGAGTCCGCATAATGAAGCAAGTCTGCATCAGCGAGTTCATGGACCCTGATGCCGTGGCGGTGCTGGACAAGTGCGTCCAGCTCCGTTACGAGCCGACATGGGTCGACCAGCGCGATGTCCTGCTGAAGTCCTTGGCGAACGTCGATGCCTTGATCGTGCGTAACCGCACCCAGGTCAACGCCGAACTGCTTGACGCCGCTCCGGCGTTGAAAGTGGTCGGTCGCCTGGGTGTCGGTCTCGACAATATCGATGTCAAGGCCTGCGAAGCACGCGGCATTCGCGTCATTCCCGCCACTGGCGCCAACGCGCGCTCGGTGGCCGAGTATGTGGTCACGTCCGCGCTGATGCTGATGCGCGGCGCTTACCTCAGCCATGCGGAAATGGTGGCTGGTAAGTGGCCGCGCGCCCGTTTGTCCGAAGGCCACGAGGCTTTCGGACGAACGCTCGGTCTGATCGGATTCGGCGATATCGGCCGGCTCACGGCGCGGCTTGCCGCGGCGCTGGGCATGCAGGTGGTCGCGCACGATCCGATGCTCCCGGCCGATCATCCGGCCTGGGCCGAAAATAATGTGAAGCCGCTGGCGCTGGACGCGCTGCTGGCCACCGCCGATGCGGTGAGCCTGCATGTGCCCCTGGTTCCGGCCACACGGCACCTGATCAATGCAGAACGCATCCGCGGCATGAAGCGCGGTGCGGTTCTGATCAATACCGCGCGGGGCGGCGTCGTCGATGAGGCCGCCCTCGCTACCGCCCTCAAGGAGGGGACACTGGCAGGCGCCGCGCTCGACGTGTTCGAAAACGAACCGTTGAGCGCTGGCGGCGTGCTGGCAGACGCCCCCAACCTGGTCCTGACCCCGCACATCGGCGGCGTCAGTCACGAAGCCAATGTCCGGGTGTCGATGATGATCGCCGACGCCGTCCGCGACGCTCTCGGAGTGCAGGCATGACCGCGTACCGCGCAGAAGAACTCGAACAGCTCGCGGCTGCCGCGCTGCGCAACGGCGGCGCCAGCGCCGCCCAGGCCAGCGCCACTGCCAAAGCGCTGGTACAGGCGGATCTCGCTGGCCTGCCCTCGCACGGCGTCTCGCGCGTGCCGATGTACGTGGCCCATCTGCGCCACCAGCGCGTGAACGGCAACGCCCAGCCAGTGATCGCTCGCCAGACCCAGAGCACGACGCTGATCGATGCCCAGTCCGGCTTTGCCTTCCCTGCCTGTGCCCAGGCCGTCAACGCGGCCATCGCCAGCGCACGTGAATATGGCATTGGCATTGGCGTGGTCACGAACAGCCATCACTTCGGTGCGGCTGCCCTGCATCTCGACCCTGTGGCCGAAGCCGGCATGATCGGCATGGCCATGGGCAATTCACCGGCTGCCATGCCCGCATGGGGCGGCAAGACCCCGCTGTTTGGCACCAATCCGATCGCCGCAGTATTCCCGCGCACCGGCCAGAATCCACTGGTGATCGACCTTTCGCTGTCGGAAGTGGCACGCGGCAAGATCATGGTCGCCGCCAAGCAGGGCAAGCCGATTCCGCTCGGTTGGGCGCTCGATGCCGAAGGCAATCCGACGACCGATCCGAACGAAGCGCTGCGCGGCTCGATGCTGCCGGCCGGCGGTGTCAAGGGCGCGATGCTGGCGCTGATCGTCGAGCTGCTGATCGTCTCGCTCGCCGGCGCGCAGTTCGGCGCGGAAGCCGATTCGTTCTTCGAGGATGCCGGCAACCAGCCACGCATCGGCCAGCTGTTCATCGTATTCAATCCGGCTGCCTTCGCCGGCGAAGCGGTCTATCACGCCCGCCTCGAAGCCCTGATTGCCGCGATGCTGGCCGACCAGGGCACCCGCCTGCCGGGCACGCGTCGCTTCGACGCACAAGCCAAGGCAGAAGCCGATGGCATCACCGTGCCCGAAGCACTGGACAAGGAGTTGCAGGCCCTCGCCCAGCGTTGATCGTTCATTCGGTTTTCGGTCGGTCATTCACTTAGCCGTTCATCCAGTCAAAGCTGGTCGCCCGCGCAGCCTGGCGCTGCATGGGCGCCGCTCCGCAGTGCCGCCGGGTCGGCGCTGAGGGAGGCGCTTTGACCGCCTGCGCACCCGGGCAAGCAGTTGTCGTACCCTCGGCGCCCCGCAGAGAGGCGCCTGTTCCACCACAGGAGACACTATGTACCGCAATCTCGTCCGCCGCCTTGCCGTTCCCTCGCTCGCCGCCGTGGCCATGCTGGCCGCTCCGGCCAGTGCCAGTGCGCAGGCGACGGATTTCCCCAACAAGGCCGTCCGCTATGTCATTCCGTTCGCCGCAGGCGGCCTGACCGATATTTCCGCACGCCAGGTCGGCCAGTTCCTGGCCCAGGAATGGAAACAGCCGGTGGTCGTGGAAAACAAGCCGGGCGGCAACGCCAACATCGGCGCGGAGCAGGTCGCGCGCGCCCCGGCGGATGGTTACACGTGGCTAGGCGTGACGCTCGCGCACTCGGCCAACCCGACGCTGTTCCCCAAGCTGTCGTTCAACTTCCAGAAAGACCTGGTACCGGTGGCGCGCATCGCCTCGTCACCGATGATGGTGGTGGTGCCGGCCAATTCGCCGATCAAGACACTTAAGGAGCTGGCCGAGGCCGCGCACAAGAAGCCGCTGAATGCCGGTTCGAGCGGCAACGGCACCCCTCCGCACCTGACGCTGGCGCTGTTTGAAACGCTGACCAAGACCAACTTCACGCACGTGCCCTACAAGGGCGGCGCGCCCTCGATGAACGACCTGATCGGCGGCCAGATCGACGTGGTGTTCTCGAACTTCCCGGAATCGCTGCAGTTCGTGAAGGGTGGCAAGCTGCGCGCCCTGGCCGTGACCACGCGTGAACGCCACCCGCTGATGCCGAACGTGCCGACCGTGGCCGAAGCCGGCTTCCCCGACCTGATCGTGGAAAACTGGACCGGCCTGATGATGCCTGCCGGTACGCCGAAACCCATCATCGACAAGACGGCCAGCGCCATCGGCAAGATGATGGAAGTGAAGAGCGTGCGTGAGCGCATCATCGCCATCGGTTTCACGCCGGCGCCGCAGAACTCGGCTGACTTCACCAAGTACTACAACGCCGAAGTCGCACGCTGGGGCAAGCTGATCAAGGAACGCAACATCCAGGCGGACTGATCGCCAAACCGTTTTACCCTTGCCTTTCAAGAGGTTGCCTGCGCTCGCCAGGCAGCCTCTTTTTTCTTTGGCGCGGCTAGCGCTAGCTGGGGGTGAAAGGGCGCGGGGCTTGTGCCACCTTGCTGCGGATCGCCCCGCTCTGGCGGAAATAACCCTTGATGACATCCGTGAACGCCATGCGGGCATGCGCCGCACGTTCGAGCAGGCCTACCCGGCGATGCACATCCACGCCTTCCAGCGGCACCACGCGCAGCAGCCGGTCGGCCTCCCAGCGCACGTTGGCGAGCTGCGGCACGATCGACACGCCGAAACCCTGTCGCACCAGCTCGATAATGGCTTCGTTCGAGTTGAGCTGCATGCTCTCCTGCACCGAGACGCCACAGCGGTCGATGACTTCCTGGACCAGATTGCCGGTCCACGTGGCAGGCTCGAACCGCATGAAAGGTGCCACGCCGAGGATGTCGCGGGCATCGTCCGGCAGCACGAAATGCGGATGACGCGGCACGATCAGGACCATCGGCTCTGTATACAGTTCGGTCCACACCAGGTTCTTGGCCAGCGGACGCGGCGATTGCGTCACCACCGCGGCGTCGATTTCCCCACGCTCGACCTTGCCGGCAAAGTCGGCCGACAAACCGGCGAACAGTCGCACGTCGACCAGCGGATGCTCCTGCTTGAGTGCCCACAGGGCATCTGCAAATGCGCCCATCAATGCTGACACCAGCGCGCCCATCATTACCGTACCGGAGAGTGCGTCCTCACGTCCGCTGGCCAGCACCTCGTAGCGATGGACCAGTGCTTCCAGTTCCGGTACCAGGGCGCGGCCGGCGGGATTGAGGATGGCGGCGCGGGCCGTGCGGTCGAACAGCTGGCAGTGGAGGTCTTCTTCCAGCGCGCGGATCTGCAGCCCAACCGCTGCCGAAGTCAGGCCGATGTGCTTGCCGGCGGCCGCGAAGGTGCCGTGGCGGGCCACGGCGAGAAAGGTCTTGAAAGTACGGATCGAAGGCATGGCGGGACCGGAAAAGCGAGGTGGCGGGGAAATGGCAGAGCAGACACATCCGCACGCCTGCCGTGCGGGCTCGCCATTGAAAAAGTTTTTCTTTATCTAAATAAGAAAATTACTAGCTTTTTGTTTCTGGTGCAATCCGCAACAATACTCTTCAAGCCGGTCGTAAACATCCATATGATTTAGATGATAACCGGTCACAACACTCCCCCGATCGAACCCATGACAACACTGAACGTTCGTGTATGGCGCGGCAATGAGGACGGCGAATTCGTCTCCTACGAAGTGCCCCGTCACGCCAGCCAGACGGTGCTCGACGTCGTCACCTATATCCAGCGCAACCTCGAACCCGACCTGGGCTACCGCTTTGCCTGCCGGGTCGGCATGTGTGGCTCGTGCGCCATGACCGTCAACGGCAAGGCGCGCTGGACCTGCCGCACGCACGTCTCCAAGGTGGTGGAGAATAACGCGCTCGAAATCGCTCCGCTGTCGAACATGCCGGTTATCAAGGACCTGGCGGCCGACATGACGACCTTCTTCGACAAGTGGTCTGCCGCCAAGGGCCAGTTCAAGGGCAACCAGACTCGTCATGACGAGTTCGCCACGGTTGAGCCTGGCTCGCCCGAACGCCAGGCCGTAGATGCCGGCATCGAATGCATCGGCTGCGGCGTCTGCTACGCCTCGTGCGATGTCGTCACGTGGCGCCCTGACTATCTCGGCCCGGCCGCGCTCAACCGCGCCTGGACCCTGGTCAACGATGTACGCGACGTGCGCGGGGCCGAGCGCCTGCGCGCCGTGGCCGGCGATGCCGGCTGCCATAGCTGCCACACGCAGGGCTCGTGTACCGAGCGTTGCCCGAAGCAGCTCGCCCCGACCGCCGGTATCGCCGGACTGAAACGCAAGGTTGCCAAGGCAGCGATCAAGGGGGAGCTATGAGCCAGTCCCTGTCCGTCGTCACGCAGGCCAAGCTGTGGTACTGGCAGCGCATCAGCGCCATGGTCCTGGCAGTCTGCGTGATCATCCATCTTGTCGGCATTGTCTTGGCAGTACGCGGCGGTCTCTCGGGCGCCGAAGTGCTTGCGCGCACGCAAGGCAACTGGCTGTTCGGCGCCTTTTACGCGACGTTCGTGCTGGCCAGCACGGTCCATGTACCGATCGGCCTGATGCGTATCGCTGAAGAATGGTTTGGCTGGCGCTCGCGCAGCGTCGTCATTGCTGCCTGGCTGTTTGCCGCGCTGCTGGCCTTTGCCGGCCTGCGCGCCGTCTACGCGGTCATCGTGCCGGGAGGTGCAGCATGAGAAAGAACGACCTGCGCGCCCGCAACCATGCGGCTTACTGGGCCTTCGTGGTTCATCGCCTTTCGGGACTGGCGCTCGCGCTGTTCCTGCCCGCGCACTTCTGGGCGCTGGGCCATGCAATTCAGGGGGAGGCCTCGCTCGACGGCTTCCTGAAGCTTGCCGACAACCCGTTGTTCAAGGCAGGCGAATGGGGTCTGGTCATTCTGCTGTCGCTCCACTTGGTGGGCGGCGTGCGTTTGCTCCTGATCGAGTTCAAACCCTGGAGCGGCCTCCGCAAGGATTGGGTCGCACTGAGTCTCGGGGCAGGTATTTGCACCGGGCTTGCATTCATGCTGTCGCTGTTTTCATGAGGCTTCAGCGTAAACACTGTTTCATAAACACCGCTTCATAAACACAATAAGGCGAGCGTCGGTCCCGTAGAGGCGCCGCGCTCTTCCCTCACCGAAGGAGACTGCCATGACGTTGTTGAAGAAATCCACCCGCCGCCAATGGATCTCGCTGTGCCTCGGCGCGGTTGCCGCCCTGAGCGTGGGCACGGCTCAGGCCCAGACCTGGCCTACCCGTCCCGTGACGATGATCGTCCCGTTCGCCGCTGGCGGCACCACCGACGTAGTCGGACGCGTGCTGGGCCAGAAGCTCGGCGAACTGTGGAAGCAGAGCGTGGTGATCGACAACCGTCTTGGCGCCGGCGGCGCGGTCGGCGCACAGGCCACAGCCAAGGCCCCGGCGGACGGCTACACCATCATGCTGGCCTCGGGCAGCATGTTCACCGTCAACCCGTTCATCTACCAACGCCTGCCGTACAGCGCCAAGGATTTCTCCTTCATCACCAACGTGGCCAGCGGCCCGATGCTGGTGGTGGTCAATCCTGAAGTGCCGGCGAAGAACCTGAAGGAACTGATCGCCCTGGCCAAGTCCAAGCCGGGCCAGCTGAACTTCGGCTCGGCCGGTACTGGCAGCCAGGTGCACATGGCCGGCGAAGCATTCGCCGACGCCGCTGGCGTCAACATCACCCACGTTCCGTACAAGGGTGAAGCGCTGGGCTACAACGACCTGATGGCTGGCCAGGTGCAACTGATGGTCGGCAATATCGCTGCGTCGTCGAACTTCGCCAAGTCGGGCAAGCTGCGCGCGCTGGCCGTGACCGGCAAGGAGCGCTCGCCGATGATGCCGGACGTGCCGACGGCGGCGGAAGCCGGCCTGAACGGCATGGACGACGTGACCGGCTGGTTCGGCTTCGTGGTACCGGCTGGTACGCCGAAGGAGATTGTCGACAAGATCTACCGCGACACCGTGAAGGTGCTGGCTGATCCGGACACGCAGGCCCGCCTGGCCGCCCAGGGCATGAAGGCCGTGGGCAACACCCCGCAACAGCTGACGGCTCAGATTGCTGCGGAATCGCAAAAATGGGAAAAGGTTGTCAAGAACCGCAAGCTGTCGGCCAACTGATTTCCCGCTGTAACGAAGAAGACCGAGGAACCTCATGAAAGTTGATCTCGCCGCCGTGGAAGAGGCGGCCAAGGAACTGTACATCCGTGCCTTGAAGCTGCTGCCGCCCGATGTCAAGGATGGCATCGAGCAGCTGCGCACCAAGGAAACATCCGACACGGCGCGCAATGTCCTGGCCACCATGAGCAAGAACATCCGCATCGCGGAAGAGACCGACAATCTGCTGTGCCAGGATACCGGCGTACCGATCTACAACCTGTTGATCGGCGCCGGTGTCGAGGCCGATGGCCATGCCATCAAGGAGGCCATCCGCCGCGGCTGCGAGCGCGCCACGCGCGAGCATCCGCTGCGCTCCTCGGTCGTCCACCCCCTCACTCGCAAGAACAACCACACGTCGTGCGGTATCGAAGTGCCGGTGATCCACATCGATTTCGATGACACGCCGGAACGCATGACGCTGGAGATGGTGCCCAAGGGCAGCGGCTCCGAAAACAACTCATTCCTCAAGATGGCGATTCCCGCCGAGGGCATCGACGCCATCAAGACTTTCGTGATCGACAGCGTGATCGCCGCGGGCGGCAAGACCTGCCCGCCGACCATCGTCGGCGTGGGCCTGGGCGGCACCTCCGACCTGTGCGTGGCACTCGCCAAGCGCGCCGCCACACGCGAACTCGGCACGGTGTGCAGCGATCCGGAAGGCGCCAAGCTGGAAGCCGAACTGTCGGCTGCCGTGAACAAGCTTGGCGTCGGCCCGCAAGGCCTGGGTGGTGACGCCACCGCCTACGCCGTACACATCGAGCTGGCGCACACGCACATCACCATGAACCCGATCGCGGTCAACATGCAGTGCCACTCGGCGCGCCGCGCCTCGGCCACGTTCACGCCCGACGGCCTTACTTACGGATTCTGACCATGGCGCACTACGAACTTTCCACGCCGGTGACGGAAGAGCAGATCCGCCAACTGCGCATCAATGACACCGTGACGCTGCAGACCACGCTGTTCGGCATCCGCGACGCCACGCAGATCCACATGTTCGACCGCGGCCGCAAGACCCGCTTCGACCTGCGCGGCCATGCGGTGATCCACACCGCCCCGAATGTGCGCAAGGTCGAGCCAAGCCCCGAGTTTCCCGCCGGTTACCAGCAGATCTGCATCGGCACCACCACGTCGGACCGCATGGAACGCTTCACCCGCCCGCTGATGACGGAATACGGTGTGCGCATGATCGTCGGCAAGGGTGGCATGCGCGAAGGCTCGCAGGAGGCCTTCAAGGAACTCGGCGGCGTGTACCTCGCCATCATCGGCGGCACGGCGGCACTGGAAACGACCTGGATCGAGCAGATCGAAGACGTGGATCTCGACGACCTCAATCCGGAATCGCTGTGGAAATTCAAGATCCGCAATTTCGGCCCGCTGCTGGTCGCCATGGATAGCCACGGCGGCAGCCTCTACACGGCCGTCAAGCAAAACACCGCTGACCAGCGCGCGGCTGTGCTGGCCAGCCTCGGAGTGGCCAAGGCATGAGCATCAAACGACTGCAGACCGATGTGCTGATCCTCGGCTCCGGCGGCGCTGGCCTGTTCGCCGCGCTGCATGCGCACCAGAGCGCGCCGGACCTGAAGATCACTGTCGCGGTAAAAGGCTTGCTGGGCAAATGCGGCTGCACGCGCATGGTCCAGGGCGGCTACAACGTGGCGCTCGCCCAGGGCGACTCCGTCGAGCGCCACTTCATGGACACCATCGAGGGCAGCAAGTGGCTGGCCGACCAGGAACTCGCCTGGACCCTGGTCAAGACCGCTGTGGAGCGCATCCATGAACTCGAGAACGAGCTCGGCTGCTTCTTCGACCGCAATCCCGATGGCACCGTCCACCAGAAAGCCTTCGCTGGCCAGACCTTCGACCGCACCGTACACAAGGGCGACCTGACGGGCATCGAGATCATCAACCGCCTCGCCGAGCAGGTGTGGAGCCGCGGCATCAACCGCCTCGAGGAACACCGCGCGGTCGAGCTGATCAAGACCCCGGACGGCTCCGCGCTGGCCGGCGTGCTGATGATCGACATGCGCAGCGGCGAATTTGTGTTCGTCCAGGCCAAGGCGGTGCTGCTCGCCACTGGCGGCGGCCCGACCATGTACAAGTTCCACACGCCGTCTGGCGACAAGAGCTGCGACGGCCTCTCCATGGCCCTGCGCGCCGGCCTGCCGCTGCGTGACATGGAGATGGTGCAGTTCCACCCGACCGGGCTGCTTGCCGGCAAGGAAACCCGCATGACCGGCACGGTCCTCGAAGAAGGCTTGCGCGGTGCGGGCGGCTGGCTGCTGAACGGCAACAAAGAGCGCTTCATGCAGAACTACGACCCGCGCAACGAGCGCGCCACGCGTGACATCGTCTCGCGCGGCATCTACTCGGAGATGCGCGCGGGCCGTACGTCGCCCAACGGCGGCGTGTACATCCAGATGAGCCATCTCGGTCCGGACAAGGTGCGCAAGCAGTTCAAGGGCATGGTCGAGCGCTGCGGTGATTGCGGTTTCGATCTGGCCGGCGATCTCGTGGAAGTGGTGCCGACCGCCCACTACATGATGGGCGGCGTGCAGTTCAAGCCGGATTGCACCACCGAGCTGCACGGCCTGTTCGCAGCCGGAGAGGATACCGGCGGCGTGCATGGCGCGAACCGCCTCGGCGGCAACGGCGTGGCCAACTCGACCGTGTTCGGCGGCATTGCCGGCGACAGCATGGCGGCCTGGGTGAAGCAGAATAACGCGCTGCGCATGCCGGACGAATCCGCCATCAGCGCCGCCATCGCCGCGATGGAAGCGCCGTTCCGCCAGCCCGCCGGCCGGCTCGACGCGATCCGCGAGGGCCTCTACGATTGCATGTGGGACGATGCCGGCATCATGCGCACCGAAGCCGGACTGCTGCGGGCCCGCAAGCGCCTTGCCGAACTGAGCGAAGCGCTTGCCGCCACCGGCGTCGCCGACGGCCATCGCGGCTTCAATGTCACCTGGCACGACTGGCTCAACCTGCGCAGCCTGATCGACGTGAGCCGCGTCATCGTGGAAGCCGCACTGTCCCGCGAGGATTCGCGTGGCGCGCATTTCCGCGACGACTTCCCGGCAACCGGCGACCTGCCCAGCTCGTCCTTTACCGTGGTGCGTCAACGCAATGGCGAACTGGATATCACACGCTCGCCAGTCCAGTTCACGCGTGTCGCTCCCGGCCAAACAATCCTGGAGGACGCCGCCTGATGTAATGCATGGAGGAGACGCCATGAACCACGAGCCGCCCCAGGCGGTCAACACCATCGGTGCGCGGTTGCCGGATGATTCCATCCGGCAGCGGCGATTCGGCCGGTTCGCGCCAGTCTGGCGCGACCGGCTATCCTTTTTTGTACGGGGCGTCTCGCCCTGCACGGCCTGGCGTGCCCGCAGGCCCTCCTCGACCCTCTACGCGACGCTACCCGTCTCGTCACGATAGCGTCTCCCAACCCCCGTCACACAGGAGCAGACATGGCGAAGAAACAACGTGGCGCAGATGCACTGACCGCCGCACTCCGGCAGTCCGGTATCGATCGCATCTTCACCCTCTCGGGGAATCACATCATGCCGATCTTCGATGCCTGCATCGATGCGGACATCGATCTGATCCACACCCGCCATGAAGGCTCCACGGTGCACATGGCCGATGCCTGGTCGCGCATCACCGGCCAGGTCGGCATTGCCATGGTGACGGGCGGCCCGGGCCATGCCAATGCCGTGTCGGCGCTGTACACCGCACAGATGTCGGAGGCACCGGTGGTGCTGCTCTCCGGCCACGCACCGAATAACCAGCGCGGCGCGGGCGCCTTCCAGGAAATGCGCCAGGCCGACATGGCCGAGCCAGTCACCAAGGCCTCGTGGACCTGTGCGAGCCCCGACGCGATTGCCGCCGACATCCAGCTCGCCATGCAGATCGCCGCCAGCGGCCGGCCCGGTCCAGTGCACTTGAGCCTGCCGAGCGATGCGCTGGAACTCGATGTGAAGCAGCCGGGCAATGCATCGATCGCCGTGCCCGCAAGCCTGCCAGCCTGCGATGCACAGACGGCCAAGCAGGTGCTGGAGGCCCTGGCGCGCGCCAAGCGTCCGCTGGTGCTGGCCGGTCCGGCCTGGCTGACAGCGCGCGCGCGCAAGCAGATTGCCGAACTGGAAGCCCGCCTCGGCATTCCCGTGGTGGGCATGGAAAGCCCGCGCGGCAATAACGACCCGAGCCTCGGCGCATTCGCGCAGATGCTGGCGCAGGCCGACTGCGTGCTGCTGCTCGGCAAGCGTCTCGATTTCACGCTCAAGTTCGGCAAGGCACCCGCCTTTGCCGCAGACTGCACCTTTTTGCACATCGACGCCGAGCAGTCGGAACTCGACCGCAGCCGCCGCGCCGTCGGCGAACGCCTGGCCATCGCCCAGCGCGCCGATGTCGGCAGTGCCATTGCGCAATTGCTCGAGCAGGCCAAGGGCGGCCAGCATCAGGCATGGCTGGCCGAGGTTGCCGATGCCATCCGTTATCGCCCGGCGTCCTGGGACACCGCATCGTCGCAAGGCGCGCTCCATCCAGTGCAGGTCTGCCGCCCACTGCAGACCATCCTAGACAGCCATCCGGAAGCCGTGCTGGTGTCCGATGGCGGCGAGTTCGGCCAGTGGGCGCAAGCCTGCCTGAGCGCCCCGCACCGCGTGATCAACGGCCCGGCTGGCGCCATTGGCAGCGCCCTGCCGATGGCGCTGGCGGCGCGTGTGGCGCGCCGCGATGCGCCGGTCATCGCCATGATGGGTGATGGCACGACCGGCTTCCATATCGCCGAGTTCGACACCGCCGTGCGCTACGGCCTGCCGTTTGTCGCCGTGGTCGGCAACGATGCCCGTTGGAACGCCGAATACCAGATCCAGATCAACAGCTTTGGCAAGGACCGCCTGGTCGGCTGCGAGCTGCTGCCAACGCGCTACGACCAGGTGTGCGCGGCTTTCGGCGGCCACGGGGAGTTGGTACAGCGACCGGAAGACATGCTGCCGGCCGTGCAGCGCGCCATCGCCTCCGGCAAGCCGGCGTGCGTGAACGTGACAATGGAAGGCATTCCGGCGCCGTCGGTCTCGCGCAAGTAAGCGCGAGGGCCCGCAGTGTAGTCTCGTGGGTCGTCAGGATGCAAAACGCCGGACAGGGCATCCCTATCCGGCGTTTTCTTTTCGCCTGTGTTTTCACCCGTGCGCCGGTCCGGCATACCGGATGCCGGTGATGTTCCCGGGCCGCTAGCCCACGGTGCTGCGCACCAGCAGACCCACGCCCGCCACGATCAGCACGGCCCACACCACGCGCACTACCTTGGCCGGGGCAATACGCTTGTGCAGCCACACGCCGATGAGATAGCCGATGAAGGCAAACGGCACCAGCATGGCAGCCAGCACGAAGATCGCGGTATTCACATAGAGCCCGGCCAGCGCGAACAGGATCAGCCGCGTGAAGGCAGTGATGACCACCAGGATGCTGGTGGTGGCGCGCAGTTGCGCAGGATCGCGCAAGCGGCCGGCGAGATAGATTGCATAGACCGGGCCGCCCGTGCCGAACATCGAGGTTAGCATGCCGCCAGCAAGGCCGAAGGGCGTCGACAAACGTGGATCGAGCTCAGAGAAGCCTCGCTTGAAGAGCAGGCTCCAGCCCGAATGCAGCAGCACGAACAGGCCCAGCACGAACAGCAGTGGCCGCTCCGGCGCATAGACTAGCAGCATCAGGCCCAGGACCATGCCAGCGATGACGCTCGGCACGATGCGTTTCAACTCACCGGTATGCACGTTATGGCGGTTACGCAGGCCCAGCATCGTGCCGAGGATGATGTCGAACAGCAGGATCATCGGCACCGCGGTGCGCAGCGGCACGATCTGCGTGAGCAGCGGGATGGCCATGATGGACGAGCCGAAACCGGTCAATCCGAAAATCGTGTAAGCCCAGATGATGATCGCAGCGACGCCAGCGAACTGCACCAGTGACAGGTCAGTTTGCAGCAGAAGGGATTCCAGCATGGCGGGGATGCAAGGCAAAAAGCGAGGCGGGAAGCAGGCCGCACGCGCGTAGCGCAACACGCGTCAGGGGGAGCCCCATCATAGGTCATGCGACCCATTCCCGTCAATCAGATCATATAGATGAATTGCTTACGCAGCACATGGCCCCACTTGAGGATGAGGCCGCTTTCCCCCGAACGGAGGATAGGCAGTCATTTGGCGATCCTTTATCGTCCCGCACGGCACTTCCTGCGTCAGACAGCGAAGGCCGACACGATAAAAACCGGGGGTCGTCTTGAAACTGTCCAACCTGCGCGCCATTCCGATGGTCGCCGGCGCGCTGCTGCTCAGCGCATGTGCCCAGAACTATCACACCAAGGTCGCCGACACGGCCCAACACTGGACCAGCGGCAACGTCGAAGGCGCACTCGCCGCACATGACAAGGCCTATGCTGACGTCAAGCCGGCCGATCGTGACCTGCTCTACTACCTGGAACGCGGCGAACTGCTGCGCAGTAGCGAGAAGAACCTGGCCGATTCCACCGAGGCATGGCAGCAGGCAAACAACCAGCTGCAAACGTGGGAAGACGACACCCGCACCAACCTGACCAAGGGCGCTGGCGAACTCGGTGCCCTGCTGCTGAGCGATGGCTTTCGGCGCTACGAAGGACAGGACTACGAAAAGGTCATGCTCAGCACGCGCCTCGCCGGCAACCACCTGACAGCCGGCAACTGGAACGATGCGCGTGTCGAGATCCGCAAGATGTACGAGCGCGAGACGCTGATCGCCCAGTTCCGCGAGAAGGAAGTCGATGCCCTGAAAGCTGCTGCCGAAGAGAAAGGCAGCCAGGCCGGCACGGTGAAGATGGAGCAGATCAAGGGCTATCCGGTCGAGATCTTCGACGATCCCGAAGTGACCAGCCTGCGCAACGCGTACCAGAGCGCTGTCTCGCACTATCTCGCCGGCTTCGTGTTCGAAGCGCTGAACGAGCCGAGCCTCGCGGCCGCCGGTTATCGGCAGGCGATCGAACTGCGCCCCGATGTGCCAGTGCTGAAGGCCGGCCTCGAGCGCATCGGCGCAAAACGCCGTCCCGCAGCCGGTACCACCGATGTGCTGTTCATGGTCGAGTCGGGCACCATGCCGGCGCGCGACACCGTGAAGATCACGCTGCCGGTGCCGATTGGCGCAGGCATCAAGCTGCTGACGGCAGCCTATCCGGTGATCCGCCCCAGCACCGACAAGTTCGTGCCGGCGACGCTGGACGTAGGCGGCAAATCCGTGCCGGTGGCCATGGTAACCAACCTCGATGCCATGGCACGGCGCGCACTGCGCGATGAAATGCCTGCGGCCATCGCCCGCAGCACCGTACGCATGGTGGTCTCCGGCGTGGCACAGGAAGCGCTCGAACGCCAGGGCGGCCTCGCCGGCACGCTGATGTCGCTCGCGGTCGGCGTGGCCAGCGCAGCCACGGCCGATACCGATACGCGCCAGTGGCGCACCTTGCCGTCGCGCATTTCGCTGGCGCGCACCACGGTGAAAAGCGGTACGCACACGGTCGCCTACGCGACGCCGAGCGGCATCGTCAAGACCGACATTACGGTCGAAGGCCCGTATGCCGTGGTCGTGCTGCGCAGCATCGGCCCGACGCTGATGGCCATGACTTCCAAGCACGATGGCACGCTGATCGCGGCCGCGCCTGCCGCGCCAGCAGCCGCTGAAAAAACCAAGGCCGCGCCGCGGACGCGCGCGGCACGTACCGTTGCCCGCAAGGCCGACGGGACAAAGTGAGGCGAAGTAGCGCACTCCGCCATCTGCGCAGCCACCCGTTTCTCGATACAGGACACACCATGCATTTTTCTTCCGCCCGCCGCATGTTCGCCATGCTGACTGCCGCCCTGGCCCTCGGCGCGGCCACACCGGGTGCAGCCGCCCAGACGATCGCTTCGAAGCTCGAGACGCTCGGTGACATGACCTACATCCGCGTCGCGGCGCTGCGCAGCACCGTGCAGAACGGCCGCCTGTATGTGCAGGCGCGCCTGCAGAACGACAGCACGGATCGCCAGTCGCTGGCCTACCGCATCAAATGGCTCGACGACGGCCAGTTCTCGGTGTGGGAGGACGAAGCCTGGAAGCCGCTGCTGCTGAATGGCCGTCAGGCGCTGGAGATCCAGGGGCTGTCGCCCACTACGCGCGCCACCGATTTTCGCATCGAGCTGCATGCTGCCGATAACTCGACGCCGCTGTTCAACATGAACAGCCAGCCCGTTACCCCCAATTACTGATCGATCTGTTTCCAGGATAGCCATGATGTCTTTTTCGCCCCCCCGCCTCTCCGCCGCAGCACTGTGTTCCGCCGTCGTCCTGAGCGGCTGCGCGAACGTCGCCGGTCCCCATGTGGGCGGCAACGTGCAGTACGGTGATGCCCGCGCCGTGGAAACCGTGACCAACGAGTTCGGCTCGACCGACCTGCAGACCATCGCCGAGTCGATGACGCGCTCGCTGCTGCAGTCGCGCGCCATTACGGGCGCGCGCGAGACGCCGATCGTGGCGCTGGCGGAAGTCAAGAACAAGACGAGCGAATACATCGATACGCGCGCCATCACGGAAAAGATCCGCGTGCAGCTGACCAAGAGCGGCGCGGTGAAGTTCGCGGTAAGCACGAACGAGATGCAGAACCAGCTCGACGAACTCACCCGCCAGAACCAGACCGGCCTGTACAAGAACAAGGGCAAGGCGCGTATCGGCCAGATGCAGGGCTCGCGCTATCGCCTCGAAGGCTCCATCTCGTCCATCGTGAAGCGCTCGTCATCGACCAAGGACGTGTTCTATCTGTTCAACCTGAGTCTCGTGGATAACGAATCGGGCCTGCTGGAATGGGCTGACGAGAAGGAAATCCGCAAGACCTCGGCACGCTGATTGCGCTGACGTCCCCTGATCCGCCCCCGATCCATCGAGACCCCCATGCTCCGATCCCTGCTTGCCTGCGCCGCCCTGCTGCTGTCCGCGGGCGCTGTCGCCCAGCCGCGTATTGCCGTGGCTGACCTGACCTACAAGGACACTGTACGCGAGCACTTCTCGTACGCCGCCGGTTACGAGAAATCATCCTCGCGCGCGTCGATGAGCACCCGCGATTCCGACTTCTCGAGCAGCGAACGCGCCAGCGCCAGCCACCGGCGCGAGGCGGGCTTCGTGCAGGCCTCGGGCACCGTGACACGCATCGAGTATGGCGAACTGCGCAAGTTCACGGCCGACCTGAAGGGCGAACTGATCCGCTCGCAGGCCTTCCGCATCGTGCAGGCGCGTCCCTACACGGACGCCAAGCCCAACGAGCAGATCTTCGACATCATCAACCGCATCAAGCGCGGCGCGTTTCCTGGTGCGGACTACGTGCTGTTCGGCACGGTCTCGAGCGTCGAGTGGCGCAACGACCAGCAACCGGTGCAAGACACACGCAATACGATGCTGCTGTACAGCCTCGAGCTGGGTGTGGATTTCAGCCTGATCAACACCAAGACCTATCAGGTACACGCCGCGTTCTCCGCCGTGGGTGAAGGCAGCGACAGCAAGATCTGGTCGGCCGGTGCACGCCTCACGCCGAACCGGGCGCGCGTCATGCAGGAGGTGTCGCGTAGCCTGGCGGAAGAGGCGCTGCAGCAGATCGATGCCCAGTTCAAGCCGCTGGGCATGGAGCGCCGCTCCGACGACCGCCGTGCGCGCGAGGATGCTCCGGCGCAGGGCCAGGTGACGGTCTACCAGTAACGCCATCACTGCGCCGCATGGCCCACGGACCGAGCGTGGGCCGGATAAAAAAGCCCCGCATATGCGGGGCTTTTTCCTTGGCCGATCTTGCTTACATCTGCATAGCGCGCTGCTCATCCGCGTTCAGCACGGGGCCGTCCAGCGTCACGTGTTTCTCGTCGTAGCGGAACTTCTGGATGATTGGCTTGAGCTCTTCCTTGATGTGCTTCTCGCTGTAGCCATTGAACAGATGGCCCAGCAGGCCGCGCCGCAGGTCGCTCGTGTTCATGAACCAGTCCGCGATGGGGAAAGTCAGGTTCATGTTGTACTTCATCATGATGCCCATATTGTGGTGCGCCGTATGGTGGCGGCGGATGGTATTGATGAAGGGCATGTTGCGCACGAACCAGTTCTCGTGGACGTGGCAGCAGTAGTGGAAGGTCTCGTACACGAGATACTGCGCCACCATCGTCAGGAAGACGATATAACCGGCGTTCGGGTTGATCAGCCATGCCGCCAGTCCGCCAAACACCAGGCCGCCGACGCCGAGCGTGGCGAGCACGCGCCACGGGAAGAACACGATGCGGAATTCGCGCGTGGTGTCGATGGTTGCTTCGTTATCGGTGAAATACTGGTGGTGCTGGCGCGTATGCCGCTCGTAGATGGCGCGCAAGGCAAACACGTCGATACGGCGATGCATCACGTAGCGGTGCATAAACCATTCGACGAAATTGCCGGCGAGGAACACCGGCAGTACCAGGAACCACTCCCAGGTCGCGGCCTGCAGGTGCGTGATGCAATAGTAGACGGCGGCGATCCCCACCGCGTACATCACGCCGATATGGACCAGTCCGTTGTAGAGGGGGCTGATATTGGCCTTGTACTCTTCGCGGAATTTCCGCTGGCGCTCGGTCATCATAATGTGTCTCCTGCCTGATACATGTGTAATACGTAACTAATATATTAGTTGCTGCAAAAAAATTGTCAATGCCGGCGGGCGCAGAACCGGGCAGTGGCCCGGGTTGCCCGCACGGCATTGCCGTGCCGTCGATGCGTTACTGCGAAACTTCCTCGAGGGCGCGGCCCTTGGTTTCGACGCCCAGTATCGCGACCGCGATCGCCGCGACCACGAAGGAAAGTGCACCCAGCGTAAACACGCCGGACTGCCCCGCGACCGGCAGGATCACGCCGACAATGTACGGACCGAGCAGCGAACCGACTCGCCCGATCGATGAGGCAAAGCCGGAACCGGTAGCGCGCGAACGCGTGGCATACAGCTCCGGCGTGTAGGCATACAGCACCGACCACATGCCGAACAGGAAGAACTGCATGCACAGGCCGGCGGCGATCAGCTGGCCTGGTGCCACCAGGTTGCTGGCCGCGTTGCCGTAGAAATACGCAGACACGGCGCTGCCGAGCAACATCAGCACGCAGGTGCCCTTGCGGCCCCATGCTTCAAGCAGCCATGCGGAGAAGATGAAGCCCGGGATGCCCGCCAGCGAGATCAGGATGGTGTAGAACACCGACTTGGTCACTTCATAGCCGGCCTGCTGCAGCAGCGCGCCCAGCCAGGTGGTGAGCCCGTAGTATCCCAGCAGCGCGAAGAACCAGAGGATCCACAGCATGATGGTGCGGCGCGCATAGCCTTCGCGGAACAGATCGGCAAAACCGGCCTTGCGGGCAGCCGCAGGCGCAGCCTTGAACGTTTCCACGACCGGCGGCAAGGCGATGCCGCCCAGTGCCTGACGCACCCGCTGCTCGAAACGCGTCATGATCGACTCCGCCTCCTCGTGCCGGCCCACCTCGGCCAGCCAGCGCGGCGACTCCGGCATATGGCGGCGCACGATGAAGACAAACACCGACGGCACCGCGAGCATGATGAAGATGCCGCGCCAGCCGACGATCGGCATCATGAAGTACACGAGGATGCCGGCCGCGATGAAGCCTAGCGGCCAGAAGCCTTCGAGAATGGCGATATACCTGCCGCGGCTCTTGGCCGGCACGATCTCGGACACCATCGACTGCCCGATGGGAAACTCCATGCCCATGCCGAAGCCCAGCACGACACGGTAGATCATGAGCATCGTGACGGTGTCCGACAGCCCGCACATCAGGCTGCCCACGCCCCAGAACACCATGCTCACCTGGAACACCGGTTTGCGCCCGAACTTGTCGGCCAGCATGCCGGCAATCGCCGCTCCCAGGAACATGCCGAGGAAACTCGAGCTGGCGAGCAGGCCCGCCTGCGTGGCGCTCAGGCCGAACTCGGTGCGGATCGATCCCAGCAGGAAAGTCATCGCGCCGAGGTCCATCGAATCAAAGAACCATGCCGTGGCGATGATGCCGAACAGCGCGCGCTGGTAGTTGGTCATGGGCAGCCGCTCGAGGCGTGCTGCTATGGAATAGCGGACGCTGCTGCCGTCTGCGATAGAACTCATGGATGTCTCCTCCGGGTGAATTCCTGAATGCCTGGCCACCGGTCTGCATGCCGGCCTGCACCATGACACACATCTAATATATCTCTAAGATAATAGTGGCATCCCAAGAGATTGGACAGAGGGTATACCCGCCTCCCAGCCCTTGCGGGAAGCGGCCCCAGCGCCCACGGCAATGGCATTTGAGGCCAGGCAGGACGCCAAGAAAGAGACGCCGCTCAGGGAGCACAGCAGGTGGCATAAAAGGCTGTGCCGACGCCGGGACGGCATGCGCACCCGGCGCCGCTTTTATTGTCCGGCACTTATCCCGACGTTCATTGAGGGCAGAAGCCGGCACCAAGCCGCCGGCGCGCGGGCGGGCCGCGGCACGGCCTTGCTCAGTCGCCGATCCGGCCTTCCCAGGCGCGCCGCACGATGCGCGCATAGGCAGCAGCGCCATCCGCCACCGGAAATGCCTTGCGCAGGCGCGCCACAGCCAGGGCATCGCACGTCATGCCGTCGAGCTGCGCTTCGGTGATACCGAAAGCATTGAGATCGGCGGGAATGTCCAGGCGCGCCACCAGATCACGCAGCATCGCCGGCAGGCGTGCGGCAGCCTGTGCCGGAGGCCCGTCGATGCCGAAGAGCTGCGCCACCTCTGCCAGTTCCGCGGTGCGCGTGGCGCGCAGGGCATCGACCACATACGGCAGCATCACGGCATTGGTGCTGCCGTGCGACTTGTGGGTGATACCGGCGACAGCATAGGCAATGCCGTGGACGGCGTTGAGCCCCGCGCTGCCATACGAGAGTGCGGCATAGATGCTGGCGTAGGCCATGCCATGGCGCGCCTCGTGGTCACTGCCATCACGGTAGGCACGTTCCAGATAGGCGGCGCACAGGCGGATGGCCTCGCGCGCGAACAGCATGGTGACGGCTGAACGACCGCTGTAGCCGGGGTCCACCGAGCCCTCGCGGTCGAATGCACTGGAGTCGAGCGTGACGAACGATTCGAGCGCATGCGTCAGGGCGT
Organism: Imbroritus primus; assembly: GCA_000272025.2. GTDB lineage: Bacteria > Pseudomonadota > Gammaproteobacteria > Burkholderiales > Burkholderiaceae > Imbroritus > Imbroritus primus. The sequence continues at coordinate 109,786 of AKCV02000011.1, forward strand.
CGATGCCGGCGTCGGCGGTCACGCGTGGGGGGCAGGTATAGGTCAGTTCGGGGTCGACGAGCGCCACCTGCGGCCGCAATGAATTGTCCATCACGGCGATCTTCGTGGCATTTTCGGGATCGAGCAGGATCGCCCCCGGCGTGGCTTCAGAACCGGTACCGGCCGTGGTTGGCACGGCAATCAGCGGCAGCGGACGGCTGCCGTCCGGCAATACGCCGACGAATGACTTGACCGGCGCACCCGTGGGCAGCGTCAGGCACAGCGCCTTGGCGAGGTCAATGTTGCTGCCGCCGCCAAGTGCAATCACATGATCCGGCACTGTTCCGCGCAACTGCGTCCGCACCTCGGCGGTGGCCGCATCGCACAGGGTGGTGGTGGGATCCGGCAGGCCACCGTCATACACCGTCGTGGCAATGCCGAGCTGCGCGGCGGCATCGACGTACTCGCGCACCCAGGGCGTATGCCTGGTAAAGAAGGTGTCGGTGACCAGCACACCGTGCCGGTAACCCAGGCGCTGCATCAGCGCCGGCAGCTGGGACCGCGCGCCGCCAGCAATGATCAGCCGCGCCGGTGCACAGAAATGCACCAGATCATCCATTCTCATCGTGTTTCCTTCGTGGGGGAGGACAGGACCGGCAGGAAGCCGCGCAGCACGGCGGCCACCTGCTCCGTGTTGTGGGTCAGCACGCTGTGGCCGGCGCCGCCGATACCGAGCAGCGAGGCGTGCGGCAACCCCGCGCAGAGGGCCAACGCATGCGACCAGGGTGAATCGCCGTCGTCGCGGCCATGGATCACCAGCGCGGGTTCGCGCACTGCGGCCAGTTGCCCGGCCTGGCGCTGCGCGCGAATGGCTTGCCAGGTAGCGACCACCGCCGCGTGATCCGCCGCCTCCTTGAGACCCAGGCGCAGTTCGCGCGCGCGGACTTCAGCCAGCAGCGCCTCTGCGTCGGTCGCGGCAAACCAGGGGGCCTCGGGCAAATTGGCGGTGCCCGACACAAGGCACAGGCCCGTGGGCCGGCGCGCACCGGTGCGCGCCAAATAGGCCAGCGCCACCGACACGCCCATGCTCCATCCGGCCAGGATGAAAGGGCCGCGTACCCGGGCCTCGATCGCTTCGGCGGCATCCGCCGCATAGGCTTCCAGCGCGTAGTCGCCAGGGCCGGCAGCGCGTACCGCGGTCCCGCGCCCGCGCAGGTTTGGCAGCGTAAACGTCGCCGCATCAGCCAGCATGTCGGCCAGCGGCAGCCATGCCGCCCGCGTCCCCTGGATGCCATGCAGCGCGACGATCTGAACCGGCCCCGCGCCGACCTGGATGCAATCCATCGGTGTCTCCTCCGCCCCGCCGCTGCTGCGGCATATTCTGATCCATCTAATATATCAAAAGAATAATAGCATGCTGGAACCACACCGCCGGACATCCCCGCAGCGCCGCAAGGAATTTGCAAAACGGCTGTGAGGCCTCATATACAATGGGGTGTCCATTCATCCGGGTTGTCTCATGATCAAGAAAGCCGTGCCGGCCAGTCGCGCCAAATCCTCCGGAACGGAAGCGCGCAGCGCGGTATCGACCAACGGGGCCAAAGCGAAGCTGACCGACCTGGCCTACGAACGCATCGAGGAAGCCATCGTCACGCTCGCCCTGCCGCCCGGCAGCGCGATTTCCGAACTGCAATTGAGCGAGATGACCGGTATCGGCCGCACACCGATCCGCGAGGCGATCCAGCGCCTGGCGCGCGAACGGTTGATCATGGTGCTGCCGCAGCGCGGCTTGCTGATTCCCGAGATCGATGTGGCACGCCAGCTCCGCCTGCTCGAGACGCGCCGCGAAGTGGAGCGGCTGATCTGCCGTTCCGGCGCCAAGCGCGCCACGCCGGCGCAGCGCGAGCGCTTCCGCGAACTGGTGCACGAGTTCGAGGAAGCCGCGGCGCAGAACGACGATGTGCGTTTCGTGCGCGCCGACCGCGATCTCAACGAGTTGACGCTGGCGGCTTCGCACAACGAGTTCGCGGAAGGGGCCATGCGCCTGATGCACGGCTTGTCGCGCCGCTTCTGGTACTACCACTACAAGCAGGCCGCCGACATGCCCGAGATGGGCAGGCTGCACGCCAACGTGGCGCGCGCCATTGCCGATGGCGATGTCGATGGCGCCGGCAAGGCGCTGGATGCACTGCTCGACAATATCGAATCGTTTACCCGCAACACGGTACTCGACGCCCGCTGAGCAGCGGCGTGCCTGCACGCTGCAGCACGCATTCCGCCGCACGCCCTCTCACACCCCCTCTGCGCCCTCTTTGCACCGCAGTGTGCACCCGGGTGCCCAGCGCGCCACCACGCCAGCCGGCGGACCCCAAACCCGCCCTTGCCGGCGACCGTCTCCCGGCATGGCCGCACGCCGGCCCGAATTGCCTGCGGGCGGGCCACCGGCGCATCACCTGCCCGCTTTCGCATATGCGACTCCACCGGGAATTTTCATCAAGATTAGGGTTAATCCCGATCAGCCTGTTCTTCCCCCATCCCCGCAATGCACAATGCCAACAAAGGCGCTGTTGATAAGGCTTCTTCGCGCATGATCGAAATATTCGATCAACTTGCGTGAATTAAATGCGCTAACAAGAGATTCGCTCTTCGAGTAACTTTCGATTTGAAAGTTAGAACTTAAAACGCTTTTCCGATTTGCGGAACAGCCATCATCACCACAAAGGCGCTGCACCTGCCATTCCATGCGGATGGCAATGATGTTCCTGCCCGGATGTTGAGGTTTGTGGCGGCAGGTGCAGCGAGACAGGGGAGACAGATGAGTCACGATGTGATCCTGGAAGCGAAAGGGCTGACGAAGGAATTCGAAGGCTTCACCGCGGTCAACAACGTCGACCTGCGCGTCCGGCGCGGCTCGATCCATGCCTTGATCGGACCCAACGGCGCAGGCAAGACCACCCTGTTCAGCCTGCTGACGCGCTTTCTCAGCGCGACGCGCGGCACCATCCGGTTCAATGGCCAGGACATCACGCGTGCCCACCCGGCGGATATCGCGCGACGCGGGCTGGTGCGCTCCTTTCAGATCTCGGCGGTCTACCCCAAGTTGAGCGTCCTCGAGAACGTGCGACTCGGACTGCAGCGCCGCGTCGGCTCGTCATTCGAGTTCTGGCGCCGCGAATCGAGCCTGCATGGCCTGAACGCACGCGCCCACGAGCTGATCGATGCTGTCGGACTGTCCTCATTCGTCGGCCACACCGCCGAGGAACTGCCCTATGGCCGCAAGCGCGCCCTGGAGATCGCCGCCACCCTGGCGCTCGATCCCGAGATGATGCTGCTCGACGAGCCCACCGCCGGCATGGGCCATGAAGACATTTTCAAGATCGCGGAACTGATCAAGCAGGTAGCCGCCAACCGCACCGTGCTCGTGGTGGAGCACAACCTCAACGTGGTCGCCCACCTGTCCGACACCATCACCGTGCTGCAGCGCGGCGCGATCCTGGCCGAAGGCACCTATGCCGACGTCTCGAACAATCCGGCAGTACGCGAAGCCTATATGGGGACAGGACATGCTTGACACACGCAAGGTCGCCGACATGCTGTCGGTCAGCGGACTCAACGCCTACTACGGTGAATCGCATGTGCTGCACGATGTGGCGCTGAACGTGCGCCAGGGCGAAGTGGTTACCCTGCTCGGCCGCAACGGCGCGGGCAAGACCACGACGCTGAAGTCCATCATGGGCATCATCGCCAAGCGCACCGGTTCGATCAACTTTACCGGCACGGAACTGATCCAACTGCGCGCGGATCAGATCGCCCGCCTGGGCGTTGCATTCTGCCCGGAGGAACGTGCCATTTTTTCCACGCTGAACGTGGAAGAGAACCTGCTGCTGCCGCCAGTCGTCAAGCCGGGCGGCATGCCGCTCGACGAGATCTACGAACTCTTCCCCAACCTGCTCGAACGCCGCCGCAGCCAGGGCACGAAGCTGTCTGGCGGTGAACAGCAGATGCTCGCCATTGCACGCATTCTGCGCACCGGCGCGACGCTGCTGATGCTCGATGAACCGACCGAGGGCCTGGCGCCGGTCATCGTGCAGCAGATCGGCGAAATGATCCGCAAGCTGCAGACGCGCGGCTTCACCATCCTGCTGGTGGAACAGAACTTCCACTTCGCCGCGACGCTCGCCGACCGCCACTATGTGATGGAAAGCGGCAAGATCATCGACATGATCGAGAAAGAGCAGGTCGCGGCCAGCATGGACAAGCTCAACGAGTACCTAGGCGTGTAGCAACCACAAGATCCCGCCAAGAGGATCAGTCTTGCAATCAGGCGGCCAAGGCCGTGCAGACCATATCAAAAATGGAGAGAGACAATGAAAGCGAAAACCATCCGGACTTTGCGTGTCAGCCTGCTGGGCGGCGTCGCGGCGGCGCTGTTTGCCACCTCGGTCGCGGCCCAGGTCAAGATTGGCGTACTGGGCGACATGAGCGGCGCCTATGCCGACCTCGGCGGCAAGGGGTCGACCATGGCGGCACGCATGGCCATCGAGGATTTCGGCGGGCAGGTGCTGGGCAAGCCGATCGAACTCGTGTCGGCTGACCACCAGAACAAGACCGACGTGGCCGCCAGTATCGCGCGGCGCTGGTATGACCGCGAAGGCGTGACGATGATCACCGACCTGACCAACTCCGCAGTCGCGATCGCCGTGCAGGGCATCTCGCGCGAGAAGAAAAAGATCAACCTGGTGACCAGTACCGCCACCAACGCGCTGACCAACAAGGAATGTTCGCCGTGGGGCGTGCACTGGACCTACGATTCCTACGCCCTGGCCAACGCGCCGGTCCGCGCGATGATCGAGGGCGGCGCGAAGAAATGGTTCTTCATCACTGCCGATTACACCTTCGGGCATAACCTGCAGGAAACCACCGAGAAGATGATCAAGCAGCTGGGCGGCACGGTAGTCGGCACCGCGACGCACCCGTTCACCAGCCAGGACTTCTCCTCGCAGCTGCTCAAGGCCCAGGCCTCGGGCGCGGACATCATTGCCCTCGCCAACTCCGGCTCGGATACGACCAACAGCGTCAAGCAGGCCAATGAGTTCGGCATCACCAAGAAACAGAAGCTGGTGTCCCTGCTGACCTTCATCACCGATGTGCACAGCATGGGCTTGCCGATCGCCCAGGGCCTGGTGTTCTCCGAGGCTTTCTACTGGGACCAGAACGATGAAACGCGCGCCTGGTCGCAGAAATTCATGAAGCGCCACGGCACCATGCCGTCGATGGTGCACGCCGGCACGTATTCCGCCGTCACGCACTACCTGAAGGCCGTCAAGGCCGCTAACTCGGTCGACTCGGATGCCGTGATGGCGAAGATGCGCGAGATGCCGGTCAACGACTTCGCCTTCAAGAACGGCTCGATCCGCCCGGATGGTGTCCACGATCACGCCATGTACCTGTTCCAGGTGAAGACCCCGAAGGAATCCAAGTATGCCTGGGACTACTACAAGCAACTCGCCGTGATTCCGAAGGGCAAGACCTTCCAGCCGCTCGAAGAAGTCGATTGCCCGCTGCTGAAGAAGTAAGCCTGCGGTAATCCGGCACGAGGCGCCGCCTGTCACCCCGGCGCCTCGTCTTGTTCACCCGAAGTGCTCACTTGAAGGGAGCAACACGATGTTGGATGGACTGTCGCTACAAATGCTGGTCGGACAGTTGATGGTCGGGCTGGTCAACGGTTCGTTCTATGCCCTGCTGAGTCTCGGGCTCGGCGTGATCTTCGGCATGCTGAACGTGATCAACTTCGTGCATGGCGCGTTGTATATGACCGGCGCCTTTGCAAGCTATCTGCTGCTGCAGTATGCCGGTGTGCCGTATGCCGTCTCGCTGCTGCTGTCGCCGCTGATCGTGGCCTGCCTGGGCGTGTTCATCGAACGCGTGCTGCTGTCGCGCATTTACAAGATCGACCATATCTATGGCTGGCTCCTGACGTTCGGCATCGCGCTGATGCTGGAGTCGGTCTTCCGCAGGTTCTACGGCGTCTCCGGCAAGCCTTATCCGACTCCGGACTGGCTCACCGGCGCCATCGACATGGGCTTCATGATGCTGCCCACCTACCGCGCCTGGGTCATCGTTGTTTCGCTCCTGGTGTGCTTTGGTACCTGGTATGCCATCGAACGCACGCGCCTCGGCTCCTACCTGCGCGCCGCGACGGAAAACCCGGTGATCGTGCGCAGCTTCGGCATCAACGTGACCTTGCTGATCACCCTGACCTACGCCTTCGGTGTCGGCCTGGCCGCCTTCGCCGGCGTGCTCGCCGCGCCGATCTACCAAGTGAATCCGCTGATGGGTTCGAACATCATCGTGGTGATCTTTGCCGTGGTGGTAATTGGCGGCCTGGGTTCGATCCTCGGCACCATCGTCACCGGCCTGGGCATCGGCCTGATCGAGGGCGTCACCAAGATCTTCTATCCGGAAGCCGCGCACGTCGTGGTGTTCGTGATCATGGCCATCGTGCTGCTGACCAAACCCACCGGACTGTTCGGACGCCGCGTCCGCTGACCGCCGCCCACTGCGAGGAGACTCCGATGAAATACGTGCTTTGTGCCTTGCTGGCCGTGGCCGCGCTGCTGGCGCCGTTGTACTACTACCCGACGTTCCTGATGACGATCCTGTGCTTCGCCATCTATGCGGGTGCGTTCAATCTGCTGTTCGGCTACACCGGCCTGCTGTCGTTCGGCCATGCCGCCTACTTTGGCTTTGCGGCCTATATCTGCGGCTACGCGGCGAAATCGCTGGGCCTCACGCCAGAGCTGGCGATCATCGCCGGCGGCCTGTCGTCTGCCCTGCTCGGCCTGATCGTCGGCTACCTCGCGGTGCGCCAGCAAGGCATCATCTTTGCGATGGTCACCTTCGCGCTGGCCGAGGTGGTCTACTTCATCTGTCTGCGCGCCCCCTTCACAGGCGGCGAGGATGGCATGCAGTCGATTCCGCGCGGCCATCTGTTCGGCCTGATCGACCTGTCGAACTCGATGACCATGTACTACTTCGTGCTAGCGATCTTCCTGCTGTGCTTCTGGATGCTCTACCGCATCGTGCACTCGCCCTTCGGCCAGGTCCTGCGCGCCATTCGCGAGAACGAGACACGCGCCATCTCGATGGGCTACAAGACTGACCAGTACAAGCTGGCGGCCTTCGTGCTATCGGCCACACTGGCCGGCATTGCCGGATCGACCAAGACGCTGGTCTTCCAGCTCGCGACGCTCACCGACGTGCACTGGCACAAGTCCGGCGAGGTGATCCTGATGACGCTGCTCGGCGGCCTCGGCACGCTGGCCGGCCCGGTGGTCGGCTCCGGTCTGGTGGTATCGCTCAGCGAAGGGCTGGCTGAACTCGGCGAATGGGTACCGTTCATCCTCGGGGTTTCGTTCGTGGTGTGCGTGCTGGCCTTCCGGCGTGGCATTGTCGGCGAACTGCTGGCGTACCTCGAGCGCCGCCGCCAGCGCACCCTGCCCGCCGGGACGGCGCGTACAGATGCACCCGCACAGGGCACGAGCGAACTGGCAACGGCAGGCAAGGAACATTGAGCGGCGTCGCTGCGAAGCATACTGCGCGACGATAATGCTCGGCACCGCGACGCTGAATGGCGATGCCGGAGCAGGTACGGAACGAGGCCCGACCGCGCCGGACAGCCGGGATGATCCCCATTGGCAGGCCCGGCGCGGGTCGGGTACCGTGATGGCGAAGACGCTCATGCAGGGGAACGCGCCATGAACATGAAGCAACTCGAAACACTTGTCTGGATCGTGCGGCTCGGGAGTTTCGCGGCCGCGGCAGACCGGCTGTGCACCACGCAATCCACCGTCTCATGCCGGATCCAGGAGCTGGAGCAGGATTTCGACATCCAGCTGTTCGACCGCAGCCATCACAAGGCACGCCTTACCGCCAAGGGCAAGGAACTGTTCCACTACGCCGAGCGCCTCATCGATCTGGCCTCGGAAATGCGCCACCGTATCGGCAATCCTGAGTCGCTCTCGGGCCTGATCCGGCTCGGCGTCGCGGAGGTGGTGGCACTCACCTGGTTGCCGCAGCTGGTCCACGCGATCCGCAACACGTATCGTGACGTGGTACTGGAACTGGATGTGCAACTGACACGTCCGCTGATCTCCCGGCTGCGCGAGGGCGACCTGGACCTGCTGCTGATCCCCGGTCCAGTGGCCGAGCCAGGGCTGACGTCGGATACCGTCGGCAAGGTCGAGTTCCGCTGGATGGCGGGCCCGCACTTCAAGGTGCCGAGCGGCATTCTCTCGCCAGAAGTGCTGCAGACATTGCCGGTTCTGAGCCTGTCGGCAGATTCGCACCACCACACGCTGATCGAGCAATGGTTCACGCGCAATCAGGCGCAATACAACTTTGTCACGCGGTGCAACAACCTCAATGTGGTCGCTTCATTGACCATGGCCAACGAAGGCATCGGCTACCTGCCCGTGGCGGCCTACAGTCAGGAAATCGCCGACGGCCGGCTGGTCATGCTGAAGACACGGCCACGCATGCCCGCCGTGGAATTTGTCGCCGTGGCAACATCGGGGCGCTTCCAGCCACTGGTGGATGCAGTCCGGACATTGGCGGTGGAAAGCGCCTACACCAGCGAGCTTGGCATGAGCGGCGTCACCGCTCCCATCTCACGCATCGGCAGCGCGCGCTGAAGCGCGCCATCACGCACGCAACAGGATCATGGACAAGACGCTACTGAAGGGACTCACGGTACTCGAGGCGTTGATCGACAATGACCGGCCCTGTGGCGTCACTGCGCTGGCCAACCAATTGCAGATGTCCAAGAGCAGCGTGCACCGGATCCTGCAGACACTCGTGAGCCGCCAGTTTGCCCGCCAGGACATGCTCTCGCAGCAGTACCAGCCGACGCTCAAGCTGTGGGAGTACGGCACCAGAGTGCTGGCGCGCATTGACTTCAAGCGCGTCGCGGCGCCCCAGCTTGAGCTGCTGTCGCGCCAGACCTCCGAAACCGTGCATCTGTCGATCCTCGATGGCAAGGAAGTGGTGTACGTGGACAAGGTGGACGGCTTGCTGCCGATCCGCGCCTATTCGGAAATCGGCGGACGCGCCCCGGCCTACTGCGTGGCGACTGGCAAGGCTCTGCTGGCCTACCAGCCCGAGGCAGTACTCGAGCAGTTCGGCCCCGAGATGGAGCAGTTCTCGCCACGGACGCTGCACGATGTCGCCAGCCTGCGCAATGAGCTCAAGCGCGTGCGCAAGCTCGGCTATGCAGTGAATCGTGGCGAGTGGCGCGAAGGCGTATGGGGCGTCGCCGCGCCCATCTTCGATGGCACGGGCCAGGTGACAGCCGCAATCGGCCTGTCGGGACCCGCACAACGCATGCGTCCGGCCCACATCCGCGAATATGCGGCGCTGCTAATCCAGGCCAGCGAGGCGGTGACGCGCGATCTGCGCTGAGCCTGGGCCACATCGGTACCTACCGGGCCGCCGCTGAGGCGGTGCCCGCCTGCCTGTTCGCGCGTCGCGCGAGCCCACCGTCAGACCTGCGTGGCCCCGCGCTTGTGTTGCATGCCTGCCACGTCATGAAAAACACCGGTCACGCTTGCGCGCGACCGGTGCCTGAACCAGCGGAGGGTGGCCGGATCGTTACTGCTGCGCTGCCGACACGGGGATCACCTGCACCTTCTGCGTGCGCTGCTCTGCCGCGGCACGCTCCTGGCGCTGCAGGCCCATCAGGATCTGGCGGGCGCGACGCAGTGCCTTGTCCGACTTCAGGAACACTTCCGAGTAGTCATCGTCCGGATAGTCGAACATGTTCTGCTGGCGCTCGAGCGCCCACTGGTCCTGAGCCACCACGGACGGGAACATCTCCGCCACCTTGAGCGCGGTCGGCGTATCCGGATCGCTGAGGGGCCGGTGCTCCTTCTTGGTAGTACAGGTCCAGCGCCACACCAGGTTGCGTGCATCGACCGGATAGAACAGGTGCAGCAGCGTGTAGCCGCGCTCGGCCTCGGTTCCAAGCTGCCCGGACGGCGCCACGTGCATCTTCACACGGCACATGCCCGGGCTGATCATGGCGTGCGTGTGCAGGCGCTCCACCACGTCATACAGGAACCACTCGCGCAGGAATGGCGGCTGTTCGTAGCCATCGACGCGACGGATGGTCTTGATGTATTCATAGCCTTCGGACACGCCTTCGTCGAGTTCGACCGGGATCAGGCTGTTGGCCTTGTCACCGATGTTACCGTCGTGCAGCGGATAGAAGTGACTGATGTCGAGCAGGTTCTCGATCAGCAGCAGATAGTTGGCTGGCGCCTCGATGCGCTCTGGCGATACGGCGGTCACGCAACTGGTATCAGTCAGCTCCGGCGTACGCGGCGGATTGAGGGTGGAGGCCTGCTCCACGTCGCCGGGCCACAGCCACACCACGCCGTCCTGTTCCTTGATGGGCACGGTATGCAGGCGGGCCTGCGGCGGAATCGCCTTGTCCGGCTGCGAGGGGATCTCCACGCACTTGCCGCTGCTGTCATAGCACAACCCGTGATAGGCACATTCGAGGCGGCCATCGTCGAGCAGCTTGCTCTCCGACAGCGGGAAACGCTTGTGGCAGCAGCGATCGTCGAACGCCACGACCTCGCCTTCCGCAGTGCGCCAGATGACGATCGGCTTGTCCGCCACCTTCAAACCCTGCAGGTCGCCTGCCTTGAACTCATGGCTGAAGCCGACCGGATACCACGTATTCCTGACGTACTCGAACTTGCTCATGGGGTTGTCTCCTTCATTATGAATTGCGCCGGGACATGCCCGGCAATCCGGTGCTCAGATCGATGCTCAGATATCAAGCACCAGTTTCTTGCTCTTGGCGCGGCTGCAGCAGATCATCACGAACTCCTCGCGGTCTTCCTCGTCGAGCACGGAGTCGCGGTGAATCGGTTCACCTTCGAGATAGCGCGTCATGCATGTACCGCAGTAGCCCTCCTCGCAGGACACGTCGATGTCCATGCCGTGCGCCTGCATGACATGCACGATGGACTGGCCCGGCGGCACGGTGAACGTTTTCTGGGAACGCTTCAGCTCGACTTCGAACGCGGTATCGGCCGACGTATCGATCGCCTCGCCGGCGGGCGCGCTGAAACGCTCGCAGTGCGTCGTGCCCTTGGGCCAGTGCTGGACCGCCCGGTCGATGGCATCGAGGAAGCCATTCGGGCCACAGTAGTAGACGTGGGTGCCGGGCGTGACATCGCGCAGCAGCGCCGCCAGGTCGACACCCTGCGTCGGGTCGCCGTGATCGTGGTGCAGCGTCACATGGCCGCTGGCGATCAGCGGCTGCAGTTCGCGCAAGAAGGCCGTACGCTGCGGTGAGCGCGTGCAGTACACCAGATGAAAATCCTGGCCGCGCGCCCGCACTTCCGCGATCATCGACATCAGCGGCGTGATGCCGATACCACCGCCGATGAACAGGTAGCGCGTGGCGTCATCCGACAGCTCGAAATGGTTGCGCGGCGCGGATACCGTGACCAGCATGCCGGCGCGCAGCGCGTCGTGCATGGCGACCGAACCGCCGCGTCCATTGGGGTCGCGCAGGACGGCGACAACGTAGCGATGCGTTTCGGTCGGATCGTTGCAGAGCGAATACTGGCGAATGGCCCCGTCGGGCAGATGCACGTCGATATGCGCGCCTGCCGTGAACTGTGGCAGCGACTTGTGTTCCGGATCGACGAACTCGAAACTGCAGATATCGTCAGCCAGGCAGGTAATGGCGCGCAGCTGCAATTGCAGCTTGGCTGGGGATGCGGGGCTGGCGGTAGCAGCTACCGGCGCACCGGCAACGGTTGCAGACATGGCCGTTCTCCTTGGTTATTCCGGCCACCGTTTCCGGCGCGTGCGGCATGGTTGCCGTTCTTGTCACCGGTTGCGGGGTGAATCCATCATGCACCGTGCTTACATCAAATTCAAACGAGAAATTTGGCTGTAATTACATCGATTTTATTGATGTAATTATTGGGCCCGCCAGGAGGCCTCTAGGTGCCCACGAGCGCACTCAAGGCACCATTCCCTAAAGCAAAAATGCAATGGGAAGGACTTGTAGAGGCCGCGACGAAGATGCGGCAGGCCCCGGCGGGCTCAGCTGAAGTCGCTGACCTCGCGGGCGATCTCAGCGACGCTGGCGGCCAGCGAGTAAGCATGGCCGAGCGGGAACGCCGCGACGAACTCGACGGGCTCGAGCGGATCGCTCACCGGAATGATCTGCATCCGCCCTGAGGCAAGCTCGGCCTCATAGTAGCGCAACGGAAGGTAGGCGATGCCCATCGCGGCCATGGTCATCGAGCCGGCCACGGCAAAGCTCTTGCAGCGGGCGAGGTAGTGGCAGCGCACATGGTCGCGCCGGAACCAGTCTTCGATGGCGGAATAGTGGAATGACTCAGGTTGCAGGCCGATCACCGGCCACGCGGCCAGTTCGGCGGGAGTATGCAGGTGCGTGCCGGCGCCCAGGGCTGGGCTGGCCATCCAGGCAAACTCGACCTTGCCCAGCGACACGCTGCGCACGTCGGGCATGCGTGTATAGCCCGGCGCCAGCACCAGTTCAAGTTCGCCGCGATGCAGGCTGGCCATCAGGTCGCTGGTCAGGCCTTCCTCAATTTCGAGGCGCAGTTGCGGGTAGCGTGCGGACAGCGCCCGCACGAGTTGCGGCAGCCAGCTGGTGGAGACGACCTCGGCCACGCCGAAGCGTACCGAGCCCGCTAGCGATTCCGGCGTGGCGATGCGATGCTGCAGCTCGGTGGAAAGGTCGAGCATGCGGCTTGCGTACTCCATCAGCTCGCGCCCCTTGGGGGTGAGGCGCGCACTGCGCAGCGAGCGGTCGAACAGATCGACGCCGAGGCTGCGCTCCAGTTCGCGCACGCGCATCGACACGGTCGACTGCGTGGTGTAGAGCCGCTCCGCCGCGGCAGCGAAACTGCCGAGCGTCACAGTCCAGAAGAACGTTTCGAGCTGCTGCAGCGTCATGGCCCCCTCTTCCCCATGCGCGGTGGTCCGCGCCTCTGCGTTGCTAGTGTAGCGGGAAGAGACGGCGTCGCGTCAAGGACAGGGCGCCTCGGTGGCGGGGACAAGGCGTCCACGCCCACGCTGCGCATTGTCGCAGCAAGCCGGCATCAGGCCAGCGCCGCCTCCGCCACCGGCCAGTCGCCGATGTAGGACTTGAGCATGCGGTTCTCGAAATCCTGTTCTTCGTGCACGGCCTTGGCCACGTCATGGAACGACACCACGCCCAGCAGCGTGCCCTGGCGTACCACCGGCATGTAGCGCTGGTGATGCTGCACCATCAGGCCGCGCAGGTCGATCACGTTCATGTCGTCGTTGATGACGATCGGCTCGCTGTTCATCACGTGGCGCACGCGCAGGTCGGCGACCGGCGGGGTCGGGCCCTGGCGCTGTTCCTTCTGGCGCTGCGCGAGGATATGGATGATCTCGCGGAAGGTGAGCAATCCGACCAGTTCGCCGCGCTCCATCACGACCAGCGAACCGACATCGTTGTCGGCCATGGTAATCACGCAATCCGACAGCAGCGTCGCCGGCGAAACGGTAAACAGCGTATTGCCCTTTACTTTGAGAATGTCACTGACGCGCACGATAGCCTCCTGCCTGCTCTGTCTATTCTGTTTGCTTGGTTCTGCCTGTGTTTCGATCCGGATCCCATGGTATGGATGGGGTCCGTGAATATATTCTATCATCCTATTCATAGAATGATAGTAAAACTTTAAAAAAAGCGATCGGGCGTGCGTAAACGACAACGGCGACCTTGCAGGTCGCCGTTGCTGGGGGAGAAAAGGAAAGTCGGGAAGCCGTGGACCCAGAACTGGAGCTTGCCGCCCCAGGCGGCGCTCAGGCCGCAGGCCGGATCGCCGGCAAGGCCACGGCAGCACTCAGTTCCGCCGGCAGCGATCCAGCGGGGCGCGCGGCAATCCAGTGCACGAAGAGGGACTGATCAGCGTCGCAGAGGGTCCAGTGCGTGTCGCAATGGCGGCACACAAACTGCAGCGTGCGCGCCCGCACGCCCGATTCCAGCACACGCTCCACCGGCTGGCTGTTGACCATCCGCAAGCCATCATGGGGCGTGCGCCGGCGCCCGTCGACCTCAAGTTGCAAACACGCCTCACAACGTTGCATGACTCTTCCTCCTGTACTCCCTACGATGCAGTGTAGCAAGGGCATGTCCGGCCCGGCAAATATCGTGGACGATCTGCCGTACCGGACCGTCATGCAACCGCGCAGGTTTACTCCACTGCCTTGACCATGTCCTCGACCACCTTCTTGGCATCGCCGAAGACCATCATGGTCTTGTCCATGTAGAACAGCTCATTGTCCAGACCAGCGTAGCCAGCCGCCATCGAACGCTTGTTGACGATGATGGTCTTGGCCTTGTACGCCTCCAGGATCGGCATGCCGGCGATCGGCGACTGCGGATCGGTCTTGGCCGCCGGGTTCACCACGTCGTTGGCGCCCAGCACCAGCACCACGTCGCATTGGCCAAACTCGCCGTTGATGTCCTCCATCTCGAAGACCTGGTCGTACGGTACCTCGGCTTCGGCCAGCAGCACGTTCATGTGGCCCGGCATGCGGCCCGCTACCGGATGGATGGCGTACTTGACGGTCACGCCGTTGTGGGTGAGTTTCTCGGTCAGTTCCTTCAGTGCGTGCTGGGCGCGCGCCACGGCCAGACCGTAGCCGGGCACGATCAGCACGGTTTCGGCGTTGCCGAGCAGGAAGGCGGCGTCATCGGGCGAGCCTGACTTGACGCTGCGCTGCTCGCCGCCACCCGCATTGCTGCTGGCCGCCTCGCCGCCAAAGCCGCCGAGGATCACGTTAAAGAACGAGCGGTTCATCGCCTTGCACATGATGTACGAGAGGATTGCGCCCGAGGAACCCACCAGCGACCCGGCGATGATCAGCATCGGGTTGTTGAGCGAGAAGCCGATGCCGGCAGCCGCCCAGCCAGAGTACGAGTTCAGCATCGACACCACCACCGGCATGTCGGCGCCGCCGATGGGGATGATGATCAGCACGCCGAGCACAAAGGCGATGGCGGTCATGATGATGAACGGCGTCCAGCTCTGCGTCATGAAGTAGGCGATGCCGAAGCCGATCATAGCGATGGCCAGCGCCAGGTTGAGCATGTGCTGGCCCTTGAACTGCACCGGCGCGCCCTGGAACAGGCGGAACTTGTACTTGCCCGAAAGCTTGCCGAAGGCGATGACAGAGCCGGAAAACGTGATGGCGCCGACGAAGGTGCCGATGAACAGTTCGATGCGGTTGCCCAGCGGAATGTCACGGCTGCCGGCGGCGGTAATGCCGAAGGCATCGGGTTCGGCCACGGCGGCAATAGCGATGAACACCGCGGCCAGGCCGATTAGCGAGTGCATGGCGGCGACCAGCTCGGGCATCTTGGTCATCTCGACCTTCTTGGCGACGAAGGCGCCGATGCCGCCGCCGACCACTACGCCGAGGGCAATCAGGGCGAGGCCCGGATTGAATCCACTCGCGGAGTGACCTGCCTGCATGTCGCTGGCGAGGCGGATGATCAGCGCAATCGTAGTAACCACGGCGATGGCCATGCCGGCCATGCCAAAGGCATTGCCGGCGCGCGCGGTGCGCGGGTGCGACAGGCCCTTGAGCGCCTGGATGAAACACACCGAGGCAATGAGGTACAGCAGGGTGACGAGGTTCATGCTCATTTGGCGTCTCCCGCGCGGTCTTTCTTCTTGAACATCTCAAGCATGCGCTGGGTCACCAGAAAGCCGCCGAAGACGTTGACCGCGGCAAGTGCCACCGCGAGCGTCCCCATGACCTGGCCCAGGCCGGTCTGGGTGAGGCCGGCCGCCAGCATGGCGCCGACGATGATGATGGCGGAAATGGCGTTGGTCACGGCCATCAGCGGCGTATGCAATGCCGGCGTGACGGTCCACACTACGTGGTAGCCGACGTAGATCGCCAGCACGAAGATGATCAGGTTGATCACGGTTGGACTGATGAGTTCCATAGCTGTCTCTTGTCTCTCTTGATCTCGTAATGGGCGCGTGGCCGGGGCCCCGTTATTGCGCGCGCGTGACCTGCCCGTCCTTGCACATCATGCAGGCGGCGACGATGTCGTCCTCGAGGTTGATCACAAGCTTGCCTTCCTTGTCGAAGATCAGCTTCATGAAGTCCAGGATGTTGCGCGCATACAGGGCCGAGGCGTCCGCCGCCACCATGGCCGGCAGGTTGGTGTAGCCGACGAAGGTCACACCATGCTTGACCACGACCTGGTCGGCCTCGGTCAGCGGACAGTTGCCCCCCTGCGCGGCAGCGAGATCGACGACCACCGAGCCCGGCTTCATGGCCTGCACGGTTTCTTCCTTGAGCAGCACGGGTGCGGCGCGGCCGGGAATCAGCGCGGTGGTGATGATGATGTCGGCCTGTTTGGCACGCTCGTGCACCAGTTGCGCCTGGCGCTGCATCCAGCTGGCGGGCATCGGACGGGCATAGCCGCCGACACCCTGGGCGATCTCGCGTTCTTCATCGGTCTCGAACGGCACGTCGACGAACTTGGCACCGAGCGATTCGATCTGCTCCTTGACGGCAGGCCGCACGTCGGAAGCTTCAATGACGGCGCCGAGGCGCTTGGCAGTGGCAATCGCCTGCAGGCCCGCCACGCCGGCGCCGAGAATCAGGACGCGCGCGGCTTTCACAGTACCGGCAGCAGTCATGAGCATCGGCATGAAGCGCTGGTAGTAATGCGCGCCAACCATCACGGCCTTGTAGCCGGCGATATTGGCCTGCGAGGAAAGTACGTCCATGCTCTGCGCACGCGAAGTCCGCGGCGCCGCTTCCAGCGCAAACGCTGTGACCGACTGCGCCGCCATGGCACTGTTGTTGGCCGCATCGAACGGGTTGAGCATGCCGATCAGGACAGCGCCGCGCTTCATCTGCGCCAGTTCGGCGGGCTCGGGGGCGCGCACCTTGAGGACGATGTCGGCGCCGAGGGCGTCAGCGGCGGAACCAATGCGTGCGCCGGCGGCTTCATAGGCGGCGTCCGGCACGCTGGCAGATAGGCCGGCGCCCGATTGCACCACCACTTGGTGTCCCTGGCTCACGTACTTTTTGACGGTTTCGGGCGTGGCGGAGACGCGTGTCTCTCCTGCCCGGGTTTCAGCGGGTATTCCGATCTGCATAGAAGCCTTCTTCGAGGTGAAATCTTCGAGATGAGGTTCAGGGCGTCCGGATGTACATCCGGACGCGGTCTCGCAAGGGTCCTGCCGCGCGGGTCAGGTCAGGAGAATTCCATGATGATGTCGTCCAGCGCGAGGGCGTCACCGCGTGTCACGAGGATCTTCGACACCATGCCGGCACGTTCGGCGCTGAGGGTGATTTCCATCTTCATGGCTTCGACGACGCACAGCGGGTCGCCGGCAGCCACGGTCTGGCCCACTTCGGCGCTCACCGACACCACCACTGCCGGCATGGGGCTGCGCAGCTGCGTGCCGCTGCCGCCCGACTGCTTCTCCGGCATGAGCGCCAACAGTTCAGCGGCGCGCACCGACAGCACGCGCATCACGGCGCGCGCACCGGCATGCGCGAGCTGCGTGCCCTCGCCTTCCGGACGCACCTGGGCGGCCACCGCTTCACCGTTAACCGTGCCGAACCACACTGGCTGGCCCGGATGCCAGTCGGAGGCGATATCGAGCGCGCCCGAGCCATCGGCACGGCGCACCTGCCAACCCGATGCGTGCGTTTCCACCGTCACCAGATGCGGCTTCTTGCCAAGCAGCACCACGCGTTGCATGGTCGCCGGCTGACCCAGGGCGCCGCGGCTACGGGCCTCGACCAGCGCGTCCATCGTGGCAGCGATGCCGACCATGCGCCATGCGAGGTCGCCTTCCGGCTCTGGCCAGCTGAAGCCGCCTTTGAATTCCTCGGCAATGAATGCGGTCGAGAGCCGCCCTTCACGCCAGCGTGGATGGTGCATCAGCGCGGAGAGGAACGGCATGTTGTGGCGGATGCCCTCGATGGCGAACGCGTCGAGCGCATAGGCTTGCGCGGCGATGGCCTGTTCACGCGTCGGCGCATGCGTGACCAGCTTGGCGATCATCGGATCGTAGTAGATGGAGATCTCGCCGCCTTCATACACGCCGGTGTCGTTGCGCACCGTCACGCCATCGGTCACGCCTTCTGCAGGCGGGCGGTACAGCGTGAGGCGGCCGGTGGCGGGCATGAAGTTGCGCGTCGGGTCTTCGGCATACACGCGGCTTTCCACGGACCAGCCATTGATGCCGATGTCTTCCTGACGCAGTTGCAGCTTTTCGCCGGCCGCGACGCGGATCATCTGTTCGACGAGGTCGATGCCGGTGATGAGTTCCGTGACCGGATGCTCCACCTGCAGGCGGGTATTCATTTCCAGGAAGTAGAACGACTTGTCTTGGCCGCACACGAACTCGACCGTACCGGCCGAGTCATAGCCGACGGCCCGGGCCAACGCCACGGCTTCCTCGCCCATGCGGCGGCGCGTGTCGGGGTCGAGCAGCGGCGATGGCGCTTCTTCCAGCACCTTCTGGTTACGCCGCTGGATCGAGCATTCGCGCTCGTTCAGGTAGACGATATTGCCGTGCTTGTCGCCCAGCACCTGGATTTCAATATGGCGCGGATCGACGATGAATTTCTCGACGAACACACGGTCATCGCCGAACGACGAAGCCGCTTCCGACTTGGCGCGCGCGAAACCATCGGCCACCTCGGCGGCGGAATGGGCGATGCGCATGCCCTTGCCGCCGCCGCCTGCCGACGCCTTGATCATCACCGGATAGCCGATCTCGTCGGCAATCTCGACGGCATGATCGGCGTCACGAATCACGCCGAGGTAACCCGGCACCGTCGAGACCTTGGCTTCGGCCGCGCATTTCTTCGACTCGATCTTGTCGCCCATGGATTCCATGGCGCGCGGGTTCGGCCCGATAAAGGCAATCCCGGCTGCCGCCAGCGCTTCCGCGAATGCCGCGCGCTCCGACAGGAAGCCATAACCCGGATGCACCGCTTGCGCACCCGTACGCTTGCAGGCGTCGACGATCTTGTCGATCACCAGATACGACTCGGCCGCCGGCGCGGGGCCGATGTGCACCGCCTCGTCGGCCATCTGCACATGCATGGCGCGGCGGTCGGCGTCGGAATACACGGCCACCGTCTTGATGCCCATGCGGCGCGCCGTCTTGATGATCCGGCACGCGATTTCGCCACGGTTCGCGATCAGAATTTTTGAGAACATCGTCGCCTTCGTTACCGGTAACCAGTTAAAGGGGAATATTGCCGTGGCTGCGCAAGGCACGCTTGTGCGGCTTGCCGGCCAGCCGGTCGAGTGCGGCCAGCACATGCTGGCGCGTTTCGCGCGGGGCAATCACGGCGTGCACATCGCCGCCAGCCTGCACGGCTTCCGGCGAAAGGACGCGCTGCGCGTAGGCCTGCTCCGCAGCGGCATCGCCGCGCTGCCCCTCAAGGGCCAGCGCGGCGCGGGCATCCATCAGGCCGATGCGCGCCTGCGGCCAGGCCAGCACCACGTCCGCGCCCAGCGCGCGCGAGCCCATGGCAATGCCAGCCGCGCCGAGCGCGCGGCGGACGATGACGGTGACCATCGGCACCGTGGCCTGGGCGTAGGCGAACACCAGCTTGGCGGCATGGCGCGCCAGTCCGGCCTGCTCCTGCGCGACGCCCGGCAGGTAACCCGGGGTGTCGACGAAGGTCACCACCGCGATGCCGAAGGCATCGCAGAACTGCACGAAACGCGCCGCCTTGCGCGCGGCATCGCTGTCGATCACGCCAGCCAGCGTGGCGGCCTGGTTGGCCACCACACCGACCACGCGGCCGTGCATGCGTGCGAAACCGGTGACGATGTTGGCGGCGTAGGCGGCCTGCAGTTCGAAGAAGTCGCCCTCATCAGCAACCTGCGTGATCAGTTCGCGGACATCGTAGCTGCCTTCCGCGGCATCCGGCAGGAGCGTGTCGAGCACCGGCGCAAGGCGCGCGGCGTCGTCGAGACACGGCCAGGTCGGCGCACCGGCACGGTTGCCGGAGGGCAAGAAGGCGAGGAAACGGCGCAGCTGAAGAATGGCTGCGACATCATGGTCGGTACGCCCATCGGCGATGCCCGAGCGTGACGCGTGGATCTCGGCGCCGCCAAGCTGGACCGCATCGACGGTCTGGTGCGTGATGGCCTGCACCACATCGGGGCCACTGACGAACAGACTGCTGTCGTCATTGGCCATGAAAACGAAATCGAACAGTGCCGGAAGCAGGGCTTCGGCACCGGGGCAACCACCGAGTACCAGACCGACCTGCGGAATCACGCCGGAGGCGGCGGCGCTGTTGCGATACATAGCGCCATAGCCGGCCACGGCACCCATGCCGGCTTCCAGACTGGCGCCGGCAGAGTCGAACAGGCCGATGAGCGGCATGCGGCTTTCCAGGGCAAACTCCTGGAGTCGGCAAATCTTGCGTGCGTGCGCCTCATTGACCGCGGCATCGCGTACCGCCATGTCCTTCACGAACACACAGACGGGGCGGCCGTTGATCTCGCCCTGGGCGGTCAGCACGCCTTCGCTGTTGTGCGCACCCTCACGCGTCTCCTGCCGAGTTTCCTGTGTCACGCCCATGCCAAGCGGCGTGCACGTGCCCGCATCGAGCAGCAGTTCCAGGCGCTCATGCGCCGTCAGGCGGCCCTTTGCATGCTGCTGTTCGGCCCACGCGGGATCGCCGGCGGCGTGCGGCGTGCGCTGGATACCGGACGGATTCTGATTCGCTGCCATCAATCTCTTCCTGGAAAATGAGCGCATGCTGCCATCCGGATGCACGAGGCATCCGGGTTGGCAACACGTCGCTACGGCTGGATCAGCTTTCGGATCAGCGCTTCTTGCTGGCTGCGTAGGCACGCAGCTGCGGCACGATTTCCTTGGCGATGATCTCGATCTGGTCCATTTCGTACTTGTACGGCACGAAGATCAGCTTCTGCACGCCGGCGTCGATATGTTCCTTGAGCTGTGCCACGCACTCGTCGACGTTACCCATGATGGCGCTGTCCATGGTGGACTGGCTGCCCTGGGCGATGTCGAAGTCGACGTTCAGCCACTTCATCATGGTCTCTTCAACTGCGGCGCGCGACTTGCCCACCATGATCGGCAGCTGGTTGCCGTTCATCAGCGTGGCCGGATCCTTGCCGCCTTCCTTGGCGAAGTTGACGACCTTGGCCCACGATTCGACGAAGGCTTCCGGCTTGTAGAAGTAGGTCAGCCAGCCGTCGCCTTCCAGGGCGGCGCGCTTGAGCACGCGGTCGGCATAGCCGCCGATCAGGATCGGACACGGCTTCTGGACAGGCTTCGGGAACATCACGCCGGCCGGGATCTTGTGGTTGGTCCACTCACCCTGCACCATGTCTTCGGTCCACAGGCGCTTGAGGATGTCGAGGTTTTCGCCCATCAGCTTGCCGCGCTGTTCGAACGGCACGCCCACGGCGTCGAATTCGCGCTTGTACCAGCCGGCAGCCATGGCCATCAGCAGACGGCCGTTGGAGATGTTGTCGAGCGTCGACAGTTCCTTGGCCAGCACCACCGGGTTGCGCAGCGGCAGCACCAGGATACCGGTCGACAGCTTGATCTTCTTGGTGCGGGCCGCGATGGCGGTCAGCAGCGTGAGCGAATCGAGAATCGGGAAGTGCGGATCCACGCCGAGGAAGATATGGTCCCAGACCCACAGGGAGTCGAAACCGAGTTCTTCCATGCGCACGCCGTACTCGATCAGCTTTTGCGCATCCGGCATTTCCGGATAGGGGGTGAAGTTGCGTGCGGCAATGCCGAACTGTCCGTGCAAACCAGCCATATCTATTCTCCAGTCAATTCGTGTCGTTCAAGTCGGTGCATCAAGTCTTGGGGACCGCTGGCGCGGGCAGCCTGTGCTGCCAGCGGTCTCCGCAATCTCCATTTACGCCGCCATCAGGCGATGTAGAGGCGATCCGGGTCGATGGCGCGCAGTTCCGCGAGCTCGCGCTCGGTCGGTGCGCCGGTCACGGCGATTTCCTTGTCGTGCAGCATCTTGAAGCCGGTGTTGTCCTGCACCTGCTCCACGGTGACGCCCGGATGCAGCGCCACGATCTTCATGGCCCTGGTTTCCTCATCGAAACCGAAGATGCCAAGATCGGTCACCACGCGGAACATGCCGCCAGCCGGCAGGCCGCGGTCGGCACGCGAGGTGCCGCCCTCGATCCAGCCGGGGCTGGTGATGAAGTCGACCTTCTCGACGAACCGGCGACGCTCGTGCTTCATCGCCACGATCATGTTCGTCAGGCTGGCAATATCATTGCCGCCGCCGGTACCCGGCAGGCGTGTCTTGGGGTTGGCCGGGTCGCCGATGTACGACGAGTTCAGGTTGCCGAACTTGTCGATCTGCGCTCCGCCCATGAAGCCCACGTCCACATGGCCGCGCTGCAGCAGCAGCAACACTTCGGTACTGCTCATCACCATGTTGGCGCGCTTGGTGCAGCGCTGTTCGTTGGTCGAGGGCGGCAGCTTGCCGGCTTCGATCATCGGTCCGAGCACGCCACCCTCGAACAGGATGGTCAGGCCCGGGCAGCGCAGGCGCTGCGCGAGGGTGGCAGCCAGCAGCGGCACGCCGACGCCGGCGAACACCACCTGCCCTTCCTTCAGCAGGCGCGAGCTCATGACCGCGAGGATTTCGGCGGCGGTGAAGTTGGCGGTATTAGTCATTCAGAATGCTCCTTCCACGACGTGCGGCATCCAGCAGTTCGCCCAGGCCAATCAGGCCCAGGTAGTCGTTCCACGACTTGGGCTGGCGGATGTACTTCTCGATGTATTCCTGCGTACCCTTGACCGGATCGCCGTTGGCCACCGAGGTGTAGTAGTCCATGTGGCTGAACAGCGGCTCATAGACATTGGTGCACTCATGCGGCGCGGAGCCGAACGGCACTTCGACCACAGCGTCGACCGTGATGAACGGGATCTTGGTCTGGTCGGGCGAGCGGCGGATCTGGTCGTTGGAAATAATGCGTTCGGTGGTCAGGATCACGCGGTTGGCGGCCAAGGCCAGATCGATGTCCATGAACGACAGGCCGTCGATCTGCGCATTGCCGTAGGCATCGCAGCGCTGCACGTGGATGATGGCGACATCCGGGTTCAGGGCCGGCACGGCCAGCAGCTTTTCGCCGGTGAACGGGCAGTCGATGGTCTTGGCTTCCGGGCGCAGGCGCAGCACGTCGGAGCCCAGCATGGCGCGCATCGGCAGGAACGGCACACCCATGGCGCCGGCGCGGAAACGCATGCCCATGGCGAGGTGGCTCCATTCCTCGAACTGGGCCTTGCCGGTTTCCACGTAGTGGCGCATCACGCGCGAGATGCCCCACACGATGCCCTGGCTGAACCAGCTGGTGATGATCTTGTCGGCCACACCCGAGGCAAACAGCAGGTCGCCGTCGCTCGAGGTGATGCAGCGCGAGACTTCGAGATGCTTTTTGTTGTCGCGGATCATCTGCCAGATCATGGCCATCGGTGTGCGCGACAGCGTGCTGCCGCCAATGCCGACCTTGTCGCCGTCCTTGACGAGCTTCGATGCCTCTTCCAGAGACATGACCTTTTCACGCAGACTCCGGTCGCGCTCCGCAAGCTTGGACCGCAGTTCCAGATACGGTGTGCCTTCCATGTTGCCTTCTCCTGATGTTCCTGTGCTGGCCGCCGCGCCGCTTACTGCTGGACGGCGCCCGTCCTTTCATTGAATGCCTCGATCATGCGATCCCAGGCCGGCACGGATGCCTGCAGCCCTTCCCAGAAAGCCTGGTCCTTGCGCATGTCGAACTGTTCCACGTTGATGCCTTGCTGCTCGACCCAGGTGTAGTAGCCCAGGTTGAAAATGCGCTTGCGCTCTGCGTAGGTCAGTTCGATGAGGTGATCGTCCTGCACGCCCTGCAGGTGGCGGGAGAACACTTCGCCCGCGTTCACTTCGTCAAACTTGCCGGGATAGTGGCGCTGCTCGAAATGCTCACGTTCGCTGCCGTACATGGCCGAGCCGTCGGTGGCGACGGTCAGGACAGCGTGACGCTCGTCGAGGTCGAAATGCTTGGCCATCTTGATGGCGGCGATGATGTTGGCGCAACCCGAGATGCCGATGTTCGCCAGCGCGTCGACCAGTGCCGGATCGAGCTTCTGGCGCTCGATCAGATAGCGGCGGCCAGCGGCGGAGTTGAACAGCAGGTTGAGCGAGTCCGAACCGCGATCCGATACGCCAATGGCCACGTCGGTATTCATGACGTTGTGGATCAGCGGGATATGCTTGTCGCCGATGCCCTGGATGTTGTGCTCACCGTAGCCGTTGCTCAGCATGGTCGGGCACTCGGTTGCTTCCACGGCGGCGATGCGCGCGCCGTGCTGCTGCTTGAGGTAGTCGCCAGCGGCGATGGTGCCGGCCGAACCGGTGGCCGAGACGAAAGCCGACAGGCGCAGGCCCGGCGTTTTGCTCTGCACATCGCGGAAGATATGGTCCATTGCCTGGCCGGTGCAGTGGTAATGGACGATGTAATTGCTGAACTCGGAGAACTGGTTCAGGATGACGTTATCCGGCACCGTCGACAGCGCGGCGCACTCGTCGTAGATTTCCTTGACGTTGCTCTCCGTGCCCGGCGTGCGCACGATGTCCGTCAGATCCGAGACCCAATGTTCGAGCCAGTCAAAACGTTCCTGACTCATGCCCGCCGGCAGCACGGCGATGCCCCGGCAGCCGAGAATGCGCGAGATGGCCACGCCGCCGCGGCAGTAGTTGCCGGTCGATGGCCACACGGCCTTGTGGGCGCGCGGATTGAACTGCCCGGTGACGAGACGCGGTACCAGGCAGCCATAGGCGGCCAGCACCTTGTGCGCGCCGATCATCGGGAAGCGGTTGCCCAGCGCCACGATGATGCGCGCCTTCACGCCCGTGAGGGCTTCGGGCAAGACCAGATAACCAGGAGTGTCGGCCAGGCCAGTGCGCGCAGCATCGTTGTACCAATGCACGCGCCACAGGTTGGCGGCATTCGGCTCATCCGGGCTCACGCCCTTGAGCGCGTCGCGCTGACGCTGCGGGATGGTTGCCGGATTGGCCAATTGGCTCAGCGTCGGCAAGCCGACGCCAATCTCGCGCAGGACATCGACTGCGCTGGCCAGTGTTTTTTCGTCTACCACCTCGGGAGACATTCCTAGTTGATCCATTTCGCCTCTCAGTTACGGGTAAATGAGCCGGCACGGTTCGTGCGTAAGCTCTGACGGGACATGTATCTGCCCAATTCGATACACAGTCTGTTGCACAGCATGCTCCAGAATGTATCGTTTTATCGTCGTACTATTGTTGGTACCTTAACACCTTCAATAGGCAAAAGCAATAGTCCTACACAGAGGGAGGTCTTGGTAGAAACCACTACAGTTGCTCGTCGACATTGCATATTAGTCATTCTATTTATAGTTTGATAGTATTGCCACGGAGGGTGGCACGACTATCTCCAGAGCAGGAGAGCAGGACGTGAAAACAACATGGATCAAACTTAGCCTCGCCGCCGCTGTCGCAACCTTTGCGGCCACGGCTGGTGCACAGTCGGTCATCAAGATCGGCGTCAATCAACCGCTGACGGGCGCCGTCGCGGCATCCGGCAACTTCGTGACCAACGGCGCCCGGATCGCGGCCGACGAAATCAACGCCAAGGGCGGCATCAACGGCGCGAAGATCGAGCTGGTGATCGAGGACAACAAGAGCAACCCGACCGAGGCCGCTGCCGTGGCCGAGAAACTGATCGTGCGCGACAAGGTGCCGGTCATGCTGGGTGCCTGGAGCTCCACTTACACGCTGTCGGTGATGCCCAAGCTCATGGAGTACAAGGTGCCGATGGTGGTCGAGACCTCGGGCGCAGACAAGATCACGACGTCGGGCAACCCGTACATCTTCCGCATCTGCCCGACCAACGACATCGAAGCGCAGAGCTTTGCGCGCCATGTCGCGCCACTGGGGATCAAGAAAGCCGACATCCTGGCCGTGAACAACGACTGGGGACGCGGCTCAGCCGATTCCCTGCAGCGCATGCTGAAATCCAAGGGCGGCTCGGTCGGCCGCATCCTGACGATGGATGCAACGGCACAGGATGTCACCTCGCAACTGTCACAGCTGCGCGGCGGCGATGCCGATACGATCTTCGTGATCACGGCGGTGGAGCAGCTCACGCTGGTGCTCAAGCAGGCCCAGTCGCTGGGCGTGAAGAAGCGCATCATCACGATGGGCGGCTCGCAAAGCCCGGACCAGCTGATCGCCCACGCCGGTTCGGCAGCCGAAGGCACGATGCACAACATGATGTTCGCACCGTGGCATCCGGAAGCGGCCGAAGATCCGGCAGCCGCCAAGGCCTTCATCGCCGAATGGAACAAGCGTAACTACGACAAGGCCGGCCTCACGGAAGGCTTCCGTGGCTACGACGGCATCCGCACCATCGCCCAGGCCGTGGCCAAGGCTGGCGCCGCCGATCCGGAGAAGATCCGCGCCGCGCTGTGGAATGTGGACTTCAAGGGCATCACCGGCCGCATCAAGTTCGAGAAGGTTGGCCCGGCAGGCAAGGAAAGCGGCCAGAGCACGCCGAACACCTATCTGGTGAAAATCAACGGCGGCAAGGTTGATCTGGTGAAGTAAGGCAGTCAGCAGTACAACGTCAACTGATTGACGGCGGGCGTGCATCGCACCCCCGCCGTTTTTTTATGGTCCGCCGTACCGTGTGCCCGTGCCGCCCGTTGCAGGGGCGTGCATCAGGCAGCAGCCGCCTGCGCGGCCTTGGCAAATGCGGCCAGATCGAAGTCGGCGCTGCCGACCTGTTCCGGCGTGGGCGGAACGGGCATGGTGAGTACGGTGCGCGCAGCCAGGTGTTCCTTGGCGGAATTGATCGAATCGACTGCCGCCAGCCGTCCCTGCCGGAAGTGATAGACCGAGAACGGCGTATCGGCATGCATATCGCCGCGCACCACCCAGCTGTCGGCGCCATGCGAGAGGCCGGCGATCTGCAGCTTCTTGTCGTACTGGTCGGACCAGAACCACGGCACGGCGGTGAATGGCTTGTCTTGGCCCAGCAGTCCGGCCGCCGCGGCGCGCCCCTGTTCGATGGCATTCTGCACCGATTCGAGGCGCAGCAATGTGCCATCGTCGAGCCGGCGTGCGGTGCAGTCGCCGGCGGCATACACATCCGGCGCGGACGTCCGGCCGCAGGCGTCGACCACGATGCCGTTGTCGCACGCGATCCCGGCGGCGCGCGCCAGGGCATCGTTGGCACAGACGCCGATACCGACCAGCACCAGCCCCGCGCGGTACGATTGCCCATCGGCCAGACGTACTTCGGCAATATGATCGTTGACCGGATGGATCTCCGCGATGCGGGCATTCAGCACCAAGTGGGCGCCACGCGCGCGGTGCAGGGTCGCATACCAGTCGGACAGCACCGGCGCGAGCACGCGCCCGAGCAAGCGGGGCGCGGCTTCCAGCACGGTTACGGGCAGGCCCAGCTTGCGCGCCGTGGCCGCGACTTCGAGCCCGATGAATCCGCCGCCGATCACCACGACCGGCAAGCCGTGTTCGGCGCAGCGCCGCAGGCAATCCGACACGGCGCTGGCATCGTCACGCGAACGCAGGACACGGATGGCCTTGCAACCGTCGGCGCTCCCGGATGACTGCCCCGGCAACTGGCGCGGGGTTGCGCCGGTCGCCAGCAACAGGCCGGTGTACTTGAGTTGCGTGCCATCCGCGAGCTGGACAAGGCGCCGCGCGGTATCCAGCGCCGCAACGGGCGAGGCCGTACGGATGGTAATGTTCTTGCGTTCCAGCGCGGCTTCCGCGCGCATGGCCAACTGCTCCACCGCCATGTCGCCCGCCAGCCATGCCTTGGACAGCGGCGGCCGGTGATACGGCAGATGCGGCTCGTCGCCGAGCACGGTGAGCTGTCCCTCATAGCCGCCGGCGCGCAGGGTTTCACTGGCCTGCAGGCCGGCCTGCCCGGCGCCGACGATGATGATATGCGGGTCCATGCTCATACCTGCACCGGCGCCACTGTGACCACCAGCCCTTCGATGGCCGGGCTGGCCTTGATCTGGCACGCCAGCCGACTGTTGGCCTGGCGTCCTTCGGGCAGACTGTCGAGCAGGTCCAGTTCATCTGCCGAGGCAGGCGACAGGTCGGCCAGCCGCGCTTCTTCCACATAGCAGTGGCATGTCGCGCAGACGCACGAGCCGCCGCATTCACCCACGATGCCGTCGACACCGTTGGCCACGGCGCCCTGCATCAGGCTCCACCCTTCCGGCAGACCAAGCGTCAGCGCTTCACCTGCCGGGTCGATATACGTCACATTCACCATCTCACTCTCTCTCCACGTGGGGCCCGCTGGGCGGAGCGCGGCACTGGCCGCATTCCGCCCTCCCGGACAATCGCGTCCAGGCCGCCGGTCAGGCGCTCGCGGTTTCCAGCTTGACCGGGATGGCGCCGATGCCACCGGCCTGTTCTTCTTCCACGATCATCTGGTCGATCATTTTACGCATGCGGCGCGGCGCGGCGTCGATGCCGAGCACGATACGCTTGTAAGGCTTGCCACGCGCGGCTTCGCGCTCCTCTTCAAGCTGGATGCGCTGGAGCACGACCTTGTCTTCATTGAAGGCGCGGTCCATGTCGGCGGTCAGCTCGGCTTCCATCTCCAGTTCATCGGTGCGGAAGTTGCGTACGTGGAACCAGTGCTGCAGCACGGTGCGCTCGTCCACCGGCGTGAGCAGGTGGCAGGCAAACATCTGCACGCCCTCATGGCGCTTGTCCATATCGGGAATGGTGCCGGTCAGGCACGAGCCCATGTCAATGGCATAGAAGCACGGCGCCGTGTAGTTGTAGTAGTGCCAGCGGTCCACGTTGGCGGTGAACTTGCCATACTTGGAGAACAGCGGAATGGCGGGCGCATCGCGGATCCAGCGCCACACGATGATGCTGCGGTCGCCGTATTCGTTGTTGACCGGCACGGTGGCGCCGGCCGGCGTACCGAGCGTGCTCGGGTGCACAAAGGTGACGTGCGCGGGATCGAGCAGGTTGTCACACAGTGACAGGTAGTTGCAGTCGATGCGCAACGTGCCACCCTTGACCGCGCGCCAGTTCGGATCGTCGTACTGCGCGATATGGAACAGCTTGGCCGGATCGGCGAGCGCGGGATCGCCCATCCAGATCCACGCGAGGCCGTACTTCTCTTCGATCGGATAGGCGCGCACCACGGCGTTACCCGGGATGATCTCCTGGCCGGGGATGCGCACGCATTTGCCCGAGCAGTCGAAGGTCATGCCGTGGTAGCCGCACTCGATGGTGTCACCCTTCAGCTTGCCCAGCGACAGCGGCGCCAGGCGGTGCGGACAGGCGTCCTGCAGGGCGGCGATCTTGCCGTCTTCGCGGCGATACACCACGATGGCCTCTTCCAGCACCATGTGGCGCGACAGCTCGCGGCCGATGTCCTCGGCCCAACCCAGCGGGTACCACACGTTTCGTACGTATTTCATGGGGATCTCCTGTTGCCGCTCAGCGCTAGCGCCACGTTCTGGCAAGTGGTCAGTAGGCTGAGTATTACATCAAAAAAAACGATCCGCGGGGTGCGATCACCGTTTAGTGATAGTACGCGCCGCCATCGACGATAAGCGTCTGCCCGGTGATGAAGCCTGCGTCCGGTCCGGCGAAGAACGAGACCGCGCCCACCACGTCGGCCGGCACCATGTCGCGCTTGAGCGCACGGCTGCGAACCGAGAAACCGGAGACCTTGCTGGCCAGCTCAGGGTTCTGGTGCACGCCGTCGCTGAGCGTAAAGCCCGGACCGACACTGTTGACCAGGATGTTGTGCTCGCCCAGTTCGGTGGCCAGCGTGCGCGTCATCGAGACAATCGCGCCCTTCGAGGCGACGTAGTGCAGCATGCCGGGGTTGCCCTTGAATGCCACCGCCGAGGAGATGTTGATGATGCGCCCGCCACCCTGCTGGCGGAACGCCGGCAGCACCGCGCGGCAGCACAGGAATTGGCCGATGACGTTGACGTCGAACATCTTCTTCCAGTCGGCGACCGTCAGCTCTTCGAACGGCTTGATCTGCAGCGTCGAATAGATGGCGGCGTTGTTGACCAGCACATCGATCTGGCCAAAGGCTTCCAGCGCCGCAGCGGCCATGGCGGCCGTATCCTGCTCGCTCGACACATCGGCCGTGACACCGATGGCTTTGTGGCCAGCCTGCATCAGCTTGTCGGCTGCAGCCTGCGCGCCCTTGAGGTCGGCGATCACGATGGATGCGCCTTGCGCCGCCAGCGATTCGCAGATGGCATAGCCGATGCCCATGGCGCCACCGGTGACGATGGCAACCTTCCCGTTCAGTCTCATTTTGACTCCTCTCCTCGTTTAAACAGTGCCGCGGGCGGACAGTAGTGCCCGCGGCCAATGGGTGCGCCTGCGCCATTGCGGTGCAGGATCGCCAGATTGATGATCGGCGGCGTGCCGCTGGCCGCGATACGGTCCAGATCGATCACGCCGGTCTGCGGATTCAGGATCGTAGCGGGGCGCGTGGCCGCATCGGCCGGCAGCACGGCAGCCCACTCTTCCAGCAGGGCCGGTGCGTGCCGCAACGCCTGACCGCCGAAACCGCAGGCATCCACCACGGCGCTGTCGCCGATGGCGCCCAGCGACTGCGGGGCCTGGTCGGGCTGGAAATACACGCCGACCGGCGGCGGTGCATCGACTGTGCGCCAGCCAGCCTCGCCACGCAGGCGGATACCGAACTGCTGGCCATTGCCGCCGATCGCCGCCAGTGCGCCGCCATCGGCACGCACCTTCCACGCACTCCACGCCATCCACAGGCACAGGACAAAGCCGGCATTGGCACGGATCTCGGTCACCAGCGCCTCCGGCAGGCCCGGCAGGGCAGCCAGCAGGCGTTCATTCCCCGCCATGGTGCGCGCGTGGCAGTCGTCGCCCTCTTCCAGCGCAGCGCGCATCAGTGCGTGCGGATCCAGCGGACGCTGGGCCAGCAGCGGATTGAAGGCTTCCGCCACGGTGGCACACCAGTCGCGGGCGCGCGCCACGCAAACCGGGTCGTCCGAACCGAAGCGCAACGCGGGTGGCGGACCCTCGCTGATTGGCGCATAGGTGGTATGCGTACCATCGCTGACTTCGAAGCACCACATGCTGGGAGTGACCACCTGTGCCAGCGGCACGACCAGGTCGACGTCCTGCGCCGGCGCGAGGCGCAGCGCCCCTTCGTCCAGTAGGCGCGCGGCTGTGGCGGTATCCGCCGCCAGGCCGCCGATCACCGCGGCCTGCAGCGCGGTGTTGCGCACCGCCTGGGGCGGCTCGCCGGCATACGGCGGACCAGCATGGAACAAAGTGTTGCGGGGAAGATCTGGCTTGGCATCGCCAAATCGCACCACCCGGGTCAAACGTGCCGTCTTGCTCATACCTGCCCACACTCCTTCGCCGCCCTGAGCGGCCTGATGGTGATTGCCTTGCTGTCTGTTGTCGCGCGTTGCTTGCGTGTTGTCGTTTACTGCATGGATGCCACAGCGGTGCGCCATGCTGGCGCAGGGCAATCGTCCATATCGGTGCAACTTGCCCCGCGCTTGCGCGTCGTGTCACCACTTCGCCCACTTCCTCGGCGATCTTCTCGCGCCGCTGGTCTCGCGTGTGCCGCAGACCAGCGTGGCAGCGGCGGGCACGCCGCACCATTGATCCTAAGATACCATTTATAGAATATTAGTAAATAGATTCCCAGAAAAATTTACAGCATACTGAGCATCTCTCTCCGGCACGCTATTTGCATATAACACCTCGCAACACGCAATAGAATGCACATCTGCACCAGCTTCACGTGATCCGTGATTCGGTGCTACTCTGGGTCTTCTTCCGCCCCACATTCGCGCGGGCAATCGGGCACCTACCACCACATATCAGTACAAACCATAACTGGGGTCAAAAGGTATTGATATATAGTCATTCTATTGTTAGATTGATAGTGCTATCTAACATAGCGTCGTTGCGTTGTTCATTCGCGAAGTTCCGTTGTTGTTTCATTGGTATGGCATGACACACGAGGAGAAAGCAGCATGAGTAAGGCATTTTTTAGGATGACACTGGGCGCGGCAGCAGCTTGCTTTGCGTTCAGCGCGGGAGCCCAGTCGGGCGGGGTAATCAAGATCGGGGTCAACCAGCCGCTGACTGGCGTGGTGGCAGCCTCCGGCAATTTCGTGACCAACGGCGCCAAGATTGCCGCTGATGAGATCAACGCCAAGGGCGGCGTTCTCGGCAGCAAGATCGAACTGGTGATCGAGGACAACAAGAGCAACCCGACGGAAGCGGCCAACGCGACCGAAAAGCTGATCGTGCGCGACAAGGTGCCGGTCCTGATGGGTGCGTGGAGCTCGACCTACACGCTTGCGGCCATGCCCAAGCTGATGGAATACAAAGTGCCGATGGTGGTGGAAACCTCCAGCTCGGACAAGATCACCAACATGGGCAATCCGTACGTGTTCCGGATCAGCCCGACCAACGGCATGGAAGCGATGAAGTTCAAGCGCTTCATCCAGCCGATGGGCATCAAGAAAGTTGACTTCCTCGTCGTGAACAACGACTGGGGCCTGGGCGCAGCCCAAGAGTTCAGCAAGGTCCTGAAAGAAAATGGCGTTTCCGTCGGCCGCACGCTGAACATGGACGCCGCAGCCCAGGATATGACGGCCCAGCTGTCGACCCTGCGCGGCAGCGATGCCGACACGCTGTTCATCACCACCGGCCCGGAACAGATGACGCTGCTGCTCAAGCAGGCGCAATCGCTCGGCCTGAAGCGCCGCATCATCACCACCGGCGGCACGCTGCCTGACCAGCTGATCGAACAGGCCGGCTCCGCAGCCAACAACACCTACCACGATGCCTTCTTCACGCCGTGGTTCCCGGAACTGTCGTCCAACGCCGCTGCAGCCAAGTACTTTGTTGGCGAGTGGAAGAAGCGCGGCATCAACCCGAACGGTATGCCGGAAGGCGCACGTGGCTATGACGGTATCCATACCATCGCTGCCGCGATCGCCAAGGCAGGCGCAGCGGATCCGGAGAAGATCCGCGCCGCCCTGTGGGAAGTCGAGGTCAGCGGCCTGACCGGCAAGGTCAAGTTCAACAAGGCCGGCCCTGCTGGCAAGGAGAGTGGCCAGAGCATCCCCGACACGCATATCGTGAAGATCGAGAACGGCAAGATCGTTCGCACCGAGTAAAGCATTAGGCAAAAACGGACTGCCCTTGCCTGGCCGGGGCAGTCCTGCTTCACCTCATATCGCGGATCCAGCGCCTTTCGCGATTGCTTCGTCCCCAGGCGCGTGCGAGAACATCAGTGGACCAACTCACTCAGCACATTGCAAATGCGCTGATCCTTGGCGGGACTTACGCCCTCCTTGGGATCGGACTGACATTGATCCTCGGGATCATGAAGGTCGTCAACTTCACGCACGGCGAACTGTATGCCTTTGGCGGTTTCATGGCGTACTACTTTGCTGCGCAGCTTGAATTGAATTTCTTCGTTTCATTGGCTTTCTCGATCATGCTGGGCATTCTGCTCGGCGCCATGATCGAACGGATACTGCTGCGTCGCATGCGCGGCGCAGATATCGATTCCACCATGATCGTCATGATCGGGTGCTGGATCGCCATGCAGAACTTTGCCCTGCTGATCTGGGGCGGCGTTGCCAAGTCCGTCCCCACGCCCTTCCCCACCGAACCGCTCATCATCGGCCCGGTCGCCGTGTCGTGGCTGCGCGTGTTCGTGCTGTTCGCGGCGGGCGGCCTGATCCTGGCAACCTACCTGCTGATGCACAAGTCGCCGCTCGGCAAGGCCATGCGCGCCACCTTCCAGGACCGCGATACCGCCTCGCTGATGGGCATCAACGTCAACGCGATCTACACCGCCACCTTCGCGCTCGGTTCTGGCCTGGCGACGGCAGCCGGTGCGCTGCTCGGTCCGGTGTTCGTGGTCACCACCACCATGGGCAACATGGCCGCGCTCAAGGCCTTTGCCATCGTGATCCTGGGCGGGCTCGGCAACATCCAGGGCGCCGCGATCGGCGGCTTCATCCTGGCGTTCGCCGAAGAGCTTGGCTCGGGCTACATCTCGTCGGGCTACCGCGATGCCATGGGGTTCATCCTCATCATCCTGGTGCTGATGTTTAAACCTACTGGTCTGTTCGCCACGCGCGGGGAGAGAATCGGATGAAAAACGTCTGGACCATCATTATCCTGGCGGTACTGCTGACCGTGCCTCTATGGCTCACTGACCAGTACTACCTGCATATCGTCATCACGACAGGCATCTTCATCGTGGGCGCCATGAGCCTGAACCTGCTGCTGGGCTATACCGGGCAGCTGAGCCTCGGCCACATCGCGTTCTTCGGCATCGGCGCCTATGCCAGTGCACTGACCTCGCTGGGCTTCAACATCCCGGTGTTCTGGAGCGACGAGTACCGCATCATCGTCGAACCGTCGCATCCGGCGCTCGGCATCCTGATCGGCACGGCGCTCGCCGGCCTGTGCGGCTACATCGTCGGCAAGCTGTCGTTCAAGATCCGTGGCGCGTACTTCGTGATCGTGACCGTCAGCTTTGCGGAAGTCGTGCGCCTGGTGGCCCTCAACTGGGTCGACCTGACGCAAGGCCCGCTGGCACTGAGCAACATCCCCCCGGCCGGCTACAACCTGCCGCTGCTGGGTGAAGCCACGTTCTGGGCCAAGACGCCGAACTACTACCTGGTGCTGGCACTGGCGCTGCTGTCTTACGTGCTGATCCGCCGCATCGTTCATTCGCGCATGGGCCGCGCCATGATCGCCCTGCGCGAGAACGAATCGCTGGCGACTTCGATCGGCATCGACGTGACGCGCTACCTGGTGTTCGCAGCAGTGATGTCGGCGGCCCTCGCCGGTGCGGCGGGCGCACTGTATGCCCACTACATCCGCATCATCGATCCGGACATCTTCCTGTTCATCTACACGGTGACGATGGTCATCATGGTGGTGACGGGCGGCAAGGGCACCCTGGCCGGTCCGATCGTCGGCGGCATCATCTTCGGCATCCTGCCGGTGGGTCTGCGGACCGTGGCTGGTCCCGAAGTACAGTGGATCGTCTACGGCATCGCCATGATCCTGATCGTGTTCTTCCTGCCGCGCGGCATCGTGCCCGCCGTGGTCGACTGGTGGTACCGCAAGACCGGCAAGGCGCCGACCCATACGCGTACCCAGCCGCCCTCGCAGAACAACACCGATGGCAAGACCGAAGGTAACTGGAACGGTGCCGCCAGCGAAGCGATGCTGACCTCCAAAGCTCTTTCCAGGGATTAAGACATGACCCAGGCAACACAGAAAAAAGCAATTCTGTCGATCGACCATGTGGCAGTGCATTTCGGGGGTCTGGTCGCCATCTCGGACATGACCTTCGACGTCAAGGAAGGCGAACTGCTCAGCCTGATCGGCCCGAACGGCGCCGGCAAGACCACCGCCTTCAACGTGGTGACCGGCTTCCTGCGTCCCACCAAGGGCGAGGTGCATTTCCGCGGTATTCCACTGCACAAGCTGAAGCCGCATGAGATCGCCAGCACCGGACTGGTGCGGACCTTCCAGAAGACCAGCCTGTTCACCACCAATACGGTCTTCGAGAACGTGCTGACCGGCCTGCACCGTCACGGCAATGCCTCGCCGTGGGCCACGCTGCTGGCCCTGCCGAGCATGAAGCGTGAAGAGGCGCAGTTGCGCGAGAAAGTCTGGGAAATCCTCGACTTCATCGGCATCGCCCATCGCGCGAACGAACTGGGCGGCTCGCTGCCCTACGGTGAACAGCGTCTGCTGGGCGTGGCCGTGGCGCTCGCCGCCGACCCGTCGATGCTGCTGCTGGACGAACCCGCAGCCGGCATGAACCCGTCGGAAACGGCGGACTTCATGACCCTGCTGGCCAAGATCCGCAAGCGCGGCATCTCGATCCTGCTGGTGGAGCACGACATGCCGCTGGTGATGGGCGTCTCGGACCGTATCGTGGTGCTGAACTACGGCAAGATCATTGCCAACGGCACGCCGGCCGAGATCCAGGCAAACCCCGAGGTGATCCAGGCTTACCTGGGGCAAGGAGTGAAACATGCTGCAGCTTGAAAACGTCGTCTGCCGCTACGGCAAGGTCGAGGCGATCAAGAGCGTCTCGCTGGAAGTCAACAAGGGTGAACTGGTGACCGTGATCGGTGCCAACGGCGCCGGCAAGTCCTCGACCCTCAAGGCCATTTCCGGCCTGCTGCCGCCGGTGAGCGGCCGCATCCTGTTCGAAGGCGAGGACATCACCCATGCCTCGCCGCAGCGCATCCTGTCGATGGGCATCGCCCATTGTCCGGAGGGCCGCCGCGTGTTCCCCCAGATGACCATCCAGGAGAACCTCGAGATCGGCGCTTACCGGCGCAAGGATGCGGCGGGCATTGCCAGCGACATGGAGAAGATCTTCAATGATTTTCCCAAGCTCAAGGAGCGTCGCCAGCAGGCTGCCGGCACGCTGTCCGGCGGCGAGCAGCAGATGCTGGCCATCGGCCGCGCGCTGATGTCGCGCCCCAAGCTGGTGCTGTTCGACGAGCCCTCGCTCGGTCTGGCCCCGAACATCGTGGAGAAGACCTTCGAGGTGATCCGCAAGGTCCGCGCCGACGGCGCAACCGTGCTGATGGTTGAACAGAACGCCTACGCCGCGCTCGACATGTGCGACCGCGCCTATCTGTACGAATCGGGCACGATGGCCCTGGCCGGCACCGGCAAGGACATGATCGACGACCCGCATGTACGCAAGGCCTATTTGGGCGGATAATGGGGAAGCACCCTGGCGCAGGGCAACCTGCGCCAGGGATGCGACACCAGACCGGACGCGATGGACAGCATTGATCTTGATGTACTGAAGACCGCCGTGCACTGGCACCAGTCGGGCCACAAGGTCCTGATCGGTACCGTGGTAAGGACCTGGGGCTCGGCCCCCCGGCCCGTGGGTGCAATGATGGCCATCCGCGGCGACGGACACATCAAGGGCTCGGTCTCTGGCGGCTGCATCGAGGACGATCTCATCGACCAGATGCGCAAGGGCGAGCTGGACTACCGGACGCCCGACCTCGTCACCTATGGCGTCGGCGGCGACCAGGCCCACAAATTCGGCCTGCCCTGCGGCGGCACGCTGCAGGTGCTGCTCGAACCGGTGCGCGACGAATCCTGCCTGCCTGAGCTGGTGGCCACGCTCGAGCGGCGCGAACTGGTGACGCGCTCGGTAGACATTGCCACCGGCCACGCCACGCTCACGCCCAGCCACTCCGGCACCGGCGTCGTGTTCGACGGCACGCATCTGATTACGCAACACGGCCCGCGCTATCGCCTCGTCATCATCGGCGCGGCGCAGGTTTCGCGCTACCTGGCCGACATGGCCACGGCGCTCGACTACCAGGTGATCGTCTGCGACCCACGCGAAGAATACCTGGATACCTGGGACGTCAGCGGCGTCGAGACCTCGCGCGAGATGCCCGACGACCTGATCCTGCGGCTCGAACCCGACAGTTGCACCGCCATCGTCACGCTCACGCACGACCCCAAGCTCGATGACATGGCGCTGCTTGAAGCGCTCAAGTCGCCAGCCTTCTACGTCGGCGCCATCGGCTCCCGCCTGAACAACCAGAAGCGCCGCGAACGGCTGGCGCTGTTCGACCTCACGCCGGACGAAATCGCCCGGCTGCATGGCCCGGTGGGCTTGCATCTTGGGGCCCGTACCCCGCCCGAAATCGCGGTCTCGATCATTGCCGAGATGACTGCCCTGCGCAACGGCGTGACCGTGACGCAGAAAAAAGATGAAGACGTCCTTGAAGGCGATGCCTGTCCCATCCTGACCCGCCCGCCACGCATTCTCTCCAGGGCTGACTGACGAAAGCCGTGTCCGGCTGCCCGATCATGGATCGGGTCGCCGCTGTACGTTCCGAAGATGTCAATCTCCTGACAGCTTTGTAATCCAGCAGTCATCTCCCGGTTGCCTATACGTTCTATATTGCAGTCGTGGGCGCCTCGCCCACGTCATGGGGACGTGTGGCGCCGCCACGCCGGCCTGTGTGGACGGACTCCGCCAAGAAGGACTGCACCGTGAAATCATCCAAACCCTGGGCCATAGGCGTGCTCGTGATCACGACCGCCTTTGCCGCATGCGCGCAGACGACTGCCGAACATGCGCAGCATCATCCTGAGGGGGCCGCCACGGCCAACACTCGGCCCGCCCCCGCCACACCAGAGCGGCAAATGTCCGCCATGGACCGCCAACTGCGCCTGATGCAAGACATGAGCCGCAAGCTCGCCAACGCCAGAACGCCGCAGGAGAGGCGGGCCTTGATGGCAGAGCACCGGAAAACCATGCAGGACAGCATGCAGATGATGCGCCAAATGCAGGATATGCCGACGCCTGGCATGGGCATGATGGGCAATGGGATGATGATGAAAGATGCCGGGATGGCAGGCGGCCCTGCCAGTTCGCCATCGGCGACGCCAGGCGGGGCAGCGCGGCCTGCCCCGGGCATGGGGCCGCAGATGATGGAACGGATGATGCAGCGGCATGCCATGATGGAAAAGCGCATGGAAATAATGCAGGCCATGATGCAGATGATGATGGAGAGCATGCCGGCTTCGCCCACCCGATGACCAACACAGCGGTAACAGCGCGATAGGCGCTGGAGCGCCGTTCCGACAGGAAGCAGGCAATGAACTCATCCAGACATCCAGACGAACCGCACGTATCGCCGCGGCGGCCGCTCATGCTGGCATGGGCGACCTTGCTGCTGATCGCGGTGTTCTATCTGCTGCGAGAACACTGGGGACATGTTCTGGGCTGGTGGCCGTACCTGCTGCTGATGCTCTGCCCGCTGATGCACCTGTGTCATGGGCACAGGGGACACGGCTCCAGTCATGAACACCCGCAAAGAAAGGATGAGCCCTGAACTATGGACCACCCCCATCACCACCGCACACCTTCTCCCCTCCTTACGGCAGCCGCACCGTCCGCTGGCTCGCCACCCACTCCCGCTCCGTCGACCGACACGCTCTATACCTGCCCCATGCACCCGGAGATCCGCCAGGACCATCCGGGCACCTGCCCGAAGTGCGGCATGACGCTAGAACCCCTGATGCCTTCGCTGGAAGAGGAAGAAGACGCTGAACTACAGGACTTCCAGCGGCGTTTCTGGTGGACCTTGCCGCTGACGCTGGCGGTCACCCTGCTGGCCATGGCCGGGCACCGGCTTCCTGGCCTGGCGATTGGCGTGCGGACATGGCTGGAATTGGCGCTCTCCCTGCCGATCGTAATCTGGGCGGGCATGCCTTTTTTCATACGCGGCTGGCAATCGGTAGCCAACCGCAGCCCCAATATGTGGACCCTGATCGGCCTCGGCACCGGCGCTGCTTTCCTGTACAGCGTGGTGGCCACGGTTGCACCAGGAATCTTTCCCGCATCGTTCACCTCGATGGGACGCGTCGGAGTGTACTTCGAGGCCGCGGCCGTCATCATTTCCCTGACGCTGTTAGGACAAGTGCTCGAGCTCAAGGCACGCTCACGCACGTCGGCGGCGATCCGCTCCCTGCTCGGCCTCGCTCCCAAGACAGCGCGCCGCATCCTGCCGGGAGGCGGCGAGGAAGACATTCCGCTGAGTCATGTGCATGTCGGCGACCTGTTGCGCGTCCGTCCTGGCGAGAAAGTCCCCGTGGACGGCAAGGTCGTCGAAGGTTCCAGCGCCGTGGACGAATCGATGCTCACGGGAGAGCCCCTGCCGGTCAGCAAACGGCCCGGGGAGCCGCTGATTGGCGCCACCCTCAACACCAGCGGCGCCCTCATCATGCAGGCCGAACAAGTGGGCGCGGGCACCGTGCTGGCGCAGATCGTACAGATGGTGGCCCAGGCGCAACGCTCCAAAGCCCCCATGCAACGCATGGCCGACCAGGTGGCCGGCCGGTTCGTGCTGGCGGTAGTGGCGGTCGCCGTACTCACATTGCTCGCCTGGGGGCGCTTCGGTCCCGAGCCCAGCTGGGTTTACGGCCTGATCAACGCAGTGGCGGTACTCATCATCGCCTGCCCGTGCGCCCTGGGACTTGCCACACCCATGTCGATCATGGTCGCCACGGGCCGCGGTGCAACGCACGGCGTGCTGTTCCGGGACGCGGCGGCCATCGAGAACATGCGCAAGGTAGACACGCTGATCGTCGACAAGACAGGCACCCTCACTGAAGGCAGGCCAGTATTCGAACAGGCCGTGGCGGCCGCAGGGCATACCGAGGCGGACGTTCTCCAGCTCGCGGCGAGCCTCGATCAGGGCAGCGAACACCCCCTGGCCGATGCCATACTGCGTGCAGCCCGGCAACAGGGCCTGACGTTCCATCAAGTCAGCCGGTTCGAGTCGGCGTCGGGGATCGGCGTCACCGGCGAAGTGCAAGGCCAGCGGCTGGCATTGGGCAACACGGCGTTGATGGAGCGCGAGGGCGTGGATGTGTCAGGCCTACACGCGCGCGCGGAGGCGCTGCGGCAGCAGGGGGCCAGTGTCATGCACCTGGCGGTGGACGGGCGGCTGGCAGGCGTGCTGGCCGTCTCCGACCCCATCAAGGCCAGTACCCCCGAAGCGCTGACAGCACTGCACAGGGCCGGCATGCGGGTCATCATGGCCACGGGCGATGGCTGGACGACCGCGCGAGCCGTAGGGGCGCGGCTCGGCCTGGACGAGGTGCATGCCGAAGTAAAGCCGGCAGACAAACTGGATCTGGTGGCACGGTTGCAGGCCCAGGGCCACATCGTGGCGATGGCCGGCGATGGCATCAATGACGCCCCGGCGCTGGCCAGGGCCGATGTCGGCGTGGCCATGGGTACGGGTACCGATGTCGCCATGAACAGCGCGCAGGTGACACTTGTCAAAGGCGATCTGCGCGGCATCTCCATCGCGCGCGAGCTGTCGGTATCCACCGTGCGCAACATGAAGCAGAACCTGCTGTTCGCATTGCTCTATAACGCACTCGGCATCCCGGTCGCGGCTGGCGTGCTGTACCCATTCACTGGGTGGCTTCTGTCGCCGCTGATCGCTGCCCTGGCCATGAGCTTGAGCTCGGCCTCGGTCATCGGCAACGCGCTGCGGCTTGCAGGACCCTCCGCGGTTGCCGGTACGCTGCCGCACCAGCAACCATGAAAGCAAGATCTGGGCTCTATTGAAACGTAATAGCCTCCCACAGCCTTTTTTGTTGCTGCTATGGGGTTGGATAGCCGGCCAGCAGACCAGCCGAGCAGACTACGGCTAAGCCTTTACTTGGGCAGCAATGACATCATTCAACGCTGCACATGCAGCGCCAATACTGTCAGCTCGAAGGTTCGTGATGCTAAGAATGAACCCTCGCTTAGCATGAGTAGCATCGGTATACCAAAGTGATAGGGCGGAGGGCGCTAATCCTAGCTCTCTTGCCTTGGAGACCAGCATTGCGTCATTGGCGGTCTCGGGAAGGCACGCGACTAAGCCGAGGCCCGACCTGAGGATCACAGGGAATGTCTTGCTTAAATGGGTCAACGCACATGCCCTACGTTCGCAATATAGATCTTTCATCTGGCGCAGATGACGTAAAAAATGACCATCTGCTAGAAACTCAGCGACCGCTAATTGGGTAGTTCTATTGGGAGCAGGTAACATCACGGCAGCAATTTCGACAAACTGCTCGGTGAGCATTTTAGGTACGACCACGAACCCGAGACCGAGAGACGGGCTCATCGTTTTACTAAACGTACCAATATGGATGACACGTTGAGCACCTTCACCTGATGCAAGGGCCGGTGTTGCGCGACCATCAATTTGCAACTCACCGAGGTAGTCGTCTTCGATGATCCATGCGCTTTGTGTCTCAGCCCAACCCAGCAAGTCTCGCCTCCGTTTAGGAGACAATGTCACTCCCAATGGGGCTTGCTGGCCGGGAGTCACCAATGCGACTAGGGCATCAGAAGCCCGAGTTATGCCCTCCTCGACACGAAGCCCTTCCGCATCAACCGGAATGGGCTCAACCGTTAAACCTGCAAGCTCCAAGACTCGCCTTCCCAATGGGTAGCCAGGCTCCTCCATCCAAGCTTTTTGGCCACTTGCTTGGAGCGCCGTTAACGTCAGCATCAAGCCAGACCGATAACCGCTTGTAACGATGATTTGATCTGGATGGCATTGAATCTGCCTGCTTACAGCCAAATGGCCTGCAATTTGCGATCGGAGTCCAGGTTCGCCACGAGGATCCGCATAGGTAGTGTAGGAAAGCGCATCCGCACGTACTGCCCGCGCCCGCATGCGCTCCCATGTCTTGAATGGGAAAGCATCATGTGCCGGAACCCCCACCTGGAAAGGAAGCGGAGCACTTGAGTACGGTCGTGTAAAGCCAGCCAGAGGACGGTCCAAAACTTCCTCATGCTCGGACGGCATCGGGGGGAGTTTGGAACACACCCAAGTCCCCGAGGAGCCAGCCCCAAAAATCAGGCCTTCATCGGCCAGGCGATCATAGGCTACGCGAATCGTACCGCGTGCAACGCCAAGCTGGGCTGCCAGGGCCCTATCTGAGGGTAATCGGCTCCCCGCCGCGAGTATTCCCTCGCGGATGGAGGAATGGAGACTCATATAGATCTGCTCTCCGATTGGCGCAGGATGAGTCCGCTCAACTTGAATCGAAACCGAGGCGGGCTTTTTTGGATCAGTCATTACACTGTTTCTTGGACCTTTTATTCCTGACTCCCGGAGAGTAACTTTGGTCCTCGCATTCGTCGTCCGAGATCCGTGACATTGAATGCGGAGCCTAGAGTCATTTGCCCCTGGCGAATATTGAATACCCGCTTAACAATAGGAATGAAAGAAATGAGCCGACTAAACTGGCAAGAAGTCTCTCCGGATGGTGCAAAAGCGTTGTTTGGCGTTCATCACTACGTTACCAGAAACACCAAATTGCCCGAGCAACTGATTCATCTGGTATTCCTGCGCATCTCGCAGATCAACGGCTGCGCCCACTGCATCAATATACATAGTCGCGATCTCGGGAAGACCATGCCCATCGAAAAAATTGTATTGGTTCCGGTTTGGCACGAGGTGCGTCAGCTATTTTCTGAACAAGAATGCGCTGCCCTGGCGTGGGCTGAAGAAGTGACACTACTGAGTGAAACGCATGCCTCAGATGCTGCATATGCAGCAGCATCCTCGATTTTTGGAGATAAAGATCTGGTCGACCTTACGATTGCTATCGCTGCTATGAACGCTTTCAACCGGCTTGGCGCCCCCTTCCGTCTCCCAGTATCGGTCACTGCTTAAGCTCGACCAATCGCTGGTTCCTGCTACGAGCATGGCTAGGCAGCCAAACAGGTATCACGTCAATAATTTCTCGCTTGATCCCTTCATGGCGCTGCATCTCAGTAACGAGTACCGTTCACCACCTCGATCCACACCAAGCCCTGAGATAGATCGATGGTCTTACAGAATCTCAGCACCAGTTACTCGAAGTCAGGGTATCCCATCGGAATTGCCACACTTGATACTGCACCGAGCATTACTACAGGCCACGTATTTCCGTGCTTCTGGAATACCGCTTTCGCGTGTGTCTGAGCGGCCACCCATATTCAGGGGTCCATCGCGGTATCCACAGCCCAGCAGTTATCAAATATCTTCACGTCGTTACGCCGGCGA
The DNA here is from genome assembly GCA_000272025.2 of Imbroritus primus. Classification (GTDB taxonomy): domain Bacteria; phylum Pseudomonadota; class Gammaproteobacteria; order Burkholderiales; family Burkholderiaceae; genus Imbroritus; species Imbroritus primus. Next base: position 153,573 of record AKCV02000011.1, read on the forward strand.
CTATACGGAAATTTACGATCTTATAGATATTAAATCGAAATCAGGGGGCGCACAGCGCCCGCGCATGCCGCCACGTTGCACCCATAAAAAGACCCGCCAGCCGATACAGCACTGGCGGGCCCCACGAGGAACGGTACGATCAGGCGGCGGGTGTCAGGTTGATGAAGATGTCCTGACCCACGATGCGCACGGGATACACGGCGACCGGGCCGGTAGCCGGCTTGCACATGGCTTGCCCGGTGCGAATGTCGAAGCGCGCCTGGTGCAGCGGGCATTCGATCTCGCAGCCGTCGAGATAGCCTTCGGAAAGATGGGCATGCTCGTGCGAACAGATGTCATGCGTGGCATACAGCTCGCCCTCCACCTTGTACAGCGCCACGGGCTGGCCGCCGACCTGCACGCCGGCGACTTCGCCTTCCGGCACGTCATCCAGCGCGGCAGCGCGCTCCCAGCCCGGGCCAAGGGTTTCGTCAGTCATGCATCACCTCAGATCGGATAGACAATCGAATTCGGCACCAGGTCGCCATCGAACACGCAAATACGCTCCTTGAACTTGAGCTTGCCGTTCTCGCTGACGATCGTGTCCAGGTAACGTCCGGTGTTGAACACCTCCGTGGGCGTGTCCAGCTTCGTCCCCATCAGCACATAGTTTGCTTCGGCGCGGATCACACCGCCTTCGACGCTGTGGATGCGAGGCGCGCTGATCACGTGGCGCTGCAGGTACGGTGCGTGATAGATGGTTTCATTCATGCCATACACACGGTCGAGCAGCATGGCCCGGCTCTCCAGCATCAGCGACGATGATGGCAGGCCAGCATCGTAGTTTTCTCGCGAGACGATGCGGTAGATGCACTCGTCCGTAAAAAAATCAGGCCACGCCTCAAACTTGGTGTTGTCAACGCACGCGGCATAGTCGTTGTACAGGTCTTGGACCGCGAAACGCGTATTTGCATCCATCCTCAGATCTCCATGATTTTGCGGTAGTACTGGTACATGCCCCGGATCAGCGTTTCCGACACGTGGGTATCGGTATCGGCGATCTCGTGGCCACCCAGTTCACACAGCGTTTCGTCGCTCTCCGTCGCTTGCATCGCGCCGGCTTCCAGCAGATCGGTGATTTCTGCATCGTCCGCCGAGACGAAACCGGCGTGGCCGAACAGGTTCCCCTGGCGGAGACGGCGCTGGGTCAGTTCTGGAGAATCATCCTCGAAGCCGAACTGCGTCCAGATGTAATCGAAGGCGCCCGGGCCGCGCGGTACGAGATGGCGGACGGCCAGGGAATTGACCTGCTGCTGCATGATCACGCTCGGGAAAATACTCTGGATCACGGCAGTCGGACCATCCCACCACGGTTCCGTCTCGACGTCGAGGAAGCGCGGGTCGTTCAGTTCCATATGCTCGCGGAAGCTGCTGATGCCGGCCGTGGCCTCGCCCTTGCCGCCCTGGTTGCGCACCGTGACCATGGCCGAATGGGCATGCGAATCATCCATCAGGTTGAGCGAGTCATTGTCGGCACGCCACAGACCGAAGTTGACGAACCAGGTATGCAGCAGCCCAGGGTGGTAGCAGTCCTTCAGGTTTTCGTGAATCAGCTTCCAGTTGCCGCGCACGCGCTGGCGGTTGTAGCCGAGCACCTTCAGCTTGCGGCCATCGAACACGCGCTCGAAGTACTTGAGCATGGTCGGGCCGAGAAAGGTTTCAAAGTCAGGCACGTCCGGATGGAAACTGGCGAACACGACGCCGTTGTGCACATGCACCTTGAGCTGGGTCAGGCTGTGGTTCTCGCGCTTGAAATCCTTGGGCATGCCGCCCTTGCCCTTGATGCCGCGCAGGAACGGCACGCCCAGCAGATTGCCTTTGAGGTCGTAGTTCCACTGGTGGTACGGACAGACAAATTCTTTCTTGTTGCCCTTGTGCTCCTGGCAGAACTGCGCGCCACGGTGGGCACAGCGGTTTTCCACGACGCTGATGCTACCGTCCTCGTCGCGCACCACGATGACCGAGCGCTCGCCGACATAGCTGCGCTTGAAGTCGCCCGGATTGGGGATTTCTGCCTCGAGGGCTACATAGTTCCAGTGCGGGCCGTTGAAGAGACGCTCCTGCTCGCGACGATACACTTCCGGATCAGTGTAGATCCAGTAAGGCATCCGCGAGGAGCCCTCTTTCTTCCATTGCCGCACAAACGTAATCGGGCGGGGGTCGTTCATCGTCATCTCCTTGGTAGACAACCGGCGCTCCGGCGCCTTGTATTGATCCAGATTCAAAAGCCTTTTCACATGGCCCCAGGCTTCATCGCGCCACGACGGCGCGGGGATGGCCGGGGATGCCACGGCGCACACCCGCCTACTCCAGTACCTTGGGCATGCCCTGCGCCAGTTCGCTGGCACGGGCCACGCACGCGCCGTTCAGCGCAAACCCGCGCAAGCTGCCGGCACTGTCATGGAACAGGGAATGCACGCCTGCGTCGTCAGTGGATGTCTGCCAGCTGCCTTCCGCAGCAGGCGGCGGGCACACGACGGTCGGACAGACTGAGGTCTTGACGATCACCGGCATGGCGCCGTAGCTGACCGTGGCACTCTCGCCCGCGAGCTGCGCGGCGATGACCTTGGCAGCCGGACCGATGGGGTTGATATACGGCATCCACAGGCCGGCGATCTCGGCGCAATCGCCCAGCGCGTAGATCGCGGGATCGCTGGTGCGCAGGCTGGCATCCACCACGATGCCTTGTGCCACTTCCAGCCCCGCCGCACGCGCCAGGGTGGTACGCGGGCGCAGGCCCACGGCGGACAGCACCAGGTCCGCTTCCAGCACTGCACCGTCTGCACAGCGCAGCGTCACGCCATTGGCACGCGGCTCGATGCTCTTCACCGCCGTGCCAAGATGCCACTCCACCCCGGCCTGCTGCAAGGCGTCGTACAGGGTCTGGCTGTTGGCGGGCGGCAGCAGGCGGCTCAGCGGCAGCGGCGCGATGTCCAGCACTTTGACGCGATAGCCGGCATGCAGCAGGTCGTTGGCAAACTCGCAGCCGATCAGGCCGGCGCCAAGGATGGCGATGTCGCGCTTGCCTTCGGCCAGGGCGCGGAAGCGCCGATAGTCATCGAGGTCGTTGACCGACACCACATGGTCGGCCAGCGCATCGTCGACGAGCGGCAGGCGCACCGGCTCCGCGCCGAGTGCGAGCACGAGCTTGTCGTAGGTGATGGGACCATGGCTGGTATGCAGGGTGCGGCTGGCGCGGTCGAGCGACTGCACATGCGTGCCGGTCACGACCTCGCCCTTGATCTGCGCGGCCATGCCTTCGGCGGTGCGCGACGACAGTTCCTCGACTGGTGCACCGAGGCGATAGGCTTCGGAAAGCGTGGGCTTGGAATAGAAATGCCCATCGTCCGCCGTGAGCACGGCCAGCGATTCCGTCTTGTTGCGCTTCCGGAATTCGCGCGCTACGGAATACCCCGCCAATCCGCTGCCGACAACGACCACCGCATAGTGCATCACCACGCTCCTTGGGGGACTGCCTCTTCGCGGCTGGCGAGTGTTTCGCCCTGCCGTCGAGATGAATGTCTATGGCAAAAATGTAGTCGCCGGCATACCATATGTAAATCGCATAAATGCAATTCAAGGTATACGCAAAAGTGGATATTGCCGAGCTGGACCTGAAACTGCTGGTGGCATTCGAGGCCATGCTGCATACCCGCAACGTGACGGCCGCAGCAGATGCCATCGGCATCACCCAGCCGGCAATGAGCACCGCCTTGGGCAAATTGCGCAAGGTGCTTGCCGACCCGCTGTTCGTCCGGACCTCGCAAGGCATGGAGCCGACGCCTTTTGCCATGGAGCTCGCCGAGCCGATCCGCGACGCCCTGCAATTGCTGCGGCAAACGCTAAACCGCGACAAGCATTTCGATGCGGCCACGTCCACGCGCACCTTCCGCATCGTCATGACGGACATCGGCGAGCGCGTCTTCTTGCCGGGCCTCCTGCAGCACCTGAGCACAGTTGCGCCGCATGTCAGCGTGCGCACCGTGCAGCTGCCGGTCAAGGAAATGCGTGACGCACTCGAATCAGGCGAGATGGACCTGGCGGTCGGCTTCATTCCCGACCTGACCAGCGGCTATTACCAGCAGCGACTGTTCAACCGCTCCTATGTGTGCATCGCGCGTACCAATCATCCGCACATCGGCGACACGCTGAGCCTCGAACAGTACCTGGCGGCCTCGCACGCCATCGTCTCAGCACCCGGCACGGGGCACGATGTCGTCGAGCGCGTACTGGCGGAGAAAGGTTACCGGCGGCGCATCGCCCTGCATGTGACGCACTTCCTGGCGATTCCGCTGATCGTCGCCAATACCGACCTGGTGGTGACGATCCCCACCATGCTGGCGGAATCCTACCTGCCGGCCGGCAACATCAAGATGCTCACGCCGCCGCTGAAGATGCCGGTGTATGCCATCCGCCAGTACTGGCATGAGCGCTTCCATGAGGATCCGGCCAACAAGTGGCTGCGCGAGCTGTTCTGCGATCTGTTCCGGGACTGAGGTCCGGCAACAGAGGTCCGCGACCGAGCCTGCCGCGCCCATGAAAAAACCGCCACCGCGCCTCGGGACGAGGCAGGATGGCGGCTTTTCGCCGTCAGGCAGCAGGCGTGTTACTTGCCGCCGAACAGCTTGCGGAAGAACCCGACGATGCGGTCGCGGATCACCGAGAACACCAGGGCGCCGGCATTCAGTTCGGCAGCCGGCATCGGCGGAGCTTCATCGGCACCACCGGTGTGGCTCAGGCGCGCGCGCAGGTTGGCGGCAAAGGCATCGGTCATGCGCTTGGCGATGTCCAGCACGATGCTCGAGCGGCTGAACTGCGCCAGCGGGCCGGTCAGTGCAAAGCCGACCTGCACGTCCACGCGCGTGGCCGCCGCGCCTTCGTCGGTCTGGGTTTCCACCAGCGTGTAGCGGATCTCGCCACGCGTGGCCGAGGCAGACTTGGTGTCGCGAGCGCTGCCGTAGATCATGCCGACGTAGTTGGCCGGATCGCGCTCGACATCGGCCGCACCTTCGAAGTCAGCGACGATCGGGCCGACCTTAATGCGCAGCTTGGGTTCGACGTGCGTTTCCGTAGGGGGCGCCAGCAGCGAGGCGCCCGGCAGGCACAGCGTGACCTGATCGAGCTTGCCGAAGAACTCCCACACCTGCTCGCGCGGGAATTCCACGGTAAAGGTCTGTTCGATGGTGGTCATCGGTTTGCTGCTGTCGACCGGCGGAGCAGCGCGGGTGGCAGCGGTCTTGGCCGGTGCAGCCTTGGCGGTGGTGGCGCTGCTGCTGGCGGCCTTGGCAATGGCATCGGCTGCCATGGCTTCCGCGTGGCCGGAGCCGACCGGCCCGATCTCGCCGCGTAACTCGACCGGCTTGGTGACACCTGCGGCACGGCGCGCTTCGATCACGCTCAGCACAGCCTTGGTGATGCCGACGTAGCCGGTACAACGGCACAGGTTGCCGCTCATGGCAAAGCGCACATCGGCTTCGGTTGCATCGGGCATGCGCAGCACCACGTCATGGGCCGAGGCCAGCATGCCGGGCGTGCAGTAGCCGCACTGCAGCGCGTGCTCGCGCTGGAAGGCAGCGCGCAGGGCGATCATCACTTCATCGTCGTCCATGCCTTCGATGGTGGTGATTTTTGCGCCATCGCAAGCCACGGCGAGCGTGATGCACGAACGCGCCGGCACACCATCGACCATCAGCGTGCAGGCGCCACAGACGCCATGCTCGCAACCGATGTGCGTACCGGTGAGATTGAGGGTATCGCGCACGAAATCGGCAAGCTGCGTACGCGGTTCGACCGCGGCGCCCGAGATTACCTTGCCGTTGACAGTCATATTGATTGTTTTCATGCCTGCTCCGCCCGGTCGACGGCGCGCTTGAGCGCAGCCACGTGGACCTGATTGTCGAGTTTGTCCGTATGCCCGGCATCCTGCAGCAACGCGCGGGCCGCATCGACGTCGAGATGACGGCCATCCGGGAACAGCGAGCGCGCATCGCGCACGATGATTGGCTTGGATTCCGTGGCGCCAATGACCACACGGCACACCGAGCGCGCCGGATCCTTCAGCACCACGCCGATGGCATGGGCGAATTCGCCGGTCTTGCGGCACAGCTTGTGATAGCCCCAGCGTGCATCGGCCGACAGGCGCGGAATGCGCACGGCCTCGAGCATCTCGCCTTCCTGCAGCGCGGTTTCGAACACGCCGGTCATGAAATCGTCGATCGGCATGCTGCGCTTGCCCGAGGGTCCGGCCAGCAGCACTTCGGCGCCGATGGCGCACAGGCTGTTGATCCAGTCGGCCGACGGGTCGGCGTGCACGATACTGCCGCCGATGGTGCCGCGGTTGCGCACGGCACGGTAGGCGATGCCACGCGCCACGCGCGACAGCGCACCGCCGGTCACGTCGGGCACACGGCCGTCTTCGATGTCCGCGTGCGTGACGCAGGCGCCGATGACGATGGCATCGTCGGTGACTTCGACGCGCTTGAGTTCAGGAATGCCGGTGATGTCCACCAGCAGGTCCGGCTGCACGAGCCGCAGGTTCAGCATCGGCCCGAGCGACTGGCTGCCCGCCACGACCTTGACGACGATATCGTCGCGCTGCAGGTGGCGGATCACACCATCGAGACTCGCCGGGCGGTCGTAATCGAAGCGTGACGGTTTCATACCTTCTCCCGGCTGGTGATGCGCATGGACACAAACGATTCGTCCTGCTGCGCAACCTTGTTCGTCTGGGCCGCGTCGATAGCCTCGAGCACGCGGCGCGGCGTGATCGGCGACACGTAGAGCGAGGCGCCAAGCGGACGCAGGGCGTCGTTCACGGCGTTGGCAATGGCGGCCGGCGGCGGAATCGCGCCGCTTTCGCCCACGCCCTTGACGCCGAACTCGGTGTAGGGCGACACGGTTTCCATATGGATCAGGCGCGGCTCCGGAACTTCGGTCGGGCCGGGCAGCAGGTAGTCCGCAAAGGTGGAAGCCAGCGGCTGGCCGGAGGCGTCGAACGGCATTTCCTCGTATAGCGCGGTGCCGATGCCTTGGGCCGTGCCACCGTAGATCTGGCCATCCACAACCATGGGGTTGACCAGCTTGCCGCCGTCTTCGACGATCACGTAGTCGAGGATCTCGACATCGCCGGTTTCCGGATCGACGGCCACCAGCACGGCATGCGCGCCATAGCCGAACGTACCGGAGTCACGCTGCGGCTTGTAGCCTTCGGTCACTTCGAGGCCGCCCGGGTTGACTTCGGCTGGCAGGTCCTGCGGACGGCGATACCAGGTGTAGGCGATTTCGCCGATGGTCAGGCTGCCGTTGGGGCCGATGACCTTGCCATCGCGGACTTCGACTTCCTCCGGCTTGGCCTTGAGCATGAAGGCGCCGATCGCGGCGAGGCGCTTGGCGATGGTCTGGCAGGAGCGCGACACGGCGCCGCCCGACATGACCATGCAGCGCGAGCCCCAGGTGCCGGTGGAATACGGGGTGTAGGCGGTATCGCCATGCACCACCTTGACCTTGGCGACGTCGATGCCGAGGATTTCGTTGGCGACCTGCGCCAGCGTGGTTTCCAGGCTCTGGCCATGGGAGTGCGCGCCAATGCGCACTTCGAGACCGCCATCGGGCGTGACGCGCACGGTGGCCTGCTCATAGCCCGGCACCATCGGAATGCCCCAGCCAGCGTACACGGAGGTACCATGCGCCGCCTGTTCGCAGTAGATCGACACGCCCACGCCGATCAACCGGCCATCGGGCTCGCCCTGCTTCTGGCGCTTGCGGATGGCATCGTAGTCGATGGCCGCCACGGCCTGGCGCAACGCTTCCGGATAGTCGCCGCTATCGAAGTGCTTGTTGGTGATGTTGTCGAACGGCATCTGCTCCGGCTTGACCAGGCTCTTCAGACGCAGTTCGTACGGCTCGATGCCGGCGGCGCGGGCCAGGTCGTCCAGCACCAGTTCCAGCGCAAAGCACACGCCGGTACGTGCCACGCCGCGGTACGGCAGGATCGGGCACTTGTTGGTGGAGACGGAATGCGTTTCGCAACGATACCCGGGGAAATCGTACGGGCCGGGCAGGATGCTCGCGACCTGCGCGGCTTCCAGGCAGGCCGAGAACGGATACGACGAATACGCACCGGAATCCACCGTGGCTTCGCAGTCGATGCCCAGCAGGCGGCCTTCGCTGTCGGCATAGCCGGTGATGACGTAGTGGTGTTCGCGGCAGTTGGCGCCGGCCGTGAGGTGTTCGCGGCGGTCCTCGATCCAGCGGACCGGGCGACCGAGCTTGATCGCCAGCCAGCTGATGGCGACTTCCTCGGTGAGCAGGATGCCCTTGTAGCCAAAGCCCCCGCCCACGTCCGGCACGACCACGCGGACCTGGCCTTCATCGAGGCCAAGGCATTCGGCCAGGCCAGTACGCACGATGTGCGGGATCTGCGAGGCCGTGTAAAGCGTCAGCAGCTCGAGGCGCGAATCCCAGAACGCCACGGCACCGCGGCCTTCCATCGGCGCCATCGACTGGCGCGAGGTGCTGATGACACGCTGCACCTTGATCGGTGCGTCCTGCACCGCTTCGATATTGACGTTGACCTTGGTTTCCAGGAAAACGTTGTCCGGCCACTCTTCGTGCACGCGCGAACTGACATCGCGGCGGCCTTCGAGCATATTGTGGATCGCCGGCAGTTCATCGAGATCGAGGCGCACCATGGCGGCGATGTCCTCGGCCTCGGCACGCGTCGGCGCCACGCACATGACCACGGTTTCGCCGACATGGCGTACCTTGCCCTGGGCGAGAACCGGCTGTTCGGAAATCTTGAATCCGGGGAGCCCGGAAACGGCCCGGATGGGCTTGACGCCTGTGAGGTCGTCGATTGTGAAAACACTGTCGCGGACTTCTTCGGGAATCTCGACCCCCAGAATGCGACCATGCGCGAGCGGACTGCGCACAAAGGCCACGTCCTGCATATTGGCCATGCGGATGTCCGCAACAAACTGGCCCCGTCCGCGCATCAGGCGATCGTCTTCCTTACGAAGTACGCGCGCCCCAACACCTTGTTCCGACATTGACCCGCTCCTCCTGTCACTGAATGCGTCACCGCAATGTGCGCCGCGCCGGTCCACATGAACCGGCGACAGAGGGCTGGGTGACCACATTACCATCGAACATTTAGTCTAACATACTATTTATAGTATGTTAGATATATTTGTACGTGGCGCTCGGGAATTGGGTTTCCCCGAAATTCAGGCGGTCTTGCGGCGTGTCTTCGGCGTCCGTTGCTCGAAAAAGTCGATTGACATGCGGATGCAATCGGCGCGGTACGTGATGTCCGCCACATAGATCGCGGTATCGGTATCGTCGAGCACGACCCAGCGTACTTCCGCCGTCGGCGCGCTGAGCGACACCTGCAGCAGGTCGGCGATTTCCGGGTCGGCGGTACCAATCACCAATGTCTGGTGCGCCTGGGCGATATGCACATCCATATCGGCCAACACCGACAGGCCGGGATGCTTGAGAAAGCGCTCGCGCTCGCGCTCGAACACCGGCTTGGCGATATGTACGCTGGCCACGCCGTAGGGTACGCCGTCCTTCAGCTGCACGCTGCGCAGGAAAGCATACTCGTCGGCGAGGTTGCCCTCTTCCTCGGGCAGGCGCGGAAAGCGCGGCGGGTTCGCAACCTTGATAAACTTGGGGACGTTGTCGCGGATCGACTCGACTACCGACTCCCACGCGGTTTCGAGCTTGAGCCAGCGCTTGTCGTTGACGGTATCGTTGACAAAGGTGCCGCGCCCTTGCTGGCGCTTGACGAGGCCTTCGCGCTCCAGCAGATCCACGGCCTGCCGCACTGTCACGCGGGCGACGCGGAACTCTTCTTCCAGCTCTTCGAGCGTGGAGATTTTTTCGCTGGGCTGCCATTCGCCGGTTTCAATCCGGCGCCGCAGGGCGGCAGCCACCTGGATATAGGCTGGGATCTTCCCGCGACGGTCAGAGCTCTGTAGTTTCTGCATATATTGCACCTATTATCCTAACCATAGGATTATACAATGGCGATCCTCCGACTGAGAGGCAGCGTCCGTCCGACGCGACACTGCCCGGCTCCGGTTGCCGCCTGCCGCACCGGCCAGAGAGGCCCGGTCCATGCCGGCTCGGCAGCATCCGAACGCCCTAGCTCCGGTGGCTGACCACCCCGCTGATCAAGTTCTCCCGATAGAGGGCCGCCACGTCGATGGCTGCCTCCGCACTCACTTCGCGCAGCGCCGCGATGATGCGCTGCAACTCCGCTTCCTGATCACGCCGTACCTGCTCGGCTTCACTTACCGTCACGGCTGCGAATCGTACCTTGCGGCCCGGGCGCCGACGGCCGAGCACCGGCAGGTCGGCCGAGATCACCGTGGCGATCTTCGGGTAGCCGCCCGTGGTCTGCGCATCGGCCAGCAGCACGATGGGCATGCCGGAGCCCGGCACCTGGATCGAGCCACCGACGATGCCGTCCGACACGATGTTGTAGCCCTTGGCGTGCTCGAGCGCCGGACCATCCATGCGGAAGCCCATGCGGTCCGATTGCGGCGTGACGGTGTACTCACCCGACAGGAACGTGGCGACGCCGGCTTCTGTGAAGTAATCGTCCTGGGGCCCGAGTACCACACGCACCGGCGCGTCGAGCGCCAGATCGAGCGGATCGGGCAGGCCCAGCTCGGGCCGTTCGGGCGCATTGCCCTGGCGCAGTGGCAGCGTGTCGTCACGCTTGAGCGCCGAACCGTTCAGGCCACCCATGCCGCCGCGTACGTACGTCGCCGTACTGCCGAGCACCGGCGCGATATCGAAGCCACCTTCCACGGCCAGATAGGCACAGGCTGCATCACCCAGCTGGGTCACGCGCAGCGTATCGCCACGTACGAGCCGCACGCTCTGGCCGGCCGGGATGGTACGCGGTTGTTCGCCGCCGATCTCGATGGCGGTATTGCAGCCGGCCAGCGCCACGCGCACCGCATCGGCCTGCACTTCGAGCGCCGGGCCCTGCAGCACCAGTTCAAGTGCCGCGGTGTCGAGCGGATTACCAACCAGCGCGTTGGCCAGCCGCAGGCTGAGCCGATCGAGCGGACCTGCGACCGGCACGCCGGCATCCTGGAATCCCTTACGCCCCAGATCCTGCACGGTGGTGTGGATGCCGGGCTGAATGACCTTGAGTGCGGATGTCATGATGCAAGAGCCTCGCTGGGAACCTGGTATGTGCCGGCCTGCGTGGCGGCGCGGATGTCGTCGAACTGCGCTGCCGTGACCGGCTCGAAGCGCACCTTGTCGCCCGGGCTGAACAGGGCAGGACGCGGCTGGGCCGCATCGAACAAACGAATGGGCGTGGTGCCGATCAGATGCCACCCGCCGGGGCTTTCAAGCGGATAGATCGCGGTCATGGTCGAGGCGATGGCGATCGAGCCGGCCGGCACGCGGATGCGCGGGTCGGCGCGGCGCGGCAGCACGAGCTGCTCCGGCAGGTCGCCCATGTACGGATAACCGGGCACGAAGCCGATCATGTAGATATGGAACTGCGTCTCGGTATGCAGGCGGATCACCTCGTCCACCGTGAGCCCCTTGGTCTCGGCCACCTCGGCGATGTCGGGGGCGTGCGTCGGCTCGTAACAGGCCGGCACGCGCCACAGGCGGCCCGCGCCTGTGCTGGCTGCGTTGTCGTCGAGCAACGCCGTGATCTGTTCGCTCAGGGTAGCGCTATCGGTCACGAGCGGGTCGTAGTGCACCATCAGCGAGCGGTAGGTGGGCACCGTCTCCACCACGCCCGGGACCTCGACCGCGCGCACCCGCGCGCCCAGCTGCAATACCCTGTCACTCAGGGTCCGGTCGATCCGGTCGCCGAATTCGACGACAATCGCGGTATCGCCGGCAGAAAGAAACCGCACATCCATCCATCCGCTCCTTGACTCTGGCCATGCCCCCGGGAAATACCCGACAGCACTCTAATGATATTGTCTTTCTATCTTTAGTACCATATACTAATTGATAAGGCGACAGACCTCAACCCGAGTCCTCGCCAGACGCGTGGGAATACGCGTTGCGGCTCGCCAGCTCCCGTCGGCGAGCACGATCAAGACAGTTTCGCAATCGCACACAAAGGAATTGCAATGACACTTTCGGTCAACCTCAATGCAGACATGGGAGAAGGATTCGGCGCGTATGACATCGGCAACGACGACGGCATCCTGAAGATCATCAAATCGGCCAACATCGCCTGCGGCTTTCACGCCGGCGACCCGCTGGTGATGCGCCGCGTGGTCGAGCGCGCCAAGGCGGAAGGCGTCAGCATCGGCGCCCACCCCGGCTTCAACGACCTGTGGGGCTTCGGCCGCCGCCGCATCGACATGAAGCCCTACGACCTGGAATGTATGATTGCGTACCAGATCGGCGCCATGCAGGCCATGGCTGCCTTCGCCGGCGAGAAAGTGACCCACGTCAAGCCGCACGGCGCGCTGAACAACATGGCCGCAGAGAACGAAGAATACGCAATGGCCATCGGCCGCGCCATCAAGGCCGTGGACCGCGACCTGATCTACGTGGCGCTGTCCGGCTCGGAAATGGAAAAGGCAGCAGTCAAGCTCGACCTGCCGCTGGCCCGCGAAGGTTTCTGCGACCGCCAGTACGAAGACGACGGCAACCTGACCTCGCGCAAGGTGCCAGGCTCGGTCATCAAGGATCCCGAAGTGGCCACCCGCCAGGTCGTGGAAATGGTGGTGGAAGGCGTCATCGTGTCGCGCAACGGCAAGCGCATCAAGCGCCGCGTCGACAGCCTGTGCGTGCATGGCGACGAGCCGACCGCACTGGCCCTGTCGGCCTCGGTGCGCGCCGGCCTGGAAGCCGCGGGCGTGAAGATCGTGCCGCTGACCGAAATGAAACTGAACTGATCGGCCGACCGATCAGCCTCAGCCAACCGTCACAGGAGACACGTAATGCAAAGCCGTCCTACTCTGGCCATCATTGGTGGCACTGGCGCACTCGGTTCGGGTATGGCCATGCGCTGGGCCGCGGCCGGATACCCGGTCATCGTCGGTTCGCGCGCTGCTGAAAAGGCGCAGGAATTCGCGAAGACCATCCAGGCCGGCAACGGCGCCCCGGCCGTGCGCGGCGACACCAATGCTGGCGCCGCTGCGGCAGCCGATATCGTTGTGCTGGCGATCCCGTTCTCGAACCACGATGCGACGCTCGCCGAGATCAAGCCGGTTGTCGCCGGCAAGATCGTGGTCGACGCCGTCGTGCCACTCGTGCCCCCGAAGGTCGCCCAGGTCCAGCTGCCGCCGCAAGGCTCGGCCGGCCAGATCGCGGAAGCGCAGATCGGTGATGTTGCCCGTGTCGTTTCGGCCTTCCAGAACGTCGGCGCCGCCAAGCTGCAGAGCGGCGGTCCGATCGAGTGCGATGTGCTGGTGACCGGCAACGACAAGGATGCACGCCAGGCGGTCATCGACATGACCAATGCCATCGGCATGCGCGGCATCGATGCCGGCCCGATCGCCAACGCCGCCGCCGCGGAAGCGCTGACGTCGATCCTGATCGGCATCAACAAGCGCTACAAGGTGGATTGCGCAGGCATCCAGATCACCGGTATCTCTGCGTAATCACGGGTGGACCGGCATGGCAAGCGCCCCTGTCACGTTGACAGCACTGGCGGACTTTCCGCTGGTCGAACCTGGTGACGATCTGGCCAGCCTGATCATCGACGGGCTGCGCCGCACGGACATCGTGCCGCGCAGCCGCGACGTAATCGTACTGGCCCAGAAAGTCGTCTCCAAGGCCGAGGGGCGCTACGTCGACCTGCGCGACGTGACCCCGTCGGCCGAGGCGCGCAAGCTGGCCGAAGAGGCCGGTAAAGACGCGCGCATGGTCGAACTCATCCTCGCGGAAAGCCGCGAAGTGGTGAAACTGCGCGCCGGTGTGCTGATCGTCGAGCACCGGCTCGGCTACGTGATGGCCAACGCGGGCATCGACCAATCCAACATCGACCACCCCGACGGCAACGAGCGCGCGCTGCTCCTGCCGGAAGATCCCGACGCCAGCTGCGCGCGCCTGAAAGCGCAGCTCGACGCCGCGTTCGGCATCGACCTCGCGGTGGTCATCAATGACAGCTTCGGCCGCCCCTGGCGGCAAGGCGTGACCGGCGTGGCGCTTGGCGCCGCTGGTATTCCTGCATTACTCAACCTGATCGGCGCACCTGATCTCTTCGGCCGCTCGATGCGCGTCACCGAGATCGCGGTGGCCGATGAAATCGCCGCAGCGGCCTCGCTCGTCATGGGCCAGACCGATGCCGGCAAACCTGTCGTGCATCTGCGCGGACTGCAATGGGATGCCCCCGCGCGCCCTGCAGCCGACCTGCTGCGACCCAAACAACAAGACATGTTCCGATGACTCCGGGAGGGGAAGGCATGATGCAGGGCGGGCGCGTAGTGGCCTTGTGCGGCGGTGTCGGCGGTGCCAAGCTGGCGCTGGGACTCGAGACGGCGCTGGGGTCCGGACCGGACAGCGAACGTCTCGCCATTGCCGTCAATACCGGCGATGACTTCGAATACCTCGGGCTGCGCATCTCGCCCGACCTCGATACGGTGCTGTACACCCTGGCCGGCCTGAACGACCTGACCCGCGGCTGGGGACGTGCCGACGAGACGTGGAATTTCATGGCGGCGCTCAAGGAGCTTGGCGGCGAAAGCTGGTTCTCGCTTGGCGACCGCGACCTCGCGCTGCATGTCGAGCGCACGCGCCGCCTGCAAGCCGGTGAAACGCTCACCAGCATCGTGGGTGACATGGCACGTCGTACCGGCATCCGCGCGGCACTACTACCGATGAGTGACGATCCCGTACGCACCATCGTGCAGACCCCGGATGGCGCGCTGCCGTTCCAGCATTACTTCGTCAAGCACGCCTGCCAGCCGGTCGTGACCGGCATCAGCTTCGCCGGTGCCGACGATGCCGCGCCGAATCCGGCGCTGATGCAGGCACTCGCCGATCCGCAACTGTCCGCGGTCATCGTGTGTCCGTCGAACCCCTTCCTCAGCATCGATCCGATCCTGGCCGTGCCGGGCATCCGCGTCGCGCTGCAGCGTACGGCTGCGCCGGTCATCGTAGTGTCGCCCATCGTCGGCGGACAGGCCGTGAAGGGGCCGACCGCCAAGATCATGCAGGAACTCGGGCTGGAAGTGACCTCGCAGACCATTGCCGCGCACTATGCAGGGCTGGCGGACGGGCTGGTCATCGATGAGGCTGATGCAGCCGATGCCGCAACGCTCGCCTTGCCCACGCATGTCACGCGCACGCTGATGCGCTCGCACGCCGACAAGCGCCAGCTTGCCGACGCCGTGCTGGATTTTGCCAACACCTTGCGCGAAGCCGGCCAGGCGCGCGCCCGGAGCGCCGCATGAACCGCGCCACGCTGTGGGCCGTGGTGCCCGTCAAATCGTTCGACTGCGCCAAGCAGCGCCTCACGCCGCTGCTCGATGCAGGCGAGCGCGCCGGCCTGGCGCGCGCCATGTTCGAAGACGTGCTCGACGTGCTGGCACGGCATCCGGCGCTGGCCGGCACGCTGGTCGTCACCAACGATGCCGAAGCTGCTGCCCTGGCGCGCGCCAAGGGCGTGGGCGTCCTGGCGGACAAGCCGGACGCAGGCCTGGTGCAGGCCGTGCGCCATGCCGCGCATACACTTGCCGCCGCGCGCTGCGCCGGCATGCTGGTGGTGCCGGCAGACCTGCCATCGATCAAGGCCGCTGACATCGAACTGATCGCGCTCGGCCACCGGCACTCGCCTGCCGTCACGCTGGTCGCGGCGGGCAGCGATGGCGGTACCAATGCACTGGCCTGCTCGCCGCCGGACGCCATGCCGATCTGCTACGGCGAAGACAGCTTCCGCCACCACTACAATGCGGCCACCGCGCTCGGCCTCGCGCCGCGCGTGCTGACGCTGCCGCGTTTCGAACTCGACATCGACCGCCCGGACGACCTGCTGGCCTTCATGGCCCAGCCGCCGAGCACGCGCACCCATGCGTGGCTGCGCGCGAGCGGTATCGCCGGACGCCTGCGTGCCCGGCATGCAGCGGTCGACAATGCGACCGACAGACTGGCCGAGCCAGCCGATGCTTTGACCTGCGACGCTCCGGCGGCGCTTTATCAGAAGGGATGATTGACCATGACGACGCTCACGCTTGACCCTCTCGGCCGGCTGTCCCGCGACGAGGCCTATGGGCTGATCGACGTCGCGCTCGATGTCCTGCTGCCAGCCGCCGCAGCCCGCCGCGATGCCGCGCATGGCCACGCCGTGTCGTATTCGCGCAAGGTGTTCATTCCGCTCACGCAACTGTGCAGGGATGTGTGCCACTACTGCACCTTCGCGCATCCGCCGCGTAAGGGAGAAGCGCCTTTCCTGTCGATCGAGAAGGTGCTGGAGATCGCCCGCGCCGGCGCTGCCGCTGGTTGCAAGGAAGCGCTCTTCACGCTCGGTGACAAGCCCGAATACCGCTATCACGTGGCCCGCGAAGCGCTGGCCGAGATGGGACATCCGACCACGCTGTCGTATCTCGCCGAGGCGGCGCGCGTGGTCTATCGCGAGACTGGCCTGCTGCCGCACGTGAACCCTGGCCTGCTGGATGCGAACGATCTCGCAGCGCTGCGCGCGGTGTCGATCTCGCAGGGCATCATGCTGGAAAGCTCGTCGGAACGGCTGTGCGAAAAAGGCGGCCCGCACTATGGTTCGCCCGACAAGAAGCCGGCGGCGCGCCTCGAGACTATCCGCCTCGCCGGTGAAGCCCGCGTGCCGTTCACCACGGGCATCCTGATCGGCATCGGCGAAACACGTGCCGAGCGCATTGACGCGTTGCTGGCGCTGCGCGACCTGCAGGACCAGTACGGCCATATCCAGGAAATCATCGTGCAGAACTTCCGTCCGAAGGTCGGCACGCTGATGGTGAACGCGCCGATTCCATCGCTGGACGAACACCTGTGGACCATCGCCGCCGCGCGCATGATCTTTGCGCCCGAGATGAACCTGCAGGCGCCGCCCAACCTGCGGCCGGGCGCGCTGCGCCAGCTCGTCGAGGCAGGCATCAACGACTGGGGCGGCGTATCGCCGGTCACCCCGGACCACGTGAATCCCGAAGCGCCGTGGCCTCACCTCGAAGCGCTGGCCAAGGCCACGCGCGAGGCAGGCAAGGAGCTGACCGAACGCCTGGCCATCTACCCGGCCTATGCGCGCGATCTCGATCGCTGGATCGACCCGGCCTTCCGCACGCCCCTGCTGCAACGTGTGGATACTGATGGCTTTCCGCGCACCGACAACTGGTCGCCGGGCGCGCAAGAACTGCCGCCACTGGCCGACCTGCAGCGCATCGGCGTGCCGGCCCGGCCGGTGGCCGACCAGACGGTCGCGAACATCCTGGCACGCGCCAAGGCTGGTGAGACGCTCGAAGAGTCCGACATCGTGCGGCTGTTCCGTGCGCGCGGCGATGAGTTCACCGCCGTCTGCAAGGCAGCCGACGAACTGCGCCAGCAAATGAACGGCGATGTGGTGAGCTTCGTCGTCAACCGCAATATCAACTACACCAACATCTGCTCGTACCGCTGCCAGTTCTGCGCCTTCGCCAAGGGCAAGAGCACGGAAGACCTGCGCGGCAAGCCTTACGACCTGCCGATCACGGAAATCCAGCGCCGCGTGCGCGAGGCCTGGGATCGCGGCGCCACCGAAGTGTGCATGCAGGGCGGCATCCATCCGTCGTACACCGGCGAGACCTATATGGAAATCTGCCGGGCCGTGAAGGAAGAAGCGCCCGGCATGCATGTGCATGCTTTCTCGCCGCTGGAGATCTGGCAAGGCGCGAAGACGCTCGGCCTGCCGCTGCGCGACTACCTGATGCGCCTGAAGGACGCGGGCCTGAGCACGCTGCCCGGCACGGCCGCGGAGATTCTCGACGACGAGATCCGCGAGATCATCTGCCACGACAAGGTGACGACGGACCAATGGTTCGAGGTCATGCGCGCCGCCCATGAAGTCGGCCTGCGCAGCACCTCGACGATCATGTTTGGCCACGTCGAGAGGTTCGAACATTGGGCCCGCCACCTGCTGCGCCTGCGTGCGCTGCAGGTGGAGACCGGCGGCTTTACGGAGTTCGTACCGCTGCCGTTCGTGCACATGGAATCGCCCATCTACCGCAAGGGCCGGGCGCGGCGCGGGCCATCGTTCCGCGAGACGGTGCTGATGCATGCCGTGGCGCGTCTGGCGCTACACCCGGTGATCCCGAATATCCAGGCGTCGTGGGTCAAGCTTGGCGTGGAAGGCGTGCGCGCCTGCCTGCAGGCTGGCGTCAATGACATGGGCGGCACGCTGATGAACGAAACCATTTCGCGCTCCGCCGGCGCCTCGCACGGCCAGGAAATGACTGCCATGGACATGGAAGCAATGCTGCGCGAGATGGGCCGCATCCCGCGCCAGCGCACGACCGCCTACGGTACGCCGGATGACGCGGCGATGCAGCGGGCACGTACCGTGACCACGCCGGTCGAGCCGGTGCGCATTCTCATGCGTGAACACAAGAAAGCACCTTCCGCGACAGCGTGCGCGGCATAAACCATCCTCAGGGAAACTGATCATGGGCAAACTCGATCATCTACTGCAGAAGAACCGCGACTGGGCCGCCGAAGTGACGGCGCGCGACCCGGCCTTCTTTGAACGCCTGGCCGCGCAACAGGCGCCTGAATATTTCTGGGTCGGCTGCTCCGACAGCCGCGTACCCGCGAACTCGATCATCGACCTGCCGCCCGGCGAAGTATTCGTGCACCGCAACGTAGCCAATATGGTCAAGCATGCCGACATGAACGGCCTGACGGCGATGCAGTTCGCCGTGGATGTGCTGAAGGTCAAGCACATCATCATCTGCGGTCACTATGGCTGCGGCGGCGTGAAGGCCGTGCTGATGGGCGAGCGGCACGGACTGGTCGACAACTGGCTGGCGCAGCTCTATGTGATCCAGGACAAATACCACGCCCTGCTGGGCGCCTGCGAAAGCGAACAGGCGCGCCATGACCTGCTGTGCGAGCTGAATGTGATCGAACAGGTCGCCAATGCCTGCCAGAGTACCGTGGTGCAATCGGCATGGCGCCGCGGCCAGGATCTGTCGGTGCATGGCTGGATCTATGGCATCCACAATGGCCTGATCCGCGATCTCGATGTTTCTCAAGACACGCCGGCCAATCCGGAAGCAAGTGCCTATCTCGGCAACTACCTCGGCAAGGCGGTGACCGCGACCGGCAAGGCTCTGCTCACGGCACGCGAGAACGACATCGTCACGCGTGCCACGATCCGCACGTCGTCGCCCGACTATATGTGGGGCTCGGTCGATGGCGCCTAAGCTCGCCCTCGTCCATCTTGCAGGCGATACCGAACGGGCCATCACGCCCGACGCATCGCGCCCCTGGATGGCACGGCGCTCGGTACGCCGCTATACGCCGCGTGCGATTGCGCCCGAGCTGATCGAACAATTGCTGGAGGCGGCTGTCTGCGCACCCTCCGCGCACAACCGCCAGCCATGGCGCTTTGCCGTGATGAGCAGCGCGCGGCACAAGCATGCGCTCGCCACTGCGATGGGCGCGCGCCTGCGCCGCGACCGCCAGGGTGACAACGATCCGGATGAGGCCATCGAAGCCGATGTGGCTCGTTCCTATGCGCGCATCACGGGGGCCGCGACGGTGATGATCGTGTGCCTGACGATGGAAGACATGGATCGCTATCCCGATCCGGTCCGCAGCCGCAACGAGTATCAGATGGCCGTGCAGAGCACGGCGATGGCAGGGCAGAATCTGCTGGTCGCGGCACAGGATGCGGGCCTCGCCGGCTGCTGGCTGTGCGCGCCGATGTTCTGCCCGGACACGGTACGCGCCGCGCTGGACCTGCCGGAACATTGGGAGCCGCAAGGCATGATCACGCTGGGCTATCCGGCCAACGCCGGCAAACCCTTTACGCGCCGCCCGCTTGCGGATGTGGCGCTGATCCTGCCGGACTGATTGATCTCCGCTGCGCCATGACGGCGCAGCGTGCAGTGAATGGGTGCATCACGCACACCATCGTGATGCGTCGACGAACTGCCTGCCGGTGATGCCGGCCGGGCGGTTTTTGCACGCCCGCGCTGCGCCTGCGTGAACGTCAGGCAGCGGGTGCGCTGTCGTCTTCCGCACGCGGTTCCTCGAGCGGGACAGATGTCTCGAACTTGGTACAGCTCATGGCAAACGTGCTCTTGAAATTGCGCACATTGTTATTCGAGGAAAACACGCGACGCGTGAATGCGTGATAGGTATCCATCGAGGCGGCGTTGACGATCAAGAGGAAATCGAACTCGCCTGAAACCTCGTAGCACGCCATCACATCGCCTTCGCTGAGCATGCGTCGCTCGAAGTGCCGCAGCAGCGTATCGTTCTGCTGCGCCAGCTCCACCGCAACGAATACCGTGAGCGGACGCCCCACGGCGACACGATCGACGATCGCCACCTCCTTGAGCAGGACGCCATCCGCACGCAGTTGGGCAATGCGCCGCTGGCATGTCGCCACCGAGGCATGCACCCGCTCGGCGAGTGTGCGCAGTGGCATCGAGGCATCAGCCTGCAGGAGATTCAGGATGCGGATATCGAGTCGGTCAAGTGCCATCCGGCTGCCCGGTAAATGATTCGTTGAAGGAGGCGCTGAAAAGATGCATCGAGTGTCTCATGAAAGCATTTATTTCGAAGCAATTTTCTCGCCAATGCGGGTACTTCAAGAAATTTTCTTCGTGACCTGCCCCTAAGATGATCACACAGGCCCAGTGCGTTTTCACTGGGCGGATTCGTTGATTACAAGGTAGAGCAATGTTAGTTGAAAACCGGTTTGCCGTACGTGCCCCTTACAGTGACGACCTGCGCGATATCATGAGTATCGCCAAGGCCAAAGAGAGCCGCGAATGGCTGTCGCACTGGTCCGAGCTGACCCGCGAGCCGACGCCACTGGTGCCGCTACAAGGCCTGGCCCGCGAGCTGGGCGTCGCACGTATCGATCTCAAGGATGAATCGAAGCGCGCATCGCTGGGCAGCTTCAAGGCGCTGGGCGCGTCGATCGCATTGGTCCGTCTGATCCAGCGCATCTGGCCCGAGCGGAACTACCAGGCCAAGGACCTGTTCCAGGGCAAGCACGCGCAGGCGCTCAGCAACTTCACCGTGATCAGCGCCACCGACGGCAACCATGGCCGTTCGCTGGCTGCTGCCGCGCATGACATCGGCTGCCGTTGCGTGATCGTGCTGCACAAGAACGTGAGCATGGAGCGTGAGGAAGCGATTGCCTCGCATGGCGCCACCATCGTCCGCATCGCCGGCAACTACGACGCCTCCGTCGAGGAAGCCGCACGCCTGGCCAAGGAAAACGACTGGCGCGTGGTGTCCGATACCTCGTACGACGGCTACGAGGAAATTCCGCGCGATGTGATGCAGGGTTACGGCACGATCCCCGAAGAAATTCTCGAGCAGCTGGAAGTCGGTGCGAACGATGCCTGCCCGTACACCCATGTGTTCCTGCAGGGTGGCGTGGGCGGCATGGCAGCGGGCATCGCGAGCTACCTGAACGAACGCTTCGGCGCCAAGCGTCCCACCTATATCGCTGTGGAGCCGAAGCAGGCGGACTGCCTGTACCAGAGCGCGATTGCCGGTCGCGCGGCGAACGCCACGGGCTCGGTGGATTCGGTCATGGCCGGCCTGGCTTGTGGCGAGACCTCGCCGCTGGCGTGGCGCTTCCTGCAGCCGTCGGTGGATTACTTCCTGACCATCGATGACGGTGAAGCCGTGGAAGCAATGCGCGTGCTGGCCTCGGGCCAGGCAGGCGACGCACCGGTAGTGAGTGGTGAGTCGGGAGCCGCCGGACTGGCCGGCCTGATGCATCTGGTGAAGAACGAAGAACTCCGCATCAAGACCGGACTGAACGATCAGGCCCGGATCTTGCTGATCAGCACCGAGGGCGCTACTGCTCCTGCGGTGTATGAGGAATTGGTCGGGAAGTCGGCATCAGCCGTGCTGGCTTCTCAGTCGAAATGGCTTGACCAGGCCTGTGTCTGAGAAAAAGGCCGGCATCCAGCCGGCCTTTTTCCGGGCATTCACTCGCAGTAGGCAGAGCAAACATAACGTTTCACCACAGACAGAGGAGATTTGCCAATGCGTTTTATGAAGACTGCCCTAGCACTTGCCGCATGCGGAGCCGCCACTACGGTGTATGCGCAAAGCAATGTCACGTTGTTTGGCCTGATTGATACCAACATCCGCTACAGCACGAACGACAATGCCGCCGGCGACAACCGGCTGCAGATGGCGAACGAAGGCTTCCTCACGGGCAACCGTTGGGGTATGCGCGGCACGGAAGACCTGGGATCGGGTAACCAGGCGATCTTCATGCTGGAGTCCGGCTTCGGCCCCGATAACGGCGCGCTGCAGCAGGGCGGCCGCCTGTTTGGCCGTCAGGCATACGTGGGCCTGAAGACCAACTTCGGCGGACAGCTGACGATGGGTCGCCAGTACACCATCGCCGGCGAATTCATTCCCCAATATGAAGCCAGCGGCCTGGCCATCAACCCGAGCGTCGGTTATCAGTCGTTCAACTACGATGGCCTGCGTCATGACAACATGATCCGCTACGGCCAGGATTTTGGCGGCGGCCTGAAAGGCGCGGTCGGTTACACGTTCGGTGAAGTGGCTGGTCATATGGGCCGCAACTCGGCGGTGGGCGCGAACCTGTCGTACACGAATGGTCCGCTGATGCTGGGCGGCGTGTTCCAGACCACGCGTGACGTCTCGGGCGCGGCGTACTTCAACGCGCTGGCACCGGGCCAGACCAGCCGCCAGACGGTGTGGAGCGTGGGTGGCACGTATAACTTCGGTGTTGCCAAGGTATTCGCCGGTTATATCAACAACGAGCTGAAGCAGGCCGACTACCGCAACCACGACTTCTTCGTCGGGCTGCACTACGATCTGACGGCTGCGCTGAAGTTCATCGGCTCGCTGCACTATGACCGCCTGCGCCACGCCGGCAACAACGGCAACCGTGTCACCAGCATGGCCATGCTGGACTACAATTTCAGCAAGCGGACGGACGTGTATTTCGCAGTGGACTATACGAAGCTTTCCGGCGAGTGGGTCACGCTCAACGGCAATCCGCGCTTCAATTCCTCCGCGAATACGAACGGCTTCAACAACAAACTGGGTCTCACGGCAGGTCTGCGCCATCGGTTCTGACGCGCGGATGCGCGCTCGGACTGATATGCATGACACTTGCTAAATCGGACGTATCCGCACTCTTTACCCAGGCCGCACTGGCGGCCGAGCGGTTCCGGGCTGGTCTCGATGACCGGCCCCAGCGTCCCGGGATGGACTATGCCGCGCTGCGTGCAGCAGCCGCGGCGGATGTCCTCCCAACCCCGGAGTCCGGCCTCTCTGCCCAGGAGACGCTGGACTCCCTGATTCAGCTCGCGGAGCCGGGACTTCATGCCTCCCCGGCTCCGCGTTTTTTTGGCTGGGTCATCGGCGCCTCGCATCCTGTGGGCGTCGCGGCCGACTGGCTCACCAGCGCGTGGGGCCAGAACTGCGGCAATCACCACACTGCCCCCTCCGCTGCCTTCATCGAAGAGATTGCCGCACGCTGGCTGCTCGATATCCTGCATCTTCCCGCGACTGCATCGGTCGGTTTTGTTAGCGGTGCGACGATGGCGAATTTCGTCTGTCTCGCGGCGGCACGTACGCACGTCTTGCGGCAGGCCGGATGGGATGTGGAAGCCGATGGGCTGTTCGCCGCGCCGGAGGTGCAGGTCCTGATCGGTGACGAGGCGCACACCTCAGTGTATGCCGCCCTGCGCATGCTCGGCTGGGGACAGCGCCGGCTGCGGCGCGTGGCCACCGATGACCACGGTGCGATGCGACCCGATGCGCTGCTGGCGCAGTTGGCGGACTGCACGGGACCTGTCATCGTCGTGACCCAGGCCGGACAGATCAACACCGGCGCATTCGATCCGCTTGCCCAGATCGTGGACGCCGCACACCGTCACGGTGCGTGGGTGCACGTCGATGGCGCATTCGGGCTATGGGCGCGCGCCTGTCCGTCGACCTGTCCGCTGACACTTGCGTATGAGCAGGCCGACTCGTGGGCCACCGACGGCCACAAGTGGCTGCAGACGCCATACGACTGCGGCTATGCAATCGTCGCGCATCCGGAGGCGCATCGTCGCGCCATGACATTCGCGGCCAGTTATCTCCCGCAGGCTGACGACGCGGAACGCAATCCGGCGGAGTATGTGCCCGAACTGTCGCGCCGCGCACGCGGCTTCGCCACGTGGGCGATGTTGCGGCACTTCGGTCGCGACGGCATCGCGACTATGGTGGAGCAGCATTGCATGCTGGCGCGCCATGCTGCACAGCGACTTGCCGACGAACCTGGCATCGCGGTCCTGAACGATGTGGTGCTGAACCAGTTGATCGTGCAGTTTGGCGCCGACCGTGATCCGCAGCAGGCCGACGCGCTGACCCGGGCGACCATTGCACGCATCGTTGCCGACGGCACGTGTTTCGTCGGCGGCGCGGAATGGCGTGGGCGCTGGGTGATGCGCATGTCGATCATCGGCTGGGAGACGCAGCTTGCCGATGTGGATCGTGCTGTCGACGCCATGCTGTCGGCATGGCGCGTGGAAGCCGGCAGGGGTTGAGCGAAGTCCGGCTCGATCGCCGGCCTCCGGTACTTTCTTCAACACTGGATCAAGCGCTGGGGTCAGGCCCTGATCTCGAGCGATGACGTCACGAGATGATGTCATGCGCTGACCCCAAGCACCTGTTTCAGCCCCGCGAATCTTCGCTGGCAATGCAACGATAGACCAGCGCGCCGATCACTGCGCCGATGATCGGCGCAACCCAGAACAGCCACAGCTGTGCCAATGCCCAGTCGCCCACCAGGATGGCCGGGCCCGTGCTGCGTGCGGGGTTGACGGAGGTATTGGTCACCGGGATGCTGATCAGGTGGATCAACGTCAGCGCGAGGCCGATGGCAATCGGTGCAAGGCCCTGCGGGGCGCGCTTGTCGGTCGCACCCATGATGATCAGCAGGAACATCGCGGTCATCACCACTTCGCTGATCAACGCGGCCGTCAGCGAATAGCCGCCGGGCGAGTGCGCGCCATAGCCGTTCGATGCCAGCCCCGAGGACAACTCAAAGCCGGCCTTGCCACTGGCGATGCAGTACAGCACTGCCGCGGCAACGATCCCGCCAATCACCTGCGCCACGATATAGGCCGGCAGTTCGCGCACCGGGAAACGTCCGCCCGCCGCCAACCCGATGGAGACGGCCGGATTCAGATGGCAACCGGAAATGTGTCCGATGGCGAATGCCATGGTCAGCACCGTGAGGCCAAAGGCCAGCGCCACGCCCAGCAGGCCGATGCCAACTTCCGGGAAGGCCGCTGCCAGCACGGCGCTGCCACATCCGCCCAGCACAAGCCAGAAAGTCCCGATGCACTCCGCGAGAGAACGTTTCACCAACGTCATTGCACACCTCCTTGACATGCCTTGTTGTAAGCGCCGTCACCGGTGACACCTCGAGCGCGACGGCGGGATGTCCGCAGACCGCATGTGCTGCGGATGCCTTGCATCATAGACGCCCGCCATGGCAACGAAATGAATGAGTGTGACGTCGGCGGCAAATTTCTGAATATATCCTAATATATAGGATCATGGTCCTATAAAATGTTTACTTCACCAAGACCCTCTGCTAATCTGCAAAGCAACGACACACCACGCTTTCTCGCCAGATGGACAAGACGCTGCTCAAGGGCCTGATGGTCCTTGAATCAATCACCGAAGCCGAAAACCGCGCCCGTACAGTGGACGAAGTTGCCGCGCGCGTGGGACTGACGCGCAGCAATACGCATCGGACGCTGCAGACACTGATGCACGCGGGCTACATCGAGAAGGATGTCAACAACGGCTATCGCGGCACCATCAAGCTGATGGGACTGGGCGTGCGCCAGCTCGCGCGCCTCGACGTCCGGCAATTTGCCGCGCCGTTCATGCACGCGCTCGCGGATGCCACGGGCGAGACCGTGCACCTGTCGGTGCTGGATGGTATCGACGTGGTCTACATCGACAAGATCGACAGCCCGCAGCCGGTACGCGCCTACTCCATGGTCGGCGGCCGCGCCCCAGCTTATGCCGTGGCCACCGGCAAGGCCCTGCTGGCGCACGCGCCGGAGGGCTACCTGGCGCGCTACGCAGCGCAGCTGACCCTGCATACGCCACGCACCGCCGGCACGCTGGCCGCACTGGAAGCAGAACTGGCGCAAACCGTGCGCACCGGCTACGCCGTCAATACCGGCGAATGGCGCGATGGCGTAGGCGGTATCGCCTCGGCGGTCTTCGATGGACTCGACCGTCCGATCGCCGCGCTCGGCATCTCCGGCCCGATCGGCCGCCTGCCGGCCACGCGCATTGCCGAACTTGCACCGCTGGTGGTCCACAACGCCAACCAGCTTTCCCTGGCCATGGGCGCGCGCTGCATTCCGCGTGCGGCCTGACTGCATTCCCGATAACTACCATCCCTGACTGAAGAGGAATCGAACGTGACTACCCCCCTCCCCCTTGACGGTGTCCGTGTCATCGAAATCTGCAACGTCGCCGCGGGCCCCTACTGCGGCATGCTGCTGGCCGACATGGGCGCGGATGTCATCAAAGTCGAAAATCCCGAAGGCGGCGACACGTTGCGCGCCTGGCCGCCGATCACCGATGGCTACAGCGAAAACTTCGCCTCGCTCAATCGCAACAAGCGCTCGGTCACGCTCAACCTGAAAAATCCGGAAGACCGTGAACTGGCCCGCCAGCTCGCCGCCGGCGCGGATGTGCTGATCGAGAACAATCGTCCCGGCGTGATGGATCGCCTGGGTCTCGGCTACAGCGCACTGCGCGAACTCAATCCCAAGCTGATCTACTGCTCGATCTCGGCCTATGGCCAGACCGGCCCGCGCGCGCAGGAAGGCGGCTTCGACCTGACCATCCAGGCGATGAGCGGCATCATGAGTGTGACCGGCGAAGAAGGCGGCGCGCCAGTGAAGTGCGGCGTGCCGCTGGCGGATTTTGCCGCCGGCCTGTATGCAGCCTACTCGATCTCGAGCGCGCTGCGCGGTGTCGCGCAGCATGGCCAGGGAACGCACATCGATGTGCCGATGCTCGGCGCCACGCTCGGCATCGCCGCGCTGCAAACGTCGGAATACTTCGGCAGCGGCCGCGACCCGGTCAAGCTCGGCTCCGCGCACCCGCGTAACGCGCCGTACCAGGTGTTCCGCAGTGGCGACGGCTACTTCGGCATGGCTGCCGGTAACAATGCACTGTGGAAGAGCGTGTGCCAGACGGTGGGTCGCGAGGACCTGCTGGCCGACGAGCGTTTCGTCACCCCGACGACGCGCGCCGCCAACCAACGTGCCCTGCTCGAAATCCTCGAGGCGGAATTCGCCAAGGCGGACAGCACCACGTGGCTTGAACGTTTCCGCGCCGCCGGCGTGCCGTGCGCACCGATCAACCGCTACTCGGAAGTCCTGGCCGATGAGCAGGTCGAGCACATGCAGTGGGTTCAGCCGATCGAACTGCCCAATGGCGTGAAGACCCGCACGTTCGGTTCACCCGTGCGCTTCTCGCTGGTGGACACGCCGATCCGTCGCCGCCCGCCGGCACTCGGCGAGCATAACGACGAGATCCTCGGCGCGTTGCAGGCCAAGGTCACGGAGCCAGCCCGATGAGCCAGGAGAACGGCGAAGTTCTGGTGTCGCGCGAGGGCAATTGCTGGACGTTCACGCTCAACCGGCCCGAGAAGATGAATGCGCTCAACGCGAACATCGTCGAGTCGCTGCTGGCAGGCATCGAAGACGCCCATGCCAACGGCGCCAGCGTGCTGGTGTTTCGTGGCAACGGACGCAACTTCAGTGCCGGTTTCGATTTCGGCGGATTCGAGGAACAGAGCGAAGGTGACCTGCTACAGCGCTTCGTGCGCATCGAGACACTGCTGCAGGCCATCGATGGCTCGCCGTGTTTGACGGTGGCACTGGCGCACGGGAAGAACTTCGGCGCCGGCGTCGACCTGTTCGCGAGCTGCAAGGTGCGCATCAGCACACCCGATGCCTTCTTCCGCATGCCCGGCCTGAAATTTGGCCTGGTGCTCGGCCCCCGCCGCTTTGGCGCGCTCGTGGGAACGCAGGTGGCGCGCGCCATCCTTGAAGAGGCGCGCGGCTTCAATGCACAGGAGGCCGAGGCCATCGGCTTCCTCACGCAGACCGCCGACGAAGCAGGATGGCCGGAGCTGATCACACAGGCCAATGGCCGTGCAGCTCAACTGGATGCGGCCACGCGTGCACACCTGTACCAGGTGCTCGGCAACCAGGCCGGCTACGACGCCGACCTGGCAGCGCTCGTGCGCTCGGCGGCCGCGCCCGGCCTCAAGGACCGCATCCGCGCCTACCGCAGCGCTGGCTGACCTGCCGTCCCTGATCGGCTGCGATCAGGGACACTGTCTTACCGGCCCACCTGGCGATAGAACGCTACGGGATCGAAATCACTCTCGAAACCTGTAGCGCTTTCATAGGTAGCAACCTCGCCACTGGTCGGCCGCATACCGCGCACATGGAAGCCGGCCAGCAAGCCTTCGTCACTCAAGGCCAGAATCGTCTTCTGCAGTACTGGCAGATCCGCCAACTGGCATGCCGGAACGCGATGCGGCATCACGAACGTCGTCATGCACACATCACCGGGCGCAGGATTGGCGGCACCCGTGCGGCGCTCGTTCAGCAACGTGGCCTCGACCTGCGCGGCGGTCCGCCCCGCCACTTGCGCCTCGCCGACGCGGCGCAGACGATAGGTCCGAATGACCTCACCCAGTACCGTAGCCGGCGTAGCATCGCAATGCGCGCCATCGACCGCCGAGTACGTGACTGTGGCTTCCGCCTCGTCGGCACTCAACTGACGATCGATCGACAGGGTGACACGGTAGCCGTAGGTGCGCAGCCAGGCTGGATACTGCGGCAGCGTCGCCGGATACTCGAAACCATTGCGGCAGGCCATATGCCACTGCGCCGGCGCGAGGACGTCTGGCTTCACCTGGGCCTGCGTCGCAGGCGGCACGGCCGCCACTGCGCCAGAAGCGGTCTGTGTCGACGATGTGCCGACAGCGCCATCACCTCCACCACCACATGCTCCCAGCACCATGGGAAATACCACTGCACAAATCCATCCAATTGCTTTCATTGCCGCTCTCCATCTTCTGCATCGACTTCGATGCAAATTTCATCGACCCCACGGCCCCCGGGGCTATGATGGTCTGGATGCGCGCAATAGATGGTTAAGGAACTTAAAGTTTCACAGTTTTTGTCGTTTGCGCTTTCGCGTTCTTTTTTGTCAATGCTGATACCAGGATGATGTGATCCGTTGCGGTGCGAGAGTCGTTGTGTTTTTCCAAATCGAGCTTGCGTGAGCCGCAGTCCAACAAGCCTCTTCGAAATCAGCTGCACATCATCACCCCACTTGACATGAGGCGGGTGGAGAGGGGATCGGCAAGGTACACCGACTGAGCCACGAGCCGTGTCGACCCCTCCCTGGCCTGCGAGGAGGCGAGTACGTTCCTGTCGCTAACGACGTGCAGCGGGTAGACGCGCGAGACACTCCAAGGGGAGCGGAGAGGAATTGGCTGGCGTTTGGCTGGCCACGACGCCCCGGCATCACCGCTCGCAATCCACGCGAGGCGCGCGTCTTAGATGAATTGCGGGCCTCCCGGACTTTCGAGAACGAAAAAAATGGCTTCCGATATGGAAGCCATTTTTGGTATTGGTGCCGGCTGCAGGACTCGAACCCGCCACCTGATGATTACAAATCAACTGCTCTACCAGATGAGCTAAGCCGGCAGGTGGTGCGAGGTGGGATTGTATCCCAACCTGATTTATTTGACGACCTTCAGCGCCGGTTTCCCGCCGATTTTCGGGACGTTGGGTGGTGTCGGTTCGTCGTCGCCATCGTCCCCTTCGCCTCGTGTCTCGGCATCTACCGCGGAGAGCTTGGGTGCGGGGGTTTCCTGCGCAGGGGTGGCCGGAGTCGTGGCGGAGCCGTCGCGATCTACCGGGAATGCCATGCCTTGGCCGTTTTCACGCGCATAGATGGCGAGGATGTTGGCCACCGGCACTTCGATCTTGCGCGGTACGCCGCCGAAGCGAGCCTGGAAGGTCACCCAATCGTTGCCCATCTCGAGTTGGGTCGTGGCCTCGAAGCTGACATTGAGCACGATCTCGCTGTTCTTGACGAACTCGCGTGGCACGCTGGTCTGGCTGTCGACGAACACGGCCAGGTACGGCGTGAAACCGTTGTCCGTACACCATTCGTAGATGGCGCGCAGCAGGTAGGGCTTGGTAGAGGTTTCCGACATGGTGTCTGCAAGCAACGAAGAGCGGACCTCCGGGAAGGTCCGCCATCTCCGGATCAACGACGCATGACCTTTTCCGACGGGGTCAGCGCTTCGATATAGGCCGGGCGGCTAAAGATACGCTCGGCGTACTTCAACAGCGGCGCGGCGTTCTTCGACAGCTCAATGCCATAGTGGTCAAGGCGCCACAGCAGCGGAGCGATGGCCACGTCGAGCATCGAGAATTCTTCGCCCAGCATGTACTTGTTCTTGACGAAGATCGGCGCCAGCTGGGTAAGACGGTCGCGAATGGCGGCGCGCGCCTTTTCGTGACCCTTCTCGGCGGCCTTGCCCTTTTCGTTTTCGAGCACGTAGACGTGGCTGAACAGTTCCTTCTCGAAATTGAAGAGGAACAGGCGCGCCCGTGCGCGCTGCACTGGATCGGCAGGCATCAGCTGCGGATGCGGGAAACGCTCGTCGATGTACTCGTTGATGATGTTCGACTCGTACAGGATCAGGTCGCGCTCGACAAGGATCGGAACCTGGCCGTACGGGTTCATGACGGAGATGTCTTCCGGCTTGTTGAACAGGTCGACATCGCGGATTTCGAAGTCCATGCCCTTTTCGAACAGGACAAGGCGGCAACGTTGCGAGAACGGGCAGGTGGTGCCCGAGTACAACACCATCATGATTCGGTTCCTTGGAGGGGGGACGGATTGTCCCGGTTGAATTCTGGCAGAAGCGGCACCCGAAAAGCAAATCGGCGGCTTCCGGCGAAAAAAGCAAAAGGGCTAGCGCGGGAACACGACGATTCCGTGCGCTAGCCCTGGGCGTGACGCCAACTTACTTGATGTCTTTCCAGTACGAGGCGTTCAGGCGCCAGGCAAGGATCGAGAACAGGCCCAGGAACATCAGCACCCAGACGCCGAGGCGCTTGCGCTGGTGCTCTGCCGGTTCACCCATCCACTGCAGGAAATGCACGAGGTCACCCATGGCCTGATCGAATTCGATCGGCTTCATGGTGCCCGGCGTAACCTGCTCATAGCCGACGAAGGTATGCACGGTCTTGCTGGCATCATGCGCATCGGCCCGCTCTTCGAACTTGGCCTTGCGGATCCCCTGGGCTTCCCACATGACGTGCGGCATGCCAACGTTCGGGAAGATCAGGTTGTTCCAGCCGGTATCGCGCGTATCGTCCTTGTAGAAGCTGCGCAGATACGTGTACAGCCAGTCACCGCCGCGAGCGCGGGCGATCACCGACAGATCGGGCGGCTGTACGCCGAACCAGGCCTTGGCTTCCTTGGCCGTCATGGCGATGTTCATCGTCTCGCCAACCTTGTCCGCGGAGAACAGCAGGTTCTCACGGATCTGGTCCTCGGTCAGGCCGATGTCCTTCAGTCGGTTGTAGCGCACCATGCTGGCGCTGTGACAGTTCAGGCAGTTGTTGACGAACAGCTTGGCACCGCGCTGCAGGGTGCTCAGGTCGCTGGTCATCTTGGGAGCGGCATCCAGCGGATGGCCGCTCTCTGCTGCAATGGCAGGCGCACCGATCAGCGCTCCCGCCAGGGCGATCATGGAAATCAGCTTTTTCATCTTTTGTCCTTAATCCTCGGCGTGGCTCAGTGCGGTGTGAACGTCACGCGATCCGGCACCTGCTTGAAGGTTCCGATCTGGCTCCAGATCGGCATGGCCAGGAAGAACGCGAAGTAGAGCAGCGTGCAGAACTGCGACACCTTTTCATACAGCGGGGTCGGCGGTTGAATACCGAGGTAGCCGAGGATGAGGAAGGCGACCACGAAGATGCCGATCAGAGTCTTGTGGAAACCCGGACGGTAACGGATCGACTTGACCGGCGACTGGTCGAGCCACGGCAGGAACACCAGGATGACCACGGCACCGCCCATCACCACTACGCCCCAGAACTTGGCGTCGATGAAGTAGAAGCCCAGGGCCAGGATGACCGCCACGGCTACGGCAATGCCCTTGACCTTGGCGCTCTTGCTGCGGATGAACAGCAAGCCGAGCAGTACGGCGGCAAACACCCACAGCACCGGCAGGAAGTTCGAGGTAATGGCGCGCAGCATCGAGTAGAACGGCGTGAAGTACCAGACCGGCGCAATGTGCGGCGGGGTCTTGAGCGGGTCAGCCGGGATGAAGTTGTTGTACTCGAGGAAGTAGCCGCCCATTTCCGGCGCGAAGAAGATGACCGCGCTGAAGATGAACAGGAACACACCCACGCCGATCAGGTCGTGCACGGAGTAGTACGGGTGGAACGGGATGCCGTCGAGCGGGATGCCGTTGGCGTCCTTCTTGGCCTTGATCTCGACGCCGTCGGGATTGTTCGACCCCACTTCGTGCAGCGCGATGATGTGCGCCACGACCAGGCCGAGCAGCACCAGCGGCACGGCAATGACGTGGAAGGCGAAGAAGCGGTTCAGGGTGGCGTCACCCACGACGTAGTCGCCGCGGATGAAGAGGGCCAGGTCCGGGCCGATCAGCGGGATGGCGGAGAACAGGTTCACGATCACCTGCGCGCCCCAGTACGACATCTGGCCCCAGGGCAGCAGGTAGCCCATGAACGCTTCAGCCATCAGGCACAGGAAGATCAGGCAACCGAAGATCCACACCAGCTCGCGCGGCTTGCGGTACGAGCCGTAGATCAGGCCGCGGAACATGTGCAGGTACACGACCACGAAGAACGCGGAGGCGCCGGTCGAGTGCATGTAGCGCACCAGCCAGCCCCAGGGCACTTCGCGCATGATGAACTCGACGCTGGCGAACGCGACCGGGATGCCGGCGGCGTTGAGCGTGGCGTCCGGCTTGTAGTTCATCACCAGGAAAATACCGGTGACGATCTGGATCACCAGCACCAGCAGGGCCAGCGAGCCAAAGAAGTACCAGAAGTTGAAGTTCTTCGGTGCGTAGTATTCGGACAGGTGGGCTTTCCAGGTGGAGGTCAGCGGAAAGCGCTGATCGATCCAGCCGACCACGCCTTTTGTTTCGACTTGTTTGTCAGCGGCCATGATCAGGCTTCTCCCTTCTCGTCTTTGCCGATCACGATGCGCGAATCGGACAGGAACATGTACGGCGGAACGTCAAGATTCTGCGGCGCAGGCTTGTTCTTGAACACGCGGCCCGCGAGGTCGAAGGTCGAACCGTGGCACGGGCAGACAAAGCCCGGATCGGCGCCCAGCTGCGGGTTGACGTTGGAGCCAAAGGGGCCGGACGGCGAGCAGCCGAGGTGCGAGCAGATGCCCACCACGACCAGCAAGTCCTTGTGCTCTTCGCGCGAACGCGCCGGGTTCTTGCAGTAGTCGGGGGTATCCATGGAATAAGGAATGTCCGACTTCGGATCGGCAACCTCACTCTCGGTCTTGGCGAGCGACGCAAGCATCTCGTCGGTCCGGCGCAGGATCCACACCGGTTTGCCGCGCCATTCCACGGTCATCATCTCGCCCGGCTTCAATGCGCTGATGTCTGCCTCTACCGGCGCGCCTGCCGCACGTGCTTTTTCGGACGGTGCAAACGTGGCGACGAACGGTACCGCTACTGCCGCGCCACCGATACCGCCAGCCACGCTCGTCGCAATCAGCAGATTGCGGCGACCTTTATCCACGTTTTGCTGGTCACTCATTCCAAACCCCAGGAAAGTCAATTAGATTTTGCGTCAACCCTAAATTATACCTGACCAGAGCCCGTCATTAAAGGTTTTCGGGGTAGCGGAACCGCCGGAGAGCAATATAGTATGTACGCACCACCACATCGCGGCGCATGCTGCGGTGCACTCAAAACCGGTCATATGGGAGCCACCATGAGCATGATGCAAGAATTCAAGGCCTTCGCAATGCGCGGCAATGTCGTCGATCTCGCCATCGGCGTGATCATCGGCGCGGCGTTCGGCAAGATTGTCACCTCCCTGGTCGAGGACATCATCATGCCGCTCGTATCGGGCGCCATCGGCAAGCTCGACTTCTCCAACCTGTTCGTGGTCCTGGGCAGCCTGCCGGAAGGCGTGCCGCGCACGCTGGATGCCGTCAAGAAAGCCGGGATCCCGGTGCTGGCCTACGGCAACTTCATCACCATCCTGGTGAATTTCATCATCCTGGCATTCATCATTTTCATGGTGGTGCGCCAGATTAACCGTCTCAACAAGCCCGAGCCGGAGGCCGCACCGGCCGAGCCAGCCGAAGACGTAGTCCTGCTTCGCGAAATCCGCGACAGCCTGCGCAACCGCTGATCCACGCGGTCATCGCCGCCGGTCCCCGCGCCGGGCTCCCGGGCTTCGCCCTTACACGGGATTAGGAATATCGATGAAGGTATGCCGGAGCCCGAAACGCTGGGCCAGATGTCCGCCGAGCGCCTGCACACCATAGCGCTCGGTCGCATGGTGTCCGGCGGCGATGTAGGCGACACCGCTTTCCCGCGCCAGATGGGTTGTCTGCTCGGAGATCTCGCCGCTGACGAACACATCGACCCCGGCGGCGACCGCAGCCTCGAAGTAGCCTTGGGCGCCGCCCGTGCACCAGCCGATACGGCGCACCGTGCGGCCATCCCCCTCGATCACCAGCGGCACCCGCTGCAGGATGGCCTGCACATGCGCCGCCAGCTCGGGCAACTTCATATCCACGGGCAGACGCCCGGTCCATCCCAGTTCACCCTCACCAAAACGGCCATCCGCCGTCAGGCCTAGCCTTTGGCCCAGGCTGGCGTTGTTGCCGAATTCGGGATGCGCATCGAGCGGCAAATGATATGCAAAGAGGTTAAGGTCATGGCATAGCAGGGTCTGCAGTCGCCTCTGCTTCTGCCCGACGATCCGCGCGTCTTCGTTTTTCCAGAAATAACCGTGGTGCACCAGCACCGCATCGGCCTGCGCGTCGACCGCAGCCTCCAGCAGGGCCAGGCTGGCCGTGACACCAGTAACGAGATGTGCAACATGCTGGCGCCCCTCGACCTGCAGGCCATTTGGGCAATAGTCGCGAAAACGGTCTACCTCCAGCAGTCCGTTCAAGTACAATTCAATCTCTTTTCGATCCATTTCCGCCCAAATTCCTATATGTTGCGCCGCTTTTGGCTTTTTTTTGCACAGGCTGTCACGGTGGTTCTGGCAGTGCTGTTCGTGGTCGCCACACTGAAACCGGAATGGCTGCAGCGCGGCCGCGTTGCCGTTCAGTCAGGCTCACCGATCGTGGCACTCAAGGAAGTGGTGCCGAGCACCACGCCGCCTTCCGCCGAGCGCTCCTATAGCGAAGCCGCACAGTTGGCCATGCCGGCCGTGGTAAACATCTTCACCAGTAAGAAAGCACCGAACCGTCCCAATCCACAAGCCGAAGACCCGTGGTTCCAGTTCTTCTTCGGCGACCGCATGCCGGAACGGCAGGAGCCGACGGCCAGCCTGGGATCGGGCGTGATCGTCAGCCCTGAAGGGTATATTCTAACGAACCATCACGTGGTCGACGGCGCCGACGAGATCGAAGTGGCCCTGACTGACGGCCGCAAGGCCAACGCCAAGGTGGTCGGCTCGGATCCGGAGACGGACCTGGCGGTCCTCAAGGTCGCCCTGCCCAACCTGCCGGCCATCACGCTCGGGCGCCTGGAGAACATCAAGGTCGGTGACGTAGTACTGGCGATCGGCAACCCGTTTGGCGTCGGCCAGACCGTGACCATGGGCATTGTCTCCGCACTCGGCCGCAGCCATCTTGGCATCAACACCTTCGAAAACTTTATCCAGACCGATGCGGCCATCAACCCCGGCAACTCGGGTGGGGCGCTGGTCGACGCACAAGGCAACCTGCTAGGCATCAATACTGCGATCTACTCGCGCTCCGGCGGTTCGCTGGGCATCGGCTTCGCCATTCCCGTATCCACAGCCAAGCAGGTCATGGAATCCATTATTTCGACGGGCGCCGTGACACGTGGCTGGATCGGCGTGGAACCGCAGGACGTCACGCCGGAGATCGCGGAATCGTTCGGTTTGCAGGCACGGTCGGGCGCACTGATTGCCGCGGTCGTACAAGGCGGGCCGGCGGACCGCGCTGGCGTCCGCCCAGGCGATGTCCTGACCCGGGTAAACAGCGTGGAGATCGCGGACACAACCGCCCTGCTCAACGCCATTGCACAGCTCAAGCCCGGTGTCGACACCGCCGTTACGGTGCTGCGGCGCGGCAAAGAGCAATCCCTGACCATCCGGATCGGCAAGCGGCCTCCGCCAGCACGGCAGCCTATGATGCGCCCGGGCGATAACGCGCAGTAAGCGATAACCGCCAGCGATACCGCTGTCAGCGCACGCAAAAAAGCCGATGCATCAGCATCGGCTTTTTTGTGGCTGCGGCTTGGCTCTGTGGCTACACGATGAGGAGAGAGATGTTGAGAGCCGAACTGTTACCCAAAGACCGCTATCCTGTCTGCCCCCTACCCCTCATCACTCCCGGCCGGCCACCGCACCGGTCAGGCAGATAGCGGGGCGGGAACGTCGCTCTGCTGCAGGCAGCCGCGCTCATCCTACCGAGCCCTTCCGTGGAGCACGTGCATCGCTATAGCCCCCCTCGCGACCGGGCGAGAACGCCCCCCCCACTTACCCGATGACCAGACGAGCGAGCCGCGACCACCGGAAGTCCCGCGAGACATCTCATCGCACAGCCAGCAACAGCAGATACCAGACATCGATCCGTTTCAAACGCGCATAAAAAAAGCCGGCATCTTGCGATGCCGGCTTTGATCAGACTGTAACTGCCAGTCTGGCGTCGTGCTTAGAAGCGGTGACGGATACCGACGACAGCGCCGGTTTGGTTCGAACCAGCTTCAGCCGTACCGAAGCCGCCAACGCCGAACGTGTTGTTGCCCTTGTTACGAGCGTAAGCAACGTTCAGGTAAGCATCGGTGCGCTTCGACAGAGCGTAGTCACCCGACAGAACAAACATCCACGGATCGTTGTCCGAAGCCTTGGTCTGCGTGTAGTAGGCAGCGCCGGTCAGGGCGAATGCCGGGGTGACGTTGTAGGTCAGGCCGCCCCAGTACAGATCAGAACGGTTCGACACGCTAGCAACGGTTGCCTTGGCGTAACGGTAGCCCAGGAATGCCTTGGCCGGGCCAAAGGCGAACGAGCCAGCCAGAGCTGCCTTGCGGGTCTTGTCGTCAGCCGTAGCGATCGAGCTGCCACGCTTTTCGTTGTACACAGCGCCAACAGCGAACGGGCCGTTTGCATAGGTCAGGCCGAGGTCATACTCACGACCAACCTTGGCTTCGCCCGGGACTTCGCCGCCAACACCGTTGTTGCCGTTCCAGCCGAACGAGTACAGAGCGCCGACGGTCAGGCCGCCGAACGTGCCACGGTACTTGATGGCGTTGTCAGCACGGCCGGTCGAACCACCCAGGTCACCGTCCATTGCGCCCAGACCGTAGCGGGGTGCCACGACCATCGGGTCGAACTGGATACCGAAGTCATAGATCAGGTTGTTCTGACGACCCAGGGTCACGGCACCGAAGTTACCTTGCAGACCAACGAAAGCCAGACGGTTGAAGAAGCGGCTGGAATCAGCTTGACCGCCGGTATCGACGTTGAAGCCGTTTTCCAGGGTGAAGATTGCCTTCAGGCCACCGCCCAGGTCTTCAACGCCACGCAGGCCGAAACGCGAGCCCGAGTAGTTGCCCGAGGTCATGCGGAACACGCTGTCGCCGGAGCCGACTTGCTTGTTCACATATTCCACGCCAACGTCAGCGATACCGTACAGGGTCACGCTCGACTGGGCGTATGCGCCGCCGGCAGCCAGCGCTGCGACAGCAGCAGCAAACAGTTTCATTTTCATATCGACACTTTCCTTGTCAACTGATGGGAAATCTTGAATTGTCCATACTCTGGACGACGCTTTGACTCACGTCTGGTCCGTATTATGGACAGCGACAATTCATCAGGAAACCTTTTTCCAGAGAAAAGACGGCTTTCGGGCATTTTTGTTGTGCTCAGGCAACAGCCCACGAACGGGTCCGCACACCGTTTGCGGCGTTGACGGAAGGTCACGCAAAAAATCTAACCATCTGATTTTCCATATATTTTTCATTATTTTTACTTTCCATTGACCCTCCGGAGTGCCGCGACACGTTATAACTGCGCCATGGCTACACGTCACTTGATCAAGATCCGAGGACTGGCGCGGCGCGGGGACGCAGCCGCACAGGTTGAGCTTGCCCGACTTTACCTGAGCGGTACCCCCGGCCTTACACCGAGCATTTCCGCCGCACTGATCTGGCTCGAACGGGCGGCGCGCCAGGGCCATGCGGAGGCCCGCGAGCTCATCGGCAAGCGTATTCCGCTGGAGGCAGCGCTAGCCCATGGCGATCCCGCCTTCCTGTTGAACTGCTACCAGGCTGCCGCGGCAGCAGGCTGTACCACGGCCAACCAGACGCTGGCGCAGTGGCTGCTCGATACGTCACCAGCCCCGGAGCATGCCGGCGCGCTGGCGCAGGCTGCGGCATGGGCGCGCCAAGCCGCAGACCGGGGAGATGCGGATGCTGCCGCCTTGCTGGTACGCGCATTCGCGGCCGGGCGCCTGCCACCCCTCTATCGCGAGGAACCGGCGCACTATCAGCGGCTGGCCGCAACGGCCGATCAACCGCAGGCGGCGCCAGCCGACTTCACGACGATACTGACATTGCTGCACAAGCCCGAGCTCTCCGCATCCGAGGCGCGTGCACTGCTCCAATATTATCTCCAAGCCCTCCATGGTCAGGGGCCCGACGCGGACGCTGTCCACGCACTGCACCGCGCAGCCCAGGCCGGCATAGCGGATGCACAGTTCCATTACGGGCTGTGGCTGGGTAAATTCGATGCAGAGGGGCAGCGCGTGAAACTCACACGGGCACTCGGCGTGCCCAAGGTCGGACCAGCGCTGTCCTGGCTCCGCCAGGCGGCGGAACAGCATCATGGCGATGCCTGGTTCGTGCTGGCCATGCTGCACCGGAATGCCCGTTACGCCTGCCATGACCAGGCGCAGTATTTGTATTGCCTACATCGCGCGACACGGCTCGGCTGTACGCGCGCGCAGACATACTTGGGACGGAAACTATGGCGCAATCGCCGGGCAGGCCTCGATCAATTGACCGAGGCCGCATACTGGCTATGGCGCGCGGCACAGGCAGGCGACCCCGAGGCCCAGGCGTTGCTGCCGAAAGCCATCGGACATGCGCCAGCGACCAGCCCGTGGCATCCACTACTCCACTATCTGGACACTTTCCGGAAACATGCGATCTCGGAACACTTGGGCGTCCGCCTCCGTCTGGCGGCGGCATTCGGGCTGAATACGGCGGAAATGCTCTGGCTGGATCCCCACGATGCCCGGCGGGAACATTGCCTGGTGGTGGACATCTCGGCCCGCCATGCAACCCACGCTCCCCGCCTGATTGCTATCGAAACCGTGGAGCAGCAGGCACGGCTCGACCACTTCGTGACACTTCCCTCGGCACAGCCGATGGCACACGGGCCCGACGGACAACTCGCGGAGGAACTGGCCGCACTGCTGGCGGCAGCGCGACGCGACGGCATGCCCTTGACCTTGCCGGACCCCGTAACGCCACACGGGCTCATCGACGTCAGTCCCGACCAGCGCGGACGCTAAGCGGGCGCAATGCCAGGGTTATTCGGCGCCCTCTTCCGCGGCATCCGGCACTGTCGTATGCCGCACGAAGAAGATGGACAGCCAGAGGCCCAATTCATACAGCAGGCATAGTGGTACGGCGAGCAGCAACTGGGATACGACATCGGGCGGCGTCACCACCGCAGCGATGATGAATGCGCCGACCACGACGTACGGCCTGATTTCGCGCAGCTTGGCTACGCTGACAAGCCCGAAACGCACCAATACGATCACCACCACCGGTACCTCGAACGTGATGCCGAATGCCAGGAAGGTCGTCATCGCAAAGCTGAGGTACTTGTCGATGTCGGTCGACATGTCGGCCCCGAGCGGCGCGTTGTAATGCGCCATGAACTTGAAGACGGTCGGGAACACAAGGAAATAGGCAAATGCCACGCCGACGAGGAACAGCACGTAGCTGCTCACTACCAGCGGCATAATCAGCCGGCGCTCATGACGATACAGGCCGGGCGCAACGAACATCCACAATTGGTAGAGCACCATCGGCAGCGCGATCAGGAATGCCACCAGCATGGTGACCTTCATCGGCACGAAGAACGATCCCGTCACATCCGTGACGATCATCTTGCCTCCGACTGGTAGCGCATTGATCAGCGGCGCGGAGAACAGCCGGAAGATATCGGGAGCCCAGTAGACCAGCGCCAGGAATACGATAATCACGGCCGCAGCGGCGCGCACAATGCGCTGGCGTAACTCGACCAGATGCGAAATGAACGTCTCTTGCGCGGCATCGGCCGGCTCGTTGGGACTGGGTGCGCTCATGGCGTCTCGGAATGGCGGTGGATTTCAGTCGATGGCGGCAGCCATCGCAGGCAAGGTCGTGGCACAGCGCCCTAGTCGAAGAATGAGCGCGGAACGCCCCGTGCCGGCCGATGCCGCTTGACCCGCGCAGCGCCCGATTGGGCCCAGGTACGCACCCCATGCTGGCGCTTGTACCATTTCGGCATCGCACCCTGCTTGTTACGCCAGCTATTGCGCCCGTTTCGCGGCTTGGTCGCGGCGGCCCATGTCGGCTGGATACCGGATGGCGAATCGCTGTCGAAATCGTTGTCGATCCCGCTGAACGCCTCGTTTACCGCGTTTGCGTGCTCGCTCACACCCTGATGGATGGTCTGTTCCACATTGCGGGCGGCATCCTCGAACTCATTGCGCATCTTGCGCAATTCCTCTATCTCGATTTCACGGCTGACTTCGGCCTTCACCGAACTGACATAGCGTTGCGCCCGCCCCACCAGCGCACCCACGGTACGCGCCACGCGCGGCAGGCGTTCCGGGCCGATGACGACGAGCGCCACCACGCCGATGAGGGCCAGCTTGGAGATTCCGAGATCGATCATCTGCGTCGGCGCCGGGCTCAGCCCTGATGGGTCTTGTCCTTGGCTTCGACGTCGATGGTCGTCTTGTCGCGCAGTTCCTTGGCTGGCTCGTCCGCGCCACCGTCCTTCATGCCGTCCTTGAATCCCTTGACCGCACTGCCCAGGTCGGACCCCATGTTGCGCAGCTTCTTGGTCCCGAACACCATCATGATGATGACCAGAACGACCAGCCAGTGCCAAATGCTAAACGAACCCATGTTCTGCTCCAGTAATCGGCGAGACCTGTCCCCGCCATTCAATCAATCAAACCGTCGCGCCAATCGCAATCGCACCTTGCCAGGGACGCGGCCCGCCCAGCACGTGCATATGTAAATGATAGACCTCCTGCCCGCCGTCGGCACCCGTGTTGATGACGGTCTTGAAGCCGTTGGCACAGCCCTGGTCCGCCGCTAGCCGCGCTGCCAGTGCCAGCATGTGACCCAGCAGCGGCGTATCGGCTGCGGTACAGGACGCCAGCGAATCCACATGGCGTTTGGGTACCAGCAGGAAATGCACCGGAGCAGCCGGACGGATGTCATGAAAAGCCAGCACGAGATCATCCTCGTACAGCTTCTGCGCGGGAATCTGTCCGGCAGCGATCCTACAAAACACGCAATTATCAGCGCTACTCATGTCTGTTTCGTTGCGAAACCGCAAATCACCGGTTCGCGTACATGGGCTTGCCGTCATTCAGGTACAACCAACCCTTGACGATACGATACAGCATCCAGATAAACAGGACGCCAAGCACGGCAAACCCGACCAGCACCACCAGCAGCAGGCTGCCCACCACGCCCCACACCACGCTCCACCAGAACGAACGGATCTGCCAGGTGAAATGCGACGCGTACAGCGTCCCCTGCACTTCATCGCGCTTGATGTAGTTGATGATAATCGCCACCAGCGCCGTCACCCCGCCCGTCAACCAGAAGATCGCATAGAGCAGGTACAGGATATGCGTCAGCTTGCGCAGGCTGTCGAGCTTCTCCGGCGATAACGTAGCGACGGGATAGATGTCCTGGGTCATGAACGGATCCTTTCTGCGACGGCCGGAAGGCTATGCCTGGCCATCCTCGCGGGCCTGCACTTTGCGCAAGGCCTTCTCTTCAAGCCCGGACATGCCTTCGCGGCGCGCCAGTTCGCGCACCACGTCCGCAGGCGTCAGGTCGAAGCGGGCCAGCAGCACCATGCTGTGAAACCACAGGTCCGCCACTTCATAGACCAGCTTTTCGCGACCCTGTTCAGTCATACCGGCAGCGCGCGCATCCTTGGCGGCCATCACGGTTTCCGTGGCTTCCTCGCCAATCTTCTTCAGGATCGCGTCGTCACCCTTGTCGAACAGGCACGCTACGTAGGATTTTGCGGGATCGCCACCATGCTCCGGCTTGCGGCTCTCCAGCACGGCCGCGAGCCGATCGAGCGTACTGTCCGTGCTCATGATTTCCCTTGGTAGATCGTATCGGGATCCTTGATCACCGGCTCGACGGTTTGCCAGTCGCCGGTCACGGCATCACCCTCGAATTTCTGGAAGAAGCATGAATGCCGCCCGGTATGGCAGGCAATGCCGTGCACCTGTGTGACTTTCAGCAGCACGACATCCTCATCGCAATCGAGCCGGACTTCATGCACCTTCTGCACATGCCCTGACTCCTCGCCCTTGTGCCACAGGCGCTTACGGGAACGCGACCAGAATACGGCCTCCCCGGTCTCGATGGTGCGCACGAGGGCTTCGCGGTTCATGAAGGCAAACATCAGGACGTCATTGCTGCCGACTTCCTGCACGACCACTGGCACCAGACCGTGATCGTCCCACTGGATCTTGTTGAGCCATTTTCTTTGCATGATCACATCCGTACCGGAATACCCTGCTCCGCCATAAAACGCTTCGCATCGCCGACGGTGTACTCGCCATAATGGAAAATGCTCGCCGCCAACACCGCGTCCGCGTGACCAATCTTGATGCCGTCCGCCAGATCCTGCAAACCTCCGACGCCGCCCGAGGCAATGACCGGCACCGGCACGGCATCGCTGACGGCACGCGTCAACTCTAGGTCAAAGCCGCTTTTCGTGCCATCGCGATCCATGCT
The DNA here is from genome assembly GCA_000272025.2 of Imbroritus primus. Classification (GTDB taxonomy): domain Bacteria; phylum Pseudomonadota; class Gammaproteobacteria; order Burkholderiales; family Burkholderiaceae; genus Imbroritus; species Imbroritus primus. The sequence continues at coordinate 197,131 of AKCV02000011.1, forward strand.
GGTCAGCAGCAGCTCGCCCGCGCCGCGTGCAGCCATCTGGCGCGCCCACTCGACCACGTCGATACCAGTGGCCTTGCGTCCGCCATGCGTAAACACTTCCCAGCGCTTGGGTTCGCCCGCCGCCGATACGCATTTGGCATCGATCGCCACCACGATGCATTGCGAGCCGTAGCGGCCGGTTGCCTCGGACACCAGGTCCGGATTGGCCACGGCAGAGGAGTTCATGCTGATCTTGTCGGCGCCGGCATTCAGCAGGCGCCGCACATCCTCGACCGCACGCACGCCGCCGCCAACCGTCAGCGGGATGAACACCTGTGCTGCCACCTGCTCAATGATGCCCAGGATCAGGTCGCGGCCATCGCTGGTCGCCGTGATGTCCAGGAAGGTCAACTCGTCTGCGCCCTGCTCGTCGTAACGGCGGGCAATTTCCACCGGATCGCCAGCGTCGCGCAGCTCGACGAAGTTAACGCCCTTGACCACGCGCCCGTTCGTGACGTCGAGGCAAGGGATGATACGTTTGGCTAACATGTCGTTCCTAAGAGGCACGGCCCTGCCGTGCCGGATGGCGCAGTTCAGGCTGCGCCCAGCTCGTCAGCCCGGTCCTGGGCAGCCGAGAAATCCAGATCGCCGGAGTAGATGGCCCGGCCGCAGATCACGCCTTCCACGCCATCCTTTTCGGCCGCGCACAGTGCATCGATGTCAGCCATGTTCGACAGGCCGCCGCTGGCAATGACAGGAATGCTCATGGACTGCGCCAGCTTCACCGTGGCGTCGATGTTGATGCCTTGCAGCATGCCATCGCGGCCGATGTCGGTATAGATGATCGACTCCACGCCGTAATCCTCGTACTTGCGGGCCAGGTCGATCACCTCGTGTCCGGTCAGCTTGCTCCAGCCGTCCGTGGCAACCTTGCCGTCGCGCGCATCCAGGCCGACGATGATGTGCCCGCCGAACGCCGTACAGGCATCCTTCAGGAAACCGGGATTTTTCACGGCCGCAGTGCCAATGATGACGTACGACAGGCCGCCGTCGAGCAGGCGCTCGATGGTGTTCAGGTCGCGAATGCCGCCGCCGAGCTGCACTGGAATTTCTTCGCCGACCTCGGCGATGATCGCCTTGATCGCCGCTTCATTGCGCGGCTTGCCTGCAAACGCACCATTCAGGTCAACCAGGTGCAGGCGCCGCGCGCCTTGCTCCACCCAGTGGCGCGCCATGGCGGCCGGGTCTTCGGAGAAGACGGTCGCCTGATCCATGTCGCCTTGCTTGAGGCGTACACACTGACCGTCCTTCAGGTCGATGGCCGGGATGAGCAACATAGTCGTAAAAAGAGTGAGAGGGTCAAATCTTGCCCGGTGCGGGTCTGCCGCACGCCGGACACCAGGTTCATCAGGGCTTCCAGTCCACGAAATTGCGATACAGCTGCAAGCCCGTGCGGGCGCTCTTTTCGGGGTGAAACTGTGTGGCGAAAATATTATCGCGTGCTACCGCACAGGTAAACAGGCCGCCATAGTCGGTTTCTCCAGCAATATCATCCGGATTTTCCGGCTGCACGTAATAACTGTGCACGAAATAGAAAAAGCTGTCGTCCGGAATACCGGCCCATAGCGCATGCGCCCGGCGCTGGCGAACACGGTTCCAGCCCATCTGCGGCACCTTGAAGCGCGAGCCGTCGGGTTGCAGCCGGTTTTCCAGGTCGAACCGTACCACGCCCCCCGGCAGCAAACCCAGGCCCGGCGTGCGCCCACCCGGCGTGCGCGCCTCGGCGCTCCAGTCGAACAGCATCTGTTCGCCCACGCACACACCGAGCATGGGCTTGCTGCGCGCTGCTTCGAGCACCGCCTCGCGCAGGCCCGAATCGTTCAGGGCCTGCATGCAGTCGGGCATCGCGCCCTGGCCCGGCAGCACCACCCGCTCGGCCGCCCGCAGGTCCGCGGCATCCGCGGTGACCCGCACGTCGGCTTCCGGCGCAGCGGCCCGCACAGCCTGGGCAACAGAACGCAGGTTGCCCATTCCATAATCCACAATCGCAATGGTTGTCATGATTTGAGAACCGGCAGCAGGGTTTTCAACCCGTCCACAATAAATTCCACGGCCAGCGCCGACAGGATCAGCCCCATCAGGCGCGTGCCAATATTGATGCCCGTGCGGCCGATCATGCGCGCAATCGGCTCGGCCACCCGGAACACACCCCACACGATGACGCCGATCACGGCGCCAATCCCGCACAGGAACAGCAATTCGTACCAATGCTCCGCCTTGCCGGCATAGACCACCACGGTACTGATCGAACCCGGCCCCGTCAGCAGCGGAATCGCCAGCGGGACCACCGCGATGCTGGCCTTGGCTTCGGCTTCACCCTCTTCTTCCGGCGTAGCGCGCGTCCGGCTGGTCTGCGCATTGATCATGCTGACCGCCATCAACAGCATGATAATGCCCCCGCCCACCTGCAGCGATGCGACCGAAATCCCGAAAAACGCGATGATCTGCTGCCCCACCAGCGCCGAGACGCCAATCACGATAGCCACGGATATCGCGGCGATCTTGATCGTGTGCTGCTTCTCCGCCTCGCTCTGGCTCAGCGTCAGACTGATGAAGAACGGAATCGCCCCGATCGGGTTGATCAGCGCCAGCAGCGAGATGAAGGACTTGAGCGTTTCCATGGAAGCATCAGCACGCTGCTGGACATCCTGCCAGCCCGGGTCGAAACTGGAGCGCTTGCTCCAGGATCAGAGGCTGCCCTTGGTCGACGGAATCACGTTGGCCGCACGCGCATCACGCTCCACCGCCATGCGTAGCGCCCGGCCAAAGGCCTTGAACACGGTCTCGCACTGGTGGTGGGCATTGATGCCGCGCAGATTGTCGATGTGCAGCGTGACACCCGCGTGATTCACGAAGCCGCGGAAGAACTCGATGGTCAGGTCGACATCGAAGTTGCCCACACGGGCACGCGTAAACGGCACATGGAACTCCAGGCCGGGACGGCCCGAGAAGTCGATCACCACACGCGACAGCGCTTCGTCGAGCGGCACATAGCTGTGGCCGTAGCGGGTGATGCCCTTGCGGTCGCCGATGGCCTTGGCCACCGCCTGTCCCAGGGTAATGCCGACGTCTTCCACGGTGTGGTGGTCGTCGATGTGCGTATCGCCGTGCGCGGTGACTTCCAGATCGATCATGCCGTGGCGGGCAATTTGATCCAGCATATGGTCGAGGAACGGCACGCCGGTTGCCAGCTTCTGCTGGCCCGTGCCGTCGAGATTGAGCGATACGTGAATCTTGGTTTCCGACGTATCGCGATTGACCGAGGCGACTCGCATAACTTTTCCCAAAAGGATGCCCTTCGGACATCCGCTGTCACGCCATGGACATGGTGGGGCCCGCCATGGCGCAGACAAATGATTGTTGACGGCTGCATTGTACCCACGTTCGGGTACAAACCCCTACGTTTGGTCCCGCAACAGCCGGTTTCACCTGCCCGACCCCGGGACCTCCCACAGCCCCGCAGCTCAGTTGTTCGCCTTCCAGCGATACTCGGCGCTGCGCGCATGCGCCTGCAATCCCTCGCCATACGCCAGTTCCGCTGCGATCTCGCCCAGCATCTGCGCCCCGGCTTCGCTCACTTCGATGACGCTCGAGCGCTTGATGAAGTCATAGACGCCCAGCGGCGACGAAAAACGCGCGGTGCGCGAAGTGGGCAGCACGTGGTTCGGCCCGGCACAGTAGTCGCCCAGCGATTCGCTGGTGAAACGGCCCAGGAAGATCGCACCGGCATGGCGGATCTTGTCGGCCCAGTGACGCGGGTTCTGCGCAGAGATCTCCAGGTGCTCGGGGGCGATGTCGTTGGCAATGGCGCAGGCCTCGTCCATATCGCGTACCTTGATCAGCGCGCCGCGGTCCTGAAGCGACTTCTCGATCACGTCCTTGCGTGCCATGGTCGGCAGCAGGCGCTGGATACTGGCCTCCACCGCCGACAGGAAGGCTGCATCGGGACTCAGGAGGATCGACTGCGCCAGCTCATCGTGCTCGGCCTGCGAGAACAGGTCCATGGCGACCCAGTCCGGATCGGTCGTGCCATCGCACAGCACGAGGATTTCCGAAGGGCCGGCGATCATGTCGATGCCAACGGTGCCGAACACCCGGCGCTTGGCCGCGGCGACATAGGCATTGCCGGGACCGACGATCTTGTCGACCTGCGGAATGGTTTCGGTGCCATAGGCCAGCGCGCCCACGGCCTGTGCCCCGCCGATCGTGAACACACGATCGACCCCGGCGATGGCTGCGGCAGCCAGCACAAGCGGATTGCGCACGCCACGCGGCGTCGGCACCACCATGATGATCTCGCGCACGCCTGCGACACGCGCCGGAATCGCATTCATCAGTACCGAGGACGGATACGCGGCCTTGCCGCCCGGCACATAGATGCCCACGCGGTCGAGCGGCGTCACTTTCTGGCCCAGCACCGTGCCATCGGCCTCGGTGTAGTCCCAGCTATGGCTGCCGCATTCGATGCGCTGCTTCTCGTGATAGGCGCGCACGCGTGCCGCCGCCGCTTCCAGCGCGGCGCGCCGTTTTGGCTCGAGCCCTTCCAGGGCAGCGTCGAGTTCGGCCTGGGGCAGTTGCAGCGCGCTCAGCGACTCGGCTTCCACCGCGTCGAAACGCGCAGTGTATTCGAGCACCGCGCTGTCCCCGCGCACGCGCACATTCGCCAGGATGCCTGCAGCTGCTTGGTCGATAGCCGCGTCCTCGCTGGCCTCGAAGGCCAGCACCTTGCGCAGCGCAACGGCAAAGTCGGCGCTGCTGGAATCGAACTGTCGGATCTTGAAAGTCATATCGGTAAATCCTGTCAGGCGGTCGCCGAGGCCCGCTCGAAGGCTTCCAGAATCGGCGCAAGCCGCTCGCGCTTCAGCTTCAGGGCAGCCTGATTGACGACCAGTCGGGAAGAGATCTGGGCGATTTCCTCCACTTCAACCAGATTGTTGGCACGCAGGGTGTTGCCGCTACTGACCAGATCGACGATGGCATCGGCCAGGCCCACCAGCGGGCCCAGTTCCATGGAGCCGTACAGTTTGATCAGGTCGACATGCACCCCTTTCTTGGCAAAGTGCTCACGCGCGGTATCAACGTATTTGGTCGCCACGCGCAGCCGCGCGCCCTGGCGCACCGCGCTGGCGTAATCGAAGCCCTGCGGCACGGCGACCGACATGCGGCACTTGGCGATGTTCAGATCGATCGGCGCGTACAGCCCGCTCATGCCGTGCTCCATCAGGACATCCTTGCCGGCCACGCCGAAATCGGCCGCGCCGTATTGCACATACGTCGGCACATCCGAAGCGCGCACGATGATCACGCGCACACCAGGGTCGGAAGTCGGCAGGATGAGTTTGCGCGAGGTTTCCGGATCTTCGGCGACGTTGATGCCAGCGGCAGCGAGCAGCGGCAGCGTTTCCGTGAAAATCCGTCCTTTGGACAGCGCCAGCGTCAGTAAATTCGGGGAAGCATTCATTTTGAGTCCTGCGCCGCTCATGCGGAGATGCGGCGGATCTTGGCGCCCACGGCGCTCAGTTTGTGCTCCATGCGGTCGTAGCCGCGATCGAGATGGTAAATGCGGTCGATCAGCGTTTCGCCCTGGGCCACGAGGCCAGCAATCACCAGGCTGGCCGAGGCGCGCAGGTCGGTCGCCATGACCATGGCGCCGGACAGGGCCGGGACGCCGGTCACCACGGCGGTGTTACCTTCGATGGCAATGTTCGCGCCGAGCCGGTTGAGTTCCTGCACGTGCATAAAACGGTTCTCGAAGATGGTCTCGGTGACCGTCGCCGCACCCTCCGCGACGGCATTGAGTGCCATGAACTGGGCCTGCATGTCGGTCGGGAACGCCGGGTATTCGGACGTGCGAAAGCTGACGGCACGCGGCCGCCCGCTCATGCGCACGCGGATCCAGTCGGTGCCCGACTCGATCTGCACACCGGCCTCGCGCAGCTTGTCGAGCACGGCATCGAGAATCGTCGGATCGATGCCGCGCAGTGTGACATCGCCGCCCGCCGCAGCCACGGCGCACAGGAACGTGCCGGCCTCGATACGGTCGCCGACCACGGTGTGGCTGGCCCCGCCAAGCCGCTCGACGCCCTGGATCACCAGACGGTCGGTGCCGATACCTTCGATGTGCGCACCCATCTTCACCAGCAGGTGGGCGAGGTCGCTGACTTCCGGCTCGCGTGCCGCATTCTCGAGCACGGTCTCGCCATCGGCCAGCGTGGCGGCCATCAGCAGGTTTTCCGTGCCGGTGACGGTGATCATGTCGGTGATGATGCGCGCGCCCTTCAGCCGCGCCGCGCGGGCGTTGATGAAGCCGTGCTCGATCGTCACGCTCGCACCCATGGCCTGCAGGCCCTTGATGTGCTGGTCCACCGGCCGTGCGCCGATGGCGCAGCCGCCAGGCAGCGATACCCGCGCCTCGCCGAAGCGTGCCAGCAACGGACCCAATACCAGGATCGAGGCCCGCATGGTCTTCACCAGCTCGTACGGGGCTTCCGGCGAATTAATGCCGGCGCCGTTCAGGAGAACGCTTTCGCCCTCCTGCTCGGCACGCACGCCCATCTGCCGCAGCAGGCGCAGCATGGTGCGTACGTCCTGCAGGTTGGGCACATTGCTGAGATGGACATCCTCCGCCGTCAGCAATCCCGCACAGAGGATCGGCAGCGCCGCATTCTTGGCGCCGGATACCTGGATGTCGCCATGCAGGGGACCGTTGCCTTCAATCAGTAGCTTGTCCATACAGACTCGTTTGGTGGTAGTGGGCGCCGCCAGCCTGGCAGCGCAATCAGGTTCAGCCGGCCTGGCCGGCCCACTCTTCGGGGGTCAGCGTCTTCATCGACAGGGCGTGGATTTCCTCGCGCATGCGGTCCCCGAGCGCCTGGTAGACCAGTTGATGGCGCTGGATCAGGCGCTTGCCGACGAACGCTTCGCTGACGATGGTGGCGAAGAAGTGCTGCCCGTCGCCCTCGACGGACAGATGCTCGCACGGTAGGCCGGCGGCAATGTAGTTTTTCACGGCTTCAGGAGTAGGCAACATGATGAATGAACTCGACGAAGAATCAGTGACGCAGCTTGAATCCGGTACGCAGCATATGCAGCGCGATCGCCGCCACGGTCACGAACGCCGCCAGCATGATCAGCAGGCTGCGCAGCGGCGGCACGTCGGACACGCCGAAGAAACCGTAGCGGAACCCGTCGATCATGTAGAAGAACGGGTTGGCATGCGACACAGCTTGCCAGAACGGCGGCAACGAGTGGATCGAATAGAACACGCCAGACAGGAAGGTCGCGGGCATGATCAGGAAATTCTGGAAGGCCGCGAGCTGGTCGAATTTCTCGGCCAGGATGCCGGCAATGAGCCCTAGTGTACCGAGCACGCCCGCGCCCACCAGGGCGAATACGAGAATCCAGCCGGGATGCGCGAACGACAGATGCGCGAACCACGCGGTCACCACCAGCACGCCGCAGCCCACCGCCAGACCGCGTACCGTGGCGGCCAATACATAGGCCCCATACATCTCCCAGTGCGACAGCGGCGGCAGCAGCACGAACACGAGGTTGCCGGTGATCTTGGACTGGATCAGCGAGGACGAGCTGTTGGCGAAGGCGTTCTGCAGCACACTCATCATCACCAGGCCGGGTACCAGGAATGCGGTGTAGGTGATCTGGTCGTAGACCTTCACGCGGTCTTCCAGTACATGGCCGAAGATCAGCAGGTACAACAGCGCTGTCAGCACCGGCGCGGCGACGGTCTGGAAACCAACCTTCCAGAACCGCAGGATTTCCTTGTAGAACAAGGTGCGGAACCCCACCAGGCTGCCGACCGTGCCGGCAGCGTCGCCGGGAATGACGGGTTTCGTGTCTACCGCGGGCTTCATATCCACCGGCTTCATGCGACCGACTCCATGGCGGTATCAGCCACCGCGCCTTCACGGCGCATGATCTGCACGAACACGTCTTCCAGGTCGGCCTTCTGCACTTCCAGGTCCTCGATAACGCAGCCTGCCTCGCGGCATGTGGCCAGAATGCCTTCGACCTCATCGTAGCCGGACAACCGCAGGCGAATACCCTGCTCGGCCGGACGTCCCGGAATACGGCGTGCCTCGAGCGCTGGCGGCAAGGGTGCGCCGGACAGCGACAGGGCCAGTTGCAACCCGGCAAACTGCTTGAGCAGGTTGCGCGTGGTATCGAGCGCCACCACGTCGCCAAACTTCAGCATGGCGATGCGGCCGCACAGCGACTCGGCCTCTTCCAGGTAGTGCGTGGTCAGGATGATCGTATGCCCCTCCCGATTGAGACGCGAAATGAATTTCCACAAAGTCTGCCGCAACTCCACATCGACCCCGGCAGTCGGCTCGTCGAGCAGGATCACCGGCGGCCGGTGCACCAGTGCCTGGGCCACCAGTACGCGCCGCTTCATGCCCCCCGACAGGGCGCGCATGTTGGCGTCGGCCTTGCTGGTGAGGTCGAGGTTCGCCACGACCTCGTCGATCCAGTCGTCATTGCGGCGTAAACCGAAATAGCCAGACTGGATACGCAGGGTCTCACGCACCGTAAAAAACGGATCGAACACGAGCTCCTGTGGCACGACGCCCAGCAGCCGGCGCGCCATGCGATAGTCCGACACCACATCGTGCCCGAGCACGCTGACGCGTCCGGAGTCGGCGCGATTGAGTCCGGCGAGGATCGAGATCAGCGTCGTCTTGCCGGCGCCATTCGGGCCCAGCAGACCAAAAAACTCGCCCTGCTCGACCGACAGGCTGACGCCCTTGAGCGCATGCAGGCTACGGTACGATTTGTGGACGTGACTGATTTCTATGGCTTTCATGGCCAATCCGGGCGGACCCGCGCGCCGGCAAACGTCCCGGCATCACGACACATGGTCATGCGCCAGCAGAATGCGACGGGGGCAAGAGATGAACAACCTGAGATTATAGGGGATGGCGGCCCTGGCCTGCTGAATGCCATGCACCTGGCGGCGCATGGATTGGCAACAGAATGTGACCGTAAAACCGCTTAAAAGACCACTTACCGGGCGAACACGCGTCAGTGTGCGACGGTGGCGGTCGCGGCATTAGCGGCCAACGCGGCGGTCTGGAAGCCGAGCAGCTCCGCCACACCATAGACCGAGGCGAGACTGAGCAGTTGCGCCGGCGGCCGCTGGATCACGAGTTGCCGTTGCTGCGCCTGCGCCGCTCGCTGCCAGCCCAGCAGCACGGCAATGGCGGCGGAGTCGATCTGCGTCAAGGCACCGCAGTCGACCGACAAATCACCATGCGCCAATTGAGCGAGCCCTTCCTGGAGGGTTTCTGTGGCATTGCGATTGGTCAGGGCAGCGGCGAGCGTCAGCATGGTGCAATCCAGAACGAAACAGGGAGTCCCCGGCACGGCCGGGGCCCGGGATCAGCAGGGAATCAGGACTTGGCAGCAGCCAGCTGGCGGTTGCGGTCCTGCAGGAACTTCAGCAGGCCATCGATGCCCTGCTGGCTGATCATCTGGCTGAACTGGCTGCGATACGCCTCGATCAGCCAAGCGCCCAGCACGTTGATGTCATAGACCTTCCAACCGGCGGCGGTCTTTTCCAGGCGGTAGTCGAGCTGGATCGGTTCGCCGTTGTTGATGACCTGGGTCCGCACGACCACATCGGTGTCCTCGGGCGCGGCGCGGAACGGGCGGTACTGCACGGTCTGATCGCGAATCTGCGAGATCGCGCCGGCATAGGTACGTACCAGCAGTTTCTTGAACTCGTCGGTAATCTGCGCCTGCTGCTGCGGCGTGGCTTGCGACCAGGCACGGCCCATCACGAGCTGGGTGGTTTTCTGGAAATTGGCATAGGGCACGATCTTCTGATCGACCAGCGCGATGATCTTGGGCACATTGCCGGCCTGGATATCCTTATCGGCCTTGACCGAGGTCATCACATCATTCACCAGGGACTTGACCAGGCCATCAGGCGTGGTGGCATCCTGCGGCGCCGCAGCGGCACCCACGGCGACCAGCGTCAGGAGCGATGCCAACAGGGGAGCAAGAAGCTTCTTCAACATGAACAGTCCTTTACAGAGTTAAGGGCAGACCACTTGCCCGACCACGTCACGCAGTGCCGGACATTGCATTGGACGATGGCAGGTCTGCGCAAGTTCGTCGAACCTCCGCCAAATCACGCGAGATTCACAAAATGTTGCAAAGAAATGCGCGCGTTTTGCGATGGCAGACATTGCCTGCGCGCATCCATCACCATCCGGTCAGTTACTTCGACTGGACATCCGTTCCATCAGCCGGCGCGGCCGGTGCGGGATCGCTTGTGGAATCAGACGGTGCCGGCGGAAGCGGCGGATTGCCGTCGTACACCAGGTATTCGCGGCGCTGCAGGTAGCTATCACGCAGGAAACTGTATTTGTCCAGCGCCGCCGCTTCGAGCAGCGAGGTGGTGCCAAGCAGGCGTGAGCGCTTGTCGATCACGAACAGCCCCGCCAGCGAGTATTGCAGGGCTGTGCTGTCCATATAGGCGAGCGGCTCCAGCTGCAGGTCCACCAGCATGCCCGCGGTATCGCGCACCGTACTTGGTCCGAGCAGCGGCAACACCATGTACGGGCCGGACGGCAGGCCCCAGTAGCCGAGCGTCTGGCCGAAGTCTTCCTTGTACTTGGGCAGGCCCGCCGGCGTGGCGATATCGATCAGGCCGCCAAGGCCGAACACGGAATTGATCGCGACACGCATGGTGTCTTCCGCCGCACGGCCGGGCTTGGCCTGCAGCAGATTGTTGACCGCCGAATACATGTCGCTGAAATTCGAAAAGACATTGCCCACCGCTGTCCGCACCGGCGACGGCACGTAATCGGCGTAGAGTTGCGCCACCGGCTTGATGATGCCGGTATCGAGATCCTCGTTGATGCGGTGGATTTCGCGGTTCATCGGCTCAAGCGGATCGCGCGGATTGGCATTCGGCCCGGTAGCACAGGCCGAGAGCGTAGCGATCATGACAGCAGCAGCCAGCGCGCGGGGACGGAAAAAGGCGGCAGGGTTCACGGAAGCATCCTGGAGTAAACGGTCTTGTTGTTATGGTAGGGCAGGCTGCGGCGGCAAGCCGGGCGGGGTGAGCGTAGGTGCAGCCGGTGCAGCCGGCGCTGCTTTTTCGCCACCCGCGTCGGCAGCCTTGTTATAGAGGAACTGGCCGATCAGGTTCTCGAGTACCACGGCCGACTGCGTCATGGTGATGCGGTTGCCATCGGCCAGCATGGCCTCGTCGCCACCTGCCTCGAGGCCTACGTACTGCTCGCCAAGCAGGCCGGAAGTCAGGATCTTGGCGGACGAGTCCTTGGGAAACTTGTAGCGCTTCTCGATGTTCATCACCACGGTCGCCTGGTAGGTCTTGTCGTCAAAACGGATCTCGGCGATCCGGCCGACCACGACCCCGGCGCTTTTCACCGGCGCGCGCGGCTTGAGGCCGCCGATGTTGTCGAAACGGGCGAGCACCTGGTAGGTGGGCTCGAAGGACAGGGAGCTCATGTTGCCCGCCTTGAGCGCCAGAAACAGCAGGGCCGCCGCGCCGATCAGCACAAACAGCCCCACCCAGAAATCGAGCACATTCTTCTTCATGATTGTTGTCCGTCAGGTGCTGAACATCAACGCGGTCAGCAAAAAATCGAGGCCGAGCACGGCCAGCGAACTGAGCACCACGGTACGCGTGGTGGCACGCGATACGCCCTCGGGCGTCGGTTTCGCCTCATACCCCTGGTACACGGCGATGAACGTCACTGCCACGCCAAACACCAGGCTTTTCAATACACCATTCAGCACGTCGTCGAACACATCGACGCCGCCCTGCATCTGCGACCAGAACGCGCCTGAATCGACGCCGATCAGCTGGACACCGACGATATAGCCGCCCATGACGCCCACCGCACTGAAGATCGCGGCGAGGATCGGCATGGCCAGCACGCCGGCCCAGAACCGCGGCGCAAGCACGCGCTGCAGCGGGTTCACCGCCATCATCTCCATGGCGCTCAACTGCTCACCGGCCTTCATCAGTCCGATTTCCGCCGTCAGCGAGGTACCGGCGCGCCCGGCGAACAGCAAGGCGGTCACCACAGGGCCGAGCTCGCGCACCAGCGACAGGGCCACCAGCAGGCCAAGCGCCTGCTCCGACCCATAGCGGTTGAGCGTGTAATACCCCTGCAACCCCAGCACGAAGCCAACGAACAGGCCAGACACGGCGATGATCACGAAAGACCGGTTGCCGACGAAGAACATCTGGTCCACGATCAGCTGAAAACGGCGCAGGGCCGCCGGACTCATGCCCAGCACGACGAAGAACAGCCGTGTCGCATGGCCAAGGTCGACGATCGTCTCGCGGACCTTGGCGCCAATCGCCGAAATCATGTGCGCTCCCCTTGCGTCAGGCCGAAATCGTTCGCCAGTCCCGCGCCGGGATAGTGGAACGGCACCGGGCCGTCAGCCTGGGCGTCGACGAACTGCCGCACGAACGGATCTGAAGACGCCCGCAGGGCTTGGGGCTCGCCTTCCGCGGCAATGCGGCCATTGGCAATGAAGTAAACGTAGTCGGCGATCTGAAAGGTTTCATGCACGTCGTGCGAGACGATGATCGACGTCGCACCGAGTGCATCGTTGAGCTGCCGGATCAGCTTGGCCGTGAGCCCCAGCGAGATCGGATCGAGGCCGGCAAACGGCTCGTCGTACATGATCAGGGACGGATCGAGCGCAATCGCCCGCGCCAGCGCCACACGCCGCGCCATGCCACCGGAGATCTGCGAGGGCTGAAGGTCGCGTGCGCCGCGCAGCCCCACCGCGTTCAGTTTGAGCAGCACGAGGTCGCGGATCATGGCCTCGGGCAGATCGGTGTGCTCGCGCAGCGGAAACGCCACATTGTCGAACACCGACATGTCGGTGAACAACGCGCCGAACTGGAATAGCATGCCCATCTGGCGGCGCGCCTCGTACAGCGCACGCGTAGACATGGCGGGAATGTTGTCGCCGTTGAACAGCACCTCGCCCTGCTGCGGACGAACCTGGCCGCCAATCAGCCGCAATACCGTGGTCTTGCCACAGCCTGACCCGCCCATCACGGCCACGACCTTGCCGCGCGGGAAATGCATGTTCAACCCGGAAAGAATGGTTCTTTCACCGGGTTGATAAGCAAAATCGACGTTGCGCAAGGCAACAACAGGAGTATCTGACAAGGGCGCGGACCGATTTCGGGAGAGTCGCCATTATAAAAGGGATCAGCTCTGTTCGTTTCCAAGTGCGTGGAAACATCACATTCCTTGGTGGGAATTGACAATATTTTGCGTTTTTTGGAAAGCTCGACCGTCATTCCGCCAGCGCGGGCGTTTCGCCCAGTCGCGCCGTTCGATGCCATCGGCTCGCATCATCGTGCAATGTCGCCGCGAACGACTGCGGCGTATCCACCAGCGGCACCAGACCGGCCACGGCCAGACGCTCGCGCACATCGGCCGATGTCAGTGTGCGCCGCAGCTCACTGGCCAGGCGCTGGACGATCGCCTGGGGGGTGCGAGGTGGCGCGAACAACCCCAGCCACTGCTCGGCCGTGTAGCCGTCGTAGCCTGATTCGCGAAAGGTGGGAACCGCCGGCAAGAGCGCCGAACGCGCCTCGCCGGTCGCGGCTATCACCCGCAGCTTACCGCTGCGGACCTGGGCCTGTACCGAGGGCAGGGCACAGAAACATGCACTGATGCGGCCCGCCAGCATGTCCTGCACCACAGCAGCCTCACCCTTGGCGGCCAATTGCGGCACGTCACCCTGCCGGCTCGCCCGGTCGGTATATAGCCAGGCCAGGCTGCCAGCTGTCCCGTATCCGTAGCTATAGGCTTGCGGCCGGCTGCGCAGCAGCGCCAGCCACTCGGCGACAGTGTGCGCGGGAATACGGGCGTCGATCACCAGGAACAGGGGCGCGATCGCCACGCGGCCCACCGGTGTGAGGTCGCGCGCCGGATCGGGCGCGCGCGGCTCGCGCCCCGGCTGGAGGGCGAGGCTGGCCTGCTGCAGCAACAGCACATGGCCATCTGCGGCAGCCCGGGCCACGGCCTCGCTGGCCACGGCGCCATTGGCGCCGAGCCGGTTGGACACCGTCACGGGCACGTCCATCTGCCGAGTAAGGCGTTCGGCCAGCAGTTGCGCCAGGACATCCTGCGCGCCGCCCGGCGGAAAGGGGATGACAAGATCGATGCTGCGCGCCGGATATCCCGAAGGGCCAGTCAACAGAGGCGCGACAGCGAGCGCCTCGGCGCCGGCGCCCTGCATGAGGCCGCCTGCCAGCAACAGCCCGGCGAGCAGGTGGATGAAGACAGACCAACCTGCCAACCTGCGCAATCGACAAACGGCATGGCAAGGCATGTCGGACATGGCAAGTCGCTCCCGAAGGCAATTGCGGGCGCAAGCCACCACGCGCCGCAATCGTCAGGAGATTGTAGGCATGACGATGGCGTGCTGATTACCCATGTAAACCATGAGCGGATCCAGGCTGGGCAAAGAAAGACGGGGCCGACGGCCCCGTTGGAAGCGCCAGTCCCCGGTGGGCTGACGCGTACCGGCCAGGCGAACCCGACCGGAATGCCATGTCAAGGCGCCTCAGCGCGGCAATTCGGAATGCCCCATCAGGTAGGCATCGACGGTACGCGCGGCCTGGCGGCCTTCGCGGATGGCCCAGACCACAAGCGACTGGCCGCGGCGCATGTCGCCGGCAGCGAATACCTTGGGCACGTTGGTGGCATAGGCCTGTTCACCTTCCGTGGCCGCCTTGGCGTTCTGGCGGGCATCACGGTCGACGCCGAAGGCCTCGAGCACCGAGCCGACCGGGTTGGTAAAGCCCATGGCCAGCAGCACGAGGTCGGCCTTCAGCGTGAACTCGCTGCCGGCAACTTCCTGCATGCGGCCGTCCTTCCACTCGACGCGAACTGCCGTCAAGCCGGTGACCTTGCCATTTTCGCCCGTCAGCGCCTTGGTCGCTACCGACCAGTCACGCTCGCAACCCTCTTCGTGCGACGACGAGGTGCGCAGCTTGATCGGCCAATACGGCCAGACCAGCGGCTTGTTCTCGGATTCGGGCGGCTGCGGCAGCAGCTCGAATTGCGTCACCGAGGCGGCGCCGTGACGATTGGACGTGCCCACGCAATCCGAGCCCGTATCGCCGCCGCCGATCACGATGACGTGCTTGCCGTCTGCACGGATCGGGTTCTTGCCGTCGCCGGCCACTTCCTTGTTCTGCGGGATCAGGAATTCGAGCGCATAGTGCACGCCTTTCAGTTCGCGGCCTGGCACCGGGAGATCGCGCGGTACTTCGGATCCACCGGTCAGCAGCACGGCATCGAACTGGTCGAGCAGCGACTGTGCGGAAACCACTTCACGCGCGTCGTTGACGATGCCTGCCGGCATGTTGTCGCTGCCCACCAGCACGCCGGTACGGAAGGTCACGCCTTCGGCCTGCATCTGCGCCATGCGGCGGTCGATCAGGGTCTTTTCGAGCTTGAAATCGGGAATGCCGTAGCGCAGCAGGCCGCCAATACGGTCGTTCTTCTCGAACAGCGTCACGTCATGGCCCACGCGCGCCAACTGCTGCGCCGCTGCCATCCCGGCGGGTCCGGAGCCGACCACGGCCACCGTCTTGCCGGTCTTGTGCGCCGGCACCTGCGGCTCGACCCAACCCTCTTCCCAGGCCTTGTCGATGATCGCGTGCTCGATCGACTTGATACCCACCGGCTCGTCGTTGATACCGAGCGTACAGGCAGCTTCGCACGGCGCCGGGCAGATACGGCCCGTGAACTCGGGGAAGTTGTTCGTGGAATGCAGCACCTCGATGGCGCTCTTCCAGTCCTGGCGATACACCAGGTCATTGAAGTCCGGGATGATGTTGTTCACCGGACAGCCGTTGTTGCAGAACGGAATGCCGCAATCCATGCAGCGCGCGCCCTGGAGCTTGGCGGCCTGGTCATCCAGCGCCAGCACGAATTCCTTGTAGTGGCGCACACGCTTTTCAGGCGCTTCATAGCCCTCGTTCTGGCGTGGAAATTCCAGAAAACCTGTTGCTTTTCCCATCTTGATTCCTTGTGGGGGAGGTCCGTGATATCGCAGACGCTCCGGTCATGCACTGCTTCTGCATTCTGCTGCGGCACCTGGACCGCAGCAGAATGGCAAACCCAATCAGGCGACCAGCACCTCGCTCGCTGGTCCCTGGCTCTTCTCGTACATTTCCGCCAGTGCGCGCTTGTACTCGGAAGGGAACACCTTCACGAACTTGCGGCGGGCGCTCGCCCAGTCGGCCAGCAGTGCCTTGGCACGCTCCGAACCGGTATAACGGAAGTGCTTCTCGATCAGGTCTTTCAGCAGGACTTCATCGAGATGCGGCTCGCCCTTGACGTTGTGCCAGCCGGCCATGCTTTCCGCCTTCTCCTGCTCGGCGGCCGACAGCACCGGCTCGAGCGACACCATGGCGGTATTGCAGCGCTTGGCGAACAGGCCGTCCTCGTCGTACACGTAGGCGATACCGCCCGACATACCCGCCGCGAAGTTGCGGCCCGTCACGCCAAGTACGACTACCGTGCCACCGGTCATGTACTCGCAGCCGTGATCACCCGTGCCCTCTGCCACCGCAATGGCGCCCGAGTTACGCACCGCGAAACGCTCGCCGGCCACGCCGTTGAAGTACGCTTCGCCGGCAATCGCCCCATACATCACGGTGTTGCCGACGATGATGTTCTGCGTCGGTTCGCCGCGGAATTCGTGCGGCGTACGCACGATGACCCGGCCGCCCGACAGGCCCTTGCCGACATAGTCGTTCGCGTCGCCAACCAGATCCAGCGTCACGCCATGCGCGAGGAACGCACCGAACGACTGGCCAGCCGTGCCCTGCAACTGGATGTGGATGGTGTCGTCCGGCAGCCCCTCATGACCATAGCGTTTGGCGACTTCGCCCGACAGCATCGCGCCGACGGTACGGTTGACGTTCTTGACCGGCTGGATGAACGACACCCGCTCGCCTTTCTCGAGCGCCTGCCTGGCCTTCTCGATCAACTGGTGATCAAGCGCCTTTTCCAGTCCGTGGTCCTGCACATCGCTCTGCAGGCGCGGCAGATCTTCCGCCACCGGCACGTTGTAGAAGATGCGCGAGAAGTCGAGGCCACGCGCCTTCCAATGTTCCACACCAGCCTTCATGTCGAGCAGGTCGACACGGCCCACGAGTTCATCGAAGGTGCGAATGCCGAGCTGCGCCATGAGTTCGCGCGCCTCTTCGGCAACGAAGAAAAAGTAGTTCACCACATGTTCCGGGCGACCCTTGAATTTCTTGCGCAGCACCGGGTCCTGCGTCGCCACGCCGACCGGGCAGGTGTTCAGGTGGCACTTGCGCATCATGATGCAGCCTTCCACCACCAGCGGCGCGGTCGCAAAACCGAATTCCTCTGCGCCGAGCAGCGCGCCGATCACCACGTCGCGGCCAGTTTTCATCTGACCATCTGCCTGCACGCGGATGCGGTTGCGCAGGCCGTTGAGCATCAGCGTCTGCTGCGTTTCGGCGAGACCCAGCTCCCACGGCGTGCCGGCATGCTTGATCGACGACCACGGTGACGCACCGGTGCCGCCGTCGTGACCGGAAATCACCACGTGATCGGCCTTGGCCTTCGACACACCGGCAGCGACCGTACCCACACCGACCTCCGATACCAGCTTGACCGAAATGTCGGCGCGCGGGTTGACGTTCTTCAGGTCATGGATCAGTTGTGCCAGATCCTCGATCGAGTAAATGTCATGGTGCGGCGGCGGCGAGATCAGGCCCACGCCAGGGACCGAGTAGCGCAGCTTGCCGATGTAGTCGGACACCTTGTGGCCCGGCAGCTGGCCGCCTTCGCCCGGCTTGGCGCCCTGCGCCATCTTGATCTGGATCTGGTCAGCCGAGACCAGGTATTCCGCCGTCACACCGAAGCGTCCCGAGGCCACCTGCTTGATGCGTGAACGCAGCGAATCGCCATCCTGCAGTTCCGTGTCGCTGACGATCACGTCATTGCCAACGATGCCTGCGACCGTATCGCCCTTCTTGATGGGAATGCCGCGTAGTTCGTTGCGGTAGCGGCGCTCGTCCTCACCACCCTCGCCCGTGTTCGACTTGCCGCCGATACGGTTCATGGCGATCGCCAGCGTGCTGTGCGCTTCGGTCGAGATCGAGCCGAGCGACATCGCACCTGTGGCAAAGCGCTTGACGATTTCCTTGGCCGGCTCGACTTCCTCGAGCGGAATCGCCTTGGCCGGATCCAGCTTGAATTCGAACAGGCCGCGCAGCGTCATGTGGCGCTTGCTCTGGTCGTTGATCAGGTTGGCGTATTCCTTGTATGTCTGGTACGAATTCGCGCGCGTCGAATGCTGCAGCTTGGCGATCGAATCCGGCGTCCACATGTGGTCTTCACCGCGGATGCGGAAAGCGTATTCGCCGCCGGCGTCGAGCATCGAGGCCAACACCGGATTGTTGCCGAACGCATCGCGGTGCAAGCGCAGCGCCTCCTCGGCAACTTCGAACAGGCCAATGCCGCCGACATTCGAAGCAGTACCCTTGAAGTACTTGTCGACCAGTTCGCGGCTCAGGCCGATGGCCTCGAAGATCTGCGCGCCGGTGTACGACATATAGGTCGAGATGCCCATCTTGGACATGACTTTCTGCAGGCCCTTGCCGATGGCCTTGGTGTAGTTCTTGATCGCCTTTTCCGGCGACAGGTCCCCCGGCAGCGACTTCGACATTTCCGCCAGCGTCTCGAGCGAGAGGTACGGGTGCACGGCTTCCGCGCCATAGCCGGCGAGCAGCGCGAAGTGGTGCACTTCGCGGGCCGAGCCGGTTTCGACCACCAGGCCGGTACTGGTACGCAAGCCCTTTTCGACCAGGTGCTGGTGCACGGCGGAAGTGGCCAGCAATGCCGGGATCGCAACCTGGTCGCCACCCACGCGGCGATCGGACACGATCAGGATGTTGTAGCCCGACTTGACCGCATCCACCGCTTCGGCGCACAGAGATGCCAGGCGTGCTTCGATACCTTCCTTGCCCCAGGCGAGCGGATAGCAGATGTTCAGCTCGTACGAACGGAACTTGCCGCCGGTGTAGTGCTCGATCTTGCGGATCTTGGCGATGTCCTTGAAGTCGAGCACAGGCTGGCTCACTTCGAGCCGCATCGGCGGGTTGATGTTGTTGGTGTCCAGCAGGTTCGGCTTGGGCCCAACGAAGGACACGAGCGACATCACCATGTTCTCGCGGATCGGATCGATCGGCGGGTTGGTGACCTGCGCGAACAGCTGCTTGAAGTAGTGGTACAGCGTCTTGTTTTTGTTCGACAGCACGGCCAGCGGCGAGTCGTTGCCCATCGAGCCGGTGGCTTCCTCGCCGGCAATGGCCATCGGCGCCATCAGGAACTTGATGTCTTCCTGCGTAAAGCCGAAGGCTTGCTGCCGGTCGAGCAGGCGCGCGGCCGGCGTACGCATGAGCAGGTCCTGCGCAGCCAGGTCATCGGGCATCGGCTCGAGTTCGTCGAGCTTGATCCGCACCGCGTCGACCCAACTCTTGTATGGCTTGGCGTTGGCGAGGTTGTCCTTGAGTTCCTTGTCGTCGATGATGCGGCCCTGCTCCATGTCGATCAGGAACATCTTGCCCGGCTGCAGGCGCCACTTCTTGACGATCTTCGACTCGGCGAACGGCAGCACGCCTGCTTCCGACGCCATTACCACGTAATCGTCATCGGTGACGTAGTAACGCGCCGGACGCAGGCCATTGCGGTCCAGTGTCGCACCGATCTGGCGGCCATCGGTAAAGGCAATCGCCGCCGGACCATCCCACGGCTCCATCATCGCTGCGTGGTACTCGTAGAACGCGCGGCGATTGTCATCCATCAGCGTGTGCTGTTCCCACGCTTCCGGGATCATCATCATCACAGCGTGGGCAAGCGGATAGCCCGCCATCGTCAGGAGTTCAAGACAGTTGTCAAACGAAGCGGTGTCGGACTGGCCAGGGTAGATCAGCGGCCACAGCTTCTCGAGATCCGCACCGAGCACCGGCGAAGAAATCGAGCCGGTCCGTGCGTTCACCCAGTTGACGTTGCCCTTGACGGTGTTGATTTCGCCGTTGTGCGCCACGAGGCGGTACGGGTGGGCCAGTTCCCAGGCCGGGAAAGTATTGGTCGAGAAGCGCTGATGCACCAGGGCGAGCGCCGAGACCGTGCGCGGATCGGCGAGGTCGCGGTAGTAGCGGCCGACCTGCTCGCACAGCAGCAAGCCCTTGTAGACGATGGTGCGCGCCGACATCGACGGCACGAAATATTCCTTGCCGTGCTTCAGCTTGAGCGCCTGAATGGCGTGGCTGGCGGTCTTGCGGATGACGTACAGCTTCCGCTCGAGCGCATCAGTGGTCATGATGTCGCGGCCGCGGCCGATGAAGATCTGGCGGATCACCGGCTCGGTTTCGCGCACCGTCGGCGACATCGGCATGGACTTGTCGACCGGCACGTCGCGCCAGCCCAGCATGATCTGGCCTTCGAGGCGAACCGTGCGCTCCAGTTCCTGTTCGCACGCCAGTCGGGAAGCGTGCTCCTTGGGCAGGAAGACCATGCCGACGCCATATTCGCCGGCTGGCGGCAACTTCACGCCCTGCACCGCCATTTCCTCGCGGAACAGCTGATCGGGAATCTGCAGCAGGATGCCCGCACCGTCGCCCATCAGCGGATCCGCGCCGACGGCGCCCCGGTGGTCGAGATTCTCGAGGATCTTCAGGCCCTGTTGGACGATCTCGTGGTTGCGATGGCCCTTGATATGGGCAATAAAACCCACGCCGCAAGCGTCATGCTCGTTGGCGGGATCGTACAGGCCTTGGGCGGCGGGTAAAGTCTGCTGCGAATGTGCGTCCACGGTGGTCTTCCGGTTGCGTGAGGCGCGACCGGAGCCTTCCATGACGACGCGACATCGGCGCGGGGTCAGAAGAGAGGGCGCAATGGCGCGCCGCACAATTTCTGTGGGTGAAAAGCACTATACGAGATCGATTTCCCACGCGCAAAATTTTTAAATGGGGTCGGATAACTATTCCATCTTGGTGCATCATGCGCACCATAATAAATAGGGACAGGTTAATTCGATCCGGTCGCGGCCCTTGGTGGACGGCCTTTTGCCAAGGGACTGACACGGCGCTCGGCAGTACGCGCAAGACGCGCGAGAAAGGCCTCACCCCCCAGCGGCCAGCCGCTATGCACATGCGTGCGCAGGTGCTGCAGCTGCAGGCTCGACAGCCCTTCCACGCAGTACTCGCGATAGCGCAGCTGGCGCTCGAATGGCGTGTTACCAAGCGCCCAGTAATCAGAGTGATCACTCACCCACGAAATGGACTCGAGGCCCGCATGATGGCGGAAGCTGCTCCAGCGATAGTGCTCCGGCATTGCCACTATTCCAGCCCGCACCGGATTCGAATCGACGTAGCACAGCAGCGGCAACAGGTATTCAGCGGGATCGAACAGGGTCGAGCGAAAGCGCCCTTCCCACAAGGTGCCGGAACGCCCGGTTAGCAGATTGACCTGCCGCGTGTAGCGCCGACCCACGGCCTGCATCGTCTTGCTGAGGCTGTCGGCCTGGCGGGGCGTGCCGATCAGATGGATATGGTTGGGCAGCAAGGCAAAGCCGTGCACGGCAAAGTCGTGCTCGCGTGCCGCCATGCGCAGACAGTCGAGGTACAGCGCGTAGTCGCCATCGGCAAAAAACACTGGCTGCCGATTGTTGCCCCGCAACAACACGTGCACCGGCACTCCCGCCATCTGCAAACGCGGCAATCTGGCCATGCAAACCTCCTTCGGAAGTCAGCATGGTAACAAATCTGTCCCCATTTATGGGGCCATCTGTGAGCCGTCGGCACTGCAATCTGCCAACCATGGATCGGTAGCCACTTCGCCTGGCAGTATTGGAGTTCTGTAGCGAAAAAGCCCACCGGGCCATCCGGCGGTACTCCCGGGATGTGGTGGAGGCGGGCGAAAAACCCCGGGGAAAAGCCTGCGCATAGGCCGCAAACCTATCAGCGCTGCGCACAGACGGCCCGGACCAACCGGCAGGTGGCCACGTTTGCGCCCGCTCGGTACAACCCGGAATGCGGTGGGACACCGCCCACCCGGTCAGATGCCTTCGCGCACCTCGAACAGTCGGCGGTACTCGCGGATGGCGTAGCGGTCGGTCATACCGGCAATGTAGTGAGCGATCAGGCGGGGCTGGTCCTTGCCGTCCGCCTGGTACTGCTGCGGAAGCAGGCGTGGATCGTCCATGAACAGTTCGAACAGGTCGGTGATGATGCGGCCCGCCTTGGACGACATGCGCATCACCTGGTAGTGGCGATACAGGTTCTGGAACAGGAAACGCTTGAGCGCCGTGGCTTCCCTGCGCATGTCTTCGCTGAATGCCACCAGCGGCCCGGTGGCGCGCACATCATCGATGGAGGCTGGGGCAAGGCGCGCCACATTGGCCTGCGTGGTGGCGATCAGGTCAACGATCAGTGCGTTGATCATACGTCGCACGGTCTCGTTAATGAGCCGGCGGCCATTGAGCCCCGGAAACGCGCGCAAGGCCTCGGCGTGATGCTCGACCCAGAGCGGCACGTCCTGCATCTGCTCGATGGTCAGCAAGCCGGAGCGCAGGCCGTCGTCGATATCGTGGTTGTTGTAGGCAATCTCGTCGGCAAGATTGGCGAGCTGAGCCTCCATCGATGGTTGCGTACCCTCAAGGAAGCGCCGGCCAAGCTCGCCGAGCGCGGCAGCGTTCACGCGCGAGCAATGCTTGAGAATACCCTCGCGTGTCTCGAAGGTCAGATTCAGCCCATCGAATCCGCCGTAGCGCTCCTCAAGCACATCGACCACGAGCAGGCTCTGGAGGTTGTGCTCGAAGCCCCCGTACTGCTGCATGCAGGTGTTCAGCGCATCCTGCCCGGCATGGCCAAACGGCGTGTGTCCCAGGTCGTGCGCCAGCGAGATGGCCTCGACAAGGTCTTCATTGAGGCCGAGATGCCGCGCAATCGAGCGCGCGATCTGTGCGACCTCAAGGCTGTGCGTAAGGCGCGTGCGGAACAGGTCGCCTTCGTGGTTGACGAAGACCTGCGTCTTGTACTCGAGCCGCCGGAAGGCAGTGCAATGGATGATACGATCGCGGTCGCGCTGGAACTCGCTGCGCGAAGTCGAGCCCGGCTCGGCATGTGCCCGGCCACGCGACAGCGCGGAACGCGCCGCGTACGGGGCAAGATGGCTTTCGATATCGGTCATGCCCCGTCTCCCTGTTCAGTATTACGCGACGTCCGGCTCGGCCGGGGGATGGATCACGGCGCGCTGCAGCGTGGCATGCAGGTCGGCATCCGGCACGGTCGTGACAAAGGCTTCGCCCAGCTTGCGCAGCAGGATGAACTTGATGCTGCCGGCCTCGGCCTTCTTGTCAACCTTCATCAGTTCGATATAGCGCGCCTCGCCCAGATCCGGCGCGACGACCGGTAGCTGCGCGGCCCGCACCAGCGCGGCCAAGCGCGCGCGCGTTTCGACGTCGATGAAGCCCAGCCGCTCGGACAGCGACGCTGCCATCACCATGCCGCAGCCCACGGCCTCGCCGTGCAGCCACTCACCGTAGCCCATGCCAGCCTCGATGGCGTGACCGAAGGTATGGCCGAAGTTGAGCGTGGCACGCAAGCCCTGCTCGCGCTCGTCCTGCGCCACGACGTTGGCCTTGATCTCGCACGAGCGCTTGACCGCCAGCGCCATCAACTCCGGATCGCAGGCATTGAGGGCGCCGATGTTCTCTTCGATCCAGGCAAAGTAGTCCGCATCGGCGATCGCGCCGTGCTTGATTACCTCGGCCATGCCGGCGGCGAGCTCGCGCGGCGGCAGGGTCTTGAGCGTGTCAATATCGGCGATCACGGCCTGCGGCTGGTGGAACGCGCCGATCATGTTCTTGCCGAGCGGATGATTGATGCCGGTCTTGCCGCCCACCGAGGAATCCACCTGCGACAGCAGCGTCGTCGGGATCTGGATGAATGGCACGCCGCGCATGTAGCATGCCGCGGCAAACCCTGTCATGTCGCCGACCACGCCGCCGCCGAGGGCCACCAGCGTGGTCTTGCGGTCCGCACCCTGGCGCAGCAGCGCATCGAAGATACGGTTCAGCGTTTCCCAATGCTTGAAGGATTCGCCATCTGGCAGCGTAACGGTCGAGACCTTCTTGCCAAGGCTGCCGATCGCCGCCTCGACCTGGGCAGCGTAGAGCGGCCCAACGGTTTCGTTGGTGACGATAACGGCCTGCGTGCCGCGGATATGGGGCGCCAGAAGGCTGGGATCGGCGAACAACCCGCTGCCGATATGAATCGGATAGCTGCGGTCGCCCAGGTCAACGTTCAGGGTGATCATCGTGTCGGGCATCGGTGGGCGCCGGCGGAATTGCGCCCCCTATTTCAAGTTGCATCAGTACCATATTAACAAGCTGCGCCACGCTCGGCTTGCCAGTCTCGATCACGAAATGCGCGACTTCACGGTAGAGCGGATCGCGCTGCGCATACAGCGCCTCAAGCTTGGCACGCGGATTCTCGGTTTGCAGCAGCGGACGATTGCGGTCATGGCGCGTGCGTTGCCACAGATCATACGGATTGGCGCGCAGGTATACCACCACGCCACGCTCATGCAGGTGAGCGCGATTCTCCGGCCGCAGCACGGCGCCGCCGCCCGTGGCGAGAACAATGCCTTCGCGACGCGTCAGCTCATCGATAGCGAGCGCCTCGCGCTGCCGGAAACCATCCTCGCCTTCCAGCTCGAAGATGGTCGGAATGCGTACGCCGCAACGCGCTTCGATTTCGTGATCGGAGTCGAAGAACGGACGACCGAGACGCTTGGCGACGGACTTTCCGACCGTGGTCTTGCCAGCGCCCATCAGGCCGACGAAGAAGATGTTGTTCGGATTCAAACGGCTCACGCCACATCGGGGCGCGATGGCATCACACCCGGGTTGCAAAAAACGGAATTGCCCGAGCGTAACACGAGCAGTGGCGCAAAGTGAACTGGGCGGGCCGGCGAACCGGTCCCGCCCAGGCGGCAGCACTGACGGTCGACGCTAACTACCGACCCTGACTACCAACGCAGACTACAACGTCTACTGGCGCGAGGCTTGGCTGGCGATCACGCGTGGCGTCAGGAAGATCAGCAGTTCGGTGCGGTCGTCGGTACGGCCGGTGCGCTTGAACAGGTTGCCAAGGACGGGGATGTCGCCAAGCAGGGGCACCTTTTCCACATCGGTACGCTCGTTCTGCGTGAAGATACCACCGATCACCACCGTCCCGCCGTTTTCGACCAGCACCTGAGTCTTCACGTGCTTGGTATCGATGGCAAAACCCGAGTCGGTGCGGATGCCCACGCTGTCCTTGTTGACATCGACGTCGAGCAGGACGTTGCCTTCCGGCGTGATCTGCGGCACGACCTCGAGCTTGAGGTTGGCCTTGCGGAACTGTACCGAGGTCGCGCCGCTCGAGGTGGCCGCCTGGTAGGGCAGTTCGGTACCTTGCTCGATCAGCGCCTTGACGTTGTCGGCGGTGACCACGCGCGGGCTCGAGATGATCTTGCCACGGCCATCGGCTTCCAGCGCCGACAGCTCCAGATTGAGGAAGCGGTTGGCCGTGCTCGAGAACAGGCTCAGCGCGAGCGCCGCCGGTTGCGCGGTATTGATGACGTTGGCCGGCAGGCTCAGGAACGGCACATTGTTGAGCGTACCCACGCCAGAAGTGTTGTCTGGCGGAATATAGTTGCTGCCGATGGCCGCGGTGTTGCCGCCACCCACGCTGCGCCGGTCGGCGAAGCCCAGGCGCACGCCCAGGTTACGGCTGAAGCGGTCATCCGCCTCGACGATACGCGCCTCGATAACCACCTGGCGAACCGATACGTCGACACGCTGCAAGAGATTCTGCACCTCTTCCAGCTTGCTGGCGATGTCCGACACGAACAGCTGGTTGGTGCGGGCATCCGCCGTCAGCGAGCCGCGCTTGGACAGGACCCGCGTAGCGCCGGGACCATCGCCGCCCACCAGCATCTTGCGCACGTCGTCGGCGCGCTGGTAGTTGAGCTGGAACACCTGGGTGCGCAACGGCTCGAGATCGGCGATCTGCGCCTGCGACTCGAGCTCGAGCTTTTCTTTGGTCGCCAGTTCGGCGCGCGGCGCGACCAGCAGCACGTTGCCGTTGCGGCGCGAGGCCAGGCCCTTGCTGTCCATGACGATCTGCAGCGCCTGGTCCCACGGCACATCGTTGAGACGCAGGGTGAGATTGCCCTGCACGCTATCGCTGGTGATGATGTTCAGGTTGGTGAAATCGGCGAACACCTGGAGCAGCTGCCGGATATCGATGTTCTGGAAATTCAGCGACAGGCGCTCACCCTTGTATCCCCGGCCGCTGATCAGCTTGGACGGGTCTTCCTTGACGGGACGGACCTCAACGACGAACTGGGTATCGGTCTGGTAGGAGTTGTATTCCCAGTTCGCGCCGCGCGGCTCGATGACGAGGCGTGTGCCATTGCCATTCTCGCTCGCGCGCATCGCCTCGACCGGCGTGCCGAAGTCGGTCACGTCATAGCGACGACGCAGGCTTTCGGGCAACGCCGTCTCGAGGAAATCGACGACGATGTTGCGACCCTGCTGGGCGATATTGATCGGCACGTCGCGCGATGCCAGGTCGACCACCACGCGGCCCGCCCCATCCGTACCGCGACGGAAGTCGATATTGCGCAGCGACGGCCGGCTCAGGTTGGCGCGCTGCGCGGCGCTCGGCACCGGCGCGGTAAACGTCGGTGTGGTTGCCGGCGCGGTGTCGATAGTGACGATGTACTGCTTGCCTTTCAACTCCGCCTGGTAGCGGGCCGGGCGGGTCAGCTCAAGAATCACGCGCGTCCGGTCGGCGATCTGCACCACGTTCGCGCTGCGCAACAGCTTGCCGCCATACTGGTAATTGGCGCGCTGCTGCGGAAACCCGGTCGCAAAGAAGTCGATCGCGATACGCGCCGGCGACTGCGTGCTGAAATCGACCGGCGGCTGCGCAGGAGCCTCCGCCAGGTCGATGGTCAGGACGGTCGATTCACCCACATTGGCCGACGTCACTTTCTGGATGCTGTTGCCTTGCGCCAGCGCCATCGCCCCGCTGCCCAGCAGCATGGTGGCCACGGCAAAGCGTGCCACCCAGCGCCGGATTCCCCCACCCGTGTTCGTCCGCATTACCGGCTCTCCTGCATTTTCAGTGTGCTCATGCGCTCCTTCCATTCGCCCGCCCCTTCCTGGACAAGCTCGCGCAAGGCCACTTCGTTTTCTGTAATGCGCACGATGCGGCCGTAATTCTGGCCGATATGCTGCCCCACCCGCACCTGGTGCGCCTTGCCGTCGACCACGACAATGGCATGCGCCTGGCCGCCCTTTCTCATGACCCCTTGCAGCTGGAAATTCTCCAGCGGATAGTCTTCCAGCGGCTCACGCTGGCGCATGCCGTCCGGCGACTCGGAAAAACTCCGGTTCAGTTCGCCGATCTTGCGCTGGCTGAAAGGCTCGACGCTGGCTTGCGCCTTGTATTCAATGGCCTCGTAGGGCTTGGCCTCCGGCAGTGGTGCCGGCCGCGGTGCCGGAGCCGTGCGGGTCTGCTGCATCCAGGCGCGCAGTTCGTCCTCGCGACTGCCGCAAGCGGCGAGCAGGCACAGGGCGCACAGCGCTGTCAGCGTCCGCGCCCTCATGTCGCCGCTCCTTTCCTGGCCTGCTGCGCCTTACGTTGCGCCTCCTGCTCCTGGGCGTCCAGAGCACGGAATGCCTTGGCCTGGGACTCCATCACCAGGGCGCCATCCTTGGCGGTGGTGAGCTGCAGGTTCTGCAAGGTGACGATCCGCGACAGCGCGGCGACATCAGCGGCAAATTGCGCGATCTCGTGGTACTGCCCGATGACTTTGACGCGCACCGGGATTTCCGCGTAGTACGGCCGCAGCACATCGGGCTCCGGCTTGAACAGTTCGAACTGCAGGCCACGGGCGATCCCCGCCTGGTTCACGTCGGCCAGCAGTGCATCCATCTCCGTACGGCTCGGGAGTTGCCGCTCCAGACGGGCAACGCGCTGCTCCACCTCTTTCTTCTGTTCGCGCAGCAGCGGCAGGTTGGCCACCTGTGCCGTCTTGGTCTGGAAATCCTGGCGCAGCATGGCCTGGCGAGCCCGCGCCGCATCGCGTTCGGCAAACTTGTCGGACCAGTAGAATTGCCAGCCGAGCACCACCACGAGCACGCCCACCAGCGCCATGATGGTGTAACGCGGCACGTCCGGCCATGTTTCAGGCTCGTTCAGATTGAGCCCACGGAATTGCGCGAGCGCATCTTCCAGCGACACATTGAGCGAAAGTGCCATGGTCATGCCCCCTTGCCGGCTTTGTCGGGCGCGGCGGGCACCCCGGATGCGCCCTGCGCGGGCGGATCCGCCGGCCGGTAGCTGAAGCGCAGCGAAAACTCGAACAGGCGTCGCTGCTCCTTGAGGTTATTGGTCATCGTGATGGCCTTGGTTTCCAGCAGCTCGGCGTTCGCCAGCCACGGTACCTCGCTGAGACTGCGCAGCACCTGGGACACGCGCTCGTTGGACTGGGCAACCCCGACGATGGTGAATTTCTCGTCCTCCTGGCGCAGCGTCTTGAAGAACACGCCGTCCGGCGCTAGCCGCACCAGCTCCTCGAGCAGTTGCACCGGCCGGTTGCGCTTGATCTGCAGGCTTTCCACCGCGTTCTGGCGCTGCAGCAGCTCGTCGATCTCCTTGCGCAGGGAGTTCACCTCGGTGATTTCCCGGTCGAGCCGGGCGTTCTCAACGGTGAGAATGGCGTTGAGCTGCGTTTCCGCTGCCGTCTGGCGGTCAATGATGAAACCGCCGAGCAGGACAGCCACGGCGCCACCGACGGCGGCCACGCCCAGCCCGGTCATGACGCGCTGGCGCCGGCGTGCCTTGCGCTCGCCGTGATAGGGCAGCAGGTTGATGCTCGGCAACGATTTGCTCGTCATGCTGCGGCTCCCTGCTGCAGGCCGCGCAGTGCCAGGCCCGCGGCGACGATATAGGCTGGCAGGTCACGCTGCAGATAGCGCGCGTTGACCTTTTCGGCAGTTTCCATGTTGACGAAAGGATTGGCCAACGTGGTCGGCAGCTGCATCTGCTGCTGCACCGCGGCCTGCAGGCCGACCAGCGAGGCATGGCCGCCGCCGAGGATGATCTCGTCGACCCGGCCCACGCTGGAAACCGACATGAAATTGCGGATCGCATTGGCGACCTCGGCAGCCACATGCTCAAGGGCGGGTCGCAGCAATTGCTCGCGGTACGCGTCCGGCAGGCTGTTCTTGCGCTTCTTGACCTCCGCCTGCAGGAACTCCAGCGTGAAGGTCTGGGACACGGCCTCGGTGAGCTGGTCTCCCCAGATGCCGACAGGCTGCCGATAAAGCTCTTTCCACCCTTGATAGAAAGCTACCCAGGAGCGGCTGCCGCCGAGGCAGAAGACGGCCACCACCGGCAGGTCGCGCGCCTGGGCCTCGTCGATATCCGTACGCAGCGCCAGCATGTGGGTGACGGTACGCTGCAGGGCGAATTCCTCGACATCCATGACCAGTGGCTTCAGGCCCGCCATCTCGGCGGCCGTGACGCGTGTCTGGACATGATCGCTGGCGGCGGCGGTCACGTTCACGCCGATGCCGCCCTCGGTCTCGCTCGGACCGATCACGACGAAATCGAAATTGACATTCTGGGAAGGAGGAAACAGCCGATTGGCTTCGCTTTCGACCTGCATGACCATTTCATCGTCACTCAGGTTGTCGGGCAGGCTGATGGTCTGGTTTTCGGTGAGGGTGGCAGGCAAGGCAAGAACGGCGCGACTTTCGCGGATGCCGGCCTTGCCAAGGGCCTGGCGGATCGCCTGGGCGACGGGCTCGATGCTGACGACATTGCCTTCGGCCACGGCGCCGCGCGGCAATAGCTCGCTGGCGCACTTTTCCAGCCGGAAACCGCCGCCGCTACCGACCGACAGCTCCACGACCTTGACGCTGACGGACCCGATATCCACGCCAACCATGGCGCGCCGCAGCAAGCCGGACCATATTCCCCGTCGCACGAATGACCACCCCTCTGCGTTCTTCTGCGAACTTGTACCGGCGTTTCGCCAGCTTCTTATTGATGTGCCGGTCGATTCTCACAAATAACGGCTACATTGGCAATCCGGACGACACCCGTTTTTTCGATTTGGCAACCGGATGCAGAAACCGTTGTCAGAATCCCACGTTCTGCTTACTTTTCGTCACAGACGTGCGACGCGATGCAATGCATCATTTCCGTTGCACTCCGGATGGTCGCGCCCCATTTCCGAGCCGCTCGGGCGCAGGCGATATAATCCGGTCCACGCTTTCAAGGTCCTCTTTATGGCTACTGCCTCCCCCAAACCCGCCCGCCCCGCCCGCCGCCCGCTCTGGGTCAGGCTGAGCGTGTGGCTTGTCGGGCTGCTCGCAGCCGGTGCCGTGTGCGTAGCGCTGCTCCTCGGCTATGCCCTGCTGGTCGCGGCGCCCAACCTGCCTTCGCTCGACGCCATCACCGATTACCGCCCCAAGATTCCGCTACGCGTCTTCACCGCCGACAACATCCTGATCGGCGAATTTGGCGAAGAACGGCGCAATTTCGTCAAGATTGATGAGATTCCCGAGGTCATGAAGCGCGCCATTATTGCCATCGAGGATGACCGCTTCTACGAGCATGGCGGCGTGGACTTCATCGGCGTCATCCGGGCAGGTCTGGCCAATCTCCGTGGTGGACTGTCGCAGGGTGCGTCGACCATCACCATGCAGGTCGCGCGCAACTTCTTCCTGTCGAGCGAAAAGACCTATACCCGCAAGATCTACGAGATGCTCTTGGCGTACAAGATCGAGGCGAACCTGACCAAGGACCAGATCCTCGAGCTGTACATGAACCAGATCTACCTCGGCCAGCGTGCCTACGGCTTTGCCAGCGCGGCCCGGGTGTATTTCGGCAAGTCCGTCAAGGACGTGACCCTGGCCGAGGCGGCGATGCTGGCCGGCCTGCCGAAGGCGCCGTCGGCGTACAACCCGGTGGTCAACCCGAAACGCGCCAAGGTCCGCCAGGAATACATCCTGCTGCGCATGCTCGAGCTGGGTTACATCACGCGCGCTGAATACGACACAGCCATCAACGAACCGCTCAAGGTCCGTGCCGAGGGCGGCGAGTTCAACACGCACGCCGAGTATGTGGCCGAGATCGTGCGCCAGTTGATGTACTCACGCTATCGCGAGGAAACCTATACGCGCGGCTTCACCGTCTACACCACCATTACCAAGGCCGATCAGGATGCAGCCTATGATGCGCTGCGCCGTGGCGTGATGGACTATGAGCGCAAGCAGGCCTACCGCGGCCCGGAGGCCTTCGTGGAGTTCCCGAAGAATCCGGACGAGCGCCAGCAGGCCATCGACGATGCCCTGCTCGAGCACCCGAGCAGCGGCAACATCCAGAGCGCAGTGGTCCTGGAAGCCTCGCCGAAGGCGGTGCGGGCCACCCTGTTCTCAGGCGAAGTCATTGAAATGACCGGCGCCGGCCTGCGCTTCGCCGCCTCCGGCCTGTCCGCCAAGGCCCAGCCGAAGGTCCAGATCCGCCCTGGCGCGGTGATCCGCGTGATGCCGGACAGCAAGGGCGAATGGTCGATCACCCAATTGCCGGGCGTGTCTGCCGCCTTCGTCGCCCTGAACACCGATGACGGCTCGATCCGGGCGATGGTCGGCGGATTCGATTTCAACCGCAGCAAGTTCAACAACGTGACGCAGGCATGGCGCCAGCCGGGTTCGAGCTTCAAGCCATTTATCTATTCGGCGGCCCTGGAAAAAGGCTTCTCGCCGTCCACTGTCATCAACGACGCGCCGCTTAGCATCGGTTCGTCCGACACCGGCGGCCAGGTCTGGGAACCGAAGAACTACGATGGCAAGTTCGAAGGCCCAATGACGATGCGCCGCGCGCTCGCACGCTCGAAGAACCTCGTGTCGGTGCGCATCCTGCGTGCGATCGGACCGCAGTATGGCCAGGAGTTCATCACGCGCTTCGGCTTCGAGGCACAGAAGCACCCGGCCTACCTGCCGATGGCGCTGGGCTCCGGCGCAGTCACGCCTCTGCAGATGGCCGGCGCCTATTCCGTGTTTGCCAATGGCGGCTTCCGTGTCAATCCGTACCTGATCCAGCGCATCGTCGACCAGCGCGGCGAGGTGATCTCGGAGACGCGCCCGCAGCGGGCCAACGACAATGCTGTCCAGGTTCTCGACCCGCGTAATGCCTTCGTCATGGATACCATGCTGCGCGACGTGGTGCGCATGGGCACCGCCAACAGCGCCAAGCAGCGCCTCGGCCGCAACGACCTGGCGGGCAAGACCGGCACGACCAACGACGCGGTCGACGCGTGGTTCGCGGGTTACACACCAAAGATCGTCGCGGTGGCGTGGATGGGTTACGACACCCCGCGCAGCCTCGGCGTACGCGAAACCGGCGGCGGCCTGGCGCTGCCGATCTGGATCAGCTACATGGGCTCCACGCTCAAGGGCATGCCGGAAATCGACCGTCAGCCGCCGGAAGGTGTGGTCATGGCAAACGGCGACTGGACCTTCGAGGAATACGTGAACGGTGGCGTACGCTCCGTCGGCCTCGGCGATCCCTGGCCAGGCAAGCCGGAAGGCGACGCCATGCCGCAGCCCACGCCCGAGGAAGAAAAGCAGCGCATCCTCGATCTGTTCCGCGGCTGACGCAGCATAACGGCAGGCACCGTCGCGTCACGGCACCGCTGGTCGCCTGCCCCATGGCATGCCGGCTAACCGGCAACCTGCACGCGGCAGCGCTCAGCGCCCGCTCAAGGCAAGGACGGCACCGGCCTGCTGACTGACATAGCGTGACAGCGCCACATAGAAATCGCTGCCGTCACGCGTATCGACCCACGCCTCGCCCGTCCGGCGAAAATGGAAACCGCCGGCACGGGCTGCCACCCACAGCTCCTGCATCGGTGCCTGGCTGTTGACGATGATCTTCGAGCCGTCCGCGAACTCTAACTCCATCACATTGCCGTTGCGATGAATGTCGATGTCCACGTCAGCCGCCTCGGCTGCGGCCTCGACGGCAGCCTCGAGATGGTCCATTTCAGCCTGCGCGAGCCGGAGGAAGTCGCTTTCGGCGAGAGGGGTCATGCTAAACTCCAAGACCGCCTGCCACTGGGCCCACACGCGTACGACGGGGCCGAAGCCGGCAGGCGGCCAGATAGATTTCATTGAACTGTCAGGATCACCATCCGAACCGCCCGAAGGATCGCTCAAGATGCTGCCACGTCCCCGTATTGTATCGGCTGCCCCGGTCGCCATGCGCGCCTCCGTGTGTGTTCTGCTGGCAGCATTGACGCTGGCGGGCTGCGGCGTGCGCGGACCGCTGACGATGCCGCAGCAACCGCCCCGGCCGACGCCGCCGAGCGTACCGGATCCGGGCATGCAGTCACTGCCCGGCGACCCTGCCACCCCTACGCCTCCAACACGCTGATATGTCATTCATTACCCGCCGCGACGGCACGCTCCATTTCGAACAGGTGCCGCTCAGCGAGATCGCCGCGCGCTTCGGCACGCCGACCTATGTCTATTCGCGCGCCGCGCTGACCGCGGCTTACCAGGCGTATGCCGCAGCGTGCACCGGCCGCCGTGCCCGTGTGCAGTACGCCATGAAGGCGAACTCCAATCTGGCCGTACTGCAACTGTTCGCCTCGCTTGGCGCCGGCTTCGACCTGGTCTCGGGTGGCGAGCTGCAACGCGTCATCGCGGCCGGCGGCGATCCGCGCAAGTGCGTGTTCTCTGGTGTCGGCAAGTCGGCCGAGGAAATGCGCCTGGCATTGACGCATGACGTCATGTGCTTCAACGTCGAATCGATTCCCGAGCTGCACCGCCTGAACGACGTGGCCGCAGGCTGCGGCAGGCGCGCGCGCGTGTCGCTGCGCGTCAACCCGGACGTGGATGCCAAGACCCACCCGTACATTTCCACCGGCCTGAAAGGGAACAAGTTCGGCGTGGCCTTCGATGATGTGCTGGAGACCTACCGGACCGCCGCCTCGCTGCCGCATCTCGACATCACCGGCATTGACTGCCATATCGGCTCGCAGATTACCGAAGTCTCGCCATATCTGGACGCCATCGACAAGGTCCTTGAGGTCGTGGAAGCGCTCGAGGCGGAAGGCATCATGCTGCAGCATATCGACGTCGGCGGTGGCCTGGGCATTACCTACGATGATGAAACACCGCCCGACATCACGGTGTTCGCCACCACCCTGCTCGACCATATTGCCGCACGCGGCCATGGCCATCGCGAGGTCCTGTTCGAGCCGGGCCGTTCACTGGTCGGTAACGCCGGCGTGCTGCTGACGCGCGTGGAATTCCTCAAGCCGGGCGCTGCCAAGAATTTCTGCATCGTCGATGCCGCCATGAACGACCTGGCCCGTCCGGCGATGTATGAGGCCTACCATGGCATCACGCCGGTCGTGGAGCGCCGCGATACGCCTGCCACGGTGTGGGATGTGGTTGGCCCGGTGTGCGAGTCCGGCGACTGGCTCGGCCGCGACCGGATGCTTGCCGTGCGCGAGGGAGACCTGCTCGCCATCCTCTCGGCAGGCGCCTACGGCTTCGTCATGAGTTCGAACTACAATACCCGGCCGCGCGCCGCCGAGATCATGGTGGATGGCAGCACCATGCACGAAGTGCGGGCACGCGAACGCGTAGCCGACCTGTTCGCCGGCGAGCGATTGTTGACGCTCTGAGCCCCAGGCGGCAGCAGGCTGTGCTGCCGCCGCACCATCGAACGCGTCCCCGGTATGTGCGCACCTCAAGGAAGCCCTCCGGGACGCGCTTCAGCAGCACACGCCCGCGTCATGCATCAGACGATGATGTCCCCCGGTCTGCCGGCATCATTCGTACCGCTTCGCCGCCCGTGCTGTCACCAGCACCATCCTGCGCCTTGCCTGCCGGCTTTGCGGTCTGCATGCGCCGCCGCCACGCGCGAACCATGCGCGCCCCCAGCAGCACGGCCACGACAGCGGCGTAGATCGTCACTTCGCCAAAGTCATTCTTGCCGGCCTTGTGCCACCAATAATGCAGGATCGCCAAGACCGCCACGACGTAGACGAGGCGGTGGAGCATTTGCCAGCGACGCCCGCCAAGCCGCCGTACTACGGCATGCGGCGATGTCACAGCGAGGATCGCCATCAGCGCAAAGGCCGTGAACCCTGCCGTGATGAAGGGACGCTTGATCACGTCGGCAAGCATGGCTGAGGGATCGAGCCCCTGGTCGACCACGAACCACAGCAGCATGTGCAGGCACGCATAGAAAAAGGCAAACAATCCGAGCAGCCGTCGCAACCGCACCAGCCAGTGCGCGCCGCTCCAGTGGCGTAGCGGCGTGATAGCTAGCGTCACACACAGCAGCACGAGCGCCCATGTGCCGGTCGAGCGCGTGACGAACTCGAGCGGGTTCGCACCGAAGCCGTCGTGCGCCCCCAGCCACACCAGTCGCGCCAGCGGCAGCAAGGCCAGCAGCCATACCAGCGCCTTGAGCCGGCGCAGCGCGGCGGGCGACAAGGCAGGAGCCAACAACGAAGCAGGCATGGCGCGCATCAATAGAATTTCTTCAGGTCCATGCCGGCATACAGGCTTGCGACCTGCTGCTCATAACCGTTGAACGGCAAGGTCTTCTGCTTCGGCGCGAACAGGCCGGCAAACCCGCCGCGACTGCCTTCGCCGATGCGGCGCTCGGTCGCCTGGCTCCAGCGCGGATGATCGACAGCCGGATTGACGTTGGAATAGAAGCCATATTCGCGCGGCGCGGCGCGGTTCCACGCCGTCAGCGGCTGTTTGTCGACCAGACGGATGCGGACGATCGACTTGGCGCTCTTGAAACCATATTTCCATGGCACCACGATCCGTACCGGCGCGCCATTCTGGTTGGGCAGGACTTCACCATACAGGCCGAAGGTCAGCAAGGTGAGTGGATGCATGGCCTCGTCCAGACGCAAACCCTCGACATAGGGCCAGTCCAGCACCGGGCTCGATACGCCCGGCATCTGCTTGCGGTCGGCCAGCGTTGTGAACTCGACATACTTGGCGGAACCGAGCGGTTCAACGCGCCGCAGCAGCTCGGCCAGCGAATAGCCGACCCACGGGATGACCATCGACCAGCCCTCAACGCAGCGCATGCGGTACACACGTTCCTCGAGCGGCATGAGCTTGAGCAGCGCGTCGAGGTCATAGGTGCGCGGCTGGCGCACCATGCCTTCAACCCTGACGGTCCAGGGATTCGTTTGCAGCGTGCTCGCATGCCGCGCTGGATCGCCCTTGTCGGTGCCGAACTCGTAGAAGTTGTTGTAAGTTGTCACGTCCTCGTAAGGCGTGCGTTTTTCCAGCGTGGTGTAGGCCGGATTGGCGCGCGCCGCCAGCTTCGCGCCGTGCGGCTGCTGGGCCGCGAGCGCCTGGCGTGCGAACCATGGCGTCAGCGTGGCGCCGGCGGCGCCGGCGGCCGCCATCGCCAGCAAGCTACGGCGCCGCTCGAACACTACACGCGGCGTTATCTCGGAGGCGGGAATGTCGTCGCCCCACGGCTTGTCATCTGTCTTGATCCACATCACATCGTCTCCCGGCAAGTCGCAGCATCCTGATGCGATACACCCGCTCAGGGACGCGCCACCCGCCACACACCATTGACGCCATCGCCGGAACGCTCGCCCGGACGGCTGTCCTTGGCCCAGCGGTAGAGCGGCTTGCCCTTGTAGGCCAGTTGCAGACTGCGGTCATCACGTGACACGATACTGAAATCGCCCGGCGGAATGCCCGCCGCGGCAGGCAACGGCGGCCAGTTGGCGGCGCACTGCCCGTTGCAGGCGCTCTTACCGCTGCCGCGCACGTCGCGATCGAAGGTATAGAGCGTCATGCCGCGTGCATCGACCAGCGTACCCTGGCTGATCCGTACCGCCGCACCGCCGGGAATGTCGCTGCGCGGACGGGTGGTATCGGAAGACGAACTGCCCGGCCACCCGGCGCACCCCGCCAGAACAAGCGCCCCGGTCAAGCCGGCAAGCTGGCCCATCACACGTCTGCTGATCATCTGCGCATCCTCCTGATTCTGATGGCGCCACGATCATGGCGCCGGTACTCGGTTGGACTGCGGGCGCCAATAAAAATGCCCGCATCAGCGGGCATTTTTTTACAGTTCGCCGTAGCTATGCAAGCCGGACAGGAACATGTTCACGCCAAGGAAGGCAAAGGTCGTGACCAGTAGGCCAACCACCGCCCACCATGCGGAAACCACCCCGCGCAGCCCCTTCATGAGCCGCATATGCAGCCAGGCAGCGTAGTTGAGCCAGACGATCAGGGCCCAGGTTTCCTTCGGATCCCAGCTCCAGTAACCGCCCCAGGCTTCGGCTGCCCAGAGTGCGCCGAGGATGGTGGCGATGGTGAAGAATGCAAAGCCGACCGCAATTGACTTGTACATCACATCATCAAGCAGCTCCAGCGACGGAAGACGATTCGCCAGGATACCTTTTTGCTTGAGCAGGTAGGCGCACCCCACCATCGCGGCGAGTGCGAAGGTGCCATAGCCGATGAAGTTGGCGGGCACGTGGATCTTCATCCACCAGCTTTGCAGCGCCGGTACCAGCGGCTGGATCTGGTGCGCGTCGCGGGTCACCATGTACCACAGCAGAAAGCCCACGGCGGCGCTGACGATCAGCATCACGAACGGTCCCAACGCGCGCGTGGCGTAGCGTTGCTCGTAATACAGGTAGAACAGCGCCGTGATGAGGCAAAACAGAATGAAGACTTCGTACAGGTTCGAGATCGGAATATGGCCGACATCGACGCCGACCAGGTAGGACTCGTACCAGCGCACCAGCATGCCGGTGAAACCAAGCACCACGCCCGCCCAGCAGAATTTGCTGGCGATGCTGTAGCCCGACTCCGCGCGCGCCGCGAGGCCGATCCAGTAGAACAGCGTGGCAAAGCCAAACAGGGCGCTCATCCACAGGATGGCCGACTGGCTCGACAGGAAGTATTTCAGGAAGAAGACCTGCTCAGCCCGCGCCAACTGGCCGTCGTACAGATGAATCCCGTAGAGCGACAGCACTGCCAGCAGCGCCATAACCCAGCGCACCGGCTTCCAGTGCCAGCCCAGCCAGGCAAAGGTCGGGGCGCTCAAGACAAGGATGGCTTTCTCGTACACGTCCATGTAGTCCGCATAGCGGTGGAACGCAAAGGCCACGCCCGCGCACAACGCCACGGCATACAGCCAGTCGATCCAGTTCAGCCGACGGAAATAGGAGGCCTGCAGATACGGCGTACCGGGATGGTTCAGTTCAGATGATGACATGGGGAACTCACTTGTCTTGCTTGACATCGTCAGCCGCGGGCACGGACCCGGCCGCGTGCTGCACATCGGTTCGCATGCGGGCGAACTCGTCCTCGAAATCCAGCGTCTTGCGCGGGGTCGACATCGCCATCAGCACGGTCGAGCCACCGCCATCGCGGTCTTTCACCCACACCCAGAGCCGGCGCTCGCGGATATAGAACATGGCGAACACGCCCAGCGTCAGCAGCAGGCACCCAAGATACACGATGTTCTTGCCGGGCGCACGCGTGAGCTGGAAGACACTTGCCTCGACCTTTTCGAACTCGGTGAGCTGCAGGAATACCGGCGCGCCGTAGATCGACGCATCGGACAGGGCATTGATGGCCTGTTGCATGAACGTGCCGCTATGTTCATTCTGCACCGGCGCCGGCGCGCCGGCTTCGGCGCGCGCGAGCGCCCACAATTCCCACATGGTGCCGTTCAGGATCTTCAGCAAGACGTCGGCCGCCTTCTGCTGCTCCGCCGGCGGAACCGACTGCTCCAGGAAGGCAGCGACGCTGGTAAAGCCGCCGAGCGCACGGCCATCAGGCCCGGGGGTATCCGGGCCGGCAAACAGGTCCAGCGCACGGCGTGCGCTCTCGGTCAATTGTGCCCGCACGGCCTCCTGGCCGGCATCAGGCATCGACATCGCGGCAAAGCGCTGGGCCGCCTTGAGACGCAAGGCTGGCTGGTGCAGCGCGGCGCGCAGGCGCATCCAGTCAACCACTGAACCCTGCTCGTCGGCCGGAATGCGCAGGTAGCGGAATGGGTCCGCCGGGTTGTCGCGCACACCCGCCAGGAAGACCTTCGCGCCGTCCATGTCAACCGGCAGCATGTAGTTGCTGAACTCGCGCGCCTGGCCGTTGGCATCGCGCAGCTTGTATTGCACGGAGGGCCCGACATTGCGCAGGTTCTTGTCGTGGTCCACCTTCGCTGCCGCGCCAAAGCGGTCACCGATCCGTTCGTTGAGGGGTCGCACGGCGACACCGCGCGCATCCTGCCGACCCGATGCATCCGTCACCGTTTCGACGTTGATCAGGCGAAAATCGCTGAACTCCACGGTATAGCGGGTGCCGCGCGGCCCCGTGAGTTCGGTATTGCCGCCCACGCTGCCGCTCAGCTTGAACGGCGCCGCCGTCCCGCCCTGCATCGGATAGCCGGCGAACGACAGCCGCGAACCGCCATCCTCGAAGCTCGACTGGTAGATGGCGATGTTGTCGACGATCAGCGGCTTGTTCACTTCGATGGTCGCTTCACGCGTCTTGCCGGTGGCATGGTCGGTAATGATCACATCACTGGCAAACAGCTTCGGCATGCCGGTGGAGTAATAGTCGACGCGGAATTTCTTCAGCGTGATGGAGAACGGCAGGTCCTGGACCAGCGCGCCATCGGCGATATTCAGGATCGCCGTCGACACCGTGCCGCCTTCCGGCACGAAGGCATTGCCGCGAAATCCTGGATTCTGCGTCGACAAGCGGTGCTTGGCGGGGATTTCGGCAATCACTGCGTTGCCGCGCACCGGTTCTTTGTCACCGAGCCACATCTGCATGCGGATCAGCATGTCGCCATCGAGCAGACCACCGATACAGATCACGACGATGGCGCTGTGCGCCAGGATGTAGCCGATCTTGTTGGTCGCCCCGGCCTTGGCGGCGACCAGCGTGCCGTTCGGATGCGCCACGGTACGCATGCGGAAACCACGGTTGGCCAGCAGTGCCTGCACACGCTCCAGCGCGGCCGTGCGGTTCAGGGGCGCGTCGAATTCATGGCGATGGCCGAAGGCCCGCAGGCTGCCCTCGCGAATGTTCTCTTTCCAGGCACGCATGTCGCGCACCATCTTGGGCGTGTTGCGCAGCAGGCAAAGCGACGTGGAAATAACCAGGAAAGCGAGGATCAGCAGGAACCACCACGCGCTGTAGACCCGCTGCAGCGACAGCGCATGAAACAGCTCGGCCCAGAAAGGCCCGAACTGGTTAACGTAGTTGTTGTACGGTTCGTTCTGCTTGAGCACCGTGCCGACGATGCTGGCAATGGAAATGATCGTCAGCAACGCGATGGCGAAACGCATCGACGACAGCAGTTCAACCAGTTCCCGCAGGACGCGGTGGGAAGTCTTCAGGTGCAGGCCCGAAGTGGAGACCGACATGGGGATACCTAAAACAAAAAAAGAGGGTGGACGCGTAGCCACCCTCTTTGATACTGGTCGGGGCGTTTGGTTGCGTTTGTTTCGCAGCCGGAGCGCCTGTTCAGGCACTCCGATGTCCGGCGCCACCCGGACGGGGCGTCATGCCATCAACGCACGCCCGCGATGTAGTCCGACACTGCCTTGATTTCCGCATCGGACATCTTGGCGGCAATCTGCGCCATCGGCACGTTGTTGTGGCGGGCACCGCTACGGAAGGCCACCAGCTGTGCTTCCGTGTACTCGGCCCACTGGCCGCCGATGCGCGGATACTGGTTCGGAATGCCCGCGCCAGTCGCGCCGTGGCAGGCCGCACATGCCGGCACGCCCTTGGCGGCGATGCCGCCGCGGAAGATCTTCTGGCCGAGTTCGACAGTCTTCGGATTTTTCGCCGAGTTCAGCTTCGGCTTCTGCTTTTCGAGGTAGGCTGCGATATCACGCATTTCCTGATCGCTCAGGGCCTTGGCATACGGCGTCATGATGGCATTCTGGCGATCCTTGCCCGCAGCGAAATTCACCAGTTGCTTGTGCAGGTAGGCGGCGTTCTGGCCGGCCAGGCTCGGGTTGGCGCCGGCCGGGCTGTTGCCGTTGGCGCCGTGGCAGCTCGCGCATGCCGGGACATTGCGATCAGCCGCGCCCTGGCCGTAGAGGGTTTCGCCCTTGGCCGGATCGGCCTTGGCGGCAGCCGGATCGGCAGCATGGACAGTCGCCGCGAGGGACATTGCAGCGACAGCGAGGAGTTTCGCAATGCGGTTCATTCGCACACACCTTGTCTGAATTGTTTTGGATTCTGCTGCCATGGGGATCTCGTGCAGGCGCACCGCGAACGATGCGCCCGGCGCACTCGCCCGACCATGACCGGATTCCCTCGCGTGCCGGGGAAACATCCCAACCTTGCACCGCCGCCCCTCAACGCATGAAACATGGGCGGGGCGTTCGCGGGAAGGCACGCGCAGCCTGCGGGGACGGGAATCCGTTAACCGCGGTATTGTACAATAAAAAACTTGTCATTTTGAGGCTGCCAGGCCGCGCCTGATCCTCTGCGCAGGCCACCAGCCTACCCGTCCGGGGTGCAGGTGCCTCCCCAACGGGACCAGACCGCTTCCGGGCAGTCCCGCCACGCTCACTTTTCATGGCTCCGCATGTCGCTTCTTCATCAGGCCCGCTTCTTTACCACTGTTAATCATCTGCGCGACCTCCCCGCCACCGCGGTGCCAGAAGTGGCCTTCGCCGGCCGCTCGAATGCCGGCAAATCGACAGCCATCAACATCCTGTGCAACCAGAAACGGCTCGCCTTTTCGAGCAAAACGCCGGGCCGCACGCAGCACATCAACTTTTTCGAGGTCGGCACGGCCAAACGCGACCACACCTACGGCTACCTGGTCGACCTGCCAGGATACGGCTACGCCGAGGTACCCGGCGCGGCCAAGGCGCACTGGGAACGCCTGCTCGGCGACTACATCGCGACACGCGCCCAGCTCGCCGGCCTGGTGATTATGATGGACGCCCGCCGCCCGTTCACCGACCTGGATTGCCAGATGGTGGAGTGGTTTCTGCCTACGGGCAAACCGATCCACGTGCTGCTGACAAAAGCCGATAAACTGAGCAGCAACGAATCAGCGCAGGCGCTGCGCGAAGCGCGCCGGATCCTGGATGCCTACCGGCAGCAGGCGCCGGACGGCGCACCGCTCACCGTCCAGCTTTTTTCCAGCCTCAAGCGCAAGGGCATCGAGCCCGCGCAACAGGTACTGGCCGGCTGGCTCGGCCTGCCAGAAGCTCGCAAGGAAGGGGATGCTGCCACGACGACGACGCCCCCTGCTTCGCCCAACCCGTCACACGAGAGAACCTGAGATGTCGATGTACCCGGAAACCCGTCCCCGCCGCATGCGCCGCGACGATTTTTCGCGCCGCCTGATGCGTGAACACCAACTAACGACCGACGACCTGATCTACCCGGTGTTCGTCACCGAGGGCGAGCAGCAGCGCGAGGCCGTGGGCTCGATGCCTGGTGTGGAGCGCGTCTCCCTCGATCTGCTGCTGGAGGTTGCGCAGGACTGCGTGAATCTCGGCATTCCGGTGATGGCGCTTTTCCCGGTCATCGACCCGGCACTGAAAACCCCTGACGGCATCGAAGCCGCCAACCCTGACGGCCTGATCCCGCGCGTCGTGCGTGCACTGAAGGCGCGCTTCCCCGAACTCGGCATCATGACCGACGTGGCGCTCGACCCGTATACCAGCCATGGCCAGGACGGCGTACTCGATGATGACGGCTACGTGCTGAACGACGAAACGGTCGCCATTCTCGTGCAGCAGGCGCTGACACAGGCCGCCGCCGGCGTCGACATCGTCGCCCCCTCGGACATGATGGATGGCCGCATCGGCGCGGTACGCCATGCGCTCGAGACGCATGGCCATATCTACACACGCATCATGGCCTACTCCGCCAAGTATGCGTCGGCCTTCTACGGTCCGTTCCGCGACGCGGTCGGCTCTGCCGCCAATCTCGGCAAGGGCAACAAGATGACCTACCAGATGGACCCGTCCAACACCGACGAGGCCTTGCGCGAAGTGGGCCTCGACATCGCCGAGGGCGCGGACATGGTGATGGTGAAACCGGGCATGCCGTATCTCGACGTGGTGCGCCGGGTCAAGGATGAATTCCGCTTCCCCACCTACGCCTACCAGGTGAGCGGCGAATACGCGATGCTCAAGGCCGCTGCGCAGAATGGCTGGCTCGACCACGACAAAGTGATGATGGAATCGCTGCTGGCATTCAAGCGCGCCGGCGCCGATGGCATTCTCACCTACTTCGCGCGCGATGCCGCGCGCCTGCTGCGCAAGTAAGGGCCATGCTGCTGACGGGCTTCGCCACGGACCGTGCCTTGCCCCTCGAGTCGCTCGAGGCAGCGCACGCATTCCTGGACGGCCCACCTGCCGACAGCGAACATTTCGTCTGGATCGACAGCCAGTTCGATGAAGTGGTGAGCGACCCGGACGGCTGGCGCAAGACGATACAGACGCTGACCGGCGCGACCATTCTCGACCTGCACCTGCAGGATGCAACCAATCCAGCGCACCCCTCGTATTTCGATACGACCAATGTCTACGACATGGTGATCTTCCGCAAGCTCACCATGCAGACGACCGACCAGATCGTGCAGGCCGAAACCGAACACGCCGCCGCCCTGCAGGCGCCACGCCAGCGGCGGAGCGCCGGGTTCGTACCGGCCCTCGCCAAAATCGATACGCAGCCCGTGGCGTTCTTTGTGTTCGACCATGTTCTCGTCACAGTGCGCCCTGGCCAGTCGCGCACGCTGGAACAGGTCCGCCGCCGGCTGCTGGAATTCACACCCAATGGCCGGACCGCCTCGCACACGGTGGTGCACGGCATCCGCCCACCAACGCGGCCGGAAGACCTGATGCTGCGACTGCTGAATGCGATGGTCGATCGCTATCTCGAACTGCGCGCACCGCTTACGCGCCAGCTGGATCGCTGGCAGCGCGCGCTGCTGAATCCGCGTTATGGTTTTTCGGGATGGGAAGGGTTGCTCGATGCGCGCATCCAATTGCGCAAGCTTGAGCACCTCTGCGAGGAACAGCGCGACGCGTTGCAGGAGTTCCGCGACACGTTGCTCGACAACACCTACAGCCGCACCAACGAAGCGCCTTCACCGCACGCCACGGATGACGCGCTGCTGGTCCGCATCAACGACGTCATGGAGCACGTGTCGCGCGTGCTGACGCATGCGCGCCGTCTCGAGGATTCCATCGAATCGGCGGTACAGATCCATTTTTCGGCGGTGGCACACCGCACCAACCGGACCATGCGGCTGCTGACGCTGATCACCGCGCTGTTCATGCCATTGACGCTGATCACCGGCATCTTCGGCATGAATTTCGTGCGCATGCCGTGGATCGGAGAAGGCGACGGATTCTGGTGGGCCATGGGCCTGATGGCGGCGGTCATCGTAGTCCTCGGTGCCACCTTCGGCATCGCTCGCCTGTCACGCGACTAGCGTACGCGCCGTCGCCCCTCAGACGTCCCTC
Source organism: Imbroritus primus (assembly GCA_000272025.2). Lineage (GTDB taxonomy): Bacteria > Pseudomonadota > Gammaproteobacteria > Burkholderiales > Burkholderiaceae > Imbroritus > Imbroritus primus. The sequence goes on from AKCV02000011.1 coordinate 241,863, forward strand.
AAACGCGCCAGTCAGGCGCCTGGCATCAGCCCGGCACGGGTCAGGCTCTCCACGAATTTGTCGGCCGACTGGAAGCCGATGACGCGCACCGGCAGCTCCTTGCCATCCTTGCCGAAGAACAGTATCCCTGGCGGGCCGAACAGCTCGAAGCGCTTGAGCAGCGCTTTGTCATCCGCATTATTCTTCGTCACATCGGCCTGCAGCAACACGACATTGGACAACGCCTGCTGAACGCGCGGATCGACGAAGGTAAAGCGCTCCATCTCCTTGCAGCTAATGCACCAGTCGGCGTAGAAATCGAGCATCACGCTGCGGCCTTCGCGGCTCGCGGCGGCAACCCGCGCCTCCAGCTCAGCCACCGTCCGCACACGCTCGAACACCACGCCATGCGGAACTGGTGTTCCTGCCCGCGACACACCGATATGCGCCAGCGGCTGCAAAGGGTCGCGTCCGCCCGAGGCCAATCCGAGAAGCAGCAATACACCGCAGACAGCCGCGATGATGCCCAGCCCCTTGCCCAGCCGATGGATGCCGCCAGCGCCTTCGCCGAGTGCATCGAAGGCGCCGAGGAAGGTCGCACCCAGCAGCAGCCAGGCCGCCCAGGCGATCATGCCGACCCAGGCGGGCGCCACCAGCGCCACCATCCAGATGGCCACGGCCAGCAGCAGAAAGCCAAAGAAGCGCTTGGTGTTCTCCATCCAGCGGCCGGCGCGCGGCAACAGGTTGCCCGCGCCAACACCGACCAGCACCAGCGGCACGCCCATGCCGAGTGCCATGGCAAACAGTGCGCTTCCGCCGATGATTGCATCGCCGGTCTGCGCGATATACGCCAGCACACCGGCCAGCGGCGCGGTGACGCACGGACCGACGATCAGCGCGGACAACGACCCCATGCCCGCTGCGCCGAGCAATTGTCCACCGGACTGGCGCTGCGATGCCGCCGTCAATGCCGCCTGCCAGCGTGCCGGCAGCTGCAGCTCATAGAGGCCAAACATGGACAGCGCCAGCGCCACCATCAGCGCAGCGAACAGACCAATGACCCATGGCTTCTGCAATGTGGCCGACAAGCCCTCGCCGAGCAGCCCGGCAGCGACGCCGATCGCGGTGTAGACCACCGCCATGCCAGCCACATAAGCCAGCGACACCCATAACGCACGCGCACGCGAGACGTGCTCGCCAACGACGATGGACGACAGGATCGGCACCATCGGCAGCACACACGGCGTAAAGGTCAGCAGCAAGCCCAGGCCGAAGAACAGCGCGGCGATGGTCAGCAGATTGCGGCTTGCCAGCGCACTGGCGATGCGGCTTGTCTCGTCTTCACCGGCCACAGACGCGGTTGGAGCCGCGCCCGGGGGCTCCGTCGTACCGGAGATAGCCGGCTCGGCCAGGAGCGTCGCCTTGCCATCCTGGATGGCATAGGATGTATCCATCGGTGGGTAGCAGATGCCCTTGTCGGCGCACCCCTGCGAGCGGACCGTCAAGGTGAAAGGCTGGCCCGGCGTCTCGACAGGGACACGGATCGCAACCTGGTCGTGGTACGTCTCGAGATCCTTTGCGAAGGTTTCGTCATACTTGACGATGCCCGGCGGATAGACCGGCGTACCGAGCCGTACGGTCTCAGGGGTCGCGGTGAACGCAAACTGCTCGCGGTACATGTAGTAGCCGCGGGCGATCGCGAAGGAGACTTCCACAGTCTTTGCATCCGGCACACTGACCGAAGCCTTGAAGGCCTGTTCCGGCGGCAGAAACTCCTGTGCGGCTTGCGCGCCCCCTGCACATGCCAGCATCAGCAGGCACCACGCCAGAAAAGCCCGAATCTTGACTACCACACCCACCCCCGTCTTATCGTCATCGTATTGCGCATCAACCGGCCGGCTCACTCGCCAGCCGAATGCGGGTCGCAGGTGACCCGCACCCAGTCCAGATACGCGGCGGCGCCGGCAGCGACTGGCAATGCCAGGATCTCCGGCACATCGTAGGGATGATGCGCCATGATCAGCGTCTCGAGCGCGGCGTAGCGGCCCGCCGTGGTCTTGATCATCAACGGCCACTCCTGCGCCGTTTCCAGCCGATCTTCCCACCAGTACTCGGACCGGCTCGGCGCACCGCAGTTCACGCATGCCGCGACACGAGCCTCCAGGATGAGACGCGCCAGACGCTGCGCTTCTGCCTCGCTGGGCAAGGTCGTGCAGACAACCCAGACCGCATCGGCATCTGTGGCGCGCCACACTGGTGACCCTGCCTCACGCTGACGACCCATCGCGCAATCCCTCAAATAAAAAAGGCCAAGCGAATCGCTTGGCCTGATTGTAGGGCAACCGTGACCGGCGTGCCCGCCAGTGCGACATCCCACCCGTCACACTGGTCCATATTCCCGAGAAACTTCCGGAGAGGTTTCCCGAGGAATACGTGAATTATGCTTCGACAACTTCTGCCGGCTCATCCGCCACTTCCGGACGGTCCAGCAGCTCGACCAGCGCCATCGGCGCATTGTCACCCACACGGAAACCAAACTTCAGGATACGGGTGTAGCCGCCCGGACGGGTCGCAAAGCGCGGGCCGAGTTCGGTGAACAGCTTGGTGACCATTTCGCGGTCGCGCAGGCGGTTGAATGCGAGGCGCCGGTTGGCAACGGTGTCGTTCTTGCTCAGCGTGATGAGCGGCTCGACAACCTTGCGCAGCTCCTTGGCCTTCGGCAGGGTGGTCTTGATCAGCTCGTGGCGCAGCAGCGAGTTGGACATGTTGCGCAGCATCGCAAGGCGGTGCGACGAGGTGCGGTTCAGTTTCCGCAAACCATGACGGTGACGCATGATAGTTCCTTTACATTAAGTGTTTGACCAGCTCTTCTATCGACATGCCCTGGCATACAGGGACATGACGCGGGCCGGTATCTTGACCGGCCGGCCATCGCTGGCCGGCCACGCATCGTCTCGGGGACTCCCCGGCGACGAATTACTTCTCCAGGCCTGCCGGCGGCCAGTTTTCCAGCTTCATGCCGAGTGTGAGACCGCGCGAAGCCAGGACTTCCTTGATCTCGTTGAGCGACTTGCGACCCAGGTTCGGGGTCTTCAGCAGCTCGTTCTCGGTGCGCTGGATCAGATCGCCGATGTAGTAGATGTTCTCGGCCTTCAGGCAGTTCGCCGAACGGACCGTGAGCTCCAGATCATCAACCGGACGCAGCAGGATCGGATCAATCTGCGGCGCGCGGCTGGCCGCGGCTTCGCCAGCGGTTTCGGTGCCCTCGAGCGCAGCGAACACCGACAGCTGATCAACCAGGATGCGGGCCGACTGGCGGATCGCTTCTTCCGGGGAAATCACACCGTTGGTTTCGATGTTCATGACCAGCTTGTCGAGGTCGGTACGCTGTTCGACACGTGCCGACTCCACCGCGTACGACACGCGACGCACCGGCGAGAACGAGGCGTCCAGCACGATACGGCCAATCACCTTGCCCGATTCGTCGCCGAACTTGCGCACGTTGCCCGGCACGTAGCCGCGGCCCTGCTCGACCTTCAGCTGCATGTCCAGCTTGCCGCCAGCGGACAGGTGGGCAATGACGTGATCCGGGTTGATGATCTCGACGTCGTGCGGCAGCTCGATATCGGCAGCCGTCACCACGCCTTCGCCATCCTTGCGCAGCGAGACGGTGACTTCTTCGCGGTTGTGGAGCTTGAACACCACGCCCTTGAGGTTCAGCAGCAGGTTGACGACGTCTTCCTGCACGCCGTCGATGGTCGAATACTCATGCACGACGCCAGCGATGGTCACTTCCGTCGGAGCGAAGCCGTTCATGGAGGAAAGCAGAACACGCCGCAGCGCATTGCCGAGCGTGTGGCCGTAACCGCGCTCGAACGGCTCCATCACGACTTTGGCGTGATGCTCGCCGAGCGACTCGACGGCAATAATTTTGGGCTTCAGGAGTGCTGTCATCGGTAGTCCTTTTCAATACCCTCGGCTCGTTACACCGATAAGGCTGACGGTTGGAACCTGAAATTCCCGTCCTGCGACGGGAAATAAGCCCGACGTGACCAGGCACATCGGGCTGGAAGGAGGAAGCGAGATGGACCGGAGCCGGGCGAGGCGCATGGCTGCGACCTCTTGCGGCTCGATGGCATCAACGCGAATACAGTTCGACGATCAGGCTTTCGTTGATGTCGCCAGCAATATCGGCACGATCCGGAGCTTGCTTGAACACGCCTTCCATTTTCTTGGAATCAACGGTTACCCAGCTCGGCATGCCGTTCTGCTCGGCCAGTTGCAGCGAATCGACGATACGGGCCTGGCCCTTCGACTTTTCACGCACGGCGACCACATCGCCCGCCTTGATCTGGGCCGACGGGATGTTCAGCACGATGCCATTGACGGTCACGGCCTTGTGCGACACGAGCTGACGCGCTTCAGCACGGGTCGAGCCAAAGCCCATGCGATACACAACGTTGTCGAGACGCGATTCGAGCAGCTGCAGCAGCTTTTCGCCGGTGTTGCCCTTGCGGCGGTCTGCCTCGGCAAAGTAGCGGCGGAACTGACGCTCCAGCACGCCGTAGATACGCTTGACCTTCTGCTTTTCGCGCAGCTGGTTGCCATAGTCGGAGGTACGGGCACCCGAGGTGCGGCCATGCTGACCCGGCTTGCTGTCGAGCTTGCACTTGTCGGCGAGCGAGCGACGGGCGCTCTTCAGGAACAGGTCTGTGCCTTCACGGCGGGAGAGTTTGGCCTTCGGGCCGATATAACGTGCCACTTTGTGTCCTTACTGTTCAATCATGGCGGCAACGCGCCATGAGTCCGGCAAGCGCTTTACAGAAAAGCAGTTCGCCAGACGGTGGGCTTATGGAAAACGAAAACCTGCTGAACGAAATTCAGCAGGCTAACGTTTCATTATAGCACTCATGCAACCCGGAGCAAGCCAGGGTTGCGCAAAGCAGTGCTTAGATGCGACGGCGCTTCGGCGGACGGCAGCCGTTGTGCGGCACCGGCGTCACGTCCTCGATCACACCAATCTTGATGCCGAGGTTGTTCAGTGCACGAACGGTCGATTCACGGCCCGGACCCGGGCCCGTGATACGGACTTCCAGGTTCTTGATGCCTTGTTCGATCGCGGCACGACCAGCCTGCTCGGCAGCGACCTGAGCAGCGAACGGCGTCGACTTGCGCGAGCCCTTGAAGCCTTGGCCGCCAGCCGTCGCCCACGACAGGGCGTTGCCCTGACGGTCGGTGATGGTCACGATCGTGTTGTTGAACGATGCGTGGACGTGAGCGATACCGTCCGCGATGTTCTTCTTAACCTTCTTGCGCGCGCGCTGCGCCGCATTGTTTGGAGCTTTTGCCATTCCAGTTCCTATGCGTCTATGCTGTGCCCGGCCGGACGATTACTTCTTCAGCGATTGAGCGGCCTTGCGCGGACCCTTGCGGGTGCGTGCATTGGTCTTGGTGCGCTGACCGCGCATCGGCAGACCCTTGCGGTGACGGACGCCACGGTAGCAGCCCAGATCCATCAGGCGCTTGATGTCCATCGTCGTCTGACGGCGCAGATCGCCCTCAACGACGTACTTGCCCACTTCATCACGCAGCTTCTCGAGATCCGCGTCCGTCAGGTCCTTGACCTTCTTGTTGAACGGAACACCGGTCTCTGCGCAGATCTTGCGAGCGCGCGAGCGGCCGAGACCGTAAATCGCCGTCAGGCCGATTTCGGTGTGCTGATGGTTCGGGATGTTGACCCCTGCGATACGTGCCATTCGTCAATCCTCTTTGATGCCGTATGTCATGGCCTGAATTAGCCTTGGCGCTGCTTGTGACGCGGATCCGACGAGCAGATCACGCGAACAACGCCGTTACGCTTGATAATTTTGCAATTGCGGCAAATGCGCTTAACAGAAGCCAGCACTTTCATGATTTTCCTCTTCCTCTAATCCACTCCGCGCGCCTTCGCTTACTTGGAGCGGAAAACAATCCGCGCCCGCGAAAGATCGTACGGTGTCAGTTCGACTGTCACCTTGTCGCCAGGCAAGATACGAATATAGTGCATCCGCATCTTGCCGGAGATGTGGCCCAGTACAACATGGCCGTTTTCCAGCTTGACTCGAAACGTCGCATTCGGGAGGTTTTCCAGTACCTCACCCTGCATCTGGATGACGTCGTCTTTTGCCATTCTGTTGTTCCGCAGGTCTCATCTGCTCCGCTTTTCAGCGGGCCGTCAAATTACCCTTGAAGTTCGCCTTCTTCATCAGCGACTCATACTGCTGGGACATCACGTACGACTGCACCTGCGCCATGAAGTCCATCGTTACGACCACAATGATCAGTAGCGACGTACCACCAAAATAGAACGGCACATTCCAGCGCAGCACCAGGAACTCAGGCAGCAGACACACCAGCGTGATGTAGATCGCACCGGCCAGCGTCAAGCGCACCAGAATCTTGTCGATATACCGCGTCGTCTGCTCACCCGGCCGGATACCCGGGATAAATGCACCGCTCTTCTTCAGGTTATCTGCCACTTCCCGGCTGTTGTAGACCAGCGCGGTATAGAAGAAACAGAAGAAGATGATCGCGGCCGCATACAGCATGATGTACACCGGCTGCCCCGGAGCCAGCGTTGCCGCCAGATCCCGAATGAAGCGTCCCACGCCCGATGCCTGATCGCCCGAGGCAAACCAGCCTGCGATCGTGGCCGGGAACAGGATGATCGACGATGCGAAGATCGGCGGAATCACCCCAGCCATGTTCAGCTTCAGCGGCAAGTGCGACGACTGCCCACCATATACCTTGTTACCGACCTGGCGCTTGGCGTAGTTCACCAGAATGCGGCGTTGGCCGCGCTCGATGAACACCACCAGATACGTCACGGCGATCACGATTGCGACGATGATGATCGCGCTGATGATGCTCATGGCGCCAGTGCGTACCAGCTCGAACAGGCCACCGATTGCGTTGGGCAGGCCCGCGGCAATACCGGCGAAGATGATCAGCGAGATGCCGTTGCCCAGACCGCGCTCGGTGATCTGCTCACCCAGCCACATCAGGAACATCGTGCCGGTCACCAGCGTCACTACCGCCGTCATACGGAACATCAGGCCCGGATCGAGCACCAGTCCCGGCTGTGACTCAAGCGCAACAGCAATACCGAACGCCTGGAACAGCGCCAGCACCAGGGTGCCGTAACGCGTGTATTGCGTGATCTTGCGTTGCCCTGCCTGCCCTTCCTTCTTCAACGCTTCCAGTTGCGGCACGACGATGGCCAGCAACTGCATGATGATCGACGCCGAAATATACGGCATGATCCCCAGCGCGAAGATCGTGAAGCGCGACAGTGCGCCGCCCGAAAACAGGTTGAACATCCCCAGGATGCCGCCAGACTGCGACTGGAACAGCTGTGCCAGCTGATCCGGATCGATGCCCGGCACGGGAATATGCGCCCCGATGCGATAGACGATAAGCGCCAGCACCAGGAACACGAGCCGGCGGCGGAGATCGCCGTACTTGGCCGTGTTCTTGGCTTGCGCGAGTGCGTTGGGTTTCGCCGTGGCCAAACTTGACTCCGAACTTGCGCCGTTAAGCGGGATTAAGCAGCCAGCGAGCCGCCAGCGGCTTCGATCGCAGCTTTCGCACCAGCCGTCGCGCCCAGACCCTTCAGGGTCACCTTGCGGGTCAGCGCGCCAGACAGGATGACCTTGGCGCTACGCACCAGGTCGCCCACGATACCGGCCTGCTTCAGCGTCAGCAGATCGATTTCGGTGGCTTCCAGCTTTTCCAGTTCGCTCAGGCGCACTTCAGCCGTGAATTCCTTCGACAGCGAGGTGAAGCCACGCTTCGGCAGACGACGATGCAGAGGCATCTGGCCGCCTTCGAAGCCAACTTTGTGGAAACCGCCTGCACGGGACTTCTGACCCTTGTGGCCGCGACCAGCGGTCTTGCCCAGGCCGGAGCCGATACCACGGCCGACGCGGCGCTTCGCGTGCTTCGAGCCTTCTGCCGGCTTGAGATTGTTCAGTTGCATGTTGTTCTCCGCGTTCCTTAGCCGACGACGGCGACCAGGTACGAAACCTTGTTGATCATGCCGCGCACTGCGGGCGTATCTTCAAGTTCGGACACCGAGTTGACCCGGCGCAGACCCAGACCACGCACGGTGGCGCGGTGGTCCTGGCGCGTGCCGATCAGGCCACGAACCAGTTGCACTTTGATGGTTTTCTTGGACATTTCGTTTTCCTCGATGTCCGGCTTTAGCCGAGAATTTCTTCGACCGACTTGCCACGCTTCGCAGCGATCTCAGCCGGAGTGCTCATCTTACGCAGGCCGTCGATGGTGGCACGCACCAGGTTGTACGGATTGGTCGAGCCGTGCGACTTGGTCACCACGTTGGTCACGCCCATCACTTCGAAGATGGCGCGCATCGGGCCACCAGCGATCACGCCGGTACCTTCCTTGGCCGGCATCATCAGCACCTTGGAGGCGCCGTGCACACCGACGACTTCATGTTGCAGCGTACCGTTGCGGAGCGAAACTTTTTCCATCTTGCGACGGGCTTCGTCCATGGCCTTCTGGACCGCGACCGGAACTTCCTTCGCCTTGCCCTTGCCCATGCCGATACGGCCGTCACCATCGCCCACCACGACCAGCGCAGCGAAGCCCAGGATACGACCGCCCTTCACAACCTTGGTCACGCGGTTGACCGCGATCATCTTTTCGCGGAGGCCGTCGTCGCGCTCTTCCTGCTGGACTCTTGCTTGCATTTTTGCCATGACAATATCCTCTGCGTTAGAACTTGAGACCGGCTTCGCGAGCCGCGTCAGCCAACGCCTTAACCCGGCCGTGGTAGCGGAAGCCCGCACGGTCGAATGCTACTGTTTCCACGCCGGCAGCCTTCGCCTTCTCGGCGATGCGCTTGCCCACGAGCGTGGCCGCGGCGACATTGCTGCCGGCGCCGTTCAATTCCTTGCGCAGATCGGCTTCCAGCGTCGAAGCGGAGGCCAGCACTTGCGTGCCGCACGGCGAATACACCTGTGCGTAGATATGCGAGTTGGTGCGGAACACCGTCAGGCGATGCGTCTTGAGCTCCGCAATCTTCAGCCGGGCCTGACGTGCGCGGCGCAAACGAGATTCTTGCTTGTTCATCATTGCACCTTACTTCTTCTTGGTTTCTTTCAGGATGACCTTCTCGTCCGAGTAACGCACACCCTTGCCCTTGTAAGGCTCGGGCGGACGGAAACCGCGGATTTCAGCAGCCACCTGACCAACCGTTTGTTTGTCCGACCCCTTGATCAGCAGTTCGGTCTGCGAAGGCGTTTCGGCCTTGATACCGGCTGGCAGGGAGTAGATCACGTCGTGCGAGAAACCGAGCTGGAGCTTGATGGTGTCCTTGCCGTCGGCATCCTTGCCGCCAGCGGACACGCGGTAGCCCACGCCCACCAGGTTGAGCTTGCGCTCGAAACCGGCGGACACGCCCTTGACCATGTTGGCCACGAGCGCGCGCATCGTGCCCTGGAAGGCACCCGCTTCACGCGATTCGTCGGCGGGCTCGAACGTGATGGCTTCAGCCGACACGTTGACCTTGACCTGCGAATGAATCGGCAGGGTCAGGGTCGACAGGGGACCCTTGACGGTCAGCACACCGTTTTCAAACTTGACTTCGACGCCCTTGGGCAGAGCAATGGGAGCCTTACCTACGCGAGACATGGTTCCCCTCCTTAAGCGACGTAGCAGATGACTTCGCCACCGAGACCGGTCGCGCGCGCCTTGCGGTCGGTCATCAGACCCTTCGGGGTCGAGATGATCGCCACGCCCAGGCCGTTCATCACCTGCGGGATTTCATTGCGGCCCTTGTACACACGCAGGCCCGGCTTCGATACGCGCTCGAGGCGCTCGATGACCGGACGGCCCGAGTAGTACTTCAGGACGATCTTCAGCTCAGCCTTGCCACCAGCTTCGGTGACAGCGTAGTCTTCAACGTAACCTTCGTCTTTCAGAACCTTGGCGATGGCCACCTTCAGTTTCGACGAGGGCATGACCACAGACTCCTTATCCACCGCTTGCGCGTTGCGGATACGGGTCAGCAGATCGGCGATCGGATCGCTCATGCTCATTCTGTTTCTCCTTAAGCCTGTGCGTGATTACCAGCTGGCTTTGGTCAGCCCCGGGATTTCGCCCTTGAAGGCGATCTCGCGGATCTTGGTGCGCGCCAGGCCAAACTTGCGGAAGGTTCCGCGGGGACGACCGGTCAGCGCGCAGCGGTTGCGTTGGCGCGTCGGGTTAGCGTTGCGCGGAAGCTGTTGCAGCTTCAGACGCGCTTCGTAACGCTCTTCTTCCGACTTGCTTTGGTCGTCGATAATGGCTTTGAGGGCCGCACGCTTCTCGCTGTACTTCTCGACGAGCTTGGCGCGCTTCTTTTCGCGTTCAATCGTTGCCAGTTTAGCCACGGAAACCTCTTAATTGCGGAACGGGAACTTGAAGGCAGAGAGGAGCGCCTTGGCTTCCTCGTCGGTCTTCGCGGTCGTCGTGATGCTGATGTTCAGACCACGCAGTGCGTCGATCTTGTCGTACTCGATCTCGGGGAAAATGATCTGCTCTTTCACACCGATGTTGTAGTTGCCGCGGCCGTCGAATGCACGGCCGGACATGCCACGAAAGTCGCGCACGCGCGGCAGTGCCACGGTCACGAGACGATCGAGGAATTCATACATGCGCTCACCGCGCAGGGTCACCATGGTACCGATCGGGTAGCCCTGGCGAATCTTGAAACCGGCGATAGCCTTGCGGGCCTTCGTCACGACCGGCTTCTGACCGGAAATCTTGGCCAGGTCGCCCGTGGCGTGCTCGATGACCTTCTTGTCATTCACGGCTTCACCAAGACCCATGTTCAGGGTGATCTTGGTGAGGCGCGGCACTTCCATCACGGACTTGTAGCCGAACTGCTTCATCAGTTCCGCTACGACTTTTTCTTTGTAAAACTCTTGCAGACGCACAGTCATGCTCAACTCCTCTTACGCGCCCAGAATCAAGCAGCCAGCGTGGCGCCGGTCGTCTTCAGGACACGCACCTTCTTGCCGTCCTCGACCTTGATCGCCACACGCGACGGCTTGCCATTGGCATCCACGAGTGCAACATTGGAAATATGCAGGGGCATGACCTTGTCAACCACGCCACCCGTCGTACCGAGCATCGGATTCGGGCGAACATGCTTCTTCGAAACGTTCACGCCTTCGACGAGCACCTTGTCGGCGAGCACGCCGAGCACAGTGCCGCGCTTGCCCTTGTCCTTGCCGGTGCGGACGATGACTTCATCGCCCTTACGAATCTTGTTCATGCGGCCTCCGTTTACAGCACTTCCGGTGCGAGCGACACGATCTTCATGAAGCGCTCGGTACGGAGTTCACGAGTCACCGGCCCGAAGATACGGGTGCCGATCGGCTCAAGTTTCGAGTTCAGCAGCACGACGGCGTTACCGTCGAACTTGACCAGGGAGCCATCAGCGCGGCGCACGCCACTGGCGGTACGCACGATGACTGCCTTGTAAATATCACCCTTCTTGACACGGCCACGCGGAGCCGCGTCCTTCACCGTCACGACGATGATGTCGCCAATGCCGGCCGTCCGGCGCTTGGAACCGCCCAGGACCTTGATGCACAGCACTTCGCGCGCACCAGTATTGTCGGCTACGTCGAGCCGGCTTTCTGTCTGAATCATGATGACCTCTTCCCAACTTAACCCAGTGCACGACATGCGCACCGGCCAGTCTTGGTCCCGCCAGCCACCGGCATTGCGCCGACAACCGATTGGGTTGATTAACTTAAAGTCGGTAGCCACCGGACACGCGCCCGGCAACCCGCGCCACCCATGCCCGCCCTAGTGAACGGCAGACGCTGAGAAGCGGAAAGACCAGGATTATAGCATCTAATCCTGGTCCTGCAAGTACCGCGCCACATCACTGTGGCAACGCAACATCAGATGACGCGTGCAGCTTCCAGCAGACGCGACACGACCCACGACTTGGAACGCGAGATCGGACGGCTTTCCTGGATCTCAACCTTATCGCCTTCCTTGTACTGGTTGGCTTCGTCGTGTGCCTTGTACTTCTTGCTGCTCAGCACGTACTTGCCGTACAGCGGGTGCTTGACGCGCTTTTCGATCAGGACGGTAACCGTCTTGTCCATCTTGTCGCTGACGACGCGGCCGACCAGCGTGCGCTTCAACGACGCTTGCTTTTCAGTCGTATCAGTCATTTGGAGCTCGCTTTTTCAGTCAGCACAGTCATGACGCGCGCCACGTCGCGGCGCACTTTCTTGAGCTGGCTATGGTTGGTCAACTGCTGCGTGGCCTTCTGCATACGCAGGCCAAACTGCGCCTTCAGGAGCGACGAACGCTCTTCCTGCAGCGCCTTTTCGTCTTTTTCACGAAGTTCGGATGCTTTCATCATGATCTCCTTACGTTCCGACCTGACGCACCACGAAATTGGTGGCGATCGGCAGCTTGGCAGCGGCCAGGCGGAATGCCTCGCGCGCCAGCTCCTCGCTCACGCCATCCATTTCGTACAGCATCTTGCCCGGCTGAATTTCAGCCACGTAGTACTCAGGGTTACCCTTACCGTTACCCATACGCACTTCTGCCGGCTTGGTCGAAATCGGCTTGTCCGGGAAGATACGGATCCAGATACGGCCGCCACGCTTGATGTGACGGGTCATGGCACGACGTGCCGATTCGATCTGGCGTGCGGTCAGGCGGCCACGAGCGACTGCTTTCAGACCGAACAGGCCAAACGAAACCGCATTGCCGCGCGTCGCCACGCCGGTGTTACGGCCCTTTTGTTCCTTGCGATACTTTCTGCGCTTAGGTTGCAGCATGTTTATTCTCCAGTATTCGCTTCAGCGGCAGGCGCCCGGCGAACACGCTTGGCACCGGCAGGCTGGCGATCACCGTCACGGCGAGGCGCACCCGGACGACCCGGGCGACGGCCACGGCGGTCTTCGGTCGGCTCTTCCACCACAGGCGCTTCGTTGCGGCCCAGGGCATCACCCTTGTAGACCCACACCTTCACGCCGATGATGCCGTACGTGGTTTCAGCTTCCGACGTACCGTAGTCGATATCCGCACGCAGGGTATGCAGAGGCACGCGGCCTTCGCGATACCATTCGGTACGGGCGATTTCGATACCGTTCAGACGGCCGGCGCTCATGATCTTGATACCTTGCGCACCGAGGCGCATGGCGTTCTGCATGGCGCGCTTCATGGCGCGGCGGAACATGATACGGCGCTCGAGCTGCTGCGTGATCGAATCGGCGATCAGCTGCGCGTCGGTTTCCGGCTTGCGGATTTCCTCGATGTTGACGTGCACGGGCACGCCCATCAGCTTCTGCAGCTCGACCTTCAAGGATTCGATATCCTCGCCCTTCTTGCCGATCACCACGCCCGGACGCGAGCTGTAAATGGTGATGCGTGCGTTCTTGGCGGGGCGCTCGATGACGACGCGACCAACCGAAGCGTTCTTCAGCTTCTTCTTCAGGAACGCGCGAACCGCGATGTCTTCCTTGAGCATGCCGGCAAAGTTCGTGTTGTTGGCGTACCAACGCGACGACCAGTTACGGCGGACGGCCAGACGGAAGCCAGTCGGATGAATCTTCTGTCCCATCGTGACTCCTTAGTTGCCCAGAATCACAGTGATGTGACTGGTTTGTTTCTCAATCTTGTTGCCACGACCCTTCGCACGCGCGGTGAAACGCTTGAGCGAAGCAGCCTTGTCAACAAAAATCGTCTGGACCTTCAGCTCGTCGATATCGGCACCGACGTTGTGCTCGGCGTTGGCGATCGCGGACTCGAGTACCTTCTTGACGATCACTGCAGCCTTCTTCGGGCTGAACGTCAGCAGGTTGAGTGCGCGGTCGATCGACAGGCCGCGGATCTGGTCCGCGACGAGGCGGGCTTTTTGCGCGGAGATGCGGGCACCGCGATGAATCGCTTTGACTTCCATGGTGCTTACCTCTTTGCCTTCTTGTCAGCCGCGTGACCCTTGAATGTGCGCGTCAGCGCAAATTCACCGAGCTTGTGACCAACCATGTTTTCAGTGATGTACACGGGCACGTGTTGACGGCCATTGTGTACAGCGATCGTCAGATTGATGAAGTCCGGCAGAATGGTCGAGCGACGCGACCAGGTCTTGATGGGCTTCTTATCCTTGCCAGCCTGCGCCGCTTCCACCTTCTTCAGCAGGTGCGCGTCGCAAAACGGGCCTTTTTTGACAGAACGGGACATGTTCTACTCCTGCCTATTAGCGCTTGTGACGACGTTGAACAATCATGCTCGACGTACGCTTGTTGCGGCGAGTGCGGTAACCCTTGGTCGGGGTACCCCACGGCGACACCGGATCGCGACCAGCTGCGGTCTTGCCTTCACCACCACCGTGCGGGTGATCGATCGGGTTCATGACCACGCCACGGACGGTCGGGCGGATACCGCGCCAGCGGTTCGCACCGGCCTTGCCGATCACGCGCAGGCTGTGTTCTTCGTTACCGACTTCACCGATGGTGGCGCGGCACTCGATGTGCACGCGACGCACTTCGCCGGAGCGCAGACGGACCTGGGCGTAGATGCCTTCACGCGCCAGCAGCACGGCGGAGCCGCCTGCAGCGCGCGCCATCTGCGCACCCTTGCCGGGCAGCATTTCCACGCAGTGGATCGTCGTACCGACCGGAATGTTGCGGATCGGCAGGTTGTTGCCCGACTTGATCGGTGCTTCTGCGCCATTGACGATCTGCTGGCCGACCACCGCACCCTTCGGTGCAATGATGTAACGGCGCTCGCCGTCGGCGAACAGGATCAGGGCGATGTTCGCGCTGCGGTTCGGATCGTATTCCAGGCGTTCGATCTTGGCCGGCACGCCGTCCTTGTCGTTACGCTTGAAGTCGACGACACGGTAGTGGTGCTTGTGACCACCGCCCTTGTGACGTGTCGTGATGTGACCGTTGTTGTTACGGCCCGACTTCTGGATTTGCTTTTCCAGCAGCGGTGCGTGCGGGGCGCCCTTGTGCAGGTCGCGATTCACGACCTTGAGCATCGAGCGGCGGCCCGGCGACGTCGGTTTGGTTTTGACGAGTGCCATGATTACGCGGCCTCCGCTTCAAAATTGATTTCCTGACCCGGCTTGAGCGAGACGTATGCCTTCTTGGCATGGTTGCGGCGGCCCATGAAACGGCCGAAGCGCTTTTGCTTGCCCTTGCGGTTCAGAATTTGCACGGACTCGACTTCAACCTTGAACAGCAGCTCGACAGCGGCCTTCACTTCAAGCTTGTTGGCGTCGCGCGCGACTTCGAATACGACCTGCTCGTACTTGTCTGCCACGAAGGTCGATTTTTCCGACACAACCGGAGCCAGCAGCACTTGCATCAGGCGATGATCGTTCTTGGATTTTTGCGTCATTTCAGCAACTCCTCGATCTGCGCAACTGCACCCTTGGTCACCAGCACTTTCTTGTAGTGCACCAGCGACAGCGGATCGACATGGCGCGGCTCAAGCACTGCGACGTGCGACAGGTTGCGCGAAGCGAGATACAGATTTTCGTCCACGCTGTCAGTGATGATCAGCACCGAGTCCAGACCCATCGACTTGAATTTGTCAGCCAGCAGCTTGGTCTTGGGCGCGTCAACCGTGAAGGTCTCGACGACATTGATGCGGTCTTCGCGGGCGAGCTGCGAATAGATCGAGCGCATGCCGGCGCGGAACATCTTCTTGTTGACCTTCTGGGTGAAATTCTCTTCAGGAGAATTCGGGAAGGTGCGACCACCCCCACGCCACAGCGGGGAGGACGACATACCAGCACGGGCGCGGCCCGTACCTTTCTGGCGCCACGGCTTCTTCGTGGTGTGCTTGACCTGCTCGCGGTCCTTCTGGGCGCGATTGCCGCTGCGGGCATTCGCCTGGTAGGCCACGACGATCTGATGCACCAGGGCTTCGTTATAGTCACGGCCGAACACTTCGGGCGAGGCGGAAACGCCGGCGCCGAGCTGACCGTTTTCGTTCAGGAGCTTGAGTTCCATATGCACGCTCCTTATGCTGCGGCGGCGACTGCGCCGCGCTTGGCCTTGACGGCCGGAGTGACAATGACCTTGCCGCCCTTCGAACCCGGCACGGCGCCCTTCACGAGCAGCAGCTTGCGCTCTGCGTCGATGCGCGTGACGACGAGGTTCTGGACGGTACGCGTGACGTCACCGAGGTGACCGGTCATGCGCTTGCCAGGGAACACGCGGCCCGGATCCTGCGCCATACCAATCGAACCCGGAACGTTGTGCGAACGCGAGTTACCGTGCGTGGCACGGCCGGAAGCGAAGTGGTAGCGCTTGATGGTACCGGCATAGCCTTTACCGATCGTCGTGCCCTGCACGTCGATCATCTGGCCAACCTCGAACAGGTCGACACTGATCGCGGCGCCCAGCGACAGCTCGGCGGCCTTGGCAGCATCGACGCGGAATTCGACAATGATTTCGCCCGGCTCAACACCGGCTTTCGCCAGGTGACCTGCCAGAGGCTTGGTGATACGGCTCGCACGACGGGAGCCGAAAGTGACTTGAACCGCGGTATAACCGTCGGTTTCGTCCGTCTTGATTTGCGTCACGCGGTTATCGCCGACCTCGATCACGGTGACGGGAATCGAATCGCCGTCGTCCGTGAAAACACGGGTCATGCCAACCTTGCGACCTACAAGGCCAAGGGTCATGGTTTGCTCCGTTCCCGGCTACGATTGGCCGGGGCTGATTAAACTGCGCCACAGAAATGAGGCTCGCCATAAGCGACGGCGAAAGACCAAAGGTCACCCCACTAACCCGATTACACGGGTAGCCTTATACTATATCGCCTGGGATTGGAATACGCAAGTGGATTGTGGGATTCGCGAGCCAGATTTGCGCTTCCATCGAGATTGTTGGTTTTTGCCCAACAAAAAAGCGGCCCGGAGGCCGCTTTCTTACCTGAGGAGGCCGGATGGCCCCACCGGGATATTACTGCAGCTTGATTTCCACATCGACGCCTGCCGGCAGGTCGAGCTTCATCAGGGCGTCAACCGTCTTGTCGGTCGGATCGACGATATCCATCAGGCGCTGGTGCGTGCGGATTTCGAACTGATCGCGCGAGGTCTTGTTGACGTGCGGCGAACGCAGGATGTCAAAACGCTGAATGCGCGTCGGCAGGGGAACCGGACCCTTGACGATGGCGCCGGTGCGCTTGGCCGTATCGACGATTTCGGCAGCGGACTGATCGATCAGGCGATAGTCGAATGCCTTCAGGCGGATACGGATCTTCTGGTTACCCATTTTCTGTGCCGGTGCGGCCGGTTTCTTGTCTTGCACGGTCATTCCTTAAAGAGCGGGGCGGACGAGCCGCCATTCGATAAAAAGAGCAATCCATCGGCCCCTCATCACTGAGGGGCCGATGACGATCAGGCAATGATCTTGGCGACGACGCCGGCGCCGACGGTACGACCGCCTTCGCGGATGGCGAAGCGCAGGCCTTCTTCCATGGCGATCGGGGCGATCAGCTTGACGGTGATCGTCACGTTGTCACCCGGCATCACCATTTCCTTGTCGGCCGGCAGTTCGATCGAGCCGGTCACATCCGTCGTACGGAAGTAGAACTGCGGGCGATAGTTGTTGAAGAACGGCGTGTGACGGCCACCTTCGTCCTTGCCCAGAATGTACACCTCGGCCGTGAAGTGCGTATGCGGCTTGATCGAGCCCGGCTTGCACAGCACCTGGCCACGCTCCACTTCTTCACGCTTCGTGCCGCGCAGCAGGATACCGACGTTGTCGCCTGCCTGGCCCTGGTCCAGCAGCTTGCGGAACATTTCCACGCCGGTGCAGGTCGTCTTGACGGTGTCGCGGATACCCACGATTTCGATTTCTTCGCCGACCTTGATGATGCCGCGCTCGACACGGCCGGTCACCACGGTGCCGCGACCCGAGATCGAGAACACGTCTTCCACCGGCATCAGGAAGGTACCGTCGATGGCACGTTCCGGCGTCGGGATGTACGTGTCCAGCGCTTCGGCCAGCGCCAGGATGGCCTGTTCGCCCAGTTCGCCCTTGTCGCCTTCCAGCGCCAGCTTGGCCGAACCCTTGATGATCGGGGTGTCGTCACCCGGGAAGTCGTACTTCGAGAGCAGTTCGCGCACTTCCATTTCGACCAGCTCGAGCAGCTCGGCGTCGTCGACCATGTCGCACTTGTTCAGGAACACGATGATGTACGGCACGCCAACCTGACGGGCCAGCAGGATGTGCTCACGCGTTTGCGGCATCGGGCCGTCAGCGGCCGAACACACCAGGATCGCGCCGTCCATCTGGGCGGCACCGGTAATCATGTTCTTCACGTAGTCAGCGTGGCCCGGGCAGTCAACGTGGGCGTAGTGACGGTTCTGCGTTTCGTATTCGACGTGCGCGGTGTTGATGGTAATACCGCGGGCCTTTTCTTCCGGCGCTGCGTCGATTTCGTCGTACTTCT
>AKCV02000012.1 GCA_000272025.2 Imbroritus primus
GAAGCTGGCTCGACGATGTGGAACTGCTGGTACAGCGTCGCCGTACCACCAATGCGGAACTCGGCGTCACCTACCGCCAGTTGTTCGGCGATGCCACGCTCGATATGGAAGCCGGTATACGCAAGGGCGTGTCCTGGTTTAACGCGCAGGACGACCTGCCCGCACAGGAAGGCGTGCCGACCTTGCGCCCCCGTATCGTCACGCTCTCGGCTGGCTATGTGCAGCCCTTCCACATTGGTAAACAGCCGTTCCGCTACAGCGGCACGGTGCGCGCGCAGTTCACGCGCGATACCACGCTCTCCATCGACCAGATGGCCATCGGCAGTCGCTACACGGTGCGCGGGTTCGATGGCGACAACGTCCTGCTGGCCGAAAACGGCTATGTCATCCGCAACGAATGGCTCATGCCGGTACGCATCGGCGTTCTGCCTGACGGCTTCGACAGCGCCCTCTACCTCGGCCTCGACGCAGGCCGCGTCTGGGGCCGTTCCGACGCCATGCTCGCCGGCCGCTGGCTGGCCGGTGCCGCACTCGGCCTGCGCACTGGCTGGCGCGGCTGGCAGGCCGACATCGCCATCGCTGCTCCGCTGTATTACCCGAAAGGCTTCCGCACTCGCGGCTGGAGTCCTTATCTCTCTCTGACCTACGGTTTCTGATCCGACAGGAGTCCTCCATGAATCAGCATTGCCACCGCGTTGTCTTCAATCGCGCCCGCGGCCAGATGATGGCGGCCCCGGAAACGGCTACCGGCCAGCACAAGACGGCATCGGGACAGCGCCGCGCCGCACGCGCCACCCTTGCCACACAACAGGTCCGCCGGATGACTGCCGGCGCATTGGCCGCGCTGGCACTCTGCCATGGCTTGCCGGCGTACGCGCAACTGCCGATCAGCGCCGCACCCGGCGCGCCCGCCGGCCAGCGCCCGATCATGGACGCCGCCGGCAACGGCGTACCCCTCGTGCATATCGCTCCGCCCAGCGCGGCGGGTGTCAGCCGCAACCAGTACGACCAGTTCAACGTCAACCAGAACGGCCTGATCCTCAACAACAGCAGCGGCCCCGCGCAGACACAGCTCGGCGGCTGGGTCACCGGCAATCCCCAGCTCGGCTACGTACCCGCGCGCATCATCCTCAACGAGGTGGTGTCGTCCAACCCCTCGCAGTTGCGCGGCACCATCGAGGTCGCCGGACAGCGTGCCGGCATCGTGGTCGCCAATGTCAACGGCATCACCTGCAATGGCTGCGGCTTTCTCAACACCGACCGCGTCACCCTCACCACCGGCCACGCGCAATTCGGCAGCGGAGGCGCGATCGCCGGTTTCGACATCCGCCAGGGCACGCTCTCGGTCGGCGGCGACGGCCTCTCTGCCACGCAGGTCGAACAACTCGACCTGCTGGCACGCGGCCTGGTCATCGAAGGCGAAATCTGGACACGCAACCTCAATGCCATTGCCGGCGCCAACCAGGTGCTGTATGCCTCGCTGCAGTCCACGCCGCAAAGCGGCAACGGCACGGCGCCCACCTTCGCCATCGACATCAAGGATGTCGGCGGCATGACGGCCAACCAGATCTACCTCGTCTCCACCGAGGCCGGCCTGGGCGTCAACAGCACGGGCCGCCTCGCTGCCCTGCAGGGCAACCTCACGCTGTCCGCCAACGGCGATCTCACCGTGCAGAAAGCCTATGCCCAGCAGGATCTCGCTGCGAGCGCGGCCGGCAATGCGCGCTTCACCGAAATCGCCCAGGGTCAGGGCAACACCACCCTCAGCGCCGGCGGCACGCTCAGCGCGAGCGGCATGCTGGTGGCCGGCAAGGCGCTCGAGCTGCGCGGCGCCAACCTCGCCCTGCACAACGCGCAGGCCAGCGCCGGCCAAACGCTGACACTCAGCACGCCCGGCACGCTCGACACAACCAGCAGCCAGCTTGCCTCGGGCGGCACGCTTAACGCCACCGCCGGCGGTGCGGTGCGTACTACCGGCAGTACCTGGAAGAGCGCCAGCGGCATGCAAGTTAGCGGTGCATCGCTCGACAACCGCCTGGGCCAGCTCATGACCGGTGGTGCGCTTGATGTGGCCACCGCCCAAGGCATCGACAATCGCAGCGGTGCACTCCTCGCGCAAGGCCCTGTACAGATCGATGCAGCCAGCCTCAACAACGCGGGCGGCACGATTGCTTCCACGCGGAGCAGCGTCGCTGCGCGCACAGGGAACGGTGCCTTCGACAATACACAGGGGCAGCTACAGGCCGGCGGCAATATCGCGTTGACCACAGGCACGCTCACCAACCACGCCGGGGTGATCAGCGGCGATTCCATCACACTGGCGAGCGGGGGCTTCGACAACACCGGCGGCCAGCTTCTGGCCGGCTCCACGCTCCAGACCACCACCAGCGCATTCAACAATGATGGCGGCATCGTGCAGGCCGGCAGCACAGCGCAACTCGATACGCAGGGCAATGCCTTCAGCAATCGCGCCGGTAGCGTTACCGCCCTTACCGGCACACTGGCCCTGAACACGTATGGTGCAACCCTCGACAACACCAGCGGCAAGCTGCAATCCGCCGGCAACCTGGCACTCGACAGCGGTGCCCTGCTCAACCACGATGGCCTGCTCAGCGGGGCCGATGTCACGCTGCACAGCGGTAATGTCGACAACACTGCCGGCAGCATGCTGGCCAGCGGCCGCCTGCTAGCCACCACCGGGGCATTCGACAACACCGGCGGACTGGCACAGGCAGCCAACGGGCTGACGCTCGACACGCAAGGCCAGGCGCTCACCAATCTCGACAGCGGCACCAGTGGCGGCATCGTCTCCGGCGGCACGCTCGACCTGCGCGCTGGCTCGCTCGACAACACACGCGGTTATATCGGCAGCCAGGGCAACCAGACCCTCGCCATTGCCAACACCGTCAGCAACGACGCCGGCCACATTACCTCCGACGCCAATCTCACGCTGAATGCCGGCATTGTCGACAACGGCACCGGCCTGCTCAGCGCCGCGGATACCCTGCAGATCACCAGTGACGATCTGCGCAACAGCGGTGAAATCAGCGCCACCACCACGCGTCTGCGCATTGCCGACACACTTGACAACACCGCTACCGGGTTGATCGATGGCGTGCAGACCGACATTCGCGCCGGCACCACCAACAACACAGGTCGCATCTACGGCGATACGCTGAATCTCGCTGGCGGTACGGTCAACAATACCGGCACTGGAACCATCGCTGCCCGCGACACACTCCAGATCGGCGCACAGGCCCTCAACAATACCGACGGCGCGCTGATCTACAGCCTCGGCGACATCGGCATCGCTGGCGACATCGACGCCAGCGGCAACCTCACGGGCCGCATGCAGACGCTGCTCAATGCCTCGTCCACCATCGAAGCACGTGGCAACCTCAGCATCCAGTCCGACACCATCCTTAACCGTAACGATCATCTG
>AKCV02000013.1 GCA_000272025.2 Imbroritus primus
TGAATAGTGAAACGAACCGAAAACTAGTGTGTCTTCGCGTTCTGTAAAATTTGTTAACTAAATTGACGAATCTTATGTCCCTGATAGATGCAATAGCGGAGAGGAATTCAGATATATTTTTCTCTGATCAAAGCAATTCTTACGTTGCGTAGTTGCGACGCGGATTGCGAGCCTGGGATCGTTGTGACGCGTTTTGGATGACGCTGTGTGAGGTAGTGTGAACGATGCGATGCGACACGATACGGAGCGCGCCGCGAGGCATGCTGTGAAGCGACGTGAGATGAGATGGCCGTCGGCACCCAATGCATGCCGGCCCGGCGTTACGACGGCTGCTCGCGTTCAGCCGTTGACGTGCGGATGCCGTTGCGGGCTGGCGATGAACCCGAAGCAGGGCGCGATTTCGTCTGCGCGGATGCGGCCGATTGGCAGATGTTTACCGTCGGGTAGGGCGAGGTCGCCGGGGCTGGCGTCCGCGTCGTCTTCATCGTACCCGTCGCGCCAGGCGATGCAGGTTTCGATGGCTTGCAAATCTGTATCGCTGAGCAGTGCAATATGCCGATGCCGCGCTGATTGCCCGTGGATGCCGTCGAGCGTGCCGGCCAGCAGCAGATTGCCCTGCTCATCCATCAGGCACGTCTCGACGTGTAGCGGATCACCGGTCATCACAGTGAAGCGGCCGGCGTGGAAGTGCGCGACCCACGGGGTGTATTCCAGTTCGACAAAAACCCGTTGCGGGCCATTCTGGAAGAACCAGCGGCCGTCGGTATCGCACTGATAGTTGCGCGCGATGAACTGCACGAGGCCGTCATGGCGGATCGGGTCGCCAGCTGCGCCTGCCTGCTGTGCGGCATCGTCGCGCATGCGCCACTGGCCGCGCCGGTCGAGTGCGAGCCAGCCGAAGCAGTTCGGTACATCGGGCCATTTGCGCATGGCCTGTTTGACGATGTCATCCATGGGCGGTCTCCGTGTCTGTCGTGCGCGCGGTAGCGATCGATGGCGTTGCGCATGCATCGAAGAAACGCAGCGCGCGCAGCGGTAGCCAGTTGGACTGGCCCAGCGGCGGAAGGTGCCCGCGCCAGCCGGCATGGCGGGCGAAGAAGCCGACGTGGCCGCCGTGCGCGGGCTGGGAGAGTGTGACGGCGGGCGAGACATCCGCGCTGCGTGGCAGGGCCGCGGCTGGCAGGAAGGGGTCGTTGCGTGCGTTCAGCACCAGCGTCGGCACGGTGATGGCGTCGAGCACGAGCTTGCCCGAGGCGCGGTGCCAGTAGTCGTCGGTATCCCGATAGCCATGCAGCGGGGCGGTGACGATATTGTCGAAGGCATACAGGTCGCGGCTCTTGAGCATGGCATCGGCATCGAACAGGCCGGGATACTGCCTGAGTTTGGCAAGCGCCTTGGTCTTGAGCGTCTGCAGGAACATGCGCGTGTAGAGCATGTTGAAACCGCGCGACAGCGCGATGCCGCCCGCCGTGAGATCGAGTGGCGCGGAGACGGAGGCCGCGGCCGTGACGAACGCGGCGTCTTCCTGGCGTTCACCGAGAAAACGCAGCAGCGCATTGCCGCCGAGCGAGATGCCGACGACAAACAACGGACGACGCGTGGCGGCGCAATGCGTCTGGTACAGGCGGCGCAGGACCCAGTCGATTTCGTCGCCGTCGCCGGAATGGTAAAAGCGCGGGGCGAGATTGAGCGATCCCGAACAACCGCGAAAGTGCACCACCACGCCTTCCCACTGGCGCGCCGCCAGCGCCGCCGTGAGGCCGCGCGCATAGTGGCTTGCGGAGCTGCCTTCGAGTCCATGGAACAGCACCACCAGCGGGGTGTCGGTCACGCAGGCATGCGTGCTCCAGTCAAGGTCGATGAAGTCGCCATCGGGCGTGTCCCAGCGTTCGCGCCGGTAATGCACGCGCGGCGCGGGCATCAGGCGGGCAGGGATGATCGTTTGCGCATGGCCGCCGGGTAGCCACCAGGGCGCAGCGCAGGTGTCGTCGAAAGGAAAGCCGGGATCGGGAGGTGCGGTCACGGAATGGGGGCTCTGCCGGCTGAGGGGCGCGATCAAATTGAAGCGATGCGGTTCTGGTTAGACCAGCAGCCGCAGGCAGGACTGCGGCACGGCACGGCCAGACAACCACGCCAGATCATGTTGCTCGCGCCGCTCAATGCATCGAGTGCCGTACCGGCGTCCCGATGCCATCAGCGCTGACCAGTTGCGTTTCGCTGGCGGGGCTGCAGTGGATATGGCTGAAACGCCAGCCTTCATGGTTCTGCATCAGCACGTAGGTGGTGTGCACGTACAGGTCGGCCTCGATGGCATCGAGGTTGAAGCGCATGGCTTCGGTGGCCTGGAACACCGAGACGCCGAGCGTGGAGGTGCTTTCGATGCCGACGGTTTCGATCCACACCGGCTGGTTTTCGAGCAGGGTGGTGAATACGGTGCGCAGCCGCTCCAGCCCGACCACGCGCTGTCCGTCCGGCAGGATGCAGCTGACCGATTCGTCGTCCAGCCAGAGCCGCAGCACGGCCTCGGCATCGCGCCGCTTCATGGCTTCGCGGAACGACTCCAGGGTGTCCTCGGCGGCTTCGAACAGGCGGGCGAAACGTGGCATGTGATGGGCTCGAAAGATGGGCGCGTAAGGTCAGGAACGCTGCAGCAGCTTGCGCAGTTCGACAAAGATCATCTCGGGGCCGATCTGCTTCAGGCAGTTGAGGTGACCGAGCGGGCACTCGCGCGCGAAGCACGGGCTGCACTCCAGCTGCAACCACATGATACTCGCAGCGGGCGAGAGCGGCGGGGTGTGGCGCGGATCGCTGGAGCCAAACACCGCGACCTGCGGACGGCCCAGCGCGGCGGTCACGTGCATCAGCCCGGAGTCGTTGCAGACGGCCGCCTCGGAGCGTGCCAGCAGGTCGATGGCGTCATCCAGGCTGGTTTGCCCGCAGAGGTTGCGCACGAACGGCGCGCGGTTGACGATTTCCTCGGCGATGGCTGAATCCTTTGAGGAGCCCAGGGCGATGATCTGGGTGTACGGATAGGCGCGGCGCAGCATCTGCGCCAGTTCGGCGAAGTGCTCGGCGGGCCAGCGCTTGGCACTGCCGTATTCCGCGCCGGGGCAGAAGCTGATGACGCGCGTGTGGTGGTCGATGCCGAAGCGCGTGGCGGTGTCGCCAACCTGTTGCGGCGAGGCCTTCAGCACCGGATCCGTCAGTGTCTCGGGCAGGCGTGCGCCAGGCTTGAGCCCGAGCGCGGCGTAGTGCGACACCATCGGTGGGCGTGACTTGCGTGGCGGGTTGGCGTGGCGCACATTCAGCAGGCCCCAGCGCGCCTCGCCGCGATAGCCGATGCGCAGCGGAATGCCGGCCAGCCACGGAATGAGCGCCGACTTGAGCGAGTTGGGCAGGATGTAGGCGGCGTCGTACTGCTCGCCCTTGAGCTGCTGCGCGAACATCATGCGCGCGCCGAGCTGCAGCTTGCCGTGCGCCAGTTCGGTCGGAAATACTTGCGTGATCTCCGGCATGCGCGCCAGCACCGGCGCGACCCATTTGGGCGCCAGGACATCGAGCTGCAGGCGCGGTTGCCGTGCTTTGAGTAGCGCGAACAGCGGCTGCGCCATCAGCGCATCGCCGATCCAGTTGGGGGCGACGATCAGGGCTTTTTTCATATCAGGGTAGCCCCATACTGAAACATGGCTCCCTCGGGAAGCAGCGACCCGCGTAGCGGTGGAGCGTAGTGGCTATTCTTCATGATGGGACCGGGCGCATGCGTGCGCCGCACTGTCGCGGATCGAATCCCGCCCCGCTGGCCCGTGGGCCGCGAGACCGGTAGAAGGAGCGGACGCGTGGCGCGCTCAGTGGTGACCCTTCAGCACCGTGCCCGGCTTGAGCCGGTACACCGTGCCGCAGTACGGGCATTTGGCGTCGCCGGATGCTTCCAGCGGCAGGAACACACGCGGATGGTAGCTCCACGCCGGCGTGTTGCGGTTGGGACAATGGAGTGGAATGTCATCGGCGCCGATTTCGACGAAGGCATCGGGTCCGGCGGTTTTCTGTTGAGCTTGTGTCATGGTTCGCGTACGTGTCACACCAGGGTGAGCCAGTGGCGGTATTTCGGATTCTTGCCGGCAACGGCGGCAAAGAAGGTTTCCTGAATCTGCTTGGTGATGGGGCCGCGCGCGCCGCTGCCGATTTCGCGGTCGTCGAGCGAACGGATCGGCGTGATTTCGGCGGCGGTGCCGGAGAAGAAGGCTTCGTCCGCGCAGTACATCTCGTCGCGCGTGATGCGTTTCTCGCGCACCGGGATGCCGAGGTCGGTGGCGATCTGCAGCACCGAGTTGCGCGTGATGCCATCCAGGCACGAGGCCAGGTCTGGCGTGTAGATGGTGCCGTCGCGTACCACGAACACGTTCTCGCCCGAACCTTCGCTCACATAGCCTTCGGTGTCGAGCAGCAGGGCTTCGTCATAGCCGAGCGCAGTGGCTTCCTGGTTGGCGAGGATCGAGTTGATGTAGTAGCCCGAGGCCTTGGCGCGCACCAGCGAGACGTTGACGTGGTGGCGCGTGAACGACGAGGTCTTGACGCGGATGCCTTGCGCCAGCGCTTCTTCGCCGAGGTAGGCGCCCCACGACCAGGCTGCGATGGCGGTGTGGATGGTGTTGTCGCGCGCCGAGATGCCGAGTTTTTCCGAGCCGACCCAGATCAGCGGGCGCAGGTAGCATGATTCGAGTTTGTTGGCGCGCACCACTTCGCACTGCGCAGCCATCAGCGTATCGGCGTCGTAGC
Source organism: Imbroritus primus (assembly GCA_000272025.2). GTDB lineage: Bacteria > Pseudomonadota > Gammaproteobacteria > Burkholderiales > Burkholderiaceae > Imbroritus > Imbroritus primus. The sequence goes on from AKCV02000013.1 coordinate 4,777, forward strand.
CGACCTTCATCTGGAAGATCTTGGCGGAATTGAGCAGGCGGCGGGTGTGTTCCTGCAGGCGGAAGATTGCCGTGCCTTCCGGCGTCTTGTAGGCACGCACGCCCTCGAACACGGCCATGCCGTAGTGCAGCGAATGCGTGAGCACGTGCACGTTGGCGCTGCGCCAGTCAACGAGTTTGCCATCCATCCAGATACTGCCGTCGCGGTCGGCCATTGACATGCGCTTCTCCTGTTCCTGTGTGCGGGGTGCAAAGCATTGCATTATAAGCCGCCAGCACCGATTTGTGCGCCGGAAGGCGACGCGGCGGACGGGGGTGGCATGGTGGTGTGGACGCCATGCCGCATGTGCCGATGTGGTGTATCGGGATGCTCCTCCATACCATGATCGCGCCATGTGGCGCGGGGTGTCCCGGGTTATACTCGCGGCTTCCCTCCCTTGATGCAACCGGTCGTTTCATCCATGAATCCCCCGCGGTGGTTCGCGCTTCTGCGCATGCGGCTCCTGGCCCTGTTCCAGGCGCAGTTTCAGGGCGATCGACCGCGTGGCGTGCCGGGAACGCTCCGCGACCGGGTGTGGGTCACCTTGTGGGCCGGGCGCCCGCAGATCGAGCGGACCCATTTCCTCGAGGGTGTGCGGGCCTTCGTGCCAACCATTCCGGCGGTGTTTTCCTGGGGGCTGGTGACCGGCATCGCCATGAGCAAGTCGGTGCTCACGGTGCCGCAGGCAATCGTCATGTCGCTGTTCCTGTATGCCGGCGCGGCGCAACTGGCCATCCTGCCGCTGATGGCAGCCGGCCTGCCGATCTGGACCTCGCTGCTCACCGCCATGCTGGTCAACCTGCGCTTTATTATCACCAGTGCCGCGCTGCAGCCGCATTTCGCCTATCTGCCCTTTCTGCGCCGCACCCTGCTGGGCTCGTTCAACGGCGACATCACCTTCGTGCTGTTCATGGCGCGCTACACGGAACCGGGCTACGCGCCGGGCAAGCAGGGGTATTTCTGGGGCATTGCGGTCACTAACTTCGTGACCTGGCAGGTCGCCAGCATTCTCGGCATTCTCGTGGCGAGCGTCTTCCCGGAGTCGTGGGGTGTCGGCCTGGCCGGCACGCTGGCGCTGATCCCGGTGATGGTGTCGACCATCCGTTCACGCTCGAGCCTGCTGGCGGTCGGGGTCGCGGCGGTGCTGTCGCTGCTGCTGTTCGATCTGCCATACCGGCTGAGTCTGGTGGCGGCGGTGATCGGCGCGATTGCCATCGGCATGGCTGGCGACGAACTGGCCGACCGCGCCACGCTGCGGGCGATCCATCGGCATGCGCATGACGGGGATGATGACGGCGCAGCAGATGGCAACGTCGGGAGGGCGGGTAGCGCGTATCACGCGGATAACACGCATCGCGGATCCGGCAATGGTCGTGAGGAGCGGTCATGAGCGCGCTGGAAATCTGGATCCTGATCGCGCTGCTGACGGTGATGACCATCCTCACACGCGCCATGTTTGTGATGTTCGGGTCGCACGTGGCGTTGCCAGACCGCCTGCAGCGCGCTTTGCGGTACGCGCCCGGCGCTGCGCTGGTCGCCATCATCATGCCGGATCTGGCGACGTGGCAGGGGCATCTGGTCCTGGGGCTCGACAACTACCGCCTGATTGCCGGCGTGGCGGCGATTGCCTTCTATGCCGCCACGCGTCGCATGCTGGCGACCATTGCGCTGGGCATGGCGATCTACACGGCGTTGCGGCTGCTGGCCTAGGATGATTCCGCTCCGCTCGGGCGGCGCTGAACCTACCCCCAGGAGTAGGCCGACGGTGTGTCAACAGCGTAGTCCCGCCCGTACTCATCCGTCGGGGCGGTTTGCAAGGCGATTTTCCGTGGAATACAGGGCGGGATCGGGTAAAATGGCCGTTTCCCAAGAATGCACCGTCCCGGTTTTCCCCATGACCTCCGTTCTGCGACTTTCCGATCTCATTTCCCAAGGCAAACTCTCTGGCAAGCGTGTATTCATCCGCGCCGATCTGAACGTCCCGCAAGACGATAGCGGCAAGATCACCGAAGATACGCGCGTACGTGCCTCGGTGCCGGCGATTCGCCAGTGCCTCGATGCCGGCGCCGCCGTTATGGTCACGTCGCACCTGGGCCGCCCGACCGAGGGCGAATTCAAGCCGGAAGACACGCTCGCCCCGGTGGCGCAGCGCCTGTCGGAACTGCTTGGCTGCGAGGTCAAGCTGGTGGCGGACTGGGTCGACGGCGTGGATGTTGCCCCCGGCCAGGTCGTGCTGCTCGAGAATTGCCGCGTCAACAAGGGCGAGAAGAAAAACGACGACGCGCTGGCGCAGAAGATGGCCAAGCTGTGCGACGTCTATGTCAACGATGCCTTCGGCACCGCCCACCGTGCGGAAGCCACCACCCACGGCATCGCCAAGTTTGCCCCGGTCGCCTGCGCCGGCCCGCTGCTGGCGGCCGAGATCGATGCGCTGGGCAAGGCGCTGGGCCAGCCGGCGCGGCCGCTGGTGGCCATCGTCGCCGGCTCCAAGGTTTCCTCCAAGCTCACCATCCTCAAGGCGCTGGCCGACAAGGTCGACAACCTGATCGTCGGCGGCGGCATCGCCAATACCTTCATGGTCGCGGCTGGACTGAACATCGGCAAGTCGCTGGTCGAGGCCGACCTGGTGGCCGAAGCACGCGCCATCATGGACATCATGGCGGCCCGCGGTGCCTCGGTGCCGATCCCGACCGACGTGGTGTGCGCCAAGGAATTCAGCGCCACGGCTACGGCCACCGTCAAGGATGTCAAGGACATCGCCGACGACGACATGATCCTCGACATCGGCCCGCAGACCGCGCAGCGCCTGGCCGAACAGCTCAAGTCGGCCGGTACCATCGTGTGGAACGGCCCGGTGGGCGTGTTCGAGTTCGAGCAGTTCGGCCACGGCACGCGCGTGCTGGCCGAAGCCATCGCCGCTTCGCCGGCCTTCTCCATTGCCGGCGGCGGCGACACGCTCGCAGCCATCGCCAAGTACAACATTGCAGACCGCGTCGGCTATATCTCCACCGGCGGCGGCGCCTTCCTGGAATTCCTCGAGGGCAAGAAGCTGCCGGCCCTGGCCGTGCTGGAACAGCGCGCGGCAGCGTGACAGGCGTGGTGTTTCGCTGACCCGGTTTCATTGATGTTTCATTGATTCCACAGGATTGCCCATGAGCAGCCGTGCCACCAAGATCGTTGCGACTCTCGGCCCGTCGTCGAGTACGCAGGACGTCCTGACCCGGATGATCGAAGCCGGGGTGGATGTGGTCCGGCTCAACTTCTCGCACGGCAGCGCCGATGACCATCTGGCGCGGGCGCGCCTGGTGCGCGAGGTGGCGCAGCAGTGCGGGCGGGAAGTGGCGATCATGGCCGACCTGCAGGGTCCGAAGATCCGCATCGGCAAGTTCGCCAACGGCAAGATCGAATTGCAGGCGGGCGACGCCTTCGTGCTCGACAGCACTTGCCAGGTGGGCGACGAGACGCGCGTCGGCCTGGATTACAAGGAGTTGCCGCGCGATGTCGGTCCCGGCGACGTGCTGCTGCTCAACGACGGGCTGATCGTGCTCGGCGTGGCGCGCGTGGTGGGGCACGAGATCCACACCACCGTGATCGTCGGCGGCGAGCTGTCGAACAGCAAGGGCATCAACCGCCAGGGCGGCGGCCTGTCCGCGCCGGCGCTGACGGCCAAGGACATGGAAGACATGAAGACCGCCATGGCGCTCGGCGCTGACTATCTGGCGGTGAGTTTTCCGAAGAGCGCGACCGATATGGAACTGGCGCGCCAGCTGGCCACCGTGGCGGGTGAACTGCACGCCCACAAGACCAAGCTGATCGCCAAGATCGAGCGGGCCGAGGCCATCCAGCCGGGCGTGCTCGAGAGCATCCTGGCGGCCTCCGACGGCATCATGGTGGCACGCGGCGACCTGGCGGTCGAAGTCGGCAATGCCGCCGTGCCGGCACTGCAGAAGCGCATGATCAAGCTGGCCCGCGAGGCCAACAAGCTGACCATCACGGCGACGCAGATGATGGAGAGCATGATCGTCAATCCGATTCCCACGCGCGCCGAGGTGTCGGACGTGGCCAATGCCGTGCTCGACGGTACCGACGCCGTGATGCTGTCCGCCGAGACGGCGGCGGGTCGTTACCCCGTGGAAACGGTGCGCGCCATGGCAGCCATCTGCCTGGAAGCGGAAAAATCCGAGGATGTGCGGCTCGATGCCGATTTCCTCAACCAGAAATTCTCGCGCATCGACCAGTCGATCGCGATGGGTGCGTTGTTCACCGCCTATCATTTACAGGTAAAGGCCATCGCCGCGCTGACCGATTCCGGCGCCACGGCCCTGTGGATGAGCCGGCATTCGATCCACGTGCCGATCTACGCCATGACGCCCAACGTGGCCACGCAGCGCAAGATGGCGCTGTACCGCAACGTCCGTCCGCTGGCGATGGAAACGAGTACCGACCGCGATACCGCGCTGGAGCAGGCCGAAGCGCTGTTGCTTAGCGAGGGCGTGGTCCAGCCCGGCGATTTCATCGCGCTCACGATTGGCGAGCCGATGGGCCAGCCGGGCGGCACCAATACCCTGAAAATCGTGCGGGTCGGCACGCATGCGGCTTGAGATGCAAGCCGCTGCGCCGTCCGCCAGACTTATCTTGACTTAAGGAGTTGTCATGCTTGTTTCAATGCGCCAGCTACTCGATCACGCCGCCGAGAACGGTTATGGCATTCCCGCGTTCAACGTCAACAACCTTGAGCAGGTGCAGGCCATCATGCAGGCCGCCGACGAGGTCAACGCCCCGGTGATCATGCAGGCCTCGGCCGGCGCCCGCAAATATGCCGGCGAACACTTCCTCAAGCACCTGATCCAGGCTGCCGTCGAGGCCTATCCGCACATTCCGGTGGTGATGCACCAGGACCACGGCCAGTCGCCGGCCATCTGCCAGGGTGCCATCGACCTTGGCTTTTCGTCGGTGATGATGGACGGCTCGCTGCTCGAAGACGGCAAGACCCCGTCGGAATACGCCTACAACGTCGAAACCACCCGCAAGGTCGTGGAACTGGCGCATGCCGTGGGCGTGACGGTGGAAGGCGAACTGGGCTGCCTGGGCTCGCTGGAAACCGGCGAAGCCGGTGAGGAAGACGGCATCGGCGCAGCCGGCAAGCTCGATCACTCGATGCTGCTGACCGATCCGGAGCAGGCGGCAGATTTCGTCAAGCAGACCCAGCTCGATGCCCTGGCCATCGCTATCGGCACCTCGCACGGCGCCTACAAGTTCAGCCGCAAGCCGACGGGCGACATCCTGTCGATCGAGCGCGTCAAGGAAATCCATCGCCGCATCCCGACCACCCATCTGGTGATGCACGGCTCGTCGTCGGTGCCGCAGGAACTGCTGGCCGAGATCCGTCAGTTTGGCGGCGACATGAAGGAAACCTACGGCGTGCCGGTGGAAGAGATCCAGGAAGCCATCAAGCACGGCGTGCGCAAGATCAACATCGACACCGACATCCGCCTGGCGATGACGGCTGCGATCCGCAAGTTCTTTGTCGAAAACCCGGGCAAGTTCGACCCGCGCGAATACCTCAAGCCGGCCCGCGAAGCCGCCAAGCAGGTGTGCAAGGCGCGCTACGTGTCGTTCGGTTGCGAAGGCCAGGCGAGCAAGATCAAGGGCATCCCGCTTGACGAGATCGCCGCCATGTACAAGGCCGGCAAGTTGACGCACGTGGTCAACTGAGGCGGCCGACTGAGGTGAGTAACCGAAGTCATCAAATCAACCCCGGCATCCGTGCCGGAACCTGACGGCAGGCAGGCCCGGTAGCCCGTTTGCCGTATCCTGAGCAACCATTGTCCCCGCCGCGGCGGGGACAACCCATTTCTGTCTGAGCGGAATCGATATGTCCCAAGCGCTTCATCAGTCCTCCATCACCTCTCTGCCGCTGCTGGGGCATGGCAAGGTGCGCGACAACTATGCGGTCGGCGAAGACCGGCTGCTGATCGTCACCACCGACCGCCTGTCGGCCTTCGACGTGATCCTCGGGCAGCCGATTCCGAACAAGGGCAAGGTGCTCAACCAGATGGCCAGCTTCTGGTTCAAGCGGCTCGCGCACATCGTGCCGAACCACGAGACCGGCATTGCGCCCGAAAGCGTGGTGACCCCGGCCGAAGCGCCGCAGGTCGCGGGCCGTGCGGTGGTGGTCAAGCGCCTCAAGCCGATTCTCGTGGAAGCGGTGGTGCGCGGCTACCTGGCCGGTAGCGGCTGGAAGGATTACCAGGCCACCGGCGCGGTGTGCGGCGTGCAACTGCCCGCCGGCCTGCAGAATGCGCAGAAGCTGCCGCAGCCGATCTTCACGCCGGCTGCCAAGGCCGAATTCGGCCAGCACGACGAGAACATCACCTTCGACGAAATGTCGAAGCGCATCGGCGCGGAACTGGCCGAGCAGATCCGCACGATCAGCCTGCGCCTCTACACCGAGGCCGCCGAATACGCGGCCACGCGCGGCATCATCATCGCCGACACCAAGTTCGAATTCGGCCTCGATCAGGACGGCACGCTGACGCTGATGGACGAAGTGCTGACCGCCGATTCGTCGCGCTTCTGGCCGGCCGACTCGTATGCCGTCGGCACCAACCCACCGTCGTTCGACAAGCAGTTCGTGCGTGACTGGCTCGAAGCCGGGCGCATCGACGGCAAGCCGTGGCCGAAGACGCCGCCCGCGCCGGAGCTGCCGGTCGACATCATCGAAAAGACCGCAGCCAAGTACCGTGAGGCACTCACGCGCCTGACGGGCCAGGACCTGCACTGAGAGGACCGAGACGATGCAAGCGAAAGGCGAGAACGCAGCACCGCTGGTCGGCGTGGTCATGGGCAGCAGTTCCGACTGGGACGTGATGCAGCATGCCGTGGCGATGCTGAAGGAATTCGGCGTGCCGTACGAGGCGCAGGTCGTGTCCGCGCACCGCATGCCAGATGACATGTACCGCTATGCCGAAACGGCGCGCGCGCGCGGCCTGCGCGCCATCGTCGCGGGCGCGGGCGGGGCGGCGCACCTGCCGGGCATGCTGGCCGCCAAGACCATCGTGCCCGTGTTTGGCGTGCCGGTCCCGTCGAAGTATCTGCGCGGCGAAGACTCGCTGCTGTCTATCGTACAGATGCCCAAGGGCGTGCCGGTGGCCACCTTCGCCATTGGTGAGGCAGGCGCCGCCAACGCCGCGCTGCACGCCATCGCCACGCTGGCCACCACCGATGCCGCGCTGGCGCAGGCGCTCGAAGCCTTCCGCGCCAAGCAGACCGATGTGGCGCGCAATATGCAGCTGCCTGCCTGAACCGAAGAACGCAACGATGCTGCTGCCTGCAACACGACTCAGCGCTGTGTTGCAGTGACGGTAGCAGCCACCCGGAATCCCCTATGCCGACCGACCTCCATCCCCATCTGGCCGAAGCCCATACGCCCGAGTCGCGCGCCGAGTTTGGCCCCGACACTGCCGGCCCCATCCTCCCGGGCGCATGGCTGGGCATGCTGGGGGGCGGTCAGCTCGGCCGCATGTTCACGCATGCCGCACAGGCCTTGGGCTACAAGGTGTGCGTGCTCGATCCGGACCAGGACAGCCCGGCCGGCACGGTGGCTGATCGCCACCTGTGCGCCGGCTATACCGACGATGCGGCGCTGGTCGCCATGGCGCAGCAATGCGCTGCCGTGACCACGGAATTCGAGAACGTACCGGCACAGGCGCTCGACCGGCTCGAGCAGCTCGGTGCCTTCGTCGCGCCGCGCGCCAACTGTGTGTCGATTGCGCAGAACCGCATCGCCGAAAAGAAATTCTTCGCCGCGTGTGCACCGAAGACCGGTGTGTCGCCGGCTCCCCATTGGGTCATCGAGCACCAGGCCGACATCGACCAGTTGCCGGCGGATCTGCTGCCCGGCATCCTCAAGACTGCCCGCATGGGTTACGACGGCAAGGGCCAGGCGCGCGTGACCACGCGTGAGGAACTGGCGGCAGCATGGAAGGCCATGCAGCATGTGCCATGCGTGCTCGAGCAGATGCTGCCGCTGGCCTACGAGGTTTCCGTGCTGGCCGCGCGCGCTGCCGACGGGAGCACGGCGACGTGGCCGCTGGCCGAGAACGTGCACCGCGACGGCATCCTGTTCAGCACCGTCATGCCCTCGAGCAGCGTGTCGCCAGACGTTGCCGACAAGGCGCGCGCGGCCGCAGCGATTGTCACCGGCGAAATGCAGTATGTTGGCGTGCTGGCCATCGAATTCTTCGTGCTCAAGGATGGCACGCTGGTCGCCAACGAAATGGCCCCGCGTCCGCACAATTCCGGACACATCACCATGGATGCCTGCGAGACCAGCCAGTTCGAGCAGCAGGTGCGCGCCACGGCTCGTTTGCCGCTTGGCAGCACGCGCCAGCATTCGGCCGGCAAGATGCTCAATGTGCTCGGTGACGTCTGGTATGAATTCGGTCTCGAGCGCGAACCCGCGTGGGATGCCGTGGTCGGGCATGCCGGCGCCAAGCTGCATCTGTATGGCAAGGCCGATGCGCGTCCCGGCCGCAAGATGGGGCATGTGAACTGCGTGGGCGCATCGCCCGACGAGGCGGCCGCCGCCTTCGAGCATGCTGCCGTGACCTTGGGGATCACACTCTGATGTCTGGCACGATGCCTTCCGCGCAGCAGCTCGCCGAGGCGGCTGCGCTGCTCGAAGCCGGACAGATCGTGGCCTTCCCCACCGAAACCGTGTATGGCCTCGGCGCCGATGCCGAGAACCCGGAAGCCATCGCCCGTATCTATGCTGCCAAGGGCCGGCCTTCCAGTCATCCGGTCATCGTCCATGTGGTGGATGGCGCCGATTTGTCGTACTGGGCATCGGAGGTGCCGGCGGAAGCAGAGCGCCTGATTGCCGCCTTCTGGCCCGGCCCGTTGACGCTGATCCTCAAGCGTGCCGCGCATGTCCCGGCGGCCGTGGCAGGCGGGCAGGATACCGTCGGCCTGCGTTGTCCTTCGCATCCTGTCGCACAGGCGCTGCTGTCGCGCTTCCGGCGCGGCCGGGGCGGGATTGCAGCGCCCTCGGCCAACAAGTTCGGACAGGTCAGCCCGACTACCGCGCAGCATGTGCGCGACGAGTTCGGCGAAGGCGTATTCGTGCTGGAAGGCGATGGTGTGGACGTGGGAATCGAATCGACCATCGTCGACCTGTCGCGTCTCGATCAGGGTGTCGGCCCGGTGCTGCTGCGCCCGGGCGCGATCACGCGCGAGATGCTGGCCGAGGTGCTCGGTGTCATGCCCGCGCTGCCGGATGCTGCCGCGCCACGCGTGTCAGGCTCGCTGAAGGCCCACTACGCGCCACACACCCCGCTTGCGATGCTGGACGCGGCCGGTCTGGCGACGCAGCTCGCCACGCTCGATGCACAGGCCCGTGTGGCCTGGCTCGGCTGGACCGAGGTCAAGGATCCGCGCGTCACGCACGTGGCGGCGCCGGCCTCCGCCGAAGCCTACGCGCATGCGCTGTATCGCACGCTGCGCCGCCTCGACCGGGAGCACTACCAGTATCTCTTCGTCGAAGCCGTGCCCGCAGACGGCGCGTGGGACGGCGTACGCGATCGCCTGCAGCGCGCCGCCGCGGCCTTCAACGGCTGAGCCGGGCAGGCGCGGGATCAGCGCATCCCGGCATAGACCCATTGCAGCAGCGCATCGTGCGCGGCCTGCGCGGCGCTCGCGTTGGGGTGATTGATCATGCTGACCACCACATACTGCTGGCCATCCGCCGCATTCACATAACCCGCGATGGCCCGCACGCCCTCGAGCGTTCCCGTCTTGATATAGGCGTTGCCTGCCACGCCGGCCGAGGTCAGCCGCTTGCGCATGGTGCCGTCGAAGCCGACCACCGGCAGCGACTCGCGCAGTTGCGGGCCGACCTCGCTGGCCGCCGCCTGCAGCAACAGCCGGCCCAGGTTGGCGGCACTGATGCGCTCGATGCGCGAGAGCCCGGAGCCGTTGTCGATCACCAGTTCAGGCATGTCCAGCCCCTGCCTGGCCAGCCATTGACGTACTGCCAATGCCGACTTGGCGGGTGTGGCCGGGCGGTGGCCCAGCTCCGCGCCGATGGTCAGCATCAGCTGGCGCGCCATCACGTTGTTGGAAAACTTGTTGATGTCCTGTACCGCCGAGCCGAGCGTCTGCCCGTAGTGCGACGCTAGCAGGACGGCGCTGCGCGGCACCACGCCTTCGCGCAGACCGGGGATCTGCCCGAAGCGGCCGCCTTGCTGCTGCCACAGCGCGACAAAACCGCCCCACATGAAATCCGCATGATTGAGCACGGCGATATTCCAGCCGCGTTCGCCGCAGTCCGCCGGGAAATCGCCGCTGAAGGTTACCTGCAGCGTGCCGTCCGGTTGCTGCTGCGGGCGCGCTGCCGCGTGGCTGCGCCAGTCGCCGCAGGCGCCGGCACGCAAGCGCATCTGGTTGTCGATGCGCAGCTGGGCCAACGGTGGCGTGACGCCGATGGTCACACCTTGCCCGGCAACATCCGGGGCGAGGATGAAGCTGAGCGTCTTGAAGGCATACAGCAATGCATCCGGGGCGACGTTATAGGCCTTCTGGTCTTCACCGTCGAGCGACGGGGCGCGCGAGACATCGTTGGCGAAATAGCTGCGGTCGAGCACCAGGTTGCCGTTGAGCGTGTGCACCCCGGCTGCCTGCACGTGGTCGATCAGCTTGGAGAGCTCCTCCGGCACCAGCTTGGGATCGCCGCGTCCGCGCAGATAGAAGTTGCCGTTGACGATGCCGTTGACCGGCGCGTTGTCGGCATACAGCGCGGTCTGCCAGCGGTATTGGGGGCCGAGCAGCTGGAGCCCGGCGAAGGTCGTGACCAGTTTCATGGTCGATGCCGGGTTCATCGGCTGGCTGGCATGCCATGTCACGGCGGGCGCCGATGCGCCCACGCGCGCCACATAGATGCTGACCGCTTCGCCGGGCACACGCGCCTTGCGCAGCGCCGTTGCCACGGCAGGTGGTGCCGGCATGTCGGCAACCGGTGCGGCGGCGCGACGCCTGGCTTGCGCCTCGGCAGGGCCGGGCAGGGCCACGATGGCTGTCGCCAGGACCAGGGCGGCATACTGGCGCCAGGCGCGCCAAGCGGGGCGGGAGCGGTGGGGCGCGGCGGGTGACGGTGTATCGCGCAGGCGCACGGAGCAGGGCGCAAGGGGGAGCAATAGGGCGGGCATGGTCGCGGGATTCGGCATCGTGCGATGTTAACGCGTCTGGTCCTGCTTGCGGGGGACAACAGTACGTGTCGTGTGCATTTTGACCGCGCCGGGGAAGGCATCTGCGTGCCACGTCCTCGGGCACGCACCGGGGCGGTTGCGTGGATCGTCGCGGACAGCATCGCTCGGCCGGCCGTGTGGAGCGTGCATGACGCTACGGGCCGCTGCCGGTATCATCGCTGCCATGCAGATCGATTTTTCCCTCAAGGGCCGCACCGCGCTGGTGACCGGGGCCGGGCAAGGCCTGGGTTTCAGTATCGCCGCAGGCCTGGCTGGCGCGGGTGCGCACGTCTGGCTCAACGGGCGTGATGCCCAACGTCTCGAAATCGCCGCCGGGCGCTTGCGCGCCGAGGGCGCCAGCGTGGGCATCCTGCCGTTCGACGTGCGCGATGACACGGCAGTGGAGCAGGCGCTTGCGTCGTTGCCGCAGGCGCCGGATGTCCTGGTCAACAATGCCGGGCTGCGGCAACGCGACACGCTCGATCGCCTGCAGCCGGATGACGTGCGCACAATGCTCGATGCCAATCTGGTCGGGCCGTTCATCTTGTGCCGGCGCGTGGCGCAGGGCATGACGCAGGGCGGGCGCATTATCAACGTCACCTCGATCGCCGGCCATATCGCCCGTGGTGGTGATGCGGCGTACACCGCCTCCAAGGCCGGACTGACCGGCCTGACGCGCGCCCTGGCTGCCGAGCTCGGTCCGCGCGGCATCACGGTCAATGCGATTGCCCCAGGCTACTTCGCTACGCCGCCGAACCAGGCCATGGTCGACGATCCGACGGTGGCCGACTGGCTGGCACGGCGTACTTCACTGGGCCGCTGGGGACAACCGGGGGAGATTGCCGGCGCGGCGGTATTTCTGGCCTCGCCGGCCGCCTCGTACATTACTGGGCACGTGCTGGCCGTGGATGGCGGCTACCTGGCGCATTTCTGAGCATCAGGCGTGTGGCGCCGGGGGCGCTGCGGTATCGCGGATCGCCTGCTGGCGCTGTTCCATTTCCTGCCGTAGCTGGCGGCGCTGCTGCGCGCTCTCGAAGCGCCGGCGTTCCTCGTCGGTCGCCGGTTGCAGCGGTGGGACTTCGGCCGGATTGCCGGCATCGTCGACCGCCACCATGGTGAAGTAGCAGCTGTTGGTATGGCGGGCGACGCGCGTGCGGATGTTCTCGGTCACCACCTTGATGCCGATTTCCATCGACGTGCGGCCGGTGTAGTTGACCGACGCGAGGAAGGTCACCAGCTCGCCGACATGAATCGCCTGGCGGAACATGACCTGGTCGACCGACAGCGTCACCACATAGGAGCCGGCATAGCGGCTGGCACAGGCGTAGGCCACGCCGTCGAGCAGCTTGAGAATGTGGCCGCCGTGCACATTGCCGGAAAAGTTCGCCATGTCGGGCGTCATCAGGACCGTCATGGTCAGTTGCTGCTTGCTGTCGTTCATCGTCGTTGTCCAGGCATGGAAAGACACCGCCATGCGGCAGGTGCGCGGGCTGCAATATGGGCTGTCAAGCGAGTGATCAGGTGAGCAATCAGGTGGGCTCATAAGGAGTCATACCCTGGCCCGTGCGATCCCCGGAGCCGCGTATGGCCGCGTTCGCTCACTCTACCGCCAGATTACCCGATCCGCATCCGCCGGCGCTGTTACCAGCCGTTACAGCCTTGGGTCGGCGGAAACAGGCATCTGGCGGTTGACGTGATTAAATAGGCTTCATACACCACCGGGTGTGACGTGAAAAGGAGTACCCCATGAAGCTGTCCCAACGCCAACTCGTTCGTCTGGTTGCTGCTGGCGCCGTGCTTGCAACACTTGCCGGTGGCGCGCAGGCGGCTGACCGCAAGACCACCAACACCCTGATCGGCGCGGCGATTGGCGCTGTCGGTGGTGCACTGATTTCCAACGGCGACCCGATCATGACGATCGGCGGCGCAGCAGCCGGTGGCCTGATCGGCAACGTCGCGACCCGCGACCGCCATGACTATGGTTACCGCACCGACTATCGCGGGGATTACCGCCATGGCGACCGCCGTGTCGACTACCGCCGCGATCCGCATCCCGGTTATCGCGGCGATTATCGCGACGATTACCGTAACTACCGCGCCCAGCCCGACCGCGACCGCGCATGGCAACGCGACGAGCGGGTTTGGCAGCGCGACAATCGCGTCTGGCAGGATGGCGGGCGGGGATATCCGCGCCAGGTCACCTATGGCAGGCCCGGCGATGACCGCTATTACGACGGCCGCTGGTAAGCAGGTGTCGTGACTGTTCTCGCCGCGACGGGAACACTGGGTCGAAGCTGCCTTACCCGGGGCCCACGCATTCGCGTGGGCCTTTTGTTTCCTGCTTGCTCCTCGTGCGTCACCGAACTTATTTCGCCAATTTTTGTCGGCCCGGACGGGCGTAGGGTGCGTGCTAGCATGCAGCGTATCCGGCCGCGATAGCAGACCCATCCGTACGGTGTTGTGCATCCCATGCGCATCGACGAGGGACTGTGATGAGGAACTGAAAGCGGCCTGGAGTGTTCAACCGTTTTGACAGGAAAACCTCGATGGTGAAACGCCGTACCGTGCTGGCGTCCGCAACGGCGTCGCTGGGATTGGCCGCGCTGGGCTGGACCCCGGCAGCGCACGCCGCGCGCGCAATGAAACTCGGACGCGCCACGTCTTTCTCGCATGAACAGCTGGTGGCGCGGGCACGTGCCCTCGCTGCCCAACCTTATGTGCCGCCGCCGGCTCCGCCGCGCGAGGTTCTCGAGAAAATCGACTACGCCGCGCACGGCAAGCTGCGTTTCAAGAGCGAGTACGCCTTGTTCGCCGATGGGCCAGGCCAGTTTCCGGTGACCTTTTTCCATCTGGGCCGGTTCTTCCAGACCCCGGTGCACATGTATCTGGTGGAGCCGGCGGGCGATGCCCAGGCGGCACGGGAAATCCTCTACGACGCGGCGTATTTCGAGATGCCGGCTGATAGCCCGGCGCGCGCCTTGCCAGCGGGCAGCGGCTTCGCGGGATTCCGTTTTCAGGAAAGCCGCACCGGCCCGCTCGACTGGCGCAAGAACGACTGGGTGGCGTTTCTTGGCGCATCCTATTTCCGCGCGGTTGGCGAGTTGCTCCAGTATGGCTTGTCGGCGCGCGGTATCGCGGTCGATGTCGCTGTCGCGGGCAAGCCGGAGGAGTTTCCGGCCTTTACGCATGTCTATTTCGAGACGCCCCGGCCGGGCAGCGACACCGTGGTCGTGCACGCGCTGCTCGATGGGCCGAGCCTGGCGGGCGCCTACCGTTTCACCATGCGTAGGACGGACAAGATCGTGACCGATGTCGAGACGGCACTGTTCATCCGCCGCGACATCGCGCGCCTCGGCATTGCACCTGCCACGTCCATGTACTGGTATTCGGAAACCGCCAAGGGCACGGCGGTGGATTGGCGTCCGGAAGTGCACGACTCCGACGGGCTGGCGATCTGGACCGGTGGGGGCGAGCATATCTGGAGGCCGCTCAACAATCCGCCACGGACCACGGCATCGAGCTTTGCCGACCAGGCGCCCAAGGGCTTCGGCCTGCTGCAGCGCGACCGCGCCTTCGACAACTACATGGACGGCGTGCACTACGAGAAGCGCCCGAGTCTGTGGGTCGAGCCGCTCGATGCATGGGGCAAGGGCGCGGTACAGCTCATCGAGATTCCGACCGACGACGAGATTCACGACAATATCGTCGCGATGTGGGTGCCGCACGAACCGGTGCGTGCCGGCGCGCAATACCGATTACGCTATCGCCTGCACTGGAATGCCGAAGAGCCGTATCCGTCTCCGCTGGCACGCTGCGTCGCCACTCGCCTTGGCAATGGCGGGCAGCCGGGCGAGCCACGGCCCCAGGGCGTGCGCAAGTTCATGGTGGAGTTTCTGGGTGGACCGCTCGCCGACCTGCCCTTCGGTGTGAAGCCCGAGGCCGTGCTGAGCGCATCGCGCGGCAAGTTCTCCTATATCTTCACCGAAGCCGTGCCCAATGGCGTGCCAGGACACTGGCGCGCGCAGTTCGACCTGACTGTCGATGGCGATGCGCCGGTCGACATGCGCCTGTTCCTGAAGACCGGTGACCGGGCATTGTCCGAAACATGGCTGTTCCAGTACCATCCCTTTCCCTCGGTACTCAACCTGTGGAGCAAGCCGTGATCGAACCTTCCCTGCTGGCGGCGTATCTGGCTGCCGGCTACCGCGTGGATACCGTGCCGCCGTTCGTCATGCGCGTCGGCCAGCCCTGTCCGCCGCTGGCCGATCTGCTGCGTCGCCATCATTGCGGTTCGGCTGCCTACCTGACCGCCTGGAATCCGCGCAGCGCGAAACTGCCGGTGGCCCAGAATGTCGAGGCGCAAGCCCGGCTAGTGCAGGACGTGGCGGCCGCGGGATACCGCTGGTACGACGGCGTCAGCAACGACCCCACGGGCGACTGGCCGCAGGAGCCCAGCGTGCTGGTGCTCGGCCTGTCGCGCGAGCGCGCCCGTGAACTGGCGCGGGCTTATGAGCAGAATGCCTTCCTGTGGACAGAGCTGGATGCCCAGGGCACGGTTGAGCCCGCGCTCGTCGTTGTGTGATTTGGCGAGCGACACGCCCCGATTGATTGCTCGCCACACGTCGCGGCGCTGTCACCGCGATACCACGCTCCTGTTCCGTGCTACCCCGCCGCCGCAGCGCAAGCCGGCCGAATCGCGTATCCTCCCGCCATGCGCCTGCTGATCATCGAAGACAACGCCGATATCGTCGCCAACCTGTATGGCTATTTCGAGCCGCTCGGGCACGTCCTCGACACGGCCGCGAACGGCTACGCCGGTCTGGCGCTCGCCGCGCAGCACGAGTATGACGCCATCGTGCTGGACCTGTCGCTACCCGGACTCGATGGGCTGACATTGTGCCGCCGGCTGCGCGATGAACTGCAGCAGTCCGTGCCCGTCCTTATGTTGACCGCGCGCGATACGCTTGATGACAAGGTTGCAGGCTTCGAGAGCGGCGCGGATGACTATCTCGTCAAGCCGTTTTCACTGGTCGAGCTGGATGCCAGGCTCAAGGCTCTGGTGCGCCGCGCGCACGGGGTCAAGACCGATACTGGTCGGCTGCAGGTCGGCGATCTGGTATTCGATACCGCGACCTACGAAGTCCGGCGCGGCGGTCGTCCGGTCGAACTGACCCGGACCGGCTACAAACTGCTTGCCTGCCTGATGCGCGCCGCCCCCAAGGTAGTGTCGCGTGCCACGCTGGAAGCGGAAGTGTGGGGCGATGACCGTCCCGACAGCGATGCGCTGCGCACGCACATCCACGCCCTGCGCCAGGCCATCGACCGGCCGCAGGAGAGCACGCCGGGCCACGCCATGCTGCGTACCGTTCAAGGCGTCGGCTACCGTCTGGTGAGCGAAGATGCCGTTTGACGATTTACCTCCCATGCCGCCACGCCCCTCGAGCGCCTTGCGCCGGCGGATCATCAGTGCGTATCTCCTGTTTACGCTGGGCGTGTGTGCGCTGTTCGGCGTGATTGCCATGTTTGCCGTCGAAGGTATCGAGGTACGACTGGTCGACGAACGCCTGACCGAGATCGCCGAGTGGGCCTCCCCGCGCCACGCCGGCGGCCTGCCTGTCGAGATGCCGGCGGGCGTCAGTTTCTATCATGGCGAGTCTATCCCGTTGTCGTTGCGCGGTCTGTCGCCGGGCATCCAGGAAAAGACGGTGGATGGCGTCGGACTGCACGTGCTGGCCGGGCGCGATGCTGCCGGAGAATACGTTGTGGTCGATCACGAGAGCGACTACGAGGAAATCGAACTGGTGGTCTACACCATCGTCGGCGCTGGTTTCCTGGGATGTCTCGGACTGGCGCTGGTGCTGGGGCGGCTCACCGCCAACTGGCTGGTGACGCCGGTGACCGAACTGGCCGAGGCGGTGGCGCGCGATACGCCGGAGGCGATCCAGCCGCTCCTCGCGCGCGACGATGAGATGGGGGCGCTGGCGCGGTCATTTACCGCGCGCACGGCTGAACTGCAGCAGTATCTGGCGCGCGAGCGCTTCTTTACCGGCGATGTCAGCCACGAACTGCGTACACCGCTGACCGTGATCACGGGTGCGGCGGAACTGCTGGCCCAGCGCACCACCGAGACGCCGACCCTGCACGCACCCGTGGCACGTATCCAGCGGGCGGTGCAGGAAGCTTCGGAGTGCATCAACGTTCTCCTGCTGCTGGCCCGTGCGCCCGAGCGGATCGATGCGCCGGCCAACGATATGGCCGATATCATCCGGACCGAGATGGAGCATTGCCAGCCTTTACTGGCGAACAAGCCGGTCAGTCTGGTGTTCGAAGGACTCCCTCAGCGCACGGTATTTGCACATGGCGAACTGGCCGCGACGGCCATTGGGAATTTGCTGCGCAATGCTTGCCAGTACACGGCGGCCGGACAGGTGCTGGTGCAGCTTGATGCGGACGGCGTCAACGTGAGCGATACGGGCCCCGGCGTGCCCGAGGTGATCCGCGCGCGCCTGCAGGATGCGCCGCTGCCCGCCGGGGCCGGCGGGCAGCGCCCGGTCGGCGCGAATGGTTCGGCTGGTACGGGCCTGGGACTGGCACTGGTGCGCCGCATCTGCGAGCACCTCGGCTGGCAGTTGCAGGTAAGCGACCCGCCTGGCGGCGGTAGCTGTTTTCGCATCGTGTTCTCGCCTGCGCCGCGCGTCACCTGAACGTTACTTTCCCCTTCTTAACGTATTCCTAACATCTTCCTCACGCTGCGCTGACGGCTGCCCGGTTACGTTTGCGGCAGCCGGCGGATGTCCTGCCGGCATGGTCATTGTGACTGGCTCCCGCGGCCGGTCCTTGGGGAAGGCATGCAGGCACCGTCGCAGTTCATACAGTCACGCTTCAGTTTGCGTCCATGGATGCTGACCCTGGCCGTCTCGGTGCTGCTGGTCGCGGTATACAACATGGCCTTCTGGCGGCATCTGGTGGCAGCCACCGGCGGGCTGGTGGCGGGTAACCTGCTGCTCTACGCGGCGACTTTCGTCATCCTCGTGCTGCTGCTGAATGTCACGCTGACGCTGCTGGCATTCCGTCCGCTGCTGAAACCCGTCATCATCCTCCTGCTGTGCGTGACCTCGCTGGCCAGCTATTTCATGAACCACTACGGGATCGTGATCGACGCGGCGATGATCCAGAACGTCTTCGAAACCGATCCGCGCGAAGCCTCCGAACTGTTCAACTGGAAGCTCGCCGCGACCTTCCTGCTGCTGGGATTGTTGCCGTCTGTGCTGGTGTGGCGCGTGCCGCTGCGCTATGCATCCTTCCGCCGCGAGACCCTGTCGCGTGGCAGCGCACTCGGCATTTCGCTGGCGGTCGCCGTGGCCTTGCTGTTGGTGTTCTTCAAGACGTTTGCCCCGACCTTTCGGGAGCATCGTGAACTGCGCTTCCTGCTGACGCCGTTCAACTATATCCAGGCTACCAACAGCTTCGTCAAACGCAAGCTGAGCCGGCCCCTCGTAGTTGCTCCGCTGGGAACGGATGCCGTGCGCGGTCCGCTGTGGGCAGCCTCGAGCCCGCGCCGTACGGTGATGGTGATTGTTGTCGGCGAGACAGCACGCGCCATGAATTTCTCGCTCAATGGCTATGCTCGCCAGACCAATCCTGAACTGGCGCGGCAAGATGGGCTGGTCAATTTCCGCGAGGTTTACTCCTGCGGCACCGCCACTGCCGTATCGGTGCCGTGCGTCTTCTCGGCGCTGGGACGCGCGGATTATTCGGAAAGCAAGGCAAAGAGCCAGCAGGGTTTGCTCGACGTGCTGAGCCATGCGGGCATGGATGTCCTGTGGCGCGATAACAATTCGGGGTGCAAGGGCGTATGCGACCGTGTGCGCTACGAGGATTACTCTTCCTCTGCCACACGTGATGCATTCTGCGTCAATGGCGAATGCTATGACGAACGCATGCTGGAAAAGCTGCCCGAGATCATCCGTGACACGCAGCGCGATATGGTGATCGTGCTGCATCAGAAGGGCAGCCATGGGCCGGCCTATGCCAAGCGCTATCCGGAAGGCTTTGGGCGTTTCGGCCCGGTGTGCGATACCAATGACCTTGCCAAGTGCTCAACCGCCTCGATTGTCGCGGCCTACGACAACACCATTCTGTACACGGATCACTTTATCAGCCGGGCGATCGATATGCTCAGGGCGGAAAAAGGGGTGGATACGGCACTCATGTATTTCTCGGATCACGGTGAATCGCTCGGCGAGAACAATATGTACCTGCATGGGGCGCCGTATATGATCGCGCCGGTAGAGCAGCGACACGTGCCTTTCATGCTGTGGATGTCACGCAGTTTCGGAGAGCGTTACCAGATCGACGGCAAGTGCCTGGCCGCACGCAGCGGCCAGACGTTCTCGCACGACAATGTGTTCCATACCGTGCTGGGCATGCTGAACGTGCAGACCGCGGTCTACAGTCCGGCCCTCGATATGGTGCATGCCTGCCGCCACGCTGCCTGAGGGCGGCTCGGACGATCGGTGCGGCAGGCGGGGCGGGATCAGTCCATGCTGATCTTGGCTTCGGCAGCGAGCTTCTTCCAGTCGGCGATCTCGCGCGTCACGCGCTTGTCGAGGTCCGCTGCGCTGCTGCCAACCACCACGGCGCCTTGTGCCAGGAATTTCTTCTGGATGTCCGGATCCTTGGCAGCGTTGGCGACAGAAGCCTGGAGCTTGTCGACGACGGCTTGCGGCGTCTTGGCCGGCACGAACATGGCGTACCAGGAATCCACCTCGAAGCCGGGTACCGTTTCTGCGACGGTCGGCATATCCGGGAACACCGGGCTGCGCTTGGCCGTGGACACGGCGATGCCTTTCAGCTTGCCTTGCTTGATGAACTCGGCCACTGCGGGCAGCGAGACCCACAGCGCCGGAATCTGGTTGCCGAGCACGTCGATGACAGCCGGGCCGCCGCCGCGATAAGCAATGTGCGTCAGCTTGGCTTTCGTCTTGAGGCGCAGCTGCTCACCAGCGATATGGCTGGGCGAACCCGTGCCGGCCGAGCCATAGTCAAGGCCGTTCGGCAGGCTGTTGGCATAGGCGATCAACTCACGTAGGTTGTTCGCGGCGACGCTGGGATGCACGACCAGCACCTGCGGGGCCGATGCCACGAGGCTAACCGGCTTGAAGTCCTTGAGCGTATCGAACGACAGCTTCTTGTAGATGGCCGGGTTGATGGTGTGCGACGACAGCGTCAGCAGCACGGTATAGCCATCGGGGGCGCTCTTCGCGACCACGTTGGTGCCGATCGTGCCGCCTGCGCCGCCGCGGTTTTCAACCACGATGGACTGGCCGAGTGCCTTGGCCATCGGTTCCTGGATGATACGGGCTGCGACGTCGACGCTGCCGCCTGCCGGGTACGACACGACCAGGGTGATCGGCTTGGTCGGATAGGCAGGGTTGGCAACCGCAAACGCGGAGCAAAGGGAAAGCGTCGCGCCAGCCAGAACGGCGGCGCGGGAACTGCGGGTCATGCGCGCGAACATTGAGATCTCCAAACTCGGCATTTAGGGATGAGCCGAGCTTATTGTTTTTTTGACGTGTTGATGAGAAGTATTTTTCGCATTGATATGAGAAAAACACATATAACATTTACCCGATTAAACTTCTTTGCGCAAGCAGCATATGTACTATCATTCGAGAAAAACCGGCTTGCGCCGCCGCCCAGAAGGTGCCGGCAAGGCCACGTGAATCCACGGTCCATCACCGGAGGGCATCATGGAACTTCACTTGCGATCTCATCATCTGTGGGAAGCCCGGCTGCCGGACTGGCCTGCGGCCGTTGTTGCCGGCTTTGTCGCGGGCGCGCTGGTCATGGTCCTTGAATTGCTGTGGGTGACCTTGGTCATGGGCATCAGCCCGTGGATCGGCCCGCGCATGATCGCGGCCATGCTGCTGGGCCCGGGCGTGCTCGAGCCCGCGACCTTCAACGTGTGGGTCATCGCGGTGTCCCTGTTTGTCCACTTCCTGCTGGGGAGCGTGCTGGGCGTGCTGTTCGCCCTCGTGGCCGCGCCCTTGCGCCTCGATTCGAACGTGGCGCTGGTCCTGGTGGCTGGCTTGCTGTTCGGTGTCGTGGTCTATCTGGTCAATATCGTCGGCATGTCGCGCGTCTTCACCTGGTTCGCCCCGACGCAGGGATGGGCGACCTTCACGGCCCATCTGGTGTTCGGCATGTTCACCAGTTGGATGTACTGGCTTCTGGAGAGACGGGGGACGGGCATGTCCTGACATTCACCGTTTTTCCAGCCCATGGCGCCGCTAGGCGGTGCCCGGACGCGCGGTTATTCCGCGCGTCCACTATTTTAGGATGTCGATTATCGGTACCTGTCCGATATATTGGGATGGGATTATCCTGATCAGCGTCTTCCATATTATTTTCCCTGGGTTGTCCGATATATTGGGACGGGGATATGCCGGGAATATCCGATATATTGGGATTATCTGGCGTCCGCCGGATTTTCTCCGGATTTTTTTTGCGACTTCCCCCCTGCGGAAGGCGGGTATCCGGGCGTCGCGCCACCTTTCTTGCACCTCCCGGTTCCACGAACTAGTCTTGAAGCACTTGTAGTCGACATCCGGTCGGATCGGCACCGCGCGTGGTGGGGGTTGCCATGGGGATGGCTGTCGCATTGCTCCTGATCGTGGTCGCCTCGGTGCTGTTTCACATCCTCAGCCCCTGGTGGTCCACACCGCTGGCGTCCAACTGGAAACAGATGGACGATACGCTCCTCATGACGCTTGCGGTAACGGGGGCGTTTTTTGTCGCCATCAACCTGTTCGTCGCCTTCATCCTGCTGCGCCACCGTCACCGCCATGGCCAGGACCGGCGCGCTGCGTACGAACCGGAAAATCGCCGCCTCGAATGGTGGCTCATCGGGCTAAGCACGCTGGGCATCGTCGGGCTGCTGGCACCGGGGCTGTTCGTCTACGCCAACTATGTTGCCCCGCCATCGCAGGCCATGCTGCTCGAAGTCACCGGCCAGCAGTGGCAGTGGCATTTCCGCTTTCCCGGCAAGGACGGCCGGCTCGGCACCACGGATGCGCGCTTTGTCTCCGTCGACAACCCGCTCGGGCTGAATCCGGATGACCCCGCGGGGCTCGATGACGTGATGGTCGAAGGCAACGAGACGCAGTTGCCGCTGAACGTGCCGGTCAAGGTGCTGCTCCGCTCCAAGGACGTGCTGCACGATTTCTATCTGCCGAACATCCGCGCCCGCATGAACATGGTGCCGGGCATGGTGACCAGTTTCTGGTTCACGCCCACGCAGGCAGGGCGCTTCGAGGTGCTGTGCGCGCAACTGTGCGGCGTCGGGCATCACAATATGCGCGGCTATGTACGCATTACGGAACCGGCAGCATTCGAAACATGGCTGGCCGGCCAGCACACCTTTGCGCAGTTGCGCCAAGCCAGCGCGGCGCCGCAGGCGGCCGGCGCGATGCTGGGCAAGGCGCTGGCGCAGAGCAAGGGCTGCGTGGCCTGCCATTCGGTCGATGGCTCGGCCAGTGTGGGGCCGACGTGGCGCGGCCTGTTCAACCACAGCGTACCGCTGGCCGACGGCAGTACCCGGCAGGCGGACGCCGCCTATCTTGCCGAATCCATCCGCGAACCGCAGGCGAGCGTGGTCAAGGGCTATCCGCCGATCATGCCCAAGACCGTGCTCAGCGATGAGGAGGTCGCCGCATTGGTGGGCTATATCCAGTCGCTCAGCAGTGCCCCGGCAACCACCGGGGCGGGCGGAACGAATGCCGCGACAGGGAGGCAGCCATGACGGGTGACGCGCACGCGCCGCACAGTTTCTGGACGCGCTATGTCTGGAGTCAGGATCACAAGGTGATTGCGATCCAGTACGCCATCACGGCCATTGCCATTGGCATCGTGGGCCTGGTGCTGTCCAACCTGATGCGCATGCAGCTGGGCTTTCCCGGCAAGTTCGCCTTTATCGACGCGCAGCACTATTACCAGTTCATGACCATGCACGGCATGATCATGGTGGTGTACCTGCTCACGGCGCTGTTCCTCGGCGGTTTCGGCAATTATCTGATTCCGCTGATGATCGGCGCGCGCGACATGGTGTTTCCGTATCTCAATATGCTGAGTTTCTGGTGCTACCTGCTATCGGTGCTGGTGCTGGTGGCCAGCTTCTTCGTACAGGGTGGCCCGACGGGCGCCGGTTGGCCCCTGTCCCCGCCACAGGCGATCCTGCCTGGCACGCCGGGACACGACTGGGGCATCATCCTGATGCTGGTGTCGCTGCTGATCTTTATCGTCGCCGCGACCATGGGCGGGCTGAACTATGTCACCACGGTGCTGCAGGCACGCACCGAGGGCATGACGCTGTTCCGCATGCCGCTCACGGTATGGGGCATCGTGATGGCGACCATCCTGGCGCTGATCGCGTTTCCTGCCCTGCTGGTGAGCGGCATCATGATGCTGCTCGACAAGGTCGCGGGTACCAGCTTCTTCATGCCGGCGATCGTGTCGATGGGCGCGCCGCTCGACTACAAGGGTGGCAGCCCGCTGCTATTCCAGCACCTGTTCTGGTTCTTCGGCCACCCCGAGGTCTATATCGTGGCGCTGCCGGCCTTCGGTATCGTGTCCGACCTCATCAGCGTGCATGCGCGCAAATGCATCTTCGGCTACCGCACGATGGTCTGGGCCATCCTCGCGATCGGCGGGCTGAGCGTGGTGGTGTGGGCGCACCACATGTTCGTCAGCGGCATGAACCCGTACTTCGGTTTCTTCTTTGCCACGACCACGCTGATCATCGCCGTGCCGACTGCCATCAAGGTCTACAACTGGGTGCTCACGCTGTGGCGCGGCGATATCCATCTCACCGTACCGATGCTGTTCGCGCTGGGCTTCATCAGCACCTTCCTGATCGGCGGGCTGACCGGACTGTTTCTCGGCAATGTCAGCGTCGACATCCCGCTCTCGAATACCTATTTCGTCGTTGCGCACTTCCATATGGTGATGGGCGTCTCGCCGATCCTCGTGATCTTCGGCGGCATCTACCACTGGTATCCCAAGGTGACCGGCCGCATGCTGAACGACACGCTTGGAAAGGCGCATTTCTGGATCACCTTCCTGGGCACCTACGCCATCTTCTTTCCGATGCACTACCTCGGTATTCTTGGCATGCCGCGCCGCTACTACGCCTTCGAGAACTACGCGTTCATCCCGCAATCCGCGCATACGCTGAACATGTGGATCTCGGTGATCGCCTTCATCGTCGCCGCCGCGCAGCTGATGTTCCTGTTCAACCTCGCCTGGAGCGTACGCCATGGCAGGCCAGCAGGCGCCAACCCGTGGCGCGCCGCCTCGCTCGAATGGCAGACGCCGCAGACGCCGCCCGCCCACGGCAACTGGGGCGCAGCGACGCCGGTGGTCTATCGCTGGGCCTATGCCTACAGCGTCCCGGGCGCGGCCGAGGATTTCATTCCACAGCAGGCGCCGCCCCAGCCTGGTGTCCAGGACGAGCCGCCTCTGTCACGCGGGACGGAGGTGCTGTCATGAACCAGGCGACGCTCGAGCGACGCCGTGCTGCACGCCCGGCGCTCTCCGTGCCGGCAGCAAGCACCGCGCTGTGGTTCTTCATGCTGGTGGCGACATCCCTGTTCATGCTGTTCCTGCTGGCCTATGCCATGCGCATGAATCAACCGGACTGGCGCCGGTTGCCGGTACCTGATGTGCTGTGGCTGAGCAGCGCATGGCTGGTGCTTGCCAGCCTGACGATGCAGGCAGCGGTGATGCTCGCCCGTCGTGACCGGCTGGAGACCGCGCACCAGGCCATGCTGGGCGGCGGAGCGTGCACGCTGTTGTTCCTGTGCACGCAGTTGTGGGCGTGGCACATGCTGGGGCCATCGCTCGCGGATACGCCAGCGAGCAGTTTCTTCTATGTCCTGACGGCCTTGCATGGCCTGCACGTGCTCGGCGGCCTGTGGGCCTGGGCGGTGGTGTGGCGGCGCGGCGCAGACGGTACGCATGGCGATGCTGCGTACGAAGTGCGGCTGATGGTGCTGTGCACCCGCTACTGGCATTTTCTGCTGGCGGTGTGGCTGGGGCTGTTTGCCGCGCTCGGCTGGCTGACCCCTGAGCTGGTACGGCGCATCTGCGGTACCGGTTGAAGTGGAGCATGGCGATGGCACACTCGTCCCTGACACTTTCTTCGCATGCCGCCCAGCCCGCAGGCGGATGGCGTGGCTTCGTCGCCGACTGGTCGTCGGACCGCACGGCCTTCCGGGTGTCGTGGGCCAAGGCGATGATGTGGATCTTCCTGCTGAGCGACACCTTTGTCTTTGGCTGCTTCCTGATCGGCTACATGACCGTGCGCATGTCGACCACGGTCGCTTGGCCCAACCCGAGCATCGTCTTCGGCTTGAACGTGGGTGGGGTGGAGGTGCCACTGCTGCTGATCGCACTGATGACCTTCGTGCTGATCACCAGCAGCGGCACCATGGCGATGGCCGTGAACTACGCCTATCGGCGCGACCGCTACCGTGCGGCTTTGCTGATGGTCATCACGGCGATTCTCGGCGAGTGCTTTGTCGGCATGCAGGCGTTCGAATGGAGCAAGCTGATTTTCGAAGAAGGCGTGCGGCCGTGGGGCAACCCGATGGGTGCGGCGCAGTTCGGGTCGGCGTTCTTCATGATCACAGGTTTCCATGGCTTGCATGTCACCGCCGGCGTGATCTACCTCATGACGGTCGCACTCAAGCTGACGCGTGGCGACTACGAGCGCGCGGGCGATTACCAGATTGTCGAGATCGCCGGCCTGTATTGGCACTTCGTCGACCTGGTGTGGGTCTTCATCTTTGCGTTCTTCTATCTGTGGTGAGGCCGTCATGGAAACCGCGCATGAGCCGCAGCATCGGCACCAGCAACATCAGCAACACCCGATCAGCCTGTACCTCAAGATCTGGGGGCTGCTGTTTGTCCTCAGCACGCTCTCCTACCTGGTCGATTACTTCCAGTTGCAGGGCATGCTGCGCTGGACACTGATCGTCGTCTTCATGATTGCCAAGGCAGGCCTGATCATTGCGGTATTCATGCACATGGCGTGGGAGCGCATGGCGCTCGTTTGCGCCATTCTCATTCCTCCACTGGCGCTGCTCGTATTCGTCTGGCTGATGGCGGCCGAGGCGGACTACACATTCGTGACGCGCGGCATATTCTTCCGCTAGGGTGTGTGTCGCCACTCCAGTTCGACTGGGTGATGCACCATACGGCTCTCTGTATTCAGGCGAGTGGCGCAAACATATCTTCCCTCTCGGAAAACATGCCGTTACACTGCAAAACCATAGGGGGTATGGTGAAGGGCAAGCCTCTACCAGAAACGATAAAACGAAAAGGGGCAGTGCATGTTTTCCAGTCCGATGATGGGGTTTCGGCGCAGTTGCGTCGTGGCCGGTGCGAGCGTGCTGCTGGCATCCTGTGGTGGCGGAGATGGTGGTAGTGCAGCCACGCCAGTCGGCACGAAGCACACTGTTGGCGGCACGGTCAGTGGCCTCGCCGGCAGCGTGATTCTCCAGAACAATGCAGGCGACGAACTGAAGCTCACGGCTGACGGCAGGTTCACCTTCGCCTCCGCGCTCTCCGAAGGCGCGGCCTACGAGGTCAGCGTGCGCACCCAGCCCCTGTGGCAGTTCTGCACCGTGACCAAGGGCAGCGGCAAGGCCTCGGCTGATGTGGCTGACGTCGCGGTCGCCTGTTCGGCGGCACAGGCGGAGGTATCCCTGTTTGCCGGCTCGGGCGCTGCGGGATCCGCCACTGGCATCGGCAGTGCCGCGTCGTTCTCCCTGCCGTATGGCATCATCTTCGACAAGAACGGGAACCTGTTCGTCTCGGATGTGCAAACGGGCATTCTGCGCAAGATCACCCCCGCGGGCGAGACCACGAACATCGCGGGCGGAGGCATCTCGAGCGGCCCGGTGGACGGCAACGGCGCGGCGGCGTACTTCGACGGTCTGGGCGGCATCGCGCTGGATGCTGCTGGCAACATCTATGCGACTGAGCTCAGCGGCAATCGCATCCGCAAGATCACGCCCGGCGGCCTCGTCACAACATTCGCCGGCTCCGGCACGACGGGCTCGGCCGACGGCCCTGGCAACACCGCTTCATTCAATTCGCCCGGCGGCGTCGCGCTGGACGGCGACGGTAACGTCTACGTGGCCGATACAGGCAACAACCTGCTGCGCAGGATCACGCGAGCGGGTGTGGTCTCTACGCTGGCCGGCCAGGCCGGTGTGACAGGTGCGCAGAACGGTATTGGCTCCGCCGCCAGGTTCAAGCAGCCCTACGGCGTGGTGGTGGACGCCGACGGCACCGTGTACGTGGCCGATACCTTCAACAATCTGATCCGCAAGGTCGTGCCGGTCCAGGCGCCTTGACGCCTGGCGGTTGCGGCAACGTGAACGAGTGTCTCAAGCCAAACCTTGCTGGCAGTACACGCGCTCAGTGTGCCCAGGGGCCGGGGTGTGTTAACACGGACCACGCAGCGCGGGCAAAAAAAAGCCAACCGATACGGTTGGCTTTTTTCATATGCGAATACGCGTTCACTGTTCGATTTCGACGTCCTTGGTTTCCTTGCCGCACAGCAGTGCGAACAGGGTAATCAGCGCCATTACCGAGAGGTACACGCCGACCAGGACCGGACTGCCACCGGCCTTGCTCCACAGCCATACCGCGATGAACGGTGCGACGGCAGCGCCGAGGATGGACGAGATGTTGTAGGAGATGCCGGAACCCGTGTAGCGCACGTGCGTGGGAAACAGCTCCGGCAACAGGGCGCCCATCGGACCGAAAGTCGCTCCCATGAGACTGAAGCCGATCACCAGCCAGAGCATGACACCGGCAAAGCCTGCGTTGAGCAGCGGCACCCACGACAGTCCGAACAGGATGATGCCGAGCGTAACGACGATCAGCGTGCGGCGCCGCCCGAAGCGGTCTGCCCACGGGCCGGAGAGCAGGGTGAAGACGCCGAAGAACACCACGCCCGCGATCAGCATCAGCACAAAGGTGTTGTAGCTGTAGCCCAAACCGGGCAGCTGACCGGTCGCTGGGTCCACGGGGGCGCGGCCATAGCTGAGCGAGAACGTGGTCATCAGGTAGAAGAGCACATAGGTGGCCAGCATATAGAAGGTGCCCAGGATCAGCTCGCGCCAGTGCTTGCGGACCACTTCACCGAGCGGGCGGCGGACCACCTTGCCGGTTTCAACGGCCTTGGTGAAAGCGGTGCTTTCCACCAGGCTCAAACGCACCCACAGGCCGATCACCACCATTACCACCGAGAAGATGAAGGGGATGCGCCACCCCCAGGAGAGGAACGCCTCGGACGGTCGCGAAGGATCATCGGACGGCAGCATCGCCGCGACGATCAGGAACAGGCCATTGGCAATGATGAAGCCGAGTGGTGCGCCCAATTGCGGAAACGTGCCGTACAGCGCGCGCTTGGCCTTGGGCGCATTCTCCGTCGCCACCAGTGCCGCGCCGGACCATTCACCGCCGATGGCAAAACCTTGTGCCAGCCGCAGGATCACCAGCAGCAGCGGCGCCAGCCAGCCCACGCTTTCATAGGTCGGCAAAAAGCCGATCAGCACCGTGGCGATACCCATGGTCAGCAGCGCCGCCACCAGCGTGGTCTTGCGGCCGACTTTGTCACCCAGGTGACCGAAATAGATTGCGCCGAGCGGGCGCGCGATCATCGCCGCGCCGAACACTGCGAATGACGCGAGCAAGGCGGTCGTCTCGTTGCCATGCGGGAAGAACAGGTGCGGGAAGACCAGCACGGCGGCAGTCGCATAGACGTAGAAGTCGTAGAACTCGATTGTCGTGCCGACCAGGCTGGCCATGATGACGCGCGCCGGACGGTTCGCGGGCGCCGACGCAACAGGTTGCGCAGAAGAAGCGGTGGAGGTTTGGGACATGATGTATTGAGAAAGGTCAGGGCCTTGGCCCATGGGCCTCCGGAGAACCCGTGCGCCATTGCGGGATTGGCACGATTGGTGTGGTATGCATCCGGGGCACGAGGGGGCCGGGGTGTGTCTCCCGGCGCAGGCGGAACCGACTGATGGAAGTGCGGTGAAAGCCGCGTCGAGGTGGCCAGAGGCCCGCCGGGGAATGCACGCCGGTGCACGCTCTCGCGCAGGCGATGCGGGATTGTACTGCAACCGCCGTGATCTGTTTGGGGACGGCCGTCTAATCCTGCCGGTAGGCAAGGCGTCGGGCCGCCGGAACAGCCCGGCAGGGCGTTGTCTCGGGCCGGCGCCGAGGGCTTGATGGTGGTGATGCCGGCTGCGTTGATTCTCCTCGCTTACTGGTTTTCCCTAGACTGCGGAGGTTGTGCGCCCAACAAAATTTGGCAAAGGCGCGCCTTGAAAATGTCATCCCCCACCCCTATACTTAGCACTCGTTCGGGGTGAGTGCTAACAACGCATCCCGGCGCTTTCGAATTCTGCTGGCCGTCCAAGCTGGCGGCTAAATGTGAACACATACTCACTTTGTATAGAGGAGTTCGTATGAATCTGCGTCCTTTGCACGATCGCGTGATCGTCAAGCGTCTCGAGCAAGAAACCAAGACGGCTTCCGGCCTGATCATTCCGGATGCGGCTGCTGAAAAGCCGGATCAGGGCGAAGTCGTGGCCGTCGGCCCGGGCAAGAAGGATGACAGCGGCAAGAACATTGCCCTGGATGTGAAGGTGGGTGACCGTGTGCTGTTCGGCAAGTATGCCGGCCAGGCTGTCAAGGTCGATGGCCAGGAGCTGCTGGTCATGCGCGAAGAAGACCTGATGGCTGTGGTCCAGGCCTAAGCTTTCTCTCAACGTAACCGGAGATACAGAACATGGCAGCAAAAGACGTCGTATTTGGAGAT
This sequence comes from Imbroritus primus, assembly GCA_000272025.2. Lineage (GTDB taxonomy): Bacteria > Pseudomonadota > Gammaproteobacteria > Burkholderiales > Burkholderiaceae > Imbroritus > Imbroritus primus. Next base: position 34,960 of record AKCV02000013.1, read on the forward strand.
TCCGCCCGCGCCAAGATGGTCGAGGGCGTCAACATCCTGGCCAACGCGGTCAAGGTGACCCTGGGCCCGAAGGGCCGCAACGTGGTGCTCGAGCGCAGCTTCGGCGGCCCGACCGTGACCAAGGACGGTGTGTCCGTGGCCAAGGAAATCGAGCTGAAGGACAAGCTCCAGAACATGGGTGCGCAGATGGTCAAGGAAGTGGCTTCCAAGACCAGCGACAACGCCGGTGACGGTACCACCACCGCAACCGTGCTGGCCCAGTCGATCGTGAAGGAAGGCATGAAGTTCGTGGCCGCCGGCATGAACCCGATGGACCTGAAGCGCGGCATCGACAAGGCCGTTGCAGCCGCTGTCGAAGAGCTGAAGAAGATCAGCAAGCCGACCACCACCAGCAAGGAAATCGCTCAGGTTGGTTCGATCTCGGCCAACAGCGAAACCTCGATCGGCGACCGCATCGCTGAAGCCATGGACAAGGTTGGCAAGGAAGGCGTGATCACCGTCGAAGACGGCAAGTCGCTGGCCGACGAACTCGAAGTCGTGGAAGGCATGCAGTTCGACCGCGGCTACCTGTCGCCGTACTTCATCAACAACCCGGAGAAGCAGGTTGTTGCCCTGGAGAACCCGTTTGTCCTGCTGTTCGACAAGAAGATCTCGAACATCCGTGACCTCCTGCCGGTGCTCGAGCAAGTCGCCAAGGCTGGCCGTCCGCTGCTGATCATCGCTGAAGACGTGGAAGGCGAAGCCCTCGCCACGCTGGTGGTCAACAACATCCGTGGCATCCTGAAGACCTGCGCCGTCAAGGCTCCGGGCTTTGGCGACCGCCGCAAGGCCATGCTGGAAGACATCGCCATCCTGACCGGCGGTGCTGTGATCGCTGAAGAAGTCGGCCTGACCCTCGAAAAGGCGACCCTGGAGCACCTCGGCCAGGCCAAGCGCATTGAAGTGGGCAAGGAAAACACCATTATCATCGACGGCGCAGGCGATGCCTCGCAGATCGAAGGCCGCGTCAAGCAGATCCGCGCCCAGATCGAAGAAGCAACCAGCGACTACGACCGTGAAAAGCTGCAAGAGCGCGTGGCCAAGCTGGCCGGCGGTGTTGCCGTGATCAAGGTTGGCGCTGCAACCGAAGTCGAAATGAAGGAAAAGAAAGCACGCGTGGAAGACGCGCTGCACGCCACCCGCGCTGCCGTGGAAGAAGGCATCGTCCCGGGCGGTGGTGTGGCCCTGCTGCGTGCCCGTGCCGCGATCGCCGGTCTGGCTGGCGACAACGCCGACCAGAACGCCGGTATCAAGATCGTGCTGCGCGCCATGGAAGAGCCGCTGCGCCAGATCGTGACCAACGCCGGTGAAGAAGCTTCGGTCGTCGTGTCGAAGGTCATCGAAGGCAAGGGTAACTACGGCTACAACGCTGCCTCGGGCGAGTACGGCGACATGGTCGAAATGGGCGTGCTGGATCCGACCAAGGTGACCCGCACCGCGCTGCAGAACGCCGCGTCGGTCGCATCGCTGATGCTGACCACCGACTGTGCCGTGTGCGAAGCACCGAAGGACGAGTCCGCTGCTCCGGCAATGCCGGGCGGCATGGGCGACATGGGTGGCATGGGCGGCATGATGTAATCTGCCGGACCATCGGTCCTGCCGGGCTTCGGCCCGGTGTGCCATCAACCCCGTGATGCGTGAGCATCACGGGGTTTTTCGTTCTGGGGCTGGCTGGAGCATGGCGTGCTCATGCGTGCCGACATCACGGCACGGCTGTCAGCACATCTGCGGCAGCGGTTGCGGAGCGGGAAGGGCGGCGGCCATTGCGGTCACGTCCTGGGCAGGCCTATGCAGGTCGGCGAGATTTGCGCCATGTTCCAGCAAGAGCATCACCAGTTCGGCGCAATCTCCGGCCGCCCGCAGCGGCGTGAGACCTTTTGCATCCGGCTGGTTGACCGAGCTGCCCGCACCTTTGGCGAGCAGTATCCGCACAAGCTCCACACGTCCACTGCGGACCGCCATCAGCAGAGGTGTTGCACCATCGCGCGGATCGGGGCGGTTGAGGGCAGCCGCATCGCCATACGGCAGCAGCAGCTGCACAATCTCGGTGGCGCCGGCTGCGATGGCGGCGCGCAGCGGCGTGATGCCATCGTAATCAGCCTGCTCGAGCGAGGCGTCCGCGCCCATGATCAGCAGGGCGCGGACCACGCCCGGTTGGGCGCTGCGCACGGCGGTGAGCAGTGGCGTGGCACCGGTGCGGTCGGTCTCATTCAGTGAAGCTTCAGCGCCGCGCCGCAGCAGGGCAGTCACGAGCGGCACGCTGTGCAACGCAATGGCGGTGGCCAGCGGGGTGGTGCCGCTACGGTCGGGGCAGTTGAGCGTCTGCCGGGGCAGGTGGTTGAGCAGCGCCGGAAAATCGTTGCGGTAGCACGTGGCAAGCCTTTCAATGCCGGCGCGCAGATGCAGGCGCAGCGGGAAGGCCATGCCTTCCTGATCGAGAAAGCCATTGAACAGGCCACTTTGCAGCAACCGGTTGAGGGCGATGACGCGTGCGTCGTCCGGGCCGTAGCATTCGCCTGACGCCAGCATCTGCGTTACCAGCGACTCCAGCATGCTGAAATCGACGCGGCCATTGCGGTATGGTACGTAGGCCGGATCCAGCGCCAGAAAATGATCTGGCAGCAGTGTCAGGCCTTCATCACGCATGCGCATCATGCTGACGATGACAGCGGTATCGCACAGGCAGCGCGCTTTCTCCGGCGCTTCCATCAGGCGGGCCACGTTCGTATCCGCAGGCAGCAGGCGCGCATCGGTATGGACCATGGCAAGCAGCTTGCGGCGGAGATCAGCGCCGTGCCGGGCCGGCATGGCGAGGATGATCTGGCGGCGCCGCTGGATGTCTTGCGCAGTCGGGGCGGCGGGCGGTGCCACGAACGCGCGCATGGCGGTCAGGCGATCGAGGGTACGCTGCATCAGGGGTGTCGTCAGGCTGCGCAGGAAACGTGTGGACACAGGGCGTGCATGCAGCGATGAGACCGGACTGGGGTTGAACCAACGCAGGGCGTCATGCAGGTCAGTCGTATGGAAACGCATGATGCATCTCCTGTGTGAATTGGATTGACTTCAGCATAGATCGCGATGCGGCGGCGTACCGCAAACAAACGTGACGTGACGGGAGTGTCGTGGTGGGTAGGCGTCGGGCCAGGTGGGATCCGGGAGCAAATTTACAAGAGTTCACAGTCTTGAGTGGGCGGACTGGCTAGCATCGCCGTGGTATTCGCAGTCCTGCGTACATGGTTCTGGGTTGCGTTTCGCTGTCCAGGTGTGTCGTTACTCCCCGTTCCCCTGCTTCTGCCTGCGCCTGCTGTAACTGCCCGGGCGTTGTTGCACAGACATGACTGATTGCTCTTCGATAAGGAAAGACCGCCCGATGAAACCGCTTCGTCTGCTGCTCGTCTCAGTGATGGCGTTGTTTGCCACGGGCCACGCGCTGGCCACCGACCTTGTCACGTACCCGATCGCCGAGGCGCTTGCCATGCAGGCTGCGCGGGACAAGCTCGATCCACAGATCCAGCTCAATTTCGCCAGGCAGGCGAGTGAGGTGGTACGCGGCAATCGCCGCGACGAGTGGCGGGTCGTGGCACGCAACCGTCGGCCGGTCAATGGCGTCAGCCATACGGCATTTCCCGAGTCGCAGATGACGGAAAAGGAAGTGTGCCAGCTCACTTTCGTACAGGCCCTGAAGGATTTGCAGAACAAGGCGCGCGTGGCCGGCGTTCAGTCGGTCGAGCAGATCACGAGCGGCTGGGCGCAGAACGATATGGCGAGCGATTCGCTTTTCACCTGTGCCGTGGGGGTGGCGACCATCGGCATCCAGCTGCGTGCCAGGGCGCAGCAACGCTGATTCGCGTGTGAGGAGTGCCCCCGCATGCGCGGGCATAGAACAGGCGCAGAAGGTGAGTGCCCGTCGTGCCGTTGGGCAGCGGGCGAGCTCTAGCGAATCAGCGGCCGGTCCGGCAACTCATTGCTGTTGCCGCCGCGGGCAGGGTCAACTGGAAAGTGCCGGTTGGCCAGCGCATGCAGGGCGTGGATGACCTGGTGCAGCGCTGCCGTCTGCTGCTGCCGTGTGAAACCGCTGGTGAGGATGGCGCACAGCTCGTCCCACGTCGTGGCTGGCACGCGCGCTGCAAAGCCCCGGTCTGCAACGATTTCCACGGCATGGTCGGCGATATTGAGATAAAGCAGCACGCCGCTGTTGGCTTCCGTATCCCAGATGTCGAGTTCACGGAAGATATGCTCGGCACGCTCACGCGGCGAGACGCGGCCCCATACCTGCGCAAGCGGCAGGCTGCCTTCGATGACGACACGCAGCTCGCCCTGGTGGCCATGTTCGCCCGCCTGGATGGCATGCTCGATCCGGTCAAGCTCGGCATCGGGAAAGAGCGCCCGGACATGGGCGTGCGTGGTGCACAGGTGGGTGCACAGGCGCTTGAGGCGTGAAGGATGGGCTGGCATCGACGTCCTCACCAGTTGCCAGAGGCGCCGCCGCCGCTGAAGCCGCCGCCGCCTCCACCGCCGAAGCCGCCACCGCCGCCGAAACCGCCGCCTCCACGGCCGCCGAAGCCGCCATGACCGATGCCGCCGAGTCCACCCAGGCCGCCCAGCCCGCCGGTCACGACGTGGCCGCGTCCCGGGCGCACCACCATGCCGCGTCGCCCGCCGCCGGCCATGGCGCGGATCAGGAACATCGCGATGATGAAGATCACGAAGGCGACGCTGAACCAGTCGTAGAGATCGTTGGCACCGGCTGCCGCACGCCGTTCCGGGGCCGGCAGCGCTTCCTTGTCGATGGTGGCCTGGATGGCCGCCACCCCGGCGCTCAGGCCGCCATAGAAATCGTTCTGGCGGAAGTGTGGCGCCATCACGTCCTGCAGGATGCGCTTTGACATGGCATCAGTCAGGGTACCTTCGAGCCCGCGGCCGACTTCCAGCCGCATCTTGCGCAGGTCAGACGGATTGTTCTTGGCGATCACCACGATCACGCCGTCATCGATGCCCTTGCGGCCTGCTTTCCACGCATCCGCGACGCGGATACTGAACATCTCGATCGGTTCCGGCGCGGTGCTGGGCAGCATCAGCACAAAGATCTGGCTGCCGCGTTCCGTTTCGTATGTTTCCAGAACGTGCTCGAGCGAGGCTTTCTGGTTGGCATCGAGGGTCGAAGTCAGATCCGTGACGCGCGCCTGCAGCGGCGGGACGGCAACCAGTCCCTGGGCGCTCGCGACATGCAGCAGCAGCGCGAGACAGATACCCGTGCACCACTGCAGGAACGACAGACGCTTCATCAGAATTTCACCGCCGGTGGAGCGGAAATAGCCTTCTCGTCTTCCACCGTGAACGTCGGCTTGACCTTGTAGCCGAACACCATCGCCGTGAGGTTTGTCGGGAAGCTACGCGCCAGCACGTTGTATTCCTGTGTTGCCGCGATGAAGCGCTGACGCGCCACCGTGATACGGTTCTCGGTGCCTTCGAGCTGCGATTGCAGATCGCGGAACAGCGTATCGGCCTTCAGCTGCGGATAGTTTTCCGCCACGGCCATGAGGCGCGACAGCGCGCTGCTCAACTGGCCCTGTGCCGCCTGGAAGCGCTGCATCGCTTCGGGGTCGTTCAGCACTTCGGGCGTGACCTGGATGCTGGTGGCCGCAGCGCGCGCCTTGACGACGGCATCGAGGGTCTCGCGCTCGTGCGAGGCATAACCCTTGACCGAGGCCACCAGGTTGGGAATCAGGTCGGCACGGCGCTTGTACTGGTTGACCACTTCGCCCCAGGCCGCCTTCACGGCTTCGTCCTTCGCCTGGAAATCGTTGTAGCCGCAGGCGCTGAGCAGGGAAAGCAGCCAGGCCACGCATAGCCAGCGCGCGATTGAAAAGAAGGCTGGGCGTTGCGGGAAAGAGATGGAAAGCGAGGTCATCTTGGGCGTACTCCGGCTGGGGTTCCAAACAACATCCGCGGATGAAGGCGCGGCACTCAAGCATACCGAATTTCGGTGGCGCTGACAGCTTTCGCCAGGCGGTCGCGGCGCGCAGATACCTCGAGGGGGGACTGTCCCGATGACCGAAGGCGCCGTGTGGCAGTCCGCCTGCTCCCCCGCGGCATGCATTTTTCGTTTTGTTTCATCCTCTCCGGACATCCGACGGCCCGAACTTGCAGTTGTTTCCAGTCAACCCTGCAAAGTCTCTTTATAAATGAAAACAAATTCTCATCAAAACACTTCAAGGAGGCGGACGCTTGTCCGGGCGGGCCATGTTGCAGAGGATCAGACATTTTTTCAGTACCGGGTTTTCGTGTACCTCGGCATCCGGGGAGCGAGAGGCGCCGCCGGTGGCCGTCGCTGTGTCGAGCAGGCGGACTGTATCTCCAGTGAGCACCGCGCCGAGTACCGTGGTCAGTGACACGAATTTTCCACGGCCCCCAGATCGCAAGGTCACGCAACGGCAGGATCTTGTCGCAGAAGCCGGCGCCAGCACTGTTGCGGCCCAGCGTACGCCGGTGACCTCATCCTCCGCGCGAAATCGCGGCCATGTTTCCGGCGCGAAATCCCGAACATCCGGCAGTCCCAGGAATGCCGAGCAGAAAACGACCGCGTTTGAACAACGGGACGATGCAGGTGTTCAGCGGCCCCAGCGCAAGGCGCGTGCGACCAACACGCCAGCCCGGAACGTTACCCGCTCGGCGGTTGGCGGAAATGAGTCATCATCCCGGGCGAGACGTACCGGCGGGTCGCCGGTACGGGCAGCGCAAATAGAAAGTGCCCAGACGGCAGCGGTGAAGGCAAGAACATACCAGTGGCCGGCGGATGCCAAAAAAATCAATCTGAACGGTGCCGCTACGGTGCCTGGCGAACGCAGCGGCGTATCCATGCCGGCGGCCTGCCGTCATCTCACCGCAGCTGCGGCGCATTGGCGTCTGCAGCACCCTGGACAGGAATTCAACTTCGCGGAGAGATTCCGGGATGCGGAAACCATTGCGCGCAACATGCCGCCCGATATCGAAAGTCTCTCTGAACACATGCGCAGACGGGCATCACAGAGTCACGTGTTTTCGATGGAGCAGTTCGACGCGGTTATCGATCAACTCAGATGGAGTCTGGACCGCGACAAAAAAGAGCATGTCGCCTTTCTGCGCACGGGCGGCCATACCATGTTGCTGAGCATCCGCAAGGACAGGATTGCATTGTTCGATCCTAACGACACTCATCGTGAAGTGCGGATCGATCTTGCGCCGCGTGAGCGTAGCGGCCTCCAGCTGCGTGAGTTGCTTTCAGACAAGAAGCTGGCACGCTACTTCGCACATGGCCCTGTTGCGACGATCCAGGTCCTGAAACCGGCACAGCGTGGCTATGCTTCGATCGAACGGGAGTTCCGCAAGCATGAGTACGATGGCGGACGCGTGCATGAATACCCCGATGTGAGAGTTCATTGCGGTCCTTCGGCGTCGTTGCTCCGTGTGTTGCTGCGTGACAAGAACTGCAAGTGTCGCCAGCTAATCAATTTTGATTTTCTCGGCAAGATGAGCAAACTGGCGAGCGAGGAGGATGGTGTCGCGCGGCTACGCAATATCCTGGCAGCTTCGTTTCCTCTCGATGAGGCGGCCGGCCAGAAGCATCCCTACATGACGTCGTTCAGGCGCGATTATTCCGTCGGCGCCCATGCGCTGGTGCGCTTTCTGGAATATCTGCTGGAGACGCACGGACCACGGCTGGAGGGTACCGAAGTTGGCAAACAGACCGCTGGCATGCGCGACGCGGTGATCCAAGGCAATCTTCCGGCCGCATGGAAGCTGCACGAACTCGATGTCGCGAAAATCATGGATGGGCGCTGCCGCGAATCGTTTCTCCTGATGGTTGGGCTATTTGCACGGCACGTGCCACATCAGTTGACGGATGCACTGTGCTCTGACCTGGTCCCGCACCTGACAGAGCAGCTGGCGCGGACACTGGCCGCCGAGTCCTTTGCGTTCTCCCTCAACGGGGCGAATCATCAAGGTGAGCTTCTTGCTTTGATTGTCGAGACATTGCAGCGCTCACCGAGCGATGACCAGCAGGCGCATCAACGCAGCGTGCTGGCCCGTGCAACGCTCGGCGCGCTTCGCCACCAGTTTGATCCAGCGCGTGACAAGCGCCATGAGCGGCAGACACACATCCTGTTTTCGAAGCCGGCCCCCGCTGCAGAGCAGGTGTCCGAGACCGCACTGAACGCGGCCATGTCCGTCTTGCTGTCGGTGATCCCTGACGCAGCGGAAGACATTCGGGCACTTGGACGCCAGCGGGCTGACGCCCTTGCGTTGCGCACAGGAGCCGCATGACCGGGGTGGCCAGATGTTGACGCGCGGGACACCGCTTGCCAGCGGCATATCGCTGCCCCGCCCTCCCGCCAGGGTGTTCTTACAGCTTGCCGAACGCCGTGCGCGCCGCCTCCAGCGTGGCTGCGATCACCGCATCGTCGTGCGCTGCGGAGACGAAACCGGCTTCGAAGGCCGATGGCGCGAGATACACGCCGGCATCCAGCATGGCGTGGAAGAAGCGGTTGAAGGCAGCCGTGTCGCTCTGCGTGACTTCGGCAAAGCTGCGCGGCACTTCGGCGCGGAAGTACAGGCCGAACATGCCCCCCACGGTGTCGGCGCTGAACGGCACGCCTGCTGCCTGTGCGAGCGCCACGAGGCCATCGGCCAGCTTGCGCGTCTGGGCCGCGAGAGCGTCGTGGAAGCCCGGCTTCTGGATCAGGCGCAGCGTGGTGAGGCCGGCCGCCACCGCCAGCGGATTGCCGGATAGCGTACCGGCCTGGTACACGCCGCCGAGCGGCGCAAGCGCGGCCATGATGTCGCGCCGGCCGCCGAAGGCCGCCGCCGGCAGGCCGCCGCCGATCACCTTGCCCAGGCAGGTGAGATCGGGGCGGATGCCATAGAGGCTTTGCGCGCCGCCGAGCGCCACGCGGAAGCCGGTCATCACTTCATCGAGAATCAGCATCGCGCCATCGGCCGTGCACAGGTCGCGCATGGCTTGCAGGAAGTCCTGCGAGGCGCGCACCAGGTTCATGTTGCCGGCCACCGGCTCGACGATCACGGCGGCGACTTCGCCGCGGTGTTTCGCGAATGCTTCTTTCAGTTGTTCGACGTTGTTGTACTCGAGCACCATCGTGTGCTTCGCGATATCCGCTGGGACACCGGCCGACGACGGCGCATTCTTGGTGGTGTCGGCAAAGGTCAGGAGGCCGGAACCGGCCTTCACTAGCAGGCTGTCGGCATGGCCGTGGTAGCAGCCTTCGAACTTGATGATGAGGTCGCGGCCAGTAAAGCCGCGCGCCAGCCGCAGCGCGCTCATGGTGGCCTCGGTACCGGACGACACCATGCGCACCTGCTCCATCGACGGCATCAGCTTGCAGATTTCCTCGGCGATGGTGATCTCCGCCTCGGTCGGGGCGCCGAACGAAAAGCTGCGATCCACCGTCTCGCGCAGGGCCTGCACCACCTCGGGGTGGGCATGGCCGACGATCATCGGGCCCCACGAGCCGATGTAGTCGATATAGCGCGTGCCATCGGCATCCCACATGTACGGGCCGCTGGCGCGCTCGATGAAGCGGGGCGTGCCGCCGACCGAGCGGAAGGCGCGCACGGGTGAGTTGACGCCGCCGGGAATGGTTTGCTGCGCGCGTTCGAAGAGTTGCTGGTTACGGGACATGGTGCTGACCTGAAAAAAACAGAAGTGGGGAAACCGGACCCGATCCTGGCGGATTGGCGGCGCAATGTCTGGCATCTGCGGCGCAAATCACCCGGGAAGTTGAGTGGCGCAGCGGAGATTTCTGGTCTCGACTGCACCGATTAGGGTACCATCTGCGCTGAATTTTAATGGATCGACGCCGAATCGACGTGGAGTTATGGAATACAAGACCTGGATGTGCCTGATTTGCGGCTGGATTTACGATGAAGCAACCGGTGCGCCGGACGATGGCATCGCCCCCGGCACCAAGTGGGAAGACGTGCCCATCAACTGGACCTGCCCGGAGTGCGGCGCCCGCAAGGAAGACTTCGAGATGGTGGCGCTCTGAGGCCACGCCGCAGCGCCGCGTCCCGTGGCGCTGCCTCCTACTGGCCGGATGCCGGCCATTCCCTGTTCTCCCGTCGTCTAGCCCTGACTGCTGCCAGCGTGCTTGCCTGAGTTCCTGACTGGTCGTTTTGCCTCCTGCGGCGGACCGGACGTGGCCTTGACTACCTGGTAGCGTTCCAACGTCTGTTGCCGAGCCTCGGCGTGGTCCACCAGCGGGTACGGATAGTCTTTCCCGAGCTTTACCCCGGCCTCGGCCAGCACCGTGGCGGACGCAGCCCATGGGGCGTGGATGTCCCGGTCCGGTAATTTGGCCAGTTGCGGCAGGTAGCGCCGGATGAACTTGCCCTGTGGATCGAAGCGCGTGGACTGCGTGACCGGGTTGAAGATGCGGAAATACGGTTGCGCATCGCAGCCGCTGGACGAGGCCCATTGCCATCCGCCATTGTTCGCGGCGAAATCGTGGTCGGTGAGGCGCGCCGCGAAATATGCTTCGCCGCGCCGCCAGTCGATGCCGAGATCCTTGCACAGGAAGCTGGCCGTCACCATGCGCAACCGGTTGTGCATGTAGCCGGTGGTATTGAGCTGCAGCATGGCGGCATCCACCAGCGGGTACCCGGTGCGGCCTGCGCACCAGGCGGCGAACGCCTCCTCCGCGGCCGTACCCTCTGCCCAGCGGATCCGGTCATATTCGGGTTTGAAGGACTCGCCTGCCGCTACGCGGGGGTGATGCGCCAGAATCATCATGTAGAACTCGCGCCAGATCAGTTCCGATAGCCAGGTCTCCGCGCCACGGCTGCCCGCCAGCATGCGCTGGTGCGCACAGGCCGCCAGTGTGCGGATCGATACGGTACCGAAACGCAGATGCGCAGAGAGATAGCTGGGCCCGCGTACGGCCGGAAAATCGCGCCGCACATGGTAATCGTCCAGTCGCGCCAGGAAATCGTCGAGCAGGGCCTCGGCGGCGGCACTGCCCGGGGCGAGCGGCGGTGTTTCCGGCGCTGCATCAAAGCCGAGTTGCGCCAGGGTCGGCATGGTTGCTGCCGCTGTTGGTTCGGCAGCAGGAGCGGCGCGCAGGACGACGTCACGCGGCGCCAGATCGGCCGGCGTCAATCGCCGCAACCAGGCGTTCTTGTACGGCGTGAAGACCGAAAATGGCTGCCCCTGAGCCGTGAGCACTTCGCCCCGCTCGAAAATCACCTGATCCTTGAAATCGAAGCAGACGCAGGACAGTGCCTGCAGACGCGCCGTCACCGCCTCATCGCGCGCGATGGCGGCAGGCTCATAGTCTCGGTTGTAGAACAGCGCATCGATGCCGAGCGTCTCGACCAGCGACGCAAGCGACTCCACGGCCCGGCCGTGCTGCACGATCAGCCGGTTGCCGGACACTGCCAGCGCCGCATCCAGCGCCGCCACGCAGCCATGCAGGAAGGCCACGCGCCGATGCCCCGCGCGGTCCGGAGCGCGGGCCAGCGGTTCGAGCAGGTCCGGGTCGAAGACAAAGACGCACAACACCGTCTCGCATTGCGCCAGGGCGTGGTGCAGCGCGGCGTGGTCGACACAACGCAGGTCGCGGCGGAACCAGACGAGCCCTCGGCGGAATGGATGGGACGGCTGGGAGCAGCCCGCAGGCTGGGCTGCGGAAGCAGTCCGGGAGTCGTCGGGAGCACGGCGGGCGGGCATAGGCAATGGCGGTAGGGGCGGGGACGGCTGGGAATGAGCGGGGCGACCGGAAAAGGTCTGTGTCGCCGCTTTCCCGGCATTATCGGCATCGCGTGGCGGCCTGTCCATGCATGCCCGTGCTTCAAATCATGCCGTGGCCATGAATATCCGTTACCCTTCGCCCCATGACACTTGATCGCATTCTCCAGTCCCAGGGTTTTGGTTCGCGCCGCCAGTGCGCGCAGATGATTCTGTCCGGTGACGTGCTGGTCGACGGCGTGCCGTGCGACGACCCCCGCGCCGATTTCGTGCCGGACGGCCGCGTGCTGACGGTCGATGGCGTCGACTGGCGCTATCGTGCACACGCCTACGTGGCGCTGCACAAGCCGGCCGGCTACGAATGTTCGCAGAAGCCCCAGCATCATCCCTCGGTGCTGACCTTGCTGCCGGCCGAACTGCGCCTGCGTGGCGTGCAGTGCATCGGCCGCCTCGACCAGGACACCACCGGCCTGCTGCTGCTATCAGATGACGGGCAGTTCATCCACCGTTACAGTTCCGCACGGCGCAAAGTACCGAAGGTGTACGAAGTCCAGACCAGCGAGGCCGTGCAGCCTGAGCAGGTGGCGAGCCTGCTGGCCGGCGTACTGCTCGAGGATGAGCCACAGCCGGTTGTCGCGCAAGGTTGTGAGCAGACCGGGTCACATGGCCTGCGCCTGACCCTGACGCAAGGCAAATATCACCAGGTGAAACGGATGGTGGCTGCGGCCGGAAACCACGTCGCAGCGCTGCATCGCAGCCAGGTGGGTGGGCTGGTCCTGCCCGGCGACCTGCCGCGTGGCGCATGGATGTGGCTGGAGGCGGATGACCTGGACAGGCTGGCGGATGAGGCGGAGGACGTGACGCAGGCAGGCCAGGGCGGTGGCGTAGCAGGGTGATGTGCCGATTCCTGCGGCAATTGCTAGGCCGGAATCGCCCGGCGGCGATCCGATTTGATAAAATATAGCCACTATGTCCAGTGCCATGCGTTCCGACGCACCCATCGACCTGACCAATCAGTTTCTCATTGCCATGCCCGGCATGGCCGATCCGCTGTTTTCCGGAACTGTCGTGTATGTGTGTGAGCACAATGAACGCGGTGCGCTCGGGCTGGTGATCAACCGTCCGATCGACCTCGACCTGGCGACCCTGTTCGACAAGGTCGACCTCAAGCTCGAGATCCAGCCGCTGGCGCAACAGCCCGTGTACTACGGTGGTCCGGTGCAGACCGAGCGCGGTTTCGTGCTGCATGACGCGACGGGGACGTTCTCGTCCTCGCTGACGGTGCCGGGCGGGCTGGAAATGACGACTTCCAAGGACGTACTCGAGGCCGTGGCCGATGGCAACGGCCCGCACCGCTTCCTGATGACCCTGGGTTATGCTGGCTGGACTGCCGGGCAGCTCGAGGAAGAGCTGGGCCAGAATGGCTGGCTGACCGTGGAAGCCGATCCGGACATCATCTTCAATGTGCCTGCCGACGGCCGCTTTTCCGCCGCCCTCGGCCTCCTGGGCATCGACCTCACCATGCTTTCCGGTGAGGCCGGGCATGCCTGAGCAGCCCGCGGGCACGGTGCTCGCCTTTGACTACGGCGCCAAGCGGATCGGCGTTGCGGTCGGCAATACCGTGACGCGCGACGCGCGCGCGCTCGAAATCATCCAGAACCTCGATACCGCGACCCGCTTCAATGCGGTGGCGCGCCTGATTGCCGAGTGGCAGCCGGTGCAGCTCGTGGTCGGCATGCCGCACCATCCGGAAGGACCGGATGGTCCGCAGCCGGCCATCGGCTACGCACGGCGCTTCGGCAACCAGCTACACGGCCGCTTCGGCCTGCCCGTCACCTGGGTCGATGAAAGTTTCTCCTCGGTTGCCGCGCGCTCCGCCGGGGCGCAACGCGGGGCGCTCGATGCCGAGGCGGCGCGCGTCATCCTTCAACAGTACTTCGACGAGCAAGCGACAGCATGACAGTTTCTTCGATCGACGCAGAAGCCCTGTACCAGACGCTTCTGGCGCAACTGCGGACCGCCCTCGGCCCGCAACTCGCAGCCGGGTCCTGGTCCATTGCCGGCATCCACAGCGGCGGCGCGTGGATTGCCGCGCGCCTGGCGGCCGACCTCGGATTGCCCGAGCATGGCGTGATCAACGTGGCGTTCCACCGCGACGACTATGCCAAGAAAGGTCTGCACAGCCAGGCCGCGCCGACGACTTTGCCGTTCGATGTGCTCGACCGCTCGATCCTGTTGGTGGACGACGTGCTGGCGACCGGCCGGACGATCCGCGCCGCCGTCAACGAACTGTTCGACTACGGCCGCCCCGCGCGCGTGGCGCTAGCCGTGCTGGCCGACCGTGGCGGACGTGAACTGCCGATCGACACGACCTTCGTCGGCGGCACCGTCAGCCTGCCGGCCGATGCGCAGCTCGCGCTGCGCCAGGAGTCCGATGGTCGCTTCGTGTTCGATACGGTTTCGTCTGCCGCACCCTCTGCTTAATTGCCGCTTAGTTGTCACCCAATCGCCGGAAAACACGCATGAACAAGATGTTCCGCAACCCCCAGCTCACCCGCAACGGCGAGCTGAAGCATTTGCTGTCGATCGAGGGGCTGTCGCGCGACATGCTCACGCACATCCTCGATACCGCGAGCCAGTTCGTCTCGGTTTCCGACCGCGAGGTCAAGAAGGTGCCCCTGCTGCGTGGCAAGAGCGTCTTCAACCTGTTCTTCGAGAACTCCACGCGCACGCGCACGACTTTCGAGATCGCTGCCAAACGGCTGTCGGCCGACGTGCTCAACCTGAACATCAATGCCTCGTCCACCAGCAAGGGCGAATCCCTGCTCGACACCATCAACAACCTGTCGGCCATGCATGCCGACATGTTCGTGGTGCGTCATGCCAGCTCGGGGGCTCCGTTCCTCATCGCCCAGCACGTCGCGCCGCACGTGCACGTGATCAACGCCGGCGACGGCCGCCATGCGCACCCCACGCAAGGCCTGCTGGACATGTACACCATCCGGCATTACAAGAAGGACTTCACCAACCTGACGGTGGCGATCGTCGGCGACATCCTGCATTCGCGCGTGGCGCGCTCCGACATCCATGCCCTGACCACGCTGGGCGTGCCAGAAGTGCGCGCCATCGGCCCGCGCACGCTGCTGCCGGGTGCGCTCGAGCAGATGGGCGTGCGCGTGTTCCACGACATTGCCGAAGGCCTCAAGGGCGTTGACGTCATCATCATGCTGCGCCTGCAGAACGAGCGCATGAGCGGTGCCTTGCTGCCCTCCGCGCAGGAATACTTCAAGGCTTATGGCCTGACGCCGGAGCGCCTGGCGCTGGCCAAACCGGATGCCATCGTGATGCACCCGGGGCCGATGAACCGCGGCGTGGAAATCGACTCGGCGGTCGCCGACGGCGTGCAGTCGGTGATCCTCAACCAGGTGACATTCGGCATTGCCGTGCGCATGGCCGTGATGGGCATCGTGGCGGGCAACAGCGACTGATGACCGGTATGCGTACGGCCATGGCATGTGCTTGTCGCATACGCGGCACGTGGCCTGGAACAGCAACAGATGAGTGGGTTCCCGCCAAGCGGGGATGACGGAGCAAACAGCAGATGAAAGTGCAACTCAAGGGTGGACGTGTCATTGATCCGGCGAACGGGATCGACGGCCAGCATGACGTGTTTCTGGCCGCCGGCAAAATCGTCGGCGTAGGTCAGGCCCCGGCGGATTTCCATGCCAACAAGGTGGTCGACGTTTCCGGACTGGTCGTGGCGCCGGGCCTCGTCGACCTGTCGGCGCGCCTGCGCGAGCCGGGCCAGGAATACAAGGCGACGCTCGAATCGGAAATGGCCGCGGCCATGGCCGGTGGCGTGACCTCGCTAGTATGCCCGCCCGATACCGACCCGGTGCTTGACGAGCCGGGTCTCGTGGAAATGCTCAAGTTCCGCGCGCGCAACCTCAACCAGGCGCATGTTTACCCACTCGGCGCGCTGACCGTCGGCCTGAAGGGCGAAGTGCTGACCGAAATGGCAGAGTTGACCGATGCCGGCTGCGTGGGTTTTTCGCAGGCCAACGCCCCGGTCGTCGACAGCCAGATCCTGATGCGCGCCATGCAGTATGCGCAGACCTTCGGCTTTACCGTCTGGCTGCGCCCCGAGGACCCGTACCTGGGCAAGGGCGGTGTCGCCGCGAGCGGCGCCGTGGCATCGCGGCTCGGCCTGTCGGGTGTGCCGGTGATTTCCGAAACGGTGCGCCTGCACACCATCTTCGAACTGATGCGCATGGTCGGCGGGCGCGTGCACCTGTGCCGCTTGTCCTCAGCCGAAGGCATCGCGCTGGTCCGGCAGGCCAAGGCCGAAGGGCTGAACGTGACGTGCGACGTGAATGTCCACCACACGGCCCTCACCGATGTCGATATCGGCTACTTCGACCCGCAGATGCGCCTCGTGCCGCCGCTACGCAGCGGACGCGACCGCGATGCCATCGTCGCCGGCCTGATCGATGGCACCATCGACGCGATCTGTTCGGACCACACCCCGGTAGACGACGACGAGAAACTGCTCCCGTTTGCCGAGGCATCGCCCGGCGCGACCGGCCTGGAACTGCTGCTGTCGCTGGTGCTGCGCTGGGCCGCCGAACACCGCATTCCGTTGCCGCAAGCGCTGGCGCGCATTACCGCAGATCCCGCGCGCGTGCTCAACCTGCCGCTTGGCACATTGTCCGTCGGTGCCGCAGCCGATCTGTGTGTCTTCGATCCCACTGCGACGTGGAAGGTCGAGGCCAGGCAACTCAAGAGCCAGGGTAAGAATTCGCCGTTCCTTGGCTATGAGATGCCGGGCCGCGTCCGCATGACCATCGTAGGCGGCCACATCGCATTCGGCGCGCACTGATCCATCGTGATCTGGCTCAAGAAAGCCCGCCTGGCCGGCCATATCGTCTGGGGCGTCACCATCTGTGCGGTGGTGTTCCCGTGGTCCGGCCATGCCGCGCGTCACCGCCACATCCGGCGCTGGTCGCAGCGCCTGCTTGAACTGTGCGGCGTGCGCCTGGAGGTCCGCGAACTGGCCCCGCTGGCCCGTGGCAGGAATGACACGGGCGGCGAACGCGGCTTCATGGTGATCGCCAACCATATCTCGTGGCTCGACATCTACCTGATCAACGCCTGGCAGCCAGTGCGCTTTGTCGCCAAGTCGGAGATCCGTAACTGGCCGGTGATTGGCTGGCTGTGCGCCAAGACCGGGACATTCTTCATCGACCGCAACCGCAAGCGCGACGCCCGGCGCATGATGCACGACCTGGTCGAGCATATGCAGCAGGGCGATATCGTGTGCGTGTTCCCCGAAGGCACGACCGGCGACGGACGCGATGTCCTGCCGTTCCATGCCAACCTGATGCAGGCGCCGCTGCATGCCGGGGTGCCGGTGCAGCCCGTGGGCCTGCGCTATCTCGATGAGCAAACCGGCGAGTGGACGCCCGCGCCCGCCTACATTGGCGAGTTGACCTTGCTGCAATCGCTCGACGCCATCCTGCGGGCGCCCCCGATCCGCGCGCGGCTCACCGTGGGCGAACCGCTGCCGACCGACGAACGGACCCGGCGCGAACTGGCGGAACTGGGCAGCGACGCGATCCGGCGGTTGCTGTAGGCAGGTCTCAGCCTGCCTGGTGTGCAGGCGTTCCTGCGCAGGGCGTGCCTTCACATCCCCATCATCCACCTGGTTGGGGGCGATCACCGGCCCCGAGCGGCTGGATTCAGCCGAGCGGATCCTGCATCTGCGGACATTTCACCTGTTCAACCGTGCGTTGTGCGGGATCGCGATGCAAGCGTACTGCCGACAGGCAGCCTCCCCACACGCAACCGGTGTCGAGCGCCACCAGGTTGTCGCGCAACACCAGGCCAAGAGTCGACCAGTGGCCCGTGACGAGCACCGTGTCGCGAGTCTGGCGCCCCGGCACGTCGAACCACGGTAGATGGCGGGGGGGAGCGCCACCTGCGCCTTCCTTGGTTTTCAGGTCCATCACCCCATCGGCGGTACAGAAGCGGATGCGTGTCAGCGCATTGACAATGACGCGGTGGCGTTCCGTGCCTTCCAGATCATCCTGCCAGCGTTCACCACCCGGCCCGAAAATCCGCCCCAGAAAGCCCTGCCAGTCCGGCCCGCGCAGCTGTGTCTCGACTTCCGCAGCCAGGGCGAGCACCTGCGATGTGGTCCATTGCGGCAGCACCCCCGCATGCACCATCAGAAACCCATGGTCAGCGATGGCCAAGGGCTGATGCCGCAGCCATGTGATCAGTTCTTCTGCATCCGGCGCGTGCAGCAACTCGTCCAGCGTGTCCTGGCGGCCAGGTTTGCGTACGCCGGCGGCCACGGCGAGCAGGTGGATATCATGATTGCCCAGGACAGTCCGGGCACGCTTGCCCATGCTTCGAACAGCGCGCAGCGTGGCGGCAGAGCCAGGGCCGCGATTGACGAGGTCGCCGGCGAACCAGAGCGGTGCATTGGCGGGCAAGCGGTCTAACAGGCGCAACAGTGAGGCATGGCAACCTTGGAGGTCGCCGATGGCGTAAGGAAGCATTTCGGAATGTAACGGTATGTCAGGCACTCTGGATCACATAGGGGAGCATGAATGGAACCCTGACGCAATCCCGACATCCGGGGAGGCCGCATGTGTTACACCCCGGTACAAAATCAGCAGAAAGTGCGGTAACGAGCAGGGTTCCCTCGGTTAGAATAGCGGCAAATTTATAACATACGCACACATCGGTCAGGCCTCGCGCATGAGGCAGGCGGTTTTCTCCGCGACGTGATGCGTTTTCTCACTCACAGGGAGTACTCGACTTGGCCCATATTTTCGTGACGGGTGGGGCGGGTTTTATCGGCGGTAATTTTGTTCTGGACTGGTTTGCCACCCAAGGCGCGCACGCCGACGGGATTGTCAACATCGACAAACTGACTTATGCCGGCAACCTCAAGACGCTGACGCCGCTCGAATCCGACCCGCGCCATGTTTTTTCCCGGACAGACATCTGTGACCGGGATGCATTGGATACCCTGTTCGCTCAGTACAAGCCGCGTGCCGTGGTGCACTTTGCGGCGGAAAGCCACGTCGACCGTTCCATCCATGGTCCGGCGGAATTCATCCAGACCAACATCGTCGGCACCTTCACGCTGCTCGAGGCGGCACGCGCCTACTGGAACACCCTGGATGACGGCGACAAGGCAGCGTTCCGTTTCCTGCATGTTTCCACCGACGAAGTCTTCGGATCGCTGTCGGAAACGGATCCGCAGTTTTCGGAAACCACCGCATACGCACCGAACAGCCCATATTCGGCCAGCAAGGCAGCGTCCGATCATCTCGTGCGTGCCTATCATCATACGTATGGCATGCCGGTGCTCACGACGAACTGCTCGAACAACTACGGCCCATATCATTTCCCCGAAAAACTGATTCCTCTTGTCATTGCCAATGCATTGGGCGGAAAGCCCCTGCCGATCTACGGCGATGGCAAGAACGTGCGCGACTGGCTATACGTTGGCGACCACTGCGCTGCCATCCGCGAGGTACTGGCGCGCGGATGTCTGGGTGAGACATACAACGTCGGTGGCTGGAACGAAAAGACCAACCTCGAAGTGGTCCACACGCTGTGTGATCTGCTGGACGACATGCGGCCCAAGGCCACCGGCTCCTATCGCGACCAGATCACCTTCGTGAAGGATCGCCCGGGTCATGACCGCCGTTATGCGATCGATGCACGCAAGCTCGAGCGTGAGTTGGGCTGGAAGCCTGCTGAAACGTTCGAGACGGGCTTGCGCAAGACCGTCCAGTGGTACCTCGATAATCAGGCCTGGGTGCAGGATGTGATGTCGGGTGAGTATCGCAACTGGGTCAGCAAGCAATATGCAGCCTGAGCGCGCCATTCCCCGCCTGCTCGTTACGGGCTGCAATGGCCAGGTCGGCTTCGAGCTGAAACGCAGCCTTGCGCCGCTTGGCGAAGTGGTGGCGCTGGACCGCGCGGCCTGCGACCTCACGCGCCCCGACGCGCTGCGGCAGATCGTGCGCGAACTGCGGCCCGACGTCATCGTCAACCCCGCCGCCTATACTGCAGTCGACAAGGCCGAGCAGGAAGCGGCGCTGGCCCATGCTGTCAATGGTGTCGCACCAGGTGTGCTGGCCGAGGAGGCGCGTGCGCTCGGCAGCTTGCTGGTGCATTACTCGACTGACTATGTCTTCGATGGCAACGGCAGTGGGCGTTACCAGGAAATGGACGATGTCAATCCGCAATCCGTCTACGGCAAGTCGAAGCTGGCTGGGGAACAGGCGATTGCGGCATCCGGCGCCACGGCGCTGGTCCTGCGGACGAGCTGGGTGTTCGGTGCGCATGGCGGCAACTTTGCCAAGACCATGCTGCGGCTGGGCAGCGAGCGCGAGAGTTTGCGTGTGGTGGCGGATCAGCATGGCGCACCGACCTCGGCCGCCTTGATCGCCGACGTGACCGCGCAGATCATCGGACGGTTCTGGCTGCATGGCGACCGCAGCCGTTTCCCGGCCGGTACGTATCACCTTGCCGCCAGTGGCGAAACCACCTGGCACGCGTATGCGCAGGAGATTTTCCGCATCGCCCGGGCTCGCGGCGCCGCGCTCAAGGTGGGTGAAGGCGCTGTCGAACCCATCGCCGCGCGCGAGTATCCCGTGCCGGCCCCGCGACCGGCCAATTCGCGGCTGGACACGAGCCGCCTGCAACAGACATTCGGTGTGCATCTGCCACGTTGGGAGCAAGGCTTGCACCACGTGCTCGAGCAGATCATTCCCTGATTACCTTTCATGAGGACATATGCGCAAAGGCATCATCCTGGCCGGAGGCTCCGGTACGCGGCTCTATCCGATTACGCGATCGGTATCGAAGCAACTGCTGCCGATTTACGACAAACCGATGATCTACTACCCGCTCAGCACGCTCATGCTGGCTGGGATTCGCGACATTCTGATCATCTCCACGCCGGAAGATACGCCGCGCTTTACCGAGATGTTGGGCGACGGCAGCAACTGGGGGATCAACCTACAGTATGCCGTACAGCCAAGTCCAGATGGACTGGCACAGGCCTTCATCATTGGGCGCGAATTTGTTGGTAAGAATCCGTCGACGCTAATTCTTGGTGATAACATTTTCTATGGCCACGGGCTGTTCGACCAGTTGAAGCGAGCGTCCGAACAGCACAGCGGGGCTACCGTGTTTGCTTATCACGTGCACGATCCGGAACGCTACGGCGTGGTCGAGTTTGATGACCAGTTCCGTGCGCTTTCACTCGAAGAAAAGCCCCTCAAACCTCGCTCCAACTACGCCGTTACCGGCTTGTACTTCTATGATAATCAGGTGTGCGACATCGCGGCGGACATTAAGCCGTCGCCGCGGGGTGAGCTGGAAATCACTGACGTGAACAAGCGCTATCTCGAAGCTCAGCAACTTGATGTCGAAATCATGGGACGTGGCTACGCGTGGCTCGATACGGGCACGCACGACTCGCTGCTCGAAGCATCTGCGTTCATCGCGACGCTGCAACGCCGGCAAGGTTTGATGGTGGCATGTCCAGAGGAAATTGCGTTCCGCAACAAGTGGATCGATTTGGAGCAGGTGTCACGACTTGCAGCGCCACTCAGCAAGAATGGCTATGGTAAGTATCTAAAGCAAATTGCGGCGGAGAGCGTTGCATGAAGGTTATCCAGACCGCATTGCCCGAAGTGCTGATTCTTGAACCCAAGGTTTTTGGGGATGATCGAGGCTTTTTCTACGAAAGTTTTAATGCCAGAGTGTTTGCAGAAGCAACCGGACTCAAGCGCGAGTTTGTGCAGGACAATCATTCCCGTTCGGTTAAAAACGTGCTGCGTGGACTGCACTACCAGATTCAGCATCCGCAGGGCAAGCTGGTGCGCGTCTCGGTAGGTGAAGTGTTCGACGTAGCAGTCGACATCCGCAAAAGCTCACCGAATTTCGGCAAGTGGGTGGGGGTGACTTTATCGGCAGACAACAAGCGTCAGCTTTGGGTGCCAGAAGGATTCGCGCATGGCTTTGTCGTGACTTCCGACTATGCTGAGTTTCTGTACAAGACGACGGATTACTATTCGCCAGCTTATGAACGTAGCTTGCTTTGGAGCGATCCTTCAATTGCTATCCAATGGCCTGGAACCGGATTTTTTCAGTTATCAGAGAAAGATGCAACAGCAGTAGACCTCAAGCAAGCCGAACTTTTCCAATAGGAGGGGTTTATGCTTAGGGGATATATTGAGAGCCGTTTTTTTAGGCATTATTGGTTACAGCGTGCTTCTGTTGAGAGATGGTGGTGATAATTAAGAAGAGGGGGGTTTGATGTTGATGCAGCAATTGAGAGGGCTTTGGGAGTTTCGCCTGGTGTTCTCACATTTGGTGTTTCAGCATCTCACGCTAAGGTATCGCCGAACTGCATTGGGATTCTTGTGGACGCTAATGAACCCTTTGTTCACGATGGTAATAACGTCGGTGGTCTTTTCGCTGATGATGCGCATGAATGTCCGCAGTTTCGGAGTGTTTCTTTTTTCCGGGTTAATTCCGTGGATGCTTTTCTCAAACTGTGTTTCTCAGGGCGGAAGTGCGATTTTAGAAAATGAGGCTTTGGTAAAGAAGATATACATCCCCAAGCAAATTTTCGTGATGGCTAAATGCGTCGGCTTGCTGATTGATGCGCTTTTAAGTTTCGTTTGTTTGTTTTTGATAGCTATTTTTGTGGGCGCAAATATAACGCCCGCATTACTGGTGTTGCCGATCTCTTTTTTGATTACATTTCTGTTTTCGCTTGGCTTTGCCATGGTTATGTCCGTCGCTGTTGTATATTTTCGAGATGCGCAGCACATTGTCGGAATTGGGTTGCAGGTCGGATATTACTTGACTCCCATCATATATCCAATTTCAATTATACCAGAAAAATTTTATTGGGCTTTTTATTATAATCCAATGTATTATTTTATTGAATTGTTTCGGGCGCCAATATATGATGGCGTAATTCCGGGTGCATACATTTATATTATAACTGGCATTGGGGCAATTATAAGTTTATTGCTTGGAGTGTTTGTGTTTAGTAAGGGCGAGAATGATATTGTGTTTCGACTATGAATAAAATTGAGAGTGAAATAAATGTAAATTCTGTATCGCTTCGCTTTCGGTTATATCATGATAAGCATACATCTCTTAAAGAGAGATTTGCTGAACTCTTTCGTCGCAAAAGCGTGAGCAAGCCAACAGATTTTTTAGCGTTGAAAAATGTCAATCTAAGGATTGCGCATGGGGAGAGGGTCGGTATAGTCGGACATAATGGTGCAGGGAAAAGCACGCTCTTAAAAACTATATGTCGGATTTATGAGCCGAGTGATGGGGCGATCCAGATTAGGGGGCGAGTGGCTCCATTGTTAGAAATTGGGGCTGGATTTCAGCCGGAGCTAAGTGGGCGCGACAATATATATCTAAATGGCGCAATTTTAGGCTACACAAAAAGGCAATTAAGTGAAATAGAGGATGAAATAATCGAATTCACTGGGCTTTACGATTTTATTGATACGCCAGTTAAATACTATTCAACTGGTATGTATATGAAGCTCGCATTTGCTATTGCGACGGCAGTGCAGCCGGACATTCTTGTCTTGGATGAATTATTTGCCGGTGGAGACTCCGAATTTATTGAGCGTGCCCAAAATAGAATGCAGCGGTTCGTCGATAACTCGAATATTTTACTCTTTGTATCTCATCAGCCTGAGTTGATTAGGCGGCTATGCAATCGCGTTGTATGGCTTGATCACGGTATTGTGGTGGACGACGGACCAGCAAACTTAGTTTTGGATCGTTATTTGAGTGGGGAAAAAATATAGTATCGATCTTATCTTTCGATGCTTATTATTGCGCTATCAACCGTGAGGTGATTTATCAAGAAATTTGATTACATGAGCGATGTCGTGGCTATCGTTGTTACATATCACCCGAACTTGGTTGCTCTCAAAACACTTCTTGATGCGACACTTGCGCAGATAAATTGCGCTGTTGTCATTGATAATGGATCAGATATTGCGGTCGCTCAATGGTTGAATGAAAATTACCCGGCGGTGACCTGCATTTCGTTGCCGGAGAATTTCGGCATTGCTGCAGCACAAAACAAAGGCCTCGATTGGGCGATTAAGCACGGAGCAAACTATGCTCTTTTATTTGATCAAGACAGTGTGCCAGCTCCTGCGATGACCCAGCATTTGGTGCGCGTGTTTCGAGAGGAATCAAGCAAAGGTATACGTATTGCTGCGGTTGGGCCGAAGTATGATGATGTTAGACATCCCAATGCATCGCCGTTTGTAGCCGTCGAGGGTGTACGGATTGTTCGGCGCAATTGCGATGATGATAATGGAGTCGTGCCTGTTGACTTTGTTATCGCGTCGGGATCTTTGATACCTCTCGCGGCACTTCGGCATGTTGGTATGATGAATGAAAATCTATTTATTGACTACGTAGATGTAGAGTGGGGATTAAGGGCTAGAAAAAAAGGTTATTTCAGTTTCGGAGTTTGTGCGGCGCATATGATGCACACATTAGGCGATGATCCCGTATATTTTTTGGGGCGAAGATTCACACTTCATAGCCCGCTGCGGCATTATTATCTATTTAGAAACGCAATATGGTTATATGTGTACTCATCACTTCCAGCTCGTTGGAAAATTGCAGATGGGTTGAGATTGATTGTTAAATTTGTATTATATTGTATGCTAGGTCGCCCAAGGTTTGCACATTTTAAAATGATGTCACTTGGATTATTTCATGGCCTGATAGGGAGATTAGGACGAATTAAATGAGCGTTTCCAAATCCGCTGGCGTGACAGTGTCGATTGTATCTCACTATCATGGCGATTTTGTAATTAAGCTTTTAAGTGACATGTCAAAGTTGGCCGTTGGAAATATCCGACATGTAATCTTGACGCTTAATTTGCCAGAGGCTGAACCTGATCCTCCCCCCGGTGGGTGGCCGTTTGAAATAACTATCGTGCGCAACGTCGCTCCGAAAGGGTTCGCCGCTAACCATAATTCTGCATTCGTATATTGCAATACTGACATATTCTGTATCCTTAATCCGGACATTCGAATGCTAAGTGACAACCCTTTTGAGGAGGGATTAAAGACGTTGTCGCAACCAAATTGTGGCCTAGCTTATGTAAAACAGATAGGTAGGGATGGAATAGAGCATGATTATAAACGAGAAATCCCGACTCCATTTGCACTGATACGACGCTGGATCTTAAATAAACCGCAGCAACGAATAGATTGGGTAAGCGGAGCTTTCATGATGATCCGGTCAGAAACATTTCGCTCTGTAAATGGATTAAACGAGTGTTTTTATATGTATTGTGAGGACACCGATTTTTGTCTGAGAATCCGAGCGAAAGGATTAGACCTTTGCGAGGCACCCGCAACGATCTTACATGAGGCGCATCATAGTAGTCGAAAAAAAATGCGACACTTATACTGGCATATCTCTAGTCTGATACGCTTGTGGGTTCATTTATTGCTGCGGCGATACAGAAAGATATAATGCCAGGAGTGCCAAATGTTTGATTATTTTTGGATTCCCCTTATAGCGGCGTCGATTAGTGCTACGGTGATTTTTTTTATCAGGCCACTGGCATTGAAGCAAGGGCTGCTAGATCACCCAGGCGGTCGGAAGCGCCATGAGGGTGATATACCGTTAGTCGGTGGAATTGCGGTTACTATCTCGATACTTGTTTGTTCATTATTGTTAATA
>AKCV02000014.1 GCA_000272025.2 Imbroritus primus
AGATACGCCCAGCGGCCATTGACCTTCACGTAGGTTTCA
Organism: Imbroritus primus; assembly: GCA_000272025.2. GTDB lineage: Bacteria > Pseudomonadota > Gammaproteobacteria > Burkholderiales > Burkholderiaceae > Imbroritus > Imbroritus primus. The sequence continues at coordinate 40 of AKCV02000014.1, forward strand.
TCCATGTGCCACGGGCAAAGATCGGAAGGGTTACGCCAGTACCAGCGCAGCCGTTTTTCCATTTCAGGCGCATAACGCTGAACCCAGCGGTAAATCGTGGAGTGATCGACATTCACTCCGCGTTCAGCCAGCATCTCCTGCAGCTCACGGTAACTGATGCCGTATTTGCAGTACCAGCGTACGGCCCACAGAATGATGTCACGCTGAAAATGCCGGCCTTTGAATGGGTTCATGTGCAGCTCCATCAGCAAAAGGGGATGATAAGTTTATCACCACCGACTATTTGCAACAGTGCCAGGAGAACCACCTGTGGGCTGCGTCAGCGCGGGCCGTCGTCAAAGCCGTTCGCTGCGTCAGCAATCGCACCCGGCCCGTTTCGTGGCTGGGGCCGGAAACCTCTGGCGTGCATCCACACACAAAGGGAGCCCGTTGTTCCGCCGGCGGGCACCGGCACGGAATACCCTCGGCCCAAGGGGCCTCCTCACGGCTCGCGCGGCGGCAAGGCGTCAGGAAGCCCCTCATGACCGAGGCAAGGCACACCGATCAAGGGAATGGCGGCGGGCGCGATTCGTGGAGCAATGACCTTCTCGCCCTGTCGCCCGATGGCGGGCAGACGGGGCGCGCACACCGTTGCAGAAGGAGACGCGCGCTTTGGAGTCCCGCGCGGTGCGGGACGTTTGCCTCGCCGCCAGTGAAGTGGCCGGCGCGGCAGGGGGAAGCGAGGATCAGGACGCCTTGGAGGCAGCGCGCCGCTTGCGCGGTGCGCTGCGCCGGCCCGTCGGGGACTCGATCGGCAACGTGCCCTTGCAGTCCGGGTAGCGCGAGCAGGACCAGAACGCGCCGCTCTTGCCCGTGCGCTGCTGCATCGGTGCGCCGCACTGCGGGCAGGCCGGCGCCGGCGGCAGCTTGAGCGAGAGCGTTGCGCCGCGATACTGCTGCACGAGCTGGCCGAGCCACACGGACTGCTTCTCGATGAAGGTGTCCAGCGCCATCTGGCCGGCCTCAATCATGTCGAGCGCCTGCTCCCACACCGCCGTGGTGCCGGGGTCGGCGATGGCCGAGGGCACCGCGTCGATAAGCGTGAATGCCGCGTCGGAAGCGCGGACGGCACGGCCTTTCTTGACCAGGTAGCCGCGACCGATCAGACCGTTGATGATGTTGGCGCGTGTTGCCTCGGTGCCGATGCCGGTGGTATCTCGCAGCTTCTGTTTCAGGCGCGGGTCGGTCACGAACTTGGCGACGGTCTTCATAGCCTTGATCAGCTCGCCCTGCGTGTAGGGTTTGGGCGGCAGCGTCTTCAGCGCCTTGAGATCCACCTTCCCGACCGGGCAGGACAGGCCCGCATGCAGCGCCGGCAGCACCTGGCTGCGCTGCGCATCCCCGCCATCGGCATCGTCCGGCCCCGGCGTCGCCAGCACCTCGCGCCAGCCGGTGACGGCGATCTGCTTGCCCACGGCCGCCAGCGACTGACTGCCGCACGAGAACTGCGCCACCGTCCGGTCGAACTCATGGTGCGGGAGGAACTGCGCGAGGTAATGGGCGCGGATCAGCCGGTAGACGGCCAGTTCCTTCTCGTTCATGGCCGACAGGTTGGCGGGCTCCAGCGTCGGGATGATGCCGTGGTGAGCCGTCACCTTGCCGTCGTTCCAGGCGCGCGAACGCTGGTTGCGGTCGAGCTGGCCGATCAAGGGCCGCAGGCTGGGATCGGTGGCGAGCAGTGCATCGAGCACCGCCGGCACCTCGGCCAGCATGCTCTCGGGCAGGTAGCCCGAATCGGAGCGCGGGTACGTTGTCGCCTTGTGCGTCTCGTACAGCGCCTGGGCAATGTCCAGCGTCTCCTGCACGTCGAGGCCCAACTGCTTGGAGCACACCTCCTGCAGCGTGCCCAGGTCGAACGGCAGCGGCGGGGCCTCGCGCACGCGCTCGGTGTCCACCGACACGACCTGCGCATCGCGTGCCGCGCGAATGCGATCCGCAGCCTGCTGCGCCACCGGCTGCTGAAGGCAGCGACCCGCTGCATCCGTGCTGCCTTCGGGCGGTATCCAGCTCGCGGTGAAGGATTGGCCGGCATGGGATAGCAGCACATCCACGGCCCAATACGGCATGGAGACGAATCGCGCGATCTCGCGATCACGATCCACGACCAACTTCAGCGTCGGCGTCTGCACGCGCCCCACCGACAGCACGCCCGTATAGCCGGCCTGACGCCCCAGCAGTGTGAACAAGCGGCTCAAGTTCATCCCGATCAGCCAGTCGGCGCGCGATCGGGCGAGTGCGGAGAAATACAGCGGCAGCGTCTCGGCGGACGGCTTGAGCGCACGCAGCGCTTTGCGGATCGACGCATCGTTGAGCGCCGACAGCCACAGGCGCTGAATCGGCCCGCGGTAGCCGCACAGGTCGATGATCTCGCGGGCGATCATCTCGCCCTCGCGGTCGGCGTCGGTCGCTATCACCAGCTCGCCCGCCTTGGCGACGAGCTGCTGCACGACCTTGAATTGCGCTGCGGTCGCCGCCTTGGGCTCGACACGCCAACGCTCGGGAAGAATGGGCAGTTGCTCGATGGCCCAGCGCTTGTATTGCTCGCCGTAGCCTTCGGGCGGAACCGCCTCCACCAGATGACCGATGCACCAGGTCACGACGACACCCGCGCCGCTGTAGCAGCCGTTGCCGCGTTGAACGGCACCCAGCACACGGGCGATGTCCTTGCCCTGGGACGGCTTCTCGCACAGGAACACGCGCATGAAGCCTCCTTGGAAATGTGCGGTTCATCGGATGGGCGTCAGCTTGGCGGGGCCAGGAGATGCCGGCAGCAAGGAAGCCGATTGATGCAGACACCGCTTTGTGATCGGCAGGCGGCCCGTTGCCGCAGCGGTGTGCATAGACCGCAGGAGCTGGCACAGCAAGAGCGTCGTTTCGGGAGGGCGGCTGGAACTCCGTGGACGACCTTGGAGCTATCCCCTGGGGATAGCTCGCTGGTGCATCGCGGGCGTATGACGGTTGCTACAGCCGCCCTCGGGGGAACGGCGATGGGCGAATTACTGTCCGCCGGCCGGCTTGGTGCTGAGCGCCACCGACTCGATGCGGTACGGCAGGATGCCCACGCGCCGCGCCTCGACCTTGAACGTCACGCGCTCGTTCTCGTCGGCGTCCTCCCATTCGTCGCGCACGGTGCGGCCCTCGACCAGCACCCGCATACCTTTCTGGTACAGCGTCTTCCAGTGCTCGGCGTCGCGGTGCCACAGCTCCACGGGCGCCCAGAAGCCGCCGCGATCTTCGTACTCGCCGTCCTTCTTCGGGATCGGGTTGTCGAAGTAGACGTTCAGGCGAAGCAGCCGGCGCGGCTCGTCGTTGCCGTTCGGAAACTCGCGGTAGTCCGGCGCAGAACCGATGTTGCCCTCGCCGACGAAGTGCGTGCTCATGGTGACTCCTTGGTGGTGGGTGGAACGGCCGCGGTATGCCCGTGGACACGCCGCAGGTAAGCCGCTTCGGCCTGGGCGGCCTTGCTGGCGCATTCCAGGGCTTGGCGAGCGATGCTGTGGGTCAGGCTGATCTGCATGTTCAGCACGATGCGCTGCAGTTCGATCGCGTACAGCTCGTCGATCAGCGAGGCCGGCGTCGCGGGGTTGGCCAGCAGGGCCTCCCACAACGCCACGCCCATGGAGGAACGGTCGAGGTTGCGCCAGCGCAGGAAGGTCGTCCCTGCGCCAGTGGCCTGCTGGGCCAGTTGCACGTCGAGCAGGCTGAAGGGGTAGGCGCGTGCCTGGGGCAGCACACGCCGCTGCGCCAGGCCAATCACGTCGTCGCGCAGCGCCGCGCACTGGCTGGCCCAGGTCTCCAGACTCCCCTTACCCTTAAAAGGCTGTAAAAGGCCTTTTAGGTAGCCTGCGTGTTCCAGCCGCTGGAAGTCCGCCTGTTCCAGCGTCACGAAGCGCGTGGAGTGACTGATGGGGGGCGATGCCGTCATGCGTCAGTACCCTCATCGCCCGCCGCACCATCGGCTGCGCCATCCGTGTGAGCCGGCGCATCGGGCTCGATGGCGGGCGCAGCAGGCGGCGTGCCGGGCTTGGTCGTCCGCCGCGCGATCGGTGGCGCGAAGCGCGAGCGGCGCGTGCCTTCCAGCACGTCCTGCGGCAGCTCGCCGAACTTCTCCAGCGCCGCTCGCGCCGCGGCGTTCTTCGCCGCGAAGTCGTCGCGCGTCGTGCCCGAGTAGCGGTACTGCTGGGCCAGCGAGAACAGGCTGCGCAGCGCGTGCGCGCCATCATTGAGCCAGCGCTCCAAGGTGCTGCGGTCGATCAGCGCCGTGTGGTGCGCCAGGATGAGTTTGCGTGCCAGGTCGTCGTAGTCGGCCAGCAGGTACACCGCCATGAAACCGAGCTGAGCATTGACGAACAGCGGCAGCTTCACCGGCTGCACGTTCATGTTCTCGCCCAGCGACAGCGCCGCTGGCACGTCGGCCAAGGCCTGATCCACCTGTTCGCGCAGGGTCTGCAGACGGGTCCTGGTGTCGGCGAGCTTGTCCTCGATACGCAGCATCCAGAAATCCGAGTAGGGATCGTCCTGCTCGGCGCCGCGCTTCATCTTGTTCATCACGCTGATGTAGCCGTTGAGGCCGATGATCCCCGGCCGGCCCTCGGCGGGCGCTCGGCCATGCCAGATGCGCGAAGCGTGGTGGGTGTGCAGCGTCAGCGACATCGCGCTGCGCAGCGATCCGAGGTTCAACTGCAAGGGCTGCTGGGATTCGTTGGCCATGGTGACGACTCGCGGTAAAGGAACGAGCCGCCAGCATCGGCATCGCCCGGAAGGGCGTCAGTCAACAAACCGCAGCGGGTGCGTCCCCGGTTGTCGTCCCGGAAGGCCGCGTGTTGCGTCTATCCCCAGGGGATAGCTCCCCGTCTCAGGCGATGAAGACAGGGAGCGAACCGGGGGCGCGGAAGGCTGCGTGTTCCATCTATCCCCTGGGGATAGGTCCGCGCCGGGCTGCGACGGTGCGACGCATGACAGAACCGAAGCCGATGGCTGGAAGGCTTCGTGTCCCCGCTATCCCCTGGGGATAGCTGTTCAGGCGTTGCCCAACGTCGAACGCAGCTTCGCCAGGTAAGCCCGCGCTGCCTCACGGCCGGGGCCGTTCGGTGCGGGCGGTGGCGATGCAGAAGGAGCCGGTGCGGGTGGCCGTGGCGGCGGCGCAGGCGGCGTCGATGGCGAGCCGCCTTCGCCGGCCCAAGCCTTGAACTCGCCGCGGATCGCCTTCTGGATGATGCCGAACAGGTAGCCGGCCGGGTTGCGCACCGCGCTGTTGCGACAGCGCGCATCCCATTCGTCCAGCACCGCCTGCCGCAGCGACTCGTCCACCTGCTGCAAGGCCACCATCGCGCCGCTTTGCTGTTCGTCCTTCAAGCGCAGCAGGCGCTCGGGCAGGCGCAGGTGCTGCAACGCCTTCGCGCGCGGTACTGTACGTACTTCACTATGATTTTCTTTACGTACTGTACGGTCCTGCTTCGGATTCCGAAGTGAGCCGTCTGGCGCGGATTTCAGCCCTGCTTCGGAATCCGAAGACGGGCCGTCGAGATTCCGAAGTAGGCCGTCCTGGCCTTCTTCGGATTCGTGATCCACAGGCTCTTGTGGATAACTCTCATCGACCCATTCGTTGCGGGCCATGCGTTGTGCCAGCACCTGCAGGCGCGTGGGCAGCGTGCGGCCATTGAGCATCGGGTCTTCGGCGATCTCGCGCAGGGTGTTCGCACCGACGATCTGCACCGCCTTCGCGGCATGGGTAAGCGCCTGGCTGACCAGGCCCAGGTAGTCTGGGTCGAGCTGCATCGCCTCGAAGGGTGTCAGCGGTTCGTCGTGCAGCACGTAGAGGTTGCCCAGGATACGCCCGGTCTTCGGGTCGCGGCGCCGTCGCACCAGGCTCAGCCAGCGCGTCAGCCGCAGCAACGTCAAGGCGCGCGCCACGGTCTCGTGCGAGGCCTGTGCCGCGCAGGGCATTGAGGCAAGGAAGGGCCGGAGCTGGTCGTAGGTCGGGAAAGCCGTCACGCCGTCGCTCTGGAGCTGCAGGCGGAACACCTGCCAGGCGTTGCGCTCCAGCGGCGTCAGGCGACGGTCGAGGAACAGCGCGCGCGGCACGCTCTCGTGCCGGTTGCCGCTGTACAGGAAACCGTCGCTGACCGGCGCAGCCTGCGCCGCAGGGGCAGTGCCGCGCGGGGCTGGCGGTGCCGATGGTGTCGGGGGCACCAGTTCGCGCAGCGCGTCGTCGAACAGTGCCGACAGCGCCACGGGGCCATCGCGCCGGGGTGCGCCGCCGGTCGCCATGGCCTACACCAGCCCCTGGTCGATCCAGTTGCGTATCGCTGACCAGATCACCGACATCGGCAGGGCCAGGGTCTCGGCCAGGTCCATGGTCAAGGCGAGCATCGCCATCTCGTCGTCCAGCGCGATGCCGCGCTGCGTGACGCCGGCTTTCCACTGCTTCCACAGCGTTGTGTCCTGCGCCTCGTCCAGCACCGGATGCCGCCCCTTGCGCTTGGGCAGGCCGAGGATGTCGCGGCGCAGGGCGATCTCCTGATGCGTCAGGCCATAGAAGCGGCTGACCATCTCCGTGCTGGCGCCCAGGCGCAGCATGCGGTCGACCGTGGCGATCTCGCGCTCAACGTCGTGCACCTGGCCCAGCAATCGCTTGAGCACCTCGCGGTTGACCGACACCGAGCACCACGAGACGGTGGCATTGACCAGCATGCTCACGAGTTCGGGATGCTTCAGCGCATCGAGTTCTTCCTCGCCGAAGCCCATGGCCTTGCAGCGTCGCAGTTGCCCGTTGCGCAGGTCGTGCAGCGCCTGTGCGATGACGGCCTGGTTGAGCGGGTGCGGTGCGGACATGGGTAGTCTCCGCTCAGGCGCCGCGGCCGGGGTCGCTGGAGGCCGCGCCGGTCTCCAAATCCAGAAGCCGCCGCGCCAGGCGCAGCAACCGAAACAGCTTCACCAGAGCGGCATCGCTCAGGCGTGGATGGGCACCGCCGCCGCACAGCAGCGGCGCCAGATCGTCCGCCAGCCGGGCGCGATCGAGCCCGGCCGCGGCACGTGCGGCGCACAGCGCCTGCAGCAGCGTCAGCACTGCCCGTGCGAATGGCGGCACGGCGCGCGGGGCCGGCGGCGCCGTGCAGGTGAAGCCGATGCCGCCGTCGCTGGGCTCGACCTGTTCGGCCACGGCGGCTTCCTCGGCGATCTCGCGCGCGAACTGCGCGATGTGCACGCGCAGCCGATCCGGCACGTCCAGGCCGGGCTCGATGTACCAGACGTCCGAGATGGGATAGAGCCCGCCCGCCTGCACGGGGATGGCGCGCAGCGCGTCGGCCTCGAAGTCGGGCAGCTTGTCGCCCATCTGGTCGGCCACCATGCGCTGGATGGATTGCAGGCGGTCGGTGGTCGTCGCCGGGGAGACGATGTGGCCCTGCAGGCGTTCATCGCGTTGCTTGTCGTCCTGCTGCTCGTCGCCCCGCTGCGCGCTTTCGGCGCCGCTGGTCGAGGCCGCCTGGTTGGCGCCTGCCGACGCGGGAGCGGGAGGCGCTGACGACTGCACCGAAGGCCGTTCCGGCGCGGACGCAGACGACGCCGGGGCTTGAGGTCTTGCTGCCTGCGGCGGCGCCGGATCGCTGGTCAGCGCACGCTGCCGGCTCTCCGTGTCGTCGATCTCCAGGCTCAGCGTGTCATAGTCCGCTTCCAGCAGATCGGCCATCTGGCCGACCAGCTCGTCCTGCACCCGCTGCGGCGAGAAGTTGTCCGGCTGCGCATCGAACTGCGCAAGCACGTCCTGGAACAGCGTGGCGAAGTCCACCGACAGGCTGCGGCCCAGCGCACGCCGCTCCCAAGTGCGTTCGCAGGCCTTGCGCAGCACCGCGAGCCGTTCGACCTGGTGCCGGCCCAGCCCACCGTACAGCAGGTTCGGGATCGCCGGTAGCAGGTAGTGCACCGCGTCCTGCATGCGGCTGATGTGCGACTGCGGCAGCGGGAAGCCATCGGCCGTGAGCCGACGTGCCAGCTCGCTCTGCGACAGCGATTGGCCGCTGTCCCGCCCCATCTCCTGTTCGTAGAACTCGCGCGCCTTCTCCACGCCCAAGGCCCGCTCGATGAAGCTCAATCCCCCGCGCAGCTCGTTCTCGGCCAGGTGCCCGGTCAGCATCACTACCTCGCCGCGCTGCGGCCAGGGGCGGAACAGGCAGGGGATGCGGAGAAAGCGTTCGTCCTTCGTCTCGCTCCACAGCTCGCGCAGGATCGCCAGGCGCGTGTTGCCGCCGTTGCGGATGATGTAGTGCGGCTCGCCGGGCCGGCGCGTGATGGCGGGCGGCGCGTCCAGCCCGCGCTCGCGAATCGACGCCTTGATGTCCTCGTAGGCCGGGTTGCGCGTCACGCGCGGGTCGTGGTCATAGGGGCGCAACTGGTCCAGCGTGACGACCATCGGCGTGTCGGCGATGGGGTCGGTCAAGGCTGCGGCCGAAGGGCTGCTGCGCTCGAAGCCCGAGGCCAGCAGCTTCGCGGCCATGTCGTCCGGCGTCATGTCAGCCATGGCTGCGCTCCTGCGGCGATGCCGCGGCTGCCTGCGCCTGGCGGTCGGCGCGGCGAAGCTGCGCACGGGCATTGCGCTCGGCGCGGTGGTCGCTCGCCGTCGAGCTGGTGTAGATCGGCGCGCAGCCCTGCTTCGTGAACAGCAGGTGCCCGCCACGGGTGCGCACCACCTTCCAGCCCTCGTCCAGGGCGAACTCGATCAGCGCTCGCAGCCGCTTGTGGCCGCGCGCCAGTTCATGCGCGCTGGCCATGGCCGGCCCCTCCCGCGTTCTCTCGGCCGGTGACGAGCGCGAAGCGCTCCTGCCACGCCGGGAAAAGCTCGCCGGCCAGCGCGCGCATGGTGTCCAGTGCCGCGGGTGCGGCGCGGCCCGCCGGCTGGCGGTACTCCACGCGGTGCACCGGCAAGCCTCGCGTCGCTGCGCGCGGATACGCCTCGATCGCCGGCACGTCGGTGTCCAGCACGCGCACGCCAGGCTGCCCCTGGAACACCTGTCGCAGCGCTTGCTGGATCAGCCGCGCGTTCGACGACACCGGATGCACGCGGTTGATGAGCAGGTGCAGCGGCGGCGGCTCGATGCCCAGGTGCCGGTACGGCGCGATGTCCTCGATGAGCTGCAAGGTGCCGCGGCGCAGCTCGCGGGCCGCGAGGATTTCCGGGGTCACCGGCGACAGTGCCAGGTCCGAGGCCAGTACCGCCATTTCCAGCAGCACGCTGCGCGCGCCCTGGGTGTCGATCAGCAGCAGGTCGTAGCGCGGCGCGAGCGTCGGCAGCAGGTGGCGCAGCCTCAGTCTGCCATCCGGCGCGTGCAGCAGCAGCGTGTTCAGCTCGCCGCGGTCGTCGTTCGACAGCACCAGGTCCAGCCCGGCGATGGCGGTACGCGATACCAGTTGCTCGGCGCGCTGCTCGTTGTAGGCCAGCATCTCGTAGATGCCGGCCGGCGCGCGCTCGGCCAGCGTGAAGTAGCTCGACAGTGTGGGCTGCACGTCCAGGTCCAGCAGCAGCACGCGCAGCCCGGCGTCGGCCGCGAAGCCGCCCAGGTTGGCCGCCGTCGTGGTCTTGCCCACGCCGCCCTTGGTCGAAATGATGGACACCACCTGCATGGGCTTCTCCCGGTTGATTGGCATGTGCCGGAAGAAGCGTCAGGCGCGCTCGTTGAGGCGGTCAGCGATCCATTGCTCGACCTCCACCGAGTCCCATCCCACGGCGCGCACGCCCAGGCGCAGCGCCTTTGGGAACCTGCCCTCCTTCATGAGCGAATAGATGTGGGCGCGCTTGAAGCCGGTCTTGGCCTCGACTTCGGCGCGGCGCAGGATGCGGTGCTCGGCCGGCGTAACCGGCGCTGTGGTCTGCGAAGACATGAGAGACACTCCTTGACGCTCATTGGCGTTGTTCGGAAAGTGCCTCGCATTGAATAGACGGCCGCCGCGGAAATCACTGCAATTGCAGAAGGCGCGACTGCAATTGCAGGGCGCGGCCGGGACTTGAATCAGCGCGACGCTTCGAGGTGGCGCCGCGCCTGCGCGAGCTTGCTCCACAGCGTGCGTTCGCTCAGGCCCGGCCGGCCTTCGTGGTGCGCGAGCAGCGCGCTCACCACCGCGTCCATGCTGTGGAAGGACGAATAGGCCGTGCCCGAGGGCGACTTGCCCAGCAGCAAGGTCAGCAGCCCACCGATGATATTGAGGTAGGTCGTCTCGCTGCGCAGGCCCGGCTCGCGCGACGTGTCGCTGGCATCGCCGCGCGCCGCCTGTACCTTCGCCAAGGCTTCGTGCGCGGCTCGCAGCGCCTCGCGCACCTGCGAGAGTTCGGCGAGCTGCACCTTCGTTGCCTCGCGGTCGGCCAGCAGGATGTTGAGCGTGTCCACGCTCACCACCGGATGCACCGCGCGTTCGATGTCGTCAAACAAAAAACCCGGCCGCTCGCCGGGGTAGTAGTGGGCCATCCACGCTTTGAGGTCCACATGGCGCACGGTCAGTTGCGGATCATCTAGCGCCGGCCGTTGGCCGTCCATTACGATACCGTCCCTGCCGCCGGCCAGCTCGCCATGCGTCAGCGCGTCGAAGATGCGGTCGGCATATAGGCGCAGCAGTGGCCAGCGCGGAAACTCGTTGGCCTCCGGCATCGCGCGCCGCCCCAGCGTTTGCAAGATGCGTTGCTCGAAGCGCAGCAGTCCGCACCAGCGGATTGCCGCCTCCATCGGGCGGTAGTAAGTCTTGGCGCCAAAGGCAAGGCTGCTCGATTTCGGCATGTCGTGCGCTTCCCATCGTCGGATCGACAAGTGGCAAGCGCGCGCAGCCCACGTGGGCGCGACGATTGCCCAGAACCCGATCAAGCGCGGGCCGGTCGGCACATGGTGAACGTTGGGTTCGGCGCTGAAGCCGAGCGTCGCATAAAAGGCAAACACTTCTTGCGATGCCCAATACACCTCCACCATAATGCGCCTGCGAAAAGTCTTGTTACCGGCGCAACGGTTTGAAATATCGCGCATCCATCAGGGATGCCGCGCTCAACCAGAAAACCAGGGCAAATCTTTCTTAGGAAATGGGGCGGGGTAAAGCGTCAATGCGTCAGCCGGATGAGCCGGTTTGCATCCAGGCAAAGCTCATGCGTTCCGCGTCAGTACACTGACTTCGGCAGCGCGCCGGCATCGGTCTCTCATGTCATGCGGATTACCCCAGCGATGTGCCCCCTATCGTCGTGACGCATGGTGGTCGAACGGTGATGCAAATCCGGTCTTGCGCCAGACCCAATATGCATCGACCGATCCAGTATTCCCCACCTCATGCCAGGCGTTGATCGCCGCCAACTGGCGTGCCTGCCACACGCTCCGCGCGGTCGATGAACTGGCGCAACGGTTCCAGGATGTCCCCCTGTGGCCGCAGCAGATACGTCGTCAACGAAACGTCCCGCTCCGCAAGCGGTCGCGCCACCACTTCGGCTTGCGTGCAGCCTTCGAGATGCGCTGCACTGGAGAACCCCACGCCATAGCCCGCAGCCACCAGGGCCAGCATCAGCGAATGGGTGCTGACGTACTCCGCCACTGCTGGCTGAATGCCAATGGATCGGAACAGGTGTTCGCGCTGCTGCTGGCAACCGTCACACACCTGCGGGTCGCACAGCACCAGCGAATACTTCACCACCTCCTTCAGCGGCACTTCCTTGTACGCCAGCAGCGGATGCCGCGCCGGCAAGGCCACCAGGAACGGATCGCGCCACAGCGGCGCCACCACGATTTCGCCCTCCACATGCCCTACCGACGCCAGGCCTGCGTCGAACAGACCCACGCCCAATCCGTGCAGGAGTTGGGCCAGCGGTACCTCCGTCAACCGGATGCTGACCTCCGGCGCTTCCTGCCGACACAGCGCGAGCAGCGCGGCTAGGCGCGTGCGTCCGATGTCGCCTGCCAAGCCGATGCGCAGCGTGCCGTGATAGCCCGCCGCCGCATCCCGAACGCGGGCCTGGGCTTGCTCGCAGGCCAGCATCACGCGCAGCGCATCTTCCAGGAACACGCGCCCGGCCACGGTCAGCCGCACGCCACGCCCGTTGCGGTGGAGCAGCGTCACGCCCAGGTCCGCCTCCAGCCGGCTGATCCGGCGCGACAGCGGCGACTGTTCGATGTGCAGGCGCTTGGCAGCCCGGCCAAAGTGCAGCTCCTCGGCCACTGCGACGAATGCCTCGATATGACGCAAGTTCATGTTTTCTCCCTATCTGTGGGGCCACTGCCTATGGCCCTGGTCGCAGTTAAGGAGAAGAATGCAGCCGTTGCAATCACCCCTCGCAGCTCGCGATGCCTACCGGATGCATTGACCAGCAACGCGCCAACTCGATCACGCCTGCTGGGCTGCCGACATCATGGAACAAGTATGTTGATCAGGCTCAGACGGAATAACTTTGGTGAAGCATCAACTCCTCCCGTAGTGCCGTGACTGCTGCACTACAGATGCTTATCCCAAAGTGGCTCACGTCTTTCCGCCAGCCTCATGACCGAGCCTGAGCGCATCAATACGCTGGTTGAGGGTTGGGTAAGAAAACTCGCCGACGCGAACATCGACCAAGCGTCCAGCCGCGTTAAAGAACAGGGTTGTTGGTAGGCCTTTTTGGCCCATTGAGCGGGCAACTTCGCCCTGCGTGTCAATCAACACATTTCGTAGCGACAGCTTGCTTCCTGCAAGAAATTGCTGGATCTTGGCCGGTGCCTCCCCTTGATTGAGAAACACGATGTTGATGTCAAGATGCTCGTTCTGAGCGCGCTCGAAGACGGGCATTTCGCGCCGGCAAGGTGGGCACCAGGTGGCCCATAGATTGACCACCGTAGGCTTTCCGACGTAGGACTGCAGCGCGATATGGTCGCCCTTTATGGAGAGCGTGTTGAAATCCGGCAGGAACTGCCTTTCACGAGACGGCAAGGCCAGAACCACCGTTCCGACGATCCAAATCGCACTTGCAGCAGTCAAGCCCGACAGCAGGGGCTTCCTTATTGTCGGGAAACGTAAAACGACCGTCGCGGCATAGAGCCATGCTGCAAGTAGCCCAGCCCAGGGAGACCATCCTCCATCACGAAAATCAAGAACACTCCATGGCGTGCTGGAATAGGCTTCATGGTACTGGAGCACAAACCCCAAGCGAGCGCAGATCGCGCTGATGAACAGACCGCGGTAGATTCGACTCTCTACTTCGACTCCGGCTTTACGCCCAAGCCAATTTCCGACCAACAAAGCGATTGTCAGGACGAGCGCAGCGAGGACCAGGCCGGGCGGCAGTGACACTGGTCCGATCTGAACGGAATGAATCAAGTTCTAGCTCCCGCCTTGAACGAGCGGGCCGAAACATCCGCTCGCCAGCTTCTGGGCAGGAGGTGGCCCTTTCATGCCGATGGGCGGCCTTGCATATCGCACGGTTGGTGTGCCCTCAGGTCACCTGCAAGGAGCCCCTCGCATTCATGAGCAGCTCGATGACATCCGGCGCCGTGATGACTTCGAAGCGCGGGTCCATCTGCTCGGCCGTCAGACCGTTGTGAATCATGCAAGAGCCGCAGATGGCGATGCGACCACCTTTTTCGAGGTACTTGGCCAGCAGGTCTGCCACGGGCTCGAACGGCTTGCCGATCGCCATGCCCGCCGTGGCCCCGGGCTTGCCGAGTTGGACGGCTTCGACCATGAGGATGATGGTGGCCGTGTGGCCTTTGAGCAAGGCGTTGAGGGCCATAGTGAAGGTCACGGTGACCTTGTTCGGATTGCTGGTGCCGTCGAAGACGGTCGCGACGAAATCAGTGGTTTGCATGTTCAGCTCCTGGTCAGTGTATGAATAGAACGGTGGGACGGTCTACGGGGTGAGGTTGCGTGGATTTTGGCAAAGGTGCTCATGCCGAAGCCTTCAACTGCCGGCTTGCATCCTTGAGCGCGCTTTGCACCATTTCCTCGATGCTGGGGTGGTAGTACGGCATCGTCAGCAGACTCTCGACCGTCTCCCCGCGCTGGATGGCCCAGGCCAGCAAGTGGGCCAGATGTTCCCCGCGCGTGGCGAGCAGGCCGGCACCTAGCAGGCGCCCATTGCCGCGGTCCACATACAGGCGAACGAGGTTGCCTTCGGCACCCATCACGCGCGATCGACCATTGGCGTCGCCTTGCGCGGAGCCGATGACGGTCTGGTCGAGATTCAGCGTGTCGTAGGCTTGACCGACCGTCGCGATGTCGGGGTCGCTGAACACGATCGCCAGCGGCGTGCGGCGTGGCGGGAGTTCGGCAAGGGGGGAGCCACCAAGCGATTGCGCAGCGGCACGCGCTGCGATCAGTCCTTCATCGACGGCCTCATGCATCAGCGGCCGAATGGCACTCACATCACCGGCGAGAAACACGAGGGACGAGCCGGCACGCAGGGTCTTGGCATGCAGGACCGGCTGTCCGCGTGCATCAAGCGGCACGCCTGCCAGTTGCAGATCCAGACCTTCGACATTGGGACGGCGACCCAGTGCGGCCAGAACGACGTCCACTTGTTCGACGGCGTCGCCGCTGCGCAGCTCGATTGATTGCTGCCGGGCAGTGGCTTCGACGGGCCGCCCCAGCCACATGGTGATCTCGCCGCTGAAGTGCTCGATGGCACGCGCACCGATCTTGGGGTCGGTGATGCCTGCGGGCAAGGCCTTCATGTCACCGGCGACCAGTCGAACCCCGAGCCGCGACAGCGCCAACCCCATTTCCAGCCCGATGGCGCCCAGTCCCAACATTCCGACGCTCCCGGGAAGGGTGTCCAGGTCGAACAGACTATCCGTGGTGAGCAGCCGATCGCCCAGCGCCGCAAGAGCCTGCGGAACCACCGGCCGGGAGCCGGTGGCGACGATGAACGCCCGAGCGTGAATGGGCTGGCCGTTGACGTCCACGGTGTTGGGACCGGTGAAACGCGCCGTTCCCGTGAGAAGCCGATCTCCTGCGACCTCGCGGGTGCGCTTGGCGGTGTTACCAGCGAGCAGGTCGCGCGTCCTGCGGGCGTGGCTCCACAAGTCGTCAGGAGTGGCCGAGCCCGCAGGTGCGGCGGCCTCTTTCAGCAGCGCGCGCAGGTTGGCCCACTGGTGGCCGGCATGCAGTGCTGCCTTGGAAGGCATGCAGCCCACCCGGGCGCAGGTCGTGCCCAAAGGGCCATGGTCGATCAGAACGGCGGACAGGCCGAGGCGACGCAATTCGCTGAAAGCCGTGAGACCGGCAGTGCCAGCTCCGATGATGGCAACGTCGGTGGTGATGGACGAGGGCATGCTAGGGGTTCTCCTTCGTTGTGTCTGCATCGTCGCAGCGCGTCTCAGCCGACCAAGGGGCCGATGCAGACACGGTTAGGTCGCTTAGGTCGTCAGACGACGGCGCGTGGTACTTGAGCCAGAAGGCTTCCCGGCAGGTCGAGTTGAAAGTCACTCGCGCAGGCGTGATCCGCTCGTCGGAATGCCCATCTGAAACGACCTCGTAGGTGATCCAGCATTCCGGGCAGATATCGGCATCCACCGGCACCGAGTCCTGCTCGGTCGTGCAGAAGATCGTGGCGCCGTCGGTGAACCGATAGGTGACCGTCTCCTGGGTCACTTTGAACCCATCCTCCTGCCAACTCAACGCATCGCGCGTCATGCTCTCGATACACATCGGGCTGCGGCGCTGTCGGATGGCTGCGACGTAGCTGGCCAAGTGCCGCATGGACGCGCTCTATTGCTCTGCCGGCAACGAACTGAGAGGTGTTTCAGCCATGAACTCGTCGAAGGCGGCCACGGCGTTGGCTGCGTACATCGCAGAGGGGCCACCCCCCATGTAGACCGCCACGCCCAGGGTCTCGTGCACTTCGGCTTTCGTGGCCCCCAGACGAGCCAAGGCCTTGGTGTGGAAGCCGATGCAACCGTCGCAGCGCGTCGCGATGCCAATCGCCAGTGCAATGAGTTCCTTGGTTTTGGCGTCCAGCGCGCCATCGGCGATGGCGGCTTTGCCCATTTCCGTGAAGCTCTTCATGACCTGTGGAACGCTGGCACGCAGCGGTGCCAGGTTGGAGGTGATCTGCTTCGTCACGTTCTTGTAGCTGGTCGTCGTCATGGAAGTTTCCCTGGCTCAATGGGCGTTTGCGGTGCCGGCCGGCTGCCGCCGAGCAGGCCACCAGCCAGCGATGGTGTAGGCCAATATGGTCGATCCGACCAGGCCGGCGCCGAACACCAGGGCGATCAAGAACCAGTCGGCCGGGCCGGCGGCATCGGTGAAGCCCGAGGAAGACACCTTGGCCATCAGGACCAAAGCCAGTGCTCCCCCGACGATGCCCAGCGCCTCCGAACGCACCAGGCGGCGTGACACGAGGCCTTTCTCGCGCACCAGCAGGGCGACGAAGGCGACCAGGCCCAGGACGACGACGGCCAGGAGAATCCACAGCAAGGGGCCGAGCATTTCCTGGAAAACAGCCAGCAGGATGAAGGGATCGAGTTCTTTCATGGCGGTGTCTCCTTAGGCGCGGCCGCGCAGCATGCTGATGTAGGTGGGCTTGAGCGCCATGGTCTTCATGACCCAACTGATCCACAGTTCCTCCAGCGGCGCGATCACGCCGGGGAAGGATGGCACCAGGTTGTTCTGGTAGTCGAACTCCACCAGCATGGCGCGGCCCAATCGCGTGATCAGTGGGCACGAGGTGTAGCCTGTGTAGAGCGCGTCCGAGGTCTTGCCCGCGATCTCGGCAACGATATGGTCGACCGCGACGGGGACCTGCCATTTCACGCTCGCTGCGGTCTTGCCCTTGGGCACCCCGGCGATGTCACCGACGCCGAAAACGTTACGGTAGCGCACATGACGCAGCGTGCCCTTGTCGACCTCCAGCCAGCCTTCGGCGGCCCACGCGCCTGTTTGCCAGGGCAGCGGGCTGTTGCGGATGGGCTCGGGCGCACGCATGGGGGGAATGACGTGGATGAAGTCGAAACCCTGTTCTTCGGTTCCCGCCGGCGTGTTGAAGGTGGCGATGCGCTTGCCCGGATCGATGGCCTTGAGAACTCGCTCGTAGTTCACCTGGATGCCGCGCTCCTGGAACAGCATGCGCACCTTCTCCGAGACGATGGGTACGCTGAACAGCGCCTTGTTGTTCGAGTTGTAGACGACCTCCGCCTTGCTGCGCTGGCCGCGCCGGCTCAGGTAGTCGTCCGTGATGAAGGTGTACTTCAGCGGCGCGCCCGCGCACTTCATCTCGGTGCCGGGGCGTAGAAAGACGCCACGGCCGCCCTTGTCGGCGAAAGCCGACATGGCTTGCCACGTGGCTTCGGCCTTGGCCGGGCTGTGGTAGATGCTGCCGATGCCGTTCTTGCCGATCAGGTCCTCTTCCATGCCTTCGATCAGGCCGTACTCCAGCTTCATGCCGGTGGCGACGACGAGGAAGTCGTATGCATGGGCCTGGCCGCTTTCCGTGACGACCTTCTTGCCTTCCGGATCGAACTCGGCCACGCGTTCCTGCACCAGCTCGACGCCGGCGGGCACGTATTCGGCGGTGGTGGACACCACGTAGCCTGCGGGCTTGATGCCCGAGCCCACCAGCGTGAAGCCTGGTTGGTAGAAATGCTCCTTGCGCGCGTCGATCAGCGTGATCTTCGCGCCGTCCAGCGCTTCCGAGAGGCGCGATGCTGCCGCCAGGCCCGCGGCGCCGGCGCCTGCGATGACGATGCGGGCCGTGGTCTTGACCTTGTTCGCCGCGCTGGCGATGCCCGGCGTGAGCGCGATGCCTGCGGCACCGGCCGCTCCGAGCGTCAGCAAAGCCCGGCGGCGATTGAGTGGTTGGACAAGCGCGTTGTCTCGTTCGATATGGTTTTTGTGGTGTTTCATGGTCTCGTACCCCGTTTACTTCGGGGCGCAGTAGATGTCCCAGAGCATGCGCATGACGCGCACGACGTTGTCGTTGGCCAGCCGGTAGTAGACGTACTTCCCCTCCTTCTCGGTTTCGACCAGCCCTTCCTGACGCAGCACGGCCAACTGCTGCGACAAGGTGGGCTGGCGAATGCCGGTGATGGCTTCCAACTCGCCCACGTTGTGGCGTGCGGATGCGATCTGGCACAGCAGCATCAAGCGGTCTTCGTTGGCAAGAACCTTGAGCAAGGCGCACGCTTCTCCAGCGTGCTCACGCAGTTGCTCGGGCGCTTTCAGATCGCTCTTGTTGAACGACGGCATCGTGGATTTCTCTGTCAAACGCATGAGGAAATTATAATATGTAAAAGTATATATCATATCCAGAGGAGCCCCATGAATGTGAAGACTGCTGATTGCCCTGTCGGCGTGCCGTTCTCGCTGGCTTCCGAGGCCTGCCGATGAGCGGGGCCTCCACCTCCCAACGGTCCTCTGCAGCGGAGCGGTGGATGCCGGTCTTGTCCTGGGGGAAAACCTACGACCGAGGCCAATGGTCCGCGGACATGCTTGCGGCCGGCATCGTCACGCTGATGCTGATTCCCCAGAGCCTGGCCTACGCCATGCTGGCTGGCCTGCCACCGCAGGCTGGCCTCTATGCGAGCATGCTTCCCCTGCTTGCCTATGCGGTGTTCGGCAGCAGCCGCACACTGGCTGTCGGGCCGGCGGCGGTGACGTCGTTGATGACCGCCGCAGCCATCGGACAAGTTGCGGCGGCGGGCTCCGCCGACTATTGGGCGGCCGCGCTTGTGGTGGCTTTGCTGTCTGGCCTGATGCTGACCCTCATGGGCGTGCTGCGGCTTGGCTGGTTGGCGAACTACCTCAGTCACCCGGTCATATCCGGCTTCATCTCGGCGTCCGGCGTGCTGATCGCCTTGAGCCAGGCCAAGCACGTGCTGGGGATTGCGGCATCGGGCGATACCCTGCCGGAACTGCTTCCCGCGCTATGGCGAGGTCTGCCCCAGACCAATGGCCCTACCGTGGCGCTGGGACTGTCGGCGCTCTTGTTCCTGTGGTGGTCGCGCAGCGGGCTCAAGCCATGGCTGCGCCGCATCGGCATCGGGCAGCGCTGGGCAGATGCCCTCGCCAAGGCGGGACCCGTGGCAGCAATCGCGGCGACCACAGCCGCAGTCTGGGCCTGGGACTTGGCCGCGCACGGCGTGCGTGTGGTAGGGGTGGTGCCACAGGGACTTCCGCCGTTCACGCCTCCCACGTGGAACCCGGCCCTGTGGACGGAACTGGCCGTGCCAGCGCTGTTGCTCAGCGTGGTCGGCTTCGTTGAATCCATCTCGGTGGGGCAGACGCTCGCGGCCAAACGGCGCCAACGTGTCGAACCGGATCAGGAACTGGTCGCGCTGGGAGCGAGCAATGTGGCAGCGGCCTTCACGGGTGGTTTGCCGGTAACGGGTGGCTTTTCGCGTTCCGTGGTCAATTTCGACGCCGGCGCGCAGACGCCGGCGGCCGGGATCTACACCGCCATCGGCATTGCCGTTGCGACCTTGCTGCTCACGCCGCTGCTGCACCACCTGCCACAGGCCACCCTGGCAGCCACGATCGTGGTGGCGGTGCTCTCGCTGGTCGATCTGGGCATGCTCAAGCGCACCTGGCAATACTCACGCTTCGACTTCACCGTGGTGGGGGCCACGCTGGTCACGACCCTGCTGGCGGGCGTGGAGACTGGCCTGATCGCCGGGGTAGGCCTAGCGCTGATGCTGCATCTGTACCGCAGCAGCCGGCCGCACGTGGCTGTCATCGGGCTCGTGCCCGGGACCGAACACTTTCGCAACGTGCTTCGCCATCTCGTGCTCACGAGCCCGCAGGTGCTGGGGCTGCGCGTCGACGAAAGCCTGTATTTCGCCAACGCACGCTATCTGGAGGACCGTATCAACGAGGCTGTTGCGGATCACCCCGAACTCCAGCACGTGGTTCTTCAGTGCTCGGCCATCAACGACATCGACGCCAGCGCGCTCGAAAGTCTGGAAGCGATTGAGGCGCGGCTGAACGAGGCGGGCATTCGGCTTCACCTGTCGGAGGTGAAGGGTCCAGTGATGGACAAGCTCGCCGGTACACCGTTTCTGAAGCAGCTCAGCGGACGGGTCTACCTCACCCACTATCAAGCCGTCGCCGAATTGGCGCCTCACAGCCTGGCCTGAGGCAGCCAGGGCCGCGGCCAAGGTTGGCAGGGGGTCAAAGGCGCATCTGGGTGACATTCTTCAACGCACTTCGTTGAACATCCGGTGGTGCAAGCGCCGCAGTGACCACCATACGCTTGCGGCCACGAGTGGAATCGCTACCGCTGCCGTGCTCTCGGGCGAGAAGCCCCACCCGAGCTTCTGCGCTCCCTTCGCCAGGTAGCTCACGAGACCGACGATGTAGTAGGTGATGGCCGCTACCGACAATCCCTCCACCGTGGATTGGAGCCTGAGCTGCAAGTCCCCTCGACGGTTCATCGCGGCCAGCAGGGCCTGGTTGTTCTGCTGCTGCTCAATTTCTACACGCGTGCGCAGCAGGTTGCTCATGCGTGAAACACGCTCGGACAGTGCGTTCTGCCGCCGTGCAGCCCAGGCGCAGGTGCTGCGCGCAGGGCTCAGCCGCCGCTCCATGAACTCACCTATCGTCTGTAGGCCACCGAGCCGGGATTCGCCGATGTCCTGTATCCGCCGGTCCACCAGTTCGAAGTACGCGCTGCTGGCCGAGAAGCGCGAATGGGTGGCGGCGTACTGGCCCTCGACCTGGCCCGCCAGCCGCGTCAGGCGGTCAAGCAGCACAGGCTCGGCATCGCGGTTGGAGACACGGATGGCTTGGGCCAACTCTGCCAGTTCAAGCTCGGCACTGACCAAGGTTGCACTGGCATCACGCGCAGCGGGCAGGCCAAGCAGAGCAGCCATACGGTACGTTTCGATTTCCAGCAACTGCTGGACGATCCGACCCAGGCGCTGGGGCGAAAGTGCCTCGGCCACGAGCAGCATGCGCGAGAAGCCATCGGCATGGATGGCAAAGTCGGTATAGACCTCACCCTGGTCATTCGCGACGACGGAAGCGACGAGCGATTCCTCGCGCAACCAACTGCATAGCGCTGGATCGGCATTCCCATCCCGCTTGCCAGCCACCCACAGATGCAAGGCACACAGGCATTCGCCGGGCAGCGCGGCGAGCCAGTCACGCGGAACGGCCTCCAACGCCGTCATTGGGGCGCGCCCATCCTTGGACAAGGCATCGCCAGCCGGTATGACCGTGAAGGTCCAAGAGACGAACTCTGTGTGCAATTCCCAACGGATGCGGAACGCCCCTAGGTCTACGCGCAAGTGGGTGGTGTCCGCATCTGGCGGAGCTTGGTGATGGTCGCGCAGAAACGTGGCCAAGTGTGCGCGGCTCGCATCACGGCCCATCGCGTCGGTCAACATCACGATGTGCGTGATCGCCAGCGGCGCCACCAGGGCTTCGGGCGGGCGTGCATGGACTTCGTTATGCAGCAACACGCGCTGGGCATGCTGCGTGGGGTGCGAGGCGCGGGTCATGGACGATCAGAGTCCAGGCGGTTTGGTTGAGGACAACATCTCCCCCATGCCAGTGGTTGCCTTTGCACAGCCGCCTTATTGTGTGACGGTCGCCGAGGCTGTGGCGCGACGGCGGTGCAACGTCAGCCAGCCCAGCATCACCAGTACAACGGCGATGAGCGGCAGCATCAGGGTGTTGATGGTTTCCCATCCCGAAGTGTTCAGCAGGCGCCCCGAGCCGAACGACGCCACTGCCACGGTGCCGAACACCAGGAAGTCATTGAGCGCCTGCACCTTTGCTCGCTCTGCGGGCGTGTAGGTGTCGGTCACCATGGCCGTGGCGCCGATGAAGCCGAAGTTCCAGCCTACGCCTAGCAGGATCAGCGAGCCCCAGAAGTGCAACAGCTCCAGCCCGGCCAATGCCAGCAGGCCAGAGGCGGCGATCAACACCAGACCCAGCGCCGTGATGGCGATCTTGCCGAAGCGGGCGATCAAGTGGCCGGTGAAGAAGCTCGGGGCAAACATGGCCAGCACGTGCCACTGGATGCCCAGTGCGGCTTCGCCGACCGTGTGGCCGCATCCGACCATGGCCATCGGGGCAGCGGTCATGATGAAGGCCATCAGGCCATACGAGACGATGCCCGCAGTGACCGCCACGACAAAGCCAGGGCTGCGGGCAATGGTGCCAACCGGCCGTGCGGTGCCTTCCGCCACGGCAGCTTGAGGCGGCGGAGCACGCAGCATCCACAGCAGAGGCAAGGCCAGCAAGGCCAGGCCGGCCTGGCCGAGAAAGCTGCCGGCGAACGGCGCCATGGGCCAGGCATCTCGCGTCCAGATGACGACCTGCGGGCCGATGACGGCGGCAACCAGGCCGCCAACCATGATGCGCGAGATGGCCTTCGCCCGTTGCGATGGCTCCACCGCGTCGGTGGCGGCGAAGCGGTAGCTCTGCACGCAAGCACCGTAGAAGCCCGCCATGGCGGCGCCCACGCAGAAGGTAGCGAAGTCGCCTTGCACTACACCGTAGGTGGCGATCAGTCCGGAGACGCTGCCCAGCAACGCGCCCAGCACGTAGGCCGCGCGCCGGCCCAGGCGGCGCATGAGCACCGCTGCGGGGATGGTCGAGAGTGCGAGCCCTAGGTTGTAGAGGCTGACAGGCAGCGTCGACAGCGATGGGTCGCTGGCCAGCATCTGCCCGACGATCCCCCCCAGTGAGATGATGATGGGCGGCGCAGCGCCGCCCAGGGATTGGGAAGCTACCAGCAACCACACATTGCGTTGGGCATCGGCGGTGTTGGCTGCACCTGTCGATGTCGCCATGATGGAACTTGTCATGGGCTCGCGTCGTAATGGGGCGCGCAGTCTGGTTCAGGGCTCCTTGGGATCGAGGCGGTCGCGCCGGACCGCTTCGTCCTCCATCAACTCGAACCACATTGCATTGAGAACGGCGAAGGCGGCTGCCAGGGGCAAGCCGAGAATCCAGGCGAAATACCACATGGTCAATGTCCTATGAATGATGGTGTGCGTGCGTCAGTACGCATGGCCCTTGCCGTCCTGGATGGCCTCGGGGTCGACCTTGCCGCGCAGGACCGAGAACACCCAACTGGTGTACGCCAGGATGATGGGCATGAAGATGACCGTTGAAACGAGCATGATGAACAGCGTCAGGTGACTCGACGACGAGTCCCACACAGTCAGGCTCGCCGACGGGTTGACCGACGAGGGCAGGATGAAGGGGAACATGGACACGCCCACGCTGGCGACGATGCCCGCGATGCCGACGCCGCCGGCGAGCAGCGCAGCCAGCGGCCGGCGCATGGCCAGACAGAGCGCCGCGATCACCGGCCCGGCCAGACCCAGCGCCGGCACCACCCACAGTGCTGGATGGGTGGCGTAGTTGGCGAACCACGCGCCGCCCTGCGGCACGGCGTTCTTGAGCAGAGGGTTCGAAGCGCCTGAAGTGTCGATGCTGCCGGTGATGGCATACCCCGTCACGAAGTAGGCCAGCAGCACGCCCGCCACGGCATACAGCACCGTTGTGAGAAGCGCCGCCACGATCCCGAAACGGCGCGCGCGTTCGGCCACGGTGCCCGAGGTCTTGAGCTGCAGCCAGGCGGCGCCGTGCATAACCAGCATCGCGACCGAAACCAGGCCGGCGAGCAAGGCATAAGGGTTGAGCAGCCCGAAGAACGAGCCGTCGTAGAAGATCTGCATGTCGTCCTCGATGCGAAACGGCACGCCCTGCAGCACGTTGCCCATCGCCACGCCGAAGATCAGTGCGGGCACGAAGCCGCCTACGAACAAGGCCCAGTCCCATCGGCTGCGCCATGCAGGTTCCTCGCGCTTGCTGCGGAACTTGAAGGCCACCGGCCGCAGGATCAGCGCGACGAGGATCGCGAACATCGCCAGGTAGAAGCCCGAGAACGACACCGCGTAGAGCTGCGGCCAGGCCGCGAAGATGGCCCCCCCGCCGAGGATCAGCCAGACCTGGTTGCCTTCCCAGACCGGGCCGATGGTGTTGATGACGACACGGCGCTCGACGTCGCTGCGCGCCACGAAAGGCAGCAGCGTTCCGGTGCCCAGATCGAAACCATCGGTGAGGGCAAAGCCGATCAGCAGCACCCCCAGCAACGCCCACCAGATCAGGCGCAGGACATCGTAGGAGATCAGTTCGTGCAGAATCATGTTCGTTTCTCCTTGGGGTGTTACTGCGCAGGCGCCAGGTCGGCCGAAGCGGCGGGCCGACCTTCGACGCGGGCCAGCGCATGGTCATCGGGGCCTTTGCGGATCGCCTTGAGCATCAGCTTCATCTCGATGACGAGCAGGACGGTGTAGATCGCGACGAAGCCAGCGATCGTCAGCAGCACGGTCGATGCGCCCAAGTTCGAGACGGCCACGGCCGTCGGCAGAACGCCTTCGATGACCCAGGGCTGACGCCCCACTTCGGCCACGATCCAGCCGAGTTCAGCGGCGATCCAGGGCAAGGGGATGGACCACACGGCGACCTTGAGCAGCCATCGGTGCGCATCCAGTTTGCGCCGCGCCGACAACCAGAAGAACACGGCGGTCAGCAGGATGAAGAAGAAGCCCAGGCCGACCATCAGCCGGAACGCCCAGAACAGCGGCGCCACCCGTGGAACGGTGTCCCATGCAGCCTGGGATATCTGTTGCGGCGTGGCCTGGCGGGGGTCGTCCACGTAGCGTTTGAGCAGCAGCGCGTAGCCCAGCGTATGCCCATGCTCCTCGAAAGCGGCCTGCACCTGCGGGGGGACGTCCGCGCCACCCTTCACGGCGCGGATCTGCTGCAGGGCGTCGTATGCCACGATGCCATCCCGGATGTGCGTCTCGGCACGCGCGACCAGCTCGTCGATGCCGGGAATCTCGGTGGTCAGCGAACGTGTGCCGATCAGTCCCATGGCCCAGGGGATGTGCACCGCATAGTGTGTCTCGCGCGCCGCCTGATCGGGAAAGCCGAAGGCGGTGAACGCGGCCGGCGCGGGCTCGGTCTTCCACATCGCTTCGATGGCGGCCAGCTTCATCTTCTGGTGCTCGGTGGACAGGTAGCCGCTCTCGTCGCCCAGCACCACAACCGACAGCGCGGAGGCGAGGCCGAACGATGCCGCGACCGTCATGGAACGCTTGGCAAGCTGCAGGTGGCGCCCCTTGAGAACGTACCAGGCCGAAATCCCGAGCACGAAGATGGCGGCTGTCACATAGCCGGCCGAGACGGTGTGCACGAACTTGGCCTGCGCCACCGGGTTGGTCAGCACGGCGAAGAAGTCCGTCATCTCCATGCGCATGGTCTGCGGATTGAACTGGGCGCCGACCGGGTTCTGCATCCAGCCGTTGGCGATCAGTATCCACAGCGCCGAGAAGTTCGATCCCAGCGCCACACACCAGGTGACCACCAGATGCCCGACTTTGGAAAGGCGGTCCCAGCCGAAGAAGAACAGACCGACGAAGGTCGCTTCCAGGAAGAAGGCCATCAGCCCCTCCAAGGCGAGCGGCGCTCCGAAGATGTCGCCCACGTAGTGGCTGTAGTAGCTCCAGTTCATGCCGAACTGGAACTCCATCACGATGCCGGTGGCCACGCCCATGGCGAAGTTGATGCCGAACAGCACGCCCCAAAACTTGGTCATGTCGCGCCAGATGGTCCGGCCCGTCATCACGTAGACCGTTTCCATGATGGCGATCACTATGGACAGGCCCAGCGTCAGCGGTACGAAAAGAAAGTGGTAGAGCGCCGTGATCGCGAACTGCAATCGCGACAGGCTGACGATGTCAAAGTCCATGGCGGTTTCCTCTATCGATGTGAAATCATGTGTGCTTGAAAGATCAGTCGGGGCGCAAGGCGGCCAACGTCGTTTCGAAGCCGGCGCTGCCACGCGGAAATTCGGCGTCGATCCGGCCGCCGCGCAGTACCAGCAGGCGGTCGGCGAGCGCGGCCTCGCGCCGCAGGTGCGTGGCCATCAGCCACGCCCGCCCCGTGCCCAGCGCATGGAGCCGCGCCAGCACGTCGGCGGCCGTGATGGCATCCAGCCCTTCGGTGGGCTCATCGAGCAGCCACAAAGGGTGGGGTTGAAGCAGCAATCGCGCGAGCGCCAGGCGGCGTGCTTGTCCGCCTGACAGCCCCAGCCCACCTTCTCCGAGCCGGGTGTCCAGCCCGGCGTGCAGGGCTCGTACCTCGGAGGCGAGCCCTGCCGACCCGAGCGCGCGCCAGAGGGCGTCGTCGTCGGCATCGGCGTCGGCCAGCAGCAGGTTGTCGCGCAGGCTGTCCTGGAACAGATCGGTGCGCTGGCTCAGCCACGCATAGGGCAGTGTCCGGATGGTTCCCTGCCGCGGTGCCAGCTCGCCAGCGGCCAAGGCCATCAGCGTCGACTTGCCCGCACCGCTCGGTCCGACCACGGCGACCCGCTCTCCGGGTGCCAATGTCAAAGAAAACGACTGCAGCGCGTCCACGGGGCTGTCGGGGTAGCGCGCAGACACCTGCCTCAGACTGATCGCATAGCCCGGCTCGGGAGCCTCGGCAGGCAGGGATGCTTGTTGAGCCTGTTGGGACATGCCGCAATACGGTGACAGCCGTCGCGCCGCCAGCCACGTGCGCCCGGCCTCCAGCGCGCCTCGCCTGAGCGCGGCGAACGGCTCCATCGCGCTCAGCGCGATCAAGAGGGCCAGCGTTGCGCCAGCGGTTCCGAGCCGGCCTTGGTCGACCAGCACGCCAACGCCGAGGAGCACGAGGGCCAAGGTGAGACTGCCGGCCACGCCATAGATCGCGCCAGCCGCCACGTCCAGGCGGTGCAGATGCCGGTCTGCACGCGCCAGACGACGGTCTGTGCGCTGCAGTGCGTCGCGATGGCTCGCCAGGCGGCCGGCCATGACCAGTTCGGTCTGGCCGGACACGAGGTCGACGGCCTGCGCGCGAAGGCGCTCGGTGATCAGCGCGCGGCGCACGGCGGGCAGACGCGAGCGAAGGAACAGTCCAGCAGCCACGGCGGCGCCGACGGCCAGCATCCACGCCCCCAGCGCGATGCCGAGCCAAGGGGCCATGGCGCCGAGCACCACGGTGCCGAGGATTGCGGCACCCAGCGCCGCGCTGGCCGGCACCAGCAGGCGAAGATAGAGGGATTCCAGGGCGTCGAGGTCGCTGGTCAGGCGGAACAGCGCCCGGGCCGGTCGGCGCAAGAGATCCCGGATGTTCCCCGCGCCCGCCCAACCCCGGAACAGGCGCTCGCGTAGCTGTGTCAGCGCGGCGAGCGTGGCATCGTGCGTGATGAGCCGCTCGCCGTAGCGCGTAGCGGTGCGCCCCAGCGCCAGCAGGCGGATGCCGGCCGATGGTGCGAAGACGTCGAACACCAGGGCGCTGGCCACTTGCAATCCGGCGATCGCTGTGGCGGCGATGAACCAGCCCGACAGGCCCAGCAGGCCCATGCCCATGAGGACGGTCAGCGCCGCCAGCGCGGCGCCCAAGGCCATGCGACGAGAAGACCCGGCGAGCATGGCCCGCAGCGCGGGCAGCAGGGCCGGTGCGGCGGCGGCTCTACGCGCCATGCCATCCTCCCGGGACGGGCTGCGCGGCATCGACAGGGGCGGCAAGGTGCACCACGCGGTCCATGCGTGCGGCGAGCACCGGATCGTGGGTGGCCACGATCAGGGTACGCCCCTGGGCCAGGGCCACGAGGGATTCGATGACCTGTTCGGCGGTTTCGGTGTCCAGATGAGCGGTCGGCTCGTCCGCCAGCAGCAGATCGGCACGCGGTGCGGCGGCCAGGCGGGCAAGCGCCAGACGCGCGGCTTCGCCTCCCGACAGGCCCGTGCCGCCTTCCCCGAGTGAGGTTCCGGGGTGGGCCTGAGCCACCTGGTCGAGCTGCGCCCATTGGATTGCCCGGTGCACTTGCATGCTCCCCACGCCCGTTCGCCCGAGGGCGACGTTGTGCTGGACCGACCCTGAAAACACGTGCGGTCGCTGCCCCATCCAGGCCATGCGGTCGCGCAACCTGCGCGCCGTTTCGGCGGTCAACGCGATGCCGCCGATTTCGATGCGGCCCTCCGAAGGGGGCAGCAATCCGGCCAGCAGCGACATCAGGACGGTCTTTCCGGTTCCACTGCCGCCCACCAGGGCGACATGCTCACCGGGCTTAACATCCAGCGTAAAGTCCTGGAAAACGGGTGTCTCGCCAGGAAACGCGAACGCAAGGTCTTGGACCTTGACACGTGGCGGACGAACTGGCGTGCCATCTTCTTGCCGTAGTACGGCCGAAGCCCCCTGCGTCGCCTGATCCGGTGATGCCTCGCCCGGCAACGGCAACCCGTCGGCGTTGAGCCGGTCCAGGGCATCCATTGCCGCCATGCCAGCAGCCCGGTCATGCCAGACCGAGGCCAATTCCCTCAAGGGCTCGAAAAAGGCGGGGGCCAGCAACAGGACGAACAAGCCTTGCGCAAGGCTGAGACGCCGACCCCAGGCACCGAAATCCAGGTGACCCAGCAGATGGAACCCGACGTAGGCGGCCACCATCGCGACACCCAGCGCCGCGAACAACTCCAGCACCGCCGAAGACAGGAATGCGATGCGCAGCACGTGCATGGTGCGCTGGCGCAGATCCTCGGCGCTGGCTCGCAGGCGGCGCGCCGTGGCATCGACGCTGCCCAATGCGCGCAGCGTCGGCAAGCCACGCAGGCGATCGAGCAGGAATGCATTCATGCTGCCCATCTGCAGCCACTGGGCCTCGCTGGCGGCTCTGGCCCGCCAGCCCACGATCACCATGAACATGGGGATCAGCGGCGCCGCCAGCACGAGCACGGCTGTGGCGGCCCAGGAGTACCAGGCAACGGGCAGCAGAATCAGCACCGGCATGATGCGCACGCGCCAGGCGGCGCCGCGGTAGCGCGTCTGCCATGGCAGCATCGCTTCGGCCTGTTCTGCCAGTGCACTCGCCGCGGCACCGGCGTGCACGCGAGCGCGGTCCAGCGGAGAACGCGCCGCCATCGCCGCGATGGAGCGGTCGCGCCAGTGGCTGAGGTGCTCGCGGGCCGTATCGAACATGCGCCCAGCGCTCCAGGCCTCCAGCCAAGCTCGCAGCATGCCTGCCAGCACGATGCCCGCGGCGGGCCATAAGACGCCGTTCAGCCCCGCGCCACTGTGCAGGCGTGACACGCCCAGCGCGAGCAACGCCGCCTGCGGCAGCCACAGCAGCGGGCTGACCGCATGGACCAGGCAGGCCGCATCGAGCCGCAAGTCCGACGTCGGCCGAGACCTGGTTGTGAGCGTCCTGTCCGACGGTGCCATGGCTCAGCGGACCTTGCTTGGCGCTGTGTCGCCCATCGCGGAGTTCATGCGGCCATCCGGATGGGGATCTTGAGGTAGTGCACACCGTTGGATTCGGCGCGGGGGAGTTGGCCAGCCCGGATGTTGACCTGGATCGACGGCAGCAGCAGTGTGGGTGCCGCCAGGGTGGCGTCGCGCTGTTGGCGCATCGCGACGAACGCATCCTCTTCGATCCCTTCTCGCACGTGGACGTTGCGCGCTCTCTCCTCGGCGACCGTGGTCTCCCACGCATAGCTGTCCCGCCCTGGCGCCTTGTAGTCGTGGCACAGGAATATCCGTGTCTCTGCCGGGAGAGCGAGCAACCGCTGTATGGAGCGAAACAAGGTCCGCGCGCCGCCTCCGGGGAAGTCGGCGCGCGCCGTGCCATAGTCGGGCATGAACAACGTGTCACCCACGAAGACCGCATCCCCGATGCGGTAGGAAACGCAAGCGGGGGTATGGCCCGGTGTGTGCAGGACTTCCACCGTGAGTTCGCCGATCCTGAGGGTTTCTCCGTCTTGGAGAAGGCGATCGAACTCGCTGCCGTCGCCCGACACATCGTCGAGGTTGAAGACCGGGCGGAAGATGGTCTGCACGTCGCGGATGTGCTCACCGATGGCGACCTGGGCGCCAGTACGCTGCCGGATGTAGGGGGCCGCGCTCAGATGGTCGGCGTGGGCATGGGTTTCCAGTACGTAGGCGACGGTCAGGTCGCCACTGTGCGCGGCTTCCAGCACGCGGTCTGCGGATGCCGTGGAGGCCTTGCCGCTGCGATGGTCGTAGTCCAGAACAGGGTCGATCACCGCAGCTTGCCGCGTTGCCGGATCCGACACCAGATAGGTCACCGTGTTGGTCGGTTCGTCGAAGAAGGCTTGGATATGGGCTTGAGGCTGCATGCTGACTCCTTGTAAAGAGCACATCTTGAGTTCATTATATATTAGAATCCACTAAATTAGAGGACTTGAAGTCGAGGACACCCGTGGCACTGAGCAAGAAAGACCAGCGATTCATCCAGGAAGGCGCGGCCAAGGCGGCGGCGATGTTGCGCGCCATCGGCAACGAGCACCGGATGTTGGTGCTGTGTCTGCTGATCGAGCACGGGGAGCTGACCGTAGGTGCGCTGTTGGAGCACGTGGCGCTGAGCCAGTCAGCGCTGTCGCAGCATTTGGCGAAGATGCGCGAGGAGGGACTGGTGACGTTCCGCCGTGAATCCCAGACTTTGTGCTACCGCATCGACAACCCCGATGTCGAAAAGCTGATGGCGACCCTCAAGGCCATGTTTTGTCCCTGACCGCCGGTCGAAGTCGCTGCGGTGCCGGGGGCTGCGGTAGGCGCAGCCGCTGCCGTCGCGCGGCCCCGAGGCCGAGGGCTACGCAGAGTTAGTTTTTTGTTGAAGAAGGAGATTGCACATGAAATCCAACGTTGGTGGTATCGATAGGATCCTGCGCATCGTGGTCGGCATCGTCTTGATTGCCTTGGCTGCCACGGGAACCGTGGGGTGGTGGGGCTGGCTGGGGGTTGTGCCCTTGCTGACCGGATTGGTGAGCTTCTGCCCTCTGTATCCGCTACTGGGCTTCAGCACCTGCCCTTTGAAGTCCAAGCAGCCCTGAACGCATCCAGGATGCATTGCCGGCGGGAGTGCGCCGGTATGCTCAGGCGAATGGGCGTTTGGTCAACGCCAGCGCTCGCCTGCACAAAGCCGGCTCCCTGGCTGCACGCAGCGAGCACTTGGCGCCATCTGCTGGAGTGACGTCGAACGCGGTGAGACGGGAGAAAGCCTGCTGGGCGATGCCGTCCGGCATTGAAGAGATGGCGCAAAGCGCGCTCAATGCCCCAAGCCTCGCCTGGGAGGACCACGGCAGGGCCGCGTTGCCGACTCCTTGCGCAATCTTGCCTGGGAACCGTGTGTCGCGTGTTTCCGAGCCCCACACCTTCTTCGACAGGAGTATTCCGTGACCTCTGAATCCATCGCCGCCGCCAGAACATGGAACGAGCGATTTTCCGGCGAAGACTATGTGTTTGGTCGCGAACCCAATGAATACCTGCGCGCTCAGGCAGAGCTGTTCGCGCCCGGCAGCCGCGTCCTGTGCGTGGCCGACGGCGAAGGGCGCAACAGTGTCTGGCTCGCTCGCCAGGGCCTGCAGGTCGAGGCTTTCGATGTGGCACAGGCGGGCGTGGCCAAGGCCCGCAGGCTGGCTGACGAAGCAGAGGTGTCTGTGGCCTACCATGTCGCTGGCTGCGATGAGTGGCCGTGGGCCGTGGATGCCTACGACGTCGTCGTCGCGGTGTTCGTCCAGTTCGCTGATCCCGAGATGCGCGAACGGTCGGCGCTTGTGGGACTTGTTGCGCGCAAGCCTTGAACGGAAGCATGCGGCATGTCCTACCTTGATGACCCTCGTGTGTTGTTCGCCGCCGAACGAACCTTGCTCGCCTGGCAACGCACCGCCATAGCGCTGATGGGCTTCGGCTTCGTCGTCGAGCGCTTCGGGCTGTTTCTGCGCATGATCAGCAACCAGCCGATCTCCGATGCCCAGCGGGGATTCTCGTTGTGGCTGGGGGTCGTGTTGTTGATGCTCGGCGCGGGCGTGGCCGTCGTCTCTGCGCTACAGTTTCGTCGAGTCCTGCGCGGGTTGGGCAAGCAGGAGATCCCCGCCGGTTACTGGACCACCCTGGGCATCTGGCTCAACTTCATTCTCGCGTTTGTCGCGCTCACGATTGCGGTGTACTTCGTGATCAGTGCATAAAGGGATATAGGCGATTGTGATGCCCCGGTGATAAAAGGCCGTGCGACCCTGGAGTCTCCGCAGCAGCGGACGTTAAAGGCTGGCTGCTGACAGACCACGGGCCCTGAAAGTTGGCGACCTCGACGATGCCGACGCCCTGGTCGATACGACCAGGGGCTGCAAACGCCGCAACGGCCTGGGCGGTCCCCTTGGTTGTGAACCGCCTGCAGGTCAGAACGCCAATGTCTTCACGCCGGGCTTGAGCAGATGGGCCGCCACATCTGCCGGTTTGGCTGCCGTGACGCCAGCCAACAGGTCGGTCGGCTGCTTGCCGGTGTTGGGCAGATAAAGCGCGCAGACTTCTACCTTCGCGCCGCCTTTGATGAGTCCTTGCAGCATCTGCTGCGGCGTGACGTTGCGGGGCTTGAGAGTTGGTTGAGCCTTGGCGCCTTCCTGGCCGGTCAAGGCGATGTCGCCGGCTGCGTCGCACAGCAACACGCGCACTGCTGCCTTCTGTTCCAGCGCTTGGCCTGCCAGCACCAAGCCGGCACCCTGCGCCATGGGACTGGCCGAGTGGATTGACACGAACAGTTCTTCTGCCTGGGCGGCCGCTGCTGTGCAGACGAGCGCAAGTGCGAGTGCTATGGACTTTTTCATGGGAAGGCTCCTTGGTTGGATGAAACGGGAACGGGCACCCCATCAAGGGGGTGCGATACCCAGGCTGCGACGCAGCGATGCTGCATCAGGCAGGTATTCGATGGTTTGGACACGCTGGTCCTCCAGCGAAATCAGCGTGACCTCCTTAGGCTTTCGGGGCAGATGACCCGTGACCTCGGAGTTCTGGACTAAGCCGACCTGGAAGGGAAAATCGCGCAACTTGGGAAGCGCGAACATGCGGGTCACCATCGCAGGCATGCCGCTGATGTCCGCGATGTAGACGAGTCGACGCTCAGCAAAAACGGACGGGTGCAGACGCAACGCATCGCTCACGATGTCGCTCGCCGTCTTGTCGGCCGCAAAAACCACAAAACGAGTGGTCGCCTCGATGCTCACTTGGCGCTCGTGCTGGTCCGTAACGCTCAGGGGTGGCAAGAGACTTCCTGGAGCCAAGGGCGCGGCCAGCAGCGGGATGGAGGCGCCTCCAATGGCCACTGCGAGCAGGAGCAGCGGGACCCGCCGGCGGGCGATACCTCTCTTGGCCATCGCCAGCGGTTGGTGTGCATAGTGGCTGGGCTGGGGGCTCATCGGTACTGCCTGAGATAGTTCCACTCGAAGCCACGCTTGGCCCAATGGAAAAAACGGGTCGAAGGCAGCAGCACATTGCGTTGCGGGGTGCGCCAGACCAGGGTTCCATGATCGATCGCATCCACGATGCAGATCAGCTCGACGCGGAAGGTCTCGCTCGATGGGCGGCCGTCCAGGTCGGCGATCAGGTTGGTCGCCGCGGCCTTGGCCTGCAGGTCCGCCATATGGGCCTGCTTGGGCATCCAGTCCGGGCCGGGGAAGCTGCCTGAGTCGCCGACCACGACCACGCGCTCGAAGCCAGGCACCCGGCAATGCGCGTCGACCTGTACCAGGCCGCCCGGGGACCGGGGGAGCGTCGTTGCATCAAACCAAGCGTTACCAGTCATGCCGGGCATGAAAAGGATCAGGTCTGCCGCGAACGATCCGCCTTCCGTCACAACCCGGTTGGCCTCGAATCGCACCAGCTTGTGGCCCAGGTGGGTCCGGATGCCGCGCCGTTCCATTTCCCGGAGCAGGTGCTTCACGGTCTTCATGCCGAGACGGTTGCCGGGCTCGGAGGACGGATTGAAGAAGACGAGATCGAAGTGCTGGCGCCGGCCTTCCCGTTTGAGCTGCTCGTCGATGCCGAACAGGAACTCGAACATCGGGCCGCCGCGCACCGCACTGGGTTCATTCGGATTTCCCGCGAAGCCGACGGCGATCGTGCCGCCGGTCATTTCGCGCAGTCGATCGCGGATGCGTTCTGCCGCAGAGATGCCTTCGCAGGGTGTGATGGCATGCTCGATGCCGGGCAGCTTCTTGATGAAGCGCCCGCCGGTGGCGAGAACCAGGCCGTCGTTGACGACATCGCCGGTGCTTGTCTGCACGGTGCGGCCATCATCGGCGAGGCCGGTGACTTCGGCCGAGACAAAGCGCACGCGCTGGCGCTGCAGAAAGCCGTCCAACGGCACGATCAGATCCTCGCGGCGGCGCAAGCCGCTCGGGATCCAGATGATGCCCGGAAGGTAGTGCAGTTCCGGGCGCGGTGCAACCAGCGTGATCTGCGCCGCGGGATCACGACGCCGCAGTTCGCGGATCGTCGACAGGCCGGCAAAGCCAGCACCCAGGACCACGATGTGTCGGGGATTCTGCACGGTCGTCATGGCAGTGCGTTCGAGGCGTCCCCTGCAAGATCAGCAGGCACCGGGGGCAACGCGGTGAACCTCGCGCCGGACAGGGAAATGGATGGCGACATGGTTGGATGCCCTCTCAGGCCGACTCGTCGCCGATGACGACACGTGCGTCGCTCAGGAAACGGTGCGGCGGGATTTCGAGATTGGTGGGTGCCGGCTTGTTCTTGAACACCCGACCGGCGAGGTCGAAGGTCGAGCCGTGGCAGGGACAGAAGAACCCCCCATGCCAGTCTTCGCCAACGCTCGGGTTGGAAGTGCCCGCAGCCACCGCGCTGGGAGAACACCCGAGATGGGTGCAGATCCCGATGGCAACGAATAGGTCTTGTCGCTCGGAGCGGCCGGGATTGCGCAGGGCTTCCGGCAAGGCATCCTTGCTGGAGTTGGGGTCGGCGAGCTTGTCGTCCTGCCCGCTGAGTGCGGCGATCATTTCCGGCGTGCGTCGCATGATCCATACGGGCTTGCCCCGCCATTCGACCGTCTTCAATCCGCCGGGCGGGATGTCCGCCAGGTCGACTTCGACCGCCGCGCCCGCTGCTCTTGCCCGTTCACTGGGCGCAAAACTAGAGACGAAGGGGAT
The DNA here is from genome assembly GCA_000272025.2 of Imbroritus primus. Classification (GTDB taxonomy): domain Bacteria; phylum Pseudomonadota; class Gammaproteobacteria; order Burkholderiales; family Burkholderiaceae; genus Imbroritus; species Imbroritus primus. The sequence continues at coordinate 34,998 of AKCV02000014.1, forward strand.
GGCGGTCGCCGCGGCCGCAACACCGCCGGCCGCAGTCGTGGCGATCAGCCATGCGCGGCGCTCAGGATCCATGGCGCTGGAAGGAGGAAGGGCAAGGTCGCTCATGTCGGGCTCCTGGTGCGCGGCTGACGATGCAACCGCATAGGGGCTGAGGGCTGGTCCGGTGGCCGGTGCGCCAAAGCGCTTGCGCGGCACAGGCTGAACCGGACAGCGGCCGCAGGCTGGACGGCTGTTCGACGCGAGAGCGCAGATGACGCGCCCAGTCCTCCAGTAGCCCAGATCCCACGGCGCGGGGCTGCGGCCTTTCGGTCGCAACGCCGGACTTAAAGGCTCTTCGTCGAGAAGTACCAGTCCGTGGTCTTGTAGCCTTCGCCCATACGCTGCTTGATGGCGTCGGGGCTCTTGGGTGGGGGAACGATCACATCGCATCCCGGCGTCCACCCCTCGGGGGTCGCGACCTGGTTGGCGTCGCTCGTTTGCATGGCCGTGAGCAGGCGCACGAACTCGTCGATCGAGCGGCCGTTGCTCATGGGGTAATACACCATGGCGCGCAGGATGCCGTTCGGATCGATGAAGAACGTCGCGCGCACGGCCTGCGTGTCGGCTGCGCCCGGGTGCACCATGCCATAGGCACGGGCCACGTCCATCTTGATGTCCTCGATGATCGGGAAGCTGATCTCGACGCCGAACTTCTCCTGGATGTTCTGCGTCCAGGCCAGGTGCGAGTACAGGCTGTCGATGGACAGGCCGATCAGTTCGCAGTTCATGCCGCGGAACGTGTCGGCAGCCTTCTGAAAGCCGATGAACTCGGTGGTGCAGACCGGCGTGAAGTCAGCCGGGTGCGAGAACAGGATCAGCCACTTGCCCTTGTAGTCCGCCAGGCTGCGCTCGCCGTGGGTGGTCTTGGCCTTGAAGTCCGGGGCAGGCTCGTTGAGGCGGGGGAAGGCGACGGTCGCCGAGTTGGTGTCTTGCATGATGACCTCTTCAGTTGAAGGTTGTGCGTCGAAGTGACCATCATATATTAGTTCATGCTAAATTAGAATACGTTGAAATAAAAGTATTGAGGTCATTGTTGTCGCCTATCAAGAAGCAACGATCCAGCGAGTGGACAGCGAAGGGTGAGCCGCGAGCCTGGGAGCGCAGGCCCGACTGGGTGGCGGCAGCACAACCTGCCAAGCGCCAAGGCCATCTCAACCTGTTGAAGTATGGTGGCAAGCAGGATGCGGCCTGCATGAGGCCGACGCTGGGGCAGTCCTCGCCGTCCACTCGCGAAGACGGGACTGCGATCAACGATGGCAGGTGCCGCTCAGTGCGCTTTGGTCCGCTTGGGCGGAGCTACGGTGAACGCAGCCTGCGCCTTCGCCTTGCGCTCGAACTGCTTGGCGATGTTTCCGCAGACCAGATCGCACAAGGAATAAACGGACTTGTCCGCAATGCTGTAGATGGCGCTGTTTCCGCGGCTTTCGCGTGCCACCAGACCGTGCTGGGTCAGCAGCGTCAGATGCCGCGAGATGTTGGCCGAGCTGTAACCGCACAACTGGGCGAGTTCGCCCACGCTGCGCTCCTGCTTGCGCAGCAGGTTGAGGATCTGCAGGCGCGTTGGCTCGGACAGCGCCTGGAAGTACGCCGCCACCTCTTCCAGCGCCTCGTCGGGAAGGTCTTCCATATGTGTTGAGCATGCCAAAGGTAGATGAGTAGACATGATGCCTCGGATCTTGATGATCTGCTGGTCTGTGAGCAACATGGTACTTGACTATTTAACTATGTGCGCAAATAATGAAGTAAAGTTCTTCACACTCATGCCTGACAGCGCTCCCTACCAGAAAGTGCCTTCCATGCGCCACACCAGCTACACCCTTTGCTTCGCGGCTGTCGCCTTGATGGCGAGCCTGACTGCCTCCGCCCAGACGCCGCCCCAGCCATTGAAGGCCACCGCGGCGGTGGCCGCTGCGGGCACGACGACTTCGGCCTTCGATGGCGTCGTCGAAGCTGTTCGCCAGACGGTGATCGCGGCGCAGGTGCCCGGTGCGGTCATCCAGTTGGATGTCAAGGTGGGCGATCGTGTGAAAGCGGGCCAGGTGCTGCTGCGCATCGACGCCCGGGCGGCTGAGCAGAATGCCGCCGCCAGCGATGCCCAGGTGCAGGCAGCACGGTCATCCCTGGATCTGGCCACGAAGGACTTTGAGCGTCAGCAGCGGCTGTTCCAGAAGAACTACATCAGCCAGGCGGCCATGGAGCGCGCCGAGTCGGCTTACAAGTCGGCCCAAGCCCAGGCCAATGCGCTGCTCGCCCAGGCCAGGGCGTCGCGCACGCAGAGCGGCTACCACGTCGTGCGCGCACCCTTCGCTGGCGTAGTGTCCGAAGTGCCGGTATCCCTGGGCGACATGGCCATGCCTGGCCGGCCTCTGCTGACCCTGTATGACCCGACGGCTCTGCGCGTCACGGCGGCTGTGCCGCAGTCGGTGGCAGCGCGCATGCCGGCCGATCCGAAGCTGCGCATCGAACTGCCCGGCCTGCCGGCGGCGAGTGCATGGGTGGTCCCTGGAAATGTCCAACTGCTGCCCACCGTCGATGCAGCGACGCACACTGTGCAGTTGCGTGCCGAACTGCCTGGTGGCGTGGGCGCTACCGTCGCGCCCGGCATGTTCGCGCGGCTGTGGCTGCCGCTGGCACGCAGCGATGCCCCCGGTACAGCGCCAGGCGCTCTCCTGTCCGTGCCCGTGGAAGCCATCGTGCGTCGCGCCGAACTCACCGGCTTGTATGTACTGAATCCGCAAGGCAAACCCGTACTGCGCCAAGTCCGCCTCGGGCGGGCCACCGATGGCCGCGTCGAGATCCTGTCCGGACTGATGCCCGGTGAGCAGGTCGTGACCGATCCGCAATCCGCCGCGCGCGTGCGTTGAGGCCGGTCATGACGAAAACACGATCCACCACTACCGGCGCGCCTGCCATGGGCGTTTCGGGCCGCATCGCCGCCTTTTTCCAGCGAGCACAGATCACGCCACTGCTGGCACTGCTCGCGCTGTTGCTCGGCCTGTTCGCCGTGGGCGTGACCCCACGCGAAGAGGAGCCGCAGATCAACGTCACGATGGCGAATGTGCTGATCCCCTTCCCGGGGGCTGCGGTGCGCGACGTGGAACAGATGGTGGCCGTGCCGGCAGAGCAGGTGCTGAGCCAGATCCTGGATGTCGAGCATGTGATGTCGGTGTCCCGTCCTGGTCTGGCCGTGCTGACCGTCCAGTTCAAGGTCGGCGTGACCCGCACCGAGGCGCTGGTGCGGCTGTACGACACGGTGAACTCGAACGCCGACTGGCTGCCCAAGGGGCTTGGTGTGCTCGAACCGATCATCAAGCCCAAGGGCATCGATGATGTGCCAATCGTCACGTTGACGCTGTTCAGCGAGAACGCGTCGACCGGCGCATTCGACCTGGAGCGTGTCGCGCACAGTGTCGAGGCGGACCTCAAGCGTGTGCCCGGCACCCGCGAAGTGACCACGATCGGTGGCCCGGGCCGAGCGGTGATGGTGCAGATCGACCCGGTGCGCATGAGCGGCGTCGGCGTCACGGTGCCGGAACTGCGCCAGGCGCTGCTGTCGGCCAATCTGGGGCTTCCTGTCGGCGAGTTGATCGCAGGCAACCGTTCGGTGGCCATCGAGTCCGGGCCTTTCCTGCGCCATGCCGACGAGGTGGCCGATCTGGTGGTCGGCGTGCGGGCCGGCAAGCCGGTCTTCCTGCGGGACGTGGCGCAGGTGCGCGATGGTCCACTTCCGGCCAGCCGTTATGTCTGGCATGGCGTTGCCGGCAAGGACGGCGCCGCGCCGGCCGAGTATCCAGCGGTCACTATCGTGGTGACGAAGAAGGCGGGTGAAAACGCCATCGACGTGGCCAACGCCGTGATGAAGCGGGTGGAAGGTCTGCGCAACACCGTCATTCCTGGCGATGTCCAGGTGGCGGAAACGCGCAACTACGGCGCCTCTGCCAACGACAAGGCGCAGACCCTGATGAAGAAGCTGCTGTTCGCTACCGCGTCGGTGGTGGCGCTGGTTTTCTTCGCGCTCGGCCGGCGCGAGGCGGCCATCGTCGGCAGCGCGGTGGTGCTGACGCTGACGGTGACCTTGTTCGCGTCCTGGGCCTGGGGTTTCACGCTCAACCGCGTATCGCTGTTCGCGCTGATCTTCTCGATCGGCATCCTGGTGGATGACGCCATCGTCGTGGTCGAGAACATCCATCGGCACCAGCAGCTCTACCCCGGCAAGTCGCTGGCGGCGATCATCCCGGGTGCCGTGGACGAAGTGGGGGGGCCGACCATCCTGGCGACGCTGACCGTGATCGCCGCGCTGCTGCCCATGGCCTTCGTGACGGGCTTGATGGGCCCGTACATGAGCCCGATCCCGATCAATGCCAGCATGGGCATGCTGTTGTCCCTGGCCATCGCCTTCGTCGTCACGCCCTGGCTGGCTCGGCTGTGGATGAAGGCGGTACCGGCTGCTGCGCATGGCGACGGCGGGCCGCACACGGCGACCCACTCCGGCCTGGCCGCGAAGATCGCGCCGGTCTTTGAGCGGATCTTCCGCCCACTGCTGGACGAGCGGCGTGGCTCGCGCAACCGCAGCCTGCTGGGCCTGGGGGTCGCGCTGCTGATCGCGGCATCGCTGGCGCTGCCGGCCACCGGCTCGGTGCTGCTGAAGATGCTGCCCTTCGACAACAAGTCGGAGTTCCAGGTCATCGTTGACATGCCCGCCGGCACGCCGGTGGAGCAGACGGCCGCAGTCCTGCACGAGCTGGGCAGCTACCTGGCGACAGTGCCCGAAGTCACCGACTACCAGGCCTATGCCGGTACCGCGGCGCCGATCAACTTCAATGGCCTGGTACGCCAATACTATTTGCGTGCCGGCGGCAACGTCGGCGACCTGCAGGTCAATCTGGTGGACAAGACCGCGCGCAAGGACCAGAGCCATGCCATCGCAACCCGCGTGCGGCCCGAACTGCAGAAGATCGGTGAGCGCTTCGGCGCCAACGTCAAGGTGGTCGAAGTGCCGCCGGGCCCGCCGGTGCTCTCTCCCATCGTGGCGGAGATCTATGGCCCGGATGCGGCCGGTCGGCATCAGGTCGCCAAGGCCGTGCGCGCCGTGTTCGAGCGCACGCCTGGCGTGGTGGACGTGGACGACAGCAGCATTGCTGCGGCACCGAAGACGATGCTGCTGGTGGACCGGCAGAAGGCCTCCATGCTCGGCGTGCCGCAGCAGGCCATCGTCACCACGCTGCGCGCCGGACTGGCCGGCGAGGCCACGGCCTTTCTGCATGACGAGACCAAGTACCCGGCGGCCGCGGTGCTGCAATTGCCGCCCGAGCAGCACGGCGACCTGAACGCCCTGCTGCAGCTCACAGTGCGCAGCGCCGATGGGAAGCCGGTGCCTATCCGGGAACTCGTCACCCTGAGTGACCAGGTGAGCGAGCAGCCGATCTACCACAAGGATCTGTTGCCGGTGAACTTCGTCGTGGCCGACATGGCCGGCGCGCTCGACAGCCCGCTCTACGGCATGTTCCAGATGCGCGGAGAACTCGCCCAGATCGCCACGCCAGGCGGCGGCACGCTGCAGGAGTATTTCATCCGCCAGCCAGACGACGCCTGGCGCGACTACGCGCTGAAGTGGGATGGCGAGTGGCAGGTGACCTATGAAACCTTCCGCGACATGGGTCTGGCCTATGGCGTCGGCCTCGTGCTGATCTACCTGCTGGTCGTGGCGCAGTTCGGGTCCTACCTAACACCGTTGATCATCATGGCGCCGATCCCCTTGACCATCATCGGCGTGATGCCAGGCCACGCCGTGCTGGGCGCGCAGTACACCGCCACCAGCATGATCGGAATGATCGCGCTCGCCGGCATCATCGTGCGCAACTCCATCCTGCTGGTGGACTTCATCAACCTGCAGGTGCGCGAAGGCGTGGAGTTCAAGCAGGCCATCGTGCGCTCGGCCATCACACGCGCCCAGCCCATCGTGCTGACCGGGCTGGCTGCCATGTTGGGCGCCTTCTTCATCCTCGACGACCCAATCTTCAACGGCCTGGCGATCTCGCTGATCTTCGGCATCTTCGTCTCGACCGTGTTGACCCTGGTCGTGATCCCCATTCTCTATTTCATCGCGTACCGGAACCGGCTGGGCGCGATCGCGGGCCGCGAAGAGCCCGAGGAACCCATCACGTCGCCCCCCGCAACCCTGTCCACTCAAGGAGAAACACCATGACTTCCTGGCAACTCGTTCGCGTCATCGCAGGCACCTTCATCCTGCTGTCGCTGGCCCTGGGCATTCCCGGCAGCCCGATCTTCGTCAATCAGTGGTGGCTGGCTTTCACCGCCTTCGTCGGGGTGAACCTGCTGCAAAGCGGATTGACCAAGTGGTGCCTGATGGAATCCATTCTGCGCAAGCTCGGCATGCGCCAGGGGGCCTGACCATGCACGTCGGCTGCCCCGCCTGCGGGACGATCAACCGCGTCCCCGACGAACGCCCGTCCGGCGAGCCGGTCTGTGGTCGTTGTGGCACTGAACTGATGGCGGCCAAGCCCGCATCGCTGAGCGACGCGACCTTCGAACGCTACGTCACACGCAACGATCAGCCGGTGCTGGTGGACTTCTGGGCCAGTTGGTGCGGCCCCTGCAAGATGATGGCACCGCATTTCGAGGCGGCTGCCGCGGAACTACCCGATGTGCGTTTCGCCAAGCTCGACATCGATGCCAATCCGCAAGCCGTGTCGGCCAGCGCCATTCGCAGCGTCCCAACGCTCATCCTGTATCGCGCTGGCAAGGAAGTGGCACGCCACTCGGGAGTGATGGCCGCTGGCGACTTGGTGCGCTGGGTACGAAACCAACTCGCGCAGAAGGGATGAATTCCATGAAGAAGCGCATTTCAAAGGCTTTGTGGATCTCGTTGCTGGCTGCGCCCCTGTATTGCCAGACGCAAGTGGCGATGGCCGCCGGGCTCATGGAGGCTTGGCAAGCGGCGACGCAGAACGACAAGGAATACGCTGTCGCCCGCGCGGCCCATGCAGCAGCCCAGCCGCGCCGTGACCAGGCCGCGGCGCTGTGGCGACCGACTGTCGGCGTGGTCGGCTCGGTGGGGGTAGCCACGAACGAGTCCGAAACGCGAGGTGCGCAGTTCAGCGCCCCTGGGTTCGGACAATCCAGTGGCGTAGGCTTCAGCACCTCCGTGACCAACGGCACCGCCTCGCGCTGGGCTATAGCAGCGACACAGCCGCTCTACAACCCGAAGCGGCGCGCCGAACAACAGCAGCTTTCCACCTCAGCCGACCTGGCAGATCTTCAATGGCAGGCAGCAGAACAGACGCTGATGCTCCGCACGGTGGAGCGCTATCTCGATCTGGCCCTTGCCGAGGAAGCCGTGCGCGTACATCGGCAGCAACTCGATGCCGTCGAGAAGGCGGCGGTCGAAGCGCAGGACCGTTTCAAGCTTGGGGATGCACCCATTACCGATACCCATGAGGCAGGCGCACGCCTCGCGGCACTGCGCGCACAGGTACTGGCGGCCGAGAGCGACGTGCTGGTCAAGCGCAATCTGCTGGCGAACACCACAGGATTGTCTCTCGGTGCTCTGGCGGCCCGCCTTCCTGGCCGCGGCGCAGGACAGACATCACCGCTACAGCCGTTGGACTTCTGGCTGAATGAGGCGCAGTCGGGCAATCTAGAAATTCGTACCCAACTGCTGGCGGCCGATGTCGCGAGGCAAGAGGCGACGAAGTACGGCCGGAGTTCGTCCGCCACCGTCGATCTCGTCGCCCAGGTGGGACGTGATCGACTGAGCGGCAGTGGCGATTTTGGGTCGGCCAGCAACACGGGCACGAACTGGATGATCGGCATCCAGTTCTCGATGCCGCTTTTCACCGGCGGATACCGCAGCGCCAAGGAAGAAGAGGCGCTGCGACTGGCGGATAAGGCCGCAGCCGAGGTAGAGCGCACGCGAGAGCAAGTCGCGCAGCAGGTGCGCTTGGCCTGGCTGGGGCTGAGCGTTGGCGCCGAACGTGTCCGGGCGCTGGAACAGGCGCTCAATGCCAGCCTGGCAAGGCTCGATGCCACGCGCCTCGGACGCGAGGTCGGCGAGCGCACCACGCTGGACCTCCTCAACGCCGAGAACGAATCCGCCACCTCCAGGCTTGCGCTTGCCCAAGCTCGCATCGGTCTGTTGATGGACCGGCTCCGACTGGCCGCGCTGATCGGCCGCCTGGATGAGGCTGCTTTGCAGGTAGCCGATGGCGAACTTGCGGCGTCACTTTGAAACGACACGGGAAACTGATCTCATGAGCTGGTTAGCGAAGATTCTCAGGGCCTCTTGCTTCCGTTTTAATCCACCGGCAGGTAAGTCGCCCGCCGAAATGCTGTCGGCAGGCGCCGTCTTGGTTGACGTCCGCTCCGCCGGGGAGTTTGCTGCAGGGCACATCGAAGGAGCGCTGTGGCTACCGCTTGACCGTATCCACTTAGACATTGCGACCGCTGTGCCCACTCGGACCCAGCCTTTGATCCTGTATTGCCGCTCGGGCGCGCGCTCCCAACGTGCCTGCAAAATCGTTGAGCAGATGGGATGTAGCCATGCGATCAACGGAGGCGGGGTGGGCGCACTTTCGAAGTTGTTGAACCGGCCGGTCGTTGGTGGGCAGTGACGCACTTCATTTGCGAGCGCGCAATCGCGGCCCTCGGCAAGGGCACGCAGGATGTGGGCTCTAAGGCTTCTTTTCGCCACAGTCTTGTTTGGGCGCTCACGACGAGACGCTGCTGCGGGGGCTAGTCGCCACCGTCGTCCTGCGCGCCATCGAGTATTTACCTACTCGACCGTTGCTCGCAGTCACGTTGGACGTGCTCACGCTGGTGATCGCAGGTGAGTTGTGATTTAGCCGGACGTGGCGGGTGTCGCGTAGACACGTACTGCGTGCTCTCGCGTCCATCGCGACTCGCTCGTCAACCAGGCGGTGCGGCGCTGGCTGACGAGATGAGGCTGGTATCGAGGCTGTGGCAGGAGGTGACCGAAAGAGCAACAGCAGGCATCGATTTGAATCCGATGGGTCGGATCGGCCGAGCTAGAAGAAGGCGAACAAGGAGTACGCAATGGAACTGAGATTGCTGCGCTACTTCGAGGCGGTGGCCGAGGAACTGCACCTGGCGCGCGCAGCCGATCGGCTGGGCATTGATCAATCGCCACTGTCGCGCGCGATGCGCGACCTCGAACAAGCGCTGGGTGTGGCGCTGTTCGACCGCAGTAGCCGGCAGACGCGCCTGACCTGGGCCGGCCAAGTGTTACTGGTGGAGTGCCGCCGCGTGCTAGCGACCCTGGATCAGGCGATCCAGGCCACCAAGAGCGCCGCGCAGGGCTACCAGAGCCACCTGCGCATCGCCATCTGCGACAGCCTGGCTCAGCCACGCATCGCCACCTTGCTCGCGCGCAGCCGTGAGGATGAGCCCGAGTTGGAGATTCGCGTCTTCGAGTTGCCGTTCTCGCAGCAGCTCAGGGGCCTGCACACCGACCTGCTGGACGTGGGCTTTGCGCTGTCGGGGACGGTTAGCGATGGCGTCGTGGCCGAATCGGTGTGGACTGATCCGCTGTCAGTGATCGTGCCGGCACGGCACCCGCTCCTGGCGCACAAGGAGGTCAAGCTTGCCGACGCACTGAAGTTTCCGTTGGTTCTGTGCCACCCGGACGCTGCCTCGGGCTGCCATGACCAGATTCAGGCAATGCTCGACGGCACGGCGCTGCCGTTGAAGGTGGTCGATCACGTGACTAGCTTAGGGGTGATGCTGACGCTGGTGGGTGCGGGCTACGGGATCGGGTTTGCGATCGCCTCGCAGGTTCAGGCGCTGAGCAGGCCGGACATCGCGATGCGGCCGCTGGCAGGCATGCCGGTGCTATCGACATATCTGCTGCGTCGCCAGGGCGAGCCTTCCGAGCCTCTAAAGCGCTTCATCGGGCGAGTGAAGCGCTTGGGGCCTCCGCCGACCGGTGCGCCCAGCGCCTGAGCGTTCCTTGTTGGCTGCGGGTAGCCGTCCCCAGACGATGATGGAAGCGTTGCGTTGACTAGCGCGACCGACTGGTACAATATGTGGCCTATTTCCGTGTAGCGAACGGGAGAAACCCGTTATTAATCAATGGGTTGGCTGATTGGACTTGTTCCCTTCACCCGCTCCAGTTTCCTTCGCCACCTTGGCGCTTTCCGGACCGTCCTGGAGCGTCGCCCCCCCTTCCGTCGTTGGTCGTTGCCCCCAGCTACCCAGCCAGCCTCAGGGCGCGCCCTGGATCATCGCGGTCGCACCCTCGCCCAGCTCGTAGACCTTGCCTTCGGCGGTCGTGAGGTAATACATGCCATTCCAGGGATTCATGCGGATCGTGCCGTGCTCGATGCAGTCGTTCGAGGCACAGCCGGGCAGGCGCACGGTTGCATTCTCCGCCTTCCAGAAAAACGCCGTGACGCGCTGATGGCCAAACGTGCCGCCGATGACGAGCAGCGCGGCGCCCACCAGTAAAGCAATGCTTTTTTTCTTCATGCCGCTACCTGATGCCGGTCAATTTGCGTGAACGGCGCGCCGAGCGGCGTGCCTGCCGGTGAGTGATGATTGATGCGGGGTAGTTCCACACCTCCGCATCGAACGGCGGCAGGTACGTGATACAGCAATAAACATTCCCCTGCTTCCACGCATGGCCTGAGCACACTGTGAACAAGTGCAAGATCGCAACGGATTGTTAAATAAATTCACATTCTTGCGCAGCCATCGACGCAGCACATGGGTGATACGAAGTCATCTGGCATGCCGCGTAGAACCTACGATTTGTATTGCAAATTGCAAAATTTCCCACGGCGCCAATGCAACATCGCGAATTTGTCATCAAAAGTTAAATTCGTTAACTCAGACAGAAATTTTCTTCAGTGGCATCTGCGCCATCGGCCTTCCACCATGCATAGGTCTGTGGCAGTGCGGTAGCCGCACACCAACGATTCAGCGAGAGGGGCGCATCCGGCCATAGAAGCCGGCAGAGGTGTCTCGCTACGCCGCCACAGGCTTCCCGGCGGCCATGCGCATGTGCACATGGCAGACGCCAGGGGTCACGGGAGAGAATCGTGCGGACGAGCATTCGAAACACTTCGAAACGCCATCTTTCATGGGCGCTGGCATTGGCAGCCGCGGCTGCAGTCATGGCATGCGGCGGCGGTGGCGGCGGTGGCAGCGGTAGCGGATCATCCGCCAGCCTCTCAGGCGAGGCAGGCAACCTTCACGATCTGAGTGGTCAGGTGCGGTTTTCCACGACCGCGCCGCAGGCCGGCGAGATGCTGGAGATCCGCGGCGCCGGCCTCGAGCCGATTGCACTGCTCGACATCGCCGGCATCCGCCTGTCTCCCGAGAAACGTCGCGATGCCAATGGCGAGACCGTGCTGCGCGTCACCATGCCGCGCCTCATGCTGGCAGAAAACCAGCCGGTCAACGTCGTAGGCTACGGGGGTGACGGACAGGCCATGAAGCTGTCGAACAGCACATTCGCCTGGTGCCCCATCGGCATCGACCGTCTGTCAAGCGCTACGGCATCGCCGGGCATGGCGGTGGAATTGAGCGGGGCATGCCTGGATCGTGCGACACAGGTCCGCTGGGGCGGCATGGACATTCCGATCCTGCGGCGTTCCGCACGTGGCGTCGTGATCGCCATCAACGCCACTCAAAGCGCCAGCTACCGGGTAGAACTCCGCACCGCCAGCGGCTTCGCGCTGAATGGGCCGACGCTCGACTTCAATGCAGGACTGGCCCCGGGATTGCGCATCGACCCGATGATCGGCCAAGTCAATCTGCTGCCGGCCGCGAGCCCTATGCTGCGCCTGATCCCCGGCAAGACGGCAATGGTCATGGCGCGTATCAGCCGCCCATACGGCGTGTCGGTATCGCGCGCCAGTGCCCGCGTCGAACTGCTGGACACGCTGGGCACCCGCTTTGCCACCTATCCGCTGCAGGGCGACGATGCGTTTCCCGATGTGCCGGGCGCCGACAATGCGATGGAGAACAACTACTTTGCCGTGATCCCGCCCGGTCAGGTCGCCAATATCCGCACCGTGCGCATTGTCGCGGAGGATTCTGCCAGCAACCTGACGCAGTCGGTGTCCTTCCAGCCGCCAGTCGCCCCGGGGACCAGCTTTCGCCTGCACTTGGTGCCGATCGCCCGGCCGGGTGGCGCACCGGCCCCGCTGCCCAACCCGAACCGCGTGCAGGCGGTACTGTCCGCGATGTTCCCCGTCTCGCGCATCGAGGTCGTCGCGCATGCGCCCGTCACTTTCTCCGGCAGCAGCGATGCGTTCAGCCAGAAGGACCTGTTCGACCTGACGGCGCTGCGTGCGCAAGAGGGTGCGCAGAGTTACGAGTTTTACTTCGGTGTCCAACCCGAGCCCCGCAATGCCGGGCTGGCCTATGTGGGCGGCACCACCGCCACCGGCTTCCACACCTGGCCGACCAATACCAGCACAGCGGGCCTGTTTGGCGGTGCTGACGCTGCGTTGATCACCGAACTGATTGCCCATGAAGTCGCGCACAACTTCGGCCGCACGCATACCTTCGAGGACAGCAGCTATCCGTACGCCAATGGGCGGCTTGGCACATACGCCGGCCTGAGCCTGTTCCAGAATAGTCCGGCGGCATTGCCCGGCTCGCAGTGGTATGACGTCATGTCGTACTCGGCTCCCAAATGGTTCTCCGACTACAGCGCATATGGCGTACAGCGTGACGCCGAGTTGCGCGCCATCCGTCTGCCCACGGCCAGCGCGCTGGCTGGGCTTCGTTCGGACAGCACGCTGCAGGCCGTGGTGGCCCCGCTGCGATTGCTGGAAATCAGTGGCGACCCCGCAAGCGGCAATGTCAGCCTCCACAGCACGCTCGACCACACGGTGGACACCCTCGCGGCCCAGCCCGTGACCGACGCCCTGCGCAGTGGCGTCAGCCAGAGCCTGTGGATCCGCATCGGCCTTGCCGACGGCAGCACACAATGGTTTGTGCCGACGCTGCGCAGTGTGTCCGATGGCGATGCCCAGGCGCTCACTGCGTCATTGCATCTGCCGGCAGCCATGCAGATCGCCAGCGTCGCCCTGGTGCGCGACGGCTCCGTCGTCCGATCCTGGCCGCAGACGGGCGATACCGCCAGTACCGCGCCCACGGCCATGCTGCAAGAGAGCGCCGGACGCATCACCGTGCGCTGGGATCCGCAATACCGGCTGTCACTCGTGCATCTGTCGGCGCGCGGCGTGCGCACGGCGTTGGCGGTCAACCTGACCGGCGGCCAGGTCACGCTGAATGCCCCGCAGGAAGCCGGGGGCAGCTGGATGTGGAGCCTGACCGACGGCCTTGCCCTGCATCAGGGCAGCCAGAGCAGGACAGCAGGCATCTGAGCGTCGACGGGTCGGCAGCATCAGCCTGCCGGCCACGATCACTTGGCGACGGGAATGACGGTCGATCGCGGTACCGGCACCGCGGTCACCGCATTTTGCGCCGAGCCGGAAATGATGCGATCGGAATAGGTCAGATAGACGAGAGTATTGCGCCGGGCATCGACGGTGCGCACCACATGCAGGGCCTTGAAGATGACCGACATGCGTTCGGTGAACACTTCCTGCTGCTGCCGCAGGGGCTCGCGAAAACGTAGTTCGCCCACCTGGCGGCAGGCGATCGACGCCTCGTTCGGATCCTCGGCCAGGCCCACCGCACCCTTGATGCCGCCGGTCCGTGCACGCGACACATAGCAGGTCACACCTTCGACCAGCGGATCATCATAGGCTTCGATCACCACGCGATCCGATCCGGTCAGCCGCCAGTTGGTGTTGACGCTGCCGATCTCTTCGGCGCGCGAGCAGGCGCTCAGCAGGGTACAGGCAGCAAGCGGCAGGAGCATCAGGCGTTTCATGGCAGCATGAGGCGAAGTTGGACGGTCGCCCATGGTAGCGGAATTCCCCGGCCTCCGGCTGGTACAATCCGGCCTCATTCGATTGCCTGCGCGGCATGCGTCCTGCCAGTGGTCCCGGATCCATCCGGGCTGCCCTCGAGGACGCGATTGTCCGCGCCAGCCCTGACACGCTGCTTCGCACGCCCGATTGCCATGCATTCTTCCGATCATCCCGACGCGCCGCCATCCCAGGATCACCCTGCCACGCCCGGCGGCGAAGCCGACGCGCGCCGCAGCCCGGCGGATGCCGCCCAGCCGGACACGACACAGCATCGCCGCATCCGCTCCTTTGTGCGGCGCGCCGGCCGCACCTCCGTGGCCCAGCAACGCGCACGCGACACGCTCGGCCCGCGCTTCCAGCTGCCCTATGCCGAAGCGCCGCTGGACTGGGAAGCCGCCTTCGGTCGCAGCGGTGCGCCGCGCATCCTGGAAATCGGCTTCGGCATGGGCGAGACGACAGCGCATATCGCCACGATCCGCCCCGCTGATGATTTTCTTGGCGTGGAAGTGCATGAGCCGGGCGTCGGTGCCCTGCTCAAGCGCATCGGCGAACAGGAGTTGACCAACCTCCGCATCATTTCGCACGATGCGGTCGAAGTCATCGACCACATGCTGCCGCCCGGCACGCTCGACGGCATCCATATCTTTTTCCCGGATCCCTGGCACAAGAAGAAGCACAACAAGCGTCGCCTCATCCAGACACCGTTCGTCAGCCGCCTCGCGGCGCGCCTGCGGCCCGGGGGCTACCTGCATTGCGCCACGGACTGGGAAGACTACGCGGTCCAGATGCTCGAAGTCCTGAGCGCCGAGCCCACGCTCGAGAATACCGCCACCGGTTACGCTCCGCGTCCGGACTACCGCCCCGTCACCAAGTTCGAGAACCGCGGCCTGCGGCTGGGGCATGGCGTGTGGGACCTGGTGTTCCGCAAGCGCGCGGCCTGAGCCTGACACTGGCAACCGGGCGCTCGCCCGGTTGCGTCGGACGGTGGATCGACTGCCATGGGGTTGGCAAAGCGTGGCCCGGCATTACGCACATGCCGGTGACACGGCTCCCTGAAATGGATCGCGGCAAACCCAGCGTCCGCCAATAGCCGCTCCCCCCTTGCGACAATCCGTCGCATTGCAATCAATAATGAGAACGGTTATCATAATCATCGCCTTTCCGGTGTGCTGATGCTTCGTGCGCGGCCGGCGCAGGCAACCGTTCGCCGCGCCCGAGATGGTGCGGCCCTGTTTTGACTTCCTCGCGATTCTGTTTCGAGGCACGCGCGCAAGCGGGCCCGGGTCATTGCGCCCGCCAGCCGATCCTGCGGTGCAGGCTTCAGCGTTTTTTCAGGCACCTTAGCACCACACGGGTTGATGGCTACCACACCGAATCCTGCCAGCCGGTCGTTCTGGCTCAAGCACCTGCACCAATGGCACTGGATCAGTTCCGCGATCTGCCTGATCGGCATGCTGCTGTTCGCCGCCACCGGCATCACCCTCAACCATGCCGCGCAGATCGAGGCCAAACCTGCCGTTGAAACCGTGCGCAACACGCTGCCGCCAGCGCTGCTGACCCAACTCGAAGGCCTGCACAACGACGGCAAGGACGCCAAGGCCCCACTGCCTGCTGCGCTAGATGACTGGCTGACCCGGCAGATGGCGGTTAGCGCGGACGGTCGCGATGCCGAGTGGTCCGGCGACGAAATCTACCTGTCGCTGCCACGTCCTGGCGGCGATGCCTGGCTGTCGATCGACCGCGAGAGCGGCGAGGTGACGCACGAGATCACTCGACGCGGCTGGATCTCCTACCTGAACGACCTACACAAGGGCCGCAACACCGGCACGGCCTGGAGCTGGTTCATCGACATCTTTGCCGTCGCCTGCCTGGTGTTCTGTATCACCGGCCTGTTCCTGCTGCACTTCCACGCCGGCAAGCGGCCTGCCACCTGGCCTTTGGTGGCGCTGGGGCTGGCGGCCCCGCTCGTACTGGCCATCCTGTTTATCCACTGATGAGGTTCATGATGAGTTTCACTAAGCGCGCATGGCTTCCCGCTGCCCTGCCCGGCCTGCTCACCGGTATTGCCGCCGGTCCGGCAGCCGCCGCGGACATGAATGTCAAGGTCGAGATCCCGCGGCTCAACGTGGCCGAGTACCACCGTCCGTACGTGGCGATCTGGGTCGAGCGCCCGGACCAGAGCGTGGCCGCCAACCTGGCCGTGTGGTACGACATCAAGCTCAAGGACAACGAAGGCACCAAGTGGCTGAAGGACATGCGCCAGTGGTGGCGCAAGAGCGGCCGCGAACAGCAGATGCCGCTCGACGGCGTGAGTGGCGCGACGCGCCCGGTCGGCGAGCACAGCCTGAGTTTCAGCGATGGCAAGGCACCGCTCGGCAAGCTGCCGGCTGGCAAATACCAGCTGGTGGTCGAAGCTGCACGTGAAGTCGGCGGCCGCGAACTCGTGAAGGTGCCCTTCGAATGGCCGCCCAAATCCGCCCAGAACCAGAAGGTGAAAGGCGAGCACGAGCTCGGCACGATCACGCTCGACCTCAAACCATAACGATCCAGCAGAGGAGTTCCATCATGAAAACGAAACTGACCGCACTCGTGCTTGCCGCTTCCTTTGCCGCCGTCCTGCCGCTGTCCGCCCATGCGCACCGCGCCTGGATGCTGCCGTCGGCGACCGTGATCTCGGGCAACAATGCCTGGGTGACGGTAGACGGCGCGATCTCCAACGACCTGTTCTACTTCGAACACCATCCGCTGCGCCTCGAGAATCTGGCGGTGACCGCCCCGGACGGCACGCCCGCCAAGGCCGAGAACACCAGCACCGGCCGCTACCGCAGCACCTTCGACGTGCAACTCGCCAAGCCAGGCACGTACAAGATGGCCGTGGTCAATAACGGTCTGACGGCCAGCTACAAGGAAAACGGTCAGACCAAGCGCTGGCGCGGCACGGCGGAAAGCTTCGCCAAGGAAGTGCCGGCCAATGCCGAAGACCTGCGCGTCACCCAGTCGCAGGGTCGTATCGAAACCTTCGTGACGGCCGGCAAACCCACCACCACGGTGCTCAAGCCCACCGGCAGCGGCCTGGAACTGGCTCCGGTGACGCACCCGAACGACCTGTTCGTCGGCGATGCCGCAACCTTCCAGATGCTGCTAGACGGCAAGCCTGCTGCCAACCTCGACGTGAGCGTGGTGCCCGCGGGCGTGCGCTATCGCGACAAGCTGAACGACATGACGCTCAAGACCAATGCCGAAGGCAAGTTCTCGGTGAAGTGGACGCAGCCCGGCATGTGGTTCATCGAGGCCGACGTACGCGATAACAAGACCGCCCTGCCGCAAGCCAAGGAACGCCGTGCCAGCTACGCTGCGACGTTCGAAGTGCTGCCGCAGTAAGCATATCGGCAACTGCAACCAGGTCCGCCCATGATGCCCACTGCATCCCGCCGCGTCCTGGTACCGCTGGACCTGCCGCCGGCCGCAGTGCCGGACGGTACAGTCCAGTCGCTGCACGGCGCGACCATGGGTACCAGCTGGAGCGCCCGTCTGGTCGCCGATGCGGCACGGCTGCCTGAACTCCATCACGTCATCCAGTCCGCACTGGATGACGTCGTGGCGCAGATGAGCCACTGGGAAGCCGGCTCCGACCTCGGCCGCTTCAATCGCGCCCTGCCCGGCACATGGCAGGTGCTGCCGGAAGCGTTTTTCACCGTGCTCGACTGTGCCATCGCCATCGCACGCGACAGCGCCGGTGCCTACGATCCGACCATCGGCACGCTGGTCGACCTGTGGGGCTTCGGGCCACGCGGAGCACAGGCGCCGGTCACCGCCCCGCCATCCGGGGCGGCGATCCGTCAGGCGCGCGCCACATGCGGCTGGCAGCGCATCACACTCGATCACGCCACACGCCGTGTACAACAGCCAGGCGGCCTCGCGCTCGATTTTTCTTCCATTGCCAAGGGCTTCGGCGTCGATCATGCTGCGCAGGCGCTCGAACGGGCAGGCGTGCGCAGCTACCTGCTGGAAGTCGGCGGCGAGTTGCGTGGCCTCGGGGCAAAGCCCGACGGTACGCCGTGGTGGGTGGAACTCGAACGTCCGCCGCACGATGCATGTACGACATCATCCACCGCACCCGACACGCAGGATGGGCCTGTTGATGTTGTCGCACTGCACGGCCTGTCGGTAGCAACATCCGGCGACTACCGCCGCTATTTCGAACATGACGGCGTGCGCTACGCGCATACGCTCGACCCGCGCACCGGCTATCCGGTGCAGCACACAGCATCGGTCACCGTCCTGCACGCCTCGTGCATGGTGGCCGACGCACTGGCGACGCTGCTGACCGTACTCGGACCGGACGCCGCGCCGGCCTACGCGGAGCGGTGCGGGCTCGCCGCACGCATGCTGTACCTTACCCCCACGGGCATGCGCGAATCCTGCTCATCGGCCTTCACCGACATGCTCACATGACTGCCGCCCAACCCGCCCGCCTGTTCACCATTCCGCGGCTACTCCTGATCGTTGTGCTGGTCCTGTCCGTTGCCTTGCTGGCCCAGCCGCAATGGCTTGGGACACCCACGGCGCGCAGCGCTGTCGCCGGACTCATCACGCTGCTCTGGCTAGCCTTTGCCGGCACGACATGGCTGCGTCACCGGCGCGCACAACGCGCGCTGGAAGCCGCGATGCGCGGTGAAGCCGGCGCCACCATCGTGGCCTACGCCAGCCAGACCGGCCAAGCCGAGCGCTATGCCGAGCAGACGGCCGAGGCGCTGCGCGCAGCCGGTACATCCGTGCGCCTGCTGCCGCTCTCGCATCTCGATGCCGAGACGCTCGCGCAGACGCCCCGCGCGCTCTTCATCGCCAGCACGACCGGCGAAGGCGACGCGCCGGACAACGCCAGCGGCTTCGTCCGTCACCTGATGGCGAGCAGCGCGCCGCTACCGTATCTCGCGCATCTCGACTACGGCGTGCTCGCCCTGGGCGACCGCAGCTACAGCGACTACTGCGGGTTCGGCCATGCACTTGACCGCTGGCTGCGCCACCAACATGCACAGCCATTGTTCGACATCATCGAAGTCGACAACGGCGATACCGGCGCACTGCGCCACTGGCAGCACCAGCTCGGCGTGCTCACCGGGCAAGCGTCGATGCAGGACTGGAGTACGCCTCACTATGCGCGCTGGCAACTGGCCGGGCGAACCTTGCTGAATGCCGGGAGCCCGGGTGCGCCAGCGTTTCATATCGTACTCAAGCCGCTGGACGGTACGCTCGACTGGCAGGCGGGCGATATCGCTGAGATCGGCCCGTGCAACGCGCCACATGCCGTAACAGAGACATTGCTGGCGCTCGGCGCGGACGGCGACGCAACGGTGACGGCAGATGGCCAGACCTTGCGCCTTGCCGACCTGCTGGCACGCTGCCAACTCCCAGCAGCAGATACATGCACGACACTTCGCGCCATCCCGGCACAGGCACTGGCGGAACAACTTGCCCGGCTGCCGCACCGCGAATACTCGATTGCCTCGCTGCCCGCAGATGGGCGACTGGAGCTGCTGGTGCGCCGCATGGCCGATCCGGACGGCACGCCCGGCGTCGGTTCCGGCTGGCTGACGCAGCATGCGGCACCAGGGTCGGAAATCGCGCTGCGCATCCGCACCAATCGCAACTTCCATACGCCGCCGGACGACCGCCCCCTGATCCTGATCGGTAACGGCACAGGGCTTGCCGGCCTGCGTGCGCACCTGAAGGCGCGCGCCTTGGCCGGGCACCATCGCAACTGGCTGTTGTTCGGCGAACGGACGGCGGCGCACGACCAGTTCTTCGCCGAAGAACTGCAGGCATGGCAGGCGCAGGGCGTCCTGCAGCGTGTCGACCTCGCCTTCTCCCGCGATACCGGCGGTCACCGCTACGTGCAGGACTGCGTGCAGGCCGCCGCCGCGGACTTGCGCGCCTGGGTCGCGGCAGGCGCCGCCATCTATGTCTGCGGCAACCTGCAGGGCATGGCCAGCGGCGTGGACCACGCCCTGCACGACGCCCTGGGCACTGCAACCGTCGAGACGCTGGCGGATACCGGCCGTTACCGCCGCGACGTGTACTGATCTGTTCACCGGCCGGAGGCTGGCGGCAAGTACGGATCACGCCCTACCAGTATGCGGCCGCCATTGCGGGGACCTTTGCGGACACGGACAAATCGGCCTGGCATGCGGCACCCCAGCCGGGCTATCGCCTCAGACGGCCTGCGTGTCAGGTGATGCGCCCACGCAACATTCCCCATTCGCCCTCTGAAATTTTATTAAATGCGAATGATTTCCATTTGCCTTAGTGTTTTCATTGGACTACGATAGGGTCCGCGCGGAGCTGTGCGGCCACGGACGCTTAGCACGTCGCCGGCCGGGTGGACTGAGCCCCTGCCCTCCGCCGCCACAACCTAAAGGGAGTTTTTCTAGTGAACCGTAGTCACCACTCGTCGATGCGACTGAGTCCGCTGGCCGCCGCCCTGTGCGGCGCGCTGGCGGCCATGGCCGCGCATAGCGCCACTGCCCAAACCCCCCAGGCTGCCCCGGCCGCTTCCGCCAGCGCCGCGCCGGTGCAACTCGAAGCCGTTACCGTGCAAGGCACGCGCGACAGCTACAAGGTCGAGGACGCCACCTCGCCCAAGTTCACCGCGCCGCTGCTCGACACGCCGAAATCGGTCACCGTGATTCCTTCCGAAGTGATTCGCCAGACCGGCGCCAGCACGCTGCAGGAAGCACTGCGCACCACGCCGGGCATCACCTTCGGCGCCGGCGAAGGCGGCAACCCGATCGGCGACCGGCCGTTCATTCGCGGCTTCGACTCGATGGCCGACATCTTCACCGACGGCGTGCGTGACGCCGGTTCGCAGACCCGCGAGTCGTTCAACATCGAACGCGTGGAAGTCATCAAGGGCCCCAGCTCCGCCTTCGGCGGCCGCGGCTCGGTCGGCGGCGCCATTAACCTGGTGACCAAGCAGCCGACCAAGGAAACCTTCGCCAGCGGCTCGGTGGCCCTCGGCACGGACAGCTACAAGCGCGCCACCGTGGACGGCAACTACCTCGTCAACGACAACGTGGCGTTCCGCATCAACGCCATGGCGCATGACCAGAACATTCCGGGCCGCGATGCCGTGGACCTGAGCAAGTGGGGCATCGCGCCCTCGGTGACTTTCGGCCTGAACTCGCCGACGCGCGTCACGCTCAGTTACTACCACATGCAGTCCGACGGCATGCCGGACTACAGCATTCCCTACCGTAACAGCGGTGCAGCCCGCACCAAGGCCAATCCCGACGGCCCGGCAGATGTCAATCGCAACAATTTCTACGGCCTGAAGAACCGCGACTTTCAGAAGAACAACGTCGATATCGCCACGGCCCAGATCCAGCACGACTTCGGCAATGGCCTGATGCTGCGCAACACCACGCGCTATGGCCGTTCGACCAACGACTACATTGTCACCAACCCGGACGACAGCGCGGGCAACGTCCCGCGCGGCATGGTCTGGCGCAATACCAAGTCGCGCGACTCGGTGAACACCACGCTGGTCAACCAGACTGACGTGATGGCCGAGTTCAGCACTGGCGCGGTCAAGCATAACTTCGTCGCCGGCGTGGAGTTCTCGCGTGAGGAAACCGACAACGACCCGTACACCGTTGCCACCGGCAACCGCGATTGCCGCCTCGAGCCAGCGACCTCGTTCAACTGCACAAGCCTGCTCAACCCGAATCCGAACGATCCGTGGGTTGGCAGCATCCGCAAGCTGGGCAACACCACGGCGGCCAAAACGACCACGCGCTCGGTCTACGCCTTCGACACCATGGAGTTCAACAAGCAGTGGTCGCTGAACCTCGGTGTCCGCTACGACAGCTACTCCACCTCGGTCAACACGCCTCGCTATGTGAACGCCTCGGGCGCCACCGTCGCCGCTACCTCACTGCATAACGACTCCAGCTTCTTCAACTACCAGGCCGGCGTGGTGTACAAGCCGTTGCCCAACGGCAGCGTGTACGTGAACTACGCAACCGCTTCGACACCCTCGGGCCAGACCGTGAGCGATGGCGCGGACAACCTCAGCGCCACCAACCAGGATCTCGATCCGGAACGCAGCCGTGCGCTCGAACTGGGCACCAAGTGGGATCTGCTGGATGGCAAGCTGTCGCTGACCGGTGCAATCTTCCAGATCAAGAAGAGCAATGCGCGCGTGCAGGTGGATGCAAACACCTACGCCCTCGCCGGCAAGCAGGAAGTCAAAGGCTTTGAGATCGGCTTCGCAGGCCACATCACCGACAAGTGGGGCGTGTTCGGCGGCTATACCCGCCTGGACAGCAAGCTGAAGAACAACGGCACCTACGGTACCAACGCCAACAACGACGGCAACCGGTTCCCGAATACGCCGAAAGATGCCTTCAGCCTGTGGACGACCTACCAGGTACTGCCTAAGCTGACGCTTGGCGCGGGTGCCTTCTATGTATCGAAAGTCTATGGCAACCCCGCGAACACGCTGTACATCCCGTCGTATACGCGTTTTGACGCCATGGCCGCATATACTGTCAACAAGAACCTGTCGCTGCAGCTGAATGTGCAGAACCTGACAGACAAGACGTACTACACCAAGGCCTATGGCAACCATTACGCCGCGTTGGGTGAAGGCCGGTCAGCCATCGTGACGGCGAACTGGCGCTTCTGAACAGCGCTGGCACCTGTGATCTGCGGACGGCCTCCAGGCGGTTCGCAGGTCCGTTCCGTTGGCAGTTCGACGCCTGTCCACACCCGGACAGGCGTTTTCATTGAATCACCGCGTTTCAGGAATCACCACGATGTTGCTCCAGATACCCCAGGTACTGACCAAGGAACAGGTCGCGCAGTTTCGCCAGGCCATGGACCAGGCGGAATGGATCGATGGCAACGCGACCTCGGGCGAACAATCGGCGCTGGCCAAGCGCAATATGCAGTTGCAGGAAGGCTCGCCGCTGGCGCGCCAGCTGGGCGACCTGATCCAGGATGCACTCGGCGCCAATGCACTGTTCTTCTCCGCCGCACTGCCGCTCAAGGTCTATCCGCCGCTGTTCAACCGCTATGCGAGCGGCCAGACTTTTGGCGTGCATGTCGACAACGCCATCCGCCATCTGCGCGGCACCAATTTCCGTATACGCAGCGATCTCTCCGCCACGCTGTTCCTCGCCGAACCCGACGAATACGACGGTGGCGAACTGATCATCGAGGACACCTACGGCACGCAGAGCATCAAGCTGCCGGCCGGCCACATGGTGCTCTACCCGGCCACCAGCCTGCACCGCGTCACGCCGGTAACGCGCGGCGCACGCGTGGCATCGTTCTTCTGGATCCAGAGCATGGTGCGGGACGGTGAAGCGCGCACGCTGCTGTTCCAGCTCGACCAGTCGATCCAGGCGCTGGTCATGGAGCACGGCCACGGCCATGCGCAGGTGATCGCGCTGACCGGCATCTATCACAACCTCATGCGCCGCTGGGCGGAGTCCTGAAACGGCTCGCCACGGAAAGAAACCCGGTGCCTGCTGCCGACCGGCAGCACTGCCCCGAAAGAGGAACATGGCCAGAGGGCCATGAAAAATGCCCGGTCATGCCGGGCATTGTCATGTCAGGACGTGGTGCCCTGTCGCCTGCTCAACCGTGCCACTCGATCACGCCCGTATAGGCCGTGATCAGCACGATCAGACCGAAGACGATGCGGTACCACGCAAATGGACGGAAGTCGTGCGAGGCGACAAAACGCAGCAACCAACGCACGCAGAAAAAGGCGGAGATGAAGGCCGCCACGAAACCGATGCCAAACGTGCCGAGATCCGTCAGGGACAGCACCGAGCGCGCCTTGACCAGCTCATAGACGGTCGCGCCGAAGATCACCGGAATCGCCAGGAAGAACGAGAACTCCGTGGCCACCTTGCGCGACAGGCCAAACAGCATGCCGCCGATGATGGTCGCACCCGAGCGCGACGTACCGGGAATCAGCGCCGCGCACTGCGCCAGCCCGACCTTGAGCGCATCGCTCCAGCGTAGATCGTCGATCGACTCGATGCGCGGGGCCGCCGCCTTCGCGGCTTCCAGCAGTGCATTGCCGCGCGGATCGCGCGTCGTGCCACGCCGGCTTTCGAGATGCTCGGCCCACAGGATCACCAGGCCGCCGACGATGAAGGCCGAGGCCACGACGATCGGGTTGAACAGCGTGTGCTTGATGAAACTGCCGAGCAGCAGTGCCAGCGTGATGGCAGGCAAAGTGGCGACGATCACATTGATGGCGAAGCGCTGCGACAGGCGCTCGGAGGCCAGGCCGCGCACCACGTGCAGGATGCGTTCGCGGTATTCCCAGCACACCGCCAGGATCGCGCCGAACTGGATCACCACTTCGAAGATGTGGCCCTGGTTGTCGTTGAAATCGAGCAGGTCGGCCGCGAGGATCAGGTGACCTGTACTCGAGATGGGCAAGAATTCGGTGAGACCCTCGACAATGCCGAGGATGATGGCCTTGAAGGCAAGCGCAATGTCCATGCGGAAGCGGAAGAGTATTGTTGTTCGTCAAAAAACGGCTCAGCGCCGCATCCGGATGACAGCATGGCGGAGATCCGGCTCGGGCGGGTGAATCTGGCCGGCCGGATTCAGCGCGGCGTCACTTGCACCGAGATGCCATCTGGCAAAACAGTGATTGTACCGGGCTCGAAGTCGCGCCCCTTGAAACGCAGCTGTTCCGGCTTGAAGGTGTAGAGCGGATAGTCATGCAACAGATCCTGCGCCAGCAGCGTCCCGATGGCATTCAGCTGGCGCGTGTACTGGGCCGGCACATCGGCCAGTTCGAAGCGTTCTAGCGTCGGTCGGTCAAGCAGCAACGCGCGCTGCGCCGTCTCGTAGCGCAGGCCGCTGTTCAGCGCCAGGACGCCATTGAAGGTCTGCCCGGCCGCTAGCGGATTGTTGACCGCGGCATTCGCCTCGACCGTCACGCGGTTGCGTTCCGCATCGAAACGCAGGCGCGGATCGGTCAGGCGCACATCCACCAGTGCGAGGTAGCGAGTCTGATACGGAAACTTGCGTGCCAGTGCGGCCTCGAGTTCCTTGCGCGAGAAGGTGTACTCGTTGGTCCAGAGGTTGTAGCCCGCGCACGCTGTCATGCTGGCGAGCAGGGCCGCACCTCCGGCACCGGCAAGAATGAAGCGGCGGCGCTTGCCGTCAGCGGAAAGATCCATGCGTGGTGATGTCCGGGTGAGCGTGGTGGTTGGACTGGCGACGGGCGGGAGCGTTCAAAACACCGGTTTCACCCGGGTGCAGTCTGCGCTTCCAGCGCTGCCAGCCACACAATCGCATCGTCGCGCTTCGCCCCGCACATATCCGCCGAAGGCTGCAGCCCACCACAGAACGCCGGCCGCTCAGGGCGACCGAAGATACGGCAGCGGAAGTCCACGGTCAACTGCACGCACGGCACGCCCGCCGGCTTGCCATGCGGCATGCCAGGGACCGGGCTGGTAATGGACGGAGCGATGCAGCAGGCTCCGCAGTTATCGCGGCAGTTCATGAAAGCAAAGATACGAGACGGGTCAAACCCCACATGAATTGCACACCACCCCGCCTGCTATATGAGGCGACCCCGCGTGCCGGACGCAACGCCGACGCGCGACGCACTA
This sequence comes from Imbroritus primus, assembly GCA_000272025.2. Lineage (GTDB taxonomy): Bacteria > Pseudomonadota > Gammaproteobacteria > Burkholderiales > Burkholderiaceae > Imbroritus > Imbroritus primus. Next base: position 60,613 of record AKCV02000014.1, read on the forward strand.
TTCGTACCGCAACGCCTGGATCGGCAGTAGCTGCGAGGCCTTGCGGGCCGGGTAGAAGCCGAAGAATACACCAATGGCCCCGGCAAACCCGACTGCCAGCACGATGGAGGCGGTGGACAGCTGCGTGGGCCAGCCGGCCAGTGCAGCAACAGCCCAGGCACCGAGTCCGCCGACGACGATGCCGAGGAAGCCGCCGATCAGCGACAGCGTCACCGCTTCGATCAGGAACTGCGTGAGGATGTCGTGGGCGCGCGCGCCGACAGCCATGCGCAGCCCGATCTCGCGCGTGCGCTCGGTTACGCTGACCAGCATGATGTTCATGATGCCGATGCCGCCGACCAGCAACGACACCGAGGCCACGGCCGCCAGCAGCAGGGTCATGACGCGGCTCGATTCTTCCTGCGTCTGCAGGATCTCGGTCATGTTGCGTACGGTGAAGTCGTCCGCCGCCCCCGCCTGCAGGCGGTGCCGCTGGCGCAGCAGCGCACGGATGTCTTCTTCGGCCTGGTCCATGTCGAAGCCGTCGCGCACCTTGACGTTGATGTTGCCCACGCGCTTGAGGCGACCCTGCGAACTGCCGAAGATGCGGTTGCGGCCCGTGGAGAGCGGCACGAAGGCGATGTCGTCCTGGTCCTGGCCGAACATGCTCTGACCCTTGCGGTCGAGGATACCGATCACCGTCATCGGTACCTTGTTGATGCGCACCACCTGGTCGATCGGATCGGCGTCGCCGAACAGCTGGCGCGCCGTGGACTGACCGAGGATCACCACCTTTCCGGCGCCGCTGATCTCGCTATCCTCGAACATGCGGCCCGCAATCACCGGCCATTCGCGTGCTTCGAAATAGTCGTTCCACACGCCCTGCATCTGCACGGCCCAGTTGTTGTTGCCAAACACGATCTGCCCGCTGCCGCGCAGCGAGGGCGCGGCAGCGCGGATTGAGGGGATCTCGCGCGTCAGCGCCAGGGCGTCGTCTTCGGTCAATGTCTGCGCCTGACCGGTGCCCAGCCGCACGCCGCTGGTCGTGGTCGAACCTGGAATGATGATCATCAGGTTCGAGCCGAGGCTCGCGATCTGCTGCTGCACGCGCGCCTGCGCGCCGCCGCCGACGGCAATCATGGTGATTACCGCGCCCACACCGATAATGATGCCGAGCATGGTCAGCGCGGAACGCAGCTTGTTGATGCGCAAGGCGCGCAGCGCGATGCGGATCGAGGTCTGGAGGGTCGCGACGAGGGTCATGCAGGCACCTCCGCAGGCGGCTCCGACGGTGTACCCACACGCGCCACTTCCGGCGTCTGCCGGCGGTCCTCGATGACATGACCGTCGCGGAACATCACCACGCGTCCGGCATAGGCGGCGATGTCAGGCTCGTGCGTAACGAGCACCACGGTCATGCCTTCGGTGTTGAGTTGCTGCAAGAGCGCCATCACTTCGATGCTGGTATGCGAATCGAGCGCGCCGGTCGGCTCGTCGGCCAGAATCAGGTTGGGGTTATTGACCAGCGCCCGGGCAATCGCCACGCGCTGCTGCTGCCCACCGGAAAGCTGGGCCGGATGGTGATCCATGCGCGTGCCGAGGCCGACCTGCTGCAGGCGGCGCGCCGCCCGCGCATGGCGCTCGGCGGCGCTGACATTGGCATACAGCAGCGGCAGCTCGACGTTCTCCAGCGCCGAGGTGCGCGGCAGCAGGTTGAACTGCTGGAACACAAAGCCGATACGCCGGTTGCGGATCGCGGCCAGCGCATCGCCTGACAGGCTCGACACTTCCTCGCCCGCCAGCATGTAGGTGCCGGAGGTGGGACGGTCGAGGCAGCCGAGCATGTTCATGAAGGTCGATTTGCCGGAACCGGACGCGCCCATCACGGCCACGAACTCGCCTTCGTGCACGTCGAGCGAGACGCCGTCGAGCGCGCGCACCACGGTGCTGCCCATGGTGTATTCCTTGACCAGATCGCGCGTATGAATGAGTGCGGTCATGCCAGTCCTCAGAACATGCGCGGACCGCGTGGCTGGCTGCGCGAGCCGCCCGAATTGCCGCTGCGGTCACCGCCAGTGGTGCGTACGCCGGTGATGACGGCATCGCCTTCCTTCAGTTCACCGCGTACCAGTTCGGTGGCGTTGCCGTCGGACAGGCCCAGCCGCACCTCGACACCCACCGGCTGGCCATCGCGCAACACATAGATCGTACCTGGCGTCGTCGCGCCGCGCGCGCTGCCGCGACGGCCTGCATTCATGGCGGCATACAGGGCCTGCTGCTCGGGCGTCAGCATCGCGCGAATCTGTTCGCGCATGGCGTCGCGCTGCGCATCGTTGGCGCCAGGACGGCGAGCGCCGTCACCACCTTGACCGCCCGGCGCCCCACCTTGCGCGCCCTCGCCATCCTGGCCGCGTGCCGCGCGCTGCTGGCGGGCATTGGCAAGGATCTCGTCGAGGCGTGCCTGCTGCTTCTCGTCCAGTTTCAGTTCGGTGACGAGGCGCTCCTTCATGGCGTTGGCGCCACCGGCGCTGGTGCCAGCGTTGCCGCCAGCCATGCCCGCGTTGCGTTGCGCGGGTGCGGCATCGGCACTGGCCGGGCGGAAGCGCAGCGCCGCATTGGGCACCTTCAGCGCGTTCTCGCGCCGCGCGGTGACGATGCGCACATTCGCCGTCATGCCTGGTAGCAGCGACTGGTCGCGATTGGAGGCAGAGACCACGACCACGTAGGTCACGACGTTCTGTACCACCAGCGAGGCCTTGCGCACCTGCATCACTTCGCCACGGAAGGTCTGGCCGGGGAAGGCATCGACCGTGAAGGTGGCTTCCTGTCCTTCATGGATGCGGCCCACGTCGGCTTCGTCGACCGACACTTCCACCTGCATGGCCGTCAGGTCCTGGGCGATGATGAACAGTTCCGGCGCCTGCAGGCTTGCCGCCACGGTCTGGCCGGGCTCGACGCTGCGCTTGATGACGGTGCCGTCGACCGGGGCGCGGATGATGGTCTTCTCGAGTTCGGTGCGGGCGGAGTACAGCAAAGCCTCGCGCTGCTTGACCTGCGCCTGGGCATTGGCCACCTGGGCCTGCGACGAGGCATACACCGCAGCCTGGGCCTCGTAGGCCGCCTGGTTGGTGTCGAATTCGGCCGCGGAAATGAAGTTCTTTTCCAACAATTCGCGCTTGCGCTTCAGATCGCGCTCGAGGTTCAGCGTGGTCACGCGCTGGCGGTTCAGCTCGGACTGCGAGGACAGCACGGAGGCACGCGCCGCCTGGAGATTGGCCTCCGCTTCCTGCACGCGCGACTCATAGGTCTGGGGATTGATGCGCGCAACGATGTCACCCTGCCGGACGCGCGAGTTGTAGTCGACCAGCAGCTCCTTGATCTGCCCTGACACCTGCGAACCGACCGACACCGATTTGACTGGGTTGAGTGTGCCCGACGCCGAGACGGAGGCCACGATGTCGCCACGCTCCACCTTGCTGGTGAGGTACTCCGGCGCGCTGTTGCGCTTGCTCCAGTAATGCCAGCCTACGGCAGCCGCGGCGATCAACGCAACACCTGCGAGGAGGGACACGGCGCGGGTACGGGTGAATGTCATAGAAGATGCTTGGTCAGAAAATCACGGATCACGATCGAAAATTACCGCCAGCGCCCGCAGGGCGCGCAGTCTGCGCAACAAGACTATCCGCTTCCACGTCAAGCGGGCGCTAAGCCGGATCAAGAATTGTTACCGGCACAAACGGGCTGAGCCCCAGCTGACGCCACGCCGCCCGGAGCCTATGTTAAGGTCACTTACAATCAGTTACAAACCTGCGGGCGTCATGATACCGTGCCAGTGATTGGCTGCCACGGGTTCGAGGCGGCCGCCGGCTTTTACGTTCCACTTTCGTGGCGCTGCCTGCGCATGCATCCGGATCCGCTCGCCATTCCCCGCCCGCCTTGCCGACTAGCCCCCGGCGTTGCAACGGGTGGCCGCCCCATCTGCGCTGCGCCAGCCGCACGCTCACGCTCCGCGCCGGCACACGGAAGCCGGACCAGTGCGTGCAACAAGCATGCACAAGCAACTGACCGGGTACGCTCTTTATCCCCAGCTTGGCCCTATTGACCCGCTCCGGGTGCGTCATTACATTAATGACTCTTCAGTAAGTTACCTCGAGAAGGCTCGTGAATACGCCCGCCCCCGCCCCCAACCGCTCGTCCGGCCCCACGACAGCGCGACGCTGGGCCCGCCGCAAGGAGGCCCGCCCGCAGGAACTGGTGGCTGCGGCGCTCGGGCATTTCATCCGCGACGGCTACCATGCCGCGCGCCTCGATGACATCGCGCGCAGCGCCAATGTCTCCAAGGGCACGGTCTACCTGTATTTCGCCGACAAGGAAGCGCTCTTCAAGGCGGTCATCCGCGAGAACCTCTCCCCGGTTCTCGCCGAAGGCGAGGACCTGATCAGCCGCCACCAGGGGAGCACGGCCGAGTTGCTGCAGTGCCTGTTCGGCGGATGGTGGGAAATGATGGGCAAGAGCCCGGCTGCGGGGCTCGCCAAGCTGGTGATGGCTGAATCGGCACGCTTCCCGAACCTGGCGCGTTTCTATTACGACGAAGTGATCGCCCGAGCCGACGCGCTGTTTCGTCGCGCCATCCAGCAAGGCATCGACCGTGGCGAATTCCGCGCCGCCGCCCTCGCCCCTACCACCGCGGCGCTTACCGCGCCGATGGTGTTCCTGATGATGTGGAACCATTCGTTCGGCACCTGCGTGACACGCGAGTTTTCGCCGGAAGCGTTTATCGACAGCTACGTCAATCTCGCCCTGTTCGGGTTGGTGAAACGTCCAGACGACGCCACCCTGCCGCTAGCCAGCGGGGTATGCGAAATGGCCGCCGCCGAACTGGCAGAACGGCTGCACTCCGCCACGCAGGATCCTGCATGACGCGCCGCCGATTGATCCTGATCGTCGCAGTGGCTGCCCTGGCCGTAATGGCCGCTTTCGCGCTGCTGCGCCCGCGCGGCACTGCTGCGCCCGCTCCGGCCGTCGCGCCGCTCGAATTTCTGCCGAGCGACGTGTTCACCGTCCAGCCCACGGACGTGCAAGCCGTCCTGCCGCTCACCGGCAGCCTGAGCGCCCTGCAACAGGCAGCGGTGCGCGCCAAGGTCAGCGGCGAACTGAGCCAGGTGCTGGTACGCGAAGGCGAAAGCGTAAAGCAGGGGCAAGTCATCGCGCGGCTCGACACCACGGAATACGATGCGCGCGTGGCGCAGGCCAATGGGCAGATGCTCGCCGCCAAGGGCGAGTACGACAAGGCCCGACAGGTGATGGCGCGCAACCGCGACCTGGTGGCGCGCGGCTTCATCTCCAAGACTGCCTTTGAAAACTACGAGGCCAACACCGCCGTGGCCAAGGCCAACCTCGATGCTGCCAACGGCGGCCTGGCCGTGGCCCGCAAGGCATTGGCCGACACGGTGATCTACGCGCCATTCGATGGCATGGTCGCCGTCCGCAGCGCGGAGCCGGGCGAGAAGGTATCGCCCGACGCCAAGTTGTTCGATATCGTCAACCTCGCGCGCCTCGAGCTGGCGGCGGCGATTCCGCTCGGCGAAGCTAGCCGCATCCGCATCGGCCAGCCGGTGCAGTTGCAGGCCGAGGGGGAGGAGACGATGATCACTGGGGCGCTCGAACGCATCAACCCGGCGGCCACGGAAGGCACGCGCAGCATCATGGTGTATGTGTCGGTCGCCAATTCCGACGGCCGCCTGCGCGCCGGGCAGTTCGTCAAGGGCGGACTGGTGCTGGAGCAACGCCCGCAGGTGCTGGCGATTCCGGCTATTGCGGTGCGCACAGAGGGCGAACGGCACTTCGTGTATGTCATCGACGCACAGGGCAAGCTGGCGGAGCAGGCGGTGCAGACCGGGCTGCGCTCCGCCGACCAGGTGGAGATCACCGCCGGGCTGCAGGCCGGCACGCGCATCGTGCGCAACAATCTTGGGACGCTGCGCACCGGTACGCCGGTGGTGGTGAAAGGCAGCTAGCCGATGTGGTTCACGCGGGTCTCCATCCACAACCCGGTGTTCGCCACCATGATGATGCTGGCGTTCGTGGTGATCGGCCTGTTCTCCTATAACCGCCTGCCCGTCGACCAGTTTCCGGAAATCCAGTTTCCCATCGTGGTGGTGCAGACTGCCTATCCCGGCGCCTCGCCGGAGTCGGTGGAATCCGACGTCACGCGCAAGATCGAGGAGGTGGTCAATACCATCTCGGGCATCGACGAGATCTTCTCGAACTCGTACCAGGACAACTCCGTCGTCGTCATCCAGTTCCAGCTCACGGTCGATATCGGCCGTGCGGCGCAGGACGTGCGCGACAAGATCGCGCTGATCCGCCCGCAGTTCCGCGATGAGGTCGAGGAACCGCGTGTGCTGCGCTACGACCCGACCGAGCTGCCGATCTTCTACCTGTCGGTGCAGAACGCACCGGGCATGGATCCGTCAATGCAACGTTCGGCGCGTGAGCTGACCACCATCGCCGACCAGATCGTCAAGAAACGCCTCGAAGCCGTGCGCGGTGTGGGCGCAATCTCGCTGGTCGGCGGCACCAAGCGCGAGATCGAGGTCAAGCTGCGCCCGCAGGCCATGGAAGCGCTGGGCGTGAGCGTTGATCAGGTCATGAACGCGCTGCGCAGCGAGAACCAGGAACTGCCGGCTGGTGCCCTGCAATCGTCCTCGACCGAACAGATCGTGCAGATCAAGGGCCGCGCGCTGGCGCCCGAGGATTTTGCGCGCATCATCGTGGCGCGGCGCGGCGGGCAGGCAGTGACGCTCGACCAGGTTGCCGAGGTGCGCGATGGCCAGGAGGAACAAGACAGCCTGGCCCTGCTCAATGGCCAGCGCGGCCTTTTCCTCACGGTGATCAAGGCCCAGGGCGAGAACGCCGTGGCCACGGTGGATGGCCTCGTGGCAATGCTCGACGACGTACGCAAGATGGTGCCGGAAGGCGTCGAACTGAAAGTCATCAACGACACCGCCCGTGGCATCCGTAACAGCGTCACCGAGGTACGCAGCACGCTGCTCGAAGGCGCGGCGCTGACCATCATCATCGTCTTCCTGTTCCTCGGCTCGTGGCGCAGCACGGTCATCACCGGCCTGACGCTGCCGATCTCGCTGATCGGCACCTTCGGCGTGATGTATATGTCCGGCTTCACGCTCAACGTCATCACGCTGATGGCGCTGTCGCTGTGCGTTGGCCTGCTGATCGACGATGCCATCGTGGTGCGCGAGAACATCGTGCGCCACAACCTGATGGGCAAGACGCACCGCGCCGCGGCGCTCGACGGCACGAGCGAGATCGGGCTGGCGGTGCTGGCTACCACCCTGTCCATCGTCGCGGTCTTCCTGCCGGTGGGCTTCATGGGCGGCATCATCGGCCGCTTCTTCCATCAGTTCGGCGTCACCGTGGTGGCGGCCGTGCTGATCTCGATGTTTGTCTCGTTCACGCTCGACCCGATGCTCTCCTCCGTCTGGCGCGACCCGGACCTGCACGGCACCGGCAACAAGGGCGGCTGGTACGGCCGTACCTTCGGCCGCCTGCTGGACTGGTTCAGCAACCGCATGGACTCGCTCTCCCATGGCTACGCTGGCATGCTCGGCTGGGCGCTGCGCCATCGCATCGCCACGGTGGTATTGGCGGTGGTGGCTTTCTTCGGCAGCTTCACACTGGTGCCGCTGATCGGCACGGAATTCGTGCCGGCGGCCGACCTGTCGGAAACGCAGATCGGCTTCACCACGCCGGTCGGCTCGTCGCTCGACGTCACCGAAAGCAAGGTCAAGCAGGTACAGGCCGCGCTCGGCGAATTCCCCGAGGTGCTGTACTCCTACGCCACCATCAATTCCGGCAACACGGCCGGCAAGAACAACGCGCTGGTGTCGATCCGCCTCAAGGACCGCCGCGAGCGCAGCATGAGCGTCAAGCAATTCAACGGCGTGCTGCGCGAGCGCATGAGCCGCATCGCGGGTATCAAGCTCACGCAGGTCGGCATGCCAGACGGTGCGGGAGGACAAAAGGCGATCCAGCTGTCCATCCAGGGCGACAGCCTGCCTGAACTCAAGCGTCTGTCGGACGAGGCGCTGGCGCGGCTCGCCAAGATCGACGGCCTGGTGGATCTCGATTCCAGCCTCAAGGAAGATCGACCCACCGTGGAAATCCGTATCCGCCGCGAACTCGCCTCCGATCTCGGCATCGGCCTCAACCAGATCGGCAATGCCCTGCGTCCGTTGCTCGCCGGCGATGCGGTGACCAGCTGGCGCGGACCGGATGACCAGAACTACGACGTGCGCGTGCGCCTGCCGCGCGATGCGCGCACCGGCGTAGCCGATCTCGAGGGACTGATGATTGCCAGCACGCAGACCACGGCCGACGGCGCGCCGCGCATGGTGCCATTGCGCCAGATCGCGGAGATCGTGCCGTCCACCGGCGCGGCCAAGATCAGCCGCCGCGACCTGCTGCGCGAGGTGGAAATCACCGCCAACGCCGCCGGCCGCTCGCCCGGCGATCTGGCGCGCGAGATCGACTTGACGATGCAGTCACTTTCTTTACCCACGGGTTACAAATATCGTTTTGGCGGTTCCACCAAATCCATGCGAGAGTCCTTCGGGTACGCAGTTTCCGCGCTGGCGCTGGCGATCATCTTCATCTACATGATCCTGGCCTCCCAGTTCGGCAGCTTCTTCCAGCCCGTAGCCATCATGATGTCGCTGCCGCTGACGCTGATCGGCGTGTTCCTGGCGCTGCTGCTGTTCCGCTCGACGCTGAACATGTTCTCGATCATCGGCTTCATCATGCTCATGGGGCTCGTGACCAAGAACGCCATCCTGCTGGTGGACTTTGCCAACCAGGCGCGGCGCGGCGAACACGGCAAGGCGGCGCTGGGGCGCGAGGCGGCGCTGGTGGAAGCGGCGCGCGTACGCCTGCGGCCGATCCTCATGACCACGCTGGCGATGATCTTCGGCATGGTGCCGCTGGCCTTCAGCCTTGGCGAAGGCTCGGAACAGCGCGCCCCGATGGGCCAGACGGTGATCGGCGGCATCATCACCTCGTCGGTGCTGACACTGGTAGTGGTACCGGTGATCTACACCTACCTGGACGACCTGGCAGCCTGGCTGCGGCGCAAATGGCGCGGCAAGGACGGTCCGGACGACGATGCGGACGGCAGGAGCGGTGAACCGGACGATCCGGCGCACCCCGCCGGGAACACCGTGGTGATCCCCTGAACCGCCCTGCGGACTTGATAGAATGCAGGGTTGGATGCCGTGGCCACGGTTTGGCCCGCGCGGTAGATGAATGGAAGGAAATGCAAATGGATATCGAACAGGCACGCTTCAACATGATCGAGCAACAGATCCGTCCGTGGGACGTGCTCGACCTGGAAATCCTCGATCTGCTGGCCATCGTCAAGCGCGAGCTGTTCGTCCCCACGGCCTATCAGGCGCTGGCCTTCGTCGACATGGAGATCCCGCTGCCGGCCGGCCAGAACATGCTGGCCCCGCGCGTCGAAGCCCGCATGCTGCAGGAGCTCGGCGTGCGCAAGCATGAGAACGTGCTGGAGATTGGCGCCGGTTCAGGCTACATGGCCGCCCTGCTAGCCCATCGCGCGCAACATGTCACGACGCTCGACATCGTGCCCGAGCTGGCCGACATGGCACGCCAGAACCTCGCACGCCATGGCGCGACGAATGTTCAGGTCATCGAAGCCGACGGCGCGCACGGCTATGCCGCTGGCGCCCCGTTCGACGTCATCTGCGTCTCCGGTGCCCTGCCCGTGGTGCCGCGCACCATGCTCGACCAGCTCAAGATTGGCGGCCGCCTCGGCGCCATCGTCGGCGCTGCGCCGGTCATGACGGCCCAACTGATCACGCGCCTGTCGGATACCGAGTTCCAGACCGTGAACCTGTTCGAGACCATGGCGACGCCGCTGATCGGCGCCGACGACCTGCCGCGTTTCCGCTTCTGAAGCGACGCGGATGACAGATCGGACCTGACAGACCAGACGGATCACCCTGACAATGCAGAACCTGACCGCTCCCGAACTCGCTGCGTGGCTGGCCGAGCCGGCCCCGGCACGCGGCCGGCCCGTGCTGCTCGATGTACGTGAGGACTGGGAATTCCAGACGTGCGCCCTGCCCGGCAGCGTGCACATGCCAATGGGCAGCGTGCCGCAACGGGCGGCGGAGGTCGACGAGGATGCACCCGTCATCTGCATCTGCCATCACGGCATGCGCAGCTTGCATGTGGCGAGTTTTCTCGAGCGCCAGGGTTTTACCGATGTCTACAACCTGACGGGCGGCGTCGACGCGTGGGCGCGTCAGGTCGACCCCCAAATGCCGGTCTATTGAATGTCGAACCCCGGAGTCTGCATGTCTCTCGCTTCCCTTGCCCCGACCCCGCTCCGTGCTGCCGTGGCGGCCCTGCTCTTGCTGAGTCCGCTGGCGCATGGCGCCGACCTCCTGCAGGTCTATCACGAGGCGCAAGGAAACGATGCGCAATATGCTAGCGCGCGCTTTCAGGCGCAGGCCGGGCAGGAAGCGCTACCGCAGGCGCGTTCGGGACTGCTGCCGCAGATCTCCGGCAGTGCCAGCCTCACACGCAACGAGGTCGACCAGCGCTCGCCGATTCGCGTGGAGCGCAACGGCACGTCCAAGGGCTGGTCGCTCAACCTGACGCAGCCGCTATTCCGCTGGGACCGCTGGGAAACCTACAAGCAGGGCGAGCTGCAGGTCGCTATCGCCGACACCACGCTGGCGCAGGCCTCGATCGACCTGATCACGCGCGTGGCCGAAGCCTACTTCAACGTGCTGGCGGCCCAGGACAATCTGTATCTTGCCGGCGCACAGAAGGATGCCATCTCCCAGCAACTCGAACAGGCCAAGCGCAATTTCGAGGTTGGCACCGCTACCATCACCGACACCAACGAAGCGCAAGCTAGCTACGACCTCGCGGTCTCGACCGAAATCGCCGCGCGCAGCGCGCTCGAAGTGGCACGCGCCACGCTGCAGCAGATCACCGGCAAGCCCGCCGAGGAGCTGATGGGCTTGCGTCCCGGCGCACCGCTACCGGGCCCCGTGCCGACGGACGTGAATAGCTGGGCACAACGCGCCGAGGACGGCAACCTGCAGGCCATCATCGCCAGCCTGAGCGGCCAGATCGCGCAGCGCGAAACCAAGAAGGCACGCGCCGGCCACCTGCCGACCGTCGACCTGGTGGCATCGCGCAGCTACAGCAGCAACAGCACGGCATCGCAGACCTCGACCAACCTGGGCGGCACGCGTAGCGACTCCAGCCAGATCGGCGTGCAGGTGACAATTCCGCTGTTCTCCGGCGGCTACACGCAGTCACGCGTGCGCGAAACGCTGGCGCTCGAAAGCAAGGCCGCCAGCGATTACGATTTTGCGCGCCGCACGGCTGCGCAGTCGGCGCGCCAGTACTACTCGGGCGTGACGAATGGACTCGCGCAGGTGGCGGCGCTTGAAGCTGCCGAGAAATCAGCGCTGAGCTCCCTCGAATCGAACCGCCTGGGTTACGAGGTCGGCGTGCGTATCAACATCGACGTGCTGAATGCGCAGGCACAACTGTTTGCCACGCGGCGCGATCTGCAGCGTGCGCGTTACGACACGATCCTGAACGGACTGCGGCTGAAGGCTGCGGCCGGCACGCTGACCGAGGACGACGTGGTGCAGATCAATACCCTGCTGACAGCCACGAGCGCCAGTCTCACGGCGCTGCCCTCCAGCACGGCCAAGGCTGCGCCGAAGAAGGCGCCGGTCTCTCCCTCCACCGCCCCGCTGACGCAGCCGCGCACGTCCGGCCGTGCAGCCGGCTAAAGCCGAGGCGCGCCGCTTATTTGCGGCGCGTCGGCTCGCGCTCCTGGAACTGCAGCAGTTCGCCTGCAGACGTTTTCCACATCACCTGCCGTCCGCCCGGTGCGGCGTCCGAAGGCTGTGCCGCGACGCGCTCAAGCGACCCGGAAAAGGCAGCCTGCAATCCCGATTCGATGGCCATGCGCTCCGGCTCGCACGCCCGGCGCGTACTGATCAGTTGCGTGAACCGGATGCCTGATGCGGTTTTGGCGTAGCCGCCCCGCACCTGATTGCAGCCCGTGTTGCCAGACACCGCACCCTGCTCGGCATCGATGCCATTGCTGAACAGCAGGAACACCGGCTCGCCGACCGGCAGCGTGCGTTCGGCACCCTCGGTGGTCTGCCACCGCACCAGTTCCCAGCGCGCCAGTCCGGCGTCGGTGACGCCAGCCGCATCCCGCGACGTCGCTGCAGGCTTGCCGGCGCAGGCCGTCAGCACGCCCAGCGCCAGCAGTGCGAAGCCGCTGGCCAGACTGCGCCATGTTCCTGTCGACTCGTGTGGCTTGTGTGTCATGCGCATCTCCTCGAAGGTGACTGTCAGGATCGCTTGTTCAGCGCAGCGGCACCAGCGCCGCCAGCGCATCGACCGTACGTGCGGTCGCGCCCCGGTGCGCACCGGCAAACCGCGTGGCGGCCTCGCGCCGCGCGTGCAGATCGGCCGGATCGGCCAGCAGCGCATGCACGGCCCGCGCCAGTGCCCCGGCATCGGGCACGCGCAGGCAGGCGCCAGCGGCGATCGCATCCTCCGTCGCCTGCGCAAAATTGAAAGTATGCGGCCCCACCAGCACCGGCGTACCCACCGCGCATGCCTCGATGAGGTTCTGCCCGCCCAGCGGCAGCAGGCTGCCACCGATGAAGGCGACTTCCGCGGCGCTGAAATACATCGTCATCTCGCCCATCGAATCGCCGAGCAGTACATCGGCATCAATGCGTTCCGGCCAGTCCACCAAGGCGCCACGCCGCTGCAGCGTGAAGCCGGCCTGCGTCACCAGTTCGGCCACCGCATCGAAACGCTGCGGATGACGCGGCACGAGGATCAGCGCGGCGCGGCGTCCCGTATTGTCGACCTGCTCCCGCCACGCGGCGAGCAGTAGCGCCTCTTCACCATCACGCGTACTGCCAGCGCACCATACGGCGCGACCATCGCGCGCGAGCGCGGCGTGCAGCGCCGCGCCTTTGTCCTGGAGGGCTGGCGGCGGCGCCATGTCGAACTTGAGGTTGCCTGTGACCTCTACCTGCGACACACCGAGCGCGCGATAGCGCTCCGCATCGCCGGGGGTCTGCGCCAGAATGCGCGTAAAGCCGCCGAACACCTCACTCGCCGCGCGCCCCAGCCGCAGCGTGCGCCGGAAACTGCGCGGCGACATGCGCGCGTTCACCAGGCACAAGGGCACGCCCGCGCGCCGGCAACCATGCACGACGTTCGGCCAGATCTCGGTTTCCATCACCAGCCCCAGTTCCGGCCGGAAATGCCGCAGGAAGCCACGGATGGCCCACGGTACGTCATACGGTAGATAGCATTCATGCACGCGAGGTTCCGCGGCAAACAGTTCGGCGCCCGTGCGCCGGCCGGTCGGAGTCATGTGCGTGAGGACAATGGCATGGTCCGGAAAGCGCACCAGCAGGGCCTCGATCAAGGGCTGCGCGGCGCGCGTTTCGCCAACCGAGACCGCATGCACCCACAGGCAACGATCCTGCGCCAGCGCCTGCCGGCCATAGCGGCCGAAGCGTTCGCCAATGTGCTGACGGTAGCCTGGCTCGCGTCGGCTGCGCCACAGCAGGCGCAGGCAGGCCACCGGCAGAGCCAGGTGCCACATGGCGGTATACAGCCACCGCAGCATCATGCGCGCCCCTCGGGCATCTCCATGGGCTCGACCATAGCTGCCATCCCCGTCATCTCCGCCATGACGCGCTGTGCGGCGGCATGGACTGTCTCCACATCCGGCACCACGCCCTGGTCACCCACATTGGCAATGCATGGCGCCCAGTAGCCCTCGGTCTTCCAGCGCCCGGTAGCGGTATAGATTTCGACGGTGGGCCGCTTGAGCGCAGCGGCGATATGCACGAGACCGGTATCCACACCGACGATCAGCGTGGCCCGCTGAATCAGCCCGAAGGCCTGCAGCAGCGAAAAACGCGGCAGGACGCGTGCTTCCGGCACGCCGGCGGCAATGGCCTCGGCTTCGGCACGTTCGGCCTCGCTGCCCCAGGGCAGCAGCAGGGTGAGGCCCTCGGACTGCAGGCGTTGGCCGAGGGCGTGCCAGTGCGCCACGGGCCAGCGCTTGCGCGCCCCGGCGGTAGCGTGGAAACCGACGGCGAATCGTTCCGGCAGATCCTGCCAGAGCGGATCATCCACGTGCAGGTGTTGTGCTGCCGGCCCGAAGAACGCCGGCATGCTGTCCGGCACGCGCCCGGTCACAGCCGCACCCAGCAGGCGCGAGCGCTGCACCGCGTGCGTGCGCAGTGGCACGGTGATGGAACGCGTATAGAACCAGCGGCTCGCCGGTTCGTAGCCCGAGCCTTCGGTGGCATTGGCCAGTCCGATCACTTCCGCGCCGGGCACACGACGGGCCCAGCCTGCGACCACGGCAGTCTTGAGCAGGCCCTGCGTGTCGATCACGGCATCGTAGGTCTGAGCCTTGAGGGCACGCCGGAACGCCACCAGTTCCCGCCAGGCCGAACCACGCGTCAACTGCTTGCGCCAGCGCCGCAAGGCGAACGGAATGATGCGGTCGACACCGGGCACCAGCCGCACCAGGTCAACATAGCCTTCTTCCACCACCCAGTCGATGGCACAGTCGGGCCAGCGCGCCTTGAGGTCATAGACGAGGGGCATGTTGTGCACCACGTCGCCGAGCGACGAAACCTTGACGATCAGGATGCGGCGCATCGTCTCAGAACGGCAGTTGCGCATCAGGCTTGGCCGCCAGGATGACCTCGCGGAAAGCAGCCTGGATGCGCGCCAGCGCAGCATCGTTGTCGGCCTCGAAACGCATCACCACGACCGGCGTGGTGTTGGACGGCCGCGCCAGCCCGAAGCCGTCTTCATACTCCACGCGCACGCCGTCGATCTTGATGACTTCGCGCGCGCCGGGAAAGGTGGCGTTGGCCTTGATGCGGTCCAGCAGGGTGAACGGTTCGCCTTCGGCGCACTTGAGCTGCAGTTCGGGCGTGCAGTTGGAGTTCGGTAGCGCATTGAGCAACGCCGCCGTATCGGCCACGCGCGACACGATCTCGAGCAGACGCGCGCCGGTATAGAGCCCGTCATCAAAGCCGTACCAGCGGTCCTTGAAGAAGATATGGCCGCTCATCTCGCCGGCCAGCGGTGCGCCGGTTTCCTTGAGCTTGGCCTTGACGAGCGAATGGCCGGTCTTCCACATCAGCGGTTCGCCGCCATGCTCACGGATCCACGGCGCCAGCTTGCCCGTGCATTTGACGTCGTAGATCACCTGCGCGCCCGGATGGCGCGACAGCACCTCCTGTGCGAACAGCATCAGTTGGCGATCGGGAAAGATGACCTGCCCGTCCTTGGTGACCACACCGAGGCGGTCGCCATCGCCATCGAAGGCCAGGCCGATCTCGCAATCGGTCTCGCGCAGCGTGCGGATCAGGTCGTCGAGATTCTCGAGATGGGCCGGATCGGGATGGTGGTTGGGGAAGGTCCCATCGACCTCGCAGAACAGTTCCGTCACCTCGCAGCCGAGCGCGCGGAACAGGGCCGGCGCAAACGCGCCGGCCACACCGTTGCCGGCATCGACAGCGATCTTCATCGGGCGCGCCAGCTTCACGTCGCCGGTGATGCGGTCGAGATACTGCTGCGCGATATCGACCTGCACATAGCTGCCCGCGCCGCTGGTAAAGCTGCCCCGGACGATGCGCTCGCGCAGCGCCTGGATCTGTTCGCCATAGATCGCCTGTCCGGCCAGCACCATCTTGAAGCCGTTGTAGTCAGGCGGATTGTGGCTGCCGGTCACCATGATGGCCGAGGTGGCGCGGCGCCCGTCGAGTTCGACATTGGCGCCGAAGTACACCATCGGCGTGGCCACCATGCCGAGGTCGATGACATCCACGCCAGCGGCGCGCAGCCCCTCCACCAGGCCGCCCAGCAGGTCGGGACCGGAGAGGCGGCCGTCGCGGCCCACCACCGCGGTCTGCTCGCCCAATTCGCGCATGGCCGAGCCGAAGGATCGGCCGATCAGCCGCGCCACGTCGCGATCCAGAGTCTTGCCGATGATGCCGCGGATGTCGTAGGCCTTGAAAATGGAGGCGTCGAGTTGCATGGATGGATTCCTGAACGGTCGTTGCGTTGGAGCACGCCCGGCGGACGAGTTCGCCGGCCACGCGCTGCTCCGCACAGTCAAACCCGTATTTTGCCGGATTCTGGCGAGCGGGCCAGTTTATAATGCCCAGCACCTCATTTCCGCGCGGTCTGGCAGTAAAGATGGGCGCACACGGAACAGACACCGGCAGACCATGGCAGATTCCCCGCTGAAAATCGCGTACCTGATCACCGACTCGGGGACCGGGGGTGCGCAACGGCATCTGGCCGACCTGTACGCCGCGCTTGCGGGACGGGTCGATGCGACCGTCCTGGCGGGCGGCGAAGGCGCCATGCTGCGCGAGATGGAAGCAAGCGGCGCGCGGGCGATTCCCGTGCCGCTGCTCGACAACTCGCTCTCGCCGCTGCGCGGCATACGCCTGCTGGGCCAGATCATGACCACCCTGCGCCGCATCCGCCCCGACCTGATCCATGCCCACAGCGCCAAGGCCGGCGCCATCGCCCGGCTGGCTGGCGCACTGCTGCGCATTCCCGTGGTGTACACGGTGCACGGTTTTGCCTTCAAGCCGGAAGCGCCAGCCCTGCAACGGCTGGTGGCCCAGCTTACGGAAAGCCTGCTGGCGCCCTTCACGACGCGCATGATCTGCGTATCCTCGGCCGAGCAGGCCATGGCGCGCCGATTGCCGCTACGCACCGCACGCATCGCGACGATTCCCAACGGCATTCCCGATACCATGCACCGCGCCGATCCGACCGCGCGCGTCGAACGCATCGTTATGGCCGCGCGCTTCGCGCCGCCCAAACGTCCCGACCTGCTGATCGACGCGGGACGCCGCCTGCAGCCGTCCCAGCCAGTGGAGATCATCATCGCTGGCGACGGCCCACAGCTCGACATCATGCGCGCCTATGCCAGCCATACGCCGCCACTGGTGCAGATCACGCTGCCTGGCGAGGTCGAGGATATGCCGGCGCTGCTGGCCTCTGCACAGATTTTTGTGCTGCTGTCCGACCACGAAGGTTTTCCGCTCTCGGTACTTGAGGCGATGCGCGCTGGCCTGCCGATCGTCGCCAGCGATTTGCCGGGCATCCGCGAGCAGCTCGACAACGGCAACTGCGGCGTGCTCGTGCCGCCGCGCAACCCCGGCGCCGTGGCCGCTGCCCTGCAGGCACTGGCTGCCGACCCGGCGCGGCGCGCCGAGCTCGGCAATGCCGCACGCCGGCGCTATGCTTCACACTATCGCATCGGACCGATGGCCGAACTGACCTGGCAGGTCTATCTCGATACCCTGCAGGCACACAAACGTTCATGACGCCTTCCAAGCCGCCCGCTTCCAAACCCCCGGTTCCAGCCGGCCAGCCGGCCCTCTCCGGTCCGGGCACGATGTCCGAACTGGCGCGCCGTCGCAGCCGCATGCTGGCGTGGGGCGTGCTCGGCCTGACGCTGTTCGCGTGCAACCTCTGGCTGGCGCATCAGGCCGCGCAACGTGGCTATGTCACGTATGTGTTCACGCAGACCATCCTGTGGTCGGTACTCCCTTACCTGCTCGCCTGCCTGATGATCGACCGCACCATCCACGTGCCGTCCATCGAAGGCAATAGCCTGATCGGCCTCTCCACCGCCGTGCCCTTCGCCGCGCTACTCGGCGTGGTGCTGATGTTCCATCTACCGTATTCGCGCGGCGCGCTGCTGCTCAGCTACGGTGTCACGCTGCTGTGGCTGTGGCTCGGCTACCGGCGTTTCATCAGCCGCTACGTACCGGTGTTCGGCGCGCTCGATGCACAAGCCGTCGGCACGCTGCAGGCCATGCTCGACATGCCGGGCGCGGCGCGTCCCGCTCCGGCCACGCTGCGCGTCGTGCGCAGCGAGACCGAAGCCCGGCAGTGCGACGGCATCATGCTCGACCGGAGCGCCCCGCTCAACGACGAGCAAGCCCGCCTGCTGGTGCAGCTGAAGATCAGCCATGTGCGCATCTATTCGGTGGAGCGCGTGGGCGAACTGCTGACCGGCCGCGTGGGGCTTGCGCATATCGATACGGAATTCCACGACGAGCACGTCTCGCGCCTGCTGTTCGATGCCTTCAAGCGCCTCACCGACATTGCCGGCGCGCTGGCGCTGCTGCCATTCGCCCTGCCTGCCTCGCTGCTGGTGACGCTGGCCATCCGCGCCGAATCGTCCGGCCCTGTGCTGTTCCGCCAGGCCCGCATGGGGCGCTTTGGCCGGCCTTTCACGCTGCTCAAGTTCCGCAGCATGACGCACCAGCATGGCACGGAACACCAGTTCGCGGTGCGCAACGACCCGCGCGTCACGCGCGTCGGGCGCGTCATCCGCAAGTACCGCCTCGATGAGCTGCCGCAACTGTGGAACGTGCTGGCGGGCGAGATGAGCCTGATCGGCCCGCGCCCGGAAATTGTCGAGATCGCGCAGCGCTACGCGCAGAGTATTCCCTACTATCCATACCGCCACCTGGTACGCCCCGGCCTGTCGGGCTGGGCCCAGGTCCAGCAGGGCTACACTGCGACCGATGCCGAAAGCGTGACCAAGCTGGGCTACGACCTGTACTACGTCAAACACCGCTCGCTTGCGCTCGACCTGCTGATCGCTGCCAAGACACTGCGCACGCTGCTGACCGGCTACGGTGCGCGCTGAGACCGCCAACACATGCGCATTCTCCTCATCACCACAGGGCTGCTGACCGGCGGCGCGGAACGCCAGGTCGTGGATCTCGCAACCGCGTGGGATGCTGCCGGCCACGCCGTGCACATCATCAGCCTCACGGGAACCGCCAGCCAGTTCCCCATTCCGGAGGGTGTGGATGTCACCTTCCTGGGCCTGCGCAAGCAGCCGCTGGCGGTGCTGCGTGGCCTGCGTGCCGCACGCGCCGTGGTGCGACAGTGGAAACCCGATGTACTCCACAGCCACATGTTCCACGCCAACGTGTTTGCGCGCCTGCTCCGCCTGACGTCTCCCGGCGCCAGCACGGTGCCGCTCTTCTGCACCGTGCACAGCACGCAGGAAGGCGGCTGGCTGCGCATGCTGGCGTATCGCCTGACCGACCCTGCCTGCACTCTCACCACGCATGTCAGCGCTGACGGCCGCACCAGCCTGATCAAGACAGATGCGGCGCCGGCCGAACGCGTGGTCGTGATTCCCAACGGTATCGATACGGCGCGCTTCGCACCCGATCCCGCGAGCCGCGTACGCCTTCGCACCGCCCTGGGCATCGCCGAGACAACGCGCCTGCTCCTGCACGTCGGCCGGCTGGTGCCCGAGAAAGCGCAGCACACGCTGGTGGAGGCGTTTGCCCAGGTGCATGCCGCCCATCCGGCCACGCACCTGCTGATCGCTGGCAATGGACCATTGCGTACCGCACTGGCACAGCAGATCGCCGCTGCCGGGCTCGATGGGGCCGTCACCCTGCTGGGCAACCGTGACGATATTCCGGCACTACTGCAAGCCGCCGACCTGTTCGTGCTGTCATCCAACATCGAAGGCATGCCGCTGGCGGTTGCCGAAGCGCTCGCCAGCGAACTGCCGGTCGTGGCCACCGATGTCTCCGGCATCCGCCTGCTGGTACGCGACGCACAGCGTATCGTGCCGCCTGGCGATGCAGCTGCGCTGGCAGCCGCGATACGCGCTACCCTCGATGCGCCGCGCAGCCCCGAGGCGCGTGCCGCCATGGTGGAGACATTTGGCATCAGCGCGATCGCCGAGTCCTGGCTGACCCTCTACGAACAGTGCGGTGCGTATGACGCGTCGCGGGACGACGCATGCAACGGCGACTGACGCATAACGTCCTGTGGGTACTGGCCGAGCGCGGCGTACAGACCGTAGCCGGTATCGGTATCGCCGCCATGTTGGCACGGGCGCTCGGCGTGGAAGGCTTCGGCCTGTTCCAGTATGCACAGTCGCTCGTATTGATCGCGGCAGCCGCGACGCTTGTATGCGGCGCAGAGGTCATCGTGCCACGGCTGGTCGCGCTGCCAGCGCCAGACACCCACCCTCGCCTGCTGCGCCATGTCTTTGCGCTGCGGCTCATGGCCGCGGCGCTGGCCTATGTCGGCTTGCTGGCGGCCGTGTTCTGGCTGAGCGAATCTTCCCTGCTACGAGCCACGGTCGCCATCCTCGGTCTCAGCATCCTGCTGCGCGAGCCCTTCGGCACGGTTATCGCATGGCTCCAGGCAATGACGGACAACCGGCCTGCCTCGGTCATCGCCATGGCGGCGCTGCTGGTGAAACTGCTGCTGATCGGCACACTGTACGGGCTGGGCGTACGCGCGCTGCCGGCCTATGCCGGCGTGCTGGCGCTCGAATCGCTGCTGGTCGCGGCCTGCCTGGCGATGCTGTATGCACGCCGCACGCGCGGCATGCCGCCACACGCCGGCCCACTCGACCGCGGTATCCTGAAAACGCTGTTGCATGACGGGGTGCTGTTCTGGCTCGCGATGCTGGTCATGATGGCCGCACGCCGG
This sequence comes from Imbroritus primus, assembly GCA_000272025.2. GTDB lineage: Bacteria > Pseudomonadota > Gammaproteobacteria > Burkholderiales > Burkholderiaceae > Imbroritus > Imbroritus primus. The sequence continues at coordinate 81,235 of AKCV02000014.1, forward strand.
GTCGATCAGCTGTTGCTCAAGCCGGCCGTGCCACTGGCCGAGCTCGGCGCATACGCGGCCAGCATGCAGTTGCTCGACAACCTACTGCTGCTCGCAACCGTCATGGTGAATGCGCTCGCACCGCTGCTGGTCTATGCGCAAGTCGACCGCGCCATGGCGATGCGCCGCGTGGCACAACTGGCAAGCGGCATGGCCCTGCTCGGCCTGGCTGGCGGTGCGGTACTGGCGCTGCTGGCGCCCTGGGTCGTGCATCTGCTGTATGGCGCGGCCTTCAGCGATGCTGCCGCCCTGCTGCGCCTCGTGGCGCTCGGCAGCGCCCTGCTGTTTGCCGATGCCGCCCTGACCCTGCTGGCCGTCATGCTGCGCCGCCCGATCTGGATCGTCGGTAAATGGCTTGCCGTGCTGGCCGTGACGATTGCCATCGACAGCATGTTGATTCCATCCATGGGTGCGCGCGGAGCAGCCATCGGCTATTTGTGCGCCAACGCCTGCGCGGTGCTGATCGGCGTCACGCTGCTGGTACGGGCATGGTGCGAGGAGAAACCGGCATGAGCGCCCGCCCGGTGGTGTGCTTCCTGACCGGCACGCTCGATGCGCTGGCTGGCGCCGAGCGCGTGACCGCCGTGGTCGCCAGCGCGCTCGCTGCGCGCGGCTACACCGTCCATGTGCTGGCGCTATGGGGCGAACGCAGTTGCTTTCCCTTGCATCCAGCGGTGCATCTGCATGCGCTGCACGCCCTGCGCCCGTCGTTCAAGCGCCGTTACGTGGCCACGGTACGCGGCATCCGCGCTTACCTGAAGCAGCACGGCATCGAGGTGCTGGTCGGCGTGGATACCATGCTGGCGTGGTTCACCGCACCCGCAGCGCTGGGCCTGCCGGTACGGCAGATCGCCTGGGAGCACTGCAACTTTGATGAAGACCTCGGTCGCCGCAGCCGCCGCGTGGCGCGCCGTCTGGCGGCCAGCCGCTTTGATGCGGTGGTGGTACTGACCGAACGCGACCGCAAACGCTGGCAGCAAGCGCTGCGTCCGCGCGCACCGATCGTGGCGATCGCCAATCCGCTGCCGTTTGAGATGGGTACGGAGATAGATGCCGATATCGCGACCGAGATGACTACGGGAGGGGCAACCCGGATGACACCGGATGCGCCTGCGCCAGGCACTGCGGCCAGCAGCCCCGTCTCGCTCACCGTTCACGACGCGCCATTGCTCCTGGCTGTCGGTCGCCTGATTCCCGCCAAGGGTTTCGACCTCCTCCTGCGTGCGTGGCAACAGGTCGTGGCACGGTACCCCGAGTGGCGGCTGCGCATTGTGGGTGAAGGCGAGTCACGTGCGGCGCTGGAAGCGTTGCGCGACACGCTTGGCATCGGCCACCGCGTTGACCTGCCGGGCACGACACCCGACATCCTGCCGTACTATCGTACCGCCTCCGCATTCTGCCTGAGTTCGCGCTACGAGGGATTTGGCATGGTGCTGATCGAAGCCATGGCCTGCGGCCTGCCGATTGTCTCGACCGACTGTCCGACAGGCCCGCGCGCGATCCTGGAAGGCACCGGCGCCGGCCTGCTGGTGCCGCCGGACAACGTGGATGCCCTGGCCGCCGCGCTCATCCGCGTGCTCGGCGATGCCGCGCTGCGCACACAGCTGGGCCGGGCCGGACGGCAGGCAGCACAGCGCTATCACGCCACCACCATCGCCGCAGCGTGGGATACGCTGCTGTGCATGCACTGCCCGGGCTGAACACGCCGAACGACGTCAACCGCGACCTGACCGTAAGCTCCCCTGTCAAGTAGGCAGTGACCGATAGAGATTCGGAGCGTGGGTTAACCGGGGCATATACTGCGCCGGCGGGATCCCGCCCAGCGCTTCATGTGGGCGGTATTCGTTGTAGTCGACCAGCCATTGGTCAGTGATGGCCTGGACCTGTTGCAGCGTGGCGAACAGATGAGCGTCGAGCACCTCGGTCCGGTAGGTTCGGTTGAAGCGCTCGATGAAGGCGTTTTGGTTGGGCTTGCCCGGCTGGATATAGCGAACAGCAATGCCTTTGGCTGCCGCCCACTCGGTAAATGCCTGGGAGATCATCCCCGGGCCGTTATCCAGACGGATGGCATCCGGGCGGCCATAGCAGTCGATCAGACGACTCAGGACCCGGATCAGGCGTGCCGAAGGGATCGATGTGCCAACCTCTATGGTCAGGCACTCGCGGTTCGCCTCGTCGATGACGTTCAGCG
>AKCV02000015.1 GCA_000272025.2 Imbroritus primus
AAAGCGCCCGCCTATGGTCGCGCGCTTGCTCTGCTCAAACGCGAAGGCCGGTGCCCGTCTGACGTTGAACACCGACAGATTAAGTACCGGAACAACGTGATTGAATGCGATCATGGCAAACTGAAACGGATAATCGGCGCCACGCTGGGATTTAAATCCATGAAGACGGCTTACGCCACCATCAAAGGTATTGAGGTGATGCGTGCACTACGCAAAGGCCAGGCCTCAGCATTTTATTATGGTGATCCCCTGGGCGAAATGCGCCTGGTAAGCAGAGTTTTTGAAATGTAAGGCCTTTGAATAAGACAAAAGGCTGCCTCATCGCTAACTTTGCAACAGTGCCAGCGCAACGCCGCTGCGGCCCTCGGCCTGGTCCTTCAGCCACCATGCCCGTGCACGCGACAGCTGCTCGCGCAGGCTGGGTGCCAAGCTCTCGGGTAACATCAAGGCCCGATCCTTGGAGCCCTTGCCCTCCCGCACGATGATCGTGCCGTGATCGAAATCCAGATCCTTGACCCGCAGTTGCAAACCCTCACTGATCCGCATGCCCGTTCCATACAGAAGCTGGGCGAACAAACGATGCTCGCCTTCCAGAAAACCGAGGATGCGAACCACTTCATCCGGGGTCAGCACCACCGGCAAGCGCCGCGACGGCCGAGGTCTTCCGATCTCCTGAAGCCAGGGCAGATCCGTGCACAGCACCTTGCCGTAGAAGAACAGCAAGGCCGCCAATGCCTGACGATGCGTGGAGACCGAAACCTTGCGCTCGTTCGCCAGCCAGGACAGAAATGCCTCGACTTCGCTGCTGCCCAAGGTTGCCGGGTGACGCACACCGTGGAAACGGATGAAGGCACGAACCCAGTGGACATAAGCCTGTTCGGTTCGTAAACTGTAATGCAAGTAGCGTATGCGCTCACGCAACTGGTCCAGAACCTTGACCGAACGCAGCGGTGGTAACGGCGCAGTGGCGGTTTTCATGGCTTGTTATGACTGTTTTTTTGTACAGTCTATGCCTCGGGCATCCAAGCAGCAAGCGCGTTACGCCGTGGGTCGATGTTTGATGTTATGGAGCAGCAACGATGTTACGCAGCAGGGCAGTCGCCCTAAAACAAAGTTGGGCGCACAATAAGGCTCCTCGCAGAGTTGCTTGAAAGTTGTTACGATTCAAATTCAATCATGAGATAGTCGGCAGATGAGCATTTCCAAGAACGCAGACAAGTAAGCCGCAGCAACCTTCATTTTTCGGTTGTTGCGGCGTTCTCAAGAATCCTTTTGCTCTACGGGAGCGCCGCCAAATCCTTTGTTCAAGGAGATGGTTTCGTGCGCTCAAAAAATTTTAGTTGGCGGTACTCCCTTGCCGCCACGGTGTTGTTGTTATCACCGTTCGATTTATTGGCATCACTCGGCATGGACATGTACTTGCCGGCAGTGCCGTTTATGCCAAACGCGCTTGGTACGACAGCGAGCACAATTCAGCTTACGCTGACAACGTACTTGGTCATGATTGGTGCCGGTCAGCTCTTGTTTGGACCGCTATCGGACCGACTGGGGCGCCGCCCCGTTCTACTGGGAGGTGGCCTCGCCTACGTTGTGGCGTCAATGGGCCTCGCTCTTACGTCATCGGCTGAAGTCTTTCTGGGGCTTCGGATTCTTCAGGCTTGTGGTGCCTCGGCGTGCCTTGTTTCCACGTTTGCAACAGTACGTGACATTTACGCAGGTCGCGAGGAAAGTAATGTCATTTACGGCATACTCGGATCCATGCTGGCCATGGTCCCGGCGGTAGGCCCATTGCTCGGAGCGCTCGTCGACATGTGGCTTGGGTGGCGGGCTATCTTTGCGTTTCTAGGTTTGGGCATGATCGCTGCATCTGCAGCAGCGTGGCGATTCTGGCCTGAAACCCGGGTGCAACGAGTTGCGGGCTTGCAATGGTCGCAGCTGCTACTCCCCGTTAAGTGCCTGAACTTCTGGTTGTACACGTTGTGTTACGCCGCTGGAATGGGTAGCTTCTTCGTCTTTTTCTCCATTGCGCCCGGACTAATGATGGGCAGGCAAGGTGTGTCTCAGCTTGGCTTCAGCCTGCTGTTCGCCACAGTGGCAATTGCCATGGTGTTTACAGCTCGTTTTATGGGGCGTGTAATACCCAAGTGGGGCAGCCCAAGCGTCTTGCGAATGGGAATGGGATGCCTGATAGCTGGAGCAGTATTGCTTGCCATCACCGAAATATGGGCTTCGCAGTCCGTGTTAGGCTTTATTTCTCCAATGTGGCTAGTGGGTATTGGTGTCGCCACAGCGGTATCTGTGGCGCCCAATGGCGCTCTTCGAGGATTCGACCATGTTGCTGGAACGGTCACGGCAGTCTACTTCTGCTTGGGCGGTGTACTGCTAGGAAGCATCGGAACGTTGATCATTTCGCTGTTGCCGCGCAACACGGCTTGGCCGGTTGTCGTGTACTGTTTGACCCTTGCAACAGTCGTGCTCGGTCTGTCTTGTGTTTCCCGAGCGGAGGGCTCTCGCGGCCAGGGGGAGCATGATGTGGTCGCGCTACAAAGTGCGGAAAGTACGTCAAATCCCAATCGTTGAGAGAATGTGGCAAGCTATCGCCCAACAAATCGCTGCAGCCGACCCAAAACCGCTACGCGGTTTCGGTCGGCTGAGCTCAGGCGTTAGACATCATGAGGGTAGCGGTGACCATCGAAATTTCGAACCAACTATCAGAGGTGCTAAGCGTCATTGAGCGCCATCTGGAATCAACGTTGCTGGCCGTGCATTTGTACGGCTCCGCAGTGGATGGCGGCCTGAAGCCATACAGCGATATTGATTTGTTGGTTACTGTGGCCGTAAAGCTTGATGAAACGACGCGGCGAGCATTGCTCAATGACCTTATGGAGGCTTCGGCTTTCCCTGGCGAGAGCGAGACGCTCCGCGCTATAGAAGTCACCCTTGTCGTGCATGACGACATCATCCCGTGGCGTTATCCGGCTAAGCGCGAGCTGCAATTTGGAGAATGGCAGCGCAATGACATTCTTGCGGGTATCTTCGAGCCAGCCATGATCGACATTGATCTAGCTATCCTGCTTACAAAAGCAAGAGAACATAGCGTTGCCTTGGTAGGTCCGGCAGCGGAGGAATTCTTTGACCCGGTTCCTGAACAGGATCTATTCGAGGCGCTGAGGGAAACCTTGAAGCTATGGAACTCGCAGCCCGACTGGGCCGGCGATGAGCGAAATGTAGTGCTTACGTTGTCCCGCATTTGGTACAGCGCAATAACCGGCAAAATCGCGCCGAAGGATGTCGCTGCCGACTGGGCAATAAAACGCCTACCTGCCCAGTATCAGCCCGTCTTACTTGAAGCTAAGCAAGCTTATCTGGGACAAAAAGAAGATCACTTGGCCTCACGCGCAGATCACTTGGAAGAATTTATTCGCTTTGTGAAAGGCGAGATCATCAAGTCAGTTGGTAAATGATGTCTAACAATTCGTTCAAGCCGACCGCGCTACGCGCGGCGGCTTAACTCCGGCGTTAGATGCACTAAGCACATAATTGCTCACAGCCAAACTATCAGGTCAAGTCTGCTTTTATTATTTTTAAGCGTGCATAATAAGCCCTACACAAATTGGGAGATATATCATGAAAGGCTGGCTTTTTCTTGTTATCGCAATAGTTGGCGAAGTAATCGCAACATCCGCATTAAAATCTAGCGAGGGCTTTACTAAGCTTGCCCCTTCCGCCGTTGTCATAATCGGTTATGGCATCGCATTTTATTTTCTTTCTCTGGTTCTGAAATCCATCCCTGTCGGTGTTGCTTATGCAGTCTGGTCGGGACTCGGCGTCGTCATAATTACAGCCATTGCCTGGTTGCTTCATGGGCAAAAGCTTGATGCGTGGGGCTTTGTAGGTATGGGGCTCATAATTGCTGCCTTTTTGCTCGCCCGATCCCCATCGTGGAAGTCGCTGCGGAGGCCGACGCCATGGTGACGGTGTTCGGCATTCTGAATCTCACCGAGGACTCCTTCTTCGATGAGAGCCGGCGGCTAGACCCCGCCGGCGCTGTCACCGCGGCGATCGAAATGCTGCGAGTCGGATCAGACGTCGTGGATGTCGGACCGGCCGCCAGCCATCCGGACGCGAGGCCTGTATCGCCGGCCGATGAGATCAGACGTATTGCGCCGCTCTTAGACGCCCTGTCCGATCAGATGCACCGTGTTTCAATCGACAGCTTCCAACCGGAAACCCAGCGCTATGCGCTCAAGCGCGGCGTGGGCTACCTGAACGATATCCAAGGATTTCCTGACCCTGCGCTCTATCCCGATATTGCTGAGGCGGACTGCAGGCTGGTGGTTATGCACTCAGCGCAGCGGGATGGCATCGCCACCCGCACCGGTCACCTTCGACCCGAAGACGCGCTCGACGAGATTGTGCGGTTCTTCGAGGCGCGGGTTTCCGCCTTGCGACGGAGCGGGGTCGCTGCCGACCGGCTCATCCTCGATCCGGGGATGGGATTTTTCTTGAGCCCCGCACCGGAAACATCGCTGCACGTGCTGTCGAACCTTCAAAAGCTGAAGTCGGCGTTGGGGCTTCCGCTATTGGTCTCGGTGTCGCGGAAATCCTTCTTGGGCGCCACCGTTGGCCTTCCTGTAAAGGATCTGGGTCCAGCGAGCCTTGCGGCGGAACTTCACGCGATCGGCAATGGCGCTGACTACGTCCGCACCCACGCGCCTGGAGATCTGCGAAGCGCAATCACCTTCTCGGAAACCCTCGCGAAATTTCGCAGTCGCGACGCCAGAGACCGAGGGTTAGATCATGCCTAGCATTCACCTTCCGGCCGCCCGCTAGCGGACCCTGGTCAGGTTCCGCGAAGGTGGGCGCAGACATGCTGGGCTCGTCAGGATCAAACTGCACTATGAGGCGGCGGTTCATACCGCGCCAGGGGAGCGAATGGACAGCGAGGAGCCTCCGAACGTTCGGGTCGCCTGCTCGGGTGATATCGACGAGGTTGTGCGGCTGATGCACGACGCTGCGGCGTGGATGTCCGCCAAGGGAACGCCCGCCTGGGACGTCGCGCGGATCGACCGGACATTCGCGGAGACCTTCGTCCTGAGATCCGAGCTCCTAGTCGCGAGTTGCAGCGACGGCATCGTCGGCTGTTGCACCTTGTCGGCCGAGGATCCCGAGTTCTGGCCCGACGCCCTCAAGGGGGAGGCCGCATATCTGCACAAGCTCGCGGTGCGACGGACACATGCGGGCCGGGGTGTCAGCTCCGCGCTGATCGAGGCTTGCCGCCATGCCGCGCGAACGCAGGGGTGCGCCAAGCTGCGGCTCGACTGCCACCCGAACCTGCGTGGCCTATACGAGCGGCTCGGATTCACCCACGTCGACACTTTCAATCCCGGCTGGGATCCAACCTTCATCGCAGAACGCCTAGAACTCGAAATCTAACGTCCGTTCGGGCATCGAGGTCCATGTCGGGGTGGGACGGGCCCGTGGCTTCAAGATCACTTGCAGTCCGACCGCGATGTCTTGGTTGCGCGAGAGGTTGTCGATATCCTCCACTTCCATCATCAACCCTGGATAATGCCGCCGCCGTCATCGCCGCCGACGCCCGTGCCGGGCTTTTCGGGCCTGTCAGGCTTGCTCGGCCTTCAGCCTGCCTGGGCGAGATCTCCGGCGGACGGATTAACGGCGGAGCTTCGCCGCCTTTCGTGCGTGTGAAGGCCGAAGATAGTTCTCTCAAAAACATCCGTTTATGAGAGATACCAAATGTCATTTTCAGAAGACGACTGCACCAGTTGATTGGGCGTAATGGCTGTTGTGCAGCCAGCTCCTGACAGTTCAATATCAGAAGTGATCTGCACCAATCTCGACTATGCTCAATACTCGTGTGGGCTCTGTTGCAAAAATCGTGAAGCTTGAGCATGCTTGGCGGAGATTGGACGGACGGAACGATGACGGATTTCAAGTGGCGCCATTTCCAGGGTGATGTGATCCTGTGGGCGGTGCGCTGGTATTGTCGCTATCCGATCAGCTATCGCGACCTTGAGGAAATGCTGGCGGAACGCGGCATTTCGGTCGACCATACGACGATCTATCGCTGGGTCCAGTGCTACGCCCCGGAGATGGAGAAGCGGCTGCGCTGGTTCTGGCGGCGTGGCTTTGATCCGAGCTGGCGCCTGGATGAAACCTACGTCAAGGTGCGGGGCAAGTGGACCTACCTGTACCGGGCAGTCGACAAGCGGGGCGACACGATCGATTTCTACCTGTCGCCGACCCGCAGCGCCAAGGCAGCGAAGCGGTTCCTGGGCAAGGCCCTGCGAGGCCTGAAGCACTGGGAAAAGCCTGCCACGCTCAATACCGACAAAGCGCCGAGCTATGGTGCAGCGATCACCGAATTGAAGCGCGAAGGAAAGCTGGACCGGGAGACGGCCCACCGGCAGGTGAAGTATCTCAATAACGTGATCGAGGCCGATCACGGAAAGCTCAAGATACTGATCAAGCCGGTGCGCGGTTTCAAATCGATCCCCACGGCCTATGCCACGATCAAGGGATTCGAAGTCATGCGAGCCCTGCGCAAAGGACAGGCTCGCCCCTGGTGCCTGCAGCCCGGCATCAGGGGCGAGGTGCGCCTTGTGGAGAGAGCTTTTGGCATTGGGCCCTCGGCGCTGACGGAGGCCATGGGCATGCTCAACCACCATTTCGCAGCAGCCGCCTGATCGGCGCAGAGCGACAGCCTACCTCTGACTGCCGCCAATCTTTGCAACAGAGCCACTCAAGGCATTGAGAACTGGTCTCTGGCGATTCTTGTTCCGACCAAGAAATTGACGCGCCTGGTGTCTGACGCTTTGCGTCACCCTCCGGCCGGGATGACGGAGGTGTTTCACACGGCAACCATCGAGATGGAGGCCGCGATCCTTGGAGCTGAAGTCATTGGCCTTTTGATGCAACCTTCCGGAGATAGTCGTCACTTCGCGCAGTTCATTGACCTATTGTGCAACTACTTCCAAGGCAAAGATGGGAGTGAGCCGACGCAAGGGGCGTTGAAGGAGGCTGCGAGCATCCGGGGCGCTTATGAAGAGTTGTTGGCAAGCCGTGCTAATGGCAAAGCCATCCGCAGGAACAGTATCCTCGTCAACGTGTTGACGGTATACGATCAGGTTCGCGCCCTTGTCTTGACGGGCGATCCAGACAAGGATTGGCGCGCTGTGCGGCGCGTTCTGGAAGATGGTGCATGCAAACGCCTGAAAGAGATCGCGGAGGAGGTTCGAAACATCCGCCTACTGGACCGAGGTACTCAACTTCGCCAACAACTTTCTCAGGATTGGCGAGACAACGGATATCGCAATGCGCTGGCGATCATTCGACAAGCCTTCGTCCAAGAGCACTTTTCTACGAGCGCTAAGCCCGAATCCGGCGTTGTCGTGATGAACATGCACAAAGCGAAGGGGAAACAGTTCGACGAGGTAATCATTTTTGAAGGTTGGCCGAAGCGGGCAAAAGGGAAGATCGTCGCAAACACAGACCGCATTGTGCGCTTCAACTCCAGAGATCAAATCAATGACCAAGCACGACAGAACTTTCGGGTCAGTGTCACGAGAGGGAGGCGGCAGACGACGATCTTGACGCCTAAAGGCGATCCTTGCGTGTTGCTCGTTGGTGAGGCGTGAGTCACGATTGCTGGCCCTGCTGCGACAGCAGATAGAGCGTCGGCTAGCAGATCAAGCAACACCTCTGAAATACGGTTGACCACCGGTTCCGTTTGATTGCGGCGCGAGCCGCGCAAGGGACACAGCATCAAGGCCATTCGCTTCACTTGGGAATGGCTCGATGGGACAGACCAACCGCCGCGCATCCGCATGGCCTTCGCTGGCCGTGCTGCTGGCCGTGTCGCTCTCGGCCATGCAACCCGCCATCGCCGACGACACCCCGGAGCGTGAGCAGCTCGCCGCGCTCGCCCGCCAGCTCGACCTGATCGACCGCCTCGCCGAGCACGCCGCCAATTCCGCCCCGCAGGAACGCGCCCGCTATCACTTCGACTACGCCCGACTGCGTGCCGACCTGAAGCGCGTTCGCGCCGGCCTGCAGGACTACCTCGTGCCCCAGCGTGCACAGCCGCGCGATCCCGTCCCGCTGGTCGGCGATTACGTCCGCCGCGACCGCGCCGACGACGAGGAGCCGTCGCCATGACGCCCTCTGCCGATCAGGTCGCCGCCTTCCAGGCCAACGGCGGCTTTGCGCCTTCGGCCGTCTCTGCCGTGGTGCTCGCTTTCGTGTTCGCCGTGTTGCTGCTGTGGGGCGTGTGGGCCATGCGCACCGCCTACGTCGGCTGGGCCGAGCACCGCATCACTGAACGTCAGTTCCTCGCCGTCGTCGTGCGCTTCGTGGCGATGTACCTGGTGCTGACCTTCTTCCTCCTCTCCTGAACGTCACGAAAGGCCATACGCCATGAACCTGCCATCGACATCCCATCGCATTCCGTCCCGCATCGTCGCACTGCTGCTGCTACCGCTGGCGTTCGCGGGCCTGCCGCTGTCGGCCTTCGCGCAGGGCCTGCCGACCATGGAAGACCCATCGCGCGGCCAGGGCAGCGGCATCCTGCAGACCTTGCAGAATTACGGCTACGACATCGTGCTGCTGATCGCGCTGCTCGTGGTCGCCTCGATGTTCGTCGGTGTCTGCTATCACGCCTACACACGCTACTCGGAGATCCACACCGGCCGCGCCACCTGGGGCCAGTTCGGCCTGACGGTCGCCGTGGGGGCAATCCTGCTGGTGGTCGGCATCTGGCTGCTCACCAAGGCCACCGGCGTGCTGTGAGGGCGGCAAGCGATGGCCGTCCCTTCGGAGACCCCGCGCGACACCCTGGTGACCTTCCTGCCGCACCGGCTGAACCGCCAGCCGGTGGTCGTGCGCGGGCTGACCGCCGACGAGTTGTGGATCTGCGCCGGCCTGTCGGCCGCAGCCGGATTCGTGCTCGGCCTGCCGCTGGCCTGGCTCACGCACAGCATCGCCATGGTGCCCACGCTGATCGTCGCCGGCATCGCGCTGGGCGTCTTCGTCGGCGGCGGGTTCCTGCGCGCACAGAAGCGCGGCCGGCCCGACACCTGGCTGTACCGGCAGCTCCAGTGGCGGCTGGCCCTGCGGCACCCGGCGCTGGCGGCACTCCTGGGCGGGCAGCGCCTCATCACCCGCTCGGGCTTTTGGACTACCCGGCGCAATGCCCATCGAGGTGCGCCATGAGCGCGCCCGCACGGCCGCCCCAAGGGCGCGCGAACCTCCCTCGGGGAGGATGTCGCGTCAGCGACAGGAGGGTAGTTCAGTGAGCCGTTTCAAGAACGAGGTTGCGCACTTGCAGGCGCACGTGAAGACGCTGCGTCTGGGGGCCGGCGCGTTGTTCGTGGTGGCGCTGCTGCTCGGCTTCGGTTGGTGGAGTGCGCCGAAGAGTCTGACCATCCATGTGCCGCCGGACTTGCGCTCGGGCAGCACGCGCAAGTGGTGGGACGTGCCGCCCGAGAGCGTGTATGCCTTCTCGTTCTACATCTGGCAGCAGGTGCAGCGCTGGCCCACGAACGGCGAAGAAGACTACCCGCGCAACCTGCGCGCGCTGTCGGCCTACTTCACGCCGAGCTGCCGGGCCTTCCTGCAACAGGACTACGAGTACCGGCGCGCCAGTGGCGAGCTGCGTCAGCGCGTGCGCGGCATCTACGAGATTCCCGGTCGCGGCTACGGCGATGATCCGGCCACGCGCGTCAAGGTGCTCTCCGACCGCGATTGGATCGTCACGCTCGACGTGAGCGCGGACGAATACTACGGCTCCGAGCAGGTCAAGCACGCCCTGGTGCGCTACCCCATCAAGGTCGTCCGGCTGGACATCGACCCCGAGCACAACCCCTTCGGCCTGGCGCTGGACTGCTACGCCAGCGCACCCCAGCGCATCGAACCGTCGCCGACGCCGACCGAGGCCGGCGTGCCCGCCAATGCCTCCGGCCATCTGCAGGGAGACTCCCCATGAAGCCCGTTAACTGGTCGGCCCTGGCCGGCGTCCTGCTGATCCTCGGTTTCGTGCCGGCCAGCCAGGCCGTGGAAATCCTGCGCTGGGAGCGGCTGCCCCTGCCGGTGCCGCTGGTGGTCGGCCAGGAGCGCGTGGTCTTCATCGACCGCAATGTGCGCGTCGGCGTGCCGGCCAGCGCCGGCGACCACCTGCGCGTGCAGAGTGCGGGCGGCGCGATCTCCCTGCGGGCGAGCGAGCCGATTCCGCCAACGCGGCTGCAACTGCAGGACGTGGAATCCGGCGCGCTGATCCTGCTCGACATCGCCGCCGAGCCGGCGAAGGACGGCCAGGCGCCGCTGGAGCCGGTGCGCATCGTGGAGGCGGAAGCCCCCGCGAAGCGCTACGGCGGCGGTGCAGCAAGTGGCGCGGACGAGCAGGCCGATGCGCCCGCAGACAAATCCGTTCCCCGGCGCGAAACGCCGGTATCGGTCGTGCTGACGCGCCATGCCGCGCAGAACCTGTACGCGCCGCTGCGCACCGTCGAGCCGGTCGCCGGCATCGGGCGCGTAAACCTGCGCCGCGACCTCGCGCTGGACACCTTGCTGCCGACGCTGCCGGTGCACGCGCGGGCATTGGCCGCGTGGCGCCTGGAAGACCAGTGGGTGACGGCCGTGCGCCTCACCAACACCTCGGCGCGTTGGCTCGACCTCGACCCGCGCGCCCTGCAGGGGAACTTCGTGGCGGCGACCTTCCAGCATCCGAACCTGGGGCCGGCCGGCACCCCGTCCGACACCACGGTGCTCTACCTGGTCACGCGCGGCCACGGCCTGGCCGAGTCGCTGCTGCCGGCGCTGAGCCCGATCGATGCCACCGCGAACCTGCCGCCGGCCGCCGCGGCCGGCTCGACCGGAGGAGCGCGCGATGAAAAGTAATCCGCTGCTCAAGTGGCTGCTGATCCCGATGGCGCTGCTGCTGGTGTTCGTCGGCGTCAAACTGTTCTCCGGCGCCCCCGGCGGCCAGCCCGCCCCCAAGGGCGCGGCCAGTACGCTCACGCCCGAGGAGATGAAAGCCCTGGGCATCGCAGGCGACACGCCGCGCGATACCGTCGCCACGCTGGTGGCCCAGGTGAAGCAGTTGCGCACCGAGCTGCAGAGCGCGCTCGGCGACAACAAGCAGCACAAGGCCGAGAACGCGCGCCTGCGTGCCCGGGAAAGCGCGATCGACCAGCGCATCCAGAGCGCGCTGGAAGGCGAGCGCAACCGCCTGGAGCAGGAGCGCACCCAGGTGGCCAGCGACAGGCAGCAGACCCAGGGGCTGCTGCAGGATCTGCAGCGGCAACTGGACGGCCTTGCCGGCAAGGGTGGCCCGTCCGACCTGCCCGTCGGGCTGGGGCTGGAAGAGGGTGACGGCAAGCGCTTCAACCGCGGCGTCGGTGGTACGCAGTGGGTCGAGCCCGACGATGCCAAGGTCGACGCCAAGAACGGCAGCAAGGAGCCGAGCTTTCCCCTGAGCTTCGGGCCGGCCCAGAAAAGCCTGTCGGCCGCAGCGGAATCCGTCGCCGACGTCGGCAGCCGCGCGGTGGGTGCCTCCACGAAGGCGGTCTACACCGTGCCGTCGAACTCGACGCTCATGGGGTCGATTGCCATGACGGCGCTGATCGGGCGCGTGCCGATCGATGGAACCGTCAACGACCCGTACCCGTTCAAGGTGCTGATCGGCCCGGATAACCTCACGGCCAACGGCATCGACATCCCCGACGTGGCCGGCGCCGTGGTCAGCGGCACGGCCTCGGGCGACTGGACGCTCTCGTGCGTGCGCGGGCAAATCCGCTCGGTCACGTTCGTGTTCCAGGACGGCACCATCCGCACGGTGCCGGAGGACAGCGGCAAGGGCGGCAGCAGCGGCGGCAACTCGGGTCACAACGGCGCCAGCATCCAAGCCGGCCTGGGCTGGATCAGCGACCCCTACGGCATTCCCTGCGTCAGCGGCGAGCGGCGCAGCAACGCCCAGCAGTACCTGGGCAGTCAGGCGCTCATCACCGCGGCCGGCGCCGGCGCGGCCTCGCTCATCAAGTCCGACAACGGCAGCGTGGCCGTGGTCGCCAACAGCAACGGCTCGCTGGGCACCGTCGGCATCAGCGGCAACGAAGCGATGGGCCGCATCCTCGCGGGCGGCGTGCGCGACATGGCCGATTGGGTCAACAAGCTCTACGGCCAGGCCTTCGCGGCGGTCTACGTGCAGCCCGGCGCCAAGGTGGCCGTGCATCTGGAGCAGCCGCTCGACATCGACTACGACGCCAAGGGGCGTCGGGTCCACCACCGCACCGGAGAAGCCCATGCCTCGGATCTGGATTGACGCGGCCGCCGTGCTGCTGGCGGCCACCCTGCTCGGCGGCTGCGCTACCAGCAAGGAGAAGCTGCTGCCGCACGGCGACAGCACCATGCTCGACATCTGGCATCGGGAGACCGGCGGCAGCGCGGGCGGCGGCCAGGCCGCGCGGCAACTGCTCGATGCGCGCCAGGGCCTGCGCCGGCCGCTGGTCGAGGCCGATGTGCAGGCGGCGCCCGGCGTGCAGGCGCGCTACACCCGTACCGCGCAGAACGAGATCTACCGCCAGTTCCACCGCCTGCCGAACCCCGACCTGGTGATGTACGTGTTCCCGCACCTGGCGGGCACCGACCCGGTGCCGGTGCCCGGCTACAGCACGGTGTTCCCGCTCTACCAGCGCGTGCAGTACGCGATGCCGGGCGAGCGCGTGGAGGACTACTGATGGCCTGGTCGCTGTCGTGGTCACGCAAGGGCGACGCATCGCCTGCTGACGCCGTGGATGCGACCGATGATGCCTGGGCACGGCACGTGGCGGCCTTGGTGGCACAGGGTGTCGCCGAGCCGGGCAGCGCGCTCGGCCGGGGCCGGCGCAGGCCGGCCACCCAGGCCGACCACGATGCGCTCTATGGCGTCGCGCCGTCGTTCGCGGACTTGCTGCCCTGGGTCGAGTACCTGCCCGGCAGCAAGTGCATGTTGCTGGAAGATGGCCAGTCGGTGGCGGCCTTCTTCGAGCTGGCGCCGGTCGGCACCGAGGGCCGCGAGATGGCCTGGCTATGGCAGGCGCGCGATGCGCTGGAGAACGCCCTGCAGGACTCCTTCGACGAGTTGGACGACAACCCCTGGGTGGTGCAGCTCTACGCCCAGGACGAGGCCAACTGGGACAACTATCTGCGCTCCCTGGCGAACTATCTGCAGCCGCGTGCGCAAGGCAGCGCATTCAGCGACTTCTACCTGCGTTTCTTCGCCCATCACCTGCGGGCCATCGCCAAGCCGGGTGGCCTGTTCGAGGATACTGCCGTGACGCGCCTGCCTTGGCGCGGCCAGGTCCGGCGCGTGCGCATGGTCGTCTACCGCAGCACGTCCGCGGCCCCGGCCTCGCGGCGCGGCCAGTCGCCCGAGCAGGCGCTGACGACGATCTGCGACCGCCTCGTCGGCGGGCTGGCGAATGCCGGCGTGAAAGCCCGGCGTCTCGGCGCGGCGGACATCCACGCCTGGCTGCTGCGCTGGTTCAACCCGAATCCGACTTTGCTCGGCGCCACTGCCGAAGATCGGGAACGCTTCTACGCGCTGACCCGCTACCCGGGAGAGCGGGAGGAGGGCGAGATCGAACTCGCCAGCGGCACCGACTTCGCGCAGCGCCTGTTCTTCGGCCAGCCACGTTCGGACGTGCCCAACGGCCTGTGGTTCTTCGATGGCATGCCGCATCGGGTGATCGTGATGGATCGTCTGCGCACGCCGCCGGCGACCGGCCATCTGACCGGTGAGACGCGCAAAGGCGGCGATGCCATGAACGCGCTGTTCGACCAGATGCCCGAGGATACGGTGATGTGCCTGACGCTGGTCGCCACACCCCAGGACGTACTGGAGGCGCACCTCAACCACCTCGCCAGGAAGGCCGTCGGCGAGACCCTGGCCTCGGAGCAGACCCGGCAGGACGTGCAGCAGGCGCGCGGGCTGATCGGCAGCGCGCACAAGCTCTACCGTGGCGCGCTGGCGTTCTACCTGCGCGGCCGCGACCTGGCCCAGCTCGATGCGCGCGGCCTGCAGCTCGTCAACGTGATGCTCAACGCCGGCCTGCAACCGGTACGCGAAGAGGACGAGGTGGCGCCGCTGAACAGCTATCTACGCTGGCTGCCGTGCGTGTTCGATCCGGCGGCCGACAAGCGCCAGTGGTACACCCAGCTCATGTTCGCGCAGCACGCGGCGAACCTGGCGCCGGTCTGGGGCCGCAGCCAAGGCACGGGGCATCCGGGCATCACGTTCTTCAACCGCGGCGGCGGTCCGATCACCTTCGATCCGTTGAACCGCCTCGACCGGCAGATGAACGCGCATCTGTTCCTGTTCGGCCCCACGGGGTCGGGCAAGAGCGCGACGCTCAACAATATCCTGAATCAGGTGACGGCGATCTATCGGCCGCGCCTGTTCATCGTCGAGGCGGGCAACAGCTTCGGCCTGTTCGGCGACTTCGCGGCACGTTTGGGCCTCACCGTGCATCGCGTGAAGCTCGCGCCGGGCGCGGGCGTCAGTCTGGCGCCGTTCGCCGACGCCTGGCGCCTGGTCGATACGCCGAGCCAGGTACAGACGCTGGACGCCGATGCGCTCGACGAAGACCAGACCGATGCCGGCATGGCCGTGGAAGGCGATGAGCAGCGCGACGTGCTCGGCGAGCTGGAGATCACCGCACGGCTGATGATCACTGGCGGCGAGGACAAGGAAGAAGCGCGCATGACGCGCGCCGACCGCAGCCTGATCCGCCAGTGCATTCTCGATGCGGCCCAGCATTGCGTGGCGGACAGACGCACGGTGCTCACGCGCGATGTGCGCGACGCGCTGCGCGAGCGCGCCCGCGACGCCACGCTGCCGGAGATGCGGCGCGCACGGCTGCTGGAGATGGCCGACGCCATGGATATGTTCTGCCAAGGCGTGGACGGCGAGATGTTCGACCGGTCCGGCACGCCGTGGCCCGAGGCGGACATCACCATCGTGGACCTGGCCACCTTCGCGCGCGAGGGCTACAACGCCCAACTCTCGATTGCCTACATCTCGCTCATCAACACCGTCAACAACATTGCCGAGCGCGACCAGTTCCTGGGCCGCCCGATCATCAACGTGACGGACGAAGGCCACATCATCACGAAGAACCCGCTGCTCGCGCCCTACGTGGTCAAGATCACCAAGATGTGGCGCAAGCTCGGCGCCTGGTTCTGGCTCGCCACGCAGAACCTGGACGACCTGCCGAAAGCGGCCGAGCCCATGCTCAACATGATCGAGTGGTGGATCTGCCTGTCGATGCCGCCCGATGAAGTCGAGAAGATCGCGCGCTTCCGCGAACTCAACGCTTCGCAGAAGGCGCTGATGCTCTCGGCCCGCAAGGAGGCCGGCAAGTTCAGCGAGGGCGTCATCCTGTCCAAGTCGATGGAAGTGCTGTTCCGCGCTGTGCCGCCAAGCCTCTACCTGGCGATGGCGATGACCGAGCCCGAGGAGAAGGCCGAACGCTTCCAGTTGATGCAGCAGCACGGCATCAGCGAGCTGGATGCCGCCTTCCGCGTGGCCGAGAAGGTCGACCGTGCGCGGGGCATCGAACCTCTGGCGCTGGACACGTTGGCCTGACGGGAGCGACACGATGCGCATGCCTTCCTTCGCCCGCCGTCATCCCCGGATCGGTCTGCTGATCGTGGCGACGATTGCGGTGGCCTCGTGGATGCTGCTGCGCGCGCCGCATCCGGCAACCGAGTCCATGTCCCTGGCCGCCGCCGGGTCCGAAGCGCCGAAACCGGCCGGCCCGCCCTGGCTGTATGGCCGTGCCGATGCGCGCTTCACGGTGGTCGGGTACGCCGACCTGGAGTGTCCGTACTGCCGGGCCTACTTCCCCGCGCTCAAGCGCTGGATCGACGCCCATCCCGAGGTGAACTGGCAGTGGCACCACCTGCCGCTGTCCATGCACGAGCCGGCCGCGACTGCCGGGGCACGCCTGGCCGAGTGTGCGGGCGAGACGGGCGGACATGCCACGTTCTGGCAGGCCGTGGCGTGGCTCTACGCGCACACCCGTGGCGACGGCCAGGGCCTGCCGGAGGGCCTGCGCTATCCCGACCTCACGCCAGCCATGCAGGGTTGTCTCGACAGCGATCGCCCCGATGCGGTAATCCGTGCCCAGGCGGCGGAAGCGGCACAGCAGGGCCTCGCGGCCACGCCGGCCCTGCAACTGCGCGACCGCGAGTCCGGCAAGACCCTCCTGCTGCACGGCCCCGTCGAAGGCGATGCCTTGCTGTCGGCCATCGACCTGCTTGCCGCCGGCAGCACGACCGCAGCCGAACCCGCCCATTCCCCAGACATGCCCTCCGGCGTCGCCGGTGACATGCCCAGGTAGCCATCGATCTTCAAGGCTGCGGCGCGGCTCGTCCGCGTTGATCGAAACCCGTTCGCATCGCATCCCTTGACGCGAACAGCCACCGCATCCGCGGTGGTGGATGCCCGCTCGTCACCTGTTCCATCCCCATCGTCCCCAGGAGGGTTTGCCCTCCAGGGGCAGGCGCCCTCCGATCTCATCCATTGGAGGTTCGCCATGTCTCTTGTCATCGCCGACTCCCGCCCGGAGTCGTTCACCCTGATCGCCGCCCAGCACGAAGACTGGATCATCCGGCAGGCCATCACCCTGCTGGAGAACCGCGTGTTCAAGGCCGGTCCGGCGCTGGGCAGTCCCGCCGCCGTGCGCGACTACCTGCGCCTGAAACTGGTCGCGGAGCCGAACGAAATCTTCGCCGTCGTGTTTCTCGACAACCAGCACCAGGTGCTCGCCTACGAACCGCTGTTCAAGGGCACGGTCGACCAGACTTCGGTGTATCCGAGGGTGGTTGTCCAGCGTGCGCTGGCGCTCAACGCTTCGGCGCTGATCCTGGCGCATCAGCATCCCTCGGGGACCACCGAGCCATCGGCCGCTGATCGTGCGATCACCGAGCGGCTGAAGAGCGCCCTGGCCACCGTCGATGTCCGGGTGCTGGATCACTTCATCGTCGGCAAGGGCAGCCCGTACTCGTTCGCCGAAGCCGGCTTGCTGTAGCAGCCCCACCCCACGCGCATTCATTTCATCACCACGGGAGCCTTTGGCTCCCGCTTCTTTCCGCCGACCCGCAGAAAAATCGGGACTGACCGGTTTCGGTTTCTTTGTCGTTCCCTGATCTGCATTGCGCTCGACTACGAGTCTGCATCGACTCCGCGGAGGCGCGACATGCCGGCTCATTCCCTCAACCTTCCTGCCGCCTCGCGGCGCCCCCTGGCCGCCCGGCTGGCCGCTGGACTGTGCGCCGCGCTGCTCGGTCCCATCGCGGCGGCGGCCGATGTGCTCGTCGTCACCGACGGCCGTCATCCGGTGCAGGCCCCGGCCGGCGTGCGGATCATCGAGCTGGACCAGGCCACGCGCATCGAGGTCGAACTCGCGGCGCACCTGCCGGCCGACCCGCAACAGGCCGCAGCGGCGGTGCGGCAGCGGTTGCATGACGGCGGCGAGGCGCTGCAGCGCCGCATCGGCCATGCCTACCAAGGTGTCGCGGATGCCTGGGGACTGGGCATCGCCAAGATTCCCGCCGTGGTGGTCGATCGACGCTACGTGGTCTACGGCGAGCCCGACGTGCCCCGCGCCGTCGCGCGCATCAACGCCTACCGGAGCACGCAGCCATGAGCCTCCTGCTGGCACGCCGGCGCCTGCGCGCCACCGCCGCCTCGCTGCTGCTGAGCGCGGCCACGTCGACGTTCGCCCTGGACACCGCCACCATCGTCTCGTCGGCGCTGTCCCCCGACTGCCTCGAATACCGCGTGGTCGGTATCTGCTACTGGCTGTACTGCACGCCCTTCGGCTGCTCGGTTCGCACCTCCGTCAAGGTGCGCCACTACGTCCCCGATGCGGTGGTGTCGAGCTACTCGAACACCGGCGAAAACCCGTGGCTGGAGGTCAGGGCGATGAGCATGCCCAACCCGACCGCCAAGGCTGGCGGTGACGGCACGACCAATCACGACAACGAGAACAACCTCGCCAAGTTCAAGAACGCCGATGTCATCGGCCATCCGGCCGGGCTGGTGTTCAGCCAGTTCGCCAGCGCCTCCGGCTACACCTGCGAAGGCGCTGGCACGGCCTTCATGCCGTATCTGCTGAGCACGCTCGACACGATCGCCTGGCGCTACAACATCCCGGAAGCGTTCTACCCCGAAGCGCTCATCCCCGGCCGGCGCGAAATCGGTACGCGCACCGGCCTGAACCTCTGGGGCAACGTGTATCCCCGCGGTGGCTTCCTGCACCAGACCGACGACCACAAGAGCGGCGCCGTGGTCGCGCAGCGCGCGGGCGACATCGTGACGCGCCGCAACCAGATTCACGTGTACCAGCCCCTGCTGGCCAGCGCCCGCGACGGCTACTGGCCGGCCGGCGCGCTGATGGAGACCGACGCATCGACGGGCAAGTGGCAGGAGCTGACGCCGACGCTCTCGAACAGTTGCGCGGTCTTCCCGCACAGCCGCACCCGCGTGCAGGCCCAGCAGGGCGACTACGCCTGGGCCTTGTGGCGGCCGTACTCCTGCTGCCTGCGCCGTGGCCAGGTCTTCCTCGGCAGCGTCGATTTCATGTGAGGAACCCACGATGAACGCCTCCCTCCCTGACTTCCTGCGCCGCGCGAAATCGCACCTGCGGGCCACGCTGCTCGTGGCGGCCATCACGCTGGTCGTCGGCGTCGCCTGGGCGCAGACCCGCATCGATCCCAATGGCGTGAACGTCAGCGGCAGCGTGATCGGCGACGACGTGCTCTACAGCATCGGCGGCGGCCGGGCCGTGTCGATGGGTGGTGCCGGCAACATGCAGAGCATCGGCGTGGGAATCGGCTGGAACAGCAACCTGATCTGCGGCGACATGAGCATCACCACGACACTGCAGAACCAGCTCAACGGCATCACCAACGGCTTCCAGGCGATCATGAGCAACGTGATCCAGAACGCCACCAGCGCCGTGGCCTCGCTGCCGGCGCTGATCATCCAGCGCGCCGACCCGGGGCTCTACAACCTGCTGACCAACGGCATCCTCCAGGCGCGCCTGGACTTCGACCGCTCGAAGATGACCTGCCGGGCCATCGCCAATCGCATGGCGGACATGGCCGGTGGCCAGGCCGGCTGGGACCAGCTCGCCGAGGGGATGGCGCTGCGGGATGCGGTCAGCAGCACCGACGCCGTCTCCGCCATCGAGCAGGCCGAGTCCAACAAAGGGAACAACGGCGTGCCCTGGGTCGGCGGCGGCAACGCGGGTGGCTCTGGCCAGAGTTCGATCAAGGTGGTCGGCGATGTGACGCGCGCGGGCTACAACCTGCTCAACGGGCGCAGCGCCACCGATACCTCGTCGATCGCGCGCAGCGCCTGCGGCAACCGCCTGACCTGCCAAACCTGGTCGTCGCCTGGCGCGGCCGCGGCCTTTGCGAATCGAGTTCTGGGCGAACGCGAGCAACGCACCTGCGAAAACTGCACGAAGACCCAGACCACGCCTGGCGTCGGGCTCACGCCAGTGATCCAGGAAGAGTACGAGACCAAGCTGCAGGCGCTGCAGGAACTGGTGACGGGCGCCCGGCCGACGACGCTGGCCAATCTCGACGCGGCCGGCAGCAGCTCGCTGCCGATCACCCGCGGCGTGATCGAGGCCCTGCGTGACGAACCTGACCAGGACGTGCTGGGCCGGCGCCTCGCGTCCGAGGCGGCGCTGTCCAGCGTGCTGGAGAAGGCCCTGCTGCTGCAACGCACGTTGCTGACCGGCAAGAAGGAGCCGAACGTCGCTGCCAACGAGCTGGCCGTGCGGGCGGTCGACCAGGAGAACAGCGCGCTGGAGCAGGAGATCAACAACCTCAAGACCGAACTGGAGCTGCGCCGCACGCTGGCCGGCAACTCGGCGATGGCGATCATCCAGCGCCACAGCACCCGCGTTGCCGGTTCGCGCGGCGTCTTCGAGGGCGACACCACACGCGACCGTCTGCGGGAAGTCCAGAAGCCGCGGAGCGGTACGCCATGAGCCGGCTGGCCGGGCTGCGGCTGCCATGGCTGTTCAACCGCCGCGTCGGCGTGGCGCTGCTGTGGACCTTGCTGGTGGCCGCCGCCGCGGTGGCGGTGAACATCGCCGGCATCCACGTGGTCGGCGGCGTCGAGGGCTGGCAGCACTGGCTGCAGGCACATGCCGGCCACTTCTTCGTGTGGCGGCTGTGCCTCTACGGAGCGACGGCTTACGGCTGGTGGTGGATGCGTCGGCGCCTGTTGCGGCGGGAGCCGTCCCGCGAGACGCATCAGCGCCTGCTGCGCACGGAGATCGCGGCCGTGATCGCCGTGGTCGCGCTGGAAGTCAGCCAACTGTTGCGGCACGGCTGAGACCGGGAGGCAGGCATGACGCTCTACACCACGGACTACCTGGAGTATTACCTGACCCTGGTGGCTTGGGTGGTCAACAACGGCATCTGGAGCATTCTCGTGGCCAGCGGCGTGTTCGCGCTGCCGTTCGTGGCCATCGTGATCCAGGAGTGGCTCAAGGCCCGCAGCGAAGGTGCGGACGAAGGCAACAAGGGCGTGCTGTCGTCGATGCGCATCGAGAACCGGGTGTGGGTGGCGATCGTGGTCATCATGTTCGCCGGCATCCCGTTCATCCCGGTGGATCTCGCCACGATCAGGTTCGACACCACGCGCTCCGCGCAATGCCAGGTCAGTGTCCCGCTGCCCAACGACACGGGCTGGTCCAACGTCTACACGGCGCTCAACGACCAGAGCGCGCTGGTGCCGGTGTGGTGGTTCTTCATGCACGCGCTGTCGAAAGCCGTGACGGGCGCCGCGGTGGCGGCGATTCCCTGCGGCACGGACCTGCGTCAGATTCGCATGGATGTGGATGCCACGCGCATCGACGATCCGGTGCTGGCACAGGAGGTCGCCGACTTCACGCACGACTGCTACGGGCCGTCGCGCGCCAAGCTGTTCATGAACCGGCCGACGCTCTCCGACGAGCAGATGAACGACGTCACCTGGATCGGGTCGAGTTACTTCCTCGACACGCCCGGGTTCTATGACACCTATCGCGCCAGGACCCCACGCACGGCCTGGCCCTACGACGCGACCCGCGATGCGGGGCTGGCACAGGTGGACAGCGGCGGCGGCTATCCGTCCTGCCGGCAGTGGTGGGCCGATGGCGGCCAGGGACTGCGCAGCCGGCTGCTGGCACAGGTCGACCCGGACCTGCTGACCCGCATCGGGCGCTGGGTGGGCTTCCTGTCGCAGAGCGAGGTCAATGACTCGGTGATCCGCGCCGTCGTCTCACCGCGGCAGCAGAAGATGAACCAGGGCGCCGTCTACACCGACTACGGCGGCCAGATCGACAAGACGCTGCCGAACATCGTCACGCGCGGCGCGAGCGACCTGGGGCTGACCGTCGGCTCGCTGGGCTTCTTTCCGGCGATGGACGTGGTGCGCCAAGCGCTGCCGATGGTGCTGACGATGCTCAAGATGGCGCTCGTCATCTGCATCCCGCTGGTGCTGCTGATCGGCACCTACGACCTGAAGACGGTGGTGACGGTGAGCTGCGTCCAGTTCGCGCTGTTCTTCGTGGACTTCTGGTTCCAGCTCGCGCGCTGGATCGACAGCACGATCTTGGATGCGCTCTACGGCTGGGGGTTTGGCGCGGACAGGCCGCACACGAACTTCGATCCGTTGATCGGTTTGAACAACGCCTTTGGCGACATGCTGCTCAACTTCGTCATGGCGATGATGTTCATCGTGCTGCCGACGTTTTGGGTCATGGCATTGGCTTGGGCAGGCGTTCGCACGGGAAATATCGTGCAGGGGTTGTCCACCGCCACCTCGGACGCCAAGGGCGCTGGGGGGCGTGGCGCTGGTATGGCAATGAGCGCCGTATCGAAGAAGTGACCGCCGTTCAGTCGTCGTCGGTCACATGCGGGTCGATGCGCCAGTCGCTCTTGTCATAAAGCCCGAAGCCGTTGGGGCCTTCCCTCCACTCGGGTTGCGGTTCCTCTTGATCAGAGTCGTCGTGCTGCACGAGCCATGCAGCAGTCACCGCAAAGGCAAGCAGCAGGGCCAGCCAGAACGCGGAGTAGAGCAGCGCACCGAGCACGGCGAGCTTGACGATCCAGAGCACCGCCGTCGCCGCGCCCGCGGGCACCCCGCGCGTCACCAGCCAGCCGGCGACACGCTGCTCGCGGCGCAGGTATCCACGCCAGGCACGGCCAGCCCCCCGGCCCAGCCGGTGGCTCCAGCGCCCGTTGTGCGTGTTGGTGGTCATGCTCATATGCCTCGGCTTCAGTGGTGCCTCACCTCGCGGAGCGGCCGGTCGTGGCCTGCCCTCCAGCATAGACCGCGATCAGGAGGGCGGGTTCGGCCGGCAGAGCCGGGTTGGCTCGGGTCGCAGGTCGATTAGATTCTGCACGATAAATCAAACCTTATGCTACTTTCCATGCACGTTCTTGCAATGGCTCTAGGGGTCGATTGGATTCTGTGTTATTTTTATAACATGGATGGAAATTCTCGGCACCAGGTAATCAAGCGACTGCAGGCGGGACTCTCCCGTGGGGCGCCGTTCGACCTTGCCACCCTGAGCCAGTTCGGGGTGTCGCCCCAGCTCGCCGCCCACTATGCCGACGGCGGGTGGCTCGTGCGCCTGGCCCATGGCGTCTATGCCTTCCCGAACGATGAGTTCGGGGTCTACGGTGCGCTGAAGTTCCTGCAACAGCGCGTGCCCGGCCTGCACGTCGGCGGCAAGAGCGCCCTGGCCCTGCAGGGGGTGCGGCACAACCTGGGCAGCCGGGAGGCGCTGGTGCTGTGGGGCGACGGTCGCTTCGCGTTGCCGGCCTGGTTCACTTCGCGCTTTCCGGCCCGCTACGTCCACGCCCGCCTGTTCGACTGGCCGGACACGGCGCTGGCCGGCAAGACCCTGACCACGCCGCCTGGCCTGCCCGAGGATCTGCGGGTGGCTGCCTCCGAGCGTGCCGTTCTGGAGCTGCTGTACGAAGCCGGTGTCAAGCAGAGCCTCGAAGAGGCCCGCAACATCTTTGATGGACTGCGTTCCCCCCGCAAGGACTTGCTCGGGCAACTGCTGTCCTGCTGCGCCAGCGTGAAGGCCGTGCGCCTGTTCCTCACCTGGGCGCGCGAGACCAGCCTCGTGGATGTCGACGCCCTGCTGGAGCAGTACCCGGTTCGCACCGGCAGCAACACGCGCTGGATGAGCCGGCTCGATGACGGCACCCTGCTGAGCCTGAGACCTCATGGATAAGACCTACGCGGATACCGTTCGCCTGCTGCTGGCCGTCGCGCCCGACGTGTTCGCCAACGACATCTTCGCCATGAAGGGCGGCACGGCCATCAACCTCTTCGTGCGGGACATGCCGCGCCTGTCGGTGGACATCGACGTGGTGTACCTCCCGTGGCAGACGCCGCGCGACGAAGCGCTGCAAGCCATCAACCAGGAGCTGGCCGCCATCGCCACGCGCGTTGCGCCACTGGGCGTGCAGACACGCCTGGTTCGCGCCAAGGATCTGGGGGACACCAAGCTGATCGTCGAGAACGACGCCAACCAGGTGAAGATCGAGGTCAACGTCGTGTTCCGAGGCAGCGTGCTGCCCGTCGAGCGGCGGCCGCTGAGCGCCAAGACCAGCGATCTGTTCGGCGTCGAGTTCGAGCTGCCGGTTCTGGCACCGGACGAGCTGTACGCCAGCAAGCTGGTGGCCGCGCTGGATCGGCAGCACCCCCGCGACCTGTTCGACGTGTGGCAGCTCTACGAATCGGGCGACATCAGCGACGGCATGGTCGAGTGCTTCGTGATCTATCTGGCGGGCCACAACCGGCCGCCCCACGAAGTGCTGTTCGGCAACGACAAGGACATCGCCGGCGAGTACGAGCGGGCCTTTGTCGGCATGACGGAAGTGGACTGCTCCCTGGAGATGCTGCTCGATGCTCGCGCCAGGCTGCGGCGCGAACTGCCACAGCGACTGAGCACCGCGCACAAGCAGTTTCTGAGCGGGCTGGTGCGCGCAGAACCGGACTGGTCGCTGGTGCAATGCCAACACGCCGCTCAACTGCCGGCACTGCGCTGGAAGCTAAGCAATCTCGAAACCTTCCGCAAGCGCCGTCCCGACGACTTCGCAGCGCAATCCGCCGCCCTCGACACCTGCTTGGGCCAGAGCTGACGAACATCCCCGCAGCTTCCGGCTTGCCGGGATTGCCCCATGCCGCATTCATCGTGGCACCCGCACAGCAGCGGCCCTATACCCAAAGGCTTCCGACAAAGGCCAAAGGGCTGGGAAGGGGCAAAGGAAGGGCGCCAAGGGGAAAGGCCCTATCCTGAAAAGGCCAAAAGGCTCCCCCGACCGGCCACCATCCGGGGTTCGCCATGCTCTCGCTGTTCCAACGTAAACGGCCGCCACCGTCCTCTCGCGCGGGGCCGACACCCACACCTCTCGCCGATCCCGGCAAAGGGCTGATGCGGCCGGAGCCGGCCGCATCTCTGCTGGCAACGCCGCGCCGGCAGCGGCTGCTGGAACACATCTGGCAGCGCACCTCGCTGTCACGCCGACAGTTCGCCACGCTCTACCTCGGCCCACTGGAGCGCTACGCCGAGCTGGTCCAGCAATTCCCGGCGTCTGAAAGCCATCACCATGCCTACCCGGGCGGCATGCTGGACCACGGCTTGGAGATCGTCGCCTACGCGCTGAAACTGCGGCAGTCGCACCTGCTGCCCGCCGGCACCACGCCGGAGGCGCAAGCCGCCCAGGCCGAAGCCTGGACGGCAGGCACCGCATATGCGGCGCTGCTGCACGACGTCGGCAAGGTCGCCGTCGATCTGCACGTGGAGTACGCGGACGGCACCGTCTGGCATCCCTGGCACGGCCCGTTGCGGCGGCCGTATCGCTTCCGCTATCGCAAGGAGCGCGAATACCGGCTGCACAGCGCCGCCACCGGACTGCTCTACGTCCGGCTGCTCGATCCAGGCATCTTCGACTGGCTCGCCGACTACCCCGACCTGTGGGCTGCGCTTCTGTACGTGCTGGCCGGCCAGTACGAGCACGCCGGCACTCTTGGCGAACTGGTGGTGCAGGCCGACCAGGCCTCGGTGGCCCAGGAACTCGGCGGCGATCCCAGCAAGGCACTGGCCGCGCCCAAGCACGCCCTGCAGCGCAAGCTGCTCGATGGCCTGCGCTTCCTGCTGCGGGAGGAATTCAAGCTGAACCAGCCCCAGGCCTCGGACGGCTGGCTGACCCAGGACGCACTCTGGCTGGTGAGCAAGACCGTCTCGGACAAACTGCGCGCGCATTTGCTGCAGCAAGGCATCGACGGCATCCCGGCCAGCAACACGGCGGTGTTCAACGTGCTGCAGGACCACGGCATCGCCTTGCCCACGCCGAACGGCAAGGCGATCTGGAAGGCCACGGTCGCGAGCGATGCCGGCTGGTCGCACAGCTTCACGTTCCTGAAGCTCTCGCCCGCACTGATCTGGGAGGCGGCCGAACGGCCCGCGCCGTTCGCCGGCCAGGTGCGGGTCGAGCAGGAGGACGTAGCGCAGCCGGAACCCCCTGCGCCTGGTGCGGCTCAGCTGGGGCCTGCGCCGAGCGCTGCGCCGCTGGTCCTGTCCACGGCTGCGGACAACGGCGTGGGTGCGCTGCTAGATCTGCTGGACATGGCACCTGCCGCGTCGGCGCCACTCTCGACGCCGCCCGAGCCCGTCGCCGACGCGCGGGCAGATGCCGAAGGAGATTCCTTGGCCAGCGCGCCGCCGCCGCCGCCGACAACACCAGCTTTGACACCCCGCCCACAGGCCGAGCCCTCCGGCGAAGACTTCATGGCCTGGCTGACCCAGGGCGTGGGATCGCGCAGGCTCATCATCAACGACGCCAAGGCTCTGGTGCATACCGTCGCTGGCACGGCCTACCTGGTCAGCCCCGGCGTGTTCCAGCGCTACGCGCAGGAACATCCGCAGGTCGCGGCCGTCGCCAAGCAGGAGAAGCTGGAGGCGTGGCAGTGGGTGCAGAAGCGCTTCGAGAAGTTGGGGGCGCACCGCAAGCAGGCCAGCGGTCTGAATATCTGGACCTGCGACGTGACCGGCCCGCGCAAATCGCGCCGGCTGCACGGCTACCTGCTGGCGCGGCCCGAGGCGCTATTCGGGGAAGTGCCGCCCGATAACCCTTACCTGCGTCTCGCCACCAAGCCCCCAAAGCGCGAAAATCCCGCAGTTCAAAACGATAACGACGAGCAGGGATAGGTAGGCGGCCACGCCCCGGGCCGGCTTCAGTCCTCTGACTTGGAGGGAGCCGGTTCGGCCAGCTTGGCTTCGGTCAGGGCCATCAGGTGGGCAGAACTGCATTTCAGCGCACGGGCGATCTTGAGGATCAAGGGGAGCGTGGGTGTGTGCTCGCCGCGCTCGATTTTTCCTACGTGCGAGCGCTCGATGCCTGCCAGGTGAGCCAGCGTTTCCTGGGCGATGCCCTGGCTGGTTCTCTCATCGCGAACGGCGGCCCCAAACGCGATGGCTGGTTCTGCTTCGTAGGTGGTCGTGCCGGTGGGTCGGCCTCTCTGAATCGGGCGCTTCTGCATCAGCAAAAGCGTCGAGCATTGCCCGTAGATAAACCACGTTAAACTTAACTCAAAAGCGCGATTGCACGTTTGATGCCTTCGCCCCCACGAGTCTGTGCCTTGGGAGGAAGCAGTACCGTGACATCAAGCGACGCCTCCACCGCGATCCGCGTGGCCGTGCTCGGCGAGTGGGTGCCTTCGCAGCTCGCCGACGTCCTGGCGCTGCAGCGCGCCGAAGAGCCTGAAACCGCGGCCGCTCTGGTCGAATGTGCGGGCAGCACGCCGGTAAGTGAGGTGTCGAGAGACGGGTTCGACTTCGCGTTGTCAACCGTGGATGTGGCCTGGCCAGGCTGGGTGTGCGAACCGCTGTGGCATGACACGCTGGCCGTCGCGGTCGCCAAGCGTTCGCACCTGCTGATTCATCGCGAAGTGCCGTGCCATGAACTACAGAAGCAGCCTCTCATCTGCGCGCAATCGACTGCGGACGAACCTTGGCAGGCCCTGGTGCATCGACTGGTCGGGGACGCACCAACGATGCACGAGCAGGTGGTCAGCACCTTCGACATGGCGATGACGCTGGTCGCTGCGGGGTACGGCATCGCCATCGCCCCCGCCGCGCGGCTGGCCGGCTACCAGTGCAGAGGCGTCGCGGTGCGGCCGCTGGCCGGTGCTCCGCCTATCGTGATGGCCTACCTGGTGCACACGTGTGCGGCCCTGACCGAACCGCAGGAGCGGTTCGCGCGCCGCGTCCGCTCCGTGTCCTGAAGGCCAACCGCCTCAAGGTTCCATCAGGTCTTCGGCGGCATCGGCCGTGATGGCGTCCTGCACCAGGCGCTGCACGCTGCGCCGTACCTGCACCGGGATGTCGGAGTCCTCATGATCGTCCGCAGCGATGCTCTGCGCCGCGACCAGGCGCGCGGCCAGGTGTAGGTTTTTTGGGTTGACCGCCTCGATGGCGGCTCGCCCCCCGAGCGCGTCATAGGGCTGCAAGAGCGCGTGGTAGATGGCCCAGGTATTCAGCCCCCGAGGCACCTGCTTCAGCACGGACTGCACGAGCCTGCGCTTGAGCGGGTCGAGCTGCCAGTCCGGCACGCGCTGCCCACGGTTGCCCATGTGGATCGACAGCAGGTTGCCGGCCTGGATCTCGTAGGTGATCCAGCGGCGCGACTTGCCCGCGAGCTTGGCGTAGTCCGCCACCGAAAGGTTGTGCGGCGCTTCGAAGGTCTCCAGCACCTGCAGGCGTTCGCGCTGCACCTCCGACAGCCGCGGCCGCGCGTACTCGGGCATCCGCACGGCCGACAACCGCTGCACCGATGCCGGCGCTGCGGGCATGTCGGGCGTCGGCGCGGTCACGATCAACTGCGGCGCGGTAAGGTCGACCACCGGCGGCTGCACGGCCGCCTGGCCGGCGATGGTCGGCAGGCCCTGCAGCGTGATGGTCAGGTGGCGGCTGGCGACCTCGACCTGGTTCTGCTCGAACAGGTCCAGGCGATCGGCCCAATCCTGCATCATCACGCGGCGCTGCTCAACGTACTCGGCATGGTTGTAGGTCGCGCTGATCTTGTCCGGGTCGGCGTGCGAGAGCTGGGCATCCACCCACTTCTTCGGGTAGCCGAGTTCGTTGAGCGCGGTCGAAATTGTGGCGCGGATGCCGTGCCCCGTGAGCTGGTCCTCGTAGCCCATGCGCTTAAGCGCCCCGTTGAATGTGTTCTCGCTAACGGGATGCTTTAGGCACCAGTCGCCCGGAATGAGGTAGACCTGCGCCGGCTTGCACTGGTCCAGCAGATGGCGAACGATCTCCTGGGCCTGCACCGGCAGCGGCACGATGTAGGGCGGGATGTCTACCAGGCGCTTGCGTTTCTTCTTGGTGAGCAATGCGCGCTGCTTGAGCCTGGCCACCGGGATGATCCACAGGCCTTGTTCGAGGTCGAACTGGTCGGGCGTGGCGAAGCGCAGCTCGCCGGTGCGCACGCCAGTCAGCATCAATAGCCGCAGGCCCAACTGCGTGTTCAGGCGGCCGCGGTACTTGCGCAGCGTCTGCAGCATGATCGGCAGCTCGGGCATGCGCAGGAACGGGTTGTGATCGACCGGCGGCAGCGGCAACGCGACGACCTCCAAGTCCTTGGACGGGTTGTCGTGCATGTTCGGGATCGCCACCGTGGCATAGGTGAACAGCTGCGTGAACCACGTCCTGAGCTTCTCGGCCACCGACAGCGAGCCGCGTTTTTCTACCTTGCCGATGATGTCCAGCAGGTGCGCGCGCGTGATGTCGTAGATGGTCAGGTGACGCAGCACCGGAAACACATCTTTCTTGAAGACGCGGGCGATCTGCTCCAGGCTGGTCTGCCGTCCTTCCTCCAGCGACAGCCTGCGATGTGCCAGCCACTGGTCGTAGACCGCCTGGAACGTGTGTTCGCCCGCCAGCACGATGGCATGGCGCTTGCGCTTGCGTTCGCTGTGCGGATTGACGCCCTTGGCGAGCAGGTTGCGGGCTTCATCGCGAAGCTCGCGCGCCTCCTTCAGGGAGAGCGCCGGGTAGCTGCCGAAGGACATGCGATCGCGCTTGCCGCCCCAGGTGAAGCGGAAGTGCCAGGCCTTGGCGCCATTGGCGGAGACGAAGAGGGAGAGGCCGTCCGAATCGGCCAGCGTGTACGTATTGCCGGTCGCCTTGGCTTGGCGAACCATGAGGTCTGAGAGCATGAGCCCAACTCCTGAGAATCGAGTTGGCTGCATGGTCCTGTCCGACCCCGCGCTGCTCCAGCAACTATGCGGAAGCGGGAAGCTCCGCTTTCCGATGTACCACTTGATGTACCGTTTTGTACCGGCAGTCAGTGGTTTTCGCTGGAAGTCACTGGATTCAGCGATGGCAAAAAAGCTGAATGGTGACAATCACTTGCGACGTTCCTCGGTCTTTTCTGGAAGTCCCTGGAAAGTCGAAGTGGAGCGGGTGAAGGGAATCGAACCCTCGTATGAAGCTTGGGAAGCTGCCGTTCTACCATTGAACTACACCCGCATTGCGGCAACTGCTTGAAGGCTTGGTGCGCATTCGCATTCAACCCCATATTCAGCTGCGTGGCGCGTATTCTAGCGCAGGCGGCCGGGGTTGGGCAGCCTGCCGGTGCAATCTTCCGCGCAATTCCCGGTTCGGCCGCGTGTACGCGTGCCACCAGGTTCGTGAGTCAGGCGGGGATCATCCGCTTTCGAACCGTTTCATGGCCCAGTGGTCATCGCACCGCAATGGTCACACCGTGGTCGCGCCGCGCAGCGGATCATGCAGGCGCTGCTGCCAGCGGTGGATCCTGACGCCGCCATGCCGAGCAGAGCTGCGCGATGCCGGCAATCAGCCCGAGCGTCACGCCGGTTTTCCAGGCCACGTTGTATGACCCAAGCAGATCATAGACCAGCCCGCCGCCATAGGCGCCGATGAAGCTGCCAAGCTGGTGGCTGAGGAAGGCCACGCCCTGGAGCATCGGCTGCCAGCGCAGGCCGAACATGTCCGAGATCGCGCCGGCGATCAATGGCACCACGCCAAACCACAAGAAACCGATGATGGCAGCAAACAGGAGGGTGCTGGCCGGCGTGGCTGGCAGCACGAAATAGGCGGCGAGCGTGAGCGAACGCAGGATATAGATTTTGCCGAGCAGCGCCCGCTTGTTCCAGCGTCCGCCCGCCCAACCATAGAACAGGCTGCCCAGCATGTTAAAGCCACCGATCAGGCCCAGTGCCTGGGCGCTCAGCATCGGGTCCATGCCGCAGATTTCGAGATAGGACGGCAGGTGCGTGGTCAGAAAGACCAGCTGCATGCCGCACACTGAGTACGATCCCGCCATGATCAGGAAAGGTCCGTGCCGCAGCGCACGCCGGATGATCTCGCCGCCGTTCTGCCCCTCGCCGAGCAGGCCATTGCCCGCCAACGGCGCGATGGGTAGCCGGTCCACCTTCCCTGCCAGCCACACGGCCGGCAGCAGGCCGCCTGCCAGGACGGCGAAGCCAAGGATGCCAATGCGCCAGTCGAATCCCTGGATCAATAGCTGACCAATGGGAGCCGCGACCATCGCGCCCAGGGAGCCCGCCGCCGATACCATGCCCAGCGCCAGGCTGCGGTGGGCACCGCTGACTGCGCGCGAGGCGACGGCCATCGAGATCGAACTGGCGAGGCAAGCCAGTGCAATGCCGATACAGATCCCGGCGCCGAGCATGATCATCAGGAATCCATTGGCCCAGAACATCAGCAGCAAACCAAGGATATAAGTGAGGGCGCCCGTCAGCATGATGGGGCGGAAGCCAAGGCGCGCAACCAGTGCTCCGGTGAACGGCTGCACCACGCCCCACGCGACGTTCTGGATGGCCACCGCAAGTGTCATGTCGGCAATCGACAGTCCGAGATCGCGCGTCACCGGCGGGACAAAGATGCCGAGACTCTGGCGCAGCCCCATGCTCAGGCTGAGCATCAGGCTCGCGCCGATCAGGATGGGAAGGGCCGTGCGCAGCGAGGCGGGAGAGGGCATGGGTTCAGTGTGTTGTGAGAGCGCCGACGCAGGCCAGGCCGGCAGTTGGCGGCAGGCCTCCGGTACCGCCGGCCTGCCGGGCAGCGGTACCGACGCGCGCCGGCTTCAGATGCCGCCCATGCAGAGATATTTCATTTCGAGATATTCGTCGATGCCGTAGACCGAACCCTCGCGCCCCAGCCCGGACTGCTTCACGCCGCCGAACGGTGCGACTTCATTGGAGATCAGGCCGGTGTTGATGCCCACCATGCCGTATTCCAGCTGTTCCGCCACGCGCCAGATGCGCCCGATGTCGCGGCTGTAGAAATACGATGCCAGGCCGAATTCGGTGTCGTTGGCGAGGCGCACCACTTCCGCTTCGTCATGGAACTTGAACACGGCCGCTACCGGCCCGAAGGTCTCCTCCCGGGCAATCAGCATGGCAGGTGTGGCGTTGCCCAGCACGGTAGGGGCAATGAAGCGGTCCGTGCCCAGCCCGGTGATCTCGCTGCCGCCGGTCAGCAGGGTGGCGCCCTTGGCCTGCGCATCGGCGATGTGCTGTTTCACCTTGGCGACCGCCTGGTCGTCGATCAGCGGGCCCTGGCTGACGCCGGTGTCGAAACCGTTGCCCACCGTGATTTCCGCCGCCTTGGCGGCGAGCTTGCCAACGAACTCATCGTAGATGTCGGCGTGCGCGTAGAAGCGGTTGGTGCAGACGCAGGTTTGGCCCGCATTGCGGTACTTCGACGCGATTGCGCCTTCCACTGCCGCATCGATATCGGCGTCGTCGAACACGATGAACGGCGCATGGCCGCCAAGTTCCAGCGCGACCTTCTTGACGGTCGGCGCGCATTGTTCCATCAGGATGCGACCCACTGGGGTCGAGCCGGTGAACGACAGGTGGCGCACCACCGGCGATTCGCACAGCGCCTTGCCGATGGCGATCGAGCGCTCGCTGTCGCCGGTCACGATATTGATCACGCCTTTCGGGATGCCGGCGCGATGCGCGAGCTCGGCTAGTGCCAGCGCCGAGAGTGGCGTCTGCTCGGCCGGCTTGACCACGATGGTGCAGCCGGCGGCCATGGCCGGCGCGACCTTGCGGGTAATCATCGCGATCGGGAAATTCCACGGGGTGATCGAAGCGCACACGCCGATCGGCTGCTTGAGCACCACCATGCGCTTGTCGCTCCAGGTGCTCGACATGACATCGCCGCTGACGCGTTTGGCTTCTTCCGCAAACCATTCGATGAACGATGCGCCGTAGGCAACCTCGCCCTTGGCTTCGGGCAGCGGCTTGCCCTGTTCGGCGGTCATGATGATCGCGAGGTCGTCAGTGGCCGCCGTAATGAGATCGAACCAGCGGCGCATCAGGTTGGCGCGTTCTTTGCCCGTCTTGGCCCGCCAGGCAGGCAGCGCGGCCTCGGCTGCGGTGATGGCCTGTGCGGTTTCGGCCTGGCCGAGATTGGCGACCTGCGCCAGCACCTGGTTGGTAGCCGGGTCGTGGACGGCAAAGGTCGCGCCATCGGCCGCAGAGGCCCAGGTACCGTCAATATACGACTGGCTCTTCAGCAGGGCGGGTTCAGACAGGCGGGAAAGCGCGGACGACATGGAGAACTCCGGGTGGGGGATTGGCAATATTGGGCAAGAATACTCCAAAGCACGCGAGTCTTCAGGGCACACCTCGACCAGCTCCCCGGGCAGGCCGATCCGTTTGCAGTCACGGGGATATGCAGGAAATCGGCAGTCATGTCGTTAGATGCGACAAACATGAATATCTGGTGGTATGAAAACCCGGCCTCCACATGAATGCTTTTGTAAGATCGGGCCACATTTTCTTGACCACGCGGCAAATGTCGCGGCCGCCAAAATGGCGAAAGCGGCTCCCGGTATGTCCGCGAACTTGTCTGTGGAGAGTCCTATCGGCGGATGCATTTCGAGAAACCGGCCAGCCAGCCAAACCAGTCCCGATGTCAACGTGCGGGAGCAAGGCTCCCGCGAGTCAGGCGCACAAGCGGCGCCATATGCTCGTCGCCGGGCCGACGCACTCACGGCAACGCATGATCCGCCTGCAAGCGCATCGTGCCCGCCAGTGTCGCTGACCGCGTCAGGGATGCACACGGCTGCGCTGGCGATGATGGACCATCTGATCGCGTGCGGCCGGACCGGCGCGACCCTGGGCGAACTGGCAGCCTGTGCGGACCGGGACCTGGTGCAGGCACAGGCGGTGCTGCAAGCCGTGCTCCTGGGGCGACAGATTGCCGAAGTACGCGACGGCCGGTTCTATATCAGGCTGGCCCGGCCGCGGTCGCAGACCTCGATGACCGGGCGCGGATGCTAACCGAAGTCGCAGCCGCGCTGTGCCGCCCTCGGCTCAGCGCGGCGCTGCCCCATCAAACAGGTTCTCCCACAAGGCATCCACGCGCTCGCGCACCGCGCTGTCCATCTCGATCACCCGTCCCCATTCGCGCGTCGTCTCGCCCGGCCATTTGTTGGTGGCGTCGATCCCCATTTTCGAACCGAGGCCGGAGACCGGCGAGGCGAAATCGAGATAGTCGATCGGCGTGTTCTCCACCATCACAGTGTCGCGCGCCGGATCGACGCGCGTGGTGATGGCCCAGATCACTTCCTTCCAGTCACGAATGCTGACGTCTTCGTCCACTACCACGATGAACTTGGTATACATGAACTGCCGCAGGAAGCTCCACACGCCGAACATCACGCGCTTGGCATGGCCGGCGTACTGCTTCTTCATCTGCACCACCGCCATGCGGTAGCTGCAGCCTTCGGGCGGAAGGTAGAAATCGGTGATTTCCGGAAACTGCTTTTGCAGCAGCGGCACGAACACTTCGTTGAGCGCCACGCCGAGCACGGCGGGTTCGTCCGGCGGCTTGCCGGTATACGTCGAGTGATAGATCGGGTCGCGGCGCATGGTGATGCGCTCGATGGTGAACACCGGGAACCAGTCCTGCTCGTTGTAGTAGCCGGTATGGTCGCCGTATGGGCCTTCCAGCGCATGCTCGTAGCCGCTGCGGTGGCTGGCGTCCGGCAGGATGTGGCCCTCGAGCACGATTTCGGCGCGTGCCGGCACCTGCAGGTGCGACAGGGAAGGCGTCAGGCACTTCGCCAGCTCGGTCCGTCCGCCGCGCAGCAGGCCGGCGAACTGATATTCCGACAGGGTATCGGGCACTGGCGTCACAGCACCGAGGATGGTCGCCGGATCCGCACCGAGCGCTACGGCCACGGGATAGGGTTGGCCGGGATTAGCCAGCGCGTGCTCGCGGAAATCGAGCGCACCGCCGCGGTGGGCGAGCCAGCGCATGATCACCTTGTTGCGGCCAATCACCTGCTGGCGGTAGATGCCGAGGTTCTGCCGCTTCTTGTGCGGGCCCTTGGTGATGGTCAGTCCCCAGGTGATCAACGGCGCCACGTCGCCGGGCCAGCAGGTCTGTATCGGCAACCGGGCAAGGTCGACATCGTTGCCTTCCCAGACGATCTCCTGGCAGGGCGGCGACGAGACCGACTTCGGCGCCATGTCCCACACCGCCTTCACCAGCCCGAGCAGCTTGCCCGCCTCGCGCAGCCCGCGCGGTGGCTCGGGTTCCTTCAGCGCGCTCAGGACCCGGCCGATGTCGCGCAGCGCTTCCATCGATTCCGCGCCCATGCCAAGGGCCACGCGGCGAGGCGTGCCGAACAGATTGCCGAGCACGGGCATGCTGCGGGATTGGCTGGGGGGGCGGCCTTCTTCAACCACGTTCTCGAACAACGCGGCTGGACCGCCAGCGCGCAGCAGGCGGGCGCAGATCTCGGTCATTTCGAGGCGCGGCGAGACGGGCTGGCGCACGCGCCGCAATTCGCCGGTGCGTTCGAGTTGGGCGATGAAATCGCGTAAGTCCTTGTATTGCATCGAAATTTGCAAAAAGTGAGCGGGGTGCCGCATGCGTTTGCAGCATGTGCGTTCCCGTGATTGTGCCTGAAGCCGTGCCAAATCCCTTTTTTACACCTCGTCACACCTTGGTTGGCGATGTCCTGGAAAAGTGGGCGGAATAGCAGAAGCCGAGGCGTAGTCAGGCCGAACGGGGCAACAGCAGGCTCAAGGAGGCTGTTCTTTAGATAAAAATGCAATGTTTATGAGTTTCTTTATGCTTGACTCGATATAAAAGCCTTACTTAAAATCCGGTTCACTGATTTGAATGGTGCGCTGCAACATAAATGTTGGCAGCAAACGCCCGGCCTTCACAGTGAGCTTTCGCGACCAATTCTCCGTATCGGCGCGCTGGCTTATCGCTCTGGAAGGCTGCCTGCCCGGGACACTGCGTGTCAGTACCTGGCCAGGTTTGCGCATTTGACGTGCGTGGCCACACCGTGGCTGCGCCTGATCGGGGCACACGGGGAATGCCCCCCACCGACACCGTCGGCAACGACGGGTGTCCTTACTTGGCAGCGAGCTGCCGGTTGATGGAAGCCATTGCGGGACGCTCCCGCAGGAAGCAATCGCAGGATGTCACTGCGTCATCCGGCCGGAGGCCCGTGTGGAGGTAAGTATGGACGGTTGGAAAACCCTTCATTCCAATGCAGTCGGCAAGCTGCGCGAGCGGTTTGCCACCCACCCCCTGGCACATCGCGCAAAGCGCGGCAGCCAGGTGGTGTTGAGCGGGACAGGCGTGCTGGCCATCGTGGCTGCGGTGCTGCTGACCCTGAATACCGACTGGCGCGCTGCTGTCGCCGATCATCTCGTGTCTGGCGCATCGTCCGCAGCGCCGGTACCTGGCGATGCCATGGATAACGCATCGACGGCTACCCAGCCTGTCAGCCAACCCGAAGCGGGTGCGTTGGCGGGCGTGCGCAAGGCGACCGCCAGCTATGCCGCGGACGCCTGGAATGCCTTGCATGCGGTGCCGTCGGTTGCGCATCTCGCCGACCGGATTCCACTGCAGCGCGTGGCTGCCGAAGCCCGCAGCTCCGGCGCGCTCGCGTCCGGCGAACAGCGCCAGGCGGTGGCGAGCTATATCGCCCGCAAGTTCCGCGTGGCGCATGACGCGACACTGCAACTGGTGAAAGCGGCCTATGTCACCGGCAAGGAAGTCGGCGTCGACCCGATGCTGTTGCTGGCCGTGATGGCCATCGAGTCGAGCTTTAATCCCTATGCCGAGAGCGGTATGGGGGCGCAGGGACTCATGCAGGTCATGACGCGCGTGCATCAGGACAAGTACGAGGCAGTCGGCGGCGTCAAGGCGGCGCTCAATCCCTATGCCAATATCAAGATCGGCGCGCTGGTCCTGAAGGACTGCATCGCCCGCGCCGGCTCGCTGGAAGGCGGCCTGAAGTATTACGTCGGTGCAACCACGGCCACCGATGGCGGCTACGGCGCCAAGGTGCTGGCAGAACGTGCGCGGCTGCGCCAGGCCGCAGGCATTGCAGCCCCATCCGCTCCGATCGCCCCGGCACAGCAAATGCATGAGGCGAAGCTCACGCCGGTATCGGCCGACGCGGCGGATGCCAAGGCCGATGCCGTGCGCATCGAATCCCGTGTCACGCCCGCCACGGCTCCGGTCATGGCTGCGGCCAGCGGCAAGGCCTGACGCCCGCCGTTTACGCTGGTCATGTGCGCACGTTGCGCCCATCCGCCACAAGATTCGCCTGCAAGATGTAAAAGAGCGGGATCGATCGACTGATCGGTCCCGCTTTTTTCATGGGCGCTTCATTCGCAGTATTTCATTTGCGACGTTGCATCCGTGTCATGCGCCGGCGCTGGAGCGCGGCTGTATCACGGGCGGGGTATTCACGCGCGAGCGCACGCCGAGGGACTGGTATCTGTGATGGTTGCCGGGCTTGGCCATCGTGAACAGGGGCGCCAGCCAGAGGTTGCTGCTACCCGTGCGTTTTCCCGAACAGGCCCGCGAGCCGTTCCATCGCCAGCGCGATATTCGCCTGCGAGGTGGCGTAGGACACGCGCACATGGCTGTGTGCCGTGCTCGGGCCGAAATCCATGCCGGGCACGATCACCACGCCGGCATCCTGCAGCATGGCCTGGGTGAGGCGGTCAGCGTCGCCGGCGGCGGGGTGGGCGACATTGCGGCAATCCGCATATACATAGAACGCGCCATCCGGTTCGACCGGAATCTCGAACCCCAGGTCCTTCAAGGCCGGTACCACCAGGGCCCGGCGCTGGCGGAACTCGGCCTTGCGCGCTTCGTAGATGGCCAGTGCCTCCTCGGAGAAGCAGGCCACTGCCGCATGCTGCGAGACCGCCGAAGGGCAGATGAACAGGTTCTGCGCCACCTTCTCGAAAGCGTCTACCAGCGACGGCGGCACCACCAGCCAGCCGAGGCGCCAGCCCGTCATGTTGAAGTACTTCGAGAAGCTGTTGACGGTGACGACATCGTCGCCATAGCTCAGCCCTGACACCGGGGTGGCGTCATAGCTCAGGCCCTGGTAGATCTCGTCGACGATCGTGAAGCCGCCACGCGCCCGGACCGCTTGCACGATGCGCTCCAGTTCGTCGGGCAGGATCGACGTGCCCGTCGGATTGGATGGCGACGCCAGGAGCACGCCGCGTGTCCGCGTCCCCCAATGCTGCTCGACCTGGCTGGCCGACAGCTGGAAACGCTGTGCCGGTCCCGACGGAATCATCACCGCACGGCCATCGAAAGCCGCCACGAAATGGCGGTTGCATGGGTAGCTCGGGTCCGGCATCAGCACTTCGTCGCCCATGTCTACCAGCACTGCGCATGCCAGTAGCAGCGCTGCCGAGGCGCCGGCGGTGACGATGATCCGCTCCGGCGCAACCGATAACCCGTAGTACGACGCGTAATACCCGGCGATGGCTTCACGTAGCGCGGGGATGCCGGTCGCGCCGGTGTACTGGGTCATGCCTTGCCGGAGGGCTTCCGTGGCGGCGCGCAGTACCGGTTCCGGCGCGGTGAAGTCGGGTTCACCGATGCCCATGTGGACGATATGGCGACCCTCGCGTTCAAGCGCCGCAGCCTGCTTGGCCAGTTCCATGACGTGGAATGGGGCGATGTGGGCCAGGCGGGCTGCGGTGCGAAGGCGGTCGGCGGACATGGTAAAAGCGCGAAAAGGGTGGAGAAGCGTGTGGAGTGGCGGCGAATCGCTGTAGACGACGGCGAATCAGGTGGTTACGCGTCGAGCGACGACAACCGGGTGACAAGGCAGGCTCTCAGCGGGTGAGCACACCCGGCCAGCCGGCCGGGCGTCCCATCGCTCAGCGGCGGCCGGCGATCTCCGTCGCGCGCAGTTGTGCGGCGACCTTGTCGAGCACGCCGTTGACGTACTTGTAGCCATCCATGCCGCCAAAAGTCTTGGTCAGCTCGACAGCTTCGTTGATGACAACGCGATACGGAATATCGATGCAATGTGTCAGTTCGTAGGCGCCGACCAGCAGCGCGGCGCGCTCAACCGGCGACAGCTCGGTCACGGGGCGGTCCAGGAAGGGCTGGACGCACGCGGTCAGCGTGGCTTCCTCGCGGATCGCGCCATGCAGCAGGGCATCGAAATGCGCCTTGTCCGCCTTGTTGAAGCCCTGTGC
Source organism: Imbroritus primus (assembly GCA_000272025.2). Lineage (GTDB taxonomy): Bacteria > Pseudomonadota > Gammaproteobacteria > Burkholderiales > Burkholderiaceae > Imbroritus > Imbroritus primus. The sequence goes on from AKCV02000015.1 coordinate 38,639, forward strand.
ATCGCGCAGGTGCGCTTCCACCACACCGGCATCGGTACGGTTCAGCAGCCATTCGTACAGGCCCTGCAGCGCCAGTTCGCGCGAGCGGCGGCGCGCGCTCTTGGGCGGCGCCTTGGCGGTGGCCTTGTCGGCGGGTTTGTCAGCCGGAGCGGCCGGCGTCTGATCAGTCGTCGCCATCCTCGTCCTCATCATCTTCATCGTCGGCGCTGCGCAGGCCGTCCATGGCCGACACCAGGTTGGCCATTTCCACGGCGGCACGGGCGCAGTCGCGGCCCTTCTCGGCGGCGCGCACTTCGGCCTGTTCATCCGTGTCGGTGGTCAGGATGCCGTTGGCGATGGGCAAGTTGAAATCCAGGCCCACGCGGGTGATGCCAGCGGCCGACTCATTCGAGACCAGCTCGAAATGGTAGGTTTCGCCGCGAATGACGGCGCCCAGCGCGATCAAGGCATCGAACTGGCCGCTTTCGGCGAGCTTCTGCAGGGCCAGTGGCGCTTCCAGCGCGCCCGGCACGGTGACCAGCAGGGTGTCTTCGCTCTCGATGCCGAGGCGTTCCAGTTCCTGGATGCAGGCGTCGCGCAGCGCTTCGCACACGGGTTCGTTGAAGCGCGCTTGCACGATACCGATGCGCAGGCCTTCGCCGTCGAAGTTGGGTGAATAGAATCCGTAGTCCATGATCTTGACCTCGTTGGTGGCTCCGCGAGAAGCCGGTTATTCGTGAGCGGCGGTGGCGCCGGCAACGGAAGTGCCGCCCGGCATCGCCTCGTAGCCGGTGATTTCCAGGTTGAAGCCTGCCATGCTTGGCATGCGCTGCGGCGAGGCCAGGATGCGCATCTTGCCGACGTTGAGATCGCGCAGGATCTGTGCGCCGATACCGTAGGTCCGCAGGTCGTGCTTGCGGCGCGGCCGTTCCTGGGGCGGGGGGCAGAACTGGGCCTGCAGGGCTTCCGGAGAGTCGCCGCTGCAGTTCAGCATGACCATCACGCCCGGCCCTTGCGCCTCGCCGATGGCTGCCAGTGCAGCCGGCACGGTCCATGAATGTCCACCCTGTGCGTGGTCGAGCATATCGAGCACCGTCAGCGGCTCATGCACGCGTACCAGCGTTTCGGTATCAGGCCCGGGGGTGCCGCGCACCAGCGCCAGGTGCACCTTGCCGCTTGGTCCGTCGCGGTACAGGTGGCTGTCGAACGTACCGAACGGGGTGTGCATGAGGCGCGAGCCAATGCGCTCGACCATGCTCTCGGTCCGGCTGCGGTAGTGGATCAGGTCGGCAATCGTGCCGATCTTGATATTGTGTTCGCGGCCGAATTCGATCAGGTCTGGCAGGCGGGCCATCTCGCCGTCGTCCTTCATCACCTCGCAGATCACCGCCGCGGGCTCGAAGCCCGCCATGCCGGCCAGGTCGCAGCCGGCCTCGGTGTGGCCTGCGCGCATCAGGACGCCGCCCGGCTGGGCCATCAGGGGGAAGATGTGGCCCGGCATGACGATATCGCTCGGCTTGGCGTCGGCGGCCACGGCAGCCAGCACGGTCCGTGCGCGGTCGGCCGCGGAAATGCCTGTCGTCACGCCCTCCGCTGCTTCGATGGACACAGTAAATGCGGTGCCATGGGGCGCGCCATTGCGGCTGACCATCAGCGGCAGGTCGAGCTGCGCGCAGCGCTCGCTCGACAGCGTCAGGCAGATCAGGCCGCGGCCGTACTTGGCCATGAAGTTGATCGCTTCGGGAGTAACGGCATCCGCCGCAAGGACCAGGTCGCCCTCGTTTTCACGGTCTTCTTCGTCAACCAGGATAACCATGCGCCCGGCGCGCATGTCGGCAATGATCTCTTCGATGGTGGCTATGGTCATGATGATGCGGGGGGCGGAATGCCGGTCAGTGAATCGTGCTGAGGAACGCTATTGTACGCCAAGCGGGGCCTGCCAGACCGGTGTCCGGGGCGGTGAAATGCGGTTTCCGGCGCCCCGGGGGGGCGCTCAGCTGGCCTCGGCGAAATGAAAACGTCCTTTGCCACGGCTTTTGGCGATGTACAGGGCCTGGTCGGCCGCGTCAAGGATCGTGTCCGGGGTTTGTCCCTGCGGCTCGATGTGGGCGATGCCGATACTGCTGCCGATCCTGACCTGGAGACCGTTCGGCAGGGTGTAGGGCATCTGGATGACGCGCAGCAGGCGCTGCGCCAGCAATTGCAGGTCATTGCGCTCCGCCTCGCCGACCAGCAGGACAAATTCGTCTCCTCCGATGCGGAACGCCTGCATTGGAGCGCGCAGCACCCCGCGGATGCGCTCGGCCACCAGTTTAAGCACCTCGTCGCCGCTGCCATGGCCGTGCATGTCGTTGATATGCTTGAACCCATCCAGGTCGAGATAGAACACCGCAAGCCGCTGATGCGTCTCGCGCAGCCGGGCGGTCATGCGCTGGATCTCATGCAGCAGGCTGGCTCGGTTCGGCAGGCCGGTGAGCGGGTCGTGGCGGGCGCGGTGGTCGCTCTCGCGTTCCGATTCCATGGTCGCGATCAGCATCGCGTTCATCCGGAACGCTGCCGAGGTCATGCTGATGACATAGACCGGCAATTGGATCAGGGTCAGCATGAACAGGGGCTCGCCCGCTGCGATCGCTCCCGCCACGCAAGGGCCGAGAACCAGCAGGATCATCACGCCGGTCATGCGCGGGGCGGCAAAGTTGCGGAAGCACAGCCCGCCCACCATAGCCGCAGCCGACAGGCAGGCCAACGCGGCGGCCAGCCAGCTGCCGCTGGTGATGCTGAGGTAGGTGCCGGTGCCGATGCTGCCGGCCCACGCCAGGCCTAGCACCAGATGCCAGTCCGTCGGCGTGCGGCGGCCGGCACGCGCCATGCGGCGCGAAGCCACGAGCAGCATGATGCGGGAGGTACAGATCAGGATTTCCAGCGCTGCCCACATATAGAAGGGCGGGCGCTGCAGGTAGCTGGCAATCAGGACGGCCACCAGCACGGTATTGATGACGCCGCCCACGAATACAGACAGGGAGCCGAACAGATTGCTGACGAGCGCCTGCCGGATCTCCGGTGTGACCGGTCGGCCGGGATCGACCAGCCACTGGGTCAAGCGCCAGCGTGGAAGGGAGAACACCTCGGTTGAATTTGCCATAGGCGGAAGGCGGTCGAGTTGTCTTGCAAAGCCCCTGCAGGCCAGCACATGCTCCAGGGGGCCAACCAGGCCCCCGGCGAACCACCACCCGTTGGCAAATACTGCATCCGGGATGTCTGGCCACGGCGGTGTGGCGCAGGACATCGTTGCGTCAGGCATGTGCGGTCGCCGACGCGTTTCTCCTATAGTAGCTGCTGCCGAGCCCGGATGGGAAGCCGGGCTCGGCCAATACTTCAAGATGGCTGCGGGGCCAGCATGCGCTCGACGTAGCGCGCGATCAGGTCGATTTCCAGGTTGACGGCATCGCCGACCGCCAAGCTGCCCAGTGTGGTGACTGTCAGCGTGTGAGGAATCACGTTGATCGAGAATTCGCAGCCCTCGGCTACGTCGCGCACCGCATTGACGGTCAAGGACACGCCATTGACCACGATCGAGCCCTTGTAAGCCAGGAACTTTGCCAGTTCGCGCGGCGCCAGCACGCGCAGTTCATGGGATTCGCCAACCGGCGCAAAGTGTTGCACCGTGCCGATGCCGTCCACGTGCCCCGTCACCAGGTGGCCGCCGAGACGGTCGCCAAGGCGCATCGCTTTTTCCAGATTGACTGCGCGCGGCTGATCGAGGCCGGCTGTCTTGCTGAGCGATTCGCGCGACACGTCGATATCGAAATGGTGCTCGCCAAAAGCGACCACGGTCATGCAGGCGCCTTGTACGGCAATGCTGTCGCCGAGGATGACGTCGGACAGATCGAGGTCTCCGGCTTCGATGCGCAGGCGGACGCCGGCATCGCTGCCTGCGGCCAGCGGCTCGATACGGGAGATGCGGCCCACGGCCGCGACAATGCCAGTAAACATGGGTAAGACTACAGTTTGGTGGTGGAAGACAGAGAAGAGGCGGGGGCCAGCCGCGCGAGAATGCGGATGTCCTCGCCTGTCTGGTGGATATCATGCAGCGTCAGCTGCATGCGCTTATCGAGTGTTTCGAGCTGTGGCAAATCGAACATGGCCCGCCCTGGCCCGAGCAGCGTCGGCGCGAGGTAGATCAGCAGCTCATCGACGCAGCCTTCGCGCAGCAGCGAGCCGTTCAGCTTGAAACCGGATTCGACATGCAGTTCGTTGATGCCGCGTTGTCCGAGCGCCTTCAGCATGGCTTGCAGATCGACCTTGCCACGCGCGTTGGCGACCGGAATCACCTCCACGCCCTGCTGGCGCAGGATCTCAGCACGCGTCGCTGCCTCGCCGCTGTCGCTGGCGCAGAACACCAGCGGGGCAGGGCCATCGCCGGTCGCCAGCATGCGCGCCCGCGGCGAAACGTCCAGCCGGGAGTCGATCAGCACACGCTGCGGCTGGCGCGGTGTGTCGATGGCGCGCACCGTCAATTGCGGATCGTCTTCCCTGACCGTGCCGATGCCGGTCAGGATGGCGCAAGCACGGGCGCGCCAGCGATGGCCGTCGGCACGCGCCGCTTCACCGGTGATCCACTGGCTCACGCCATTCTCCAGTGCCGTGGTGCCATCCAGCGACGCTGCGATCTTGAGGCGTACCCAAGGCGTGCCGCGCGCCATGCGGGCGACGAAGCCGATGTTCAGTTCGCGTGCTTCTCTCTCCAGCAACCCGCAGCGGACCTCGATACCGGCTTCGCGCAGGCGTTGCAGGCCGCGACCAGAAACCTTCGGGTTCGGATCTTCCATCGCCGCGATCACGCGGACGATGCCGGCCTTGACCAGGGCATCGGCGCACGGGGGCGTGCGGCCGAAGTGGCTGCATGGCTCGAGCGTCACATACGCGGTAGCGCCAGCTACGCCATGGCCGCGCGCGGCGGCATCCTCAAGCGCCTGGATCTCGGCGTGATTGCCGCCGGCCGGCTGGGTGAATCCCGCGCCGAGCACATCGCCATCGCGGACGATGACGCAGCCCACGCGCGGATTCGGTGTCGTCAGGTACATGCCGCGTTCGGCCAGGGCCAGGGCCTGCAGCATGAAGGTGTGGTCGATTTCAGAAAACATAGGTCAGCCGCACAGCGGCCAATGAACTCAGGGCGATGAACTCAGGGCGTTGGGCCACATGCCGGATCGTCCGACGGTGCGCAGATGCGCACGCGACCCTGTGCGCTCAGCGTGACCAGCCGGATGGTGTTTCCGACGATGATTCGCATGGTGCCGGCGACGAAGCCGCCGGTCTTACGCCTAGAGTATCCCACAGGCGCAAAGCGGATGTCATCGTTGGTGGTGCTGCTGGTCCATTGCAGTAGCGCGCCCGACGGTGCCGGAGGCGTCTGCTGCACCGTCCTGTCGGCACGGCCGCAGCGCTCGTCGTCGTCATGGTCGACGCACAGTTGCCAGCCATCGCGCCAGCCTTGTCCATGCGGTGCGATCATCACCGGCCGGCGTTCGGTCAGGGCAATCGCGCGGGCCGTGGCCAGCGTGGCAGCGAAGCGATCCGCCAGCAGCAGTGCCCGTTGCCGCTCCAGCATGCCGGCCAGGTTCGGGATGCCGAGGGCCGCAATCAGGCCGAGCAGCGCAATGGCCACCAACAGTTCGATCAGCGTGACACCCTGCGGCGGCTTCACCAGCATCCGCCATTTCCTGCCGTGGCCGTACCGGCAGGGTTTTCTGCCTGACCCGGCAACTGCGCCAGGGCTTCCCCGGTCGTCCGCAGGATCAGCGTGCCGCATTGCGGATCATCGCGTACCGGAACGGCGCGCAATTCGGCGCACTGGGCGAGCGTCAGGGCGGTGCATGGGCCGGCCTCGATACGGTAGATCGGCTGCTGTGCATGCTGGATCGAGACAGGCCAGTTGCCGGCGACCTGGCCTGGTGTTTCCGCGTCGCCGTAGGTGTTGGCGGCCAGATGGTGCCGCTCGAGGGTCAGCAGGGCTTCGAGCATGGCCGTGCGCGCCTCGGCGCGATGCATGCGGCGGATATGTTCGTGCCATGCCGGCAGCGCCATCTGCGCCAGCAACACCAGAATGGCCAGGGCTATCAGCGTTTCTATCAGTGTGAAGCCACGAGTCGCGGCAGCGGAAGGAGGCATTGCGATTTTCCTGTCGATGGATTCCGGGCGTGATGCTCGCAAGGCCTCCTTACGGCGGCTCCATCGGCAGCTCACGCCAGGCCAACCGGCCCGTGCGAATTGACAAGGCGCCTGCGACAACACTGTTCCACCCGCCGGCTGCCGTGACATCGGGCATCCACGATTGCAACTGCAGCGGCAGGCTGGCCGCGCCTTGCATACTCGTGCGCGCCGGGCCGTCCGGCATGAAGTTCAATAGGGGCGCAGCCAGCACCCGCGCATCGAATGCCGCGCCCGTCATGCCGCCGGCGCTGGGCGGACTGCCATTCGTACCATGCAGCAGGTACTGGCGAGACATGCCGTCGGCGGCTTCGGTGATGAGGCGTACTAGACCGTGTCCGATGGCTTCCAGCGTGGCCGGACGTTCGCCAGCATGCGGCAGGTCGAGCAGCCAGCCCCCGGCCTGGGCCGCACCCGGCACCACGGTGCTGCCCGATGCAGTGGCGGTCACGCTGGCCATCGACAGCATGTCGCGCGTCAGTGCCCTGCTGCCATCGTCGAGCGCCGCGAACAGGGTGCCACCCTCGGCGTTCGTCTCGGCAGATGGGGCGCCGCTCGCCAGTACCAGCGTGCCACCGGTACCGTGCAGCAAGAGCGGCGGCGCTGTCAGGTCGAGCGGCTTGCCGCTGTGCGTCCGGCCCTGTAGCAAAGCGGTGGCACGCCGGTCCATGTCATCCCACGGCAGCGGGCCGCGCAGATCGAAACGCCACAGCGTGCCGGTGCTGTCGCCGGCATAGGCGGCGACCGGCTGGCCGAGGACATCGGTGGCAATCGCCGGCGCGCCGAGCGCCCCGCGCGTGCCGGGCGGCGTCGGTAGTTGCCAGTAGTCCCGCCCGGCTTGCCATGGTTGCCCATGGCGATGGTCGAGCGCCAAGAGAAGCAGGGAAGGCTGCCGGGGCGCGGCATCGGGGTCCGCCGCACGGCTGCCCGCCGGCGCTGCCGTGCCGTTGCCCGATACCACGAACCAGCGGCGACCATCGATGTTTGCCGGTCCGGCCTGCGGGCGTACCGGCAGGCCGACGATGGCCGCAGGGCCCGGCGTGTGTCCGAGCGCCGGCAGGGCGTTCGCATCGACCTCCCACAACAGACCGTGGTCGCGCGCGACATCGGGATCGGTGACGTCGAGGACAAACAGTCCGGCCGTATCTGCGCCGGTACTGCAGGTCAGCACGGTGCGCCATTGTCCTGCCAGTTCAGCGTCGGCTGCGGCCGGGCGCGGGCAGACCGGTGGCCGCCGGATGGCGTCGGTATGCGGAAAGGTGGCTAGCCACGGCAACAGGGCAGCCGGTGCGTAGGCAAAGCGCTCCTGTCCGGTGGCGAGCTCGAAGGCATGCAGCAGACCATCGTTGGCGCCGACGAACACCAGGGGCGTGCGTAACTGATGCGCACGCGCGAATGCCAGCTGGCTGCCGCTGGCGAACAGCATCTGGGGCGCGCCCACGACGCGTGGCGTTGCTCCGCGCATGGACCCTAGCAATCCGCTGCGTTCGCGCCAGCCCGTGGATCCTTCGAGACGGCGGTCGCCACGCACATAAGCGAGGCGGACATCCTGCATGCCGTCGGCCGTGCCATCCGGAGCGGTCGCAAAATACTGCAGCTGATGGGGCGACAGCGCGTCGCTGCGCAAGGGAATGTGTGCCAGTCCGGTTGACCCTGCCGCCGTTGTTTCGCGTGCGGTCCATAACTGACGGGAGCTCGGCAGCCGCGGCGGTTGCGATGCCGTGCCGCTGAGCAGCGCATCCGCTTCCCAGGCATCAGCGGGCGCGGGATGGCCAGTCTCGGCGGACACCGGGGCGAATGTGATCGCATGCAGTCGGCCATGCCACGGATCATCGCCGGCAGCCGGCACCACATGCTGGGGATACTGGCCCGCGCCGGAGAGACCGGAAACTGTGCCGAGCGTACCGAGCGAGAGAAGCAATGCCAGCATCAGCGATGCGCGGCACATTCTTGATGATCGTGAAGAGCGGGGTACCTGCGACGATCGCACTGGCCTATGTGCGCACGACGCGGATGCCGGCCACATGATGAGGTCGGGGCGGGCGGATGTCACGGCGTGAACGGTGCGGGACGCACGAGGGTTTGCAGCATACGCGGCATGTCGCCATCCATGCTGAAGCCGGCGGCTGTCACGCGATAGATAACCGCCGGTGCAGGGCCATACGTCCCGGACAGCGCGAGTGGCGTACCGGGATGGCGGTCCGGCAGCAGTTCGACCACATAGCGCGGGGCGTGGGCATCATTGCCGGCTGCCCGCGTATTGGCCGCCGTTCCTGACGCATGAAAGCGCGCGAATGACCAGCCCGGACGACCGTGCGTATCGGCAGTGCAGTAGCCAGCCTGGTTGCCGGTGCCGCAACTGCCGGCAGCGACAGCCATGTCGTGCAGGGGCTGCGCTAGTGACGTGCGAAGTTCGTGCTCCGCCTGTTCGAGGGCGTATTCGGCCGCGCGCAACGCGTGTTCGCGCTGGGCATATGCACTGGCGATCAGGCGATGGTCGGCGAGCATGCGCACTCCCGCGAAGGCCAGGGCACCGAGCAGCAACAGGATGATCGCCACGGTCGCCAGAGCCATGCCGCGATAACCTGTGCGTGCGGCGACAGGTCGGGACGCGCGCATGGCGGCATACCCCATGGCATACCTTAGCATGTGGCGGCTCCGCAGGGCGGCGGATTGCGCAACTGCACCGCCGCCGTGAATACTTTGCGTAGCCGCTGCGGTGCATCCTGCGGCGTGTACCGGATGTCCGGATCGCGGAACAGTGTCAGCGCCGGGGACGGTCCCGATGCACTGCGCCGCTCGGCGCGCACGACCAGGGCAACCTGCGCGCTGATGACGCGTTGCCAGGTTGCAGTGTTCGCGCCAATATCGGTAGCGCTCAGGATACGGTCCGGTGTGCCGTCGCCGTTGTCGTCGACGCCAAAACGGAAGCGTAGATGCTCGACGCCACGGATCAGCGAGCGCGAAGTCCAGTGGCCGTCCATCATGCGGCCGGTCTGACGCGACGGATACCGGCATAACAGCTGCGGTTCGCCATCGTCGGCGCGCCCGATATAGAAGAGACTCAAGCCAGCCGGTGCGCCACTGGCTGGCGTACGCGTCTCGGGTACGCCCTGGCCGGCGCAGTCGACCACGGTTTCGTCGGCGAGGCCGGCATCGGTGGGCGCGCTGCTGCCGGCGAAACGGACCTGGAGGAGGTCGCTGCCTGAGGAAGCGCTTGCAGCGCCAGGGGTCAAAGCGGCGCTTGTGCAAGTCGGCAACGGTCCTGGTGTTGCCTGCCCGCAGTTCGCCAGCGCGGCGAGCGCCGGTTCACCGGGTGGCCACCCTTGCGGCGACCAGCCGCTCTGCCTGAGCTGCGTCGTGATGACTTCCAGTGCCTGCTGGCCTTTTTCACCGATCAGGGTGTCTTCTGCGACGGCAGCATAGGCGGCGCGTGCCGTGAGCAGGAGCCGCGAAGCCATGACGGTGGCTGCCAGCGCGAGTACCAGGCCGATCAGGATGGCGGGCAGGGAGACCCCGCGCATCATGCGTCTCGCTGCGCAAGAGGGGATGTGCGCGGCGTGTGCGCACGCGATCACAGGCATGAGGCGCACCGAACCGATGGCGCTCATGGTGCAAGCGGTAGTTCGAGGTGGCGCGACATGGCATCCTGCGTTTCGTGCCATTCGATAATCAGGCTGCGTGCCGTGCGCCGGCCGCTACCGTCCGGGAGCGCGGTTGCAATGTCCTGTTGCCAGTGCGCGAGCCACGCTCCAGTCGGATCGAGCCGCAGTTGTTCCGCGCCGTCTTGCAGCAGGCGTACGGCCTGCGTCATCCTCGCGGTGGCACGGGTATCGCGCAGGCCATGCAGGACCACGGTCGTGAGCGCCGCGAGTCCGGCCGTGAGGATCAATAGCGCCAGCAAGCCATCGAGCAGGATCATTCCGTGATGTCGCGAGGCGGCATGCCGGGCCGGACGACAGGGCCTCGCATGGCAACGCGAGGCGCGACCGTGTGGCGAACAAAAACATCGACAGGGCATGGCGCACTCCTCGTGTATCGATTGATACCGAGTCTATGGCACGCTCTCCGGAATGACTGTGAATGTTCGTTACGCTAAGGGCAGCGAGAAGTCTCCAGGCGTGGCGGATGTTTTACTCATCGTTGACGCCGGTACAGCTCGCGTCGCTGGCCTGCTCGCAGGTCCGGGCCCGCCCCAGTGCATTGATGCGCACGCGTCGCAGATGATCGCCATCCGCGAAGGTCATCACGGCCTGCATGGGGCCGGCGGCGGCAGTGCGCGTGTAGCCGACTGGCGAGTACAGCACGTAAGGGGCGCCGGGATCGGAGGAGAGGAACGTGGCCGTCATCGCATCCGGCAGCGCGCCGCTTTGTGCCAGGCGGATCTCGCCGGCATCGAACGCGCGGTTGCAGTTGGCGTCGACGAAGGCCATCCAGCCCTGGCGCCAGTTTGCGTCGCCGTCGGTGGCGATGACCGCGCCGCAGGTATTGCGCGAAATAGCGGCGCTGCGTGCCAGCGAGAGTGCAGAGGCAAAGCTGTCCGCCTGTGTCCACAGCCGGTGGCGGCGCAGCAGGTCGCTCAGGTTGGGTACTGCGACCGCCAGAATGATGACCAGCACGACGATCGTGATCATGATTTCGATCAGAGTGAAACCGCGGACGCGCATCATGGACATTCCTTGCTTAGCGCCAGCATTCGTCCCGTACCACCGGACTTGCGTCGCCAGTGGTCTGGCTCAGTCGCTCGCCGGTGCTGCGCAGCGTGAGGGTGCCGCAGCGCGCATCGGCGCGGCGCGGTACGGCGCTGATCTGCACGCATTCGTTGAGCGCCAGTGCGCCACACTGGGCGGGTGCGGTCAGCGTGTGGGCGGAGCTGTTGTCGTTCTCTCCCGAAAACAGTGGATAGCTGGCCGCGGCGTATGAGTTGGTACGCGAGTACTGGCGCTCGGCCAGCTGCATGGCGCGCATCAGCCCCGATATAGCTTCCGTCCGGCGCGTGCGCGTGACATAGTCGGTGTAGCTCGGATAGGCGATCGCCGCGAGAATGCCAATGACGATCATCGCCACGGCAAGTTCGATCAGCGTAAAACCGCATGTTCGGAGGGAGCGTCTCATGGCGTGTTGGTGATGAAGTTCATATTGCGGATCTCGCGCCAACTGAAGCGGCCAGCAGGCGGTTTCTCGCCTGGCGTCCCTGGCGCAGCATTGCCGCCTTCGCCGACGAAGGCCTGCTTACCGCCGCCGGTCGCGCCGAAGGCCCAGATTTCCACGGTGCGCGTGACGTCGATCAGGCCGACCGAATCACGTACGCCTTTGTCAACGCGCAGTTCGATGATGACCGGCGCGCCGAGCATGCCGGTCGGCGACAGATAGCCAGTGTTCGACAGCACCGGCACGCCGGTCAGCGCATTCACTGCATAGTTGCGGCTACCGCTACCGGTACCGCACAGGTCGGTGCCGGTGAGCAGCGAGTTGAAGTAGATCGTGCCATTCGACAGCAGTGCATCGGTCACCTGCCGCTCGCTGCTGTCCGGGAAGTCGAAGTACCAACCCATCTTCTGCGTGCTTCCCGTGCCTAGTGCAAACGGTGTGCGCGAGAAGCGATAGCTGCTGCCGTCGGCGGTGAGGGTGATGGCATTGAGCCGGTTGCGGCCGGTCACGCGCACGCGCGGCGTGATATTGGCATCGTAGATGCCATAGAAGGAGTTGACCTGTGCAGCCGGACGGCTGTCGCCCGCTTCATAGTACTTGCCGGTACCGAACAGCACCATGTAGCCGCCGCGTGCGAACACGACTTGCGGTTGCATGGTGATCGGCTGGCGCCGACCTGTGCCGTCGGTCGCCGTGAACAGCGGTTGCAAGGTGGTATCGTCCTTGTAGGTGGGCAGCACGTTTGCTGCGGCGGGCCCGTCGGACAGCATGAACTTCCACAGGTTGCCCTGCAGGTCACCGGCATAGGCCGTCAGTACCTGCCCGTCATTGTTCAGCGCCACGGCGGGCGAGCCCAGGCCATTGGCGAGCGCCGCGTCGGATGCCGGCATCACGAACTTGTAGTAGTTCGTGTTCAGTGTCCAGCGCTGGGCGGCGGGCTTGTCGAGCGCTAGCAGGAACAGCACCGCGGGTGCATTGGCGTTGAACCGGCCAGTGCCGTCATTCAGGTTGCTGTTCAGGCCATTGCCAGTCATCACGAACCAGCGGTACTGCGGAACGCCATTGACCACTCCGGTCTTGAGCTTGACAATCTGCGGCACGCCCATGACGTTACCCATATCGGGGTCGTCCTCGTCCGTGAACTCCCACAGTACGTTGCCGGTGCCAAACGTGGATGGGTTCGTGACATTGAGGGCGAACACGCCTTGTGCGCCACCGCCCATGCCGGAGGCGAGCACCGTGGTCCAGGCCGAGCCGATGACGGCCTCGCCGACCACCGGCGTGGCATCTACGAAGGCGCGGTGCGCATAGCTCGGGCTCGTGAGGTCGGGCAGGTTCTGCATGATGGCGTTCGGCACGTAGGCGAACAGCTCGGCACCGGTATCGCCATGGAAGGCGTGCAGCATGCCATCGTTGGCACCCACGTAGACGGCCTTGGTGCGGTTCAGGTTATCTGCGTAGAAGGTGTTGAACGCGCTTTCGAAGGAAATCCGCTTCGGTGCGCCGACATAGACCGGACCGGAGTTCACGATATCACCCAGCAATGTGTCGCGGTTGCGGAAGGCGCCGTTGTTCTTCTGTTCACGCGCGGTATCGCCGCGCAGATAGGCGAGGCGGTTCTGTCCCTGTCCGTCGGTAGCCTGTGTCGGGCTGTCCGGATTGCGGTTGAGCCAGCCCTGCTGGGTGGCCGACAGGCTCGTCCAGTCGAAGGTAATGCCATTGCCGCCGGCCGTGCCACGCCGATACGAAAAGATCCGGCGGCTCGCCGGTGTACGCTGGCTGAGAAGGTTGCCGGCTTCCCATGTGGGCGTATCGTTCAGGGTCAGGTTGTCGTTGGCGTCCTTGCTGATGCGGTACGCGGCGAGCCGGCCGGACCAGCGCAGTGCGTCGAAGCCGGGCGAATACTGGAATGCGCCGCCGATACCGACCTTGGTGGACGTGACAGCGACGCCCGAGATCGTGCCGCCGAAGCTGACAATGCGATTGAAGATGTTGCGGATCGCCGCGATCATCTTGGCCGGCTGTCCGGCGAGGAACCAGTTGGAAGGCACGCGCGAGCCGGGGGCGTCCTCCCACTCACTGTTGTTGGTGACGACCGTGCGGCCATCCGCTGCGTAGGTGCGGAACGGATTGCCATCGTTGTTGCGATCGTTGAAGCCGCCGTACTTGGCTGCCAGGTACAGCTGGCTGCGGCGTTTCGCGGTGGTCACCGTGCCATCGCCGCCTTCGTCGACGTCGATGGAGAATGTGGTCACGCGCAGGTTCGGCATGTTCGGCCGAAATGCCGAGGTGGCTGCCCAGTAGGCGGTTCCGGCCATATAGTAGGTGCCATGGTCGCCCGAACCGGTATCCAGCGTCTGCAGGTTGGCGAGCGCGGTATCGCGGTTGGGGTTGCCGCCGGCAGTCTGGCTTTCGAGGTCACCAACTTTCCTGGTCCACTCCATGACATCGAAGTTGTCAAAACTCTCGACCGCGCGTGCCGAGTCGGTATAGGTGCGGGTATTGCCCGGGACGAAGCGGTCCCAGTGAGTGTTGATGTCGGCGATTGCCAGCACGTAGTTGCGCTGGCAGCTTGCCAGGACAGGGTCCGTCCATGTCGTGTAGGCTGGAAAGCCGTCCTTGAATGCCGTCGTGATGCCTGACACTGCCGATGGCGTGGGCTGGCGGCCCTGCAGGTAACGGATCGATTCGTAATACAGCTCGCTGACCGGATCGAGTTCCTTGTATTGGCCGGAGCGGCCGAACTGGTTCAGGTAGTTCACCACGCCGGAGACGCCTTCCGCGGCGTTCTCGGGATTGGTGCGGAACACGCCGGTGGCCGGGTCCCATTCCTGCCGTGCGGTATTGGCGATCAGGTCGAAGTTGGCGTCGACACTGGTGGCCCCAACGTATTTCAACGGCGCCCGCAGCACACCGCCGTTGCGCGAGCTGGCGCTGTCGTTCAGATAGCCAAAGGCACCGAAGCGCACGCGCGCGGCGTTGCGCTGCATTTCCCCGACGGGCTTGAAATTGCCGTTGTAGTTCTGGCAGAGATCGGTGCGCGTGGCACTCTCGTTGGCGTCGCAGACCTTGACCCGTACCAGGTAGGGACGGCGATTGTTGTTCGAGCCGGGATTCAGGTTCTGATAGTTGCCCGGGTTCGAGCAACTGGCATTGTTACTGGTGTTGTTGCCGAAGAATAGCTTGTTGCCGCATGAGGTGACATACACCGTACTACTGGTGAACGGCGTCACGCCGCGTATCAGGGTCGAGCCGGAGAGCTGGCGGCGCGGGAAATATGAGCCGCTATTGAAGAAGTCATCGGGCAGCACTGCACGCTGCAGCACGGTACGCGTCGTTTCATCCACGACCCGGTCACCGCCGGTCAGGGCAAGGCGCAGCATGTCGATAGCCGAGGACGTTGCCCAGTTCATGAAGTTGCCGCTGAAGGCGCTGCTGCAAGTGCGCGCGGCGGTGGCGTTGCCGCTGATCTCGAAGTAGTTCTCGGTGCTGTTGTAGGTGTAGCACTTGCCCGGGTTGAAGTAGCCGACATACTCGGTGGCGCCGTCGTAATCGCCCCGGTACGCCGCGCCGACCGTGGGAAACTCGACCGACAGGCTCAACAGCAGGTTGGGATGAATATTCTGGTTGCGCCCATACAGCGGTACGCGGGCAATGTCGACGGTAGGCGCGGCCGCGACCACGGTAGCGGCCACGGCCGCGAGCAGCGCCATGCCGCGCATGAGCCATGCACGATAGCGGATCATTGCGACACTCCTCGTCCCATGCGGTTCATCATGGCGTGATCTTGTAATAGAAGGTCTGCAGCATGACGCGTACCGCAGGGTTGGGGCCGAAGCCGACCGCCGTGATCCGGTAGAACGGCACCTTGCCCTGTGCATTGGCGCTGGCGCCTTCGATGGTCAACTGCATAGGCTCGATGATGTAGCGTGGCGGACGCGATGGCAGCAGGCCTGCGCCCGAGGCAAAGCGGTTGCCGGTGAATGTCCCGTAGGCGACGGTCGGTGCGTTGGCCGAGACATCGTCGAAGTTCACGGTCTGCCAGATTGGCACGATCTCGGCGTCGGCGGTCTCGCACAGGCCGCGTGCATTGCCGTCGGTTCCGCAGCGGCCTTTGACGAATCCGGTCTGCTCATTGGCATCGAAGACCGTCATGCGGCTCCCACCTTCGATATCGAACTCCGCATCGCGCAAGGCTGCTTCGGCGGCCTGGAAGGCAATGTCGCGGTCGCGCTGGTTGTCCGCCACCTTGCGCGAATCGATGGCCATGCGCGCCCCCGCCAGCGCCAGCAGCGTGACGATGACAAGCATGATCAGCGAGGTCGCGAGCGCAAAGCCGCGGGAAGGCGTTTTCATGGGCAGGGCATCGGTGAGCAGACGGGCGCATTGCGCAACTGGATCGAGGCAGAGAACTGCCGGCGCTGCGATTGCAGGTTGGTAGTCGGGGTATAGGTGCCGCTGCCAGGATCCTGGGCGTTGCTGTAGCTCGGGCCGAACAGGCTGAATGCCGTATCGCTGGCGGGGTCCGTGCTGGCATTGTCACCACGGATCACCATGCTGACCTTGACCGCGACCACACGTTTCCAGTTTGCCTCGGTTATGGCGCCGATGGCGGTGGCGGGGACGAACTGGTCCGGCACGCGGTCGTTGTTGCCGTCGATGCCGTACAGGAAATGGAGGCTTTCCACACCCTTGACCAGGCTGACGCGACGCCATGCATCGGTCTCCCTGCCTTGCGCATCGCGCACGCGGAATTGGCAGAACAGTTCCGGCACGTTGTTGCTGCCAGTGGCGACAAAGAACTGCGCGACGCCCCTGCCGTCATCGACATTCTCGGGCGCCGGCTCACCCACGCCCATGCCGGAGCAGTCCACCATGGTGTTGTCGGGCAACGTGGGATCGTCGCTGCGTCCGGAGCCGACAAAACGAACCTGGAGCATATCGCTGCCGGCCACACCGACCTGTTCGCAGGCCGGCTGTAGCGAGGCCGTCGGGGCGGCGCAGTTATCGAGCCCAAAGATATTGGGTGCGGCATTCATGTCGCCGGTGATGCCAACCCGCGCGCCGCCATTGCGTGGCGCCCAGTTTTCCCACGCCGACTGCCGGATCAGCCGCACCACGACATCGAGCGCAAACTGCCCCTTGTCCTCGATCTGCGTGGTATCGCCAATCGACGCGTAGCTTTGCCGGCTCGTGAGGAAGAAAGTCATGGCGGCGATCAGCAGCAGCATGGCGAGCGTGATCGAGACCATCAGTTCGATCAGCGTAAAACCGGAGGCAGGCGCGCGGTGCCGGGCGGAGGTAGTCATGGCAGGGCGACGATGACGAGTTGCGGGCGCGTGGCCAAGTCGGTGACATCGGCACGCGTCTGGCCGAGCAGCGGCCGCTCCACCCACCCGAGCTTGATGACGATCGGTGCCGTGCCGGCTCCTGCAGCGGGATTGCAGCCCCATGGGCTGTAGCCCGCCGCTTGCCAGCTGACATCGTCACGGCAGACCACCGCACGCGCACCCGGCAGCGAGAGGCGTGCACGGCGCACCCATTCATCCACATCGAAGCGTGCCAGCAGCGGTGCGCAGACCGTTGTCACATCGGAGCAGGGCGTCGTATAGAAATTCTGTACCGGCGTGGGATTGGCGCCCATCGACGCAGTATCGAACAGGTAGGGGTTGTTGGCCGGATTGGGCGTCTGGCTCGCCGGCAGGTTGGCGCGCATCTTGTCCGCCAGTTCGGTGGCGAGATGCATGGCAACCGTGTCGTAGGAAGATTGCTGCGAGAAGCGATATGAAGTGAGCAGCAGCCCGGCAATGCCCAGTACGCCGATGGTCAGCACCAGCACGGAAACCAGCGCCTCGAGCATGGCAAAGCCATGCGCATGCGACACGCGACACCGGTGCATTGCTCCCCTCCACCCGTCCGCACATTGCGCTGGTCGTGCCCGGATGTGTTGTTGTGAACCGGAGTGCCAGGAATGTGATCTGAAGTCAACTATACAATTTGTTACATTCGTGTAGTTGTATCAGAATTTCGCCTATCCGCAAAAAAAATTACGTCTTTGGAGGGGTGTTTCCCTGGAATTCATCGAGCATGTCGCGGAATTCCGACACATCCTCGAAACTGCGGTACACCGAGGCAAAGCGGATATAGGCGATCTTGTCGAGCTTTTTCAGTTCGCGCATGACCAGTTCACCGAGGTGACTGGTCACGATTTCCTTTTCGCCGCTGGCCAGCAGCTTTTCTTCAATGCGGAGGATGGCCTCATCGACAGCCTCGGCCGAAACCGGCCGCTTGCGCGGGGCGAGCCGCATCGAATCCTTCAGCTTGGCGCGCGTGTAGTCCACACGGCTGCCGTTTTTCTTGACGATGGCCGGAAACGCCAGTTCGGTGCGTTCGTAGGTGGTGAAGCGCTTGTCGCAGGATTCGCAGCGGCGGCGGCGGCGCACGGCATCAGCATCGTCCGACACGCGCGTGTCGAGCACCTGGGTACTTGTATGGCCGCAAAAAGGACATTTCATGCTGGGTCGCCGCGGGGATCAACAGGCCGTAAGCCTGGATGGGTCGTTGGATTCTTGGGTGGCAAACGCTGCATATATTGTCAGCGCACGCCTGCGGCAAGGCAAGATCAAAAAAAACGGCAGGCGAGGGGCGCCTGCCGTTTCTGCATGAGCCGGCATGCCGGCCCACACCGCGTCAGCCGTAGACCGGAAAACGCTTGGTCAGCGCGCTGACCTGCTCGCGCACGCGGGCGATGTTGGCGGCATCGTGCGGGTTGTCGAGCACGTCCGCCATCAGGTTGCCCACGATCTTCGCTTCGGCTTCCGTAAAGCCACGGGTCGTCATGGCGGGCGAGCCGACGCGGATGCCCGAGGTCACAAACGGCTTTTCCGGATCGTTCGGAATAGCGTTCTTGTTGACCGTGATATGGGCCTCGCCGAGGATGCGCTCGGCTTCCTTGCCGGTGATCGACTTCGCGCGCAGGTCCACCAGCATCACGTGGCTTTCCGTGCGGCCGGAGACGATGCGCAGGCCGCGCTCGATCAGCGTCTCGGCCAGCACCTTGGCGTTCTTCACGACCTGTTCCTGGTAGGCCTTGAATTCCGGCGACAGCGCTTCCTTGAAGGCCACCGCCTTGCCGGCGATGACGTGCATCAGCGGACCGCCTTGCAGACCTGGGAAGATGGCCGAGTTGATCTGCTTCTCGAACTCGGACTTCATCAGGATCACGCCGCCGCGCGGGCCGCGCAGGCTCTTGTGCGTGGTGGTGGTGACGAAGTCGGCGAACGGCACCGGGTTCGGATACACGCCCGCGGCGATCAGGCCAGCGTAGTGTGCCATGTCCACCATGAAGTACGCGCCAATGTCCTTGGCAACCTTGCCGATGCGCTCGAAATCGATGCGCAGGGCATAGGCCGAGGCACCGGCGATGATCAGCTTGGGCTTGGTTTCACGGGCCTTGCGCTCGAGCGCTTCGTAGTCGATGGCTTCATTGGCGTCGAGGCCGTAGCTCACCACGTTGAACCACTTGCCGCTCATGTTCAGGGCCATGCCGTGCGTGAGGTGGCCGCCTTCGGCCAGGCTCATGCCCATGATCGTGTCGCCCGGCTGCAGCATGGCGAAGAACACGCCCTGGTTGGCCTGCGAACCCGAATTCGGCTGCACGTTGGCGGCTTCCGCGCCGAACAGCTGCTTGACGCGGTCGATCGCCAGCTGCTCGGCAATATCGACATACTCGCAGCCGCCGTAGTAACGCTTGCCAGGGTAGCCCTCGGCATACTTGTTGGTCAGCTGCGAGCCTTGCGCTTCCATCACGGCCGGCGACGTGTAGTTTTCGGAGGCGATCAGCTCGATATGATCTTCCTGACGCTGGTTTTCCTTCTGGATGGCACTCCAGAGTTCCGGATCGATCTGCTCGATCGTTGAGCGGCTACGGTCAAACATGTGAATACACCTGTATTTTTGGAGAAAGATACGGGGATCAGGGACAGGCCGGGGAAGACTGAGGTCCCATCACCGGCTTTCGTCCGGCTGATCAATCGGGACACACCCTGCTTCCCATTCGCTGCCCAGGCGATCGGCAGGCGCACTGTGCATTGCGCCAGATATACCCCGCGTTTCCTCGTGGTGAACCCACTGAACTCGCCAGTCACGCAGGGTGGAATGGTTGCCGCGAGTGTACGACAGGACTTCGCCCCCTGCAAGTCGCGCGGCCGGCGGCCGGTGCGTAACCGCCTGTAACATAAAATTCGCGGGGTGGTCCATGAATGGCAAGGAGCATCCCTTACAATAGCCGGATGTCCGTATTTCAATGGCCTGTCCGGGTGTATTGGGAAGACACCGACGCTGGTGGCGTCGTGTTCTATGCCAACTACCTCAAGTTTTTTGAACGCGCGCGCACCGAGTGGCTGCGCGCGCTTGGCGTCGACCAGCAGGCCCTCGCCGACGAGGCGGGCGCTGTCTTCGTGGTCCGCAGCACCGCCCTCGACTACACCGCGCCGGCCCGGCTGGACGATGTGCTCGATGTCCGTTCGCGCATGGAACGCGTGGGCGGCGCCTCGGTCCATTTCATCCAGGAAGCCTGGCGTGGCGAACAGCTGCTCGTTTCCGGTACCATCCGCGTGGGTTGCGTCGACCGGGCGACTTTCCGGCCGATGCCGATTCCCGCTTCCGTCCTGACTCTCATCAAAGCTGCCGCATGAACCCAATTCCGCACGTCGCGCACGACATGTCGATCCTGTCGCTGGTCCTCAATGCCAGTCTGCTGGTGCAGGCCGTGATGGCCCTGTTGCTGATGCTGTCGCTGTTCTCGTGGACCTATATTTTCCGCAAGTCGTTCGCGCTGCGCAGCGCCCAGACGCAGACCGAGAAGTTCGAGCGCGATTTCTGGGCGGGTGGCGATCTTGCCGCGCTGTACCAGAGTGCTGCCAACAACCGCCACCAGACCGGTGCGCTCGAGCGCATCTTCGAGTCGGGCATGCGCGAATACCTGAAGGCCCGCGACAAGAGCGTGCATGATCGCGGCGCGCTGCTCGATGCGGCACGCCGCGCCATGCGTGCCGCGTACCAGCGCGAGATGGACAGCCTCGAATCGCACCTGCCGTTCCTCGCCTCCGTGGGGTCGGTCAGCCCGTACATTGGCCTGTTCGGCACGGTGTGGGGCATCATGAATGCCTTCCGCGGGCTCTCGAATGTGCAGCAGGCTACGCTGGCTGCCGTTGCGCCTGGCATCGCCGAGGCGCTGGTGGCCACGGCCATCGGCCTCTTTGCGGCGATTCCGGCCGTGGTGGCCTATAACCGATATGCCACGGAGATCGACCGCCTGGCCAATCGCTTCGAGAGCTTCATGGAAGAGTTCTCGAACATCCTGCAACGCCAGACGCACTGAGGGAGGACGCCATGGCCGCAATCCAGCGCCGCGGTGGCCGCAGCCGCCGCGCCTCGGCAGAAATCAACGTCGTGCCTTATATCGACGTGATGCTGGTGCTGCTCGTTATTTTCATGGTCGCGGCGCCTATGGTGAATCCCGGCGTGGTGGACCTGCCGACCGTGGCCGAGGCCGCGCCGCAGCAGACCACGCCGCCGATCATGGTGTCGATCCGCGCCGACAAGTCGATGCGCGTGAGCACCGGTAGCAATGGCGCCGAGCGCACGGTGACGCGTGGCGAACTGCTCGACTTCGTACGCCAGCGCGTGGCCGAGAATCCGGATCAGCCGGTGGTGATCGCCGCCGAGAAAACCGTCCAGTACGACGCTGTGATGAATGTCATGTCCACCCTGAAGGCCGACGGCATCAAGCGGGTGGGCCTGCTGGTGAAATCGCAGTAAATATCGCCGCCCGGCAGAGGTGTTTAACCATGCCGGCGTGTTGGATACGTTAAACACTCAATCTGGAGGCGGTTTCAAAATGAAGTGAAGCGATTCTGGTGACACAGCAACGCCAGAATCATTTTGAAATCGCCTCCCAAGCGCTCTCACCTGTACAGCATGTCAAGCACCTACCATCCGTATGCACCAGTCCAGGAACGCGGTTCGATGCGCGCGTTCCTGCTCGCGCTGGTCATGCATTTGCTGCTGGGAGTGGTGCTGTATTTCGGTGTGCAGTGGCAGATCCGCAGTCCGGCCGGCGCGGAAGCCGAGATCTGGGTGGAAATCCCCGATGTGACGCCGACGCCGACGCCGCCTCCACCGCGCCCGGTGGAGCAACCCCAGCCGCAACCACCGAAGGTCGAGCCCAAGGTGGAGGACAAGGCCGACATCGCCCTGCGCGAGCAGAAGCGCAAGCAGGAAGAGGCCGAGCGGCAGGCTGAACAGCGCCGCCGTGAAGATGCACGGCGGGCCGAACAGGAAAAACAGGACAAGCTCGAGGCCGCTCGCAAGCAGCGGGAACGTGAGGCGGAGCAACGCGAAGCGGAACTTCGCAAGCAGAAAGCGGCCGAACAGCAAGCGAAACAGCGCGAGGAGCGCCTGAAAGCCGAGAAGGCCGAGAAAGCTGAGAAGGCGGCAAAGGAAAAAGCGGAACGCCTCGCCAAGGAGAAGGCGGAGAAGGCTGAAAAAGACAAGCTCGCCAAGGAAAAAGCCGCGCGCGACGCCAAGGCCAAGGAAGCCGCGGCCCAGGCACGGCAGTCGGAACTGGCGCGTTTGCGTGCCCTGGCGGGCGGTGGTACCAGCGTCGGCGGTTCGGGCGGTGGCCAGGGTGAAGGCACCGGTTCCGATACCAAGGCTTCCCCAGGCTATGCGGACCGCGTACGGGCACGGGTCAAGCCGAATATCGTGTTCGATCCGGATGCGGTGAGTGGCAACCCGGCTGCGGTCGTGGCAGTGCGGCTGGCGCCGGACGGGTCGATCCTGTCCAAGCGGCTGGCGCGCTCGAGCGGCGATAGCGCGTGGGATAATGCGGTACTGCGCGCCGTGGATCGTTCGGACCCGTTGCCGCGCGACACCAATGGCAAGGCGCCCGGCAACTTTAATATTACGTTCCGCCCGAAGGACTAGGCGGGTCGTACAGATCGAAGACTGAAGATGAGGAGCAGCATGCAGATGCGAGTGGCACCATTCCTGCGTCAGTGCCTGGTGGCCTGGACAATGATGATGCTGGCGGTCGGCGTGGCCCGTGCCCAGCTCAACGTGGAAATTTCCGGCGTGGGCTCGAGCCAGTTTCCGATTGCCGTGGCGAATTTCGAGAATGAGGCGGGGTCGCCGCAGAACCTGACGGCGGTGATTCGCAGCGATCTCACGCGCAGCGGCCGTTTCCGCAATATCGATGTCGCTGGCGCGACGGTCGCCGAGTCGGCCAAGGTCGACCTGGGTGGCTGGAAAGGGCGCGGTGCCGATGCCTTCGTGGCCGGTAGCGTCACAAAGCAGGCCAACGGCAATTTCGATGTCCGTTTCCGTCTGTACGACACCGTCAAGGGCGAAAGCCTCGGCGGCCTGGCCTTCAACGTGCCGGCCAGCCAGTTGCGCGTGACCGCGCACAAGATTGCCGACTACATCTACCAGAAGCTGCTTGGCGAGCGCGGCGTATTTGCCACGCGCCTGTCGTACGTGTCGCGCGTCGGCGGCCGTTACCAGCTGTTGATCTCCGATTCTGATGGCGCCAACTCGGTGGCCGCACTGAGCAGCCCGGAACCGATCATCTCCCCGACCTGGTCGCCTGACGGGACCAAGGTTGCCTACGTGTCGTTCGAAAGCAAGAAGCCTGTGGTGTATGTCCACGACCTGGCTTCGGGCAAGCGTACGCTCGTATCGAACCAGAAGGGCAACAACAGCGCGCCGTCGTGGTCGCCGGACGGACGCAAACTGGCCGTCTCGCTGTCGCGTGACGGCAATACCCAGATCTACCTGATCAACATCGATGGCACCGGCCTGCGCCGTCTTACCCAGGGCAGCGCGATCGATACCGAGCCGCAGTTCTCGCCGGACGGCAAGACCATCTACTTCACCAGCGACCGTGGTGGCGCACCGCAGATCTACCGCATGCCGGTGGAAGGCGAGCAGGCGGCCCGCGCCCAGCGCGTGACCTTCAAGGGCAACTACAACGTCAGTCCGCGCATTTCGCCGGACGGCAAGCTGCTGGCCTACATCTCGCGCGGCGGTGGCTTCAAGCTGCACGTGCAGGATCTCACGAACGGCGATGTGACCGCCTTGACCGATACCAGCAACGACGAAGCGCCGAGCTTCGCCGCCAACGGCAAGTACATTCTTTATGCCACGCGCGCGGGTGGCCGCGCCGTATTGGCGGCCGTCTCGGTGGACGGCCGCAACCGCCAGATTCTTTCGCTCCAGTCCGGTGATGTCCGTGAGCCGGCATGGGGTCCGTTCATGCAATAAGTTGATGCAATAAAAAGGGAGTCTTACCATGTCTGCACTGATGAACAAGCTGTTGATCGCCGCCGCACTGGTTACGCTGGGCGCCTGTAGCTCGGGTGTGAAACTTGACGATGCCGCCACGGGCGCGAACGGCGCTGGCGGCGCCGGCCAGGGCACCGATCCGCGCGCGGTCCAGCAAGTGAACGTCGGCGGTGATCCGCTGAACGATCCCAACAGCCCGCTGGCTCGCCGCAGCATCTATTTTGACCTCGACAGCTACTCGGTCAAGCCGGAATTCCAGAGCGTGGTCAATGAGCATGCCAAGTACCTGAACGCCAACAAGGGCCGCCGCGTACTGGTGCAGGGTAATACCGACGAGCGCGGCACCAGCGAGTACAACCTGGCCCTGGGTCAGAAGCGTGCCGAGGCCGTGCGCCGCGCGCTGACGTTGCAAGGCGTTTCGGAAGGCCAGATCGAGGCTGTAAGCCTGGGTAAGGAAAAACCCAAGGCGCTGGGGCATGACGAAGCGTCGTGGGCGGAAAACCGTCGCGCTGACATCGTCTATTAATTTCCAGGACGAGCGTGCCGATGAAAATGCGCCTTTCTCAAGGATGGCTCGTGGCGGCCCTGGCATGTAGCGCGATGAGTATTGCGCTACCAGCCCGGGCTGGCATGTTCGACGACGAAGAGGCGCGTCGCGCCATCATCGACCTGCGGGACAAGTCGACGGCCTTCCAGGCCACGGCGGCCCAGCGCATCGACCAGAATTCACGGGCGGTGCAGGATCTGCAGAACCAGGTGGAGCAGCTCCGCTCCGAGGTCGCACGCCTGCGGGGCGACAACGAAGTGCTGCAGAATGACGTGCAGACGCTGCAGAAACAGGTCAAGGACTACTACAAGGACCTGAACGACCGTGTGGCACGCTTCGAGCCGCAGAAGGTCTCGGTGGAAGGGCAGGAAGGCATGGCCCAGCCTGCCGAGAAGGATACCTATGATGCGGCCCTCAAGCAGTTCCGCGACGGTGACTTCAAGGGAGCAGGTAGCGCATTCTCGGGATTCATCCAGAAGTATCCGCAGAGTCCGTACACGCCGCTTGCGCAGTTCTGGCTTGGCAACGCGCTCTATGCGCAGCGCGACTACAAAGGGTCGACCACCGTGTTGCAGAACATGGTGCAGGCCTATCCGACCCATGCCAAGGTGCCGGATGCCATGATCGCGATCGCCAACAACCAGGCCGAAAGCGGGCAGAAGGCCGCCGCACGGCGCACGCTGGAGCAGGTCGTGTCCAGGTACGCGGGCACGACCTCGGCCAAGGCTGCGACGGAGCGCCTCAAGACCCTGAAGTAGATGATCCTGGCGTACGCCTTGGCGTGACCAGCGGCCTGCCCTGTGCAGGCCGTTTTCATTGGTTCGCGGCCCCCATGCCCGCGGGCCCCGTGTGGCTGCTATCGCGTCATTGCGCGGCAGTGGCCCGCTCGCGGTAGAATGTGCGCCGGGCCGATCCGTCCGACCCGAACGATTTCTTGCCGGCGCCCCCGGCCTTATTCAATGACATCACGCGCTATCGTCCTGCTATCGGGCGGGCTCGATTCCGCCACTGTTCTTGCCATGGCTCGCGCGCAGGGTTTTGAAACCTATGCGCTGTCGATGCGCTATGGCCAGCGGCATTCTTCCGAACTCGATGCGGCGCGCCGTGTGGCGCGAGCCCTTGGTGCGCAGCGTCACGAGATCATCGACCTGGACCTGCGGCCGTTCGGCGGATCCGCGCTGACCGACGATACGCTCGACGTGCCCGTCGACGGCAACAGTACCGGCATCCCGATCACCTATGTGCCGGCGCGCAATACCATCATGCTGTCGGTGGCGCTTGGCTGGGCTGAAGCCGTGGGCGCGTACGACCTGTTCTTCGGTGCCAATGCAGTCGATTATTCGGGCTATCCCGATTGTCGTCCCGAGTTCGTGGCGGCCTACGAAACCCTTGCCAATATTGCCACCAAGGCCGGTGTGGAAGGCCAGCGCATCCGGGTGCAGGCGCCGATCATCGCCATGTCCAAGGCGGAGATTATCCGTACGGGCATCGGGCTCGGCGTGGACTACGGCATGACCGTATCGTGCTACCTGGCTGATGCCGAAGGCCGTGCCTGCGGCGTCTGCGATTCATGCCGGCTGCGTCGCGCCGGTTTCGAGGCGGCCGGCGTGGCCGATCCTACCCGTTATCAGACTGATCAGACTGACCCTGCAGCAGGAGCCAAGCAATGACTGACATCAACGTGTCCGCACTCACGCAGACCGTTCTCTGGAGCACCTTCGGGCTGGCCTTCGTGTTTGGCGCCATCCTGCAGCGCACCCACTTCTGCACCATGGGCGCCATCTCCGACATCATCAACATGGGCGACTGGAACCGCATGCGCATGTGGGCGCTGGCGATTGGTACCGCCATGGTCGGGACGGGCGTGATGGCTTCGCTGGGCCTGATCGATACCGGCCGGACGATCTACACCGCCAACCGCGTACTGTGGCTCTCGTCGCTGGTTGGAGGCTTCATGTTCGGCTTTGGCATGGTGCTGGCCTCGGGCTGCGGCAGCAAGACCCTGGTGCGGGTCGGCGCGGGCAACCTCAAGTCGCTCGTGGTGCTCCTGTTCCTCGGCTTCTCGGCTTACATGACGCTCCGCGGTATATTTGGCGTGGTGCGTGTCTCCACAGTTGATACCGTGGCCGTGGATCTCGCCACCACGCAGGATTTGCCAGCCGTTCTGGCCAACACGACAGGCATGGCCAAGGCCAGTCTGCAGCTGTGGCTGTCCGTGCTGGTGGGCGGCGTGATCATCGCCTGGGCATTGCTGCGCCGGGAGTTCTGGACGTTCGACAACCTGCTCGGCGGCCTCGGTGTCGGCGCGGTGATTGCCGGCATGTGGTACGTGTCCGGCCATCTCGGTTTCATCGCCGAGCATCCCGAGACGCTGGAGGAGGTATACCTCGCCACCAACAGCGGCCGCATGGAAAGTTTCAGCTTTGTCTCGCCGGTTGCCTATGCCATGGACTGGCTCATGCTGTTCAGCGATACCAGCAAGGTCCTGACCGTCGGCATCGTCAGCGTGTTCGGCATGATTGCCGGTTCGGCTGCCTGGGCACTGGTGTCGCGTACTTTCCGCTGGGAAGGCTTTGCGAATGCCGAGGACACCGCCAACCATATCGTCGGCGGCATCCTGATGGGGATCGGTGGCGTGACGGCACTCGGCTGTACCGTCGGGCAGGGCCTGTCGGGCGTCTCCACGCTCGCCATCGGCTCCTTCATCGCCCTGGCGGGCATCATCGTTGGCGCTGTGCTGGCCTTCCGCTACCAGCTGTGGCGCATGGAACGCATGGTGTGACGATTTGGCCGCCGCGGGTTGACATGGGCACTGCCGTTTCACTATAATCGCAGCTTCGTTTTTGGGTCGTTAGCTCAGTTGGTAGAGCAGCGGACTTTTAATCCGTTGGTCGCGTGTTCGAGTCACGCACGGCCTACCAGATACGAAAAGGCTTCGCAGGCAACTGCGAGGCCTTTTTTATTTAGCCCTGCCGGTCATACCACTGCATGACGGCATCCCGGTTGGCTTCCAGGAAGGTCCACAGCATCTTCGTCACCTCACAATGCGGGTTGCCGGTATGTGCGGCGGTGGGCGTGAGCGCCGGGCAGCCGAAGTCGCAGATCGTGCTGGCCGCGCACCCCTGGCAGCGATCCCACCATTCGCCCTTGGCATGGAAACGGCCTAGCGTGCGGGTGACGTGCTGCGGATCGAACCCCTGGTCGAGGACATTGCCCAGCCGGAATTCGTGCATGGTGAAGGTCATGTCCGAGCACGGAAACACGTCGCCCTGTGGGTCGATCGAAAAGTAGGTGAAGCCAGCGTGGCACGTGTAGCCGGTGCAGTCATTGCGCTGTCCCGGTTGCGCGCGCAATTGATGACGCGCATAGTCGGTCAGCATGCGCAGCGTCATCACGTCGCTCAGCTGGCTGCCGTCGTTCGCCAGCTCATGGCGAATGAGTTCCTGCTTGGCCGCCAGCAGTTGCTGGTCCGTCAGGGAGTCGCCTTCCGTGGCGCGGCCCACCTCGAACAGGGTATTGAAACGTACGCCGCTCACGCCAAGGCCTTGCAGGAAGTCGAGCGTATCGCGCACCTTGTCATGGTTGTGCGGTGCGATGACCACGACGATCTTGGGCGGCAGCCCGGCATCCACGAGCTTCCGGATATTGGTGACGACCTTGTTGCCGCGCTCGCGCAGCACGTCGTTGATCTCGGGCTGGCCATCGAGGCTGATGCTGAGTTGCATGCCGGTGCGGCGGGCGAATTCGATATGCCGCTCGCCCATGATGGTGCCGTTGGTCTGCATGCCCAGTGCAAAGCGTGTCCCAGGGTAGTCCGCCAGCATGCCGTGAAATTCCTCGAACCAGGCAAGCGGCGCGAGCATGGGCTCACCACCGAAGAACACGATGCGGAAATGCTCGCGCTGCGCGGGCCGCACGAAGGTTTCGAGGGCTTGCCGGGCAATCCCGATATCCATGATGCTCGGCTTGCGGCCGTTGAGCGCCTCGACGCTGCAGTGCGTGCAACTGAGATTGCAATTGCGGGTGAGGCACAGGGACAGTGCTCCTGCAGTGCGTACCGGCTTCAGTTCCGCCGCTGGCGGCACAAAAGCGCTGCTGCGGACCGGAATCGATACGGGGATCGTAACGGAGGACGCAATAGAGGACGCAACGGAGGGCGCAGAGGAAGGCGCAACGGGGGTGGCGATCGAGGTCATGAGCGTTGCTCCTGTCGCATGGCGATCTGTGCATGCCCGACCGGTATGAGGTCGTCGGCGCCATGCGTGGACATGTAGGAATGGTGAACGCCGCAGCAATGTGAGCGGTACAGGCAGGTGTCGCAGCGGGGGCTGAATACTTTCTCCATGTCTCTGGAGGCGCCGCGTGTCAGCTGCACCACATCGGTGTCGCCGTCCGACTGGTAAACCACGCGGGCGTGGGATGTCCGGCTGCGGCGAAAATCCAGGTAGTGCATTTCCAGCCCCAGTAGATGGCACGGCGGAATGCCTTCCAGCGAAAATGCAATACCCGCTTCTTGCAGCCGGTCGCGAACCTGCGGAAGCTCGCCGGAAAAATCCGCGAGCCGTGGCATCAGTACCGTCGAAGGGTGATCAGGCACATATTGCTCCATCAGCGACAACTGCAGGGAGCGTGCGCCATACCGGCACGCCAGTTGCGCAAGCGTGGCCAGCTTGCCGACTGACAGCGTTGTGATGACATGATTGAGGCCAAGATGGACGCGGGCGCCAGCGGTGGCCTGCACATTGGCCAGCGCGGTCTCCAGCGCTTCCCAGTAGCCCTGTTTACCGGTCGTGCCGGTCGCTGCATCGGCATCCGCGCCATGCACGGACATATACAGTTCCTTTACACCGGTATCGACGAGCGCTTGCACAAACGCGGGATCGCGCAGGGCATGGCCATTTGTCGCCACCGAGATCCACGAGAATCCGGCGGCGCGCAACTGCTCGACGAAACGCGGCAACTGCCGCAACAACGTTGGCTCGCCGCCGGACAAGGTGATGTGGTCGAAACCCTGCCGCCGCAGCTGCGCCAGTGTCGCGAGCGCCAGTTCCGCGTTCACCGGGTGGGCCGGCAGTGTCGGTTCGTCGCAATAGCTGCAGCGCAGGTTGCAGCTGTTGAAGAAACGGAACCAGATGCCGCCACGCTCCTCGGGTGAGGCGGTGACCTCCTCCAGCGAGATCGGCAAGTGCGTCAGTTGCGGCTGAAAGCCTGCCCCTGCATCGGGCGCATCCGGATCGAGGGTCGTCTGCGCATGCGTGACCGATATCACCCGCAGGCGCCGCGCGCCCAGTAATGCCAGCGGCCATGTTTTCACCCTAGCGTCCATGACTCACCATGTGGGCTGCGGTGTCCGTTTCAGTATGCGCTTGGTCGTCCATCGCGGTCTGCGGCGCCCATGTCTGGATGATGCCAATCTCTCCCGAGGCCAATTCGCCGAGCATGATGACGCGGTCGAACAAGGGCAGGATGTCGGTCTGATGCGTGACGACGAGTGCGGCGGTGCCGGGCTCCAGCAGATCGAAGAAATCGCGCATGGCGTGGACGCGGTCGCCTGCCGCCAGCGGTGCAACCGGCTCGTCCAGCAACGCCAGTCGGGCGCCGGCGCCCCGCAGTAATGTGCGGACGAGCTGGATACGCCGGATCTGTCCGGTGGATAGCTGATGCTTGCCGATGGCCGCCTCGAATGCCGAGGCGGAAGAGGGGGCGGAGCCAGCGGTGCGTAGCAGCGCATCCAGTCCGAAACGGCGCAGGACGGCCTGGAGATTGACGTCCGAGTCGGGATGCGCAGGCTTCGTCAGCCCGTAGAACAGGTTGTCGTACACATCGCCTTCCACCAGCTCGATGGCCGCCGGCAGGTAGCTGATCTGTGCGCGCCAGGTGCGGTTGGAGCTGCCATGCTGCAAGGTCCATGGACCCAGGCTGAGTTGCCCCGTGTAATCATCGTGCAGGCCGACGATCAGTTCGAGCAGGGTGCTTTTGCCGAGGCCGCTGCCACCGAGGATGGCAATTTTTTCACCAGGGTGGACGGTGAGCGCACGGATATCGAGGCCCCTGGCGGCCCCTGGGTACCTGAACCGCAGGTTCTCGATCGCCAGCAGTGGGTCGGCAGAGCGGGACGCGGTGATGTGGCCCGGCTGCTCGGCGCGGATGCCAAGCAAGGCCTGGATATTGTCGGTTGCCACTTCGATGCGCGACAGGTCCATGAACACGGCGGTCAGGTTATCTGCAGCGGAGAACATCATGCCGAGCACCATCACCAGTACCACGAAGGTCTCGATCTGCATGGTGGACTGGCCACTGGTCAGCACCAGGGCCAGCAAGATCAGCACCGGGCCGGAGAAATGGAGCAGGCCCGTCAGCGCCTTGTCGAGGAACAGGTAGATCCCCACCCGGCGGCGTGCCCGGGTCTCGTCGTGCAGCTCGCCGGACAGTCGCGTCATTTCCTGTGTCTCGGTGCCTGTTGCGCGCACCATGCGCAGCCTTCCCAGCAGTTGGGCCAGACGGGACCACAGCCGCTCGGAAGCGTGATCCGCCTGGCGCATATGGGTTTGCACGAGCAGGGCCGAGAGTACGGCGGCAGCCGCGTGCACCGCTACGAGCAGGCCGGCGAGGAACGCCACCACCGGCTGCAGGACGAAAAGATATCCGAGGCAGGAGAGCAGCAGGACGGCATCGACCACCCGCAGCAGCAGGCAATCGACCAGCAGCCGCTGCAGCATGCCGGCATCCTGGAAAATCCGCTTGTTGATCGTGCCCGCATCGCTCGCGATCAGGTCTGCATAGCGATAGCCGAGTACCTGCCGCATCGCTTGTTCCCGTACGTGCAGCACGACGCCGAGGGCGATACGGTCGAACAGGCAGTCACGGAGGAAACCGATGACATAGGCGAGGATGGCCACGGCGATGGTTGCGGCACCTAACACGAGGCTGGCGCGTGCCACCGGTGTGCCGAGGTACGTCAGTATCCAGTGGATGGCGGCATCCAGTTCGCCCTGGTACAGGTCGACGCGGACGGCCTGGAGCGTCATGCGGCTGAACTCGAGGGATGCCATCATCGCGGCCGTACTGAGCAGGACCAGGCCGGCCGCCAGCGCCAGCGAGGCATGCATGCCGCGCGGCAATTGACGGAGCGTCATGGCCAGAAACTTCAGCGGCGAGAGCGGAGCCTTGGGTGTCCTCATGCCGGCATCCAGGCAAATCCGACGCTATCGGCACTCAGGCGGTCGAGGAAACGTCCCAAGGGCTGCCGCCCGATGGATGCCGACGCGGGATCAAGAATGTCGGCACAGCCGTCTTTTTCCTGCCATGCCTCGCATACCCAGGCGTGCCTCGTGTTGTCTCCATCGATGGGACCGGTGCTGCCGATGACGACAAGGGGCAGGCCTGCGGCCAACGTCGCGGTCAGCGATGCGCGCTGGTTGATCGGCTGCGGTTCGAAGGGCCCGCCGAAATACTGTTGGAGCGCCGCCAGGATCAGGATGCGGGCAGGCGCCAATCCAACACCGCGACGCAAAGTGGATGCAGGTCTGTTGTCGGGTAGGCTATCCGGCGAGGCCGCACGCG
This sequence comes from Imbroritus primus, assembly GCA_000272025.2. Taxonomy (GTDB): domain Bacteria; phylum Pseudomonadota; class Gammaproteobacteria; order Burkholderiales; family Burkholderiaceae; genus Imbroritus; species Imbroritus primus. The sequence continues at coordinate 70,434 of AKCV02000015.1, forward strand.
GCACGGGTGTCGCCTGGCAGAAGCGGAAGACCGCGGCATCGAACGCTTTTTCCTGCGCACCCAGACTGGCCGGTGCACGGTGACGCCAGCGGAACGGATCATATGTCTGCGACAGAAACCGGAGGCAGACCGCGATACACGCGTTTTCGTATGTCGAAACCGACGGTGCGATCGGTTGGGCGGCCCCCTGTACGGTCGCAGCATAGTGCAATTCATGCAGTTCGTGCAGGCAGGCGACCTGTTCTTCGATTGACTGCAGAGCCGTTCTGCGCAGGACCAGATGGCGGGCGAGCGCGATCGCGCACGCCACGTCGCCGCTGGCATTCGCGCATTCGATCAGTTGGTGGCTCTGGTCGCAAAACCAGTTCGGCAAGATGGACCAGAATCCGAGTCGGAGGAGCGTCTGCAGGGCGGCCGACCCGCGGACGTCCGGATGGCTAGCAAGTGTGCCCACGGTATTTCGCAAGCGGTCGGGCGGCAATGCGGAGACGGAAACGTCCGCCGCGCCCAGCGGGCAGGCAGTTCGATGGGGCAGCACGGAAACCGGCTCAGGCATGTCGGAATATTCCGAGAATAAAAATATCCCCGGCGCAGGCCGGGGATAATCACTGGTCGTGATTTACTTCTTTTTCTTATCCCATTCGCCACCGTAATAGCTGCGGCCAACATTCACGGCCTCGCTGTCGGACGACACCTGCGGTTGGAAAATGGCATCCAGCTGTTCCTGGCTGAGCGGACGGATGACGTCGCTTTCCAGGGGCTGAGTCGCTTCGCTTGCTTTCTTCATCAGACACTCCCTTCGAGAAAAAGCCCGGGAACACGGGCGGGCACTACGGTGAAACGGGACAGCGAATGCATGGGGATCGAGGCGGTTTGCGTAGGGCGCGCCGTATGCGCACTACGGCAACACGCTCGAGAGAGCTCAATAATCCATATTATCAAATCAGGTTTGACCAAAGTCACCACCTGTTTGGGGGAAATCTACCCGGATACTCTGAATTCTTAAACGCGTGCCGTCCGTCAACCGGGTTAAACCAGGATTATTTTTGGCGGATGCCCGGTTTTCGTCGCCGACGTACCGTCTCTTCCAGGGCAATGCACATGTGATCCGTGGTAGCATCCATGCGGTCTGGCGTGCCAAGAGCGCGCGTGCCGTGTTGGCGGATACAAACGAGCGGGCGCTGGGGGCGCCTAGCGGTCCCCGAAGGCCTTGTCATGCAGAAAATCCTGACCCTCCACGATTCGCAGTCCAGCCGGGCCTACTACCAGTCGGGCATCTGGCAGGACGATACTTTCTATACGCTCGCGCAACGCCATGCGCAGGAGCGGCCGGATGCATTCGCACTGCGCGATGCCACCATGCGCCTCACCTGGCGCGAAGTCGTCGAATGGACCGACAGCGTGGCCGCCGCATTGCAACAGCGCGGCCTGCGGCCGGGCGACCGCGTGGGTGTTTGGCTGCCCAACGTGGCGCACGCCGTCATCGTCTTCCTCGCCTGTTCGCGCAACGGTTACGTCTGTTGTCCCTCGCTGCACCAGAACTACACCGTCGACGAAATCTGCACGCTGCTGAACCGCGTACAGTGCCGGGCGTTGTTCGCCATGGAAGGCCATGGCGCCGATGGCCGGCAGGTATCCATTTTCGAGCGCGCAGCCGACATCCGTTCGCTCGACGTGGTGTTTTCGCTGACCGAATACCAAGGACGGGCCGTGCCGCTGCCAGCCGGCGCTGAAGCATTTCCCGGCCGGTTGCCACCCGCAGGACAGACTGGCCCGGATCTCAATCCCGACAAGATCGTCTATCTGGCCTTTACCTCCGGCACCACGGGTCTGCCCAAGGGCGTGATGCACAGCGACAACACGCTGCTCGCAAACGGTCGCGCGCTTGCCGCCGACTGGGGGCAGACCACCGCCACCCGGCTGCTGACGCTCAGTCCGCTCAGCCATCATATCGCCACGGTTGCGCTCGAGCAGATGCTTGCGGTTGGCCTCGAGCTGATCGTCACCGACAACCGGCGTGGCGCACAGTATCTCGACTGGATCATCGAAACCGGCGCCACTTACCTGATGGGCGTACCGACGCACGCGATGGATATTCTCGAGGCCGTGCGCGAGCGTGGCCTCTCACGGCTCGGCGAGGTGCAGACCTTCTATCTGTCGGGCGCGGTGATTCCGCGCGAAGTGGCTGCCCGCTACGCTGCACTGGGCGTGACGCCGCAGAATGTATACGGCATGACGGAGAACGGCTCGCATTGTTATACCGTGCCGACCGATCCGCAGGAGGCGCTCGTCGGCAGCTGCGGGCGTGCCTGCACCGGCTACGAAATCCGCCTGTGGAAACAGGACAATCCCGACGAAGAGGCAGGCCCGGGCGAGGTCGGGGAAGTCGGCGGACGAGGGGGCATTCTCATGCTCGGCTACTTTGGCGATCAGGCCGCCACCGAAGGAACATTCAATCGCGACGGCTGGTTCATGAGCGGCGACCTCGGTGTCTTTGACGCGCATGGTTGCCTGCAGGTGGTCGGCCGCAAGAAGGACCTCATCATTCGGGGCGGCCACAATATCCATCCGGCGCGCATCGAGGATCTCGCCATGCGCCACCCCGATGTCGAACGCGCTGCGGCGTTCCCGGTCGACGATGCGCGTCTTGGCGAAAAGGTGTGCCTGTCTGTCATTCCGCGCGCGCAGGCCTGTATCGATCCCGACGATCTGTTGATGCATCTCGCGGAACATGGGCTGTCCAAATACGACATGCCCGAATACTTCCTGAGCCTTGAGCATTTCCCGCTGACCGCGAGCGGCAAGATCCTCAAGCGCGACCTGGTCGAGCAGACACGCGCCGGCAACCTTCAGCCGATGCCGATCCGCTTCGGCGGCCAGACCAGACGCTAGGCGCTCCTTCCCTGTTTGACCGCAAGCGGCTTCACAGGGTCGCGGGCACTGACGTAGCCGGTGCGGCAGCTGTTGCATCCTCCTCCGTGCGGTGCCACCAGCCGCCGCCCAGCGCCTGGAACAACGCCGCGGCCGAGCCGAGGCGCGCCGCCCGGGCCTGCGCGAGATTGAGCTGGGCCTGTCGGTTTGCCTGCTCGGCAGTGATCAACGCGAGGCGATCGATCTGCCCGCCACGGAACTGGCGCTGGGTCAGCGTCATGGCCTGGTGCGCTGCGCGCGCAGATGCATCGGCCGCCGCATGGGTTTCGGCATCCGAGCGGAGCGTATGCAGGGTGTCGGCGACATTCTGGAATGCCTGGATGACAGTAGACTTGTACTGTGCCCGGGCCTGCTCAAACTCTGCCTCTGCCGCGCGCTGGCGCTGCTTCAATGTGCCGCCGTCGAATAACGGCTGGGTGAGGCCCCCGATCAGGTCGAAGAACCTGCCGGAGTTCCAGAACATCTGGCCGATATTGCTCGCCGCGCCGCCCAGCGCGGCCGTGATCGACAACTGGGGCAAGCGGTTGGCGATCGCTACGCCGACCATTGCACTGGCAGCCTGCAACTGTGCCTCGGCCGCGCGGATATCCGGGCGTTGCTCGATTACCTGGGCCGGCAAGCTGAGCGGCAATTCCGACGGCAGGTGCAAGGTATCGAGCGAGAACACTTCCGGTACATCCTGATCCTGCACGTTGCCCGCGAGCGCACGCAGCAGCGAGCGCGTATGTTCGAACTGCTGGCGTAGCGGCGCCAACAGCTGGCGCGTTTGCGCCAGTGCCGATTCTTCCATCGCCACCTCGACACGGGAGACATGGCCCGCCTTGAACTGGCGTTGTACCAGTGCGACCGACTGCATCTGCGCTTCGATCATCTGTTCGGTCAGGGCAAGCTGCTGGCGCAGCAGCGCATCCTGGATCGCGGCGGCCACCACGTTTGACGCCAGCGTGAGGTACGCGGCCTCCAGCTGCAGGCGCTGGTAACGCTGCTGGGCCTCCAGCGCCTCCGCCTGGCGGCGGTTGCCGCCAAACACATCGGGTACGTAGCCGACCGTCAGTTGCGCGGTATGGAAGTTGTAGATCACCGGTCCGTTGAACGGTGCCGTACCGCCTTCGCTCGCCGGCGTACCTTCCCGCGTGGCGATGACGGTGCCATTGCCCTGGATGCCGGGGGAGTTTCCGCCGAGATTGCCGGCGATCTTGGTGCGCGAGGGCGAGTAACTGGCCTGTATGGTCGGAAAGAAGAAACCCCGCTGCGCATACACGTTTGCCTGTGCAGCACGCAGGGCTGCCTGGGCTGCCTCGATCGACGGGTTAGCGTCGAAGGCGCGGACGATCAGTGCATCGAGTACCGGCGATTCGAATACTTTCCACCAGTCAGCGCGGATGTCGGCGGCCACTGCCAGCCGCTGTGCGGGGACAGTGGCCGCGGGTGCAAGCTCGAGTGGCTGGGGCGTCGGCGCATAGCCGTGCGAGACGGGAAGGGCCGGCCGAACGTAGTCCGGGCCGACCGCGCAGCCCGCAAGCCAGAGCGCTGCCAGCGCCGCCGGGGCCAGCCGACTGGTGTGGCACGGAAGAGTGCTTGCGCGCATCCGCTTCCGGCCGCTCGAAAGCGCCTGCGACACAGAACGCAAAAGGCTACGCATGCTGGCTTCCTTCAGTGGTGGCAGGTGCCGGTCCGCCATGTTGCTTGAGCGGCTCTGCAAGCGAATCATCAAAATTGCCAAAGCGGCGCAAGGCAATGGGCAGGACAAGGAGAGTAAAAAGCGTCCCCGTCACGATGCCGCCGACGATGACGCAGGCGAATGGCCGCTGCGTTTCGCTGCCGATACCTTGGGACAAGGCCGCGGGCAGCAGGCCGAGCCCGGCCATCAGCGCCGTCATCAGGATGGGGCGCAGGCGTATCGCGGCGCCCTCGACAATGGCCTGTGCCACAGCCGCGCCGCCCTGGATGCGGTGGATGACTTCCTCGACCATGATCACGCCGTTCTGCACCGAAATCCCTGCCACCGCAATGAAGCCCACGGCAGCCGATACGGAAAGATGCAATCCTGCGATACCCAGCGTGGCGAGGCCGCCGACCAGCGTGAAAGGCACCATCGCCAGCACCAGGCTCGCCAGGCGAACCGAACGGAAGGCCCAGAACAGCAGCGAGAAGATCAGCAGGGCCGTGATGGGGATGATCACGATCAAGCGCTGCACTGCGCGTTGCGAGTTCTCGAACTGCCCGCCCCATGTCAGGGTGTAGCCAGGCGGCAGCTTGATCTTCTCGGCAACCGTCTGGCGCGCTTCGGCGACGAAGGTACCCTGGTCGCGACCCAGCAGATTCACTTTCACGATCACCAGGCGCGACCCGGCTTCGCGGAAGATGCGTGAGGCGCCCTGACGTACTTCGATGGTCGCGACATCTTCCAGGGCAATGGTCGCGGGACCGCGCGCCGCGTCACTGTCCGGCAGCGTCAGCTGCAGGCGGCCGATCGCATCGATGTTGTTGCGATGGCGTTCTGCGAGCCGGACCACGACATCGAAACGGCGGTCGCCATCGAAGTAACTCGTGACAGCGGCGCCCGACATCGACTGATGTATCAGCGTATCGACATCGTTGATCGAAATGCCGTAACGCGCCAGCCGCTGGCGGTCAGGAGTAATGACGATCTCGGTCTGGCCGCCGATGCGCGTGGCATCGACATCCGTGGCGCCACGGATCCGGCTGATGACCGCGGCGACCTGCGCAGCTTTCTCGTCGAGAATGTCGAGGTTGTCACCCGTGATCTTGGCGACGATCTCGCCACGGAAGCCGGACAGAGATTCCTCGACGTTGTCCTGGATCACCTGTGAGAAATTGGTCGAGACGCCCGGGATGACCGCAAGCTGGTTGGACATGTCCGCGACCAGGCGTTCCTTGCTGGGGAAACGCCATTGCTTGCGCGGCGCGAGTTCAACCAGGAGCTCCAGGTTGTTCGGCCCCTTGGCGTCCGATCCGTCATCGGGGCGGCCAACCTGGCTGATGACCTTGGTGACTTCAGGATAGGCCAGCAGCTTGTGGCGGACCACGCGCTCCACTTCCTTGGTCGTGCTGAGCGCAGCCGAGGTCGGCAGCGTCACCGTCAGCCAGATATTGCCTTCGTCCAGCTTGGGCAGGAACTCGCTGCCCAGGCGGGGAGCAAGCACAAGGGCCAGCACGACCGGAATTGCAGAGAGCAGCAGGATGCGGCCGGCATGCTGCATCGAGTAGGCGACGATCCGCTGGTAGCGCGACTGCAGCCAGTCGAGCCACGGCTTGTGCTTTTCCACCAGTGCCCGGCGCTGCAGGATATATGACAGCAGCGTGGGCAGCAGGGTAAAGGTCAGGATCAGGGCGCCGAGCAGGGCAAAGCTCAAGGTCAGCGCCACCGGGGTGAAGATTTTTCCTTCCACGCGCTGAAAGGTAAAGATCGGCACGAAGGCGAGGATGATGATCGCCTTGGAGAAGATCACCGGTCGCGAGAGTTCCGACATGGTCCGCTGCAGGATGCTCATGCGCTGAAGGCGATTCTCCGGTGCAGTCGGGTCGCCGTGCGCGGTCTTCACCGCAAGGCGCACCATCAGCGCCTCCACGATGACCACCGCGCTGTCGATGATGATGCCGAAGTCCACGGCGCCGAGCGAGATGAGGTTGGCCGATACGCCGCGCGCATGCATCAGGATGAAGGCGAACAGCAGCGACAGCGGAATCATGGTGGCGACAATCAGCGCGGCCTTCCAGCTCGACAGGAAGAGCACCAGAACGGTCACCACCAGCAGGGCGCCGATCAGCAGGTTCTCCGCCACGGTCGAAACAGTATGGCGGACCAGTTCGGTGCGGTCATAGATCGGCGTGATTTTCACGCCGGCGGGCAGGCGCGCTTGCAGCTGGACGATGCGCTCCTTGAGCTCTTCGTTGATCTTGGCCGGATTGCCTCCCTTGGTCATCGAGACGATGCCTTCGACGATGCTATCCTGCTTGCCTACCGCAACGATGCCAAACCGCGGACGCTCGCCCGCGCGCACCACGGCAACATCGCCGATAGTGATGGCGCGCCCTTCGCGCGCGGTGATCACGGTGTTGCGAATATCGTCGATGCTGCCGTACAAGCCGCCGGAGCGCACGACCAGAGAAGTATCCCCGCGCTGCAGCAGGCCGCCCCCGGTACTGCCGTTGCCATTGGACACTGCTTCGTTGACTTGCCGCAGGGTCACCTGGTACTTGCGCAGCGCCTGCGGGTCGGCCTCGATCTGGTATTCACGGATGGCGCCGCCGAAGCTGACGATGTCCGCCACGCCCGGTGTCATGCGGAGGAATGGCCGCACGGTCCAGTCCTGCAGGGTGCGGACATCCACATCGGACAGCCCCGGCGCCTGGATGGTATAGCGATAGACTTCGCCGACCGCCGTCGAAAGCGGAGCCAGTTCTGGCTGTACACCAGTCGGCAGATCGACGGAGGCCAGTTTTTCCATCACCTGCTGGCGTGCGAAATAATCATCCGTACCGTCGGCAAAGGTCAGCGTGACGATCGACAGGCCAGACATGGTGACCGAGCGCACGTTGGTGAGCTTGGGGATGCCGGCCATCTCGCGTTCGATGGGGAGCGTGACGGTGCGCTCCATGTCCTGCGGGGCCTGGCCCGGCAGTTGTGAGATTACCCGCACCTGCACGTCCTGCACATCGGGAAACGCCTCGATGGGCAGCGACGCGAGCGAGAAGCCGCCGACGATGATGAGTGCGGCCGACAGGACCAGCACGAAGACGCGCTGCGTCAGCGCAAAGGCGATGAGACGGTCGATCATTGCGGGCTCATTGCTGGGTATGGAGGCGGGCCGTGTATTCGGCGTCGAGCAGCATGGCGCCTGCGGTGACGACGTGCTCGTCTCCCGCGAGGCCATCGCCGACATAGCTATAGTGTTCGCCACGCGTCAGCAGGGTGACAGGGCGGCGTTGGAAGGTCCCGGGCGCGGACTGGACGAAGGCGTAGGTATAGATACCTTCGTTGACCAGCGCGGTGTTCGGGACACGCACGCCCGAGCCGCTTTCCTGCAGGATCGCGGCACGCACGAACATTTCTGGCAAGAGCTTGCCCGCCGGGTTGTCAACGCGCGCACGCAGCGCTGCACGCCGCGTGCTGGTGTCGATCACCTGTCCGAGTTGTGTCACAGTGCCCTGGAACTGCTCGCCGGGCCAGGTATCGGTTTCCAGCACGACGTGGCTGCCCTGGCGGATGCGGGGCAGCAGTTTCTCGGGCAGATCGATCCAAAGCCACAGCCGTTTCGCATTGCTGATGACGAACAGCGAGGCCGGCGAGCCAGGGCTGACTTCCAGCGCCAGCGCTGCGGCACGCTCCATCACCACGCCGTCGATCGGGCTGACGATGCGGATCTTCTGGCCCTGCACGGCATGGGCACCACCCAGCTGCTTCAGGCGTAGCGTGGCGCGTGCAGTTTCGGCGCGCGCCTGTTCCAGGTCGGCGCGGGCAGCCTCGTAGTCCTTGCGCGAGATGGCTTCGCCCGGCCCCAGTTCATCGGCGCGCGTAAGCGCGAGCTGCTTCTGATGCACCTCGGCACGCGCTTTTTCCAGTTCCGCGATGGCGGTGCCGGCGTCCGGCGAGTCAATCTCGGCCAGCAGCTGGCCAGCCTTGACTTTGTCCCCCGGCGCGGCCTTGAGGCTGGTGATGCGGCCGGCGACCGGTGTGCCGACGTGCGCGGTCAGGTCTTCATCGTACGCGAGCCGGGCGTTGAGTGCGTCGGTTACAGGCACCGGTGTCGATGGCAGCTGGGCAGTGCGGATCATGGCCAGCTGGGGCGAGTCTGCAGCAAAACGGATACCTTCGGCGCTCACGCCGGCCTCTGGCGGTGGCGCCGATGCGGCGATCGCATCGTGTGTGGTGCTGCGCCCCAAAAGCAGCCATGCTGCCGTTGCGACCATGGCAAGCGATAGTGTGGCTGTCAGCACCCACTTCTTGTTCATGCGTTCTCCAGGATATGCAAGATGGCGAAGCCATCGCGCCCGTGGCTTTCGAGTCGAATCGCCGCGCGGGTGCAAGGAAACCTTGCCGACTGGTAAGCATTCGGCCATCGGGTAGACGCTAAGATTACTGAGACAACCTTGCCCGAACCTTGCTGCCTGGAGTGCTGTGCGAATACTGATCGTGGAAGACGACCCCGAACTTGCGGATGGTCTGGCCAGCAGCCTTGCACAGTCCGGATATGCCGTGGATGCGGTGCATTCCGGCAGCTCGGCGTTGAGCGCCTGTGCGACGACCCCTTACCAGCTCGTCCTGCTCGACCTCGGCCTGCCAGATGGCGAAGGAATGGACTATCTGCGCCAACTGCGGCGCGCCGGATTGCGCGCGCCCGTGCTCATCCTTACGGCGCGCGACGATCTGCAGGACCGGGTTCGCGGACTGGATGCGGGCGCCGATGACTATCTGACAAAGCCGTTCGAACTAGATGAGCTGGAGGCACACGTCCGTGCACTGTTGCGGCGGAGCAGTTCGGTCGATGTGACGCTGAATTTCGGTGCAATCACCTTTGATACAGTATTCCGGCAGGTCACCGTACACGGACGCGAGCTGGAGCTGACGGCCCGCGAACTGTCGGTACTGGAACTGCTGCTGCACCGTCCAGGCAAGGTGGTCAGCAAGCACCAGATCATTGAGTCGCTGTACAACTCGGAGCAGGAGGCCAGTCCCTCGGTGGTCGAAGTGTTTATCAGTCGCCTGCGTCGCAAGCTCAATGACGCCGGTGCGACCGTCGGCATCCGCGTGCTGCGTGGTCTGGGATACCGTCTCGAGCTGAGCGCACATGCGTAGGCTGCTGCCGCGCAATAGCCTGCGGAGCCGGCTGCTTGGCGATCTCTGGAAGCCGCTGTTCTGCCTGCTGCTGCTGGGCGCCGTGGCGGTGTTCTTCCTGGCGCGTCATATCGGTTCGTCGGTGTACGACCGCTGGCTGTACGATTCGGCCATGACACTGGCCGAGCAGGTTCGCGTCGAGGACGGCAAGGCCGTGCTGGATCTGCCCAAGCAAGCCGTCGAGATGTTCGAGTGGGACCAAGTGGACCGCATCTTCAGCGACGTGCGTTCCCGCCGTTATGGCCTGATCTTTCGCAACAGCGATCTGCCCCCGCCACCCGAGGAACTGCAACCTGGCCAGTCACGCATTTTCCCGCACTGGGTCAAGGGCCATGCGGCGCGCGTCGTGGCGGTCGCCGTGCCGAATCCCGCGGATCCCGCCGATGTGCTGGTGATCCAGGTCGCGGAAACGATGCTCAAGCGCAATACCCTGGCCACCGACATCCTGGTACTGGTCGTGCCGGTACTGGTGGTACTCGCCTTGCTGGTGGGCATCGTCGTCTGGCGCGCCGTGGCCACCGGGGTGCGCGCGGTGGACCAGGTAGTCGAGCGGCTCGACAGCTATGGCCCGGACCGTCTCCTGCCGGTCGGCGAGATCACGAATGCGCCGGCCGAGGTGCGGCCATTGCTCAATGCCATCAACCAACTGATCCGGCGCCTGTCCGACCTGCAGGATACGCAGCGGCGCTTTATCGCCAATGCCGCACACCAGTTGCGTACGCCATTGGCAACGCTGCAGGTCCAGACTGAGCGCGCATTGCGTGAGCCGGATGCAGCGCGCCATGGACAGGCTCTTTCGCGTGTCCTGAAGGCGGTCACGCGATCGCGTCACCTTGCGCACCAGTTGCTTATGCTGGCACGCTCCGAACAAAGCGGTGAAAAGGCGTTGCAGATGCAGGAGGTCGACCTGGCTGTACTGGCGCGAGACGAACTCGAGCGCTGGATCGACAGCGCATTGCAGCAGCATGTCGACATCGGCTACGACGGACCGGAATCCGGTGTGGAGGTGTATGGCGAGCCGGTACTGTTGCGTGAGTTGATCGGCAACCTCGTCGATAACGCGATTCGTTACGGCAGCGTACGTGACGACGGGCGACGTGGTGGGGCGGTGACCCTGCGCCTGCAGGTACAGCCCATCATGCTCGTCGTTGAAGATGACGGCCCAGGCATTCCACCATCGGAACGCACGCTGGTGCTCGAGCGCTTCTACCGGCGGCGTGGTGCAGGTGGGCAGGGGTGCGGTCTGGGCTTGTCGATTGCGCGCGAGATCGCACAGCGCCATGGCGCCAGGCTGGTCATCACCGACCCCCCACAGGGCATGGGCGCCCGCGTCGAGATCCGGTTTGCGCGCTAGCCTGTGAAGGCGGTGCAGCCCTGGCGGGCTGCAGGGACACTTCAGGGAAATGCCGGGATCGCTGGATCCATGCCCTCGAAGCGCGCTTCCGGATGCTGCCGCTGCAGCATGTTTTCGATTTCCTCGATCTGGCCCGGCGCGGCATCGACCATCAGCAGGATCTGTCCGCGCGCGATGGCATCCTCGAAGCGCTTGATGCGCGTACTCCGCGCGGAACTGCCGATCATGCTGGCCGACCAGGCACCGAACAGGCCGCCAAGCACGGCGAGCACGCCGACCATGCCCCATTGCGGCGTGTCGCCGATGATCGGAAACATCGCGGCGGCAAGGCCGGCCAGGATGCCGACGCCGCCGCCGATCATCAGGCCCATCTGTGCGGCGCGCACGATATCGGAGGTCTGCAGGATATTGGCCTCGTGCAGTCCGGACATGTCGGTTCCCTCGGCTGCGAGAAAGTGAATATGCCGCTCGCTGACGCGTGCCAGCAGAAGATCGTCCATCGTCCGCCGGGCGCTCGCCAGGTCGGGGAGCAGCCAGTAGATGCGTTTGCGCATGGGGGTCTCCTTGAAGGGTGCCCTGGATGAGCCGGCTGCTGCCGGATGGTCTCGAACGCAGCCGGAGTGCATGTACTTGTTGTATGCCAGATCACCGTGCACGGCAAGGCACAGTGCCGTTGGCGATTCATTTGTGCCGTTGCATGCCTATAATGAGGGCCACCCCCAATACAACGGAGTAAGGACTCGTCATGGAAAATTCGAACACGCGCGTCGCATTCATTGGTCTTGGTGTCATGGGGGTGCACATGGCCGCACACCTGGCGCGTGCTGGATATACCGTGGCGGTATACAACCGGACTCAGGCAAAGGCTGCGCAGTGGGTGCAGGCGAATGGCGGCCGCGCTGCGGCGACGCCGCGCGAGGCGGCGGAAGGTGCGGATATCGTGTGTGCCTGTGTCGGCAACGACGATGATCTGCGCGCGGTGGTGCTCGGCGAATCGGGCGCATTCGCTGGCATGAAGCCCGGCGCGATCTTCGTCGACCACACCACGGCCAGCGCTGATGTGGCGCGCCAGCTCCATGCGATTGCGCGCGAACGCGGCCTGCATTTTGTCGATGCGCCGGTATCGGGCGGCGAGGCGGGCGCCAAGAACGGTGTCCTGACGGTGATGTGCGGCGGCGATGCCGAACCGTTCGCCACGGCCCAGCCGGTGATCAGCGCCTATGCCCAGGCGGTGACGCGCATGGGCGAATCCGGCGCCGGCCAGCTGACCAAGATGGTCAACCAGATCTGCATCGCCGGCTTACTGCAGTCCCTTTCCGAAGCGTTGAATTTCGGCCAGCAGGCCGGACTCGACATGCCGCAGGTGCTCGACGTGATCAGCAAGGGGGCGGCCTCGTCATGGCAGATGCAGAATCGCGGTCTCACCATGTGCGAGGGCAAGTTCGATTTCGGTTTCGCCGTGGACTGGATGCGCAAGGACCTCGGGCTGTGCCTGGCCGAGGCCAAGCGCAACCAGGCGCCGCTGCCGGTGACCGCCCTGGTCGACCAGTTCTATGCAGACGTGCAGAAGCAGGGCGGCGGGCGCTGGGATACGTCGAGCCTGATCCGTCGGCTCAAGTAAGGCGCCTCGACTACCATTGTCCGCACCGCATCCCGCGCTCAGCCGGGGATGCGGACCGCAGGATGATCGAGCAGCTGGCTGAGCAGCTTCACCCCTTCCTCGATGCGATCCTCCGCAATCGAACTGAACCCCATCCTGAAGTAACGGCAGGGCCCGCTGGCGGCATAGAAGTCGTCACCGGGCTCGATGATCACCCCGTGCTTCAGCGCCACTTCGGTGAGCAGTCGGCTGTCCACGCCAGGCGGTGCTTCCACCCAGAACGACGAGGCCCCGCGCGAATTCTGGAAACGGCATTCTGGCAGATGGCGCAGCAACGCCTCGCGCAGGACCTGCGCACGCCGCTGGTACACCGGCGTGACCCGCCGCAGCAGCGCATCATGATGGCCAAGCGAGATGAACAGCGCCGTGGCGCGCTGGTTGTTGGCGGGTGGGTGGCGCAGCATGAAGCGCCGCAGCGCACGCGCCTGCCGGATGACTTCTGGCGGGGCGACGATGTAGCCCATGCGCAGCCCCGGTACGAATGACTTGGAAAGGCTGCCGATGTAGATTACGCGGCCATCGCGATCCAGGCTTTTTAGCGCTGGCAGCGGCTGGTCAGTACCAGGGTTCTCGGTATCGTAGTCGTCCTCGATCAGCACGACGTCATGCTCGGTGGCCTTGGCAAGCAGCGCCTCGCGTCGTTCCATGGGCATGGTCACGGTGGTCGGGCACTGATAGCTCGGCGTGACGAAGACGTAGTCGCAATGCTCGATGCCGCCGTCCGGCCGCAGGCCTGACTCGTCGATGGGCAAGGGGACCAGTTCCGCGCCGCGCATGCTGAAGATATTGCGGGCGTCGCTGTAGCCGGGTTCTTCGAGCCCCACGCGCGCGTGCTTCATCAGCAGGTCGGCCAGCAGGTACAGCGCGTTCTGCGCGCCAAGCGTGACCATGATCTCGTCCGAACTGGCCCACACGCCGCGCCGCGGCAGGATGTGTTTCTGCAGTTGTTCGATCAGTAGCGGATCGTCTCGGTCGATCAGGTCCGAGGCCCAGCCGCGGATTTCCAGCACGGCGAGGGCCATGCGGGTGCATTCGCGCCAGTCGGCGGTCGGAAACAGGGCAGGATCGAACTGGCCGTAGATGAACGGGTACGGGTAGCTTTGCCACTCGCGCGGCTTGGCGATAGCGCGCAGGCCGGTCATGTAGCGCATGCGGCCGGACCAGTCCGGCGCGCTGGCCCCATGCGTCGGGGTACGTGCGATGCCGTGCCCAACGGAGCGGTCGCGTGTGTGGTGCGAGATGATCGGCTCGCTGCGGCCGTCCGGCAGGCGGTCGGCCACGAAATAGCCGCGTCGGGCCCGCGTGATGATAAAGCCTTCTTCCACCAGTTGCTGGAACGCCAGGATGACGGTGTTGCGCGCCACGCCCAGTTCGCGCGACAGCTCGCGGCTGGACGGCAGGGCGCTGCCTTCCGGCAACTGGCGGCCGAGAATGGCCGAGACCAGTTGCTGGCGGATCTGGCCCTGCAGGCTGATACCAGACTCGGGCGACAGCTGGAACAGGCGGTTCCAGAACAGATTCGTGCGGCTCATGGCGGCATGTGGGAATGGGGTACAGCTTGCATTATGGCGGTGGATCAAAAAAATGCATGCTTCTGGTTCCACTGGATCCACAAATACCCCGGTCTGGCACTATGGCCTCCCGTGCGAGTTTCACATAATGGCTTCACTTGTTCGAGTTCAGGAGTTCCCATGAGCACTACCCCGCACACTTCCGCCGTCGACCTGCTGCAAGCCTTTGGCGACGCCTTCAACCGCCACGATCTCGACGCCATCATGTCGATGATGACCGACGACTGCGTGTTTACCGCTGCCGGCGGCCCGAGCCCGGCGGGTACCCGCTTCGAGGGCCAGGCTGCCGTGCGTGCGGCGTTTGCCCAGGTGATCGCCACGTTCCCGGACGTGCAGTGGAAAAACGGCCGGCACTTTGCCGCCGGAGACCGCGGCCTGTCGGAGTGGACGTTCTCCGCGGCCCGCCCGGATGGCTCGCGTATCGAAGCCAATGGCTGTGATGTCTTCACCTTGCGCGATGGCAAGATCGCCATCAAGGAAGCCTACCGCAAGGATTGTCCGCCGGTCCCGGCCGCCTGATTCAAGTCGCGCCATCTTCCAAGGAATCGCCAACATGGCAAAGTACGATCCCACTTACGATCCGCTGGTGTCGCGCAGTCCCGGCGTCGGCCAGGAATTTCCCCCGTCCTACTGGGCCGCGTCGGCGGGCACGCCGCCACCCGACGACGGTCCGGTCACGGCCGACATGGATGCCGATGTCGTCATCATCGGCGCCGGCTATACCGGCCTGTGCACGGCGATCTTCCTCGCCCGCGAGCATGGCATCCGTGCCGTGGTGCTCGAAGCCAACCGCACCGGCTTCGGCTGTAGCGGCCGTAACGGCGGACAGGCCCAGAACAACACGGGCCGCCTCAAGCGCTCGCAATGGATCCAGCGCTGGGGCATGGAGACCGCCCAGGCGATGCACCTGGAAGTGCTCGACGGCTTCCGGACCTTCGAATCGTTGCTGCGCGATTACAACATCGAATGCGATGCCCAGCCCGGCGGGCATTTCCTGATCGCCCACAAGCCTGCGATGCTGGCCGGCATGGAGGCAGAAGTGCGCGTCATGGAAAAGCATTTCGACTACCACAGCACCATGATCGACGCGCAGACGTTGCGCTCGAAATACGTGGCTGACGCAGAAAGTGCTGGCGCCATGCATGAACCGGATGGCATCGGCGTGCATCCGATGAAGCTTGCCTTTGGTTACCAACGCGTGGCGCGGGAACTGGGCGCACGCATCCATACGGCCAGCCCGGTCATCGGCTGGGAGACGCGCGACGGCTTCCATTATCTGAAGACGCCGGGTGGTACTGTGCGTGCCCGCTCGGTAGGGATCGCGACGGGCGGCTACACCGCACCGGACCTGCACCCGACAGTCAAGTTCCGCTACATGCCGATCCTGTCGAACAACAGCGTAACGCGCGTGCTGACCGATGCGGAAATCGCCGCCTGTAATTTCCAGACGCGCGAGGTGCTCACCGACACCCGCATGCTGCGCTACTACTATCGTCTGCTGCCCGGCAACCGTTTGCAGTTCGGCAGCCGCAGCGCCATTACGGGCGCCGATGCGCCGCGCGCCGTGCACCAGAAGCTGCTGGAAGACGGTATTGCCCGCAAGTTCCCCGTGCTGGCCGGCATTCCGCTGGAGTATTCGTGGTGGGGCTGGGTCGACGTCAGCCACGATATGATGCCGCGCATCCACCAGCCCGATCCACGCCAGCAGGTGTTCTACGCCTTTGGCTACGGCGGCAATGGCGTGAGCTACTCGGCGCAGGCCGGGCGGCGTATGGCCGAGCAGATCGCCGGGCGAGCGGCCAACCAGAAGCTGCCGATCTTCACGTCGCAGCTCCCCACCCACCCCTTCCGTCCGTTCCGCCGACTGGGCCAGCGCATGCTGTACCACTGGTGGGCCTACCGCGACGAGCAGCGTTAACACGCTTGCAACCAGCTGGACCGCCCTGGTCCAGCTGGACCCAACATTTATGCTGTGTGGGCCTACCCAGGGTAGCCCAGTGTTGGCTAAGCTGAACCATGATGTTGGACGGTGTGATACCAGATTGACGGCTGGCACACCCGTCAGGCAGCAGCAGTATCCGGCAGTCCGCGCAGGACCCGGCGGTAGCAACGAGGCGACAAAGAGCGCCCGTGCATTCAAAAAAACAGGAGACACTGGCATGCCTCATGCTTTGACTTTCCTCTTCTCTTCTGCGCACTGATTCCGTGCACGGCATCCCGGTGCCGGTAGTGTGACTTGCAGCAAATCAACCGTTGCTTTACCCGAAGGCAGTATCGCGTTGCTGTACCCAGTGGTGCGTTGCCGTTCTGACAACAAGGAGAGAAAGATGCGTATCTGGATCAAATCCGTAGTTGCACTCGCAGTGATGGCAGGCGCGGTCGCGGCGCAGGCCCAGACCAAGGAAGTGACCATCGCCTACCAGGACATGGTGGTGCCATGGCGCGTTGCGCATGATCTGAAGGAAGTCGAGAAGCAGACGGGCTACAAGGTGTCGTTTCGCCAGTTCACGGGCGGTGGCGACGTGATTCGCGCCATGGCTTCCGGGCAGATCGCGATCGGTGAAGCCGGCTCGTCGCCCATCGCCGCTGCGCTCTCGCAAGGCCTTGACCTGCAACTGTTCTGGATCCTGGATGACATCGCCGCGGCCGAAGCGCTGGTGGCGCGCAACGGCTCGAACGTCAATACGGTGGCCGACCTGAAAGGCAAGCGCCTGGGCGTGCCGTTCGTCTCCACCACGCACTATCACACGCTGGTAGCGCTCGAGCAGGCCAAGGTCAATCCCAAGGACGTGCGCATCATGAACATGCGTCCGCCGGAAATCGCCGCCGCCTGGCTGCGCGGCGACATTGACGCGGCCTTTGTGTGGAATCCGGCGCTCGACCAGATCAAGAAGAACGGCAAGGTGCTGGTGACCTCCGGCGAGATCTCCGACAAGACCGGCAAGGCGACCTTCGACGGCATGGTCGTCACCAAGAAGTTCGCGCGTGAAAACCCGGACTTCATGGTCAAGTTCGTCAAGATTCTGGCCGCCGCGGACGAGAAGTACCGCAGCAACAAGGCCGCCTGGACTGCCGATTCGCCGATGGTGAAATCGGTGGCGCGCATCGCCGGCGCCAAGCCGGAAGACGTGCCGAGCAGCCTGGCACTGTACAAGTTCCCGACCCTGGAAGAGCAGGCGTCGGCCAAGTGGCTGGGCGGCGGTGCGGCCAAGTCGCTCAAATCCACAGCAGAGTTCCTGAAGGAGCAGGGCACGATCCAGCAAGTTCTGCCTGACTACAGCGGCGGTGTCACCGACGAGTGGGTCAAGCGCGCCCGCTGAGGGCGTCACGGCGGTGCGGCGCGGCCGTGAGGCCTGGACCGCACCATTCTGGAGAAAGGCGCCAGTGACTGGTGCAGACGCATGCGCGGCGCCTCTTCTCATCCGTTGTCTGGAAGCTCGTTTGATGGCTACTCTCGAAATTGAAAATCTCAGCGTCAAGTACGCAGGACGCGACGGCGAGGAAACGCTGGCGCTGTCCAATGTCAATCTGAATATGGGAAGCGGCGACTTTGTGGTCGCCCTGGGCGCCTCCGGCTGTGGCAAGACGACACTGCTGTCGTGCATCGCGGGCTTCATGCAAGCCTCCGAGGGCGAGATCCGCCTCAATGGCAAGCCGGTGATCGGTCCCGGTGCCGAACGCGGCGTGGTGTTCCAGAAGCACGCGCTGATGCCGTGGCTGAACGTTATCGACAATGTCGCGCTGGGTTTGCAGCTGCGCGGCATGGGCAAGAAGGAGCGCTACGACATTGCCCGTGAAAAACTGGGCCAGGTTGGGCTCGAGAAGGTCGCCGCCAAGCCGGTGTCCCAGCTGTCGGGCGGCATGCAGCAGCGTGTCGGCATCGCCCGCGCGCTGGCCAATGATCCGGCGGTGATGCTGATGGACGAACCGCTCGGCGCGCTCGACGCGCTGACGCGCGAGTCGATCCAGGCGCTGATCCTGAAGCTGTGGGCGCGCGAGCAGAAGATCGCGTTCTTCATCACGCATAGCGTGGAAGAGGCACTGTTCCTGGCGACTCGCCTGATCGTCATGAGTCCGTCGCCGGGCCGCATCGCTCATACCTATGAACTGCCATTCGCGCGCCGGTTTCTCGAATGCGGCGACGCACGTCTGGTGAAATCCGATCCCGAATTCATCCGCTACCGCGAAGAAATCGTCGATCTCATCCACAACACCACGGCAGAGGAATGAAAATGGCTGCTACCAGTGTGAAATCCGCGGCGCTGCCGACGGCCAAGGCCAAGAGCAAGCCGATGAAGGCTGTATCCGGATACCGGCTGCCGGGCGAAGGCTCGAGCACTGCCATCGCGACCGTAACCGTTATCTCGCTGCTGGTGCTGTGGTGGGTCGCCACCACGTTCCAGTGGGTGCCGCCGTTGTTCCTGCCGAGTCCCAAGGCAATCTATACGGCGTTCATCGACGCCTGGAACGGTGACCTGCAAGGCGGCTTGCCGCTGCTCGAGCATTTCCGCCAGAGTATGGTCCGCGTGTTCGGCGCCTTCGCGCTGGCCGTGGTCACCGCGGTACCGATCGGCGTGCTGATGGGCGTGTCGCGCATTGCGCGCGGCATCTTCGATCCGCCCATCGAGTTCTATCGTCCGCTGCCGCCGCTGGCCTACCTGCCGCTGATCGTGATCTGGTTCGGCATCGACGAGACCTCCAAGATCATTCTGATTTTCCTGGCCTGTTTCGCACCGCTTGCCATGTCGGCGCAGGCCGGCGTGAAGTCGGTGGCCATCGAGCAGATCAACGCCGTGTATTCGATGGGCGCCTCGCGCTGGCAGGTGATCCGTCATGTCGTGTTGCCGGCTGCGCTGCCGGAAATCCTCACCGGCATGCGCATCGCCATCGGCTTTGGCTGGACAACCCTGGTGGCCGCCGAGATGGTCGCGGCAACCGCCGGCCTGGGACAGATGGTATTGAACGCATCGAATTTCTTGCGGACCGACGTGGTGATCATGGGTATCATCCTGATCGGCTTGATTGCCTATGGTTTCGACATGCTGATGCGTCGCGCCGAAACCTGGCTGGTACCTTGGAAAGGAAGGATGTGATAGAAGGTTGGTTTGGGCTGTCGCCAGCAATGCTGGCGCTGGCGGCAGCAGCAGTGGTTGTTGCAGGTGTGGTACGGGGATACGCAGGATTCGGGTTTTCCGCGATGGTGGTCGGCACGCTCGCCATCGTGATATCCCCGGCGCAGATCGTGCCAGTCATGTATCTGATGGAAATCGCGGCAAGCCTGTCGTTGCTGCCGGCCATTCGCCGGCACATCGACTGGAGCTGGCTTACACCGCTCGCGATTGCCAACATCATCACCACCCCGCTCGGGGTATGGATGCTCACCCGGTTCAACGAGGACACGCTGCGGTTGATGGTGGCGCTGTCGCTGCTGGTACTCAGCACGATCCTGCTGACAGGCTACTCGCGTCCCGACTCGGGTCGGCCGGTGGGCGGCTCCTTGCGCTGGACCACGGGCGGTGTTTCCGGCGTGATGAGCGGCATCGCCGCCGTCGGCGGTCTCGCCGTCGCGGCGATGTTCCTGCTGACGGGCGTGGCGGCCGCGCAACTGCGCGCGACGATGATCGCACTGCTGTTCGTCATGGATATCTGGGCGCTGGGATTGTCATACGCCGGTGGCATCGTGCACTGGCAGACGTTTGCACTGGCGTGCGCGCTGGCGCCGGCCATGGTGGTGGGCATTCGCCTCGGTCACCGGCTGTACCACCGCGACATGTCGCGCGACGTGGGACAGCAGGCATTCCGCCAGCGTATTTCCATTCTGCTGTTCACGCTGGCATTGGCCGGTCTGTTGCGGACCTGGCTGGTGAACTAGCCCAGCACCCGACCGTGGCCGGTGCCGGGCGCCCTGCCTGACAAAGGCTTAGCGGGCCGCGAGCACGCCCAGCGCGGCCGATGCCAGGCGGGCATATGCCGAGTCGGCGCGGCTGGTGAGCACTACCGGCACACGCGCGCCCAGCACCAGGCCGGCACATTCCGCGCCGCCAAGGTACACGAACGATTTGTAGAGCGTGTTGCCGGTTTCCAGGTTGGGAGCAATCAGGATGTCCGGCTGGCCAGCCACGGGCGAGGCGATACCCTTGATGCGCGCGGCTTCGGCCGAGATGGCGTTGTCGAAGGCCAGCGGGCCATCGATGATGCCGCCGGTCAACTGGCCGCGGTCGGCCATCTTGCACAGCGCGGCGGCGTCGAGCGTGCCCGGGATCGCCGGGTTGACCGATTCCGTGGCGGAGAGGATGCCCACCTTCGGTGCGCTGATCGACAGCGCATGCGCCAGATCGATGGCGTTCTGCACGATGTCGCGCTTGGTCGGCAGGTCGGGTGCGATGTTCACCACGCAGTCGGCCAGCATCAGCGGCTTGTCGTAGCGCGGCAGGCTGAAGTAGAACACGTGCGAGATGCGGCGCGAGGTACGCAGACCGGCATCGCGTGACACCAGCACGGCCATCAGCTCATCGGTGTGCAGGCTGCCCTTCATCAGGACCGTGGCAGAACCGTCGCGCACCATTTCGGCAGCGCGCTGTGCTGCGGCTTTGGGGTCGTCTGGCGTATCGACCAGCGTCATGCTACCGAGATCGAGCTTGAGGGACGCGCCCAGCTCACGGATGCGCGTCGCCGGGCCAACCAGTGCCAGCGTGGCGATGTTCGCCTTGACGATGTCCTGGCAGGCCGACAGCGCCTGCGCTTCGCACGGGTAGACCACGGCGATGACCGGTTTGTCGGCGCGCGCGGCGGCGCGCTGGATCAGCGCATCGAGCGCGGGATGTGCCTGGGTGCCGTGAGCGGCGGGACTTGCTGCCATGTTTCCTCCAAATACCGTACACGCCCGTGCGGCGTCCTCGGCTAGAACGTTTGCGTCAGCTCGGCCGCAGCCTGCAGGGCGCGCGGCACGAATTCGAGAGAGCGCGACAGCGGCGAACGTGCCGTAGGCGCATGAATGGCGATGGCGGCAACCATCTTGCCGTTGGTGTCGCGGACCGGCACCGCCACGCAGGCGATACCGGCGACGAATTCCTCGTTGTCGATGCCGAGTTCCTTGTCAGCGCAGCGATCCAGTTCGGCTTCCAGCATTTCGACATTGGTGATGGTGTTCGGTGTGAAGCGCTCGAGCTTCAGCTGGCGCACCAGCTGGCTGCGGCGCTCCGGCGGCAGTTGCGACAGCAGCAGCTTGCCGCTCGCCGAGCAGTGCAAGGGCACGCGCGAGCCTGGCTTGAGGTCGAGGCGCAGCGGCCACGGCGCTTCCATGCGGTCGAGGTACAGAACCTCGGTTTCATTGAGCATGGTCAGGTTGACGGTTTCACCGATATCGGCCACCAGGCTCGCCAGGATGGCGCGCCGCAATTGGCGCGGGCCGGAGTGGGTCACGATGTCCAGACCCAGGCGCGCGAGGCGTGGCCCGACCGTGTAGGCGTTGCGCGGACCAGGCTCGCGGATGACGAGGCCGCCGCTTTCCAGCGCGGCCAGCATGCGGTGCAAGGAGGCCTTCGGCGCGTCGAAACCCTGCATGATTTCCGCCAGGGTCAGCGGCCGATCGGCGCGGACCAGGAATTCAAGCAGCGCGAACGCGCGCAGGGTCGGCGTATCGCCGCGCTCGGCAGATGTGTCGAACGCGGGCGTGATATCGGGCACGACGATGGCGGGTGTGCCGCGTCCAGCCGTGGACTTCGCTGCCGCTGTGGTGGATTTCAATCGATCCTCCGTTCCAGAAAACGAGACGCCCTGATTGTACGCCTTGCCGGGTTGCCTACCCTCGCCACCCGCTCTTGCGCGGGCTGCCATCAGCGCCTGGTTGTCGCAGGCGACGGCGCACGGCCGGCATATGACGAGGGATGACTAGAAGAATATCAAAAAATAAAACGTTATGTACCGAAAAATTACATATGTGCCTGGGCATCTAAGGCGGATCCAGATTTGGGACATGCCGTTTCGATAAAAGCCATATAAAAAAAGTGACTCATAATCCATTTAAATTGCTTTGCTCTGAGCAATGCGGAACGCTTCATTTCACTTTTACGGCATTCTGCAAATAGCGCTATCCATCGCTGTTCTGATCATGTATTCTAAATATCAGAAATGCATTCTATTATTTAGAACAAATGGACAAAACACTCGCCAAAGGCATGGCGGTCATGGAATACCTGGTGGCCCAGGGCACGCCCTGCGGGGTCTCCGACGTGGCGCGGGCCATGGGCCTGGCGCGCAGCAATGCGCACCGCACGTTGCAGACGCTGGTGGCGCTGGGTTATGCCCGGCAGTTTCCGGATGCCAGCTACGGCCCGACGCTCAAGTTGTTCGGACTGGGCGCGCAGGTGGTGGGCGGCCTCGATGTGAAGCGCATCGCCCAGCCGGTACTGGCTGCACTGGCGCAGGAATCGCAGGAAACGATTCACCTGGTGGTGCGCGAAGGCGCGGAAGTCATCTATCTCGACAAGTTCGACAGCCCGCAGCCGGTGGCGGCCTATTCCAAGGTCGGTGGCCGCGCCGCGGCGCAATGCGTGGCCACGGGCAAGGCGCTGCTGGCCTGGCAATGTCCGGCGGGCGAGGCTGGCGAAACCTGGTTGCGTCGCGAGCTGCCCGTGCTAACGGCCTACACCCCGAAAAGCCATCAGGATTACGAGAGCCTGGTGACTGACCTGCGCGAGACGCGCACCCGTGGCTATGCCTTCAACCGTGAAGAGTGGCGCCTTGGCGTGTGCGGTCTGGGCGCCCCGATCTTCGACAGCCAGGGCCGCCTCGTCGCGGCGCTTGGCATGAGCGTACCGAGTATTCGCTTTATCAGCCGCCGCGTGCCAACACTGGCCGCGGCACTCTGTCGTGCAGCGGCCGCGACTTCCGCTGCCCTGGGCCACGAGCCCGGGGTAACAGGAGAGGTGGCTGCGGGCACCCGGTGAACGGATCCCGCTGTAGCACGAAACCATAAGGAGGGGAAACCTCCAAGGAGACAAGCCATGCAACCCGACGTTCAAGTATCACGCAAGTCCCGATTTTCGGTAGTGGTCCGCGGCATCGCATTGACGCTGGCAATGACGCTTGGGGCGGCTACGCCGGCCTTCGCGCAGTATCCTGACAAACCGGTCACGCTGATCGTGCCGTATCCGCCCGGCGGCGGTACCGACGTGATCGCGCGTATCGTGCAAGACAAGCTGCGTGCGCAGCTGGGCCAACCGATCATCATCGAAAACCGCGGCGGCGCCGCTGGTGTCATCGGCACCGAACTGGCCGCCAAGGCGC
Source organism: Imbroritus primus (assembly GCA_000272025.2). Lineage (GTDB taxonomy): Bacteria > Pseudomonadota > Gammaproteobacteria > Burkholderiales > Burkholderiaceae > Imbroritus > Imbroritus primus. Next base: position 94,097 of record AKCV02000015.1, read on the forward strand.
AGCCGGATGGCTACACGGTGCTGTTTACCCTGTCGTCCCACACGATCAACCCGGCCATCTATAAGAAGCTGCGTTTCAACACCGAGAAGGATTTCGACCCGGTGTCGATGGTGGCTTCGCTGCCGCAGATCCTGGTGGCGCATCCGAGCCTGCCGGCCAATAACGTCAAGGAACTGATCGCCATGGCCAAGGCCAAGCCGGACAGCCTGTCGTATGCTTCCGTGGGCAACGGTTCGCCTGGCCATATCGCGGGCGAGATGTTCAAGCTCAAGACCGGCACGCAGATGACGCATGTGCCGTACAAGGGCGGTGGCCCGGCTGTGAGCGATGTGCTGGGCAACCAGGTGCCGCTGCTGTGGGTGTCGATTCCGGCTGCCGCACAATTCGTCAAGCAGGGCAAGCTGAAGGCGCTGGCCGTGTCGACCGTGAAGCGCAGCGCGCTGTTCCCGGACGTACCGACGGTTCAGGAGTCGGGCATTGCCGATTTCGAAGTGGACTCGTGGTATGCCATGTTCGTGCCGGCCAATACGCCCAAGCCCGTGGTCGAGCGCCTGCAGAAAGCCATTGCCGAAGTCGTGAAGCAGCCTGACATCAAGGAAAAGCTGCTGGCCCAGGGCGCGGAAGCCGTGGGTAGCGATTCCGCCGGTCTTGGCGCGGTGGTGAAGCGCGAACTGCCGAAGTGGGCCAAGCTGGTCAACGACGCGAAGATCACGACCGAATAAGAAGATTGATTCAGTAACCAAGCATTAACGGAGATTCTATGGCATCGACCCCCCATCTGCCGCTGTCCACCGATCCGGACGCCATGGAGGCCGTGGCAGGCCTGATCGAGCGCGCACGCCGCGCGCAGCGAGCCATCGAGGGCTTCTCGCAGGAGCGCATCGACGAACTGACGCTGGCCATCGGCTGGGCCATCATGGAGCCGGGCCGCAATCGCGTCCTCGCGGAAATGGCGGTGCGCGACACCGGCCTGGGGAATGTCGATGACAAGATCGCCAAGAACTACCGCAAGACCCTCGGCCTGCTGCGCGACCTGAAAGGCCGCCGCACGGTCGGCGTGATTGCGGAAAAGCCGGAACTCGGCCTGATCGAGATTGCACGTCCCGCGGGCGTGGTGGCAGCGGTGACGCCGTCCACCAACCCCGGGGCGACGCCGGCCAACAAGATCATCAATGCCGTGAAGTGCCGCAACGCCGTGATTGTCGCGCCCTCGCCCAAGGGCGCGAGCACATGCGCACAGCTGCTCAAGTACGTGCACGCCGAACTTGAGCGTGCCGGGCTCGATGCCGAAGTGGCGCGTGACCTGGTGCAGATGCTGCCGATCCCGGTGTCCAAGTCGCTGACCCATGCGCTTATGATGCAGGCCGACCTGGTGGTCGCCACCGGCAGCCAGGCCAATGTGCGCGCCGCCTACCTGAGCGGCACGCCGGCCTTCGGCGTGGGCGCGGGCAACGTTGCCTCCATCGTCGACGCCAGCGCCGATGTGGAAGCTGCGGCCGCCAAGATCATGCAGTCCAAGACTTTCGACAACGCCACCAGCTGCTCGTCGGAAAACAGCGTCATCCTGGTCGAGCCGGTTGCCGACGCCATGCTGGCTGCGCTGGCCAAGCAGGGCGCGGTGCTGCTCGATGCGGGCGACAAGGAGCGTCTGCAGAAAACCATGTGGCCGGGCGGCAAGCTGTCGTCCGACGTGACGGCGCGCGCCGCTGGCGAGATCGCGGAGATCGCCAAGCTCGAAGCGCCGGCCACGCGTCAGGCGCGCGCCCTGCTGGTCGAGGAGACCGGCACGGGCCCGCAGTATCCGTACTCCGGCGAGAAGCTCTCGCCGGTGCTCACGGTCTATCGCGCCAAGAGCCTGGAGGATGCGGCGCGCATCGTCTCCGACATCTACGCCTACCAGGGTGCGGGTCACTCGGTGAGCCTGCATGCGCAGGGCAAGGCAGCGACCGAAGGCGCACTGCAGATCGGCCTGACCATGCCGGTGGCGCGCGTCATCGTCAACCAGCCGCATGCCATCGCCACCGGCGGCAACTTCGACAACGGCCTGCCGTTCTCGCTGTCGATGGGCTGCGGCACCTGGGGCGGGAACAATTTCTCGTCGAACATGGATGTGTCGAACTACATGAACATCACGCGCATCGCGTATCCCATCGCCCCCCGCATGCCGTCCGACGCGGACATCTTCGGGGCGTTCTTCGACAAGTACGGGCGCTGAGCCTGGCGGGAGTTGCATGATGTCCGACGTATCTCAATCGTCTACGCTGCCGGCGACGCTCAGCGCCGTGTTGCAGGAACATGTCCGCCTGCGGCCCGATGCGGAATTGCTGATCGCGCCGGAAACGGGGCGTACCTTTACCTATGGCGAGCTGGCGCAACAGGCGCGCCTGTTCGATGCCTGGCTCACGGCCGCCCGTGTGCCGCGCGGTGCGCGCGTAGCGCTGTTCCTGCCGAATGGTGCGCAGGCGGCGTTGCTGTTTCTCGCCACCATGGTGGCCGGCCGCGTCACGGTGCCGCTCAACCTGCTGTCCACGCCGGCGCAGCTGCATCATGCCCTGGTGCATAGCGATGCCGCCGTGCTGTTCACCTGTGCCGAACTGGCACCCCGCGTGGCGGAGATCGCCGGCAAGCTGGCCGAGAGTGGCGCCGCGCCGCGCATCATCGAGATCGATCCGGACGAGGCGCAACTGACGTTTGCCGCGGACACGGAACTGGTCGACAGCATCGAGCCGGACGCCAGCGATGTCGGCCTGCTGATGTACACCTCCGGCACCACGGGCCTGCCCAAGGGCGTGCCGCTGACGCACGCCAACCTGCTGCACGCAGCGCGCGCCATGGGCGCGTGGCACAGCCTGACGCCGGACGACCGCGTGCTCTCCGCGCTACCGCTGTACCACATCAACGGGCAGGTGATCGGTACGCTGACGCCATTCTGCTCCGGCGGCAGCATCGTCGCGCCGCGCAAGTTCAGCGCGAGCCAGTGGTGGAGCCTGGTAGAAAAGTATCACTGCACCTGGCTCAATATGGTGCCGACTATCATCGCCTACCTGCTCAATGCCCCGGCCGAGAACGACCGTCCGATTCCCTGGGTGCGCTTCGGCCGCTCGGCCTCTGCGCCACTGCCGGTCGAGCATCATCGCGCCTTCGAGCAGCGTTTCGGCGTGCCGGTGATCGAAGGCATGGGCATGACCGAAACCGCTTCGATGGTGTTCTGCAATCCGCACGAGAAGGGTGCACAACGCTACGGATCGCCGGGCCTGCCCTGCGGCGTCGAGGCGCGCATCATCGGTCCCGACGGTCAGCCGCTCCCCGATGGCGTGACAGGCGAGATCGCCTTGCGCGGCGCCAACGTCATGCGCGGCTATCACAAGAATCCGGAAGAAACGGCCCGTACGATTGATGCGGAGGGCTGGCTGCATACCGGCGACCTGGGGCACCGTGATGCCGAGGGCTACTACTTCATTACCGGGCGCATCAAGGAGCTGATCATCAAGGGTGGCGAAAACATCGCGCCGCGCGAGATCGACGAGGTTCTGCTGCAGCATCCGGCCGTGCTGGAAGCGGCGGCCATCGGCCTGCCGGATCCCAACTATGGCCAGGAGATCCATGCGGCAGTGGTGCTCAAGCCGGATACCCAGGTCAGCGAGGAAGACCTGCGTGGGTTTTGCCTGGACCGGCTCGGCAAATACAAGACGCCGCAATGCATCCGCATCCTGGATGACCTGCCCAAGGGGCCATCCGGCAAGGTGCAACGATTGAAGATTGCGGAACAGTGGTAAGAAAAGGCAGCCTGCGGGCTGCCTTCTTTTTCGCTGACGAGGGACTGAGAAGCAGGGTGGCATCCCTGCGCGCTGGTTTCAGGCCGCAGGAAACAGCATCGTGCGCATGGCTTCCGCCGCGTTGCGCAGGTGCGGCACCACGGTCAGCAATTCCTCGAGCGAGATGCGGGCCGTTGGCGCATGGCAGGCCACGGCGGCCGCCACCTTGCCATCGGGGCCGGTCACAGGAACCGCCACGGCGACCATGCCGCGAATGAACTCCTCGTTGTCGACACCGATGCCGCGTTGCGCGATACGGTCGAGTTCGGCATCCAGTGCCTGGCGGTCGACGATGGTGTGGGGCGAGGCGCGGGGCAGCGGCAGGTGGGCCAGCGTGCGCTGCCGCTCGAGCCGCGACAGCGAGGCCAGGAAGAGCTTGCCGCTGGCCGTACAGTGGATCGGCACGCGTGTGCCTGGCGTGAAGTGCAGGCGCAGGGCTTCGTTGGTCTCTACACGGTCGACATACAGCACGCGGTCGAGGTCGGGCACGGTGAGATTGCAGGTTTCCCCGAGTTTTTGCACCAGGCCGCGCAGGATGACGCGGCATTCCCGCAGTAGTGTCGGGCCGCGCAGGGTGGTCAGTGCCAGACCATTGGCCCGCGGGCCGGGAATGAAGCCGCGCTCGGCGGGCGTGTGCTGGACGTAGCCATGTTGCTCCATGGCGGCCAGCAGGCGCATCAGCGTGGTCTTGGGCACGTGCATGCGGTGCGCCAGTTGCGCCAGCGACTGCGGCTGGGCGGATTGGGCGAGCAGTTCGAGGACGGTCAGGGCACGTAGTCCGCGTGCTTCGTCCGGTGTGGCGGGGGAATCGTCCGCCTCGGGATCGCGGCTGACCGATGTTGCAGTGCGATTCTGAAACGGTTTGTCAGAATTACGTTTCATTTCCTGTCTCCTATCGCGATCGTGCTTGGCTTTTTATGGTTTAAGTTCGATAGTGGAACGTATTGTTTCAGTTTCATTATAAGAGTCGTGAGCTGCAGCGCAATGCGCAGTGCCACGAACCGCAACAGGAGACAGCGACCATGTCGCAGGAAGTGGATTACATCGTGGTTGGCGCCGGCTCGGCCGGTTGCGTTCTCGCCAACCGTCTCTCGGAAGATTCCCGTAACAGTGTTTGCCTGCTCGAGGCCGGTCCGGCCGACAAGTCGATGTGGATCCATATCCCCATCGGGTACGGCAAGACCATGTTCCACAAGACGCTGAACTGGGGTTTCTATACCGACCCCGATCCGAACATGCTGAACCGCAAGATCTATTGGCCGCGTGGCCGGACCCTGGGCGGTTCGAGTTCGATCAACGGCCTGATCTTTGTGCGTGGCCAGAAGGCCGACTACGACCACTGGGCCGAGCTGGGCAATGCCGGCTGGAGCTGGGACGATTGTCTGCCGTATTTCCGCAAGCTGGAGAACAACGACCTGGGCGAAGGTCCCACGCGCGGTACCAACGGGCCCCTGAACGCGACCTCGATCAAGGCCAAGCATCCGCTCGTGGAGGCTTTCATCGGGGCCGGCCAGAAGCTTGGCGTGCCGCGCCGCCAGGACTTCAACGACGGCGTACAGGAAGGGGTCGGCTACTACCAGCTGACGACGCGTAACGGCAAGCGTTGCTCCACCGCGGTGGCGTACCTGCGGCCGGCCGAACGCCGCCCGAACCTGCGCATCGAGACCGATGCCCATACCACGCAGATCATCATGGAAGGCCGCCGCGCGGTGGGCGTGCGCTACGTCAAGGGCGGCAAGACCATCGAATTGCGGGCGCGCCGCGAGGTGATCCTGTCGGCCGGCGCCCTCCAGTCACCGCAACTCATGCAGCTGTCGGGTATCGGCCCGGCCAGCCTGCTGCAATCGCACGGCGTGCCGGTGGTGCATGACCTCCCGGGTGTCGGTGCGAACCTGCAGGACCACCTGCAGATCCGTCTGATCTATGAAGTCAGCCAGCCGATTACCACCAACGACCAGTTGCATTCAATCTTCGGCAAGGCCAAGATCGGCCTGCAGTGGCTGCTGACCCGCAGCGGTCCGCTGGCGGTTGGTATCAACCAGGGAGCGATGTTTTGCCGCGCACTGCCGCAGGAGGCAGCTACGCCCGATATCCAGTTCCACTTCGCTACGTTGTCGGCCGACATGGCGGGCGGCGATGTGCATCCCTTCTCGGGCTGCACATATTCGGTGTGCCAGCTGCGCCCCGAGTCGCGTGGCAGCGTGCAGATCAAGTCGCGCGATCCGTTCGAGGCACCCTCGATGCAGCCGAACTACCTGAGCACCGACCTCGACCGCCGCACGGCAATCGCCGGTGTCAAGTTCGCGCGTCGCGTGGCTGAGACCGCACCGATGAATACGCTGATGAAGCGCGAGTTCCGGCCGGGCAAGGACGTCCGCACCGATGACGAGATCCTGCATTTCTGCCGTGAATACGGTGCCACGATTTTCCACCCTTCCGGGACCGCCAAGATGGGCGTCGCCAGCGATCCGATGGCGGTTGTCGACAACCGCCTGCGCGTGTACGGTATCGACGGGCTGCGTGTCGTCGATTGCTCCATCATGCCGACCCTGGTGTCCGGCAACACCAACGTGCCTATCGTCATGGTCGCGGAGCGCGCTGCCGAGTTCATCCTGGAAGATGCCAAGCGGGCCTGATCGGCCCATGCCACTGTTTTTGCCCGGCACGCATACCCCTGTGCCGGGCGAGAAGTACGCCCTGACGGTATTCAGAATTAAAACAGGGCCATTCAACCACCCGGTTTGAGGAGACGACATGTCAAACCATCAAGCAACACACAATGAAAAGGCCATCCGCAAGGTCGTATCGTCCTCGGTGATCGGCGCGACCATCGAGTGGTACGACTTTTTCCTGTACGGCGTGGTCGCCGGCATCGTGTTCAACAAGCTGTACTTCCCGGCCGGCGACCCGCTCATCTCGACGCTGCTGGCGTACGCCACGTTTGCCGTCGGCTTCGTGACGCGTCCGCTGGGCGGCGTGATCTTCGGTCACTTCGGTGACAAGATCGGTCGCAAGAGCATGCTGGTGATGACCCTCATGATCATGGGCATCGCCACTTTCCTGATCGGCCTGGTGCCGACCTACGAGCAGATCGGCATTGCTGCGCCGATCCTGCTGCTGGTGCTGCGGATCTTCCAGGGTATCGGCCTGGGTGGCGAGTGGGGCGGTGCGGTGCTGATGGCGTATGAATATGCGCCGAAGGAACGCCGCGGCTTCTATGCATCGCTGCCGCAGGTGGGCCTGGCCATCGGCCTGTGCCTGGCCTCGGGTGTGGTGGGCCTGCTGTCTTACTCGCTGACCGACGAGCAGTTCCTGTCGTGGGGCTGGCGTGTCGCCTTCATCTTGTCGGCCGGTATGGTGTTCGTTGGTACCTACATCCGCCTGCATGTGAAGGAAACGCCGGAATTCACCAAGGTCAAGGAAACCAATGCCGAGACCAAGATTCCCTTCATGGACATGATCAAGCGCTATCCGGGCAACGTGCTGAAGGGCATGGGCGCGCGTTATATCGACGGTGTGTTCTTCAACATCTTCGGTGTGTTCTCGATCACGTACCTGACGCAGACCATCAAGATCAGCCGTACCGATGCGCTGATCGGCGTGATGGCCGCGGCGATCGTGATGATCTTCTTCATCCCGTTCTTCGGTCACCTGTCCGACAAGGTGGGCCGTACCCGGGTGTATTTCTGGGGTTCGTTGATCACCGCGTTCTCGGCTTTCCCGGCCTTCTGGCTGATGATGAACAATCCGGAGAATGTCACGGTGCTGTGGCTGTCCATCGTGATTCCGTTCGGCATTCTGTACGCCTCGGTCTACGGTCCGGAAGCCGCGCTGTTCTGCGAGCTGTTCGACGCGAGCGTCCGCTATACGGGTATCTCGTTCGTCTACCAGTTCTCGGGTATCTTCGCCTCGGGCATCACGCCGATGATCGCCACGGCGCTGCTGAAGGCCGGTAACGGTGATCCGTGGCAGGTGTGTATGTACGTGGCCTTCGCGGGTATCGTCTCGGCCCTGTGCGCTGCCGCCATCGGTCGCAGCAAGCCGGTCGAGGGTGTCGTCCCGGCACGCGCCTGAACTGGTGACCGGGGCTGATCCCGGTCAACCCTGCCTGGCCGGCGGAATGCCGGCCGGCAGGCCGGCCTGGCTCAATGCCAGGAACGCCCGGCTCGCATGCGAGCCGCCGCTGGCCGCATTCGGCACCAGAATGCTGAACTGGCGGCTCAGCAGCGCGGCCGGCCGGATGGCGAGGCTGGTGAGGATATCGTCACCATGTCGCATCGACATGGCTGACACGAAGCCGATACCCATGCCAGCCCGCACCGCCTCCTTCACGCCCTCGACGCCTGCCAGCTCGAGGGCGATCCGCGCTTCCAGGCCACGGGCCGCGAACGCATCTTCCACGACCTGACGCACCCCCGACCCCGGCTCACGCCAGATCAGCGGGTAGCCCGCCAGCGTTTCCAGCGGGACGGACACGGTGCCGGTGCGCGCCAGCGGGTGCGTATTGGGCACGATGGCTACGATGTTGTCGCGGTGCCACGGATAGACCCCGATTTCCGGCGAGAGATTGGCGGGCACGCCGCCTTCGATGAAGGCGATATCGAGCTCGGTGATCTCACGCATGATTTCCGCCGTGTTGCCGTCGAGCATTTCGATGCGGATGCCCGGATGCCGGCTGTGGAATTCGGCCACCAGATAGGGCAGTACGTAACTGGCGGGTGTGGTACTGGCGCCGAGGCGTAGCGTGCCGGCCTCGATACCTTTGAGTGCGCGCCGGAAGGCCTGTGCCTCGGCATAGGCGGCCTGCGCGCGCTGGGCATATTGCGCCAGTTGCTGGCCGGTGGGTGTCAGTTCGATGCCACGCCCCTCGCGGTGGTACAGCGGTTCGCCCAGCGATTCCTGCAGCAGGCGCAACTGCCCGGATACCGCCGGCTGGGAGAGGTGGAGCAGCTGGGCGGCACGGCTGATATTGCGGTGCTGGGCCACCATTGCAAAGGTCAGGAGCTGGTCGGGTGTCATGGCGTTTTAGATATAAGTTGAACCTATATTTTGTATCTAAAAACGTAACTATTCAAATGGTTGGGCATGTCATAACATCCACCCAAAGTAGCCATCACTGGCATAAGAAGCGCTTTCGAAATGATTCTGGCCTCGCCGGCACCCCAGCCGCGATGAACGGGCGGACACCCAAGAACGTCTCCCCGTACGGTTTCGCTTCATTTGGACAGTGCTTCTGATAAGCGAGACACGATATGCCCCCCACGACCACGACCACAGGCGTCACGCCGATCTATGATCCGATCTCGATCACCGAGGACCGGAATGGCGGCGCCACGACCCACAACACCACCTGCTACATGTGCGCCTGCCGATGCGGCATCCGCGTGCACGTGAAAGAAGGCGAGGTGCGCTACATCGAAGGCAACCCGGATCACCCGCTGAACCAGGGCGTGATCTGCGCCAAGGGCGGCTCGGGCATCATGAAGCAGTACTCGCCCGCGCGCCTGTCGCAGCCGCTGCGCCGCAAGGCCAATGCAGCTCGTGGCGATGCCCAGTTCGAGCCGATCTCGTGGGAAGAAACCTTCAGCATCCTGACCGAGCGCCTCGGCAAGATCCGCGCGACGGATCCCAAGCGTTTCGCGCTGTTCACCGGCCGTGACCAGATGCAGGCCCTGACCGGCCTGTTCGCGCGCAACTTCGGTACGCCCAACTACGCGGCGCACGGCGGCTTCTGCTCGGTCAACATGGCCGCTGGCATGATCTACACGATCGGCGGTTCGTTCTGGGAATTCGGCGGTCCGGATCTCGACCGCGCCAAGCTGTTCATCATGCTCGGCACGGCGGAAGACCACCACAGCAATCCGCTCAAGATCGCTATCTCCAAGTTCAAGCGTTCGGGCGGCCGTTTCGTCTCGATCAATCCGGTGCGTACCGGCTACTCTGCCATCGCGGACGAATGGATCCCGATCAAGCCGGGCACCGACGGTGCGCTGCTGATGGCCATCACGCATGTCCTGATCCGCGACAACCTGATCGATCACGACTTCACCAAGCGCTATACCAACGGCCCGCAACTGGTCAACGATGACCCGTCGCACGCCGAGCACGGCCTGTTCGTGATGGATCCGGATGGCGATCCGCTCAATGCCGCGTACCCGCACAACAAGTGGGTGTGGGATGCCCGCACCAACCAGCCGGCTTCGGTGTATGGCGAAGGCGTCGAGCCGGCCCTCGAGGGCGCGTACCAGATGCCCAACGGCCTGCCGGTCAAGACTGCGTTCCAGCTGCTGAAGGAGCGCCACGCGACCTACACGCCGGAATGGGCGGCCGAGATTACCGGCATTCCCGCCGCGCGCATCGAGCAACTGGCCCGCGAGATCGGTACGGTGGCCAAGGAGCAGGCCTTCGAACTGCCGATCGAGTGGACCGACAGCTGGGGCAAGACGCACAAGTCCGTGCAGGGCCGTCCGGTCGCGTTCCACGCGATGCGCGGTCTCGCCGCGCACAGCAATGGCTTCCACACGATCCGCTCGCTCGCCATCGTGATGAGCCTGATCGGTACCATCGACCGCCCGGGCGGCTTCCGCCACAAGGCACCGTATCCGAAGGAAATTCCGCCTAACGTCAAGACGCCCAAGTCGTGGGACGACATCAAGCCGAACACGCCGCTGAACGGCGTGCCGCTCGGCTTCCCGGCGACCCCGGACGACCTGGCGGTGGACGTGGACGGCAGCCCGATCCGCATCGACAAGGGCTTCTCGTGGGATCACCCGCTGTCGGCGCACGGCCTGATGCACAATGTCATCACCAATGCCTGGCGCGGCGACCCGTACCGCATCGATACCCTGCTGATCTTCATGGCGAACATGGCGTGGAACTCCACCATGAACACCAGCGAAGTGCGCAAGATGCTGAACGACCGCGACGAGAACGGCGAGTATAAGATCCCGTTCATTGTGGTGTGCGATGCCTTCCAGAGCGAGATGACGGCCTACGCCGACCTCATTCTGCCGGACACGACCTACCTCGAGCGCTATGACGCAATGAGCGTGCTCGATCGTCCGATCTCTGAGTACGATGGCCTTGTCGATGCAGTGCGCATTCCCGTGGTACCGCCGACCGGCGACGTGCGTCCGTTCCAGGACATGCTGGTGGAACTCGGCTCGCGCCTCAAGCTGCCGGCCTTCACCACGCCGGAAGGCACGCGCAAGTATGCGGACTACAAAGACTTCGTAGTCAACTTCGAAACCGCGCCCGGCTCGGGCATCGGTTTCCTCGCCGGCTGGCGCGGCAAGGATGGCAGCAAGTCGCTGCGTGGCGAGCCGAACCCGAACCAGTGGGAGATGTACGCCAAGAACAACTGCGTCTTCCACTACGTGACGCCGCCCGAGCACCAGTACATGCGTAACTGGAACAAAGGCTACCTGGAGTTCGCCGCTGGCGCGGGCTTCCGCGGCTCGAGCGATCCGGTAGTGATCCACCTGTACTCCGACGTCATGCAGAAATTCCGCCTCGCGGCACAGGGCAAGTGGCCCGGCCGTCGTCCGCCGGAACTGTCGCGCGAGCGCGTGGAGCATTACTTCGATCCGCTGCCGTTCTACTATGCGCCGCTCGAAGAGGCCGCCACGGACCTCAAGCGTTATCCGCTCAATGCCGTGACGCAGCGTCCGATGGCCATGTACCACTCGTGGGACTCGCAGAACGCCTGGCTGCGCCAGATCCACAGCCACAACTTCCTGCACGTCAATCCGGTCACCGCCAAGGCGGCCGGCATCGAGGACGGCGGCTGGATGTGGGTGGAGAGCCAGTGGGGCAAGGTGCGCTGCCTGGCGCGCTATTCGGAAGCCGTGGAACCCGGCACGGTCTGGACCTGGAACGCCATTGGCAAGTCGAAGGGCGCATGGCGCCTGACCGACGATGCGGACGAGAGCCGCAAGGGCTTCCTGCTGAACCACCTGATTTCCGAGGAACTGCCGGCCAACGGCGGCGGCACGGTATCGAACAGCGATCCGATCACCGGGCAGGCTGCCTGGTACGACGTGCGCGTGTCGATCCGTCCTGCCGCTGCAGATGAACCTGCGGAGAGCTACCCGCAGTTCGCGCCGATGGAGCCGCTGCCCGGTACGGGCAATAACCTGCTGCGCCGCCTGCTGCGCCGTTAAGCGTCGTTCAACGCCGCTCAGCCGCCAAGTCTTCAGGAAAGAATCATGTCCAAGCAACTCGCCCTAGTTATCGACCTCAACGTCTGCGTTGGCTGCCATGCCTGCGTGACCAACTGCAAGCAGTGGAACGACAGCGGTTCCGCCGGCCCGCTGGCGGATGAAAATCCGTACGGCGCCGATCCGACCGGTACGTTCTTCAACCGTGTGCAGACCTTTGAGGTTGGCCAGTACCCCAACACCCAGACGGTGCACTTCCCCAAGAGCTGCCTGCACTGCGAAGAGCCGCCGTGTGTACCGGTGTGCCCGACCGGTGCTTCGTACAAGCGCAAGGAAGACGGCATCGTGCTGGTCGACTACGACAAGTGCATCGCCTGCAAGTACTGTTCGTGGGCCTGTCCGTACGGCGCGCGCGAACTCGACGAGAAAGAGCAGGTGATGACCAAGTGCACGCTGTGCGTGGACCGCATCTACAGCCCGACCCTGCCCGAAGCCGAACGCAAGCCGTCGTGCGTGCTGGCCTGTCCGACCAGCGCCCGCCTGTTTGGCGACGTGCATGATCCGGAATCGGAAGTGTCGAAGGCCATCGCCGAGCGTGGCGGTTACCAGCTGATGCCCGAATGGGATACGCAGCCGGCCAACCACTACCTGCCGCGCGAGATCCGCCAGGCCGTGGGTGATGCGCCCCAGCAGGCAACCCTCGACGCTGCCGAAAAAACGACGCGCCGCCAGTCGGCTTCGAACCACTGATTGAACCACTGAAGAATCGAGCACGCACATGCACGCCGCACCTTCCATCCTGATCTTTACCGTGACGGCCGGTTTCGGCCAGGGGCTGTTCATCGCCCTGCTGATCACGCAATGGCTGACCGCTTCCGCTGAACAGCCGGTCGTCTCGCCCGCGCAGTTCGCCGCGGGCGGTGCGGTCTCGCTGGTGTTTATCGGCATCGGCCTGTTCGCCTCGTTCTTCCACCTCGGACAGAAAATGCGCGCCTGGCGCGCTGCCGCCATGTGGCGTACCTCGTGGATGTCGCGCGAGGTCATCGTCATGCCGGCGACCATGGCCGCCATCTTCTTCTGGAGCGTGGCGCACTGGTTTGGCTCGCCGGCCGTGCAGTGGCTGTCGATCGTGGGCTTCGTGCTGACCTTCGCGCTGTGGTACTGCACCGCGATGATCTACGCCTGCCTGCGTTTTCTGCAGGAGTGGGCGCATCCGCTGACCATTGCCAACTACAACCTGATCGGCCTGGCCTCGGGCTTCACGCTCGCCGCGTTCTTCTTCGGTGTGACGCAGCCTGCAGTGCGACTGTGGATCCCGCTGGCGATCATCGCCATCGTGGTGGCGGCCGTGGTGCGCCTGATCAGCCTGCGCCGCAATGCGCAGCTCAAGCCGAAGTCGACCGTCCAGTCGGCTATTGGCATCAAGAATCCGCGCATCCAGCAAAAGGCGCAGGGCGCAATGGGCGGCTCGTTCAATACGCGCGAATTCTTCCACGGCAAGAGCATGGCTTTCGTGACACGTGCCCGTGCCACCATGATGCTGCTGGGCTTTGTCGTGCCGGCACTGTTGCTGTTGCTGAGCTGGTACCAGGATAGCGTCGCGCTGCTGGGTCTTGCTGTGGTGGTGCAGTACGTCGGCCTGATCGCCGAGCGCTGGGTGTTCTTTGCCCAGGCCAACCACCCGCAGAACATCTACTACCAGGTCGTTTCCTGAGAACCTCGCGGGCGGCCATCAGGTCGCCCTCCAGGTCCTCCTTCAGGTTGCTCCAGCATGGGCTGCGCGCTGCCTCGGCAACCAGGCCAGCGTGGCATGCAGTGCCGCGCCGGCCGCATTGCTGGCCAGCCAGGCCAATCCCATCCCTGCCAGATTGAACAGCGGTGCCTCGATGTCCAGGCGGACAAAAAGCGCATTGACGAGCAGGCATACCGCGAAGTGCACCAGAAATACCGGGTAGGACCGCACGGACAGCCACGTGATGGCCTGCCCCAGGCGCGTCCGCGCCATACGGCCGGTGATGGCGAGCGCGCGTGGCCGCATGGCCACGATCAGCAGGACCGCTACAGCCAGTGCTACTGCGATGCGCTCGCGGAATTCCACCTCCAGCGCGATTCCCGTCACCACGATGAGCACCGCCAGGCGCTCCAGCCAGTCCTGCTCGCGCAGGCTCCAGTAGGCCAGCGCGCCAAGTCCGTAGGCGCCGGCAAAATACAGCGCCCAGCTGTCCCATCCCTGTTCCAGATTGAAGTTGTACAGCGACGCGATCACCAGCAGCAGCGTCATGCGCGGCGCGAACAGGGGTGATCCGCCGATGCGCCGGCCGAGCCACAGCAGGCCGGCCAGCAGCACGTACAGCTGGAAATCGATGGCGACATACCAGACTCCCGCCGACAGCGCGTCGACCCCGAGAATGTCCTGCAGCAGCACGAGGTGGGCCGCCACTTGCAGCCACGTCGGCGCGGCGGGGATCGAGTCGTGCGTCATCCAGGCGCGGGCCACGGCCGAGCAGGCGATGCAGATCAGCAGAGCTGCGATCAGGGGCGGCAACAGCCGCTGGTAGCGTTTGCGGGCAACGATCAGCAGGTTGGTGAAGGTTGCCGCGCCATCGGGTGCCAGGCTGCGGGCCGCGAGAAATCCACCAACAACGAGAAAAGCCTGGACCGCCATGCGCCCATGTTCGCTCAGCCATGCCATCAGGTTGGGCGCCAGCGGCGCGGCAAGATCCGACATCGGCCCGTAGAAGGCGAGGTGGTGGAGGATGATGAGCTGGGCGGCGAAGACCTTGACCAGGTCGACGAAGAACAGGTTGCCGGAACGGGAGGTCATGGGAGCGGCTGGCGGGGATGCCTGTCCGGCATCGAAGCGCAAAGGCTACTCCTGAAGAGTCTGCTTGTCCACGGACGCATCTTGTGTGTCCTGTGCCGGGTTATGCCTGATGCACACGCATCCCTTGCAGATACGTTGCGTGCACGGCACGTTCATCGCCGAGCAGGGCCAGCGCGAACAGGTGTTCCTCGAGCGTCTGGCAATGGGCGCTGCGGCGGACCAGCAATGGTGTGCAGTGTGGATCGAGCACGATGAAGTCGGCCTCGCAGCCCGGCGCAAAGCTGCCGATGCGGTCGGCCCATCCCAAGGCTTCGGCAGCCCCGCGCGTGGCCAGGTAGAACATGCGCAGCGCGCTCAGGTGGTAGCCACCCAGACGTGCCACCTTGTGCGCTTCGTTCATGACGCCCAGCATCGAGAAGCTGTTGCCGCCACCCACGTCGGTTGCCAGCGTCAGGGCGATGCGGTGGGCATCGCTGGCATGAAAGTCGTACAGGCCGCTGCCGAGGAACAGATTGGAGGTCGGGCAATGTGCCACGGCGGCACCCGATTCGGCCAGGCGCTGCCGGTCGCCATCATCGAGATGGATGGCATGGCCGTAAACCGCCCGCTTGCGCAGCAGGCCGGCGCGGTCGTAGACATCGAGATAGCTGCGCGCATCCGGGAACAGCTCCGCGACCCAGCGAACCTCGTCGTGGTTTTCTGCGACATGGGTCTGGATGAAAACATCGGGATGCTGCTGCGCGAGCTCGCCGCAGGCGACCAACTGGGCATCGCTTGAGGTCGGGGCGAAGCGCAGCGTCAGCGCGTAGGCAAGGCGCTGCGTGCCGTGCCATGTCGCAATCAAGTCCGCCGAATCGCGGGCGCCGCTCTCGGCCGTGTCACGCAGCGCGTCCGGGCAGTTGCGGTCCATCAGCACCTTGCCGGTGATCAGGCGCATGTCGCGGCGGGCTGCTTCGGTGAACAGGGCCTCTGCCGATACCTTGTGCACGGTGCTCCAGACCATGGCGGTGGTGGTGCCGTGGCGCAGCAGGGTATCGAGAAAGAAACTGGCGACGCCGGTGGCATGGTTGCCATCGGCAAAGCGCTGTTCTTCCGGAAAGGTGTAGGTATCTAGCCAGTGCAGCAGGCCCGGCGACGGCGAGGCGATGATGTCGGTCTGCGGGTAATGCACGTGGGTGTCGATGAATCCCGGTACGATCCACTTGCCGCGATAGTCGGTCACAGTAGTGCCCGGCGGCAGCGTGCGCAGGAGTTGCGTGGCATCCCCCGCATTGACGACCTTGCCATCGGCTACGATCAGCAGCCCGTCGTCCCAGCAGGCATGGGCCTGCGGATCAAATTGCGGATCGCCGAGAAAGTGCAGCACGCGGCCGCGATAGGCATGCATGCCGCTGGAAGCGCGCGAAGGAAACGGCGGGATGGTCATGCGACAGGTGGTGTGGATGCAGGTAGTGCCGCTGCAGCACGTTGCCAGTGGCGGTCAACGTCGTCCAGGAAGGCGCGCTTCTCGGCTGCCGGAAGGAATGCGGCCTCGAAGCTGTTGCGGGCCATCCGCCAGGCATCGTCGGCATCGAGATCGAGCGCCGTGCAGGCGGCCAGCCAGTTGGCGTTCATATAGCCGCCGAAATAGGCCGGGTCATCGGAGTTCAATGTGATCACGACACCAGCATCCAGCAGCCGCTTGAGTGAATGCTGGCGCAGGTCGGGATAGACGCCGAGCTTCTGGTTGGAGAGCGGGCAGACCGTGAGCGGAATGCGTTCGCATGCCAGGCGCGCCACCAGCGCATCGTCGTCGATGGCGCGCACGCCGTGGTCAATGCGCTCGACCTGCAGGATGTCGAGCGCATCACGCACATAGTCGGCCGGACCCTCTTCGCCTGCATGCGCGACCAGCCGGAATCCCAGCGTGCGGCAGCGCGCGAAGACGCGTGCGAACTTGGCCGGTGGATGGCCGCGCTCCGACGAGTCGAGTCCCACGCCGATGAAGCGGTTGCGGTAGGGCAGCGCTGCTTCCAGTGTCGCCATGGCCTCGTCTTCCGGCAGGTGCCGCAGAAAGCAGAGAATCAGCGCGCTCGAAAAACCGTGTTGCGCACGCGCATCGTCCAGCGCCCGCCCGATGCCGTCGAACACCACGCCCAGCTCGACGCCGCGTGCCGTGTGGGTTTGTGGATCGAAAAAAATCTCGGCATGACGCACGTTGTCGGCTAAGGCCCGCTGTACATAGGCCATGGTCATGTCGTAGAAGTCCTGCGCGGTCAGCAGTACGCTTGCGCCGGCATAGTAGATGTCGAGAAACGATTGCAGGTCGGTAAAGGCATAAGCGCTACGCAGCGCTTCCACTGACGGATACGGCAGGCTGACGCCATTGCGCTGTGCCAGGGCGAAGATCAGTTCGGGCTCGAGCGAGCCTTCGATATGCATGTGCAGTTCCGCCTTGGGGCTGGAGCAGATTTGGTCGGTCAGCGATGGCGTCATGGCGTGGCAATCTCCCGTGTGGCGTGGCGATCGTGCGGGGCAGGCATGGCGCGGGGTGCGCGCGTCGCCTGCCTCGCCGGCTTCAACCTTCGCGCAGCGTCGCCAATGCCGGCTGGCGCAGCACCTCGCGCAATCCGGGCCAGCCGCCGGCAAAGGCGCACAGCATACCAGCCGCGATGCCAGCCGGCAGTATCCAGAGGTTGAAGTGGTACGGAAATTCGAAGACGAAATTCGCCAGTGCCCAGCCGATGGTCAGTGCGCCGCTGCCCGCCATGAGCCCGGCCAGTCCGCCGACGATGAGGAATTCAGCCACCTGGATCTGCCGCACCAGCGCACCCGAGGCGCCGAGCGCGCGCAGCAGTCCGGCATCGCGGCGGCGTTCGTCGCGCGCGCCTGAAAGCGCGGCGTACAGCACCACGATGCCGGCGGCGAGGGTGAACAGGAACAGGAATTCCACGGCGGCGATCACCTGGTCGAGGATGGCCTGCACCTGTCGCAGAATCAGTTCGGTATTGACGATGGTGATGTTCGGATAGTCATGGATCAGCGAGTTGTCGAGTGCTGCCTGCGCAGGCGGCAGGTGGAAGGCGGTGATCCAGGTTTCCGGCATGTTCTGCATGGCCGCCGGGCTGAAGATCACGAAGAAGTTGACGCGCATCGAACTCCAGTCCAGCTTGCGCAGCGAGGTGACAGGCGCTTCCACCATTTGCCCGGCGATATCGAAGCGCAGGCGGTCGCCGAGCTTGACGCCGAGCGTGGTGGCGATGCCTTCTTCCATGGAGGCTTCTCGCACATTCGGTACATCCGCGGCAAACCAGCGGCCGGCGATGATGCTGTTCTGCGCGGGCAGTTCGGCGCCGTAGGACAGGTTGAATTCGCGGTCCACCAGGCGGCGCGCGCGGTCTTCCTGGTAGGCGTCCGGGTCGACTGCCTTGTCGTTGATGTGCGTGAGGCGGCCACGAATCATCGGAAACAGGATGCCGTCGCGCAGGCCGGCGTTCTGCAACGCGGCCTGGAGCGGTGCGCGCTGGTCGGGCTGGATGTTGATGATGAAGCGGTTTGGTGCGTCCGCCGGCGTAGCGCTGCGCCACGCGTTGACCAGGTCGTGGCGCGTGATGCCGAGCAGCAGCAGGGCCATCAGGCCGATGGCGAGGGCCACTGTCTGCAGCACGGTGATGCCCCGTCGGCGTTCGACGACGGCGAGCGCAAAGCGCCACCCGAGCGGAATGCGCCGGCCGCGCAGGACGCGCCCCAGGACGGTCAGTAGCACAGCTGCCAGCACGGCGAAGATCAGCATTGCGGCAAGGAAGCCACCTGCAGTGAGCGCGCCCATCTTGAGATCGCGCGCCGCCACCAGCAGCAGGCCAGTGAAGGCGCCGAGGCCCAGACCATAGGCCAGCCATGCGGACACCGGCGGTACGCCGACATCGCGGCGCAGCACGCGCAGTGGGGCGACGCGCGTCAGCGCGAGCAGCGGCGGCATGGCGAAGCCGGCGAGCAGTACCAGGCCGGAAGCCAGGCCACTGAGCGCGGGCCACAACGAGGGTTGCGGCAGGCTGATTTTCATCAGATCGCCCAGCGACAGCAGCAGCACGTAATGCGAGGCGTAGCCGAGCGCCACGCCCAGCAGTGCGGCACCCAGACCCACCAGCAGGAACTCGACGGCAAAGCCGAGCAGGATGTCGCGCCGCCGCAGCCCAAGGCATTTGTAGATGGCGCAGGCATCGGTGTGGCGCTGCATGTAGCGCCGCGCGGCCATGGCGATGGCGACGGCGGCGATCATCGCGGCCAGCAGGGCCACCAGCGACAGGAAACGCTCTGCGCGGTCGAGTGTCTGGCGCAGTTGCGGCTGGCCTGATTCCAGCGATTCGAGGCGGACGCCGCGCAGCTTGCGGGCATCGATTTCGCCTTCGGCCCAGGCGCGGTAGCGTGCCACCGCTGCAGTCTCGCCCGCCACCAGCAGGCGATAGGTGACGCGGCTGCCGTAGCCGATCAGGCCCGTGGCGGGAAGGTCGGCCATCGGCAGCATGACGCGCGGCGCAAAGTTCATGAAGCCGGTGCCGCGATCGTCCTCGCGCGTGATGACCCGGTCGATGGTGAAGCGTTGCGTGCCGAGGAGCAGGGCATCGCCGATCTTCAGGTTGAGGGTGCTGAGCAGCGCGCGATCGACCCAGACAGTACCGGGCGCCGGGGTGTCGCGTGTCGGCGCGCCGTCCGTGGCGGGATCGGTGGTCGTTTCCAGCGTGCCGCGCAGCGGGTAGCCCGGCTCCACGGCCTTGAGCGAGGCGAGCCGCGCGGGGGCATCGTCGCGATTGCCGCCGTGCTGTTCGACCGTGGCCATGCTCGGGAACGCGGCCGTGCGCGCAAGCTGCAGGCCATCCGCGCGGGCACGCTCGGCAAAGGCGGCATCCAGCGGTGTGTCGGCCACGATCACTACATCTGCGCCGATCAGGTTGCGGGCATCGCGCTCCAGGCCGAGGCGCATGCGGTCCGACAGGAAGCTCACGCTGGTCAGCGCGGCCACGGCGAGCACGATGGCGAACAGCAGCAGGTTCAGCTCACCGGCGCGCCAGTCGCGGCGCGCCATGCGCCAGCCGTGGGCGAATGCGGAGAAGTTGCCGGACGGCGCGGGTGCGGAGGATGGGGGGGAAGTCGGATCGGAAGCAGTCATCGTTGCGGAAAGCGTCGGACCAGTCGCTGGTAGATGCCGCGCACGCCGTGCCACAGCTTGGGCAGCAGCCAGAATGCGGCGATCAGGGCGACCAGCAGCAGGCAGAAGAACAGGACTGGTGTGAAGATGGCCAGGAGCAGGCCGCCCGGCACGGCCACGTCCTCCACGGCGGAGGCGGTCCAGTTGGAAAATGGTTCGGGCGACGTGTTGAGCAGGGCGCGCGTGCCGCTTTTCGCAGCGTGCGAGACCCCGGCCAGCGTGCCGCCGACGAGGCCGGCGACGATGGCCCACTCAGGCGCGAGCTGGCCGAAGGCGCCCGCGGCGAGGATCGCACCGGCCGGAATGCGGATGAAGGTGTGCACGGCATCCCAGACGGAGTCGAAGGCCGGTACCTTGTCCGCGACGAATTCCGCGACGGTAAGAACGCCTGCGGCGATGAGGACCCAATCCGAGGTCAGCACGCGCAGGCTGTCGGGCAGCTCGAGCACGCCAAAGCGCGCCAGCAGCCCGGCCAGCAGGACGGTGAAATACAGGCGAATGCCGCTGGCCCAGGAGAGCCCGGCGCCCAGCGCCGCGGTTTCGAGCATGGTCAGGCTCCAGTGAACAGAAGGCGCCCGGCATGCATGCGGCATGCGGGACGTCCGAACTGGCATTGGAACATACTTTGCCGCGGACGTTCCGCGTGGGAAGTCAGCGCGTGTTGCCGTCGAACCAGGGCAGGGCTTCTTCCGGCGTCAGGACGCTGGCGGCCGGATTGGCGGAATAGCCGGGCAGGCGGGCGATCTGCGCAGCGAAGTCCGGGGAGCTGATGACCTCCAGCAATTGCCGCACCCACGCCGCCAGATGGTCGTGGCGGCGGATCGCGAGGAAGTAGTCCTCGCGCGTCATCGGCACGAAGCCGAGGCCCAGTGCCTCGGCATTCACACGCAGGCCGAAGCCCACATCCGCGCGGCCTTCGGCGACAGCTTGCGCGACGCGCTCGTTGCTGAACTCCTGGTTGTCGTAGCCCGTGATCTGGTCGGGGAACAGGCCATGGCTGGCCAGCAACTGATCGAACAGCATGCGCGTGCCGGAACTACGCTGGCGGTTGACGAAAGTGGCGCGGGTCCTGGCGAGATCGGCGAGCGTATGGATCTGCGTGACATAGCGTGGGCTGACGATCAGTCCCTGCTCGCGGTCGGCCACGCGGATCAGGCGGATGGCGTTCGGCTTCATCCACTTGCGCAGCGTCAGGTGGGCCACCGAGCCGGCGGCCTGCACCGGCGAGACGTACACCCCGGCGAGTTCACATTGCTTTTCCTGCAGGCTGATCAGGCCTTCCACGCTGCCACAGAACACTGTGTCGAGATCGGGCGCGCCGGCCGTCTTGCCGAGGACGTTGGCCAGCAGCTCGACAGCCGGATCGTGGCTGCCCGAGAAGCGGATGACCTTTTCCGGCTTGGCGGCATCTTCCAGCTCATTGAGGAAATGCAGCAGGGCCTGCTGGATGGCGGGCGTCAGTTCGTCGTGCAGCCGGGTTTCGGCGCGCAGCAGGCGCTCGCCGAAGGTGGTGAGGCTCGCGCCGCGCCCGCGCTCCATGTCCAGCAGGCTGCGCCCGAGCGTTTCTTCCCAGGTGCGCATGATGCCCCAGGCATGCCGGTAGGAGAGGCCGACGCCGGGCGCGGCCTGGTGCAGCGAACCGGTTTCGCGCACGGCCCGCAGCAGCTTGAACAGTTTGCCGTTGGCACGCGGATTGTCGTCCTGGCTGATCACAGGAAAGAGTTCAAAACGGAACGTCATATGTGGTCGATATCATATTTACATCATTGTTTTTGGCAGCAACAATCTGCCCACGCATTCTGTTGCAAAGTGCAAATAGAAGCAATTATGTTGTCTATTTCATAATTTGGGGAGGGATATGAAAACCTGGATCAAACGAACCGTGGCGACGCTGGGCCTGCTGGCTGTCGGCGTGGCCGCCCAGGCCGCCGAGATCCGCATGGCGACCACCACCAGCACGGAAAACTCCGGTCTGCTCAAGGTGCTCCTGCCCAAGTTCGAAGCGGCGACCGGCGTCAAGGTCAATGTGATCTCGGTCGGTACCGGCAAGGCCATCAAGCTGGGAGAAGCGGGCGACGTCGACGTGATCCTCGTGCACGCGCGCAAGCAGGAGGACGCATTCGTGGCCGACGGCTTCGGCGTGAATCGCCGCGACGTGATGTACAACGACTTCATCGTGGTCGGCCCCGTATCCGACCCCGCCAAGCTGCGCGGCGAAAAGGATGTGATCAAGGGTTTCGAGAAGATCGCCGCCACCAAGACGCGCTTTATTTCGCGCGGCGACAACTCCGGTACCGACGTGATGGAAAAAGGCTACTGGAAGACCGCCGGCATCGAGCCCAAGGGCCAGCCGTGGTACGTCAACGCCGGTCTCGGGATGGGCGAGGTGCTGACCATGGCGGGTGAGATGCAGGCCTATACGCTGACCGACCGGGCCACGTATGGCGCGTACAAGGCGCGCACTGGCCTCGATATTGCGCTGCAGGGTGACAAGCGCATGTTCAATCCTTACGGCATCATCGCCGTGAACCCGGCCAAGCATCCGTCGGTCAAGCATGCTGATGCGATGAAGCTGATCGAGTGGATCACGTCGAAGGAGGGGCAGGCTGCCATCGCCGATTTCAAGGTGGAGGGCCAGCAGTTGTTTTTCCCGTCGGCCAAGTAATGTCCTGGTAACGGCCCGGGCAGCGATCAGCATTCCGGGCCGTAACCAATCCCTGGCCGGCCACCGGCCCGCCAGACGGCCGGCACGGGCACATGCGGGCACCGGCTGCCGCGATGCTGATACCATCGTGGTATTCCGTGTTTCCATGCTGCCATGACTTCCGATTCCACCCCTGCTTCCGCCGACGTCACTGCCTTCGACCTGATTGGCGGTGAGCAGAAGGTACGCGACCTGGTCGACCGGTTCTACGATCTGATGGATCTCGAACCAGAGTTCGCACCTTTGCGGGCCATGCACCCGACCACCCTCGACGGCTCGCGCGACAAGCTTTTCTGGTTCCTGTGCGGCTGGCTTGGCGGTCCCAATCATTTCGTCGACCGCTTTGGGCATCCCATGCTGCGGGCGCGCCATCTGCCGTATGAGATCGGTATCGCCGAGCGCGATCAGTGGGTACGCTGCATGGCGCTGGCGATGCAGGACCAGAACGTGCCCGAGCCGCTACAGATGCGCCTGATGGAAGGTTTCCTCAAGACCGCCGACTGGATGCGCAATGTGCCCCGCTGATGCCGCCACGCCAGTGCCGGCAGCGGCGCAGGCGGTGCTCGATTTCTGGTTTGGCACGCCTGACTCGCCGGAATGGAACCGCGTACGCCCGCTGTGGTTCACCAAGTCGGACGCCACCGATGCGCTGATCCGCGCACGCTTCCTCGCCACCTGGCAGCAGGTCCGCGCCGGCGCCTGCGAGGACTGGCGCGCCACGCCAGAAGGGATCTGTGCCTACATCATCGTGACCGATCAGTTGTCGCGCAACATGTTCCGTGGCCAGCCCGAGTCATTCGCCACCGATGCGCTGGCGCTGCGTGCCGCGCGTGAGATGGTGGCGCACGGCACGGACCGGGCCTTGCCGACGCCGTATCACCGCCAGTTCTGCTACATGCCGTTCGAACATGACGAGTCGCTGGTCAGCCAGGATGAGGCGATCCGCCTGTTCACGCAGTTGCGCGACGAGACGGATGCCGCGGCAGGGATGGGCGAGGTGCTGCACTGGGCACGGTTGCATCGCGACGTGATCGTGCGCTTTGGGCGGTACCCGCATCGCAATGCCATCCTGGGCCGCAGCTCGACGCTCGAGGAACAGGCGTTTCTCGAGCAGCCAGGTTCATCGTTCTAGGGATGCCGCAGGCAGCTGAGCCTGTGCCTGCCTGTGCGGCTTGCCGTGTAAGCCGCCGTGTGTATCGTCAGATCTGCTCGCGCGCCTGTTCCCAGCGGTCCACGCGCGGCTGCTGCCACTGGGCCAACTGGTCGACGAGCTGGCCGGGGTCGGGTGATACTCGTAGCAGGCCGGCATGGGCCGCCTGCATGAACCCTTCGTCGCAGGCATGGCGCAGGAAACTCAGCAGGCCATCGTAGAAGCCTTCGACATTCAGCAGGCCGATCGGCTTGGTGTGATAGCCGAGCTGCAGCCACGTGAAGGTCTCGAACAGTTCCTCATACGTACCGATGCCGCCGGGCATGGCGATAAAACCATCCGACCGGTCCGCCATCATCTGTTTGCGCTCGTGCATGCTGCTCACGACATGCAGCTCGGTGAGGCCGGCATGGCCGATCTCTTTCTTCATCAGCGCTTCCGGGATGATGCCCACGGTCTCGCCGCCACAGCGCATGACCTCATCGGCGATGATGCCCATCAGGCCGACATTGCCGCCACCATATACCAGCGTGATGCCGCGTTCGGCGAGTGTGCGCCCGAGCGCCTTGGCATGTTCGGCATAGGCGGGACGTGCGCCCGGCCGGGCGCCGCAATAGACACAGATCGATTTCATGGCGTGGTACGGGAAGCGGGAGCGGCTGTGGTTCCGGCGGCCAGCGAGGCTGCGTATGCGGCGGCCAGCCGGTCGTAGGCGGCGCGCTGCTTGCCGCGCAGATATGGCGCGAGGATGGAGAGAATGTGATAGCTGCCGCCGTGCAGGCCGGCGCGGATCGCTTCGGGATCGTTGTACTTGCGCGGCTGCTGCACGAACTGGAAGCTCAGCCAGTAGGTAGCGACCACGACGATGTTGGTGCATACGGCATCGAGTTGCTGGGGCGTGATGTCCATCTCGCCATCGGCGATGAACACCTGGCACATGTCCATGGCGAAGCGTTTCTTCTGCTCGACGATGCGCTTGAAGTTGATTTCGACGAGGCGGTTGCGCGCCAGCAGGTCATTGATGTCGCGATACAGGAAACGGTAGTTCCACAGGAACTCCGACATGTACTGCAGATAGCCCCAGGTTTCGTCGAGCGTGGCCTTGTGGTCGCTCGGCAGCTTGAGGCGCCGTTCGATCTCCTGCTCGAAGCCGGCGAAGATCGAGTTGATGATGTCGTCCTTGTTGCGGAAGTGGTAGTAGAGATTGCCAGGGCTGATCTCCATCTCTTCCGCAATGGTCGTAGTCGTGACGTTGGGTTCACCCAGGTCGTTGAACAGGCGCAGCGAGACGGCCAGGATCCTGTCGCGTGTGCGGCGCGGGCCGCTCGGGGTAGCGGGCGCGGCCGGGGAGGCGGGCTTGTTTTCCATGAGGCTTCGCGGTGACCGGGAGACGATGATGCCGCGATTATAAGAGATCGCCACCCTGGCACTGGCGAGCGGACTCCCGCGCCGCGGACGGAGACGCGTCCCTTCTTCCGCTTCGCTGGGGTTTGCTGGCGCTAGGAACGCCAGAGGTGCCACAGCCACGGACCGGCCACGGCGGCCCAGGTGCCACCGCAGAGGATGAGCGCGAGCATCACCGCGGCGCTACCGATATCCTTCGCGCGTTTGGACAGGCCGTGGTGTTCCAGCGAAATGCGATCGACCGCGGCCTCGACGCTGGAGTTCAGCAGCTCGATGATCAGCACCAGGACCAGCGTGCCGAGCATGAGGATGCGCTCCACAACTGTGGCCGGTACCACGAACGCGCAAGGTACCAAGATCAGGCACAAGGTGAGCTCCTGGCGGAAAGCGCTTTCTTCGTGGATGGCAAAGCGGATGCCGCTCAGTGAATTCTTGGCGGCATGCCATGCGCGTGTCAGCCCGCGATTGTGCTTGTAGGGATTCTGGTCCGCCGAATAGTGGTCCGGCGGTGGCTTGGGAGCGCTCATGCGTAGGCGTGGAGTCGGGCTGGGGAGCGCACGGTCAGACCGGTGTAGAACCTTGTGCCGCGAGGGTCTCGGCGCGCGCCTCTTCCACTGGGCGCAGGTGGTTGGCGAACTGCTCCGAGGCGGCGCGCCACGAGAACCGTTCGGCGTGCGCGCGTGCGGTAGCGCGGTCGATGCGCAGCGCTTCCAGACAGGCCTCGCGCAGGTCCTCGCGCATGGCGCCGGCGTGCGAGTCGCCGAGCACGTCGATGGGTCCGGTCACCGGGTAGGCAGCCACCGGCAGGCCGCTCGCGAGCGCCTCCAGAAGCACCAAGCCAAAGGTATCGGTCTTGCTGGGGAAGACAAAGACATCGGCCGACGCATACACCTTGGCCAGTTCCGGTTGCCGCAGCACGCCAAGATAGTTGACATTCGGATAGCGCGCCTTGAGCGCCGGCAGCGCGGGGCCATCGCCCACGACCCATTTCGAGCCGGGTAGGTCGAGCGCGAGGAAGGCTTCGACATTCTTCTCGATCGCGACGCGCCCCACATAGAGGAAGATCGGGTGCGCGGAGTCGAGCACGTTGGCCTTCTGCGGAACGAAGACGTCGAGATCAACACCGCGCGTCCATAGCACGCCGTTGGTGATGCCGTAGGCCTGTAGATCCTGCAGTACGACCGGCGTGGGGGCCATGACGGCTTTTGCGGGACCGTGAAACCAGCGCAGGAAGCGATAGGTCCAGGCAAGCGGAATGCCAAAACGCGCCTGGACGTACTCGGGAAAGCGCGTGTGGTACGCCGTGGTGAACGGCAGCTTGTTGCGGATGGCGTAGCGCCGCGCCGCGAGACCCAGCGGACCTTCGGTGGCGATATGCAAGGCGTGCGGTTCAAAGCGTGCGATGCGCTCCTGTACCTTGCGGCTCGGGAATAGCGATAGGGAGATTTCCGGATAGGTGGGGCAGGGCATGGTCCTGAACTCGAGCGGGGTGATCATGTCGACCTTGTGCCCCATGTGTTTCAGTTCGCGGACCGTTGAAGTCAGGGTGCGCACGACGCCGTTGACCTGCGGCTCCCATGCGTCGGTGACGATCATGATGTTCACGGTATCTCCTCTGTTGCGGCGCCGGGCCGCGTATCGTTCTGAAGCGTTCTCGAGTGTCCTCAGACCGGTTCGGTCGGGCGGACGTCCTGTGGGGTTTCGTGGTCGATGGGCTGACTTGCGCGCTGGCTGCGCCGTGCGCGGCGGCTCATGGCGACCGGAGGGGCGCGCAGTTCGGTCCAGTAGACGATCTTGAGTTCACCTTCCAGGGTTTCGACGAGCGCGGACAGGCTTTCGACCCAGTCACCGTCGTTGCAATACAGCTGGCCGTCGATCTCGCGGATCTCGGCCTTGTGGATGTGGCCGCAGATCACGCCTTCGCAACCGCGGTGGCGTGCTTCTTCGATCATCGCGCGCTCGAAGGAGTTGATATAGCTCACTGCATTCTTGACCTGGTGCTTGAGGAACTGCGACAGTGACCAGTACGAAAACCCGCAGCGAATGCGGATCTGGTTGAAGTAGCGGTTCAGCGCGAGGATCGCGGTGTACAGCGAGTCGCCCACGTAGGCGAGCCAGCGCGCATGCTGCATCACGCTGTCGAACAGATCGCCGTGCGTGACCCACAGGCGGCGGCCGGTGGCGGTCACGTGGACGAAATCTTCATGTACCTCGATGTCGCCGAAGGCCAGGCCATTGAACTGGCGCGCTGCTTCATCGTGGTTGCCCGGCACGTAGATCACGCGCGTGCCCTTGCGCGCCTTGCGCATGATCTTCTGCACCACATCGTTGTGCGCTTGCGGCCAGTACCAGCCTTTGCGTAGCTGCCAGCCATCGATGATGTCGCCGACCAGGTACAGGGTGTCGGATTCGTTGTGCTTCAGGAAGTCGAGCAGGAAATGCGCCTGGCAGCCGGCCGTGCCCAGATGGACATCGGAGACCCAGATGGCGCGGTACTGATGCACTGTGTGTGCCGGTGCGGCGGGCGGTTGCGGTGCGGTTGGGGCGGGCGGTTCCTGCGCGGTCGGCGGGACCGCCTTGCGGCTGCTGGTCGGCAGCAGGGCAGTGACGATGCTTGAGCTCAGCTTGGCAGGCAGCGCCATGGATCGATCCGGAGTGTCATTGCCCGGATTTAGCCAGCCGCAAATGACGCCAGCGTGACGCTGCGATGAATGTCACATGACGTGTTGTGGCGCATGCAGCCTGGCGAGGGCGGACAGCACGGTCTCGTGGGCGAGGTTTTCCGTGAGAAGCGACACGTGTCCGAGGCCGCTCAGCGCGAGGTGTTGCGCGCCGTCGAGCCAGCCGGTACCCGGAGGGCCGACAATGGAATCATGCCAGGAGAAGATCGAGGTGATGCGGGCGCGCTCATCCGGTGTCTCTTCGCGTGCCAGCTGGGCAAGCCAGTGGCTGCCGCAGCGCATCTGGCGCGCATTGCATCCCTGCCCGTGGCGGGCCAGCGCGGTGCCTTGGTGTGGTGTGCCGAGCGTGACGAGATGGGCGACGCGCGTGCCGCCATCAGCGTGGCGTCCGACACGCAGCGCTGCGCGCCCCGCCAGCCCACCCATGCTGTGGCAGAGCAGGATGGGCGCCTGGCCATAACGGGCGTGCACGCGTGCTGCGTGGTCGGCAATCTGCCGGCCATAGTCATCGATATCGCCGAGCAGCGGATGCAGATCAAGCCATTCGCAACGATAGCCGGCGTGCGCCAGTTTCGGCTGGAGATCCTGCCACACGGCATGGTTGCAGCCGTAACCATGAATCAGCAGCAACGGCGGGAGCGCCGCGTGGGGCGCAGCGGCCGACGGCCAGGCGCGGCCGCTGCGAAAGGGCTGGACGAAATTGAACATACGCCAGACCGCGACACATTCGCGCCACCAGCAACGACCGGCGGCCGCAGCGCTGAGCGGAGCCGGTTGGGGAAAATGTAGGGGCAGGCGGGGGCGGGCGAGAGGTGGTACGCCAAGGCCATGCAAGGTGATCAGGAAGGCCAATCCCACCGACAAGGCGAACAGGAAAACGTACGCCAGTATGGCAATGCTGGCAGCCAGGGGGAGCGGCCATCCCAGCCAGTGCCACAGCGCGGCGGCCGTGCCCGCGGTCGCGGCCAGTTGGAGAGCGACGGCGATCTGCCGTACCGCGATGGCGCCGGCCGACATGGCGGTTCAGCGTTTCGTCTTGGGCGGCGGGCGCCGCAGGACCAGCCGGGTTTGGGCCAGCCGGTCGTGCGGAAACTGGCGCTGCGGATCGAGCCAGGCGGTGGCGGCGTACAAGACGATGCCGGCCGAAAAAACGCCAAGGCTGGCCCAGCCCTGCAGCCCCAGCACCGCATCGAGCGCCAGCGCCGGCAGGACCCAGATCCATGCCAGCAGGTAGCGCAGCAGTGCCTGCCACAGGCTGATCGTGCCGCCCGCGCGATTTTCCAGGCGGATGTGCCAGGTTTTCATGGCTAGCGTCTGGCCGCTCTTGCACCACATCCAGATGAAATAGATCGCCAGCACGAAAAACAGCCAGGCTTGCAGCGCGTGCCGGTATTGCAGGGCGTGGCGTTGCTGCGTGAGTGTCGAGAAGAGGAAGCCGGCCGCGAACACGATCGCGAACAGCAACATCGATTCGTAGATCAGGGCGGCCAGCCGGCGCTTGATGGTCGGGGTCGCGGCACTGTGGGACGACGGCGCGGGCGAGGGTGTTGGCGAAGCAGGAGCCGGGGATCGGCCCGGGGCGCGGCGGGGTTTGGCCATGAAAGCGTGTACGGAAGAAGCAGGATGGCCGGATCGGCGGCCGGGAATGCCGCTCGCGGCGGCAGGTCAGCCCGCATTATGCCAAACCGGCCCGGGGATGGCGGCGGAAAGTCGCATCAACCTGACAGGCGCGGCGACGGGGGGCGGATAGCTGCGCTGGCAGCAACGGTCTTACTCGCTGTGCAGCAGTTCGTCGATATCGATCTGGCTGGCGGGGCGGTGCGGGGGGCGTACGTCCTTCACCAGGCCACTGCCGCTCGGCAAGGCACTGACGGCGGTCGACGGCTTGGTGGCGCGGCTGGCGGCAGCCAGCTTGCGTTTCTGCTCATCGCTCAGTTGCTGGTAATCCTGCCAGGCCTCCGCCTTTTTCTCGGCCGACAACTGCTTGGAGATCTGGTAGTTTTCGCGCGCAATGCGTCGCTGCTGTGGCGTGAGGGCGACCCAGTCGCGCATGCGCTCCTGCAGGCGTTGCTGCTGATCTTTCTTTAATTTAGGGTAACGCTCGGCGATTTTCAGCCATTTGCTGCGATTGAGGTCGCTGAGCTTGTTCCATTCGGGGCGCAGGGGATACAGGATGTTCTGTTGCCGTGGCGTCAGGGTGTGCCACGCATTCGTCATGCCCGGCGTCGCTTGCGCAATGGCCGGAGCGCTGGCGGGGGCGGCGCTGGCGGCCGCTGCTTGCGGGGCCGGTGCGGCAGGCGGCGTCATGGACGCAGGCTGCGGTGCATCGGCCGGTGACTTGATCTGCGAGG
This sequence comes from Imbroritus primus, assembly GCA_000272025.2. Classification (GTDB taxonomy): domain Bacteria; phylum Pseudomonadota; class Gammaproteobacteria; order Burkholderiales; family Burkholderiaceae; genus Imbroritus; species Imbroritus primus. The sequence continues at coordinate 124,370 of AKCV02000015.1, forward strand.
CCAGTTCCGTCGCCACGCCGACGCTGCCCGCCGCCAGTGCCAGCGCGACCGCCGTCACCCGCAGGGCGCGCCGGCGGCGCACAGGCGAGGAGGAGGAAGCGGATGGCGTGCGGGCGGATCCGGTCATTCAGCGCGCTTCAGGAACAGATGGAAGCCATGGTCGGCGTACGCCGCCGGGGGCAGGTCATCGAGCAGCATGGCCGAATCGACATCGGCGAGTTCGTCGATACGCTGTTCCTGCTGGAATTCGTACACGCCAGCGATGGAGAGCGCGATGGCGCACAGAATGCCGATCAAGCCAAAGCGGCGCATGAAATTACCGAAGGAGGGGTGGCCTTCATTGCCCCAGCTGCGCTGGCCGGCTTGTGCGTGTACCAGCACCGGCGCAATCTGCGGCGCGTCGGCTTTCTTGCGCGAGACTGCCATGCGGCGGCTGGCCGCCAGGCGTGCCGCAATGTCTGGTTCTACAGCGTTGGCGGACGCATTCAGGGCCGCGCGCACGCGGTCGGCAAAGCGGAGTTCCTCGAGTTCCTGAGTGTTCATAATGTGATGCCTCGTGCTCTCAATGCATGTGCAAGGGCGTGTGTGGCGCGTGAGCAATGTGTCTTGACGCTCCCCTCGGAGCAGCCCATGAGGGCGGCTGTCTCGGCGACGTCCATCTCTTCCCAGTAACGCATGATGAAGGCTTCCCGTTGACGGGCCGGCAGGCGCTGGATTTCTTCGTCGATTGCTTGCAGGATCTGTGCCCGCGAGACATGATCCGCGCTGCTTTCCTGGTTGTCGTCACCCGCTTCGGCCTCCAGGGCCTCGAGGATGTCGTTGTCGTTCATATCGTTGTTGCCGCGCAGGGACGACAGGTGGCTGACCCAGGTATTGCGGACTTTCTGGCGGCGGAACCAGTCGTGCGTGGTGTTCTGCAGAATGCGCTGGAACAGCAGCGGCAATTCGGCGGCCGGCTTGTCGCCATATTTTTCCGCAAGCTTGATCATGGCGTCCTGGACGATGTCGAGCGCGGCATCGTCATCCCGCACCGCGAACACGGCCTGCTTGAAGGCGCGGCGTTCGACGCTCTGCAAGAAATCGGACAGTTCCTGTTCAGTTGCCATACGGCTGGCGGGCGGGGGCGGATAGCGGTCGTGGACGGCCGGGGCCGGCGGGGGGACGGTTCATGCCGGGAGGGCGATGGCCGGGATACTAGCAAAAAAAGTGCGCCAAGACACGGGCCTGGCCCGCAGGCGTGTGGCGCTGGACCTGAGCAGCCTGATGCGCTAATATCACAGGTTCACAAAATTGGATGTCTCATTCGCCCGCTTATCATGCGGGCTTCCATGCAGACGCGCACGCTCGAACCCGCTCCACAAGTGCGGCAGAGAGCACCAGAACAATTTTTTGCCGAAAATTGGAAAGGAAAAGTCATGAATATGCCCAGCGCGGAATTCTCCCACGCAGACAGTAACAGCAGCCATGGCGCCGAAATCATCGGTGCCGAAATCCTCGTCCGGTCCCTGGCGGCCGAAGGTGTCGAGTTCGTTTGGGGTTATCCCGGCGGCGCGGTCCTGTATATCTACGACGAGATCTTCAAGCAGAACAAATTCGAGCACATCCTGGTGCGCCACGAGCAGGCAGCGGTCCATGCCGCTGACGGCTATGCGCGCGCGACCGGCAAGGTCGGTGTGGCGCTGGTGACGTCCGGCCCCGGTGTGACCAACGCGGTCACGGGGATCGCCACGGCCTACCTCGACTCGATCCCGATGGTCATCATCACCGGCAACGTGCCGACCAATGCCATCGGTGAAGACGCCTTCCAGGAGTGCGATACCGTCGGTATCACGCGCCCGATCGTCAAGCACAACTTCCTCGTGAAAGATGTGCGCGACCTCGCCGCGACCATCAAGAAAGCCTTCCATATCGCCGCGACCGGCCGTCCGGGCCCGGTGGTGGTGGACATTCCAAAGGACGTGTCCGCGCATGCCTGCCGCTTCGAGTATCCGAAGACGGTCGAGATGCGTTCCTACACACCCGTGACCAAGGGGCACTCGGGCCAGATCCGCAAGGCCGTGAGCCTGCTGCAGGGTGCCGAGCGCCCGTTCATCTACAGCGGCGGTGGCGTGGTGCTGGCAAATGCCTCGGAAGAGCTGCGCCAGCTGGCCGGCATGACCGGCTTCCCGGTGACCAATACGCTGATGGGCCTGGGCGCATTCCCCGGCACCAGCAAGCAGTTCGTTGGCATGCTCGGCATGCACGGCACGTACGAGGCCAATATGGCCATGCAGAACTGCGATGTGCTGATCGCCATCGGCGCGCGTTTCGATGACCGCGTGATCGGCAATCCGGGCCACTTTGCCCAGCAGCCGCGCAAGATCATCCACATCGACATCGACCCCTCGTCGATCTCGAAGCGCGTGAAGGTCGACATTCCCATCGTCGGCAATGTCAAGGACGTGCTGCAGGAAATGATCGCCCAGCTGCAGGCCAGCGATGCACAGCCGAAGACCGATGCACTCGCCGCCTGGTGGAAGCAGATCGATGAATGGCGCAAGACCGATTGCCTGGGGTATGACCGCAATTCGGAAATCATCAAGCCGCAGTATGTGATTGAAAAGATCTGGGAACTGACGGGCGGCGACGCCTTCATCTGTTCCGACGTGGGCCAGCACCAGATGTGGGCCGCGCAGTTCTACAAATTCGACCAGCCGCGCCGCTGGATCAACTCGGGCGGTCTCGGCACGATGGGCGTGGGTCTGCCGTACGCCATGGGTATCAAGAAGGCATTCCCGGACAAGGACGTCGTCACCATTACCGGTGAGGGCTCGATCCAGATGTGCATCCAGGAACTGTCGACCTGCCTGCAATACAAGACGCCGGTCAAGGTGGTGTCGCTAAACAACCGCTACCTGGGCATGGTGCGCCAGTGGCAGGAGCTGCAGTACGACAACCGCTACGCCAGTTCGTACATGGAGGCACTGCCCGATTTCGTCAAACTGGCCGAGGCTTTTGGCCACGTCGGCATGCGCATCGAGAAGACTGCGGATGTCGAGGGCGCGCTGCGCGAGGCATTCAAACTGAAGGACCGGACCGTGTTCATGGATTTCCAGACCGACCCGACGGAAAACGTGTGGCCGATGGTTCAGGCCGGCAAGGGCATCACCGAAATGCTGCTCGGCTCGGAGGACCTGTAATGCGTCACATCATTTCAGTCCTGCTGGAAAACGAACCAGGCGCGCTGTCGCGCGTCGTGGGCCTGTTCTCGGCTCGCGGCTATAACATCGAGACCCTGACCGTCGCGCCGACCGAAGACGAATCGCTGTCGCGCATGACCATCGTCACCTCGGGTTCGGATGACGTGATCGAGCAGATCACCAAGCACCTGAACCGCCTCGTCGAGGTCGTGAAGGTGGTCGACCTGACCGAGGGCGCGCACATCGAGCGCGAACTGATGCTGGTGAAGGTCCGTGCGGTGGGCAAGGAGCGCGAGGAAATGAAGCGGACCGCCGATATCTTCCGTGGCCGTGTCATCGACGTGACGGAAAAGACGTACACGATCGAACTGACCGGTAACGGCAGCAAGCTCGATGCATTCCTCGATGCCATCGACCGTACCGCGATCCTCGAGACCGTGCGTACGGGTGGGTCGGGCATCGGCCGCGGCGAACGCATCCTGAAGGTTTAATCTCAGCAGCACAAACACGGAGCCGGCCCACGAAGCCGGCCTCCAGCCACTATCTAGGAAACGAAGGAAAACATCATGAAAGTGTTTTACGACAAAGACGCAGACCTGTCGCTGATCAAGGGCAAGAATGTCACCATCATCGGCTACGGTTCGCAGGGCCATGCCCACGCACTGAACCTGAGCGAATCCGGCGTGAAGGTCACGGTCGGCCTGCGCAAGGGCGGCGCTTCGTGGAACAAGGTCGTGAATGCCGGCCTGCAGGTCAAGGAAGTCGCCGAGGCCGTCAAGGGCGCGGATGTCGTCATGATGCTGCTGCCCGACGAGCAGATCGCCGAGGTGTACAACAAGGAAGTGCACGCCAACATCAAGGAAGGCGCTGCCCTCGCATTTGCACACGGCTTCAACGTGCACTACGGCCAGGTCATCCCGCGTGCCGACCTCGACGTGATCATGATCGCGCCGAAGGCCCCGGGCCACACCGTGCGCAATACGTACACCCAGGGTGGCGGCGTGCCTCACCTGATCGCCGTGCACCAGGACAAGTCCGGCGCCGCCCGTGACATCGCCCTGTCGTACGCTACCGCCAACGGCGGCGGCCGTGCCGGCATCATCGAAACCAACTTCCGTGAAGAGACCGAAACCGACCTGTTCGGCGAGCAGGCCGTGCTGTGCGGCGGTACCGTGGAGCTCATTAAGGCCGGTTTCGAAACGCTGGTGGAAGCCGGCTATGCGCCGGAAATGGCTTACTTCGAGTGCCTGCACGAACTCAAGCTGATCGTCGACCTGATCTATGAAGGCGGCATCGCCAACATGAACTACTCGATCTCGAACAATGCCGAGTATGGTGAGTACGTGACCGGCCCGCGCGTGGTGACGGACGCGACCAAGGAAGCGATGCGCCAGTGCCTGAAGGACATCCAGACCGGTGAATATGCCAAGAGCTTCATCCTGGAAAACCGCGCTGGTGCGCCGACCCTGCAGTCCCGTCGCCGCCTGACCGCCGATCACCAGATCGAGGAAGTGGGCGCCAAGCTGCGCGCGATGATGCCGTGGATCGCCAAGAACAAGCTCGTCGACCAGACCAAGAACTGATCACGGCAGCCCGCTCTACAGCGACCGTGTTGTCTGCTGTTCCCGTTCCAGGGGAGCGTTGCTGATGCAGGCAGTCTGAGAAAAGCCGTTCACGTCCTGAGTGGATGTGAACGGCTTTTTGTTATCCTTGTCATACTTTTTTTCTGAACCGGACCGCATGAACTATCCTCACCCCCTCATCGCAAGAGAAGGCTGGCCATTCCTGCTGATCATCTTCGCACTGACCTGCGTGGTGCATTTCAGTGTCGGACTGTGGTGGTCGTGGCCGCTTTGGGTGCTGAGCATCTTCGTGCTGCAGTTCTTCCGCGATCCGCCGCGGCCGGTGCCGACACAGGCGAATGCGATCCTCTCCCCCGCGGATGGCCGCATCGTTGCGGTCGAGCAGGTCAACGATCCGTATGCGAATCGCGATGCGCTGAAGATCAGCGTGTTTATGAATGTCTTCAATGTGCACTCGAACCGTATTCCCGTGGATGGCACGGTGGAGTCGGTGAGCTACGCGCCGGGCAAGTTCGTCAATGCCGACCTCGACAAGGCATCGATCGAAAACGAGCGCAACGCCATGGTGATTCGCCGCCATGACGGGCTCATCGTGACCTCGGTGCAGGTTGCGGGATTGATTGCGCGGCGTATCCTCTGCTATGTGCGGGCCGGGGAGACTGTCGAGCGCGGTCAGCGCTACGGCTTCATCCGTTTTGGCTCGCGCGTGGACGTATACCTGCCGCTGACGGCGCGGCCGCGTGTGACGATCGGCGACAAGGTGTACGCCACCATGACGATTCTCGCCGAGCTGGACTCGCCCACTGAGGCGCAGGGAGACTGACATGGCGGCCTTTAACCGGCGCAACAAACGTTTTGGCGCAGGTGTTGCGCCGACCCGCACGTTCCGCCGCAACCAGGCGGCGCGCAGCGACATGCCGGAAGACGATCCGCTCGAGCTGGAGCCGCCGCGTCCGCGCCGGCGCGGTATCTATCTGCTGCCGAATGCGTTCACGACGGCAGCACTGTTCGCAGGTTTCTTCGCCATCGTGCAGGCGATGAACCTCAATTTCGAATCGGCGGCCATCGCCATCTTCGCCGCCATGGTGCTCGACGGCATGGATGGTCGCGTGGCGCGTATCACGCATACGCAAAGCGCATTCGGCGAACAATACGATTCTCTTTCCGACATGACATCGTTCGGCGTCGCGCCGGCGCTGGTGATGTACGAGTGGATCCTGCGCGACCTCGGCAAGTGGGGCTGGCTGGCAGCGTTTGTCTATTGCGCGGGCGCCGCGTTGCGACTGGCGCGCTTCAACGCCAATATCGGTGTGGTCGACAAACGTTTCTTCCAGGGATTGCCGAGCCCGGCCGCGGCTGCGCTGGTCGCAGGCTTCGTCTGGCTGGCCATCGACAATAAGCTGCCAGTGCGCGAACTGTGGATGCCATGGGCTGCGTTCACGATCACGCTGTACGCGGGGCTGTCGATGGTTTCGAACGCGCCGTTCTACAGCGGCAAGGCGCTCGATGTGCGCTATCGCGTGCCGTTTGGCGTGATGGTATTGCTGCTGATTGGTTTCGTCGTGATCTCGAGCGATCCGCCCGTGGCGCTGTTCGGCCTGTTCGTGGTGTATGCGTTGTCGGGTTATGCGCTGTCGGGCTGGCGCATGATGAAAGGGAAGCCGAGCCTGTTCAAGCGCGCCCCGGCCGTTGCCGAGGGTAGTGAACCTGCGGGTCCGGACGCCACCCAGAAATGACGGCTTGACGAGCCGGTCCGTGCATCGGTGCGGGCACTTCGTTGATCGTGTTGTTTCAGTTGCTTCATCATGGAGGAGGTCGATCATGAGCATTCTCGGATTCATCAAGGACGCCGGTGAAAAACTGTTTGGCAAGGCCCAGGCCGCACCGGCCGCACCCGCAGCAGACCCTGCTGCTGCCGACGCAGCCAATCGGGCTGCCGGCGAGGCCATCGAGAAATACATCGCCTCGATGTCACTCGAAGCCACCGGGCTATCTGTGCAGGTCGATGCCTCCAAGGGACTAGTCACGGTCTTCGGTGTGGCGCCAGACCAAGCCACACGTGAAAAGATCATCCTGTGTTGCGGTAACGTTGCGGGCGTGGAGCAGGTGGAAGACAAGATGAGTGTGCGCACCGAGGCCCCGGGCTCGCAATGGCATACGGTGGAGAAGGGCGATACGCTCTCCGCCATCTCCAAGAAGTTCTATGGCAATGCCAATCTGTACCAGGGGATTTTCGAGGCCAACCGTCCCATGCTGACGCATCCGGACAAGATCTATCCGGGCCAGAAGCTGCGGATTCCGCCGAAGCCCTGATCTGCCTGAACCCGAACGGATGATGCATGCGCGCAACATATGCCGCAGTTGCGCGCATGCCTCATCTCCGTTATAGTGATTTCATGTTGCTGAATTTTTCGCTTCTCTCGCTAGCGCTGATTTCGCTTGGTGGCCTACTAAGGCACCAGGACGGGACGCGCGCGTGCTGAGACGAGACCAGTAACGCGGTAATACGGAATTTCGACGCCCCGGCCTGCATGTACGCACGCCGGGGCGTTTTGTATTTGTCACCCGGTGTGAATGCGTCCGGATCTTCACTCCGTTCAACATAAATGCAGTAACGACCACACGAAAGGCCTTCACATGAGCGACAGAGTCATCATTTTCGATACGACATTGCGCGATGGCGAGCAGTCGCCCGGCGCTTCCATGACGCGGGAAGAAAAGATCCGCATCGCCAAGCAGCTTGAGCGCCTGAAGGTCGATGTCATCGAAGCCGGCTTTGCCGCCAGCTCGAACGGCGATTTCGAGGCGATCCAGGCGATTGCGCAGACCGTCAAGGATTCCACCATCTGCTCGCTGGCGCGCGCCAACGACAAGGACATCGCCCGCGCGGCCGAAGCGCTCAAGCCGGCGAATGCTTTCCGCATCCACACCTTCATCGCCACCTCGGCGCTGCACATGGAGAAGAAGCTGCGCATGACGCCGGACCAGGTGTACGAGCAGGCCCGCCTCGCCGTCCGTTTTGCGCGCAATTTCACGAATGACATCGAGTTCTCGCCGGAAGACGGTAGCCGCTCCGATCCCGATTTCCTCTGCCGTGTGCTTGAGGCCGTGATTGCAGAAGGCGCGACTACCATCAACCTTCCCGATACCGTCGGTTACGCCGTGCCGGAAGGCTACGCTGCGATGATCCGCTCCGTGCGCGAACGGATTCCCAACTCTGACAAGGCCATCTGGTCGGTGCACTGCCACAACGACCTCGGCATGGCCGTGGCGAATTCGCTGACCGCCGTCAAGCAGGCCGGTGCGCGCCAGATCGAGTGCACGATCAATGGTCTTGGCGAGCGCGCCGGCAACACCAGTCTCGAAGAGGTGGTGATGGCCCTGCGCACGCGCCGTGACTATTTCGGCGTGGACGTGGGCGTGGAAACCTCGCAAATCGTACCGGCCTCCAAGCTCGTGTCGCAGATCACCGGTTTTGTGGTGCAGCCCAACAAGGCAGTGGTTGGCGCCAACGCTTTTGCCCATGCCTCCGGCATTCACCAGGATGGCGTGCTGAAGGCCCGCGACACCTACGAGATCATGCGGGCCGAAGATGTGGGCTGGACGGCCAACAAGATCGTGCTCGGCAAACTCTCCGGCCGCAATGCCTTCAAGCAGCGCCTGCAGGAACTCGGCATCGAGCTCGAAAGCGATGCCGAAGTGCAGGCCGCGTTCGTGCGCTTCAAGGAACTGGCTGACCAGAAGGCCGAGATCTTCGACGAGGATATCATCGCCATCGTGTCCGATGAGTCGCATACCGCGAACGATTATTTCCGTTTCGTATCGCTGGCCCAGCAGTCCGAGACTGGCGCCCGTCCGCGTGCACGCGTCGTGTTCCAGTGCGATGGCAAGGAAGTGTCGGCTGAAGCCGAGGGCAACGGTCCGGTGGATGCCACGCTGAATGCCATCGAGAGCAAAGTCGCCAGCGGGGCCGAGCAGCTGCTGTACTCGGTCAATGCCATCACCACCGGGACGCAGGCACAGGGCGAAGTGACCGTCCGCCTGTCCAAGTCCGGCCGCATCGTCAATGGGGTTGGCACGGATCCGGATATCGTCGCGGCCTCGGCCAAGGCGTATCTCGCGGCGCTGAACAAGCTGCACGACAAGTCGAGCGAAAAGCTCAACCCGCAGATCTGATCTCGTCAGAGTGCGGCTGCGCATCATACGGTGCGTAGCCGGTCGCCTGGCGGCGACACAATCGCAAGCCAGGCGCGTCGATTGGCGTCCGGGTTACCAGCCCGGACGCTCGCGCGGCTCGTACATCGGATCGGGACTCACTTGCGTCAGCCGCAGGACTCCGGTCGGATCGAAGTAGAAATGATAGAGCGACGGCCACACGTCCTCGTGCTTGAAGCGATAGCTCCACGTCTCGCGCTGCATCAGGGGAAAGTAGGCGGTTTCCAGCGGCCGGCCGAATTGCTCCAGGACATCCTGGCGCGTCCATTTGCCGATTTCCGCACGCGCGAACTCAAGTGTGCGCAGGACCTGGCGGAAGGAGATCAGCTTGCCGTTGCTGTCGAATTCGGCAGCGTAGGTGAATTGCCCGAACGGCTGGGTTGGATACAGCCAGCGCGTATGCCCGTTCTTGAGCCGATAGATTTCCGCGGGCGAGCCCTGGGCGGCCCGCACATCGGCCTCCGTACCGCCCAGCAATGCCTGGGCGCGCTCCTCGCGCGGCACCATCCAGGCGCAGCCCGCCAGGCTAGCGGCCAAGGCCGCGATGACCGCAGTGCGACGGTAACTTGAAAAGTGATGTTTTTGCATCATTTTGCCGTATTGTGTTGTGAACCTCTGATGGCTCGGCCGCCGGTCCTGTCGAATCTGGCAATGAGCGGCGCACGCAGGGAGGTCCGCATGTGCCCGCAAGGGTCGCCGGACTGGCGGGCGGTTTGTGTTTCAGTTATACTCCACCCCTTGCCAAATGCGTACTCGCCGGTTTTTCGGTGGTTGCGGCGGCAAACCGGGGGTTCCCCATTTTTGTCCAACACGACGCCAGCGGTCATCACGGCTGCGGCGTTCGCAAGTAAAGAAAGGTGCATCATGGCATTTGCCAACATCAACAAGCAAGACATCGTCAAGCAACACGCCCGCGGCGCCAACGATACCGGCAGCCCGGAAGTCCAGGTCGCCCTGCTGACCGCCCGCATCAACGAACTGACCCCGCACTTCAAGGCCAACATGAAGGACCACCACAGCCGTCGTGGCCTGCTGAAGATGGTCAGCCGTCGTCGCCGTCTGCTCGACTACCTCAAGGGCAAGGATGCCGACCGCTATCGTGCCCTGATCGAAGCCCTCGGTCTGCGCAAGTAATCATGGCGCGATTTGCGTCAGGAACAGAATACGCATCGTTCTGATGCACGAATGCCTGCCTCGGTGCGCTGAAGCAGGCATTTTGTTTTTTGTGGTCGGCCGCTGAAGCGGCAGCCGACTGCGAGCGAGATTTCCCGCGGTATCGTTGTTCGTGTGACTGGGCCTCACGATATTGCGGGAAGTGCAGTAACAGGTTGTACGACCGGGGTCCGGCAAGGAACCAGAGCTTTGTGTCATTCCACAGGCATGTCCCAGCAGTGCGGGGCGTATCCGTGGAATGGCATAACACTTCTCTGCGACCGCGCCTGGCCAGTACCGGCAGCATGTCCGCGGCTGAGTGCGCGGACGCGTATGAAGGAGAGAATACATGTTCCAGAAAATCGTGAAGGAGTTCCAGTGGGGCGGCCATACCGTCCGTATGGAAACGGGCGAAATCGCCCGCCAGGCCAGCGGCGCCGTGCTGGTGAACGTCGATGAAACCGTGGTGCTGGCGACCGTCGTTGGCGCCAAGAAAGCCAAGCCGGGCCAGGACTTTTTTCCGCTGACGGTCGACTATCTCGAGAAGACCTATGCCGCCGGCAAGATCCCCGGTGGCTTCTTCAAGCGCGAGGGCCGTCCGTCCGAGTTCGAAACGCTGACCTCGCGCCTGATCGACCGGCCGCTGCGCCCGCTGTTCCCAGAAGGCTTCTACAACGAAGTGCAGGTCGTGATCCATGTCGTGTCGCTGAACCCTGACGTGCCGGCCGACATCCCCGCCCTGATCGGCGCCTCGGCCGCGCTGGCCGTGTCCGGCCTGCCGTTCAATGGCCCGGTGGGCGCTGCCCGCGTCGGCTACAAAGATGGCCAGTACCTGCTGAACCCGACTCGCACCCAGCAAGCCACGTCGGAGCTCGACCTGGTCGTTGCCGGTACCGAGGCAGCCGTGTTGATGGTGGAATCGGAAGCGCAGCAGCTGTCGGAAGAAATCATGCTGGGCGCCGTGGTCTTCGGCCATGAGCAGATGCAGACGGCGATCAATGCCATTCACGACCTCGTGCGCGAAGGCGGCAAGCCGGAATGGGACTGGGCGCCTGCGCCGAAGAACGAAGCGCTGCTGGCCAAGGTTGCCGAAGTGGCTGAGCCACAACTGCGCGAAGCCTATCAGATCCGCGAGAAGCAGGCGCGCAGCCAGAAGCTGAAGCTGGTCGCACCGGCCGTGATGGAAAAGCTGGCGGAAGCCGGTATCGAAGCCACCGAAGTCGACGTCGGCAACATGATCTTCGATCTGGAAGCCAAGATCGTACGTGGCCAGATCCTGTCGGGCGAGCCGCGCATCGATGGCCGCGACACACGCACCGTGCGTCCGATCGAAATCCGCAACGGCGTGCTGCCGCGCGCCCACGGTTCCGCGCTGTTCACGCGCGGCGAAACGCAGGCGCTGGTGGTGGCCACGCTCGGCACGGGCCGTGACGAACAGATCATCGATGCGCTTTCGGGCGAGTACCGCGACCGCTTCATGCTTCACTACAACATGCCTCCGTTCGCGACCGGCGAAACCGGCCGCGTTGGTTCGCCGAAGCGCCGCGAAATCGGCCACGGCCGCCTCGCCAAGCGCGCGCTCGCACCGGTACTGCCGACGCCGGAAGAATTCGCCTACACCGTGCGTGTCGTGTCGGAAATCACCGAGTCGAACGGTTCGTCGTCGATGGCGTCGGTGTGCGGTGGCTGCCTGTCGATGATCGACGCCGGCGTGCCGCTCAAGGCGCACGTCGCCGGTGTGGCCATGGGCCTGATCCTGGACGGCAACAAGTTCGCCGTGCTGACCGACATCCTGGGTGACGAGGATCACCTCGGCGACATGGACTTCAAGGTGGCCGGTACTGCCGACGGCATCACCGCGCTGCAGATGGACATCAAGGTCCAGGGCATCACCAAGGAAATCATGCAGGTCGCGCTGGCCCAGGCCAAGGAGGGTCGCCTGCATATCCTCGGCAAGATGGCCGCAGCCATGGAAGGCGTGGAAGTCGGCCTGTCGGCCCACGCACCGCGCATGATCACGATGAAGATCCATCCGGACAAGATCCGCGAAGTGATCGGCAAGGGCGGTTCGACCATTCAGGCCCTGACCAAGGAAACCGGCACGTCGATCGACATTCAGGAAGACGGCACCATCACCATCGCCTCGACCTCGGCCGAGGGCATGGAAGAAGCCAAGCGTCGCATCGAAGGCATCACGGCCGAAGCCGAAGTCGGCAAGATCTATGGCGGTACCGTGCTCAAGCTGCTGGACTTTGGCGCCATCGTCAATATCCTGCCGGGCAAGGACGGCCTGCTGCACATCTCCGAGATCGTCAATGAGCGTGTCAAGGACATCAAGGACTGGCTGAAGGAAGGCCAGCAGGTCCGCGTCAAGCTGATCCAGGCTGATGAGAAGGGTCGTCTGCGCCTGTCGATCAAGGCAGCCGTGGCGGACGAAGGCGGTGGCCTGACCCCGCAGGCGCCGGCGGAAGGTGCGCCCGCCGCGCAGCCGGGTGGCAGCGATGCCAGCCAGCAGCAACAGCAGCAGGATGCAGAGCAGGATCGCCAGCCTGAATAAGGCAGCGGTACGGATGCCTTGGGCATCCACCTGCAATCGAAACGGCTGGCAGCGTCCAGCCGTTTTTTTATGTTCGGCAGCGGCTGCGGCCGTCCCGCCATCCCTGCCGGGGGTGTCAGGAGAGCGGACGTCGCCGCCGGCGATTTTTGTTTACACTGCCGATTCACATGACAGTACAGGCAGTGACAGGACAATCAGATGAAAGCAATCGAAATCACCGCCTATGGCGGCCCCGAAGTATTGAAACTGACCGAACGGCCCGATCCCGTCGCCGGTAATGGAGAAGTGCTGATCCGCGTGGCCGCGTCCGGCGTCAACCGGCCCGATGTGTTTCAACGCACCGGCAACTACCCCGTGCCGCCGGGCGCATCCGATCTGCCAGGGCTGGAAGTGGCCGGCGAGATCATCGGCGGCGATCTCGCGCATGCTGACAATGTCTGGGGCCTCAAGGTCGGAGATCGCATCTGTGCACTGGTGCAAGGCGGCGGCTATGCCGAGTTGTGCATCGCGCCTATCGGCCAGTGCCTGCCGGTGCCTACGGGCTTGTCCGATGTCGAAGCCGCGGCATTGCCGGAAACTTTCTTCACGGTCTGGAGCAATGTCTTCGACCGGGGCGCTCTCGGCCAGGGTCCGCTGGGCAAGCAGGAAACGCTGCTGGTACAGGGCGGTTCGAGCGGCATCGGTACCACAGCCATCCAGATCGCCCGCGCGCTGGGTTACCGCGTGTTCGCGACGGCCGGCAGCGATGAGAAGTGCCGGGCCTGCGAGGCGCTCGGCGCGGAACGTGGCATCAACTACCGGACCGAGGATTTCGTTGAGGTCACGCAGGCGCTTACCGCAGGGCGTGGCGTAGATGTCATTCTGGACATGGTCGGCGGCGCCTATCTGGCCCGTGAGATCCGTGGCGTAGCCGATGACGGCCGTATCGTGATCATCGCTTTGCTGGGCGGCGCCAAGGCAGAAATTCCACTCAGCGACATCCTGCGCCGCCGCATCACGGTCACTGGCTCGACGCTGCGCCCGCGCTCGATTGCGTTCAAGGCAGCGATTGCCGCCAACCTCAAGCGGCATGTGTGGCCACTGCTCGAGGCCGGCACCATCAAGCCGGTGATCTACCGCACGCTGCCCGCCGCCCAGGCGGCCGAGGCGCACGCGCTGATGGAGTCCAGCCAGCATATCGGCAAGATCATGCTGGCCTGGTAAAGGGCGAGCGGGCCGGACTGATTGCCGAGGTGGGACGAATTAAAATGAGATTCATTATCATCTGATTGTGCTTTCCGCAACCTTGGCGGTTCTGCCGAATCACAGTACGGAGTAGGTACTCCGCCGGTTGATGGCGCTTGCGTTCTCCACGGGGTACAATCGCGGGTTGATTTTGAACCTGCAGCCGATGGAAGGGACGCGCGTGAGACAGAAGCTGGTAGTCGGAAACTGGAAAATGCATGGCAGCCTCGAGGCCAATGGCGGATTGCTGAAGGCCGTGGCAGCCGGCGCAGGAGCGTTGCAACCGGTTCAGTTGGCGGTGTGCGCGCCATTTCCATATCTGGCGCAGTGCCAGTCGCTGCTGGCCGGCAGCCCGGTGCAATGGGGCGCGCAGGATGTGTCCGCCGAAGCGCGCGGCGCGTTCACCGGCGAAGTGGCCGCTTCCATGCTCGCCGAGTTCGGCTGCCAGTTCGTGATCGTCGGCCACTCGGAGCGCCGGACCTACCATGCCGAGCAGGATTCGGTCATTGCCACCAAGGCGCTGCGCGCACTCGAGCATGGTGTCACGCCGATCGTCTGCGTCGGCGAAACCCTCGCCCAGCGCGAGGCCGGCCAGACCGAGCAGGTCGTGGGCCGCCAGCTGCAAGCCTTGCTTGATGCGCTGTCCGTCGAGCAACTCGGGCGCATCGTCGTTGCCTATGAGCCCGTCTGGGCGATCGGTACCGGCAAGACCGCTAGCAGCGCCCAGGCGCAGGATGTGCACGCTTATCTCCGCGGACTCGTTGCCTCGCGCGATGCCGGCGTGGCGCAACGCATGCAGATCCTGTACGGCGGCAGCGTGAAGCCGGAAAGCGCAGGCGAGCTGTTCGGCATGCCCGACATCGACGGCGGCCTGATCGGCGGCGCGTCGCTCAAGGCGGAAGATTTCCTGGCAATCGGCGCGGCAGGCCGCGCCTGATGCCCAAGAGTATTTACGTTTAAGTCATCGGGATCATCAATGAGTATTTTCAAGACCCTTCTTCTCGTGCTGCAGATCGGCTCGGCGCTGGGCGTGATCGGGCTGGTGCTGCTGCAGCAGGGCAAGGGCGCGGATATGGGCGCCGCGTTCGGCTCCGGCAACTCCGGCAGCCTGTTCGGCGCCGCCGGCTCGGCCAACTTCCTGTCGCGCACCACCGCAGCGCTGGCCACGGTGTTTTTCCTCTCGACACTGGGCCTGACCATGCTGGGTTCGCACCGTCCCGCAGCAGGCGCGGGCGTCATGGGCTCGATGACGACTTCGCAGCCTGCGGCAGCTCCGGCAGCCGCGTCCGGCGTCCCGGCAGCGGACGCAGGCGCCTCGGCTCCGGCTGCGCCGGCCGTGCCGAAGTAAGGGACGCGAAGCCCGTCCGATTTACATGCACTTGCGGCAACAATTTTGCTGCACTTGCATTGAACAAAGCCTGCATTCAAGTTAGAATGCAGGGCTTGGAACAAAAAGCCTGACAGTCCATCCGGGTATGCCCGGATAGTCCATCTGGCTAGGCTGGATGGCATGCCGTCCGGTCTCGAGTTTCCCTGCCGACGTGGTGAAATTGGTAGACACGCTATCTTGAGGGGGTAGTGGCGCAAGCTGTGCGAGTTCGAGTCTCGCCGTCGGCACCAAACATTTTTCACGGACGCCATCAGGTGTCCGCAAGTCCCGCAAGGCGGCGCCGCATGATGCATGCGGAGTGCGTTTCTTGAGTGAGCAGCGCAGCGCCGCTTGTTACAGGAAGGTTGGTTCTTCCGCAGCTACCCGCTGCTATCAAATAAGGCAGGCGTCCCCGTGAATCTCGAAGCCTATTTCCCTGTACTGCTGTTCATGGCAGTCAGCGTTCTCCTTGGCCTCGCCCTGATGTCCATCGGCCGGCTTCTCGGTCCGAACAATCCCGATCCCCAGAAGCTGTCGCCGTACGAATGCGGCTTCGAAGCATTCGAAGACGCCCGCATGCGTTTCGACGTGCGGTACTACCTGATCGCCATCCTGTTCATCCTGTTCGACCTGGAAACCGCTTTCCTCTTCCCGTGGGGCGTGGCGTTGCAGGACATCGGCTGGCCCGGATTCTTCGCGATGGGAATTTTTCTGCTCGAGTTCATTGTGGGCTTTGTCTACATCTGGAAAAAAGGCGCTCTGGACTGGGAGTGACGTGACATGGCAATCGAAGGCGTTCTGCAAGAAGGGTTTGTCACCACCTCGGCCGACAAACTGATCAATTGGACCCGCACCGGGTCGCTCTGGCCGATGACGTTCGGTCTGGCATGCTGTGCGGTGGAAATGATGCACGCCGGCGCGGCGCGCTACGACCTGGACCGTTTCGGCGTGGTGTTCCGCCCCTCGCCGCGCCAGTCCGACGTGATGATCGTGGCCGGCACGCTGTGCAACAAGATGGCCCCAGCACTGCGCAAGGTGTACGACCAGATGGCCGAGCCGCGCTGGGTCATCTCGATGGGGTCTTGCGCCAATGGCGGTGGCTATTACCACTATTCCTACTCCGTGGTGCGCGGCTGCGACCGCATCGTACCGGTCGACATCTATGTGCCTGGCTGCCCGCCGACAGCCGAAGCGCTGATCTACGGCATTATCCAGCTGCAGGCCAAGATCCGCCGCACCAACACCATCGCGCGCAAGGGTTGATATGTCGAGTCGTATCGAAACGCTGAAAGCCGCGCTGCAGAAGGCTCTGGGCGCGCAGATCCAGTCGCTGACCGAAGATGTGGGCGAGCTCACGCTGGTCGTGAAGGCTGCCGACTACCTGGCGGTCGCCACCAAGCTGCGCGATGACGCCACGCTGCGCTTCGAGCAGTTGATCGACCTGTGCGGCGTGGACTATCGCGACTATGCCGATGGCGCATGGAACGGCCCGCGCTTTGCCGCAGTGCTGCACCTGCTGTCGGTTGCCAATAACTGGCGTCTGCGCGTGCGCGTGTTCGCCCCGGATGATGACCTGCCCGTCGTGCCTTCTGTCATCCCGGTTTGGAATGCCGCCAACTGGTTCGAGCGTGAGGCATTCGATCTCTACGGCCTGGTGTTCGAGGGCCATCCTGACCTGCGCCGCATCCTGACTGACTATGGCTTCATCGGCCATCCGTTCCGCAAGGACTTCCCGCTGTCGGGCTATGTCGAAATGCGCTACGACCCCGAGCAGAAGCGTGTCATCTACCAGCCCGTGACGATCGAGCCGCGCGAGATCACGCCGCGCGTGATCCGCGAAGAGCAGTACGGCGGCATCAAGCACTAGGACGCACCATGGCAGATATCAAGAACTACACGCTGAACTTTGGCTCCGGCCGCCCTGCGGGCTTAACCGTGGCTGTGCCACGGTTAGCCTTCACCGAAATTAAGCGTGTCGAGTGGCTTCGGTCGGACACGTTGGCGGAGTAAGCGGCAATGGCAGATATCAAGAATTACACGCTTAATTTTGGCCCCCAGCACCCCGCGGCGCACGGCGTGCTGCGCCTCGTGCTCGAGCTGGACGGCGAAGTCATCCAGCGTGCCGACCCGCACATCGGCCTGCTGCACCGCGCCACCGAAAAACTCGCCGAGCACAAGACGTGGATTCAGAGCGTGCCGTACATGGACCGTCTCGACTACGTGTCCATGATGTGCAACGAGCATGCGTACGTGATGGCTATCGAGAAGCTGCTCGGCATCGACGTGCCGATCCGCGCCCAGTACATCCGTGTGATGTTCGATGAAATCACGCGCCTGATGAACCACCTGCTGTGGATCGGCTGCCACGGTCTCGACGTCGGCGCCATGGCCGTCTTCCTCTACGCCTTCCGCGAGCGCGAAGACCTGTTCGACATGTACGAAGCGGTGTCGGGCGCGCGCATGCACGCGGCCTACTATCGCCCAGGTGGTGTCTATCGCGACCTGCCGGATACGATGCCGCAGTTCAAGCCTTCCAAGGTGCGTAACGAGCGCGCCATGAAGGAAATGAACGAGACGCGCCAGGGTTCGCTGCTCGATTTCATCGAGGCGTTCACCGATCGTTTCCCGAAGTATGTCGACGAATACGAGACCTTGCTGACCGACAACCGGATCTGGAAACAGCGCCTGGTTGGCATCGGCGTGGTCAGCCCCGAGCGGGCCCTGCAGATGGGGTTCACGGGCGCCATGCTGCGCGGCTCCGGCATCGAGTGGGACCTGCGCCGCAAGCAGCCGTACGAGGTATACGACAAGCTCGATTTCGACATTCCCGTTGGCGTCAACGGCGACTGCTACGACCGCTATCTGGTGCGCGTGGAAGAGATGCGGCAGTCCAATCGCATCATCCGCCAGTGTATCGACTGGCTGCGCAAGAATCCGGGCCCGGTCATCAGCGACAACCATAAGGTTGCGCCGCCATCGCGCGTCGACATGAAGACCAACATGGAGGAGCTGATCCACCACTTCAAGCTGGCGACCGAAGGTATTCACGTGCCGGAAGGCGAGACCTATGCAGCGGTGGAACATCCCAAGGGCGAGTTCGGCATCTACGCGATCTCGGATGGCGCCAACAAGCCGTACCGGCTGAAGATCCGTGCTCCCGGCTTTGTCCACCTCGCCGCGCTTGACGAGATGGCACGCGGCCACATGATCGCCGACGCCGTCACCATCATCGGTACCCAAGACATCGTTTTTGGCGAGATCGATCGCTAACCAGTGTAACGACCATGCTATCAGCTGAAGCCCTCAAGGAAATCGACCGCGCGGTGGCCAAGTACCCCGCCGACCAAAAGCAGTCCGCCGTGATGTCGGCACTGCAGGTCGCGCAGGCGGAACTCGGCTGGGTGTCGCCGGAAGCGATGCAGTTCATCGCCAGCTACCTCGACATGCCGCCGGTGTGGGTGCAGGAGGTCGCGACCTTCTACAACATGTACGACACCAAGCCGGTCGGCCGCTTCAAGCTGACGGTCTGCACCAACCTGCCGTGTGCGTTGTCCGGCGGCGAGCGGGCGGCCGATCACCTGAAGAAAACCCTCGGCATCGATTTCAACGAAACCACGCCGTGCGGCACCTTCACCCTCAAGGAAGGCGAGTGCATGGGCGCCTGCGGCGATGCGCCGGTCATGCTGGTCAATAACGCCAACATGTGCAGCTGGATGAGCAACGACAAGCTCGACGCGCTCGTGGCCGACCTGCGCGCCAAGGCGGCACAGCAAGGCGAGGGTAAGTAAATGACCTGTCTGCACAACAACCACATCAAGCCGTTGATCCTCGCCGGGCTGACCGGTGACAACTGGCATCTGGAAGACTACGTGAAGCGTGGCGGCTACGCGCAGCTACGCCGCATCCTCGAAGAGAAGATCACGCCGGAGCAGGTCATCGCCGACATCAAGACCTCGGGCTTGCGCGGGCGCGGTGGTGCGGGCTTCCCGACCGGCCTCAAGTGGAGCTTCATGCCCCGCCAGTTCCCAGGGCAGAAATACCTCGTCTGTAACTCGGACGAAGGCGAGCCGGGTACCTTCAAGGATCGCGACATCCTGCGCTACAACCCGCACGCGCTGATCGAAGGTATGGCCATCGGCGCCTACGCGATGGGCATCACCGTGGGCTACAACTATATCCACGGCGAGATCTGGAACGAATACAAGATCTTCGAAGCCGCGCTGGAAGAGGCACGTGCCGCTGGCTATCTCGGCGACAACATCCTCGGTTCCGGCTTTTCCTTCCAGTTGCATGCGCACCATGGTTTTGGCGCGTACATCTGCGGCGAGGAAACCGCGCTGCTCGAATCGATCGAAGGCAAGAAAGGCCAGCCACGCTTCAAGCCGCCGTTCCCGGCGAGCTTCGGCCTGTATGGCAAGCCGACCACCATCAACAACACCGAAACCTTTGCCGCGGTGCCGTTCATCCTGGCCGTGGGCCCGGAAAACTACCTGCAGATGGGCAAGCCCAACAACGGCGGCACCAAGATCTTCTCGATCTCGGGCGACGTCGAGCGTCCGGGCAACTATGAAGTTCCGCTTGGCACGCCGTTCGCGGCCCTGCTGGACCTCGCAGGCGGCATGCGCGGCGGCAAGAAGATCAAGGCCGTGATTCCCGGTGGCTCGTCGGCGCCCGTGGTGCCTGGCGACGTCATGATGCAGACCGACATGGACTACGACGGCATCGCCAAGGCCGGCTCGATGCTGGGCTCCGGCGCGGTGATCGTCATGGACGAAACGCGCTGCATGGTGAAATCGCTGTTGCGCCTGTCGTACTTCTATTTCGAGG
Source organism: Imbroritus primus (assembly GCA_000272025.2). GTDB lineage: Bacteria > Pseudomonadota > Gammaproteobacteria > Burkholderiales > Burkholderiaceae > Imbroritus > Imbroritus primus. Next base: position 144,476 of record AKCV02000015.1, read on the forward strand.
AATCGTGCGGCCAGTGCACGCCGTGCCGCGAGGGCACCGGCTGGCTGTACCGCATGGTCGACCGTATCGAACATGGACAGGGCCGCCAGGAAGATCTCGATCTTCTCAACAACGTGGCCGAAAACATTATGGGTCGCACCATCTGCGCGCTCGGCGATGCCGCGGCGATGCCGGTGCGCGGCATGCTCAAGCACTACTGGAACGAGTTCGAGTATCACGTCGAGCACAAGCAGTGCATGGTGCCTACCTACTCCTGAGTGGCGAACATGGTTGAACTTCACATCGATGGCAAGCCGGTAGAAGTGGCCGAAGGCACGACGGTAATCGAAGCCGCGCGCCAGACTGGCACTTACATCCCACACTTTTGCTATCACAAGAAATTGTCGATCGCGGCCAACTGCCGCATGTGCCTGGTCGAGGTGGAAAAGGCGCCCAAGCCGCTGCCAGCCTGCGCCACGCCGGTGACTGCCGGCATGAAGGTATTCACGCAGTCCGAGAAGGCGGTCAAGGCGCAGAAGTCCGTCATGGAATTCCTGCTGATCAACCACCCGCTGGATTGTCCGATCTGTGACCAGGGCGGTGAATGCCAGCTGCAGGATCTGGCCGTGGGTTACGGTGCGTCGGAATCGCGCTACAAGGAAGAGAAGCGCGTCGTGCTGCACAAGAACGTCGGTCCGCTGATCTCCATGGAAGAGATGAGCCGCTGCATCCACTGCACGCGCTGCGTCCGCTTCGGCCAGGAAGTGGCCGGCGTGATGGAGCTCGGCATGCTGAACCGCGGCGAGCATTCGGAGATCACCACCTTCGTGGGCAATACGGTCGACTCCGAACTGTCCGGCAACATGATCGACCTGTGCCCGGTCGGCGCGCTGACCAGCAAGCCGTTCCGCTACGCCGCGCGCACCTGGGAACTGGCGCGCCGCCGTTCGGTGGCGCCGCACGACAGCCTCGGCTCGAACATCGTGGTGCAGAGCAAGAACCAGCGTGTGCTGCGCGTGCTGCCGCTCGAAAACGAAGCTATCAACGAATGCTGGATCTCCGATCGCGACCGCTTCTCATACGAAGCGCTGAACAGCGACGATCGCCTGACCCATCCGATGATCAAGCAGGGCGGACAATGGCAGGAAACCGATTGGCAGACCGCGCTGGAATATGTGGTCAACGGCCTCGCCGCGATCCGCCGCGAGCATGGTGCGGAGCAGATTGCCGCGCTGGCCGGTGCGAACAGCACGCTCGAGGAACTGTTCCTGCTGCAGGAACTGGTGCGCGGTATCGGCAGCGACAACATCGATTTCCGCCTGCGCCAGAGCGATGCCTCGGTGGTCTTCAAGGGCGCACCGTGGCTTGGCATGAAGATCGCAGAAGTCTCCGACCTGCAACGCGTGTTGGTGGTGGGCGGCCTGCTGCGCAAGGAACAGCCGCTGCTGGCCGCGCGTTTGCGCGGTGCAGCCAAGAAGGGCGCACAGATCACCGTGCTGAACGCGCTGCGCGACGATCTGCTGATGCCGAACGTCGCCTACATTACCGCGGCACCGTCTGCGTGGACGGCGGAGCTGGCCGGGGTCACCCGCGCGGTTGCCGAAGCGCAGGGCGTGGCCGTGCCGGCATTCGCGGCGCAAGCCGTGGTCAACGACAGCCTGAAGGCCGTCGCCAAGAGCCTGTTGTCGGGCGAACGCAAGGCCGTGTTCCTGGGCAATGGCGCCCTCGCGCATCCGCAGTTCGGCGCCTTGCTGGCGCAGGCCCAGTGGATTGCTGATGCCACCGGTGCACGCCTTGGCGTGTTCGGGGACGGCGCGAATGCCGTTGGCGGCTATCTGGTCCGTGCGTTCCCGCAGACGACCGGCTTGCCGGCCGCCGCGCTGCTCGCGCAGCCGCGTAAGGCCTATGTGCTGCTGAATACCGAACCCGAGTTCGACAGCCTCGACCCGCAGGCCGCGCTCGCCGCGCTGTCGCAGGCGAGCACGGTGGTGGTCATGTCGGCCTTCCGCTCGGAAGCTGCCATGCAGTATGCCGACGTCATGCTGCCGATCGGCCCGTTCACCGAAACCTCCGGGACTTTCGTCAACAGCGAAGGCACGGCACAGAGTTTCAACGGCGTGGTCCGCGCCCTCGGCGACAGCCGTCCGGGCTGGAAGGTGCTGCGCGTCCTGGGCAATATGTTCGAGCTGCCGGGCTTCGATTACGACACCTCGGAAGCCGTGCGCGACGCCATTCTCGGCGGCGATATCGCGAGCCGCCTGAACAACGGCGCGGCGCTCGACGGCGCACGTGTCGCAGCGAGCGCTACGCAAGGCGGGATCGAGCGCTACTCCGATGTGGCCATCTACCATGCCGATGCCTTGGTGCGCCGCGCCGATGCGCTGCAGTTGACGACGCTGGGTCGCCAGGCCGCGTTCGCCTCGCTGCCGCCTGGGCTGTTTGCTCAGCTGGGCCTGGCCAAGGGCGGCGCCGTGCGAATCCAGCAGGGCGCGCATGCTGTGACCATGCCGGCCCAGCTCGATGCCAACCTGCCGGAAGGCGTGGTGCGAATCCCGGCAGGCACCGAGGCAGCCGCCCGCTTGGGCAGCCTGCATGGCGTCATCCAAGTGCAGGCCGTGGAAGTTACAGGCGCTGGCGCAGCCCAGTCGCAGGCGGTGTAAGGAACAGACATGCTCGAATGGATTAGCACACAAGGTCAGGGCATCTTCGGCGCGGCGTGGCCGTACCTGTGGATGCTCGTCAAGATCGTCTGCATCGTGTTGCCGCTGCTGCTGTCGGTGGCCTACCTGATTCTCTGGGAGCGCAAGCTGATCGGCTGGATGCACGTGCGTCTCGGACCGAACCGCGTCGGCCCGTTCGGCCTGCTGCAGCCGATTGCCGACGTGCTGAAGCTGCTGCTCAAGGAGGTGATGGTCCCGAACCAGGTCAGCCGCGGCATGTACATCGTCGCGCCCCTGATGGTGCTGATGCCGGCGCTGGCGATCTGGGCGGTGATCCCGTTCCAGGCAGAGGCCGTGCTGGCTGATGTGAATGCCGGCCTGCTGTACGTCATCGCTATCAGTTCGATTGGCGTGTACGGTGTGATCCTGGCTGGCTGGGCCTCCAACTCGAAATACGCCTTCCTCGGCGCAATGCGCGCTGCGGCACAGATGGTGTCGTACGAGATCGCCATGGGCTTTGCACTGGTGACGGTGCTGATGGTGTCGGGCAGCCTGAACATGAGCGCCATCGTCGAATCCCAGCAGCGCGGCTACTTTGCCGACATGGGACTGACGTTCCTGTCGTGGAACTGGCTGCCGCTGCTGCCGATGCTGGGTGTGTACTTCATTGCCGGCGTGGCCGAAACCAACCGTCATCCGTTCGACGTGGTGGAAGGCGAATCGGAAATCGTGGCCGGTCACATGATCGAGTACTCGGGCATGGCTTTCGCCATGTTCTTCCTGGCCGAGTACATCAACATGATCGTGATCTCGACGCTCACCGCTACCTTCTTCCTGGGCGGCTGGTCGGCACCGTTCGACAGCGTGGTCACGAACGCCATTCCGGGATTCTTCTGGCTGCTGATCAAGGTCTTCTTCCTGCTGTCGGTCTTCATCTGGATCCGCGCATCGTTCCCGCGCTACCGCTATGACCAGATCATGCGCCTGGGCTGGAAGATCTTCATTCCGCTGACCGTGGCCTGGGTGGTGATCATCGCCATCTGGATCAAGTCACCGTGGAACATCTGGGTGTAAAGACATGCTACTTGCCATCAAGGAATTCTTTAACAGCCTGCTCCTGAGGGAACTCTTCAAGGGCATGGCGCTGACCGGCCGGTATCTGTTCGCCCGCAAGGTGACAGTGCTGTTCCCCGAGGAAAAGACGCCGCAGTCGCCGCGTTTCCGCGGCCTGCACGCGCTGCGCCGTTACCCGAACGGCGAGGAGCGCTGCATTGCCTGCAAGCTGTGCGAGGCTGTCTGCCCGGCGCTGGCCATTACCATCGAATCGGACCAGCGCGACGACGGTACGCGCCGGACCACGCGTTACGACATCGACCTGACCAAGTGCATCTTCTGCGGATTCTGCGAAGAGGCCTGCCCGGTCGATGCGATCGTCGAAACGCATATTCTGGAATACCACGGTGAGAAGCGGGGCGACCTGTACTTCACCAAGAACATGCTGCTGGCAGTCGGCGACCGGTACGAACCGGAAATCGCGGAACGCCGTGCGGCGGATGCCAAGTATCGCTGATGTCGACTGTAGCCGGCTGCTTCGGTAGCAGGCTGCGTACCGGGGAACTCCTGCGTCTTAAGCCATGACGCTCCGCAATTGCGGAGCGGGTAGGAACTAAAGAGAAACATGGAACCGATCACAATCATTTTCTATGCCTTTGCGACGGTGCTGGTGCTGGCCGCGCTGAAGGTCATTACCGCGCGGAATCCGGTGCACTCAGCCCTGTACCTGGTGCTGTCGTTCTTCACGGCCGCTGCCATCTGGATGCTGCTGCAGGCCGAGTTCCTGGCCATCCTGTTGGTGCTCGTCTATGTCGGCGCGGTGATGGTGCTGTTCCTGTTCGTGGTGATGATGATCGACATCGACATCGCTCACCTGCGCCGCGATTTTTGGACGTACGTACCGATGGCTTCGGTGGTCGGCGCGATCATCATCCTGGAAATGGCCATCGTGCTGGTGCGCAGCTTTATCGGCCGCACCTCGCCGGTCCATGCTGTCGACAAGGGCGCGAACTACTCGAATACCGCCGAACTCGGCAAGGTGCTCTACACCGATTACATCTATGCCTTTGAAGTGGCCGGCATCATCCTGCTGGTGGCGATCGTCGCCGCCGTGGCGCTGACCCTGCGCAAGCGCAAGGATGCCAAGTCCCAGAACGTGTCCGAGCAGCTGCGCGTGCGGGCCAAGGACCGTATCCGCATCGTGTCGATGCCGTCCGAATCCACCGGTTCCGGCGATGCCGCGGCCGACTCGAAGAACTGAGGTCCGTCATGTTGTCGCTTGCCCATTTCCTGGTTCTCGGCGCGATCCTGTTTGCCATCAGCATCGTCGGCATCTTCCTGAATCGCAAGAACGTCATCGTGCTCCTGATGGCGATCGAACTGATGCTGCTGGCCGTGAACATGAACTTCGTGGCTTTTTCGCACTATCTGGGCGATCTGGCCGGACAGATCTTCGTCTTCTTCATCCTGACCGTGGCCGCGGCCGAATCCGCGATCGGTCTGGCGATTCTGGTGGTGCTGTTCCGTAATCTGGACACCATCAACGTTGACGATCTCGACAGTCTGAAGGGCTGACCGGGTCATGTTCCGAACATCGCAATTCGCGCCAACCGTGAGTCAATAAGCGTCCTATGTCCAACACGCTCAACCCCACCCTGTTGCTGGCGATCCCGCTGGCGCCGCTCGTCGGCGCGATCATCGCGGGCCTGTTCTGCACCAAGTTCCTTGGCCTGTCGCTGAGCGAAGGTCGTGCCGGACGCACCATCTCGCACAGCGCCACCATCCTCGGCGTGGCGATTTCCTTCGTGCTGTCGGCCATGACCCTGGTCGACGTGCTGAATGGCGCGAGCTTCAATGCCACCGTCTACGAATGGATGACGGTCGGCTCGCTGAAGATGGAGATTGGTTTCCTGGTCGACTCGCTCACGGCCATGATGATGTGCGTGGTGACCTTCGTCTCGCTGATGGTGCATATCTACACCATCGGCTACATGCAGGATGATCCGGGCTACAACCGCTTCTTCTCGTACATTTCGCTGTTCACCTTCTCGATGCTCATGCTGGTGATGAGCAACAACTTCCTGCAGCTGTTCTTCGGCTGGGAAGCCGTGGGCCTCGTCTCGTACCTGCTGATCGGTTTCTGGTACACCCGCCCGACCGCGATCTTCGCCAACATGAAGGCATTCCTGGTGAACCGTGTCGGCGACTTTGGCTTCATCCTCGGCATCGGCCTGCTGCTGGCCTACAGCGGCAGCCTGAACTACACCGATGTGTTCGCGGCGCGCGACCAGCTGGCCACCGTGATCTTCCCGGGTACCGACTGGATGATGCTGACTGTGGCCTGCATCTGCCTGTTCATCGGCGCGATGGGCAAGTCCGCGCAATTCCCGCTGCACGTCTGGCTGCCGGATTCGATGGAAGGCCCGACACCGATTTCCGCGCTGATCCACGCGGCCACCATGGTGACTGCCGGTATCTTCATGGTCGGCCGCATGTCGCCGCTGTTCGAACTGTCGGACATGGCGCTCTCGTTCATCATCGTGATCGGCTCGATCACGGCGCTGTTCATGGGTTTCCTGGGCATCGTGCAGAATGACATCAAGCGCGTGGTGGCGTATTCGACGCTGTCCCAGCTCGGCTACATGACCGTGGCGCTCGGCGCTTCGGCGTACCAGATCGGCGTGTTCCACCTGATGACGCACGCCTTCTTCAAGGCGCTGCTGTTCCTCGCCGCAGGCTCGGTGATCATCGGCATGCATCATGATCAGGACATGCGCAATATGGGCGGCCTGCGCAAGTACATGCCGATCACCTGGATCACCTCGCTGATCGGTTCGCTGGCGCTGATCGGCACGCCGTTCTTCGCGGGCTTCTATTCGAAGGACCTGATCATCGAGGCCGTCAAGCACTCGACCATTCCTGGCTCGGGCTTTGCGTACTTCGCGGTGATGGCTGGCGTGTTCGTCACGGCCTTCTACTCGTTCCGCCTGTATTTCCTCGTATTCCACGGCGAAGAGCGTTTCGGCAAGCCGCATGCGCATCCGGAAGATACGCATCACGAGACTGAGGAAGACGCAGGCGACGATCACCACCATGGCCTGGCACCGGGCGAGAAGCCGCACGAGTCGCCATGGGTCGTGACGCTGCCGCTGGTGCTGCTGGCGATTCCGTCGATCTTCATTGGCGCCTGGGCCATCGAGCCGATGCTCTTCGGCGAGTTCTTCAAGAACGGCGTGGCCTTCAAGGATGTCATCTTCGTGGCCGACAGCCATGGTGCGATGGCGACCCTCAAGGAACATTTCCATGGCTGGCTGGCCCTGGGCCTGCACGGCTTCATGACCCCGGTGTTCGCCCTGGCGCTGGCGGGCGTGGTGCTGGCCTGGTTCTTCTACATGAAGCGTCCGGACATTCCGGCGGCTATCCAGAAGAAGTTCCATGGTATTTACACACTGCTCGACAACAAGTACTACATGGATCGCTTCAACGAAGTGGTGTTCGGCGGCGGCGCACGTGCGCTCGGTACCGGCTTGTGGAAGGGCGGCGACCAGCGCGGCATCGATGGCCTGGTGAACGGCAGCGCACGCGTCGTGGGCTGGATCGCCAACGTGACCCGCCTGCTGCAGTCCGGCTACATCTACCACTATGCCTTTGCGATGATTCTGGGCGTGGTGGCCTTGATGACGATCTTTGTCACGCTGGGTAGCAAATAAGGGAATAGGAAAAATGGTTCTGTCGTTCGCTATCTGGCTGCCTATCTTCTTTGGCCTGGTGGTCCTGGCATTCGGGTCTGACCGCAGTCCCGGCTTCGTCCGCTGGATGTCGCTGTTTGGTGCGGTGGTCAGCTTCCTGGTGACGCTGCCACTGATCTCCGGCTTCGATACGTCGTCGGCCGGCCTGCAGTTCGTCGAGAAGGTCCTGTGGATCGACCGCTTCAACATCCAGTACTTCCTGGGCGTGGACGGGCTATCGATGTGGTTCATTCCGCTGACTGCCTTCATCACCATCATCGTCGTGCTGGCTGGCTGGGAGGTCATCACCGACCGCGTGGCGCAGTACATGGCCGCCTTCCTGATCCTCTCCGGCCTGATGGTCGGCGTGTTCAGTGCGCTCGACGGCCTGCTGTTCTACGTATTCTTCGAAGCCACCCTGATTCCGATGTACATCATCATCGGCGTGTGGGGCGGAGCGAACCGCGTCTATGCCGCGTTCAAGTTCTTCCTCTACACGCTGCTCGGCTCGCTGCTGATGCTGGTGGCGTTGCTATACCTGTACAACCTGACCGGCTCGTTCGAGATTCCGCAATGGCACCAGGCCAAGATCGGCATGGAGGCGCAGGTATTGCTGTTCATCGCCTTCTTCATGGCCTTTGCCGTGAAGGTACCGATGTGGCCGGTGCACACCTGGCTGCCCGATGCCCACGTGGAAGCGCCGACTGGTGGTTCGATCGTGCTGGCGGCCATCATGCTGAAGCTCGGGGCCTACGGTTTCCTGCGATTCTCGCTGCCGATCGCGCCGGATGCGAGCCACCTGCTGTCGGGCGTAGTCATCGCGCTGTCGCTGATCGCCGTGATCTACATCGGCCTGGTCGCGCTGGTGCAGGCGGACATGAAGAAGCTGGTGGCGTACTCGTCGATTGCCCACATGGGTTTCGTCACGCTCGGTTTCTTCATCTTCAATGACATTGGCGTGGAAGGCGCGATCGTGCAGATGATCTCGCACGGCTTTATCTCCGGCGCGATGTTCTTTTCGATCGGCGTGCTGTACGACCGCGTGCATTCGCGGCGGATTGCCGACTACGGTGGCGTGGTCAACACGATGCCGAAGTTCGCGGCGTTCTCGGTGCTGTTCGCCATGGCCAACTGTGGCCTGCCCGCTACCTCCGGTTTCGTCGGCGAGTTCATGGTGATTCTCGGCGCCGTCAAGTTCAATTTCTGGATCGGTCTGTTGGCCGCCACCGCGCTGATCCTGGGTGCCGCCTACTCGCTGTGGCTGGTCAAGCGCGTGGTGTTCGGCCCGGTGGTGCACAAGCACGTCGCCGAGCTGCTCGACATCAACCGCCGCGAGTTCGCCATCCTGGCGCTGCTGGCCGCGTTGACCATCTTCATGGGCGTGTATCCCAAGCCCTTTACCGACGTGATGCATGCTTCTGTGGTGAATCTCCTCACCCACGTGGCGCAGTCGAAGCTGTAACGAGGAGACAGGACCCATCATGTCTACGATGAAAATCGCGCCCGCATTGACCCCCGTCCTGCCGGTCATTTTCCTGGCGGTGATGATCGCCGTCACGAACTGGATCGATATCCTGCGCAAGAAGGGCAGCACGAGCGCCGCCTATCCGATGTCGCTGCTGACCACGCTGGTACTGGCGGCGTGGTGTGCGGTGCTCGCCGGCGCCAGTGACGCAACCCATTACCTGTTCAGCAACCTGGTCGTCCTCGACCCGATGGCCTACATTCTGATGTCTGGCTGTGCCATCGCGCTGTTCGCAACGCTGGTGTACTCGCGCCAGTACGTGCGCGACCGCGAACTGGATACCGGCGAGTTCTACATGCTGGCCCTGTTCACGCTGCTGGGCCAGTTTGTGATGATCAGCGGCAACAATTTCCTGACGCTGTACCTCGGTCTAGAGCTGCTGGCGCTGTCGTCGTACGCGCTGGTGGCGCTGCGCCGCCTGTCCGGCCAGTCGTCGGAATCGGCCATGAAGTACTTTGTGCTGGGTGCGCTGGCCTCCGGTTTCCTGCTGTATGGCATCTCGATGCTCTATGGCGCGACCGGCTCGCTCGAGTTGCGCGAGGTGTTTGCCGCCATCGCCACCGGCCGCATCAACACCATGATTCTGGTGTTCGGGGTGGTGTTCGTGGTGGCTGGCCTGGCTTTCAAGCTGGGCGCGGCACCGTTCCACATGTGGATTCCCGATATCTACCAGGGCTCGCCCACCGCGGTGACGCTGCTGATCGCCGGTGCGCCAAAGCTGGCGGCCTTCGCCCTCGTGCTGCGCCTGCTCGTCGAAGGCCTGCTGCCGCTGGCGTTCGACTGGCAGAACATGCTGATCATCCTCGCGGTGCTGTCGCTGGCCGTGGGTAACCTGACCGCCATCGCGCAGACCAACCTGAAGCGCATGCTGGCGTACTCCACCATCTCGCACATGGGCTTCATGCTGCTGGGCTTCCTGTCCGGCGTGGTGGGTGGCAGCGCCGAGGGTGCGCCGGCGGCCTACAGCTCTGCGATGTTCTACGCGCTGACCTATGTGCTGACGACGCTCGGCACCTTCGGTATGGTCATGCTGTTCGCGCGCAAGGGTTTCGAGGCGGAAGAGCTGGCCGATATGCGCGGCTTGTCCAAGAAGAGCCCGTGGTTTGCATTCCTCATGCTGATCATGATGTTCTCGTTGGCCGGCCTGCCGCCGACGGTGGGGTTCTATGCCAAGCTCGCGGTGCTGAGTGCCGTGGTCGACGCCGGCATGACCTGGCTGGCCGTGGTGGCCGTGCTGTTCTCACTGATTGGTGCGTTCTATTACCTGCGCGTGATCAAGCTGATGTACTTCGACGAGCCGGCTGATACGCAGCCCGTACAGGCCACGTTTGGCTTCCGTTCGCTGATGAGCGTCAATGGCCTGCTGGTGCTGCTGCTGGGCATCTTCCCGGCCGACCTGATGCGCCTGTGCTACGAGGCCATCCGCGCCTCGCTGGCAGCGTAAGGGGAACCGCACGATGTCGACCGCTGCAGGCGGCTGGTTCGTGATCCTGCTGGCGCTGGTGCTGGCGACCCTGCCGTTCATCAACCAGCGCCTGTTCCTGCTGATTCCCTTGCGTTCGGGCCGCAAGTCGCTGTGGCTGCGATTGCTCGAGCTGTGCGTCTACTACGCCGTGGCCGGCCTCGTCGGTTTTGCGGTCGAGTCGAGCATTGGCGGTGCGTTTCCGCAAGGCTGGCAGTTCTACGCGATTACCGCGAGCATGATGCTGGTGTTCGCATTTCCCGGTTTTACCTGGCGGTATCTGGTCAAGCACCGCTGAGGGTCTCGTGCTATGGAGGGCGCGATGTCTGACGAACATCTGAAGGAATCCCGCCTGGCCTCGGCCACCCTGCATCGCGGCAACTTCCTGACCCTCAAGCAGGATATCGTGCAGCTTCCGAACGGCCGGCAAGCCGGCCGCGAATTCGTGGAGCATCCTGGCGCGGTCATGATGATTCCCCTGTTCGATGACGGCACCGTCTTGCTGGAGCGGCAATACCGCTATCCGGTCGAGCAGGTGATGGTCGAGTTTCCCGCCGGCAAGCTGGATCCCGAAGAGGGTGCGCTGGCATGCGGCAAGCGCGAGCTGATTGAGGAAACAGGCTATCAGGCTGCGCAATGGGACTACCTGACGCGCATCCACCCCGTCATTTCGTATTCCACCGAATTCATCGACCTGTTCCTGGCGCGCTCGCTCACGCCGGGCGAACAGGATCTCGATGACGGTGAGTTCATCGAACTGTTCATGCTGCCCGCAGGCCAGTTGATCGACTGGGTGCGGCAGGGCCGTGTCACGGACGTCAAGACCATGATCGGCGCGTTCTGGCTGGAAAAGATCCTGTCCGGCACGTGGCAGCCGGGCGAGCAGCCTGTGCCCGCCTGAGGCGTCTCATTCCCTGGCTCCCGATACGGGGTGCATGCCAGCGTGGCTGTTGAGCGGCCCGCAAGACCGTATGTTCCGCGGGCCTGCGTGGCTTCTCCTGGGTCTCCATGATGGTTGCCGCTGGCGCCGGTCGCCGCCTGACGTGTCGCAGGGCCTCGTTGATTCCGCTATCTGTCATAAATTCGAACGATCGTTCACAAAACGGCTGATCAACGCTACTATTGTGTCCGGGCGTCATGGCGCCGTACAGGCATGACGGGATGGTCTGCGATGCAGCGTCCATGCGGCCGCGACACAACAGCGGGGCGGCGGAGCAGTGCCCGCCGGCGCCACGCCACAAGCAGGGCCGGAAAAGCCGGTCGATACCAATATCTGGACAGGAGAGCAGCATGCGCGTCATTGAATCGCTGGAGCAACTCGAGGAACTGGTCGGCCAGGAAGTGGCCGTGGGCGAATGGGTCGAAGTGACGCAGGAGCAGGTGAACCTGTTTGCCGACGCAACCGGCGATCATCAGTGGATCCACGTCGATGTCGAACGCTCCAAGCGTGAGTCGCCTTACGGTGCGCCGATCGCGCACGGCTATCTGACGCTGTCGCTGATCCCGTTGCTGATGAAGAAAGCCATCGAGATGCGCAATGTGAAGATGGGCGTGAACTACGGCCTGAACCGCGTGCGCTTCATGGCGCCGGTGCCGGTGGGCAGCCGCTTGCGCGCGCGCGCCAAGCTGCTGTCGGTGGAAAGCATCGAGTCGCCGAAGAACCGTCCTGACCTGAAGGGCGCCCAGGTGATCATGCAGGTGACGGTCGAGCGCGAGGGCAGCGACCGCCCGGTGTGCGTGGCGGAAACGATCTCGCGCCGCTTTAGCTGATCACGCCCAGTCGTTGTCCTCGTTCCCATACTGATAGATGGGGTTGGTGGCGTAGTCGATGGCGAGGTCCACGATGTAGCGGTGGAGTGTCTTCTTGAACTGCTCGCGGATTTCGGGCGGCATGCTGCTGAGGCTGGCGGTCTTGTAGTCCGGGGTGGAGCGTGCAGCGTGGACCTCCACGGCGGGCTGATCGGCCGCCATGGCTGCATCGAATGCGGCCTTGTCCGCTGAATTGGCGGGCTGAGGCGGGACGAGCGATTGTGCCTGGTAGGCGTTGCCGGCAACGGTGAGAGGCGTCAGGATTGCTGTCATGCGGGGCAGTCCACAAAGTCAAGGCGGGTGGCCAAGGAGGCGGACACCCGATCTGCCAATGAGTGCCGCTTGCCGTCAAATCGTTGCGGCGCATTGCTTGGCAAAGTGTGAACTAGTGCGACAGCCCATGCGGCATGCCTGCGTGCCGGGTCTGGCACGCGGCGCGCTGCACGATCAAGAGAATGTGAACTATTGCCAAGAGCGGCCTCCGGGCGCCGCTCAGGCGGTCGTTGTCCACGCGGCGGCGTCAGTCTGCAGCCACGCGGATACGTCGTATACGCCGCCGCTTCAGCGGCGCTGATACTGGGTCGCACCGAACAGGATGTCACGCTCCTTGTCGTCTACCGGCTTGCGATGCTTGGCGAGCACCTCGACGCCACGTTGCACGGCCGGACGGGCGGCAATCTCGTCGAACCAGCGCTTGACGTGTGTGTAGTCCGACAGCTCCACGCCCTGGTTTTCCCAGCTGCGCAGCCACGGGAAGGTGGCGATGTCGGCGATCGAATAGGCGTCGCCGGCCAGATAGGCATGTTCCGCCAGGCGCTTGTCGAGCACACCATACAGGCGCTTGGCCTCGTTGGTATAACGATTGATCGCGTACTCGACCTTTTCCGGTGCGTAGATGCGGAAATGGTGGGCCTGCCCCAGCATCGGCCCGACTCCGCCCATCTGGAACATCAGCCACTGCAGCGCCTCATACTTGCCGCGCACGTCCTCGGGCAGGAACCTGCCGGTCTTGCTGGCGAGGTAGAGCAGGATGGCGCCGGATTCGAACAGGGAGATCGGCTTGCCATCCGGACCCTCGCTGTCGACGATGGCAGGAATCTTGTTGTTGGGGCTGATGCGCAGGAATTCAGGCTTGAACTGGTCGCCGGCGCCGATGTTGACGGCATGCACCCGATACGGCAGCCCGCATTCTTCCAGCATGATATGGACTTTGTGGCCGTTCGGCGTGGCCCAGCTATAGGCATCGATCATCGAAGAGGTTCCTCATTTGAAAGACAGCAGAATCGAAACGGAAACAGCGCCGCCCTGAGGCATGCTGCAAATCCGGCGGCGCTGCAATCCGAAAATTTAAGCACAGAAAGCACAAACGCGCAGACCGGCTGCGCGTTTGTGCTTTCTGTATGTGCTGCGGCGGCTGCCGCAAAGGCTGTCAGCGATATACAGGCTTGCGTTTTTCGAGGAAGGCGCTGATGCCCTCGAGCCCGTCGGCGTGGAACAGCGAGCCGATGAAGTTGTCTCGCTCCTTTTCGAGATGGGTCGGCAAGGGCGCTTCTTCGGCATGGCTGATCAGGCCCTTGATGCGTGTGACCGAATTCGGTGCGAGTGCGGCGAGGTCTTCGGCCCATGCCAGTGCCTCGGTGCGTGCCTGGCCGGGTGGCACGACACGATTGACCAGGCCGAACTGCGCGAGCCGAGGCGCGTCGATGGGCTTGCCTTCGATCAGCACTTCGGTGGCCAGCGCACGCGGCAGGGCGCGCGCGAGATGCCACGATCCGCCGCCATCCGGCGTCAGGCCGACCCGCACATAGGCCATCACGAACTTGGCGTCGCTGGCGGCCACGACCAGATCGCAGGCCAGCACGAGCGAGAAGCCCGCACCGGCGGCAGGGCCTTCGACCGCGGCGATCACCGGCTTGGGGAAGGCGCGCAGCGCCTCGGTCCACTGGTGCAGCGCTTCGATGCTGGCGGCCTGTACCGAGGGTTCCTTGCTGCGGTTGTCCAGCAGGCGATTGAGGTTGCCGCCGGCGCAGAATGTATTGCCTTCCCCGGTCAGCACCACCACGCGTACTTCCGGGTCGCGTGCGGCCGAGTCGAGGGCCTCGACAGCGGCACTGTACATCGTCGGTCCCAGCGCATTGCGCGCGCCGGGGTTGGAAATGGTGAGCACCAGGGTGTGGCCGAGGCGTTCCGTCAGCAGTTGTCCGCTCATGTGGATTCCGGTTCAGGTGGCGATCAGAGGGTCGATTAGAGATCGATTCAGGATTCTTCGCTCAGCAGCGACAGGCCCAGGGCCGCGCGGCGTGCCAGCCACGGGCTCGGGCGGTAGCGCATGTCGCCGGTCACGCGCTGCAGTGTCCGCAGCGTTTGCAGGATCGCATCGGCGCCCAGGGCATCGCCCAGGCTCAGCGGGCCCTTGGGGTAACCGAGGCCGAGGGTAACCGCGCGGTCAATGTCGCCCGGCGTGGCGATGCGCTGCTGCGCAATATCGGCGGCGATGCTGACGATGATACTGACAATGCGCTGCGCGACGAAGCCGGCTGAATCGCGGATCACCGTCACGGGCACGCCGTCTGCGGCGAACAATGCATGTGCTGCGGCGCGCATGTCCGCGCGCGTGGCCGGCGTAGTCATCAGTACGCGGCGCTTGGCGGTCTCGAACGGGAACAGCGTGTCGATGGCGATCACGCGCGTGGCATCGAGCCCTTGCTCGACAGCGCAGGTGGTCGCGTCTTCACCGTAAGGCGTCACCACGATCAGGGCATTGTCCGAGGGCGTGTTGCCAGCTTCCGGCGTGACGCCGAGCTGCGCCAGCAGGCGCGCCACGGCCGCATGGCCACGTTCATGCGCACGGCTGATCCATACGCTTGCAGGCTTGTCGGTCGGCACAGGCGCTTCCGGCGCTACCGCTTTCTGGCCATCCGGATAGGCGTAGAACCCTTCACCCGTCTTGCGGCCCAGCATGCCGCCGGCATAGCGCACGGCGGTGATGGCGGAAGGGCGGTAGCGCGGTTCGTCGAAGAATTGACGGTAGATGGATTCCATCACCGGGTGCGATACATCGAGGCCAGTCAGGTCCATCAGCTCGAACGGGCCCATGCGGAAGCCGGCCTGCTCGCGCATGATGGCGTCGATGTCGGCAAAGCTGGCGACGCCTTCGCCGGCCGTCTTGAGGCCTTCGATATTCATACCGCGGCCGGCATGGTTGACGATGAAGCCCGGCATGTCCTTGCAGCGTACCGGAGTGTGGCCGAGGCGGCGCGACAGCTCCATCAGCGCATCGCCCACGGCTGGCGCGGTACGCAGACCATCGATGACTTCCACGACCTTCATCAGCGGCACCGGGTTGAAGAAGTGGTAGCCGGCGACGCGTTCCGGATGCTGGCAGGCCGTGGCGATGGCGGTGATCGACAGCGACGAGGTATTCGACGCGAGGATCGCGTCAGTGCGGAGGATGGCCTCGAGCTTCACGAACAGTTCGCGCTTCACCTCCAGCTTTTCGACGATGGCCTCGACGACCACGTCGCAGTCAGCCAGGTCCTCGAGCGTGGCTGCCGCGAAGACGTTGGCGGTGGCGGCACTGGCCTGCTCGGCCGTCATCTTGCCTTTGGCGGTCAGCTTGGCGAAGGTGTCCTGCAGGTAGCTGCGGGCGGCATCGATGGCGGCGGCATTGGTGTCGAACAGGCGCACGCGCAGGCCGGCCTGCGCGGCGATCTGGGCAATGCCGCGGCCCATCGCGCCGGTGCCGACGATGCCGAGGGTTTGAATCGAGGGTGATGTCATGACGAGGCTTTCTTCTGCATGGTTTTGGTTTGCGGATAAAATAGCACGATCGTGCGGAGGCTGCACCTGTTCTTTTTGCCGTGCAGCACGGACAATGACACGATCCGCATGTCACCATGCGTTGGCATCACACCGCGCCGCGACGTGCGCGGTACGTGATGGACGACCGGACATTCGTCGGTGGCCGGCCAGGCGCACCGACATCTTTGCCGCAGGGCACGGGAGGGACAATGCTTCAGCTGTGTGGGTTTTCGGCCAGCAACTATTACAACAAAGTGAAGCTGGCGATGCTGGTCAAGGACGTGCCGTTCGAGGAGAAACTGGTGTGGGTCGATCAGACCGATGCCGAGGCCTCGCCGCTGGGCAAGGTGCCCTACCTGATCACGCCGCAGGGGCCGCTGAGCGAGTCGGGCGTGATCATGGAGTATCTGGAGGATCGGTTCCCGCAGTCGCCGCTGCTGCCCATCGATCCCTATGCCGCTGCCAAGGTGCGGGAACTGGTGACCTACCTCGAACTGCATCTCGAGCTCGTCGTGCGCGAACTGTATGCGGAAGCGTTCTTCGGCGGCAAGGTCAGCGACAACCTCAAAGCCCGCCAGAAGCGCCTGGTAGAGCGCAACGTCGCTGCGTTTGCCAAGCTCACGAAATTCTCGCCGTACTTGGCCGGCGACATGTTCACCGTGGCGGATTGCGCCGCCATCGTGCATTTCCCGGTGATCAGCAATGCCTGCAAGATTATCTACGGCGAAGATCCGCTGGCGGACCTGCCGGTGGGCGATTACCTGAAGTGCATGGGCGAATTGCCGGCGGTGCAGAAGGTCAAGGCCGACCGCAAGGCCAACAACGAAGCCATGATGGCGCGCGCCCGGGCGCGCTAAAGCACTGGCGTGTTCAGAGTGCGGCCAGGCGCTGCAGCGCCTGCTGCAGCGTCGCATCCTGCTTGGCAAAGCAGAAGCGCACGATGCCTGCGTCCTGCGGCGTGCTGTAGAACGCCGACACCGGAATCGCGGCCACACCGATCTCGCGCGTCAGCCACATGGCGAATTCGTTTTCCGGCAAGGCCGAGATCGCCGAATAGTCGACACACTGGAAATAGGTGCCATCCGCCGGTAGCAGGCGAAAGCGCGAGTCGGCCAGTCCGCTACGGAACAGGTCGCGCTTGCGCTGGTAGAACGCCGGCAGGTCGCGCCATGGCGCGGGGTCGGCCATATAGCTGGCGAGCGCGTGCTGCATTGGCGTGTTGACGGTGAACACGTTGAACTGATGCACCTTGCGGAACTCGTCCATCAGCGACGCGGGAGCCGCCACATAGCCAACCTTCCAGCCGGTGACGTGATAGGTCTTGCCGAAGCTCGAGACCACGAAGCTGCGCATCGCGAGTTCCGGGTAACGCGCCACCGAGGCATGCAGCTGGCCGTCGTACACCATGTGCTCGTACACCTCGTCCGACAGCACCACGACATCGGTACCGTCGAGCACGCGTGCGAGCTGGCGCATGTCGTCGTCGTGCCAGATCGTGCCGGTGGGATTGTGCGGCGTGTTGACGATCACCATGCGCGTGCGCGGCGACAGCGCGGCGGCCAGTGCGTCGAACGGAATGCGGTAGTCGGGCGCGCGGAGGCACACCGGCACCACACGTCCGCCGGCCAGTTCGATCGCCGGGCGATAGCTGTCGTAACACGGCTCGAACACGATCACCTCGTCGCCGGGATGCACGCAGCAGAGGATGGCGGTCAGCAGGCCTTGCGTGGCGCCGGCGGTGATGGTGACTTCACGGTTCCAGTCGTAGTGCCGGCCGTACAGTGCGCCGATTTTCTCGGCAATGCGCTGGCGCAGCAGCGGAATGCCCGGCATCGGCGGATACTGGTTGTGGCCGGCCTGCATGGCCTCCGTGACGGCCGACGTCAGGCGCGGGTCGCAGTCGAAATCCGGAAAGCCCTGGCCGAGGTTGACCGCACCCGTTTCCGTGGCGAGCGCCGACATTACCGTGAAAATGGTTGTGCCGACACCCGGCAGGCGCGAGGGCGGCGGCGTGAAGGCGGCGCGGGCTGCGGAAGGGAAAAGCGGAGCGGTGGACATGGCGGCGGGGGCGGGTCGGATCAAAAGAGGGGGAACGTGCCGCTATCGTAGCGGATTGGGCGTCAGGCTGTCAGCGTCGCCTGCGCCACGAAATCCGCGGGCTTCAGTACCGTCACGCCGGCCACTTGCGCCATGCGGCGCCGCAGCTTGAGCACGGCCTTGTCCTTCGAGACGAGATAGTGCGCCGTCGCGGCTTGGGCGAGTTCAAGGAATTTCTGGTCGTCAGCGTCGCTGCACCGTGGCAGGCGCGGCGCATTTCCGGCGACCGGATCAAGCATGCGCGTCACGGTATCGACCCATGCCAGAGCGGCATCAATGTCGACCGCGAAGCGTGCAAATTGCGGATAGCCCAGCACGCGCCGCAGTTCCTCGCGGCAGGACGGGCTGATCACGGCATCGAGTTGCCTGGCGACCAGGGCTGCGCGTATGGGGCGCGCCAGCGGGTCGTCGAACACCATGATGTCGATCCAGACATTCGAGTCGAGCACCACGCAGGGCCACGGGTTGGCCGAGGGGCTCGCCCCGGATGTCAACGGCGCGTCCATCGATATCGTCATCGAGGCAGTTGCCGAGGGATCCGGCACTGGATCGGTGAGTGGGGCAGTCGGGGAAGCGGGCATTCGATACAATGGGATAAATCAAGTTTCGTGATTCTGACATGCTCATCGTACTCTCGCCCGCAAAATCGCTCGACTACACCACCCCTGCCACCACCAGCAAACACACGCTGCCCCAGTTCGTCGACCGCTCCACTCAGCTGATCGAGGTGCTGCGTGGCTATTCGCCGGCCCAGATCGGTTCCCTGATGAGCATTTCCGACCCGCTGGCGGTCCTCAACGCCACCCGCTATGCGGAGTGGTCGCCGTCGTTTACGGCGCGCAACAGCAAGCAGGCTGTGCTGGCGTTCAACGGCGATGTGTATGACGGCCTCGACGCCGGCAGCCTGGCGGAAGATGGCCTGGCATTTGCACAGCGGCGCGTACGTATCCTGTCCGGACTATATGGCGTACTGCGGCCGCTTGATCGCATGCAGCCGTATCGTCTGGAAATGGGAACGCGCCTTGCCAACCCGCATGGCAAGGATCTCTATAGCTTCTGGGGCGATGACGTAACCGATGCGCTCAATGTCACGCTAAAGAAAGAGAAGGCGGATACGCTGGTCAATCTTGCTTCGGAAGAATACTTCAAGGTTGTGCGGCCCAAGCGCCTTGCCGCGCCGGTGATCACGCCGGTGTTCGAGGACTGGAAGGGCGGCCGCTTCAAGATCATTTCGTTCTATGCCAAACGCGCGCGTGGCCTGATGGCGCGCTATGCGATCGACCGCCAGCTTACCGATGCACAGGCGCTGAAGGGGTTCGATACCGATGGCTACCGCTTCACGCCCGAGGCGTCGGACGCGCATCGCTGGGTATTCCGGCGGCAGCTTGAAGCTGCCTGAGCCAGCCTCGGGGAGTTCGGACTGAAGGACTCCGTGGCAGTGTAAGAATCGGCTGGATCGCGTTGCGGGCCGGCCATGCATGATGGTATTGGGCGCCGATACAGTGCGCCGCAGTGCAGGGGAGCCGCATGATTACCGTATCCAGCCGTTTCGATTCCGGTGCGATCGAAGTCGTGGCATGTGAGCGTGCCGACGATATCCAGCTGCGGATCCGCGCCGATTCGCATGCCGAGTTCCGCCAGTGGTTCCATTGCCGCCTGCAAGGAGTGCAGGGAAGCGACTGCCGCATTCGCCTGCTGAATGCCAGCGACTGCACGTATCCTGACGGCTGGGTTGACTACCGCACGGTGGCCAGCTACGACCGCAAGACCTGGTTCCGCATTCCGACGCAGTACGATGGCCGTGAGTTGGTCATGACGCTGACACCCGAGCACGATAGCGTGTGGCTGGCCTACTTCGAGCCCTATTCGGAAGAGCGCCATCTCGACCTGCTGGGCCGCTGCCAGCGCCAGCCTGGCGTGCGCACGCGCCATCTTGGCCATTCCGTGGAAGGCCGCGATATGACGGCGCTGACAATCGGCGAGCCCGCGCCGGGCCGCAAGCAGGTGTGGATCATCGCGCGCCAGCACCCCGGCGAGACCATGGCCGAATGGTTTTGCGAGGGCCTGCTCGAACGTGTGACGGGGCAGGGCGCATGGCGCGACGACCCGGTGCGCCGGGTGCTGCTGCAGCACGCCGTGCTGCATGTGGTGCCGAACATGAATCCCGATGGCGCGGCGCACGGCAACCTGCGGACCAATGCCTTGGGCGCTAACCTCAACCGCGAGTGGATGGAGCCCGACCCTGTGCGCAGTCCGGAAGTGCTTGTGGTGCGTGACGCGATCCATGCCACAGGCTGCGACATGTTCTTCGACGTGCATGGCGACGAGGGTTTGCCATACGTATTCGTGGCCGGCAGCGAGATGCTGCCCGGCTTTACCGAGCGCCAGCGCCGGGAGCAGCAGCGCTTCATCGAGGCGTTCCTGCGCGCCTCGCCGGATTTCCAGAATGCGGTTGGCTATCCAGCCGGCAAGTACAACGAGGATGCGCTCAAGCTGGCCTCGAAATACATCGGGCACGCCTACGGCTGCCTGTCGCTGACGCTCGAGCTGCCATTCAAGGACAATGCCAATCTGCCGGATGCGGAGTCCGGCTGGAGTGCGCAGCGCAGCGCTCTGCTCGGGGCGGCCATGGTGCAGCCGATCCTCGAGCAACTGCTGGCGACGACATCGACGGCTGCTGCTTCGCCAGCGGGGCGGGCAGCGGCGTCCTGAGGCCGCGCTTCATTTCCCGAGGCCGTGCTTCAACGGCTGGAGGACTTGCTCTTCTTGCTGTTGGTCGTGCTTTTCTTCGCGGCCGGTTTGGCAGCCGCGGGCTTGATACTGGCCTTGCTGCCCGACCTGGCCGATTTTGCGCCGGCCTTGGCAGGCTTGCTCGTGCCTTTCTGCCGTGTGACTTGGCTCCTTGCTGCGCGCGAGGTCTGCGGGGCCGGGCGCGCGGCTTCGGTGATCGTCGCGCCATCCGCGTCCAGCAACTCGTAGGCCAGCATCATGCCGTCCTTGTAGCCGCAACGCACCTTCACCGGGACCCAGTTGTCAGCCGTACCGCGGCGATGGCCTTCGGCATCGAACATCACCACCTGCGAGACCTGCACCGCCTGCTTGACCGGAGAGAAGCGGCCTTCCCATGGCTTGACCTCGGCCCTGTCGGCGCGCAGTGCGCCATTTGGCAGCTTGAGCGCATCGAAGCTGGAAGAACGCGGGACGACCCAGCTCGCGTGGGCCGCGCAATCCGCCACATCGGCGCTTGCCCCCTCGGTTTCCATCAAGCGTGCGCGCATCTGGGTGCGGTATGTGGCCAGGCTGACGCGTTCCTCGGATGGCAGGGTGAAGGTTGTATCGGGGCGTGCCTGGGGGGATGGACTTGCTACAGGCGGTGTGGCGGGAACCGCTGGCCGGACGCCCAGGGCAGGGTGCGAGGCTGAGGTGGCGGGTGTAGTGGACGAGGCAGGCAACGTGGTGCCGGTAGCGGTGCTGGTGGCGGAATCTTGCGCAGGCATGCCGGCGCAGCCGGTGAGCAGGACGAGTGTGGCGATAAAGGAAGCGTTTCTAGCGTGCACGGGATCAACCGGTTAGCGGCGGAGAATGGAAAGTAGATGGATCGAGGGCATGAAAGTTCCGGCGGAATCCAGTCGTTGCGCGCGGTCGAGGCGTTCGCTTCGCCAGCGGACGTTGGTACGCGTCATGCCGGAAAGAACTGGTGCGCGAGCGACCATTCGTCGGTGCGGGCGCGATAGCGGATGCCGTGGCGCATGGCCCATGTGGCCATCTGGCTGTGTGATGGAATGACCGCATGGTCCGCGTTGGCGAGCCGTACGGCTTCGCGTGCGACGGCTTCCCGGTCTTGCGGGCTGCTGATGGTCGAGAGCGAGCGGGAGATCAGGCGGTCGAGTTCTGGGTTGCTGAAGCGGCCCCAGTTCCAGGTGCCGTAGCCAGTCTTGTCGTTCGGCGTGCCGAGGATCGAGCGCAGCGCCACGTCGCCGGCCGACGAGCCCCAGCCGAGCATCTGGAACGAGAAGGCACCGGCGCGGGCCTTGGAGAAGTACGACGCTACCGGCATCCCCTCCACGCGCGTGCGGATGCCGATACGCGATAGCATCTGCGCCGTGGCTTGTGCCACCTGGCTGTCGTTCAGGTAGCGGTTATTGGTGGCGTGCAGGGTCAGGCCAAAGCCCTGCGGGTAGCCGGCTGCAGCCAGCAGGCGGCGCGCGCCCTCCGGGTCGTAAGCATCGGGCGGCGTGCCGGGATGGCCGAAGATCGGCGCCGAGACCAGGCTCGATGCGGGCACGGCCAAGCCTTCCATGAGCCGCGTGCATAGTACGTCACGGCGCAGCGCTTTGCTGACGGCTTGGCGTATGCGTACGTCCTTGAACGGATTGTGGCCGAGCGGGGTACCGGCGAGGTCGGTAATGTAGGGCGAGGCATCGCGCCACTGGTCCATTTGCCAGAAGATCACGCGCCAGGAGATGGCCTGTTCGAGGCGGAAATCCGGGTGGCGGCGCAGGCGCGCGACATCGGCCGACGGCACGCTTTCGATTGCATCCACACTGCCGGACAGCAAGGCGGCGGTGCGGGTGCCGTTGTTGGTCAGGATCTTGAAGGTGACCGTCTCCCAGGCCGGTGCACTGCCCCAGTAATCGGCATTGCGGCGCAGGACGACCTCTTGCCCCCGCGCATAACGCACGAAACGGAACGGGCCCGTCCCGATCATTGCCTCGCCGCTGTCGAAGGCCGTCTGGCCGAGTTGCGCGACCTTCTGCGGCACGATGGCCACGCTGTTCAGGTCATTCGCGATATTCGCGTAATTGGCGACCGAGGTGGTGAGGCGCACCGTCAGCGGGTCGGGCGTGTCGATTGCCGTGAAGGTCTTGGTGTAGCCGGTGAAGGGGCCGGGACTGCCCTCGAGGCGCGCGGGTCGTTCGAGCGAGGCCTTGACATCGGCAGACGTGAACGGTGTGCCGTCGTGCCAGCGCACGCCGGCGCGCAGGCGGATTTCCCAGACCTTGGGATCGAGCGGGCGCCAGCTGGTGGCAAGTCCGGGAATATAGCGCGCATCCTGGTCGAGCAGCACCAGCGACTCGAAGATGTGCAGGGCCATCGCATTGTTGGGCCCGCTGTTGTTCCAGTGCGGATCCATGGAAGTCACATCGGCCGCGAGCCCGATGCGCAGCGTGCGGGTCGCCGTGCTACCGGAAGTGCCGGCAGCCGATGCCGTGGCCGCCGGGAGGTGCAAGCCTGCCAGCCCCCCGAGCGCCAGCGCCCGGCTCAAGCCGGTGCGCAGGAACTCACGGCGCGCGGATCGCCGGGCCGGCATCCGGCTCAATGAAACAGTGGTTGCTGCGTGGGCGTATCCTCAGGCATCTCGGGATGCAGGATCTCGCCCTTGCGGTCCGCGAACAGCGGCGTGCCGCAGTCGTCGCAGTATTCCGGTTCGAACAGGCTGGCGTGGCGGAAGATGTCCTCGATACCGCAGGCCCGCAACTCCTCGCAGATGCGTTCGAGTACCCCGCCACCGCTTTCCTGGCTGGCGGCCGTGTTGTCCTCCTCGCCGTAGATCGGCCAGACAATGCCGTAGATCACGTCGCGTTCACCGCGCAGCGTGAACGACACGCGATATTCGTCGAGGTCCTGTTCGCCGAAACCGGCGACGATGGCAGCGAGCCGGTCAGCAGTGACATCTAGCGTGCCCGTCAGGTAGTTGACTGCGGCGCGGACCGTCAGCGGGCGGACTTTCTTGTCGGACTCGCGGCAGCTGTAGAAGAACGCATCCGGCAGCATCAGTTCGAACTCGCAGCCCGGCATCATCCGCGCCACTGTTGGCTTGGCCTGCGTGCTCCACTGCTCGAGGCAGGCCGAGCGCTCAGCATGATGCTCACGCGCTTCCTCCTGCCAGCGGAACAGGGGGGCGCCGGCGGGCGCGATGACCACAGCCAGCAGGTAGCGCGGGTCCGCCAGCACGGGAGCTGTTTCCGGGAGGTCGCGCAGATCGAGGGAGGGTGTCGTGCCGGCCAGTGCGGCGGCGGCCAGGCGGGGCGTCAGGGCAAAGGTGTCGCTGTGTGTGCGCGGCAACTGGTCGATGCTGTAGAGGTACGGTGCGAGCGTGAAGCGCGTGCCGGTCGCGAGCACATGGGCCTGCAACTGGGCGCCCAGCGTCTGCACGTCATCGGCCTTCAGCGTGCCGGAGGGGATGCTGTAGCGCGTATGGGCGAGAATCGGCGCAGCCAGGAGCAAGACATCGTAGACGGTGCCTTCGTGTTCTACCTGTGCCGATTCGGCCAGCAGCTCGGCCTGTTCGGCCAGTACGTCGGACGCATCGTTGTTGTGCTTGAACAGGTGATCGAGCGCGGCGTCCAGCGAACTCTGGCTGCCATTCTTGAGCAGGCGGGCCAGGCGTCCCGACAGGCGCCGCTCCCAATACACGTCCTCGAGGCGGCTGCCTGACGCGGCCAGCGACAGTGCATCGGCGACGAGCCGTTCGGCATCCGGGGAAAGACGCTGGGGAGATTTGGAGCGAAAACCGACCATGCTGAATAGTTTTGGGATGTGACCAAACCACTATTCTACTCGCTGCAGCTACAAAACACCCCCCGTGCTTGCCTGCGGGCAGGGATTAGCCGTGCAGCAGCACGCATACCATGGCGGTGCCAGCGACAGCAAAAAAAATGCCGCCATGACAGGCGGCATTGGTTACCGTGCGGTCCGCCGATGGCGGACATGGCATCAGGACTGTGCAGCGGATGCGGCTGCCGGTGCAGAGGCCGGCGCAGCTTCAGGAACCGAAGCGGGTGCAGCATCAAGGGCAGGGGCGGGTGTGGAAGCAGGAGCACTTTCCATGTGCGCTGCCTCGGCGCCATGCTGCTCGCCGCCCATCGATACATCGCCGCCGCTCTTCGACAGCAGATAGAAGGCTGCCGCTGCGATGACGATGAAGGCTATGACAATCTTGACCATGCGTGTCTCCGGTGTAGTGTTGGCGTCGGGCGAGTTTCTCACCCGACGCTTGCACGGTGCTTACAGCCAGGCTCAGGCAGCCAGCAGCTGACGCAGCACGAACGGCAGGATGCCGCCGTGGTTGTAGTAGTCGACTTCGATCGGCGTATCGATGCGCAGCAGCACCGGCACGCGATGGACGTCGCCATTCGCACGGTTGATCACCAGCGTGAGGTCCTGCTGCGGCTTCAGGTCGCCTTCGGCGCCTTCGATGTCGAAGGTTTCGTTGCCGATGATGCCGAGCGATTCGGCGCTGTCGGTGCCCTTGAACTGCAGCGGCAGCACGCCCATGCCCACCAGGTTGGAGCGGTGGATGCGCTCGAAGCTGCGGGCGATCACGGCCTTCACGCCGAGCAGCTGGGTACCCTTGGCGGCCCAGTCGCGCGACGAGCCGGTGCCGTACTCTTCGCCGCCGAACACGACCGTCGGCGTACCTTCGGCCACGTACTTCATGGCGGCGTCGTAGATCGACATTTCGTCGCCGGTCGGCTGGTGCAGCGTGATGCCGCCTTCGACGCGCGAGCCATCAGCCTTCGGCGGGATCATCAGGTTCTTGATGCGCACGTTGGCGAAGGTGCCGCGCATCATCACCTCATGGTTACCGCGGCGCGAGCCATAGCTGTTGAAGTCGGCCTTGAGCACGCCGTTGGCGAGCAGGTACTGGCCAGCGGGAGAGCTTTCCTTGATCGAGCCGGCCGGGGAGATGTGGTCGGTCGTCACGGAGTCGCCGAAGATGCCCAGGGCGCGTGCGCCACGGATGCCGTCGGTCGAGGCGGCGGGTTCCATCTCGAAGTTCTGGAAGAACGGCGGCTCGGCGATGTAGGTGGAGGCCGGCCAGTCGTAGACCTGGCCCGACGTGCCCTTGACCTTGGCCCACAGCGGGCTCGGCTTCTTGACCTGCGAGTAGTTGTCCTTGAACGTGTTGGCGTTCATGGCGAACTTCATCAGCTTGGCGACTTCATCCGAGGTCGGCCAGATGTCACCGAGGTAGATGTCCTTGCCGCCCTTGCCCTTGCCGACCGGCTGAGTCATCAGGTCGCGCGTGACATTGCCGGCGATGGCGTAGGCCACGACCAGCGGCGGCGAAGCCAGGAAGTTGGAGCGGATGTTCGGGTGGATACGCGCTTCGAAGTTACGGTTGCCCGACAGCACGGCGGCCGCCACGATGTCGTTCTTCACGATGGCTTCGTTCAGCTCCGGCGTCAGGTCGCCGGCATTGCCGATACAGGTCGTGCAGCCGTAGGCGGTCACGCCGAAGCCGAGCTTCTCCAGGTACGGCAGCAGGCCGGCAGCGGTCAGGTACTCGGTAACCACGCGGCTTCCGGGGGCGAGCGAGGTCTTGATGTGCGGGGCGACCTTCAGGCCGGCTTCAACCGCCTTCTTGGCCAGCAGGCCGGCGGCGAGCAGCACGCTCGGGTTGGAGGTGTTGGTGCACGAGGTGATGGCGGCGATCAGCACGTCGCCGTTCTTCACATCCACGCCGTTCGAGGTGGTGTAGGTCTTGTCGAGGTCGGCGATGTCCTTGTTGAAGCCGTTCTCGGCCACCGGCTTGGCAAACAGGCTGGCGAAGGTCGACTTGACGTTGCCGATCTCGATGCGGTCCTGCGGGCGCTTCGGGCCGGCCAGCGACGGGGCGACGGTGCCGAGGTCGAGCGTCAGCGACTTGGTGTAGTCGATTTCGCCGGCCTTCGGAATGCCGAACATCTTCTGGGCGCGGAAGTAAGCTTCGAAGGCTTCGATCTCGGCCTTGGTGCGGCCCGTGCCCTTGAAGTAGTCGATGGTCTTTTCGTCGACCGGGAAGAAGCCCATGGTCGCGCCGTATTCGGGGGCCATGTTGGCGATGGTGGCGCGGTCCGGCAGGGCCAGCGAGGCGGTGCCTTCACCGAAGAATTCGACGAACTTGCCGACGACCTTTTCCTTGCGCAGCATTTCGGTGATGGTCAGCACCAGGTCGGTGGCGGTCACGCCCTCGCGCAGGCGGCCTTTCAGTTCCACGCCGACGACGTCAGGCGTCAGGAAGTACACCGGCTGGCCGAGCATGCCGGCTTCCGCTTCGATGCCGCCCACGCCCCAGCCCACCACGCCGATGCCGTTGATCATCGTGGTGTGCGAGTCGGTGCCGACGAGCGTGTCCGGATAGTAGACGGTGGCCTTGCCATCCTTCTTGGCGTGCACGCCGCGTGCCAGGTACTCGAGGTTGACCTGGTGGACGATACCGAAGCCCGGCTGGACTACGCCGAAGGTATCAAAAGCCTGCATGCCCCACTTCATGAACTGGTAGCGTTCGTTGTTACGCTGGAATTCCAGCTTCATGTTCAGGTCGAGTGCTTTCTTCTCGCGGAAGTGGTCGATCTGCACGGAGTGGTCGACGACCAGGTCCACCGGCACCAGCGGCTCGATCTTCTTGGGGTTCTGGCCCATCTTGCTGGCCACGTTGCGCATGGCGGCGAGGTCGGCGAGCAGCGGCACGCCGGTGAAATCCTGCAGCACCACGCGCGCCACCACGAACGGAATTTCGTCGGTGCGTTCAGCGTTTGGCTTCCAGTTGGCCAGTTGGCGCACGTGCTCTTCGTTCACCTTCTTGCCATCGCAGTTGCGCAGCACCGATTCCAGCACCACGCGGATCGACACCGGCAGGCGCTCGACCTTGACGCCGAGCTCCTTGCCCAGTTGCGGCAGCGAGTAGAACTTGCCGGTACGCGAACCGTTGATCTTGAATTCTTTGAAAGTTTTATGAAGATTGTGGGGCATTGCAGGACTCCATACGGAAGTTCAGTTTCATGTTGGCGCCGCCAGTCAGGGCAGCTGACTGGCGAGCCGATTCTTGGCTACATCTTGGCTACATCTTGGCTACAAATTCTCAGCTACAAACACACTTCTCAGCACACCCGGGCTGCCTGCCGCGCATGACGCCATGCGCGGCAGCCTGGCCGCAGCCGTCGCGCGGTTCAGTTCTTTTGCGGGACCAGGAGCGGGGCCACCACCGGCGCACGCAGCGCACCAGCCTGGGTCGGCGCGGCTTCTCCAGCGCGCATTGCCTCGGTCTGGCATTCGTCGGTGAGGCGCTGGCCGGCTCGCTTGTCGAACAGCATGGCCTTGGACGGGATCACCACCAGGTCGAGGCCGCTTTGCGGATCGTAGTAACGGTCAGCGCCCGTGACGGTAGTCTGGCGCGGCAGCTTGTGGTTGGCGCCTTTCCAGTTGAGCGTGATCACTTCGGCGCGCGGCATGTCGCCGTCGATATACAGATGATTGCCGAGCTCACAATCCCACTTGACGCCCTGCGGCACGACTGCCGCCGCCGCTGCGCCGCCTGCGGCTGCCTTGGCGCGGGTGGTCTTGCGTGCCGCCGGTTTCTTCGGCGCGGCTTTCTGTGCCGTCGGCTTGGCCGGTGCTTTCTCCGCGGTCTGGGCGGACGCAAGCGGTGCAAGCGCCAGGGCGCTGATACAGGCAGTCAGGAGAGCGAGCTGTTTCATGTATGTCCTTTGTAGAGGGGCGGCACGGGACGGTATTTTCACAGATTTGCTGTGAGATGTGTCCAGTTGAGGGGCATCGTAGCTTCCCGGCATTGTTCTTTGCATTCCGAGGCCGCCGTTACTCGAAAAAACGCGTACGGGCAGAGGCGGGAACTGCTGCCCCCGTAGCATGTGCGCGTTGCAGCACGGACCAGTAGTAGCGATAGCTGGCGCGGTCATGAAGCTTGCCGGCATGCTGGATCGGACCCCAGCGGGCATCCTGTGCGGCCAGCAGGATCGTGCTGGCCTCGGCGATTTCCTCTACGCCGGGACGGAACGCGGCCACGATGGGTTCGATCTGGGTTGGGTGGATGCTCCACTTGCGCAGGTAGCCGAACTCGTTGCGCGCCCGCCGCGCATCTGCGCCAGCGTCTTCGGGCGCGGCGATGGCGGTACTGACGTTATGGGAAGGTACCTTGCCGTGGGCGTGGCAGGCAGCAGAAATTTCCAGCATGGCGCGGCGTACCAGCGGATGCTCGAACTGCCCCGGCGAACCCATCGCGCTGGCGGGAATGGCGCCATGGTGCGCGGATACGAAATCCATCAGGCCAAAGCTCAGGCATTCGACCTGCACGAGGCTGGCAATGACGGAGGCCTGGGCCAGTGCGGCATGCGTTTCAATGAGTACGTGGATCGGGATGTGCCGGGCAATACCGGCAGTACGGGCCATCTGGTTGACGGCATCGGTGACGCGCGCCACTTCGACGACATCCGTGACCTTGGGCACGGTAATGTAGGCGAGGCGCGCACCAGCCAGTCCGACCAGAATGGCGATGTCCTGTTCCCAGGCGGGATGCCGCGGATCGTGGATGCGTACGCCCACCCGGTTGAACAGGTTGGCATCGCTGTTGATCAGGCTGGCGGCCAGCCGCGCGTGGGCTTCTTCCGCGCCGACCGCGGCACCATCTTCGCAATCGAAGGTGACATCAAATACGGGACCAAGCGCTTGTTGCAGGGCAAGCGATTTCACCATCAGCTTCTCGGAGCCGGCATAGTGATCGCAGACCGGTAACTGGACCGGTGTCGCTTCGCCCTCGAACAAGACCTCGGAAGGATGCACGTTGCTCATCATCTCTCGGTAGAACGGGCTGCGGCGGATGCGCCGCAGCCTTGATTTCCGCCGGCGGGCGGGGTAGCGCCGGCCGGGGACAGGGGATCGATCCGCGCGGATCAGCCCACCAGGTGCTTCACGCCTTCGCGCTCTTCCATCAGCTCATTGAGCGTGACGTTGATCTTTTCGCGGCTGTAGGCGTCGATGTCCAGGCCCTTGACCATTTCGTACTTGCCGTTGGCGCAAGTGACCGGGAAGCCGAACACGACGTCTTCCGGAATGTCATACGAACCGTCGGACGGAATGCCCATGGTCACGATCTTGCCGTTCGTGCCCAGCACCCAGTCGTGCACATGGTCGATGGCGGCATTGGCGGCCGAGGCAGCCGACGACAGGCCGCGTGCCTCGATGATGGCTGCGCCGCGCTTGCCGACGGTCGGCTGGAACACGTCGTTGTTCCACACCTGGTCGTTGATCATGTCCTTGACGCTCTTGCCGTCCACGGTGGCGAAGCGGTAGTCGGCGTACATGGTCGGGCTGTGGTTGCCCCACACGAACAGCTTTTCGATCGACGACACCGGCTTGCCGATCTTGGCCGCGACTTGCGACAGGGCGCGGTTGTGGTCCAGGCGCAGCATGGCGGTGAAGTTCTGCTTCGGCAGGCTCGGGGCCGACTTCATGGTGATGTAGGCATTGGTGTTGGCCGGGTTGCCGACCACCAGCACCTTGACATCGCGGCTGGCAACTTCGTCCAGGGCCTTGCCCTGCACGGTAAAGATCTGGGCGTTGGCTTCGAGCAGGTCTTTGCGCTCCATGCCCTTGCTACGCGGACGGGCGCCAACCAGCAGGGCCACGTCGGCATCCTTGAAGGCCACCTTGGGATCGTCGGTGATGACCACGCCAGCCAGCAGCGGGAACGCGCAATCGTCGAGTTCCATGACCACGCCCTTCACGGCCGGCAGGGCCTGCGTCAGGTCCAGCAGTTGCAGGATGACGGGCTGATCCTTGCCCAGCATGTCCCCGTTGGCGATACGGAACAGGAGGGAGTAACCGATTTGACCGGCCGCGCCAGTGACCGCGACACGCATTGGGGCTTTTGCCATGGATATATCTCCAATCAGGTAGGTAGAGTACGAGGCGCTATCAGAATGATTCTGGTGCCTGGGTGGTCCAGCCGGGCCAGGATATGGCCGGCCGCCATGTCAGGCGAGCCAGAACTGCCGCGCTTCATTTTGATAGCGCCTCTAGTGGATCGATGCCCGGCAGGATGACGTCTCAAAGATGTCTTCATCATGCCGGGCTTCAATGACGGTTTTGCTGCGGGTGACGTTGCCTGCGACGTCGGAGCGAACTCGGCGGCGCGCGGTTTTCGCACGATCTGCGGCAGACCATTAGTGTAGTGCGTGACGGGGCGGCACAGAAGGGGTAAAACGCAGCTACGAGAAGGGATAAAACGCAACTACGTCGTCGCCTTGCTGACGATGTGCCGAAGGATGCGCCACATCGGGTGCCGATCCCCACCCATGCAGGATCCTGCGCGAGTGTAGGCGGCAGGCCCTCTAAAGTCAAACATCTTCTGTCTTATATAAGACATAAGATGTTTCATGGGTGAGTGGACGCACGGGGGCGATCTGTGGTCAAATCCCGGCATGTCGAATGTCACCCAACCCCCGTCTTCTGCCGCCGATTCCGGTGGCAACGGCGAATCCGCGGCGCTTGCGCCGGCGGCGGGGGGTGCGGTGGCCGCCAGCGGCGCGTCCCCGACGTTCAGTCCGCTGTACCAGCAGATCAAGCAGTTGATCACGCAAAGTCTCCAGTCGGGCGAATGGAAGCCCGGCGAGATGATTCCCAGCGAAATGGAACTGGCGGGCCGCTACAAGGTGAGCCAGGGCACTGTGCGCAAGGCGATCGATGAGCTGGCGTCGGAGAATCTGGTGATGCGCCGGCAGGGCAAGGGCACATTCGTGACCACCCACCATGAATATGGCGTGCAGTTCCGCTTCCTGCGGCTGCACCCCGACGAAGGCGAAATCCACTACCCGAAGAACTCCGTGCTGGAGTGCAAGCGCACGCGGGCGCCCGCCGAGATCGCTCGCCTGCTCGACCTGAAGACGGGCGACAGCGTGGTGCAGATCCGGCGTGTGCAGTTTTTTTCTGGCGAGCCGATCGTGCTCGACGAGATCTGGCTGCCCGGTACCGCCTTCAAGGGCTTGACCGCGGAGCGCCTGACGGAATGGAAAGGCCCGATGTACGCCTTGTTCGAGGGCGAGTTCGGGACGCGCATGATCCGCGCCAAGGAAAAGATCCGGGCGGTGGCGGCCGATGCCGCGACCGCTGCCATCCTCTCGGTGGAAGAGGGCGCGCCGCTGCTGTCGGTGGAGCGCGTATCGTTTACGTTTGGAGATCGTCCGGTAGAAGTGCGGCGCGGGTTATACGTGACCGCGCACCATTTCTACCAGAATGATTTGAGTTGAGCGCTGGGTAGGGCCGGCAAGCGTTCGATAAACGCGTGCCGGGTCATGGTGCAGCGCGCCATTACGCGGTAAAATCGTCAGGTTTTGCGCAGAGCTGTTTTGTTTTTGTCACACGCACATGGGGTCTAGCATGGCAGAAGCCGCCAAGAAAGCCAGGCCGGAGTTCCGGAACATCCACGTAACGCAGATTGCGCGTTACCGGTTGCCCTGGGCCGGCAAGGTATCCATTTTGCATCGCATCAGCGGTGCACTCCTGTTCCTTCTTCTTCCATTCATTCTGTACCTGTTCGAACTGAGCCTGACTTCCGAGCTCAGCTTCGCCAAGTTTTCGGACCTGCTGTCGCACGGCTTCGTGAAACTGGTGGTGCTGGCCCTGATCTGGGGCTACCTGCATCACTTCTGCGCCGGTATCCGCTTCCTGCTGCTGGACGTGCACGTCGGTGTCGCAAAAGAGAAGTCGGCCAAGTCCGCCGTGACCGTTCTGATCGTCAGCCTGCTCCTGACAGCAGTCTGCGGCCTGAAGCTGTTCGGCCTGTTCTGAGGAATACGACATGGCAAATAACAATATTGGTCCCAAGCGCCTCGTCGTCGGCGCGCACTACGGTCTGAAGGACTGGCTGTTCCAACGTATCACGGCTGTCATCATGGCCTTGTATACGGTGGTGTTGCTGGTGGCGTTCCTGCTCGCGCCGGACCGCTCCTACGAAAGCTGGGCTGGCCTGTTCGCCAACCAGTGGATGAAGATCCTGACGTTCCTCTCCATCCTGTCGCTGCTGTATCACGCGTGGATTGGCGTACGCGACATCTGGATGGACTATGTCAAGCCGGTGGCTGTCCGCTTGACGTTGCAAGTATTGACGGCCTTGTGGCTCATCGGTTGCGCGGGCTACGCAGCACAAATTCTCTGGAGGGTGTAATTCATGGTCGCAGTCAAGACTGGCTTGCCGCGTCGTCGTTTCGACGTGGTGATCGTCGGGGCCGGCGGTGCAGGGATGCGCGCTTCGCTCCAGTTGGCAGAGGCAGGCCTCAATGTGGCCGTGCTCTCCAAGGTTTTCCCGACCCGCTCGCACACCGTGGCGGCGCAGGGCGGTATCGGTGCCTCGCTCGGCAACATGAGCGAAGACAACTGGCACTATCACTTCTACGACACCATCAAGGGCTCCGACTGGCTCGGCGACCAGGATGCGATCGAATTCATGTGCCGCGAAGCACCCAAGGTGGTGTACGAGCTCGAGCACTTCGGCATGCCGTTCGACCGCAACCCCGATGGCACGATCTACCAGCGTCCGTTTGGCGGCCACACGGCCAACTACGGTGAAAAGCCTGTCCAGCGCGCCTGCGCGGCGGCCGACCGCACCGGCCATGCGCTGCTGCACACGCTGTACCAGCGCAACGTGCGCGCCAAGACCCACTTCTTCGTCGAATGGATGGCGCTCGACCTGATCCGCGACGCGGACGGCGACGTGCTCGGCGTGACGGCGCTCGAAATGGAAACCGGCGAGGTCTACATCCTCGAAGCCAAGTGCACGCTGTTCGCCACGGGCGGCGCAGGCCGGATCTATGGCGCCTCGACCAATGCCTTCATCAATACCGGTGACGGCCTCGGCATGGCGGCACGCGCCGGCATTCCGCTCGAAGACATGGAGTTCTGGCAGTTCCACCCGACCGGCGTGGCTGGCGCGGGCGTGCTGATCACCGAAGGCGTGCGCGGCGAAGGCGGTATCCTGCGTAACAAGGACGGCGAACGCTTCATGGAGCGCTATGCCCCGACGCTGAAGGATCTGGCGCCGCGTGACTTTGTGTCGCGCTCGATGGACCAGGAAATCAAGGAAGGCCGTGGTTGCGGCCCGAACGGCGATTATGTGCTGCTGGACCTGACGCACGTGGGTGCGGATACGATCAACAAGCGCCTGCCGTCGATCCGCGAGATTGGCCTGAAGTTCGCCAACGTGGACTGTATCAAGGAGCCGATCCCCGTCGTGCCGACCATCCACTACCAGATGGGTGGCATCCCGACGAATATTCATGGCCAGGTCGTGGCGCCGAAGAACGGCAACCCGAACGAAGTCATCAACGGTTTCTACGCCATTGGCGAATGCTCGTGCGTTTCCGTGCACGGCGCGAATCGCCTGGGCACGAACTCGCTGCTCGACCTCGTGGTGTTCGGCCGTGCCGCCGGCAACCACATCGTGGCGACCGCGCTCAAGCAGAAGGAGCACAAGCCGCTGCCGGCCGATGCCGCTGACTTTACGCTCGCACGCCTGGCCAAGCTCGACAGCTCGACGTCGGGCGAATATGCCCAGGATATCGCCAACGACATTCGCCGCACGATGCAGACGCATGCCGGCGTGTTCCGCACGCAGGCGCTGATGGACGAGGGCGTGAAACAGATCGCTGAAGTGTCGAAGCGCGTGGGCGACATCCACCTGAAGGACAAGTCGCAGGTGTTCAACACTGCGCGGGTCGAGGCGCTGGAAGTGGCCAACCTGATCGAAGTCGCCAACGCCACCATGGTGTCGGCCGCAGCCCGTCAGGAGTCGCGTGGTGCGCATGCGCACAGCGACAAGCCGAACCGCGATGATGAAAACTGGTTGAAGCACACGCTGTGGTACAGCGAAGGCAACCGCCTTGAATACAAGCCGGTCAAGATGCAGCCGCTGACGGCTGAGAGCGTCCCGCCGAAAGCCCGTACCTTCTAAGCGTGGGAGAGATCACATTATGAAACGTATCTTTGAAGTTTATCGTTACGATCCCGATCAGGATTCCGCGCCGCGCATGCAGACGTATGAGCTTGAGCTCGACGGCCATGAGCGCATGCTGCTCGACGCGCTGGTCAAGCTGAAGAAGCTCGACGAGACGATCGCTTTCCGTCGCTCCTGCCGCGAAGGCGTGTGCGGTTCTGACGCCATGAATATCAATGGCAAGAATGGTCTGGCCTGCCTGACCAATATGCGCGAACTGCCCGAAAAAATCGTGCTGCGTCCGCTGCCTGGCCTGCCCGTAGTGCGCGACCTGATCGTCGACATGACGCAGTTCTTCAAGCAGTACAATTCGATCAAGCCGTACCTCATCAACGACAATCCGCCGCCCGAGAAAGAGCGGCTGCAGTCGCCCGAGGAACGTGACGAGCTCGATGGCCTGTACGAGTGCATTCTGTGCGCAAGCTGCTCGACGTCGTGCCCGTCGTTCTGGTGGAATCCGGACAAGTTCGTCGGCCCCGCCGGCCTGCTGCAGGCCTATCGCTTCATCGCCGACTCGCGCGACGAAGCCACCAGCGAACGCCTGGACAACCTTGAGGATCCGTACCGCCTGTTCCGCTGCCACAGCATCATGAACTGTGTGGATGTGTGTCCGAAGGGACTCAACCCGACCAAGGCCATCGGCAAAATCAAGGAGCTGATGGTCCGCCGCGCGGTCTAAGGGGCGATGCGATCGGAGTGACGCGGGTTTTCTGAAGTGGCTGCGCCGTACGCCTGTACGGATCCGTCGCTACCGGACCCATCGTTCATTCTGATCGGCCCCTGGGGTCGCAAGGCAAAAACCCGCCGCCTGGGGTTCCGTGTTGACGGGGCGGCCAGATGGCGGGTTTGCAAGGAAGACGCATGACTGAACCAGCTCTCCCCGGGACACCGGGATTTTCGCACCAGTCCGATCCGCGCCGGCGCGCGCGGCTGCGGTGGCGTGCGCGACGCGGATTGCTGGAGAACGACCTGATTATCGAGCGGTTCTTCAACCGCTACGAAACCGAATTGTCCGATACGGACATTGAAGCGCTCGACCGGATTCTCGATCTGCCCGATTACGAGTTGATGGACCTGTTGCTTGAGCGCAAGCAACTCGAGCCGCCCCTCGATACTCCTGAGATTCGCAAGCTGCTGACACAGCTGCGCTCAGTCTGAGTATCAGACCTTAAACATTAATAGCATGAAGAAGGAACGAGACATGACGCCGTCCGAAGTGAAAGCCACACTATCGTTTTCCGATGGTACGCCGAGCGTTGACATGCCCATGTACAAGGGCACTGTCGGGCCGGATGTAATTGATATCCGGAAGCTGTACGGTCAGACCGGCAAGTTCACGTATGACCCGGGTTTCATGTCCACGGCTTCGTGCAACTCGAAGATAACCTATATCGATGGTGATAAAGGTGAACTTTTGTATCGCGGCTACCCGATCGAACAGCTGGCCGTGAACTGCGACTTCCTCGAAGTCTGCTACCTGCTGCTGAAGGGTGAACTGCCGAACGCCAAGCAGAAAGAAGAGTTCGTGGATACGGTCATGCACCACACCATGGTGCACGAGCAGATGCAGCTCTTCATGCGCGGCTTCCGCCGCGATGCGCACCCGATGGCGGTGCTGACGGGCCTGGTGGGCGGCATGAGCGCGTTCTACCACGACGCCATGGACATTGCCGATCCGCATCAGCGCGAAATCTCGGCCATCCGCCTGATCGCCAAGATGCCGACCCTGGTGGCGATGTCCTACAAGTACAACATCGGCCAGCCGTACATCTACCCGCAGAACAACCTGTCGTACACCGGCAACTTCATGCGCATGATGTTCGGTACGCCGTGCGAAGACTACAAGGTCAACCCGGTGCTCGAGCGCGCCCTCGACCGTATCTTCATCCTGCACGCCGACCACGAACAGAATGCTTCTACCTCGACCGTGCGTCTGGCCGGTTCGTCGGGTACCAACCCGTTTGCCGCCATCGCCTCGGGCGTGGCCTGCCTGTGGGGTCCGGCTCACGGCGGTGCGAACGAAGCCGCGCTCAACATGCTCGAGCAGATCGGCAGCGTTGACAACATCAGCGAGTTCGTCAAGCAGGTCAAGGACAAGAACAGCGGCGTGCGCCTGATGGGCTTTGGCCATCGCGTGTACAAGAACTACGACCCGCGTGCCAAGCTGATGCGCGAAACCTGCCACGAAGTGCTGGGCGAACTGGGTCTGGAAAACGATCCGCTGTTCAAGCTGGCCATGCAGCTCGAGAAGATCGCGCTGGAAGACGAATACTTCGTCAGCCGCAAGCTGTACCCGAATGTCGACTTCTACTCGGGCATCGTGCAGCGCGCGCTGGGCATCCCGACGTCGCTGTTCACCTGTATCTTCGCCCTGGCGCGTACCGTCGGCTGGATCGCGCAGTGGGAAGAGATGATCACCGATCCGGAATACAAGATCGGCCGTCCGCGCCAGCTGTTCGTTGGCGCCGTGTCACGCGACGTGCCGGAGATCGGCAAGCGCTGATTCCCCTCCGGGCGTCATGTCTCTGAACCCCTGTGGGCCGTCAGGCCGCAGGGGTTTTTTTGTGCCTGTTTCCTGTGCTTTTTTCCCGGCAGCGAAACCCCTTATCGCGAACCACGGCAGGCTGGAGTCCATTCCGGGGCGTCGCGCATGAGGCCGTATGGCATAATCAAACGGTCCCCAATCATGGTTCCGACCGGCATCGCCGCACGCTGCCTGCAGGGTAGCGCAACGGGCGGATAAGTGCCGGTTTCCCGATTTCATCATGGCAAAAACACTCTACGACAAACTCTGGGATGCACACGTCGTGCATGTGGAAGACGATGGCACCACGGTGCTCTATATCGATCGCCAACTGCTGCACGAAGTCACCAGTCCGCAGGCTTTCGAAGGCCTGAAAATGGCGGATCGCCCGGTATGGCGTATCAGCGCCAACCTGGCCGTGTCCGACCATAACGTGCCGACCACCGATCGCAGCCATGGCATTGCCGATCCGGTGTCCAAACTGCAGGTCGATACGCTCGATGCCAACTGCGATGCATTCGGTATCACCCAGTTCAAGATGAACGACCGTCGCCAGGGCATTGTGCATGTCATCGGTCCGGAACAGGGCGCGACCCTCCCCGGCATGACGGTGGTGTGTGGCGATTCGCATACCAGCACGCACGGCGCGTTCGGTGCGCTGGCATTCGGCATCGGCACGTCGGAAGTGGAGCACGTGCTGGCGACGCAGACGCTGCTGATGAAAAAGAGCAAGAACATGCTCGTCAGCGTGGAGGGCGTGCTGCCACGCGGCTGCACGGCCAAGGACATCGTGCTGGCCGTGATCGGCAAGATCGGCACGGCGGGCGGTACCGGCTACACCATCGAGTTCGCCGGCTCGGCCATTCGCGGCCTCACCATGGAAGGTCGCATGACGGTCTGCAACATGGCCATCGAGGCTGGTGCGCGCGCTGGCCTGGTGGCGGTGGACGACACCACGCTCGAGTACGTGAAAAACCGCCCGTTCGCTCCGAGCGGTCCGGAGTTCGAGCAGGCTGTGCAGTACTGGCGGACGCTGCACAGCGACGAAGGCGCGCATTTCGACCGCGTCGTGCAGCTGCGCGCCGAGGACATCCGTCCGCAAGTCAGCTGGGGCACGTCGCCGGAAATGGTGGTGAGCATCGAGGACCGCGTGCCGGATCCCGATAAGGAAAAGGATCCGAACAAGCGCAGTGCCATGGAGCGTGCGCTCGCCTATATGGGCCTCCAGCCGAACGTGCCGGTGACGGATATCCGGATCGACAAGGTCTTCATCGGCTCGTGCACCAACAGCCGCATCGAAGATATGCGCGCCGCCGCTTGGGTAGTGCAGAAGCTGGGCCGCAAGCTCGCATCCAACGTCAAGCTGGCGATGGTCGTGCCGGGCTCGGGCCTGGTCAAGGAACAAGCCGAGCGCGAAGGCCTGGACAAGATCTTCGTCGCGGCTGGATTCGAATGGCGCGAGCCGGGCTGCTCGATGTGCCTGGCCATGAACGCCGACCGCCTCGATCCGGGCGAGCGCTGCGCCTCGACCTCGAACCGCAATTTCGAGGGCCGCCAGGGTGCCGGCGGCCGCACGCATCTGGTCAGTCCTGCGATGGCGGCGGCTGCTGCCATCGAGGGTCACTTCGTCGATGTCCGTAAACTGGTCTAAGTTCAAGGAGACAAGAGTGAAACGCTTCTTCCTTTCCCTGCTGACGCTTGCCGTGCTGGCGGGCTGCAACACCATGGCTGGCCTCGGTCGCGATACCCAGGCAGCGGGCCAGAAACTCGAGAATGCCGCCAAGCGCTGAGCGCGGGCGGCACATGAAGGTCGAATGATGGAAAAATTTGTATTGCATACGGGGCTGGTCGCGCCCCTTGATCGCGAGAACGTCGATACCGATGCGATCATCCCGAAGCAGTTTCTCAAGTCGATCAAGCGGACCGGCTTCGGTCCCAACCTGTTCGACGAATGGCGCTACAAAGATGTCGGCGAACCCGGTATGGATAACAGCAAGCGCCCGCTGAACCCGGACTTCGTGCTGAACCAGCCGCGCTACCAGGGCGCTTCGGTGCTGCTGGCACGCAAGAACTTCGGCTGTGGCAGCTCGCGCGAGCACGCGCCTTGGGCGCTCACGCAATACGGCTTTCGCGCCATCATCGCGCCGAGCTTCGCCGATATCTTCTTCAACAACAGCTACAAAAACGGATTGCTGCCGATCGTGTTGAGCGAGCAGCAGGTCGATCACCTGTTCAACGAGACGTTTGCATTCCCGGGCTACCGGGTGACCATCGATCTTGAGCGCCAGTGCGTGGTTGCAGCCGATGGCACGGAATACGGCTTCGATATCGCGCCGTTCCGCAAGTATTGCCTGCTGAACGGTTTCGATGACATCGGCCTGACGCTGCGCTATGCCGACAAAATCAAGGCCTACGAGGCCGAGCGCCTCGCGAAGATGCCCTGGCTTGGGCACCGTCTGGTTCGCTGATCTCTTTTTGCAGGAAGCTTCATGAAAATCGCAGTGTTGCCGGGTGACGGCATTGGTCCCGAAATCGTTGCCGAAGCCGTCAAGGTATTGAACGCGCTGGGCGAATCGTTCGAAATGGAAACCGCGCCGGTGGGCGGCGCGGGTTATGAAGCCGAAGGCCATCCGCTACCGGAAGGCACGCTCAAGCTGGCCAAGGAGGCGGATGCCATCCTGTTTGGTGCAGTGGGCGACTGGAAATACGACAGCCTGGCACGCGAACTGCGTCCGGAGCAGGCCATCCTCGGACTGCGCAAGCACCTGCAGCTGTTTGCCAACTTCCGTCCGGCCATCTGCTACCCCGAACTCACGGCGGCATCGAGCCTCAAGCCGGAAATCGTGGCCGGTCTCGACATCCTCATCATCCGCGAACTGAACGGCGATATCTATTTTGGCCAGCCGCGCGGCGTACGCACGGCCACCGATGGCTGGTTCCCCGGTACGCGCGAAGGCTTCGACACGATGCGCTACAGCGAGCCGGAAATCCGCCGCATCGCCCATGTTGCCTTCCAGGCTGCCGCCAAGCGCGGCAAGAAGCTGTGCAGCGTCGACAAGGCCAATGTGCTGGAGACCTTCCAGTTCTGGAAGGATGTGGTCATCGACGTGCACAAGGAGTATCCGGAAGTCGAACTGACGCACATGTACGTCGACAACGCCGCCATGCAGCTGGTGAAAGCGCCGAAGAACTTCGACGTGATCGTCACCGGCAACATGTTCGGCGATATCCTGTCGGACGAGGCAGCGATGCTGACCGGTTCGATCGGCATGCTGCCCTCGGCATCGCTCGATGCCAACAACAAGGGCCTGTACGAGCCGTCGCACGGTTCGGCTCCCGACATTGCCGGCAAAGGCGTGGCCAATCCGCTGGCCACCATCCTGTCGGCGGCCATGATGCTGCGCTACACGCTCAACCGCGCCGAGCAGGCGGACCGTATCGAAAATGCGGTCAAGAAGGTGCTGGCACAGGGCTACCGTACGGGTGACATCCTCACGCCGGGCTGCAAGCAGGTTGGCACACGCGAGATGGGCGAGGCAGTGCTGGCAGCGCTGTAAGGTTGCTGGAGAAGCGATCGGCCGGTTGCGGCGCTGCGGGCTCCCACCGCGCTGTTTCGATCGCCGCTTCGATCACCGTTTCGATCGCGCATCTCCGACGATCCCGGCCGCTGCAAGCGTGCATGCACGGCCAAAAATCGTGTAAACTCGCTGGCATGGTCCGCACCCCGGTTTTTTCCCGTCCCGCTTTCGCCCGTCTCGCAACGGCTGGCGTGACGGCGCGCGGCCATGTCACGATTGCGACGACGATTAAAACCATTACCAAGAAAGCGATTACCCGCTAATCGTCCGTCGTGCCCGCAAAATCTTCCCCGGGCGGACACGCCGGGCGAAAAGTGCGGGGAAGTTCATTCATCTGAGGTGAATCATGTTAGTAGGTCTCGTGGGTTGGCGCGGGATGGTCGGCAGTGTTCTCATGCAGCGCATGCAGGAAGAGGGCGATTTCGACCATATCGAACCGGTGTTCTTCAGTACCAGCAATGCTGGCGGCAATGTTCCGCAGATTGGCGGCAAGACCGTCACCAAGAACGAGACCAAGCTCCAGGACGCCAATGACATCGACGCGCTCAAGCGCTGCGACGTGATCCTGACCGCGCAGGGCGGCGACTACACTACCGCGGTGTTCCCCAAGCTGCGCGCAGCCGGCTGGAACGGCTACTGGATCGATGCCGCTTCCTCGCTGCGCATGCAGGAAGACGCCGTGATCGTGCTTGATCCGGTCAACCAGAACGTTATCAAGGATGCGCTGGCCAAGGGCACCAAGAACTACATCGGCGGCAACTGCACGGTCAGCTGCATGCTGATGGGCCTCGGCGGTCTGTTTGCCAACGACCTGGTCGAGTGGATGACCTCCATGACCTACCAGGCGGCCTCGGGTGGCGGTGCGCAGCACATGCGCGAACTGCTGACCCAGTTCGGCACGCTCAATGCCGCGGTGCGTCCGCTACTCGACGATCCGGCCTCCGCGATCCTCGAGATCGACCGCCAGATCCTGGCGACCCAGCACGGGCTGTCCGCTGATGAAACCAAGCAGTTCGGCGTGCCGCTGGCCGGCAACCTGATTCCCTGGATCGACAAGGACTTGGGCAACGGTGTGTCGCGCGAGGAATGGAAGGGCGGCGCGGAAACCAACAAGATTCTCGGTCGCGGCATCAGCGGCGGTGCGGCAGCGATCCCGGTCGATGGCCTGTGCGTGCGCATTGGCGCCATGCGTTGCCACTCGCAGGCGCTGACCATCAAGCTGCGCAAGGATGTCCCTCTCGACGAGATCACCGGTATGCTGGCGGACCACAATCCGTGGGCCAAGGTGGTGCCAAATACGCGCGAGGCCAGTATGACTGATCTCACGCCGGCTGCGGTGACTGGCACGTTGACGATCCCGGTGGGTCGACTGCGCAAGATGCAGATGGGCGGGGAGTATCTCAGCGCCTTTACCGTCGGCGACCAGTTGCTGTGGGGCGCGGCCGAGCCGCTGCGCCGCATGCTGCGTATCCTGATCGAACGTTGATTGCATGCTGATCGAGTGATAACGTTGCTGATAGGCAACAAAACGTTATGATTTGCAGAAACGCCGCCCCCTGGGGCGGCGTTTCTGTATGGTCGATACGCATCTGGCAGGTGCGATAGGCCAGAATAGCGGTGAGAAAAAATAGACAGGGGAGGGCAGGCAATCGCCAGGTGCGGATTGTCCTGCGGCGGGGTCAAGCTCGAGTGCTGCTTGCTGCCTATCCCTTGCGATGCTAATTTCGCTGTGCACATTTGATCAGACGGAGCAAAAGGTGAGGCTAAGCAAAACGCGCCGGACAAAGACGACAACAAATGCCCCGCATTGGCCCACCCTGGCGCTGACTGCGCTTGGCCTGCTGATCGGGCCCGCCATGGCACATGCCGCAGGGTTCGGCCCGCTGCGTGTGCAGTCCAATCTCGGGCAGCCGCTGCAGGCCGAGATCGACATCACTGGCGTGACGGCCGACGAGGCACAGAACCTGGCGGTTCGCCTCGCCTCGGCTGATGCTTACCGGGCCGCGGGCCTGACCTACCACCCGATCGTCGGCAACCTGCGCGTCCAGCTGGAACGCCGCGCGTCCGGCAGCTACGTCGCCTACGTGCGTTCCGCGCAGCCCGTGAACGAGCCGTTTGTCGATATCCTGGTGGACATGAGTTGGGCCAGTGGCCGGGTCTCACGCGCCTATACGTTCCTGCTCGATCCTGCCGGTTCGAAGGCCCCGGCGCCCGCGGTTACGTCGTCCGCTGTCGCCCCCGGTGTCATGGCGCCTGTCCTGCCGGACAGTGCGCGCCGCAGTGCGCCAGCGCCTCAGGCGGCACCGCGTCCTGCACGCGCAACCACTGGGAGCACCGCGCGGCAAGCCGCGGCTGC
Source organism: Imbroritus primus (assembly GCA_000272025.2). Lineage (GTDB taxonomy): Bacteria > Pseudomonadota > Gammaproteobacteria > Burkholderiales > Burkholderiaceae > Imbroritus > Imbroritus primus. The sequence goes on from AKCV02000015.1 coordinate 187,816, forward strand.
CGGCGGCAGCTACACCGTCCAGCGTGGCGACAGCCTGTACAGCATTGCCGCCGATGCGGCGCAGACACAGGATGCCGTCTCGCTCGATCAGATGTTGTTGTCGCTGTACCGGAACAACCCCTCGGCATTCATCGGCGGCAACATCAACCGCCTGAAAGCCGGTGCAGTCCTGAAAATTCCCTCCACTACCCAGGCGCGTGAAGTGCCCGCCAGCACTGCGCGGCGCGAGGTGATTGCCCATACGCAGGGCTTCGGCGGTTATCGCGAGCGGCTCGCCTCGTCTGCGACTCCGTCGGCCGACAGCGAGACGGCGCGGCAACGCAGCGGCCGTGTCACGGCCCGGGTCCAGGATCAGGCGGTGCCGGGCGGAGGTGCGCGTGACGAACTGACGCTCAGCCGCGCCGAACGCGATGGCCGCAACAGCCTGGCCGCGGTCAACGAAGAACTGATTGCCAAGGACCGCGCCTTGAGGGAAGCGCAGGAACGCCTGGCACAACTGGAAAAGAATCTCGCCGACCTGCAGCGGCTCGTGACTCTGAAGAACGGCGAAGCGCCGCCGGGAACTGCTGGTGCGACCACGCAACGCGGCGCCGCTCCGGCTGATGCAGGAGCGCTGACCGTGCCGGCTGTTCCGGCGGCAGCGGCTTCGGCGGTTGCCGCCGCGCCTGTTGCAGCCGCCCAGGCGAGCGTTGCCGCTGCTGCCAGCGAGGCACAGGCAGGCGCGGCACCCGCTTCCGAAACGGCCGCCCCCGCGCCGGCCATCGCCCCCGCACCGGCCGTACCTGCGCCGGCAGCCACACCGGTCCCCGCCCAACCAGCGGAGCCGGGTTTCTTCGCCAGCCTCATGAACAACCCCCTGATGCTGGCCGCGATCGCCGCACTGCTGGCACTGGTGGGCGCATTTGTCTGGCTGCGCCGCCGGCGGGCCGAAGGCGCCGGTGCCCAGGGGGGTTTCGAGGACAGCCTGCTGTCGCAGGAAAGCACGGTCATGGGTGGCGCGAACTCCCTGTTTGGTGCTCCCGGCGGGCAGAGCGTCGATACCTCGCAGCACAGCGTGTTCGGCTCCGACTTCCGGCTCGCCAGCACGACGGCGGAGGCCAATGAAGTGGATCCGGTGGCCGAGGCAGATGTCTACATTGCCTACGGACGCGATATCCAGGCAGAGGAAATCCTGCGTGAAGCGCTGGAGCGCCAGCCGGAGCGTCAGGCCGTGCGGCTGAAGCTGCTGGAAATCTATGCGAACCGGCAGGACGTTGCCGGATTCAATGCGCAGGCCGAGGTGATGCACGCGCAAACCAAGGGTATTGGCCCCGAGTGGGCGCAAGCCGCGGCACTTGGCCTGAAACTGGAGCCGGCCAACCCGCTGTATGCGGCAGGCGGGGGCGTTATCGGTACCGCTGGCGCAGGCGCTGTCGCCTACACCGGTGGCGTGGATCGCGTGGATGCAGGCGACGATACGGCGATGCGCCTGGATGGCGATGAATGGCTGACTGCCGACCCCGCGCTCGATGCACATACCAAACCGCTGGCTCTGGGCGATCTCGAGCTGCCGCTTGATGCATTTCCGGCGTCGCAGCTCGGTGCATCGCCGTCGATGTCCTCGGCCAGCGACGACACTCCCGGCGGCCTGCCGCCGGTACGTCTGGATGCCGGCGACATGACGTTGCCAGTGAATCCGGAGACCCGGCCGCTTGACATCGACCTGTCCGGCATCTCGCTCGACCTGAGCGACGACCTGCCGACGAGCAGCACCAGCCGTCTGGGCGAGGGCGCTGCGCAAGGCAGCACGGTCCACATGACGGACGAGTCACTGGGGCCTTTGACGCTGCCCAGCGACACTGGAACCGGAGCCTCGCAGGAATTGCACATCAAGTTCGATCTGGCCAAGGCCTACGTCGAGATCGGTGACAAGGAAGGTGCCCGCGAACTGCTGCAGGAAGTCATCGGGCAGGCTGATGGCGCCCTGCGCGCCGAAGCCGAGGGGTTACTCGCCCAGCTTGGCTGACCGACCGGTACCGCCGGGTACCGCTCAACCGTGCAATGCGCCGGTCCCCGTGCAGGGTGTCCGGCGCATTGTGTTTTTGCCCTTATACTCCGTGCCATGACACGCATCGCACTCGGTATCCAGTACGACGGCGCCAGCTTCAACGGCTGGCAATCGCAGCCCCATCGCAATACCGTGCAGGACACACTCGAAGCCGCCTTGCAGCAGTTTACCGGCATGCCGGTGGCTGTCACGGTGGCTGGCCGGACGGACACCGGCGTCCATGCCCTCGGGCAAGTGGTCCATCTCGATACCGCGCTGACGCGCGAGCCGTTTTCCTGGGTGCGTGGGGTCAATGCCTTTCTGCCGCCGTCCGTGGCCGTGCAGTGGGCGACCCCGGTCACGGACGATTTTCACGCACGGTTTGCCGCGACCGAGCGGATGTACTACTACGCTCTTTATACCGGCCCGACGCGTGTGCCGTTGCTGCATGGCCGCGCCGGTTACCAGATGCTGCCGCCCGGCGTGACGCTCGATTGCACGGCCATGGTCGAAGCGGCCCGCCACCTGCTTGGCGAGCACGATTTTTCCGCCTTCCGCGCAGCGGACTGCCAGGCCAGGTCGCCGGTCAAGACCTGCTATGACGTGACCATCGTGCCGCGCGGCCAGTGGGTCTTCCTACGGTTTCGTGCCAGCGCCTTCCTGCACCACATGGTGCGTAATCTCATGGGCTGCCTCGTGGCCATCGGCCGGGGCCGTGCAGGCCCGGACTGGATGCGTGAACTGCTCGAAGGCCGGGACCGGACCGTGGCGGCACCCACCTTCATGCCGGACGGGCTTTACCTTGCCCGAGTGGGGTATCCTGACACCTTCGTGCTGCCAGAGCCTGATCTGGCGGCCAGCCTGTTCTATGGAGTGTTCGACGCATGTCCCGCACCCGCATCAAGATCTGCGGCCTGACGCGCGAGGCGGACGTGGCGGCAGCGGTCGAGGCCGGCGCCGACGCCGTCGGTTTCGTGTTCTATCCTGGCAGTCCCCGCCATGTGACGCCGGCGCAAGCCGCCCGGCTGGCACGCGAGGTGCCGCCATTTGTCTCGACGGTCGGGTTGTTCGTCAATGCCGACGAGGCCACCGTGCTGCAGACCGTGTCTGAAGTGCCGTTGGCGTTACTTCAGTTCCATGGGGATGAGACGCCGGCGCAGTGCCTGCAGGTATCGCGCGCCGTCCGTTTGCCGTTCATGCGCGCCGCCCGTGTCAGGCCGGGCCTCGATTTGGTAGAATTCGCCAAGGACTATGATGCCGCGACCGCATTGCTGCTCGACGCTTTTGTCGAGGGGTATGGCGGAGGCGGCCACGTTTTCGACTGGACACTGATTCCACAGCCATGGCTGGATCCTTCTCATCTTTCGCCCGCCCAGCGCGCCGCTCCTCGGCTCGTTTTGAGTGGTGGGTTGAACGCGCAAAACGTCGCTGGCGCGATTGAGCGCGTGCGACCCTGTGCCGTGGATGTGAGCAGCGGCGTGGAGTCGTCCAAAGGGATCAAAGATCATGCGCGCATCACTGCCTTTGTGCAGGCGGTGCGTGCCGCGGATGCTGCGCTCGCCTGACCGGCGTGTCGCCATCTTCCGCACCGGCTGAACCTGCCGGCATGCCCTGCGTGTGCCGGCCCCGCAAAAGAGACCCTCATGTACGATTTGCCCGATACCCGTGGCCATTTTGGCCCCTATGGTGGCAGTTTCGTGTCCGAAACGCTGGTGAGCGCGCTGGATGAGCTGCGCGACGCCTACGCCAGATATCAGCACGATCCGGAATTCCTCGCTGAATTCCACCGCGAGCTTAAGCACTTCGTCGGCCGGCCGTCGCCGGTCTATCACGCCGAGCGCTGGAGCCGCGAGCTCGGTGGCGCCCAGATCTACCTCAAGCGCGAAGACCTGAACCATACCGGCGCGCACAAGATCAATAACGTCATCGGCCAGGCCATGCTGGCACGCCGCATGGGCAAGCCGCGGGTCATCGCCGAAACCGGCGCCGGCCAGCACGGCGTGGCCACGGCCACGATCGCCGCCCGCTATGGCATGGAATGCGTGGTCTACATGGGCGCCGAGGACGTGCGCCGCCAGGCCCAGAACGTATACCGCATGAACCTGCTGGGCGCGAAGGTGGTGCCGGTGGAATCGGGCTCGAAAACCCTCAAGGACGCGCTCAACGAAGCGATGCGTGACTGGGTGACGAACGTCGAGAACACGTTCTACATTATTGGCACCGTGGCGGGCCCGCATCCGTATCCGATGATGGTGCGCGACTTCCAGTGCGTGATCGGCGAGGAGTGCAAGGTGCAGATGCCCGAACTGGCCGGCCGCCAACCCGATGCGGTGATTGCCTGTGTCGGCGGCGGCTCGAATGCCATGGGCATTTTCCATCCGTATATCGACCTGCCCGACGTGCGCCTGATTGGCGTCGAGGCGGCTGGCGACGGGCTCGGCACGGGCCGCCACTCCGCCTCGCTGACGATGGGGTCGCCGGGCGTGCTGCACGGCAACCGCACTTACCTGCTGCAGGACGAGAACGGCCAGGTGATCGAGACACATTCGGTCTCCGCCGGCCTCGATTACCCTGGTGTGGGTCCCGAGCACGCCTGGCTCAAGGACAGCAAGCGCGCCGAGTATGTCTGCATCGATGACGAAGAAGCCCTGCAGGCATTCCATGACTGCTGCCGCATCGAGGGCATCATCCCCGCGCTCGAAAGCAGCCATGCGCTCGCCTATGCCCGCAAGTATGCGCCGACGCTGCCGAAGGACCAGATCCTGCTGGTCAACCTCTCCGGACGCGGCGACAAGGACATGCACACCGTGGCGCAGCGCGCCGGCGTGGCCTGGTGAACTGCGCAGGCGACACGCCCATGCACGCGCTGACACATCATGTGTTTAACGAGGATGTCCTGACGGGCATCCAGCGCGTGGCGGATGGATCGGTCGATCTTGTGGTCGCCGATCCTCCGTACGGCCTGGGCAAGGATTACGGCAACGATTCCGACAAGCTGTCGGGCGTGGCCTATCTCGACTGGTCGGCGGCGTGGATCGATGCCGTGCTGCCCAAGCTGCGCGAGACCGGTTCGCTGTACGTGTTCTGTACCTGGCAATACGCCCCCGAACTGTTCGTCCTGCTCAAGCAGCGCATGACCATGATGAACGAGATCATCTGGGACCGCCGCGTGCCGAGCATGGGCGGCAGTACGCGCCGTTACTCGTCGGTGCACGACAACATCGGCTTTTTCGTGCGCGCCAAAAACTACTACTTCGACCTCGATGCCGTGCGCGTGCCGTACGACGCGGAAACCAAGAAGGCGCGGAGCCGGCCGCGCTTCGAGGGCAAGAAATGGCTTGAGGTCGGCTATAACCCCAAGGATGTCTGGAGCATCTCGCGCATCCATCGCCAGGACCCGGAGCGTGCCGATCATCCCACGCAGAAGCCGCTGGAACTGGTGGAGCGCATGGTGCTCGCCAGCTGCCCGCCCGGCGGGCTGGTCCTCGATCCCTTCATGGGCAGCGGTACCACCGGTGTGGCCTGTGTGCGGCATGGCCGCGCCTTCACCGGCTTTGAGATCAACCCCGAGTACTGCGCCGATGCCCGGCAGCGGATCGATGCGGCATGCGCCCCCGCCGCATCGGCTGGCGCAGTGACCCCTTCACCTGTACCGGCGGCGGTGTCGTTGACTTCCCCGCTGGCTTCCAATTCCTGATCATGTCCAGAATCGCTCAAACCTTCCAGGCTCTGGCCGCGCAACAGCGCAAGGGCCTCATTCCCTTTATCACGGCCGGCTTCCCGGCGCCCGACATGACGGTCGAACTGATGCACGCCCTGGTTGCGGGCGGCGCCGACGTGATCGAACTTGGCGTGCCGTTCTCCGATCCGATGGCCGACGGTCCGGTCATCCAGCGTGCATCGGAAGTGGCGCTCGCGCAGGGCGTGAGCCTCAAGCAGGTGCTGGAATTCGTGCGCGAGTTCCGCACTACCGACAGCGCCACGCCGGTGGTACTGATGGGCTATGCCAACCCGATCGAACGCATGGGGGCTGCCGCATTCGTCGAGGCTGCCCAGGCGGCTGGCGTCGATGGCGTGCTGGTGGTCGACTATCCGCCGGAAGAGTGCGAGGAGTTTGCTGCGACGATGCGCGCACACGGGCTCGATCCCATTTTCCTGCTCGCACCGACCTCGACCGATGCACGCATCCAGCAGGTCGCGCGTATTGCCAGCGGCTATATTTACTACGTCTCGCTCAAGGGCGTGACCGGTTCGGGCGCGCTCGACCTGCAAAGCGTGGCGGAGCGCATTCCCTACATCAAGCAGCATGCTGCGCTGCCGGTGGGCGTGGGCTTCGGCATTCGCGATGCGGCCACAGCCAAGGCCATTGGTGGCGTCGCCGATGCGGTTGTGATCGGTAGCCGGCTCGTGCAACTGTTGGAGGAGACAGAACGCCCGGACGCGGTACAATCGCTCCGGTCATTGATTTCGGACATCCGGCAAGCCCTCGACGGCGCCGCGAACGTTCAATAAAGGAGCCTCTATGAGCTGGTTGGACAAACTCCTGCCTCCCAAGATCCAGCAGACGGATCCGGCCTCCCGCAAGGGGATTCCGGAAGGCCTGTGGGTCAAGTGCCCGGCATGCGAATCGGTGCTGTACCGGACCGATGTCGAGGCGAACCTGCACGTGTGTCCCAAGTGCGACCACCATATGCGCATCGGCGCACGCGAGCGTCTCGATGCACTGCTCGATGCCGAAGGCCGCTATGAGCTGGGCCAGGAAATCGTGCCGGTCGATGCGCTCAAGTTCAAGGATACGAAGAAGTATCCCGATCGCATCAAGGACGCCATGGAAAGCACCGGCGAAACCGATGCAATGGTCGTCATGGGCGGTTCGATCCATACCGTGCCGGTCGTGGTGGCCTGCTTCGAATTCGCCTTCATGGGCGGTTCGATGGGTTCGGTGGTGGGCGAGCGCTTTGTGCGCGGCGCGCAGACCGCGCTGGAGCAGAAAGTGCCGTTCATCTGCGTGAGCGCCACCGGTGGCGCACGCATGCAGGAAAGCCTGATGTCGCTGATGCAGATGGCCAAGACCACAGCCATGCTGAACAAGCTGTCGGAAGCCAAGCTGCCGTTCATCAGCGTGTTGACCGATCCGACCATGGGTGGTGTGTCGGCCAGCTTCGCCTTCCTTGGCGACGTGGTCATCGCCGAGCCCAAGGCGCTGATCGGCTTTGCCGGCCCGCGCGTGATCGAGCAGACCGTGCGCGAGAAACTGCCGGAAGGCTTCCAGCGCGCCGAGTTCCTGATGCAGAAGGGCGCCATCGACATGATCGTCGACCGTCGCCAGATGCGTACCGAAATCGCCCAACTGCTGGCCCTGCTGCAGAAGCAGCCGGCCGACGCGGTCGCCTGACCGCACGCTACCCGAGGGGTCTCCGTCTCGGCGGAGAACCCCATCCAGTTCTTCTCCCCGCCCCGTTTTTCTTCCCGCAGCCGCGCGTTTCCCATGTCCCAGACGTATTCCAGCCTGTCCGATTGGCTCCAGCACCTCGAAACCGCGCATCCGGTCGGCATCGACATGGGGCTTGGGCGCATCACCCAGGTCAAAGAAGCCCTCGGCCTGCGGCTCGACGCCGTGGTGTTCACCGTGGGCGGTACCAATGGCAAGGGCTCGACCTGCGCCATGCTGGAGCGCATCCTGCTAGAGGCAGGCTATAAGGTCGGCTGCCATACCTCACCGCACCTGATCGATTTCAACGAACGTGCGCGCCTGAACGGCGAGATCGCTACCGACGCCCAACTGCTGCCGCACTTCGAGGCGGTCGAGCGGGCGCGCAGCGGCCTCGCGCAACCGGTCAGCCTGACATACTTCGAATTCACCACGCTGGCGATCATGCACCTGTTCGCCGCGTCCGGGCTTGACGCCGTGATCCTCGAGGTCGGGCTGGGCGGGCGGCTCGATGCGGTCAATGTGATCGACACGGACTGCGCCATCATCACCAGCATCGATATCGACCACACGAACTATCTCGGCAATACGCGCGAGGCGATTGCGCGCGAGAAGGCCGGCATCTTCCGTGCGGGTGCGCCGGCCATCTGTGGCGATCCAGTACCGCCCGCGTCGCTCGTGGAGCATGCGGAGGCACTTGGCGCCGACCTGTGGCTGCCCGGCCGCGATTTCAATTTCCAGGGCGACAAGCAACAGTGGGCCTGGGCCGGCCGCGGCCGCCGCCTGAGCGGGCTCGGCTATCCCGCCCTGCGCGGCGCCAACCAGTTGCTGAATGCCTCGGCCGCACTGGCGGCGCCGCAGGCCATGCGCCACCGTCTGCCGGTGAGCGCGCAGGACATTCGCAATGGCCTGGCCTTTGTCGAGTTGCCAGGGCGCTTCCAAGTCCTGCCGGGCCGGCCGGCCATCGTGCTGGATGTGGCGCATAACCCGCATGCTGCGGCCGCGCTCGCGCAGAATCTCGACAACATGGGCTTTTTCCCCTACACCTACGCGGTGTTCGGGGCCATGCAGGACAAGGACATTGCCGGTGTGATCGCGCCGTTTCTCGACAAGATCGACCACTGGTGCGTCACGGGCCTGCCGACGCCGCGCGCCGCCCAGCCGGTCCAGCTCGCCGCTGCTCTCGTGGCGGCCGGCGTGCCGGATGACGCCGACCACAGCATCGCAACCTTCGATGCGCCCGAACTGGCATACCAGGATGCCCTGAAACGGGCGGGCGAAAATGATAGAATTGTGGTCTTTGGTTCGTTCTTCACCGTGGCCGGCGTACTGGCATGGCGACGGAGCGCGGGGCGCTGATCGGTGCCTCCTCGCGGCGAACCCGACGCGCGCCTGTTGAGGGCGTAAACTGAAAGGCAATATTGCTGCGTGTCATGCCGCGCCATCCTGTCGTGGCGCTGGCAAACCGAGTCGACTCATGGGCCTGTTCTCGCTGTTTTCCTCCCGCAAATCCGACGACGAGCCGATGGGCCGCGCCAGCCGGGGCCGCAGGTCAGCCGTGCTGGACGACGACATGCTTGATCCCGATCTGCCCCAGAAGCAGCGTGCCCGTCGTCGCCTGATCGGCGCGGTGGTGCTGATGCTGCTGGCGGTGATCTTCCTGCCGTTGCTGTTCGAAAGCCAGCCTAAACCCGTCAACGAAGACGTCGCGGTCCTCATGCCGCGCGCCGAGCCTGCACGCGCCCGCACTGCGCCAGCGCCGGTCCGCCCGGCCGAGCGCGATGCGCCGGCAGCCCAGGGACTGGATGACGGCGAAACCGTGGTGCCGGCGCCGGCCATGGCACAACCGTCCAAGCGTCCGGCCTCGGAAGAACCGGCCAAGGCCGACGCACCCGCGAAGGCGGAAGCGCCCGCCAAATCGGGCAAGTACATCATTCTGATTGGCGCGTTCTCGAGCGAGGAGCGCGCCAAGAACTGGCAGGCCAAACTGCGTGCTGCCAAGATCCCCAATTACATCGAACACAAGAAGCTGGCCGACGGTGACCGTAACCTGCTGCGGGCCGGGCCGTTCAATGATCACGAGAGCGCGCTGGAAGCCGAGAAGAAGGTCAAGGCAATCGGCCTGACCGCCATTGTGCGCGAACTGTAAGGCCCGGCACGATGCCTGTCTCGCTGTCTCTCCTGTATTTCGCCGCCTTCCCGGTGTCGCCTGGTGAGTCGACCCGGGCACCGTCGCTGCTATGGTCGCTGACTGCGCAGGGACATGGGCCGTCCGTCGTTCACTCCGTCACCGGGTGCCGATGCTGCTGACCACCTTCGACTACGCGGTGCTGTTCGTCCTGCTGGCGTCCGGGCTGATCGGCGTGCTGCGCGGACTGGTACGCGAAGTGTTGTCGCTGACGGGCTGGATTCTCGCGTTCTGGGTCGCATATACATACAGTGGTACGGCCGCAGGCTGGATGCCCGATAATCTGCCGGGCGGTCCGTTCGTTCGCACCCTGGCCGGTTTCGTACTGTTGTTCGTGATGACCGTGATCGGTACGGCACTGGCGTCGGCGCTGCTGGCGCAATTGCTGACCAGTACCGGACTCAAGCCCGCGGATCGCGGGCTGGGGTTCGTGTTCGGCGTGCTGCGCGGCGTCGTGCTCGTGCTGTTCCTGGTGACCCTGGGTAGTTTCACCAAGCTGCCCGAGGAACCGTTCTGGCGTGATGCGGTGACGCGTCCCACCATCGTGCAGATCATGGACGTCCTGCGGCCCTGGCTGCCGCCCGAACTGGGGCAGCACCTGAAGGCGTGAAGGACCTCGAAGGGGCAGGGTTGCCAGCACGAGTGAAGGCATGCGCTGGCAAACTGCCCACCAGATTTTGTAGTACTGCCTGCCGCACGGTTGCAGTGGGCTGAATGAACCGTCTCTCTGGGAGATTGACATGTGCGGTATCGTCGGAGTGGTTTCGTCCTCTCCCGTCAATCAATTGATCTATGACAGCCTGCTGCTGCTGCAGCATCGTGGTCAGGATGCTGCGGGCATTGCGACCGCCAACGGCAACACCTTCCACATGTACAAGGCCAACGGCATGGTGCGCGACGTGTTCCGTACCCGCAACATGCGCGGGCTGCCGGGTACCACGGGTATCGGCCAGGTACGCTATCCGACTGCCGGCTCCGCATCGAGCGAGGAAGAGGCCCAGCCGTTCTACGTGAACGCGCCGTTTGGCGTGATCCTTGCCCACAACGGCAACCTCACCAACTCGCAGCAATTGCGCGAGGAAATGTTCCGCCGTGACCGTCGCCATATCAATACGCATTCCGACACGGAAGTGCTGCTGAACGTGTTGGCCGACGAACTGCAGCGCGCCAGCCAGGGCAACGTGCTCGATCCGGCCACCATCTTCAAGGCCGTGGCCGGTGCGCATCGCCGCCTGCGCGGCTCGTATGCGGTGGTCGCGCAGATTGCCGGCTACGGCATGCTGTCGTTCCGCGATCCGTTTGGCATCCGGCCGCTCTGTCTGGGCAGCGTCGAGACACCCACGGGCAAAGAGTGGATGGTGGCCTCGGAATCGGTGGCCCTCGAAGGCATTGGCTACAAGATGGAGCGTGATGTTCTGCCGGGCGAAGCGATCTTCGTCGATCTCGAGGGCAACCTGCATACACAGCAATGTGCCGACAACCCGGTGCTCACGCCGTGCATCTTCGAATACGTGTATCTGGCACGGCCCGACTCCTGTATCGAAGGCGTGCCGGTTTACGATGCGCGCCTGCGCATGGGGGACTACCTGGCTGAAAAGATCCGCCGCGTGGTCAAGGACATCGACATCGACGTCGTCATGCCGATTCCCGATTCCAGCCGTCCGGCTGCCATGCAGGTGGCCAAGGTCCTCAATGTGCCGTACCGCGAAGGCTTCTTCAAGAACCGCTACGTAGGCCGCACCTTCATCATGCCGGGGCAGGCCGTGCGCCGCAAATCGGTGCGCCAGAAGCTCAACGCCATGGCGATCGAATTCAAGGACAAGAATGTCCTGATCGTCGACGACTCGATCGTGCGCGGTACCACCTCGTTCGAGATCGTGCAGATGGCGCGCGATGCCGGCGCCAAGAAGGTAATTTTTGCCTCCGCCGCACCGCCGGTGAAGTTCCCCAACGTGTATGGCATCGACATGCCGACACGCGGCGAGCTGGTGGCCTATGGCCGCACCGACGAGGAAATTGCCCGCATTATCGGCGCCGACCTGCTGGTGTACCAGGATGTTGAAGACATGAAGCAGGCGGTGCGCGACATCAATCCCGCACTTGACCAGTTCGAGGCGTCCTGCTTCGACGGGCACTACATCACCGGCGACATCGACGAGGCCTATCTCGACTCGCTGGAGGAAGCGCGTAACGCGCCGGCGGCCAAGTCGGACCGCGACGGCGCCGGTGACCATGAGCGTTCCCAGCTGCATCTGCAGCGCGCGGTGCAGGAGTGAAGCAGCTCGACCAGGCGCTTGGCATGGGCCTGCGCGGTGCAGCCACGGAGGCGCCGCGCCGTACGGCTCTGTTGATGGGCGCGGGAGGCCGGCTGGGTGAGCGCATGCTCGATCAGCTGCTGGGCCAGACCGCCTATGACAAGGTTTTTGCCTGGTCGCGGCAGCCCATCAGTGGCACCGTGCTCAAGCTCGTGTGCGTCGAAGCGCCGGATGCCCTGCAGGCCGACGATGTATATTGCGTGGTCGGCAGCGCCGACGACCATCTGCGCCGCACCGAGGTCTATCACACAGTCAGCGAGGATGCCGTTCTCGATCTTGCGCGGCGCGTACTCGCCAATGGCGCGCAGCGCTTCATCCTGATCACGCCGATTTCCGCCTTTTCGCAGCCGGCCGCGCTGCACAACAAGCTGCAGAATGTCGCCGAGCTGGAACTGGCTGCGCTACCGTTCGAAACGCTGCTGGTCGTGCGCCCTTCGACGTGGGGCATGGGTCGGAAGGAGGAGGGGTGGTTCGCACGCATGGTCCGCGGGGCGATCGACCAGATCACCCATACCATGGTGGGCAAGCGCAACATGCCGATGACCGCGCAGCGCGTCGCCGAGGTAACAGTCGCACAGGCAGTCGCGGCGGGGCGCGGACTGACGATTCTTGAGCCTGACCAATTGCTCGCGGATGCAGTGGCGCTGGCCGACGAAGAGAAACAGGAGGCGCGCGCCAGTTGACGCTGCTGGCGGGACGCCGTAACATGGTTTTGCGTCGATTTGACTCGTAGCTTGCGGACGCGGGGCGGGCCCCCAAACAGCTAAAGCGCAGCGGAAAGCCGGCGGACGTCGCCGGTGTTTTCGCCAAGGGCCCGTTCCGACGCCAGCGCGTCGCCCGAACGGGCTTTTTTTATTGCGGCCTCGCCGCTCCGGATACCATCATGACGACCCCCCAGAATTCCGACCTGAACCCTGACCAGTTTGGCCTCGATACACTTGGCGTGCGCGCCGGCACCTTGCGCAGCGAGTTCATGGAGCATTCGGAGGCGCTGTACCTGACGTCCAGCTTCTGCTTCGACAACTCCGCCGAGGCCGCGCACCGTTTCGCCAACGCCGAGGAAGGGTTCGTCTATTCGCGCTTCACCAATCCGACCGTGGCCATGTTCCAGAGCCGCCTGGCCGCGCTGGAAGGCGGGGAGGCCTGCATGGCCGTGGCTTCGGGCATGAGCGCGATCATGTCCCTGGTCATGGCTACGCTGCAGGCCGGTGACCATATCGTCAGCTCGCAGTCGATCTTCGGCTCGACCATCCAGATGTTCTCTGGCATCTTCGGGCGCTTTGGCATCGAGACGACCTATGTCGATCCGACCAAGCCGGAGGCATGGCGCGCGGCGGTCAAGCCGAACACCAAGCTGTTCTTCCTGGAAACGCCATCGAACCCTCTGACCGAGGTGTCGGACATCCGTGCGATCTCGGCTGTCGCCAAGGAAGCGGGCGCGCTCCTCGCCGTCGACAACTGCTTCTGCACGCCGATTCTGCAGCGTCCCCTCGAGCACGGTGCCGATATCGTCATCCATTCCGCCACCAAGCATCTCGACGGCCAGGGGCGGGTGCTGGGCGGCGCCATCGTAGGCTCGCGCGAGCTGATCATGGGCAAGGTCTTCCCGTTCGTGCGGCAGGCCGGCCCGACCCTGTCGGCCTTTAATGCCTGGGTGATCCTCAAGGGCATGGAGACGCTGGCAATCCGCATGGAGCGCCATTCCGCCAGCGCACTCACGCTGGCCACCTGGCTGGAGTCGCATCCCAACGTCGAGCGCGTCTATCACCCCGCGCTGCCCTCGCACCCCCAGCATGCCATCGCCATGCGCCAGCAGTCGGGTGGTGGAGCGATCGTCTCGTTCGTGGTGCGCGGTGCCTCGCCCGAGGCGCAGCGCGCCAATGCATGGCGTGTCATCGATTCGACCAAGGTATGTTCCATCACCGGCAACCTCGGTGACACCCGCACTACCATCACGCATCCGTCGACTACCACCCATGGCCGCATGACGGCCGAAGCCAAGGCAGTTGCGGGCATCTCCGAAGGCCTGATCCGCCTCGCCGTGGGGCTGGAAAGCGTGGCTGACCTGCAGGCTGATCTGGCGCGTGGTCTCGATAGCTGCGAGATCTGACGTTGGCTACCAAAAGCGGTGGGCACAAGGAGACAGCATGGCGTGGCTGATTCTGCTGATCGCGGGATTGTTCGAGGTGACCTGGGCCATCGGCCTGAAATACACCGAAGGATTCTCGCGGCTATGGCCGAGCGTGTTCACGCTCGTGGCGATGGCGATCAGTGTCGTCTTGCTGTCGTTGGCGCTGCGCTCGATCCCGGTTGGCACCGGCTACGCCGTATGGACCGGTATCGGTGCAGTGGGCACGGCCATCCTCGGCATCGTGCTGTTCAAGGAGCCGGCAACTGTCGCGCGGCTGGTCTGTATCGGCCTGATCGTGGCGGGGATCGTCGGCTTGAAATACTTCAGCGCCGACTGATTCGACGGCACGCCAGAAAGATGCTCGGCCTTTGCGCGCTGGAGCCTGGCCGGCACTCAGCGCAACATGCGCCGACGCGTCAGCAGCAGGGCGGTGACCACGCCCGCCACGGTATAGGCCGTGATCACGGCCAGGTGCAGCAGCGGCTGCGCGGGCAGCTGTCCCAGCATCCCAGGCCGGATCAGCGCCACCACGTGCGGCAACGGCAGGACCTGCACCACGGCCTGCGCGGGTGCGGGCAACTGGCTGAGCGGAAAGAAGACGCCCGACAGCAGCAGCATCGGCGTCATGGCAAGCGTCTGGTAGAACATGAAGAAGTCATAGCTCGGCGCAAGCGCGGTGACAATCATGGCGAGGCTGGCGAACATCACGCCTGCCAGCACGATGATGGGGAGTACCCAGAGCGCATGGGGCCAGTGCGCGTAACCGAGCACGCTCGCCACGGCGAGAATCGCGATGCCGCTGAGCACGGCCTTGCTGGCGGCCCAGGCAATTTCCCCGATGACGATATCCCCGAGGTTCAACGGCGCATGCATGATCGCTTCCCACGTGCGCTGCACGAACATGCGCGAGAAGGCGGAATACATCGACTCGAAACTTGCGGTCATCATCACGCTTGATGCCACGGTGCCGGCCGCGATAAAGGCGATGTACGACACGCCATCCACCTGCCCGACCAGCAGCCCAAGGCCGAAACCGAGGCCAAACAGGTAGATCATGGGGTCGGCCAGGTTGCCGACCATGGACGGCACGGCCAGCTTGCGCCACACCAGGTAGTTGCGGTACCAGACGGCGCGCCAGTTGGTGAGGTTGAGCGGAAAGGGCGACTGGGGATAGGGCATGGAAAAGTCCGGAGATCGTCACGCGGTCGGATGTCAGTCTCGCATCTCGCGGCCGGTCAGCTTGAGGAAGACATCTTCCAGGTTGGCCGGGCGGTGCAGGTAACGCAGGTGCGTCAGCGGCTTGAGCGCCGCCATGAGCGGCGCGGCGTCGCGCACATAGCAGAACAGCGTGTCGCCCCGCACCTCGACGCGTTCGGCCAGCGGTTCGAGACGCGCAAGGCATTGCGCGGCGCCGTCGCCGTAGACTTCCACCACGTCGCAGCCAATCTGCTCGGCGATCAATGCCTGTGGTGAGCCCTGGGCGATCTTCCGGCCGCTGTCGATGATGTACAGCACATCGCACAATCGTTCGGCTTCTTCCATGAAATGCGTGGTCAGCAGGATGGTCTTGCCGGCGGCCAGCAGCGACTTGAGACGCTCCCAGATCAGGTGGCGGGCCTGCGGATCGAGGCCGGTCGTCGGTTCGTCCAGCACCAGGACATCGGGATCGTTGATCAGCGCACGGGCCAGCGTCAGCCGCCGACGCATGCCGCCCGACAGTTGGCGGACCTCGGCATCGGCTTTGTTCTCCAGGCGTGCAAAGGCCAGCAGATCAGGAATGCGCGCCTCGATCACGCGCGGGGCCAGGCCAAAATAACGTCCGAAGACGCGGAGGTTCTCGCGGACGCTGAAATCCGGATCGAGGTTGTCGAATTGCGGCACCACACCCACGCGCCGCCGCGCTTGCGCTGCGCGCCGGGGGATGGGTTCACCGCACAGGGTGATGGCACCGGTATCCGGGATTGTCATGCCGAGCAGCATGCGGATGGTGGTGGTCTTGCCGGCGCCATTGGGCCCGAGCAGGCCGACGCATTGTCCGGCCGTGACCTCGAGGTCGAGCCCATCCACCACCAGGGTATCCCGGTAGCGTTTGCTGACCTGCTGCAGCGCGAGCATGGGATGATCGGCGTGAAGACGTGGCGGCGAGGTCGTCATGGCTGTCCCGTGGCAGGTCCACTCTGGTTGAGGTTGCTGGCAAATGGCGCACAAACCGGCTAAAACATCGACAGCCCCGGCACGCGCAGCCACCAGGCCGCAATTGATGATCGGCGTCGGTTCCGCCATCATACCGGGCCGCAACGATGATATGACAGGAGCACAGGCATGCATGAGTGGGTCAAGACCGTCAACGACCTGGTATGGAGTCCCGCGCTCGTCTACCTGTGCCTCGCGACAGGCCTCTATTTTTCGGTACGGACCCGCTTCCTGCAGGTGCGCCATGCCGTGGAGATGGTCCGGCTGATGTTCGACGGCAAGAGTTCCGCCGCAGGCGTCAGCTCGTTCCAGGCGCTGGCGATGTCGCTATCGGGGCGCGTCGGTACCGGCAACATTGCCGGCGTGGCCACGGCCATTGCCTTTGGCGGCCCGGGTGCGGTGTTCTGGATGTGGACCGTGGCATTCCTCGGCGCCAGCACGGCCTTTATCGAATCGACGCTGGCGCAGATCTACAAGGAAAAGGTCGACGGACAGTATCGCGGCGGGCCGGCCTACTATATCGAGAAGGCCATGGGGCTGAAGTGGTATGCGTGGCTGTTCGCGCTGGCGACAGTCATTGCCTGCGGTGTGCTCATGCCCGGTGTGCAGGCCAACAGCATCGCCGCTGCCATGCAGCAATCGTTTGCGATTCCGCCGGTCGTCACGGGGGCGGTTGTCGTGGCGCTGATGGGGCTGATCATCTTTGGCGGTGTCAAGCGGATCGCCGTGTTCGCGGAGTTCGCCGTGCCCTTCATGGCATGTGGTTACATCCTGATCGCTACGGTGATTATTGTCCTGCATATCGAGCAGCTACCGGCCGTGCTGGGCCTGATCCTGCGCAGCGCGTTCGGCCTGGATTCCGCCTTTGGCGCTGTCATCGGCATGGCAATCCAGTGGGGCGTGAAACGCGGGGTCTATTCCAATGAGGCGGGGCAGGGCACGGGACCGCACCCTGCGGCTGCGGCGGAAGTATCGCATCCGGCCAAGCAGGGTCTGGTGCAGGCATTTTCCGTCTATGTCGATACCCTGTTCGTGTGCTCGGCGACCGCCTTCATGATCCTCATCACCGGCGCCTACAACGTCTTTGCTCCGAGCGGGCGCGCGTTGTTTAACGGCGCTCCTGATATCGCCGTGGGTCCTGCCTACACGCAGCAGGCCGTGGAGAGCGTGCTGCCAGGTTTCGGCGCAGCCTTTGTCGCCATCGCATTGTTCTTCTTCGCCTTTACCACCGTCATCGCCTACTACTACATCGCGGAAACCAATGTGGCGTATATCAATCGCAAGATGCATCGTCCGTGGGCCCTCTTCCTGCTCAAGGTGACGATCCTCGCGGCGACCTTCTATGGCTGCGTGCGCACGGCGGAACTGGCCTGGGCGCTCGGCGACATCGGTGTGGGCCTGATGGCGTGGCTCAATATCATTGCCATTCTCATCCTGCAGAAGCCGGCGCTGCTGGCCTTGCGCGACTACGAAGCCAGGCGGCGCGCCGGCGAGGATCCGGTATTCCATCCCGCCGGGCTGGGCATCCGCAACGCGACCTTCTGGGAAACCCGGGAGCCCGAATCCCGGCAGTGATCCACGCCGTCATTTCGATCCGCTACGCCCGGCCTTCACGCCGGGCGTTTTCTTAAGTCCGTTCGCCATATCCCAGGGGTGGTGGAACGATCCTCACCAAGTTGTTACATATCGAGGCATTCAAGGGGCGTGCATACCAGCCACGGGCTCCGGTCCATGGCCGGGCGGCTGCTCCTTGGCAGCCGGCCTGGCCGGCCCACCTGACCCGGTGCCGAGATGAGCGACGAAAAGACCGAGCAGCCCACACCCAAGAAATTGCGTGATGCACGCAAGAAGGGTGATGTCGCCTACAGCAAGGACTTCACGCAGACCGTCCTGATCGTCGCGACCTTCGGTTACCTGGTCATGGCTGGCGCCAGCATGATGGAATCGCTGTCGGACATGCTGCTGGCGCCCGAGCATATGCTGGCCTTGCCGTTCCGCGAAGCACTGGGCGTGCTGACAGGTTACCTGCTGCGCGAGGCAGTCTGGTTCATGGTGCCATTCCTGCTGATCGTGATTGGCTTGGGCATTCTCAGCGATGGGCTGCAGGTCGGCGTCGTAATGGCCTTCGAGAAGATCAAGCCGAACGGCAAGAAGCTCAATGTGGTCGCCAACCTGAAGAACATCTTCTCGGCCAAGAACGTGATGGAGTTCGTCAAGTCGCTCCTGAAGATCCTCTTTCTGTCGGCCTTGCTCACGTTGCTGACGAAGGAGGCATTGCCGGGACTTGTGGCGATTCCGCAAGCCGGCGTACAGGGTATCGGTACCGGCATGGGCATCCTCATGAAGCTGATGTTCATCAACTTGGGGATTGCATACGTACTGATCTCCGGCGCCGACCTGTTCTGGCAACGCTACCAGTATTTCAAGCAGTTGCGCATGACCAAGGATGAGGTCAAGCGTGAATACAAGGAAATGGAAGGCGACCCGCACATCAAGCAGAAGCGCCGCGACCTGCGCCGCGAACTGGCGGAGAACAGCAGCGAGGCACGTGCTGCCTCGGCGTCGGTGCTGGTGACCAACCCGACGCACATTGCCATTGCGCTGTACTACGAAAAAGACGTCACTCTGCTCCCTGTGGTGATGGCCAAGGCGGAAGGCCCGCTGGCCGAGCGCATGCGCGAAGCGGCGCGTGCGCATGGCGTGCCGATCATGCGCAATGTGCCGCTGGCACGTGCGTTGATGGCTGGCGCACCGGTGGAACGGTTCATTCCTGGCGAGTTCATCGAGCCGGTGGTGGAGGTGTTGAAGTTGGTCAACCGCCTGCGTGCGGAGGGCGGGCCGCTGGAAGCGGAAATGTAGAAAAACCGTCGGGCGCGGTACGCCGGCCCGGAACTGGCATGGTGCCAGCAGGAGAAATACGATGTGGAAAAAATGGATCTCGGGCGCCAGTCTCATGTGGTGCGCCACGCTGGGGTTTGCAGCTCCCGCCGCACCATGGCCGGACGCGCCGTTCAGCTACTACGCGAACAACGCCCGGCTCGATAACGTGTTGCGGGAGTTCGCCGGCAATTTCAGCATGTCGGCACAGCTGACGCCGGCTGTAACCGGGATGGTGAACGGGCGCTTCAACACTGCGAGTCCGACGGAATTCATCAATCGCCTGAGCAGCATCTATGGATTCACGTGGTTCACCTACTCGGGCACCCTGTATGTGTCGAAGTCGACCGAGACCGTGACACGCGGCATCACCGCCGCCGGCAGCATCAGTGGTGCGCGCGAAGCGCTGACGAGCCTGGGCATCATCGATCCTCGCTTTGGCTGGGGCGAGATGCCCGACCAGGGTGTGGCGCTGGTGTCCGGCCCGCCCGCCTACGTCGATCTGATCGAGCGAACCATGAAGAGCCTGCCACTGGGCGGGTCGGGGCAGCAGGTCATGGTGTTCCGCCTGCGGCACGCCTCGGTTGACGACCGTACCATCATGTACCGCGACCGCGAGATTACCACCCCGGGTCTGGCGACCGTAATTCGCAATCTGTTCAACGGCGGCGACGGTCCGGTCGGCGTGACCAATACCACGCTGCGCGCACTGGCGGCGCCATTGCGGTCCGCCGCACCGCTCGTCGAGGATGCACCGGCTAATGGCGACACGAATACCGCTTCGGCGCCAGCGACGCCGCAACGCACAAGCCGCGGTCGCCAGGCGGGGCGGCCGACCATCCAGGCCGATTCGCGCATCAACGCGCTGATCGTGCAGGATATCCCAGAGCGTTTGCCGATGTATGAGCGCCTGATCCGTGAACTCGATGTGCCGACCGCCCTGATCGAGATCGAGGCGCTGATCATCGACATCAACTCCGACAAGCTCAAGGAACTCGGTATCTCGTGGGGCGGGCGCATCGGCAAGGTGGCAGGCGGTTACGGCAACCTGAACAACAACGATTCGCAAGGTATCTCGATCGGCGCCGCCGTGTCGGGCGCCATCAATCCGACCACCTTGCTGGTCGATGCCGGCAACTACCTGATCTCGCGCATCCACGCCCTGGAAGGCGAGGGCGATGCACATATCCAGTCCAGCCCGTCGATCCTCACCATTGACAACGTCGGCGCCTTGCTCGACCTCTCCGAAACCTTCTACATCCGTACGCTTGGCGAGCGCGTCGCCAGCGTGACCCCCGTCACTGCCGGGACGACGCTCAAGGTGACGCCGCGTTACCTGTCAGGTGAAAGCGGAACGCCGTCCGTCCAGCTCACGGTCGATATCGAGGATGGCCAGATCCAGGATCGCCAGGTTGACATGCTGCCGACCGTACGCCGCAGCGTGGTAAGCACACAAGCCATCGTCGGCGAGAATCAGACTTTGCTGATCGGCGGCTACAACACGCTCGCACGTACCGAGCGCGATGATGGCGTGCCCGGCCTTAAGAATATTCCTATTCTCGGGGCGCTATTCTCGACACGCAGTTCAAGCTTCCAGAAACGCGAACGGCTGTTCATGATCAAGCCCAAGATCATCAGTTCGCCGACTATGGCGTCTGTTGCCCCGGCGGCGGGCCGGGCCGAAACCCTGCCCCCGGCCACGGAACTCTCCAAGCCCGAGTCGCGCGGCAAGACACCGAGTGGCAAACCGGCGCGCCCGGATAACCGGAAAGCATCGGCCACGTTGCCAGCCGGTATGCCCGCGAGTGGCGTACCGGCGGGCGCCACGACCACAGCAAGTCCGGCACTGGGCCCGACCACGCTGACGTGGCATGAGGATGTCCAGCGCAAAGCCCTTCCCCTCATCGAAGTCCCGCTTGCACCGGGAGAAACTGGCGCCACTGGTAGCACGGTCCCGGCAGGCAAGGTCGGTACGATCACTGGCCTGCAGTCCTCGACGGGCGCGCCGATCCGCATGGGTTCGGCAGAGCGCTAGGGATCGGGCAGCGTATGCGGAACATCAAGACAAGGCTTGTAGTGGCCACGAACGTCGCGGGCCTCGCGGCCCAGGCATCAGATGTGCGGCGTTCAGCGGTTAACGGGAAAGCGATGCAGGGAAGGCAATACGCATCTGCGCAGGCGTGCATACCGTCAGGGCCGAGGACTGAAGTTGCGGCCGCGCACTGACAGGGGGATGGCTAAAGCAAAGATCAAGGCATGCGGTGCCTCACCACGAGGACTGGCCAGAAGATCAGGGCATGCGATATGGACCGTGGGCGCGCTGTCGACGCGTGAATGGCGACAGACATCGGCGGATGTTGCATGCCTCGCGGATGGCGGTGCATGCGTGGCTGTCATCAATGACCAGCCTATTCAGGTATAAGGTAATTCTTGAGACGCTGTTTGCTTGATCAGCGGTAACTGCTCCGGGACAACTGCTTCGGTAGCCTGGAGTCACTGCCCAGGGCATCTGGATCAGCGCCGCTTCAAGCCGCACCGCCTTAAAACTCGAGCATCACGCCGCGCTCTTCCAGGCGGCTGCGCAGTGCGGCGCGCGCGCGCGACAGGCGGCTGCGCACGGTGCCGACGGGGATGGTCAGCAAGGCCGCGGCTTCCTCGTAGGTCAGTTCATCTACCGCCACCAGCACCAGCACATCGCGCATGCTTTGCGGCAGTTCCGCCATCACAGCTTCGAGGTGCTTGACATGCTGTGACTGCTCGAGCTTCTCGGCGGGGCCGGGTGACTCGGATGCCGTACCATCAAGCGCACTTTCATCGTCAAAGCCGAATCGCCGGTGCGGCGCACGTGACAGGTGGTTGCGCACGAGATTCATGGCGATGCCGTACAGCCAGGTGGACAGCTCGGATTCTCCGCGGAACGACTGGAAGGAGCGCACAGCTTCCACAAAGGCCTGTTGCGTCAGGTCTTCCGCATCGGACGGGTTGCCGATGTTGCGGATGATGAAGCGGTAGAGGCGATTCTGATGGGTTTCGAGCAGGTTGCGAAACAGGATTTCGCGGTCACCGGCCGTCATGGGCGGTGCACCTTGCTCATCGACGACGTCCGTGGCGATAGTCTGGATCGCCTGACATGATGCGGCCTCGAAAGCGTTGTGCGGTTGCATGATCTCTTCCCCCTGCTGACATCGACTCATCCCTGCGAGATGTGTGATTGGATGGTAGCAGCGGGAAATCGGAGGGATTGTCAACAACTGTTTCTACAGATGTAAGACAACGTAAAGTCAGCAGTAGCCTGGAAACGGTTGATCTGTCTGGGTTTGCGGGAGGCGCTGCGGAGGCGGACCGGGCGGCTTACCCGCGCTTGCGCAGGATGCGGCGGATGGGGTCTTCCGTGGCAAGGCCCGCGGCGGGATCGCCGGCATGGTCTGCTTCATTCGCCGCGGCCTGATGTGCGCCATCAAGCGGCGTATCGGCATCGGAGGAGGGCGTCATCGTTCCGGCAGCACGACGAAGGGCCTGTTTCAGCCACTGCATGCCTTGCTCCATCGAGATCGGGCTCTCGTGCCGCGCGGCGGCATCTTCAAACGACTGGTCGAGCAGTTGTTGCGCTGCAGCGCATTGCGCCTGGGTGATGGTGCTCGGCCGCAGCCCCAGCTCGATGCAGGCCTGCATGAAGGCCGGTGGCCGCAAGACCGGTGACAGCTGCATGCGCGTGAAGAAATCCATGCCCGACAGCACGGTCTGCGCTGTACGTGCCATGTGTTCGGCGCGCTCCTGGACACGGACGGGTAGCTCCTCGCCGGGTTCCGGGCGCAGGCAGATTTCCTTGCTGACTGCCCGGAAGATGGCGGCGCCATATTTTCGTCTCAGTGCTGCAGCGAACATATAGTGTGTATGGATACGTTGAAACGTTGCCGTATCGGCCCGAACGCTGCCCGGTGCCTGCACGCCGGCCTCGGGCCGATGGCCGTTGGCAGGGGCGGCGCTTTCCCCCATGTCCGGCTGCGGACAGTCTTGCGGCGGCCAGGCAATAAAGCGAAGAAGGGGGGAAGGTTGTGGCACGTCGAAGCGCGGGAATGGTAATGGATGCCAGTGGGTAACGCGACAATCGTACCCGGTTCCCTGGGAATTTGAAGTTTTTTACATTGTGGAAATTTCGGCGGAGCCTGTCCGGGTCAGCTCGACTCCAGTGCAAGCCGGGTCACACGGCTCCAGGAGGGGCGTCCAGCGATCCGGTCACGCCGCTTGCCCGCAATACGCGCCTCGACCTGCTTCGGCAGCGTTTGCCGGAATACGGCAGCCAACCCCAACCCCAGACGCAACCCCAACCCCGACCCTCGTGCGCCGGGTGATGGGCCATGGAGGCCGGTGGCCGGCATGGAGAGCGGTCCAGCGGCCTTCGGGCCAGCCCGCCGAGCTGCCCTGCCGTGCCGATGGCATGACTCGATCGCATGACCCGATCTCATGCCTCGTACCTCATACAGGTTGCCCGGGCAGGCGCTCCTTGCCCGGGCTGGCCACTACGGCTTGATTTTCTCGATCCCCGCACGCCGCACGATCTCGGCCCACTTGCGCGCTTCCGTTCCCTGATAGTCGGCAAAATCCTTGGGTGTCGATCCGACCGGCTGTGCACCGAGCGCCGCATAGCGTTTCTGGACCTGAGGCTGCTGCAGTGCCCGTGCAACATGCTGCGAGAGTTTCTGTACGACGTCAGCGGGCGTGCCCTTCGGCGCCCATACGCCATACCACGTGCCGATATCGAATCCCGGGTAGCCGGATTCCCCGACGGTCGGTACCTCGGGGAGTGCCGGTGCCCGCTGGCGCGTGGTCACGGCGATGGCACGCAATTGCCCGGACTGGATAAAGGGCATGGCGGACGACAGCGAATCGAACATGAAATCGACCTGACCGCTGACGAGATCCGTCAGTGCCGGGGAACTGCCCTTGTAGGGCACATGGAGCATTGGAATCTTCGTGACGGTACGAAACGATTCGGCAGCCAGGTGATGCGAGGATGCGATGCCGCCCGATCCATAACTGAGACCGTTCTTCCTGGACTTGCCGAGGGCAACCAGATCGGAGACCGTGCGCGTCGCCGAAGTGGCAGGCACGATCAGCACCAGCGGAACCTGCGCCAGTTGCGTCACCGGTACGAAATCCGCCACGGGGTCGTAGCGCATGTCTGCGTAGATGCTCGGATTGATGACGTGCAGCGAAGGGTTGGCGACGATGGTGTAGCCATCCGGCCGGGCACGCGCCACGGCCTCCGTCCCGATCATACCGCTGGCACCGGGCCGGTTATCGACGACAACCGACTGGCCCAGGCTTTGCGACATCTCCATGGCAACCACCCGCGCCAGCAGGTCCGTTGGCCCACCGGGCGGGTAGGGCATGACGAGGCGGATGGGCTTGTCCGGAAAATCCGCTGCAGCGTGTGCGACCAGCCCGGTAGTCAGGGCGAGTGCGGCCAGCATCGGGGTGAGCAGGCGTGTGAAGCGGCAAGTCATGGCAGAGGTCTCCTGGTTGGTATCGGTATGTGGTGCGGTATGTGGTGCGATATGTGAGGCAGCATGCGAAGCGATAGCCGGGTATCGCAGCGATGTCCGGCCCGTGATATCGCCGGGCAGGAGAGCAAGGGCCATGCCATTGCGGCGGCCATGTCCCGGGCTGCGCCGGCAGCGCTTTCCGGCAGGTTGGGTGTCCGTGGCGGGCCTGTCTGGAAACAGCGCCGCTGTCTTTTCGGAAAACAGCTGTCGCCCATGGCAACACATGCGTGCGGCAGCACGCCGCGCGGTACGCGCTACAGGTGCAATGCCCCCGGCCGGCTGCGCCATGCATCCCGACCAGTGATCGAGGCCATGGCGGAGGCATCTCCGGACCGGGGCGCGCCGCCATCCCTGCACGTACCCGTTTGGCATGGGAATTGCGAAAGGCCGGGGAGATGATTTCAAAGGAGACAACAGTGAGTGCGCCATACCACGGGCTGAAGGTACTTGATCTCAGCCAGGGCATCGCCGGCCCCTACTGCGCGATGATCCTACAGCAGAACGGCGCGGAGGTGATCAAGGTCGAACCGCCCACCGGCGACTGGAGCCGTGGCATCGGCCATGCGCCCGAAGGTATGAGCGCGCTGGCCATTTCCTACAACCTCGGCAAGCAGTCCATCTGCATCGACGGGCGCAGCGAACAGGGCCTGGCGCTGATGCGCACGCTGGCTTTGCAAGCGGATATCGTGATCGAGAGCTTTCGCCCGGGTGTCATGGCAAAGCTTGGCTTGTCCTACGCCGCGTTGTCGAAGGAAAAGCCCGGCCTCGTCTACGTCTCGGTCTCAGCCTTCGGGCCGGACGGTCCCTATGCGGAGCGCCCCGGTTCCGATTCCACCCTGCAGGCGATGAGCGGCATGATGGTGGTCAACCGCGACAGCCACGGTACGCCGCGCAAGGTCGGTATCCTCCTGATCGACGTGGCCACGGGCATCTATGCTGCGCAGGCCACAGGCACCGCCCTGTATCGCCGCGCCACTCAGGGCACCGGTACGCATGTTGAAATATCGCTGCTCGAGTGTGCCGCTGCCGTGCAGGGCGGCGCGATCGTCGATGAGACGCTCGGCGGCGGCCGCGTCGCACAGCCGTTGAGCGTGCCGGCCGGTACCTTCGCGACGCAGGATGGCCACGTCAACGTGACATCCCTGCACGACCGCATGTTCGTGGGCCTCTGCAAGGCGCTCGGCAAGGACGAGTGGATTGCCGATGCACGTTTTGCCAGCGCAGCAGAACGGTTTTCCCACGCGGCAGAAATCAATGGTGCGCTGGAGGCAATCTTTCCTGGGCAGCCCACTGCGTACTGGCTCGACGCGCTCAGCAAGCACGGTGTCGTATGCGGAAAAGTTGCAGGCTATGCCGACTTTCTCGCCGATCCGCAGGTCATGCAACAGGCGATCTTCCAACAGAGCGATCAGGGTGGCCTCGGTCACGTACCGATGCCGCGTATTCCCGGCGTGGCGCATGGCGCAACAGCGCGGTCATCGCCATCACCACGCAAGGGTGAACATACCTGCCGCGTGCTTGCCGAACTCGGGCTGGACGAAACCGAGATCCAGGCGCTACTTGCCTCAGGCGTCGTGTTGTCGCGCGATCCGGCAGCCGCATAGTGCCGTGCATCTTGTCTGCATGCATTTCTCGCAATCCACAAAGATACAGAGACAGAATGAGCGAAAACCTGCTGGTCGAAACCCGTGGCAATGTCCTGTTGATGACATTCAATCGTGCCCACGTGCGCAACGCCGTCGACATCGAAACCGCTGAGGCCCTGGCTGCTGCGCTCGATCAACTGGAGGCGCGCGACGATCTGTGCATGGGCATCCTCACCGGGGCGGGCGGAACGTTCTGCTCCGGCATGGATCTCAAGGCGTTCGTCGGCGGGCGTCGTGCCAACATTGCCGGCCGGGGATTCGCCGGACTGGCCGAGCGGCCGCCGCGCAAAGTCCTGATTGCTGCCGTCGAGGGCTATGCGCTGGCCGGCGGTTTCGAACTCGCGCTGGCGTGCGATCTCATTGTTGCTTCACGGACTGCGAAGTTTGGTTTGCCGGAAGTCAAGCGCGGGCTCGTCGCGGCTGCCGGCGGCCTGATCCGGCTGCCGCGCCGCGTGCCCTTCCATGTCGCCATGGAGTATGTGCTGACCGGTGACATGCTCGAGGCGCAACAGGCCCATGCCTATGGCCTAGTCAACCGTTTGACCGAACCGGGAGAGGCACTCGGCGGTGCGCTGGCATTGGCGGAGAAGATCGCCGCCAACGGACCGATGGCGCTGGCCATCAGCAAGCAGGTACTGGTCGAATCCGCCGACTGGTCGCATGACGACATGTTTGAGCGCCAGCGCGAACTGACCGCGCCCATCTTCGTGTCGGCCGACGCCATCGAAGGCGCGGCGGCATTTGCGCAGAAGCGCGCCCCGGTCTGGTCGGGGAAGTAAGGCGTTCCGGTACTGGCGGTTGGCCAGGTACCGCATGGCTTCCATCATGCGGAAGCCATGCCATTGAACTGACAGGCCCCTGACTGGCCTCAGGATGTCTTGCCGGCCTCCAGCATGCGCAGCTGCTTGTAGAGATAGGAGCGCGAAATGCCCAGTTCCTCGGCCACGCGTTTCTTGTTGCCGCCGGTGCGCTCCATTGCTTCGGCGATCAGCTCGAGTTCCACGCGCTGCTTGGCCTCCCACACATCGAAGCGGCCCGGATTCGTGGGCATGTCGAAGGGCCGGTATTCCTTCTCCAGGCTGGCGCCGGTATCCGCCGAACGTTCCAGTCCGCCGAAGCTCTCGATGGCCAGCTTGTCGCCGTCGCTGAAGATCGCCGCACGCTCCACCGCATGCTGAAGCTGGCGTACATTGCCGGGCCAGCTGCATGACTGGAGGTAGCGGATCACATGATCGTCGATGGACTTCTTCGGTACCCCCTGGCGTTTGGCAAATGCCGCGAGGAAGGTGTCGGCGAGTTCGGGAATGTCCTCCAGCCGGTCGCGCAGCGGCGGCAGATAGAGCGTCACCGCGCTGATGCGATAGAACAGGTCGAGGCGGAACGTATTGTCGGCGATCATCTGCTGGAAGTCGCGATGGCTGGCCGAAATCAGGCGGAAGTCGGAATGCAGCAGGCGGTCGCCGCCGACACGCTGGAACGTGCCGTCCTGCAGCACGCGCAGCAGCTTGACCTGCATCTCCAGCGGCATGTCGCCAATCTCGTCGAGGAACAGGCTGCCGGAATTGGACAGTTCGAACTTGCCCTTGCGGCCGCGCTTGTCCGCTCCCGTAAAGGCGCCGCCTTCATAGCCGAACAACTCGCTCTCGACAAGGTTGGCCGGCATCGCCGCCGCGTTGACCAGGGTCAGGGATTTGTCGCCGCGCGGGCTGAGCAGGTGCAGCGCATGGGCCACCAGCTCCTTGCCGGTGCCGCTTTCGCCGACCAGCAGCACGGGCACATCGAGTGGCGCGACGCGCAGGACGTCTTCCTTCAGTCGCTTGATGGCATTGCTGCTGCCGACGATCTGGTCAAGCCCATAGGAACGGTTGCGGATACCGGATAGTTCGCGCTTGTAGAAGTCGCGCTCCTGCCGTACCCGTGCCAGTTCGTTGGAAATATCCTGGATGGCCTGGGGAATTGCCTGCGGGCCTTTGAACATCACCTGGCCGATGGCCGCCACGAGTTTCCTGTTGCGGTCGAAAATCGGGATGCGCGACACGATGCGCGTCACCCCATGGGATTCGTGAGCCTCGCCGATCTGCGGCTTGCCCGTCATCACCACTTCCTGCAGGCGGGTGTTCTCGATGACGTCGCGCACTGGGCGGCCGATTGCATCGCCGCGCTTCAGGCCGATGGAGCGCTCATGGATCGGGCTCATGTAGAGCAGGTTGCCAGCAGCGTCGATGACATTCATCGCCTCGTAGGGGTTGGTGATGAAGTACCGGAAAATGTCGGCAGCACAATCGACCGTGGCAATGAATTCCGTCAGTTCATCGCCTTCGCCCGCGGCAAAGATCAGAAAGCACACGCCCTGCGATGCCACGAGCGCAGCGACACTGTGCGCCGGCTCGATGCCGGGCAGGGCGAACAGGCGCTTGACAGGCACACCGCTACGCTGCATCCACACGCGCGAAAGCGTCTGCGCCACTGCCGCATCGATGCCCAGGCCCGATGCGAATCGCGTCTGGCCATCTTCGTCCAGGACCAGAATCCCTTCCGTGTCTCGTCTCATATCCTCTCTTTCTACTTCTTCTGTTCCCCGGGCACCGGTGTGTATTCTCCGGGGGCAATGGGCCAGCGAAAAGTGTACTCCATAGCGACAGTGTTTCCGGCGGCCACGCTGCACGGACGGATACACAATCACGTATGTGCTGCGTTGTTCCGGCATCCGTGCGTGGCTCAGCGCTGGCGTCGCCACTGCATCGGCAGAATGGCATGAAAGCTGCTTTTTGACACCATATCGAAGCGTGCCGTTGAAGTCCGCGCGATGTTCGCGGATAGTATTTAAGCAAACGTCACGCCAAGCATGGCAGAAGGCGCGGAACCGTTGCATCCTGTCAGCAGGACGGATGTGTTCCAGCTCGGCTTTCGTGTGTCGAATACATAACTAAACTTACCAACTAGAGGAATGTCATGGCAGGTCCGTTGTCTGGAATCAAGATTGTCGACTTAACATCCGTGGTGATGGGGCCCTATGCCACCCAGATCTTCGGTGACATGGGCGCCGATGTGATCAAGGTGGAAAGCCCGGAAGGCGACATCATGCGGCACATGGGTGTCGGCCGCAGCAAGGCAATGGGTCCGATCCACCTGTCCGTCAACCGCAACAAGAGAAGCCTGATGCTCGACCTGCGCCTGCCGGCTGCGCGGGAAGCGCTGCTGCGCGTGGTAGCCGATGCCGACGTGTTCGTCCACTCCATGCGTCCGGCTGCCATCGAGCGGCTTGGCCTGGATTACGACAGCGTGCGCGTGGCCAATCCGGCCATCGTGTATTGCGGGGCCTACGGTTTCGGCAAGGGCGGGCCGTATGCGGAGGATCCGGCGTACGACGACATGATCCAGGGCGTGTCCGGCCTGTGTGCGGTCAATGCCCAGCTGGCCGGTGAACCGCGCTTCACGCCGACCATCATCGGCGACAAGGTGGCCGGCCTAACCATCGCGTACAGCATTCTTGGCGCGCTGTTCCACAAGTACCGCACCGGCGAAGGCCAGAGCATCGAAGTACCGATGTTCGAGTCGTTGACCTCGTTCATGTTGATCGAGCATATGTGGGAGCGTTCGTTCGATCCGGAGCATGGAGCCGCAGGCTACCCGCGCGTGCTCAGCCAGCTGCGCAAGCCGCATCGCACCAAGGATGGCTACCTGTGCGTGCTGCCCTATACCGACAAGAACTGGCAGGATTTCTTCAAGCTGGCCGACCGTCCCGATCTGGCCGCTGATCCGCGTTATGCGACGGCCAACAACCGTAGCCAGAACTACGAAACCCTCTACAAGTCGCTTGGCGACATCCTGACCGAGCGTACCTCGCAGGAGTGGCTCGGCCAGCTCAAGCCGCTCAGCATTCCGGTCGCGCCGGTCAACAGCCTGGAAGACCTGTTCAGCGATCCGCACCTGAAGGCTGTCGGCATGTTCTTTCCGCAGACGCATCCGAGCGAGGGCACGCTCACGCAGATCCGGCCACCGGTCACCTTCGGAAAAACGCCCAACGAGATCAACCGGCTCGCCCCCCGGCTGGGCGAGCACAGTCGCGAGGTGCTCGCTGCCGCAGGCCTGTCGGAAAGCGAAATCGCGGCACTGGCGGAAGCCGGGGCGACACGCTGATTTCAAGCCGGTCGTGCGGAGCGGGGGACTTGCATCGACCCGTCGCCGCGCCGCCACACACTATCCCTTTCATTGGCATGGCCGGTCCGATACCGGCCGAGAACTACCTATTGATCCCGGAGACTGCATATGGTCGCGCCTTCGCATTTTCTCTCCACGCCTGCCAGCCCAAGGAAAGCCGCGCACGCGCGTACGATTCACCTGCAGGCCTACGAACGCCAGGATGGCCTGTGGGATCTCGAAGCCCTGATCGAGGATGTCAAGCCGGAACCGTTCACCACGCAGACCACGCATTTTCCCTGCGGCGTGCCGATTCACCTGATGGCGCTGCGTCTCACCGTCAACGATGCCATGGATGTCCTGTCAGCCGAGGGCAGCATGCAACGCATGCCGTTTCCTGCCATCTGCCCCGAAGCGCAGCCGCGCGTGGCGCGGCTGGTCGGCGCAAACCTGCTCAAGGGCTTTCGCCAGGAAGTGGCCAAGCGTATTCCATCCTATGACCGCTGCTCGCATCTCTCGGAACTGGCTACCCTGATGCCCACGCTGGCGGTGCAGACGATGCTGCAGGGCAAGATGGTGGCCGAAGGCGATACCCTGCCCACCTCGCGTCCCCTGAAGATCGGCGGCTGCCACGCGTGGCGCGAGGACGGCCCGATGGTGCTGAAGTACTACCCGCAGTGGCATCGCCAGCCGGAAGCCTCCTGACATCATCCGCTCCAAGGCGGTCTTTGCAGCGGCGCATGCAGTGGTGTATGCAGCGCCGCCTGCAACCGCGTGTGCAGTGTCCTTGACACGGTCGCTACTGTTGCCGGCACGCACAGCGATGCACTGTACCTGGCGAAGACATCTCCGCCTCAAGCCAGATTCCATGCGCGATTCCGCGCAGTTGCACCACCTGGCATCCGATTTGCGTAAAGAACACATTTACGCCAATCAAGGAGGTGCTCATGCCGGCCAGTACAGAAAACGGGCAGAGCCAGACAGACCAACGCCCGCTCGCAGGAATCCGGGTACTCGACATGACGCGCGTGTTCTCCGGGCCGTGGGGTACGCAGATCCTCGGCGACCTGGGCGCCGATGTCATCAAGATCGAACAGCCTGGACGCGGCGACGACCAGCGCCGCCTCGGCCCGCCGTTTCTCGCGGATGATCGCGATCAGCCGACCGCCGAATCCAGTTACTACCTCAGCGTCAACCGCAACAAGCGCTCCGTCGCGCTCGACATCAAGACTCCGGAAGGGCAGGACGCCATCCGCCGGCTCGCCGAGCAGAGCGATGTCTTCGTCGAGAACTTCAAGGTCGGCAATCTCGCCAAGTATGGCCTCGACTACGCCAGCATCGCCGCCATCAATCCCCGCATCGTCTATTGCTCGATTAGCGGCTTCGGCCAGACTGGCCCGCGTAGCGGCCAGATGGGCTATGACACCGTCATCCAGGCCATGTGCGGCGTGATGAGCGTCACCGGCAGGCCCGATGCCGAACCGGGCGGCGGACCGCTGAAGGTCGGCCTGGTGTTGTCCGACATGATGGCCGGCACCTACGCCGCCATGGCGATCCAGGCTGCGCTCTATGCGCGCGATACCCGCGACGGCGGCACCGGCCAGTACATCGACATCTCGATGTTCGACGCGCAGCTGGCGGCCATGTCGCACCAGGCCAGCCACTATCTCGTGTCGGGCGAAGTCCCGGCGCGCTTCGGCAATGGCGCGCCTTCGGTCTCGCCATCCAATGCGTTCGCCTGTGCGGATGGCCGCATCGTCATCGTCGCCGGCAACGACATCCAGTTCCGCCGGCTGTGCGAGGCACTGGATCTTGCGGCGCTGGCCGATGACGAGCGCTACCGCAGCAACAGCGTGCGCGTCATCAACCGGGTCGCATTGCAGGACGCGCTCGAGGCGCGCCTGCGCACACAGACGGTGGCGTACTGGCTCGAGACGCTGGAGCGTGCCAGCCTGGTGGCCGGCCCGATCAACACGCTGGCCGACGCACTGGCCGATCCGCAGGCCAGCGCGCGCGGCATCGTCAGGCATGTCCGGCATGCCAGCGGCGGCATCGTGCCGCTGGTCGCTTCGCCCATGCGCCTGTCGGCCACGCCGCTCGATCACTACACCGCGCCGCCCACCTGCGGCCAGCACACCGAAGAAGTACTCGCCGAACTGCTCGGCATGTCCGCAGAAGACATCCAGAACAATTTCAACAGGAGCTCGACATGAAGGCCCGTTTCATCCTTGCGGCGATCCTCGCCAGTGCATTGCCATTCACGGCAGCCGCACAGAACGTCCCGACCCGCATCATCGTACCGTTCACGGCTGGCGGCGCCACCGACACCGTGGCGCGGGGATTGGCCAGCCGCCTGTCGCAGGCCTGGAACCAGACGGTCCTGGTGGAAAACAAGCCCGGCGCAGCCGGCACCATCGGCGCGCGGCAGGTCGCCAATGCCGCACCGGATGGCCGCACCCTGCTGATCGTCGCCAGCGGACACGCGATCAATGAACTGGTGCACGAGAAGCTGCCGTACCGCACTGTCGAGGATTTCACCGCGATCGCGCAGGTGGTCGACGTGCCGAACGTGCTGCTGGTGCCCAAGAACAGTCCGTACAAGAACGTCATGGAACTGGTGGCGGCCTCCAAGGACAAGCCGAACCTGCTGTCGTACGGCACGTCGGGCATCGGCACTTCCGTGCATCTGGCGGGCGAGCTGTTCAAGTCGATGAGCGGCGCGCACCTCGAGGCCATCTTCTTCAAGGGCGATTCCGAATCGCTTACCAATGTCATGGGGGCCCATGTTCCGGTCAGCATCAACACCGTGCCGGGCGCCAAGGAGCAGATTGATGCCGGTAACGTGCGCGCGCTCGCGGTGACCTCGCGCACACGCGTGCCGGTGCTGGGCAGCATTCCGACCATCGCCGAGTCCGGCGTGCCGGGCTACGACATGAGCACATGGTTCGGCATTCTCGGCCCCAAGGGCATGGATCCGGCCGTGGTCAAGCGTATCAACGCTGATATCCGCGCCGCCATGACCAGCCCCGAAGTCTCGAAGCAGCTGAGCGACAAGGGCATGATCGTCAGGGTTGGCACGCCGGCTGATTTCGATCAGCTGATTCGAAGCGAGATCGGCAAGTGGAAGCCGATCGTCGACCGCCTCGGCCTGCGCGGCAAGAGCTGATACCACACGCTGGCGATACCGGGCCCGGGTTGATCCCGGGCTTTTTTGTGCCCGGCCGCCTCGCCTGCCGTGCCGTATTGCATGTGCCGTGTTCCATGCTCCAGGAGCACGCCTGCGCCGGCACGATCTGCGTGCGCGTACACAGTGTAGTCAGTGTATGCGGCACTGTTTTTCCTGTGCACAGTCTTGCCGGCGCAATCGCGCGAGAAGGCGGCGTGGCGGGCGTTTTCCGCGTGTTGCGGAGACTGGCATCTGATTTGCTTAGTAGGTTCACCAAAAGCCAATCAAGGAGACACATCATGTCAGCCAGCCCCCGGGAGGCCGCATGAGCAGTACGCCTACCGTCCTGCTCGACAAGGCAGACGGCATCGCAACCCTCACGCTCAATCGGCCTGACAAACTGAATGCCATGTCGGCCGCGATGCGCGCCGAGTTCGGCGCGCACCTGCAGGCCATTGCCGCCGATCCTGGCATTCGCGTCGTGGTACTGCAAGGCCTCGGTCGCGCGTTCTGCGTCGGTGCGGATACCGGCGACCTGCCGACCACGCCGCTCGCATGGCGCGACCGCATTCTCATGGCGCAGCTGCATCACATCGCGCTCATCAAGATGAGCAAGATCGTCATCGCATCCGTGCAGGGCGTCGCCGCCGGCGGCGGTGCATCGCTGGCGCTGGCGGCCGACATCCTCCTCATGGCCGACGATGCCACGCTGCGCTTCCCCTTCGTCCGCCTTGGCCTGATTCCTGACGGCGGATGCTCGTACCTGCTGCAGTCCAAGCTCGGCGTGCCGGCCGCACTCGACCTGATGCTGACCGGCGGCACGATGGACGCGCAAGAGGCGCGCCGTATGGGGCTGACGCGCCGCGTGGTGCCGGCTGCGGCACTGCAGGACACCACCCGTGCGCTTGCCGACGAGTTGCTCGCCTTGCCGCACGAAGCCTTGCTGCTGACCAAGTCGGTCAGTCGGCAGACCTGGACCAACACCATGGAAGCCGCGCTCGGCCACGAGGCCGATGCCTTTGCGCTGGCCACCGTCATGCCCGGCCACCAGCGCGCGCTGGCCGCTGCGCAGGCACGCCTGAAAAACAAGGGAGAACACTGATGTTTGCACCGAATACACTCGCCGGCCGCGTGGCCTTCATCACCGGCGGCGCGACCGGCATCGGGCTGGAAATCGCGACCCAGTACAGCCGCCTCGGCGCTTCGGTCGTGCTGGCCAGCCGCAACCAGGAACGGCTCGATGCCGCCGTGGAAGCGTTGTCGAAAGAGGGTGCGAAAGTTGCCGCGTACCGCATGGACGTGCGCAACCCGGAGGAAGTCGAAGCCGCTATTGCCTTCACGCTCGAGCGCTTTGGCGCGCTCGACATTCTCGTCAACAATGCCGCCGGCAATTTCCCGTGCCCGACGGCGACCTTGTCGCCCAACGGCTGGCGCACGGTCATCGACATCGACCTGAACGGCACGTTCTACTGCTGCAGCGCCGCCTATGAAGCACTCAAGGCATCTCGCTTTGGCGGTTCGATCATCAGCATCATCACCATGCTGGGCGTGACCGGCTGGCCCAACGCCGCGCATGCCGCCGCCGCCAAGGCCGGCATCCTCTCGCTGAGCCGCACCCTTGCCGTGGAGTGGGGCGGCGACGGCATCCGCGTCAACACCATCTCGCCCGGCCCGATCGGCGACACCGTGGGCGTACAGCGCATGTACGAAGAAACCGGCCGCGCCGAAGTGGAGAAGAAACGCACGGCGCTCGGCCGCTTCGGGCAATGCGCGGATATCGCCAATGCCGCCATCTTCCTTGGCTCCGATCTCAGCGGCTATGTCACCGGCGACAACCTCATCGTCGACGGCGGCCGCTGGCTCAAGTACGTCGCCGCCTGATCTTCCAACGATTTTCTGCAACGAAGGCATATATGACGCAAGACATCGTAAAGACTGAACGCCTGGGCGCGGTGCTGAGCATCCGCCTCGCGAACCCGGCGACCCGCAATTCGCTGACCGGCGAACTGCGCGCGCAACTCGGCGCCGCCGTGGCACAGGCTGCGGCCGACCGCCAGATCCGCGCCGTGCTGCTGTCGGCCGAAGGCCCGACTTTCTGCTCGGGCGGTGACCTGAACATGCTCAAGGACGCCTGCGATCCGTGGCCGGTGCTGCGCCGCTTCCGTGGCCTCGATCAATGGCTGCTGCCGCTGCTGACGCTCCAGAAGCCCGTGGTCGTCGCCATCAACGGCGCCGCCGTGGGTGGCGGCATGGGCATTGCGCTGGCTGGCGATGTGGCCATCGCGGGCGAGAGCGCCAAGCTGATGGCCGGCTTCTTCCGCCTGGGCGTGGTGCCGGATGTCGGCATCATGCATCTGCTGCCGCGCCTCATCGGCATGGCGCAGACCAAGAATTTCCTGTTCAGCGGTGGCGCCTACAACGCCCAGCAGGCGCTGCAGCTCGGGCTGGTGTCGCGCGTCGTGCCGGACGACAAGCTGTTCGAGGAAGGCCTGGCCGAGGCGCAGCGCCTTGCTGCTGGCCCAGCCGAAGTCATGGGCCTGGCCAAGTCGCTGCTGGCGCGGACCTTCGAGACCGGCATGCATGACATGTTCGCCTTCGAAGGTTTTGGCCAGGCACTGGCAATGTCCAATCCGGAATTCCGGGAAGGCCTGTCCGCCGCGCTTGAAAAACGTCCGGCGGATTTCACGGGCGCGTCGCTGCGCGCACAGGAGGCCGGCCAATGACTCAGGCACTCCTGCCGGCGCCTATCGCCAACGCCGATTCCACACCGTACTGGGATGCTGCGCGTGCGGACAAGCTCGTCCTACCGCATTGCCGCAGCTGCGGCCACACCTTTTTCATGCCCCGCCACCAGTGCCCGCAATGCTGGTCCGCTGACCTTGAGTGGAAGCAGGCCAGCGGGCGCGGCACCGTGCACAGCTTCAGCGTGGTGCGCCGCGCCTCGCTGGCGACCTTCGCGGCCCGTACGCCCTACGTGCTGGCGCTGATCGACCTCGAAGACGGGCCGCGCATGATGACCAATATCGTCGGCGAGGGCGCGCTCGATACACGCATCGGCGACGCGGTCACGGTCTGTTTCGAAGCCTGCGCGGATGGCGCAAAGCTCCCCCAGTTTCAACGCAAGGCCTGACACGATATGAATTTCGAACCCACGACGGAACAGAACATCCTGCGCGAATCGGTCGCGCGTTTCATGGCAGGCCATTGCCAGCCCAACGACGTGCGCCGCTGGGACCGCGACGGCGAGTTTCCCGAAGCCCTGCACCGGGCGATGGCGGAAGCCGGCTATCCCGCCATGATGGTGCCGGAAGCCTACGGCGGCCTGGGCAGCCCGATGTCGGACTGCATCATCGTCTATGAAGAACTGGCCAAGCCCAGCGTCGACTTCGCCACGCGGCTTGCGCTGATTGCCTGGGGCAGCATGATCCTCGCCGATTTCGCCAGCGAGGAACTCAAGCAGGAGATCCTGCCGCGCGTTGCCACCGGTGAACTCAAGCTGTCGTTCAGCCTGACCGAGCCGAACTCGGGATCGGATGCTGCTTCGCTGCAGACGCGCGCCCGGCAGGACGGCGACGACTGGGTGCTGACCGGCCAGAAGCTGTTTTCCAGCGGCGCGGATGCCAAGGACAACATGATCATCGTGGCGGCCCGCACTGATGCCTCGGTCTCCAAGCATCGCGGCATCTCGCTGTTCCTGGTACCGAACGATACGCCGAACCTGACGATCCGCCGGCTCGAGACCGTGGGCCGCAAGATCGTCGGCCTGACCGAGATCTTCTTCGATGAAGTGCGTGTGCCCAAGCGCTACCTGATCGGCGAAGTCAATAATGGCTGGAGCTATGTCACGCGCCACCTTGAGCGCGAGCGCATCACGCTGGCCGCCAACTACCTCGGCAGTGCCACCAGCGCCCTGCGCGATGCGGTGGCCTATGCGAGCGAGCGCCAGCAGTTTGGCCAGCCCATCGGCCAGTTCCAGGCCATTGCACACATGCTCGCCGATATGGCGACGGAGGTAGAAGCCGCACGCTGGATCACCACCATGGCCGCCTGGCGCTACGACCAGAAGCTGCCATGCGCCAAGGAAGCCAGCATGGCCAAGCTGTTCGTCTCGGAAATGCTGGGCCGCGTCACTACGATGGGCATGCAGGTGCTCGGCGGCCATGCCTACACCATGGACCACGACATGCAGCGCCACTGGCGCGATGCGCGCAATGCCACGGTGGGCGGCGGCACGTCGCAGGTCCAGCGTTCGCTGATCGCACGGGAGCTCGGACTATGACGGCAACGCTTCGCAACAAGGTCGCCATCGTCGGTGTTGGCGAGTCCGACATCGGAAAAGTGCCGCACATGACCGGTCTGGGTCTCAACGCGCAGGCAGCCAAGCGCGCACTGGACGACGCCGGCCTGCAGGTGTCGGATATAGATGGCCTGCTGACAGCATATTCCTTTACGGAACCGTATTTCATGCTGGGGTCTGTGCTGACGGAATACCTCGGCCTCAAACCGCGCTACTGCGCCTCGCTGATCGCTGGTGGCGCATCGCCGGCCGTGATGCTCAAGCATGCCGCCGAGGCGATTGCCAGCGGCCAGTGCAACACGGTGCTGGTCTGCGTGGGGGAAAACCGCGCCACCGGCCAGTCGCGCGACAGTGCGGTCGCATCGCTCACGGCGGTTGGCCATCCGTACTTCGAAGTGCCCTATGGCGCTTCGATTCCGGCGATGTACGCGATGATCGCGCAGCGTCACATGGCGGAGTTTGGCACTACCCGTGAGCAGCTAGCGATGGTGCCCGTCACCGGCCGCGCACACGCCGCGCTGCACCCGAACGCACATATGCGCGCACCGCTTACGGTAACCGATGTGCTGGCGTCCAAGCCGATTGCGGATCCCTTCAATCTGCTCGATTGCTGCCTGATCTCCGATGCGGGCGGCGCCTTCATCGTGACCTCGGCCGAGCGCGCGCGCGATCTCAAGAGCCAGCCGGTCTACTTGGCGGGCATCGGCGAGTTCCACACGCATGAGCATCTGATCTGTGCCGAGAGCCTGACCGAATTTGGCGCACAGCACAGCGGCGAAGCTGCCTACCGCATGGCCGGCCTCGGACCGGGCGATATCGACGTGGCGCAACTGTACGACTGCTTCTCCATCGTGCCGATCCTGGAGCTCGAAGAACTGGGTTTCTGCGAGCGCGGCGAGGGTGGGGCGTTCTACGCCGATGGCCATGCGGCGCTTGGGGGCCGGCTGCCGGTGAATACCCACGGCGGCATGCTGTCGCACGCCCATGCGGGCGCCGCCGGGGGGCTGTTCGGCATCGTCGAGGCGGTGCGGCAGCTGCGTGGCGGCCTCGGCCCAAGGCAGGTGGCAGGCGCGGAAGTGGCGCTGGTCCATAGCGAGGGAGGGATCCTGTCATCCCACTGCACGGCGATTCTGACCAAAGACCTGAGTTAACCCAACCAGAGAGACCACAGCATGCAAAACACTACCGACCAGAGCGTCGGGCGGGGACGCTTTTTCGACGATTTCGAGATCGGCCAGGAATTCCGCACGCCGGCCCGCACCGTGACCAGCACAGACATCGTCAACTTCGCTTGCCTCTCCGGCGACTTCAACGAAGTCCACACGAACTTCGAGTATTGCAAGACCACGCAGTTTGGCGAGCCGATCGCGCATGGCCCGCTAATCTATTCGATCATGGGCGGGCTGCAGTATGCCAGCGGCATCAACGACGGTACGCTGCTGGCGCTGCTGGAGATCAATGCCTGGAAGATGCTTGGGCCGGTCAAGCATGGCGACACCATCCACATGGTGTCCAAGGTCATCGGCAAGAAGCCGTCCAGCAAGCTGGATCGAGGCGTCATTACCTTCGAGCGCCGCTGCGTGAAGCAGGACGGCTCGGTCGTGCAGCAGATGGAAGCCACGCTGATGTACCGGAGGCGTCCCGCATGAGCCTGCCGGACGATTACCAGTTGACCGGGCCGCAGCGAATGATCCGCGATAGCGTGCTGCCGTTGCTGGCGGACGTGCTGCCGCGCGAGAAGATCCGCGCGCTCGACGAGGCCGGCGAGTTTCCTTTCGAAGCCTATGAGGCACTCGCGCAGGCCGGGTGGATGGGGCTGCCGTACGACGACAAGTATGGTGGCGCCAATGGCTCGTACAAGGACCTCGCGGTCTTTGTCGAGACCGTGGCATATCACAACGCGCAGATGGCATCCGCCTATCTTGCTTCGGTGGTGTACGGCGGCATGCAGATCAGCCATGGTGCGTCCGATGCCGTCAAGGACGAGATCCTGCCCGGCATTATCAGCGGCAAGACGCGCATGGCGCTGTGCCTGACGGAGCCGGAAGCCGGCTCGGATGTCAGCGCGATCCGCACCTCTGCGGTGGCGGATGGCGATGACTATGTCATCAACGGCCAGAAGATCTACATCACCTGCGCCCACGTCGCCCACCAGCTGGTGGTGGCTACCAAGACCGACCGCGATGCCGGCCGGCGCGGCATCACGCTGTTCGTGGTGGATGCCCGCACGCCGGGCCTGACGGTCCGTCCGCTCAAGGCGCTGGGCCGCCGCATGATCCACACCAACGAGGTGTTCTTCGACAACGTGCGGGTGCCGGCCAACCGCATGCTTGGCACGCTGCACGGCGGCTGGCACGCGCTGATGCGCGGGCTGAACATGGAGCGCCTCTGCCTGTCCGCCGCAGCAAGCGGAAACATCCAGAAGATCATCGACTACGCCAAGGCATACGCCGACGAGCGCACGCAGTTCGGCCGGCCGATTACCGACTACCAGGCCGTGGCGCACAAGTTCGCGGACATGCAGGTCATGGCCGAGACCACGCGTGTCCTGACCTACCGTGTCGCCGACATGCTCGATGCCGGCTTGCAGCCGACCGCCGAAACGGCCATCGCCAAGGTGGTGGCAACGGAGAACAACTGCAAGTGCGCCGATATGGG
Source organism: Imbroritus primus (assembly GCA_000272025.2). Taxonomy (GTDB): domain Bacteria; phylum Pseudomonadota; class Gammaproteobacteria; order Burkholderiales; family Burkholderiaceae; genus Imbroritus; species Imbroritus primus. The sequence goes on from AKCV02000015.1 coordinate 228,430, forward strand.
CATCCAGATCATGGGCGGTGCGGGCTACATGATGGAACACGAGATGCAGATGTACTTCCGCGATGCGCGTGTCGGGCCGATCGGCGGCGGAACGAGCGAAATCATGCGCACGATCATCGCGAAGCAGATGGGGCTGTAGCGGCAGAGGACGGGTAGGCGCCGGCCACATGCTGCCGCTGCCTATCGACACAAAAAAGTGAGAGGAGCAGAAAAATGAAAGGAATCTATCGTGTGATGGGTATCGCCTCCGGCGTCGCCCTGTGCTTTACCGGGGCGGTACATGCCCAGGCATATCCGACCAAGCCGATCCGCATGATCGTGCCGTTTTCGGCAGGTGGCCCGACCGATGCCATGGCGCGCGACCTGGCCCTGCGCATGGCCACCGAACTGGGTCAGCCGGTGGTGGTGGAGAATCGTCCCGGTGCGGGTGGCAACATCGGCGCAGACATGGCTGCGAAATCGGCGCCGGACGGCTATACGCTGCTGTTCGCGACGAACGGGCCGCTGGCAGGCAACCCCAGCCTGTACAAGAACATTGGCTACGATCCCATCAAGAGCTTCGCGCCGATCACCAACTACGCCATCATCGGCAATATCCTTGCGGTGCATCCGAGCTTTCCGGCGCACACCCTCGCCGATCTGCTGAAGCTGCTCAAGGCCAATCCGGACAAGTACAGCTACGCCTCGGGCGGCAGCGGCACCACGCAGCACTTTGCCGGCGAACTGGTGAAAGCCATGGGCGGCGTCAAGATGACGCACATCTCGTACAAGGGCGAAGGCCCGGCGGTGCTCGACACGCTGGGTAACCAGGTGCCGATGGTGTTCTGCAACTTCTCCTCATGCCTGCAGCATATCCAGTCGGGCAAACTGCTGGCGGTGGCGGTGACTTCGCCCAAGCGCAATCCGGCGCTGCCGAACGTGCCGTCGATTGCCGAAGCGCTGCCGGGCTTTGACATGCGCGCATGGTATGGACTGGTCACGGTCGCCAATACGCCGCCGGCGATCGTCAAGCGACTCAATGAGGTGGCCGTCAAGATCATCAGTTCGCCCGAGGTCACGGCGAAGATCCGCAGCTATGGCGGTGAGCCGCGTCCCAGTTCGGCGGAAGAGTATGGCCAGTTCATCCGTTCGGAAGTGCAGAAGTGGGACCACATCGTCAAGGTAAGCGGCGCCACCGTGGATTGATTGCGGGAAGGCGGGAGATGCATGGCAGGAGCGTCCATGCTCCGGCGTCTCCCGCCGTGCTCCATGCCGTATGGCGAGGCAGGCCGGCATGGGAGCGGCAGAACAAAAAAAGAGGCGCATGCAGCGCCTCTTTTTTCATGAGCGACTCACTCAGGGGCGGGATCAATCCAGGCGGATATTTGCCTTCTTGATGACCTTGTCCCACTTCTCGTACTGGTTATTGATGAATGTCTTGAACTGGGCCGGGGTCTGCGGGAATGGCACGGCGCCCTGGCTGGTCAGCTTTTCGCGGAAGGCCGGTTCCTTCAGCGAGGCGGTGATTTCCGCGTTCAGGCGATCCACGATGCTCTTGGGTGTGCTGGCCGGCGCGGCAACACCGAACCACGCGGTCAGTTCATAGCCGGGAACGGTCTCCGCCAGGGTCGGCACATTGGGGAGCTGTTCGGAGCGGGCGGCCATCGTGACGGCCAGGGCACGCGCACGGCCTTCGCGCGCAATCGGCAGTGCCGTCGGGATGCTGTCGAACATCATGGTCAGGCGGCCGCCGACCAGATCGGTCATCGAGGCCGGACTGCCCTTGTAAGGCACGTGCGTGATGCTGATGCCTGCCATATGCGCGAACAGTTCCCCTGCCAGGTGGGCAGATGAGCCGTTGCCGAACGATCCGTAGGTGAGCTGGCCCGGCGATTTCTTCGCCAGCGCAATCAGTTCGGCGACATTGCGCGCCGGGACGTCCGGATGCACCAGCAGCACATTCGGCAGGTAGGCTACACCGGCCACCGGTGCGAAATCCTTCAGCGGATCGTAGCCAGGCTTCTCGTAGAGGCTCTTGTTGACCGGCAGGGTGCCGAAGGTACCGAACAGCAGCGTATAGCCATCGCCTGGCGCGCGTGCGACAGCCGCCGCGCCGATGTTGCCCCCTGCACCGGGGCGGTTGTCCACGATAACGGTTTGCTGCAGGCGCTTGGAGAGCGAGTGGCTGACTTCACGCGCGAGCTGGTCGGTGATGCCGCCCGGCGGGAAGGGAACGACGATGCGGATCGGTTTGTCGGGATAACCGGGGCTGGCGGCCGCTTCGCTGGCGGCGGTCATGCCGAGCGTCAGCATGACGCCCCAGGCCAGTCCTCGAAGTCGGTATTGCATGTGTGATCTCCTGTGATGTCATTGGACGCCTCCTATCCGCAAGCACCATGCCAAGGTGAAACGGTGTGCGGCGGGTCGCGCGCGAAAGCGCGATCCTGGCCGCCAGCAGCGCATTCTGCCATTCCTCCCGGGTGTTGGCGCATATCCGGGAAGTGATGTGCTGCGGCGTGCGCAGTGCAGTTGTCGTACACACCTTCATGTAGTCGCGGTGGACAGTTCATCTGCGCCGGGGCCGGGCGGCATGCCTGGCGTATCGCCGCAATGATCTGCGTGCCGCGCTGGCCGCTCCGGGTGCTGCTTGGGCGCGCGCGGTGAGAGACGGAATGGCACGCCGCCAATCATGTGTGTTGGCATGGTGCTTGCGATGACAGCCTGCATTCCATTCCTATCGACCGCCATGAACGTTCTCAACAAACTGCCGTTGCTGCCGTACGCCGAGGGGCAATCGTTTCTGCAAGGCGTGACCGTACTCGACCTGACGACATCCATCGCGGGCCCTTATGGCACGCAACTTCTGGCCGATCTCGGCGCGGAAGTCATCAAGGTGGAAAAACGCGAAGGCGGCGACGATGCCCGCCAGTGGGGGCCGCCGTTCCTCGATGGCGAATCGCTGTGGTTCATCAGCGCCAACCGCAACAAGGCCAGCCTGACGCTCGACCTGCTGCGCGAGGAAGGCAGAAAGATCCTTCATGACCTGGTCAAACAGGCCGATGTGATCGTCATGAATACCGCATCGCGTGTCCAGGTGAAGCTCGGCCTCGACCATGCGACGCTCCAGGCCATCAATCCCGCCCTGATCCATGCGTCGATCACCGGCTTTGGCCTGGAAGGCGCGGGCGCCGCCCTGCCATGCTACGACCTGATTGCCGAAGGCTACGCCGGCATCATGGACCTGACCGGCGAGGCCGACAGCCCGCCGCAGAAGATCGGCACGCCGGCCTCGGATCTGCTCGCGGGGCAGGATGCCGCGCTGGCGATCCTGGCGGCGCTGTTCCGCCGCCAACAGACCGGCCAGGGCACACGCATCGACATCTCGATGGTGGCCAGCTCCACACGCTTCATGGCTTCGCGCATCGTGCCGTACCTGGGGTCCGGCAATGTGCCGAAGCGCTCGGGCGGGACCGATTCGGTACTGGCGGTCTATCAGGTGTTCGACACCGCCGACCATCCCATCACCCTCGGCCTCGGCAACGATGCGATCTGGCAGCGCTTCTGGCAGGCCGTTGGCCAGCCGGAGTTCGGGGCACGTCCCGAACTTGATTCCAACACCAAGCGATGCGCGGCACGCCCGCAGGTGGTGGCCGCCATCGCCGAATTGCTGGCGACGCGGCCGCGCGCCGAGTGGCTGGCGCTGTTCGCCCGGCACCGGATTCCCGCGGGGCCGATCAATACCCTCGAACACCTGGTCGACGATCCGCTGCTGCAGGCCGACCAGATGTTCTTCAACGTGCAGGGCCCGGCCGGGCAGGTGCCGCAAGTGGGGCTGGGCATCCGCTTCGATGGCGACAACGCCGTGGCCCGCCGCGCGCCGCCGACATTGGGGCAGGACACCGAGCGGATCTTGCAGGAGCGCCTGACGATGTCAGCGACCTGCATTGCCGCACTGAAAGATATGGACGTGATCTAAACAGGAGCCAAGAGTGAGCTACGAAGAAATCATTTACGAAGAGGATGGCCCGATTGGCACCATCACGCTGAACCGCCCGCATGACGGGAACATGTTCACGGAAAAGATGTGCCATGAGATCCGCGATTGCATCAATGCCATCCGCCGCGAAACGCGCACACGCGTGATCGTGCTGACCGGCGCGGGCGACAAGTTTTTCTGTACCGGCGGCCGCAAGGACGGCCTGGAGGACACGACGCTGTATGCCGGCGTGCTGCCGACGCTGGAAATGTACGAGAGCATCGACCGCCTGCAGAAGCCGGTGATCGCTTCGGTGAACGGCTTTGCCGTGGGCGGCGGCAACGTACTGCAGGTGGTGTGTGACGTCACCATCGCCAAGGAATCGGCGATCTTCCGCCAGGTCGGCCCGATGGTTGGCAGCTTCGATGCCGGCTACGGCACGTGGTATCTGGAGGACCTGGTGGGCAAGAAGCGCGCGAAGGACATCTGGTACCGCAATCCCAAGATCAGCGCCAGCGAGGCGCTGGACATGGGCCTGATCAACAAGGTCGTGCCCGACGATCAGCTGCGCGAGGCCACGCGTGCCTATGCGCTGGAGATTGCCGAGCGCGGCGCGTTTGCGCTGGCGTCGCTGAAGAGCGCCTTCAATGCGCGCCATGGCGGCGTGAGCGGCCTGTCGCGCATGGCGCATGACCTGCTGCTGCGCGGTTACCTCGACACGGCCGAGCATGACGAACTGGCCGCCGCGTTCGCCGAGCGCCGCAAGGCCGATGCATCGAAATTCGGGCATTGACCCGGCAAGGCACGTTCATGCAGAACATTCTTACCCTACACAATCCCCAGAACGCCCGCGACTATTATCTGTCGGGTATCTGGCAGCAAGAGACGCTCTACACGCTTGCCCGCCGGCATGCCCGCGAGCGGCCGAGCGCCTGCGCGCTGCGCGACGCCACGACCCGCCTGAGCTGGAGCGAAGTGGTCGACTGGGCCGACAGCGTGGCGGAAACCCTGCACCGCAAGGGTCTCAAGCCGGGTGACCGCGTTGGCGTCTGGCTGCCGAACGTGGTGCAGACGGCCATCGTCTTTCTTGCCTGTTCGCGCAATGGCTATGTGTGCTGCCCATCCTTGCACCAGAACTACACGGTCGACGAGATCTGCACGCTGCTGAACCGCATCCAGTGCCGTGCGCTGTTCGCGATGGAAGGTTATGGCGCGGACGCCGAGCGCCACTCGATCTTCGAGCGTGTGCGGGAGATTCCCACCTTGACGGCGCTGTTCTCGCTGACGTCGTATCGCGGCGAGCCGGTCGACGTGCCGCCCCAGGCGCAGGCGTTTCCGAGCCGGCAGCGCCCATCTGCCGTGGCGGCGCCCGACCTCAATCCGGACAAGATCGTCTACCTGGCTTTCACCTCGGGCACCACGGGCTTGCCCAAGGGCGTGATGCACAGCGACAACACGCTGCTGACCAATGGCCGCGCGCTGGTGGCGGACTGGGGGCACACCGCCGAAACCAAGCTGCTGACACTGAGCCCGATGAGCCATCACATCGCCACGGTGGGCATGGAGCAGATGCTGGTGGCCGGCCTGGAACTGGTGATGACCGACCTGCGCCGCGGCGAGCATTCGCTGGACTGGATCCTGGAGACCGGTGCGACCTATGTGATGGGCGTGCCCACGCATGCCATGGACATCCTGCAGGCAGTGCGCGAGCGCGGACTGACGTCGCTCGGCGATGTGCGCACCTTTTACATGGCCGGCGCGGCCATTCCGCGTGAAGTCGCGGAGAAATTCGTCAGCCTCGGCGTGACGCCGCAGAACGTCTACGGCATGACGGAGAACGGCTCGCACAACTACACGATTCCCAGCGATACGCCGGACACCATCGTGGCGACCTGCGGGCGCGCCTGCCGAGGGTACGAGATCCGCCTCTGGAAGCAGGACAACATCGACGAAGAGGCAGCCATTGGCGAAGTCGGGGAAATCGGCGGGCGCGGTGGCGTGCTGATGCTCGGCTACTTCAGTAACCAGGTGGCTACGGAAACCTCGTTCAACGTGCATGGCTGGTTCATGAGCGGCGACCTCGGCATCATGGACAAGGATGGCTGCCTGCTGATCGTGGGCCGCAAGAAGGACCTGATCATCCGTGGCGGCCACAACATCCATCCGGCGCATATCGAAGAACTGGCGATGCGCCATCCCGGCGTGGAACGCGCCGCCGCTTTCCCGATCGAGGACGCGCGCCTTGGGGAAAAGGTCTGCCTGTCGGTGATTCCCCGTACCAATGCGAGCGTCGATCCCGAAGGGCTGCTCAGCCATCTGGCCGCGAGCGGGCTATCCAAGTACGACATGCCGGAGTATTTCCTCAGCCTGGAAAAATTCCCGTTGACGGCCAGCGGCAAGATCCTCAAGCGGGAACTCGTGGAAATGGCGCGGGCCGGCAGCCTGAAGCCGGTACCGGTGCGATACAGCGGCGTTGCCGTGCGGGAGGCGTGACATGGCCGTCGAACTTTCCTTCTCCGGTCAGTACGCCGTGCTGACGCTGAACCGTCCCGAGGCGCTGAATGCGCTGCGCTTCAGCATGCTGGAAGAGATTGCGCGCGTTGCCGACACCATCGCCGCGTCGCCGGCGCGTGCGCTGATCGTTACGGGGGCCGGGCCGAAGGCCTTTTGCGCGGGTGCGGACATCAAGGAACTGATGGGGCGTGACATCCTCGCGCAGCGCCGTGGTGCGGAGCTGGGCCAGAACGCCTTTGCCCGGCTGGCCGCGCTATCGATTCCCTCGGTCGCGGTGATTCATGGCTATGCCTTTGGCGGCGGCCTGGAGCTGGCGATGGCCTGCACGTTCCGTATCGCCACGCCGCAGGCCAAGATGGGCCTGCCGGAGATCAAGCTCGGGCTGATCCCCGGTTACGGCGGCACGCAACGGCTGCCCCGCCTGGTGGGCGAAGCGCGCGCCAAGGCGCTCGTCATGTCCGGCCGCACCATCGATGCCCGCGAGGCCGAGCATATCGGCCTGGTCAACGAGATCGTCGAAGGCGACGATCCCGTGGCGCTCGGGCAAGCCTATCTCGCCCAGTTCACGGCCTTCAGCAAGTGTGCCTCGCTGTTCGCGCGGGAGGCGGTCGAGCGTGCGCTCGCCACACCGCTAGCCGAAGGGTTGCGCATCGAGTCCGACCTGTCGACGCTCGCGTACCAGACGCATGACGCGAACGAGGGCATGCGCGCCTTCGTTGAAAAACGCACTCCGGAGTTCAAAGATGCCTGATCCATCCAAGGGTTGCGTCGTGGTTACCGGCGCGAGCCGGGGCATCGGCGCGGCGATTGCCACGGCGCTGAGCGCCAAGGGTTTCCGCGTGGCCTGCCTGTCGCGCTCCGGCACCTTGCCCGAGACTGGCGCCGCGCTACAGGCGCGCATGTTCCCGCTGGCTTGCGACATCACCGCGCCGGAATCGATCCGCGCCGCGTTCCGGGCATTGTCCGAGGTGTGCAGCGAGCCTATCGTCGGGCTGGTCAACAACGCCGGCCTGCATCTGCAGGGCAAGTCCGCCTCGTTCCCGGTCAGTGACTACGAACGTGTCATGACCACCAATGCGACGTCGGTGCTGGCGGTGAGCCAGGTCGCCTACCCGCTGCTGGCGACTACCGGCGATGCGCTGATCGTCAACATCGGGTCGTTCTTCGACAAGCTGGGCGTGAAAGGCAATGTGGCCTACTGCGCTTCCAAGGCGGCCGTCGGCGCCATCACGCGCTGCCTCGCCGTGGAGTGGGCCGCCGATGGCATCCAGGTGCTGAACGTGGCGCCGGGCTATGTGGAAACCGATCTGAACCGTGAAGAGATGACGCAGGGGCCGCTGCACGCCTTCCTGCAGAAACGCATTCCCACGGGCGGGCCGGGCACGGCGGATGACGTTGCGCAGCTGGTCGCCACGCTGTTCCTGCTGCCGGGACGTTTCCTGACCGGGGAAACGCTGTATATCGACGGCGGCCAGGGCATGGCGCTTTAACGGGGAGCCGACATGAATATTCTGGAACGGCTGGATGCCAGCCTGCCGCTGTCCGACGAAGAGCGCATGCTGCTCGACAGCGTGAAAGCCCTGTGCGATGCGCAGATCGCGCCTGCAGCCGCCGAGCATGACCGCGCGGGCAGCTTCCCATGGCAGAACGTCGAGGCGATCAACATGCTCGGGCTGAACGCCATGTTCATTCCCGAGGAATATGGCGGCGCGCCGCTGTCGTACACCTGCTACCTGGCCTGTGTGCGCGAGATCGCCAAGGCGTGTGCCTCTACCGGCATCATCTGGGCGACGAACTTCCACGCCATCAAGCCGCTTATCGAGTATGGCAGCGAGGCGCAGAAACAGCATTTCCTGCCGCGCATCGCCGAGGGCGCGCTGGCCTCGCTGGCCATCACCGAGCCATCGGCCGGCTCCGATGCGCTCGGCATGCGGACGACCTTCACGGAAGATGGCGACGAGATCGTTATCCACGGTAGCAAAACCTTCATCACCAATGGCGACGTCGCGGACCAGTACCTGCTGTTCGGCAAGTGGGCGGGTATCGAAGATCCACGTCAGTCGATCTCGGTGCTGATGCTGGAAAAAGGCACGCCCGGCCTGTCGGTGCTCGGGACCGAACACAAGATGGGCACGCGTGCCTCGAGCACGGCCTCGCTCGCTTTCGAGAACTGCCGCGTGCCGCGCGCCAATCTGATCGGTGCGCCGGGCGATGGCCTGCGCATCCTCTTCGGCTCGCTGAACCGCTCGCGGCCGAGCGTCGCGGCGCATGCGCTGGGCATTGCCCGTGCGGCATTCGAGGATGCCGTGGCTTATGTGAACGAGCGGCGCCAGGGCGGCCGCCGCATTGTCGAGTTCCAGGGTGTGCAGTTCATGCTAGCCGACCTGGCATCGGAACTGGCGTTGTGCGAAAGCTGGATGTGGCGCATCGCGGCGATGGTCGATGCCGTGGAGACGGATTTTGGCATCGAAGCCTCGGCGCTCAAGCTGCGTGCCACCGATGCGGCCATGCGCATCACGACGGATGCCGTGCAGTTGCTCGGCGGTTATGGCTACTGCAATGACTATCGCGTGGAGCGCCTGATGCGCGACGCGAAGATTACGCAAATCTGGGAAGGGACCAATCAGGTGCACCGCCAGCTGATTGGTAAGAGCTTCCTCATCAAATAAGGATCATCACGTGGCTGACATTCAAACCATCGGCGTCGCAGGCGCCGGTACCATGGGCGCCGGCATCGCGATTGTCGCGGCGCGCGCCGGTTTCCGGACCATTGTGTACGACACGCGCCAGGATGCGCTGGACCGCGCGCGGGCCCAGACCGAAGGCTTCCTGCGGAAATCGGTCGAGCGCGGCAAGCTCGCTGCCGAAGAGCTGGAGCACATCATGGGCCGCTGGCAGGGCACCACGCAGCTCGAGACATTTGCGCAATGCGATCTGGTCATCGAGGCCGTGTTCGAGGAGCTGTCGGTCAAGCACACGCTGTTCTCCGCACTCGACAAGGTGTGCCCGGCACATACGCTCTTTGCATCCAACACGTCGACCATCTCGATCACCGAGATCGCCGGTGGTTCGGGCCGTCCGGACCGGTTCGTCGGCATGCATTTCTGCCTGCCGGCGCAACTCATGAAGCTGGTCGAGATGTCGCCGGGCATCGAGACCACCGACGAGACCTTTGCGCGCGCCTGGGGGTTTGCCGAACGCATGGGGCAGAAGCCGGTCAGGACGCTCGATACGCCGGGATTCATCCTCAACTATTTCCTGATTCCGTTCAACAACGACGCCATCCGCCTGGTGGAGCAGGGCGTGGCGGAGCCTGCGGACATCGATCTCGCCATCAAGACGGCGCTGGGTTACCCCATGGGGCCGCTCGAGCTGCTCGATCTGGTGGGCATGGATACGCAGAAGCTGCTGTGCGAAGCCATGCACGGCCTCACCCATGAACCGCGTGCCGCCTGTCCGCCGCTGGTGCGGCGCATGATCGCCGCCAGGCGTCTTGGCAAGAAGACCGGCCGTGGTTTTCACGTTTACAACGACTCCAAAATGTTCGGAGCCTGACCCATGTCCTACACCATCATTGCCTGCGGCGAGAGCCGTTCATTCCCAACCGCCCACGCATTTGTCGAACAGTCCAGCGCGAGTGGCGCGGGGCTGGTATTCATCGGCAGCGGCGCTGGTGAAGCATTCCGCGCGCATGCCGGCATTGGCGCTGCAGCGTTCGTGGCGATCGAACTGGGCAACGAATGCCTGGGTGTGCATACCGGCGAGCACCGGGGGCAAGAAGGTTCGAACGTGGTCGGGTTCGCACGTTTCCGCCTGGGCGACGCCGCGCCGTCGGACCTGATCGAGCTGGTGCGCCAGCCGGGGACGCCGGACAGCGTGCTGGAAGCGGCGCGCGCCGCGTTCATCGCTGCCGGCCTGAAAGTGGCGGTATGCCATGATTTTCCGGGGCGTATCGTCAACCGGCTGGTGCGGCCCTATTACAACGCGGCGCTGCGGCGGCTGGACGAGAAGCTGGCGACGGCGGAGGATCTCGACAAGACGCTGTGTCTCGGGCTCGGTTATCCGGAAGGTCCGATTGCGTTGCTCGAACGTACCGGGCTGGACGATCACTTCGCCGTGACCTCGGCCTTGCATGAAGCCCTAGGCCAGGACGACTACGCGCCTGCGCGCCGCGCCCGGGTGGCAGCGGAACGCAAGCGCCGGGCCGTAGCATGACGCAGCCGCTGCAGGGCATCAAGGTCCTCGATTTCAGCACGCTCCTGCCGGGACCGCTGTGCACGCTGCTGCTGGCCGAGGCGGGTGCGGAGGTCATCAAGCTGGAGCGTCCGGCGCGTGGCGACGAGATGCGTGCCTACGCGCCGAAGGTCGGGGACGACAGCGCCAATTTCGTGCTGCTGAATCGCGGCAAGCAATCGATTGCACTGGACCTCAAGGCCGCGGATGCGGTGGCGCGCCTGACGCCGCTGATCCGTGAGGCGGACGTTTTGGTCGAGCAGTTCCGGCCGGGTGTGATGGCGCGTCTCGGGCTCGGCTACGACGCAGTCGCGGCGATCAACCCGCGCCTGATCTATTGCTCGATCACCGGCTACGGCCAGGATGGCCCCTATGCACAGGAGGCCGGCCATGATCTCAACTATGTCGCCAGCAGCGGCATGCTGGCCATGTCCGCGCCAGCAGGACAGATCCCCGGGCTGCCGCCGGCATTGATCGCCGATGTGGCGGGCGGCGCGTATCCGGCCATGATCAATATCCTGCTGGCCTTGCGGCAGCGCGATGTCACGCAGGCCGGTACACATCTCGATATCGCCATGGCCGAGAACCTGTTTACCTTCCAGTACTGGGGACTCGGCAATGGATGGTGTGGAGCGTGGCCGGCGCCTGCGGCGGACCTGGTGAATGGCGGCTCGCCACGCTACCAGGTCTACCAGACGGCGGACGGCAAGCATCTGGCGGCAGCGCCGATCGAGGCAAAGTTCTGGAGCAATTTCGTCACGCTGATCGGACTGGACGAGACGCATCTCGCCACGCTGACGCCGCAGGACGTGATGACCGCCGTCGCACACGCCATCGCCGCACGCAGTGCGGATGAGTGGGTGAAGCGCTTTGCCGGACAGGATGTCTGCACCGTGAAGGTGGTGGGGCTCGAAGACGCCAGCCGCGATCTGCACTTTGCCGCGCGCGGCGTGTTCGCACGCCGCATTGATACCGGTGCGGGCAAGCACATGCCGGCCTTGCCGGTACCCATCGTGCCTGCGTTCCGTGGTGCGGATGTGGCGCGACGCGCGCCGGGCCTCGGCGAACACAACGACCGGCTTCCGGCTGCAGGCGTAACGGAAAATACAGCGGGAAATACAACAGGAAGCGCATCACGCTCATGAAAGCCATTGCCATCCACGACTATTGCGAGCCGGGGGCGTTGGCCCTCGGTTCCCTGCCGGACCCGGTGCCGGGACCGGATGACGTGTTGATCGAGGTCCGCGCGGCCTCCGTCAATTTTCCCGATCTGCTGGTCGTGCGCGGCCAGTACCAGTTCTCGCCGCCGCTACCGTTCGCACCCGGCAAGGATGCGGCGGGCATTGTGCGCGCGGTTGGCGCCAATGTCTCGGGCTTCAGGCCGGGCGACCGTGTGGCGACGCAGGTTGAGTATGGCGCCTACGCGGAACTGGTGAAGGCGCGCGCCTGCGACTGTTTCCAGATTCCGGACAGCATGCCGTTCGAGGATGCGGCGGCCATGGGGCTGGCGTACCAGTCGGCCTATTTCGCCCTGATGGAGCGCGGCCGTTTTCAGGCAGGCGAAACGGTGCTGGTGACCGGTGCGGCGGGCGGTGTCGGTTCGGCGGCGGTGCAGATCGTGCAAGGCCTGGGTGGCAAGGCGCTCGCCGGTGTGCGGCATGCGGACCAGATGCCGTTTGCGCTGGGCCTGGGCGCTTCGGCGACGGTCGACCTGGCGGCACCCGATCTGCGCAATGCACTGCGGGCCCAGGTGCATGCGCTGACTGAAGGGCGTGGAGCGGATGTGCTGATCGATACGCTGGGCGGCGATGCCTTCGATGCCGCGCTGCGTGCGATGGCGTGGAGCGGGCGCGCGGTGGTGGTGGGCTTTGCCTCGGGCCGGATCCCGGAGATCAAGGCCAACTACCTGCTGGTCAAGAACCTGACGGTGAGCGGCCTGCAATGGACGGACTACCATGTGCGCACCCCGCAGAAAATCCAGGCTGCCCAGGCGGAGATCTTCCGCCTGTACGAGAGCGGCGCGCTCAAGCCGCATATCGCCGGGGTGTTTCCGCTGGCGCAGGCAGGGGAAGTCCTGCAGACGCTCGAACGCGGGCACGTGTTCGGGAAGTACGTGCTGCGCGTGGACTGACGAAGCGGAGCAAGGCGCTGCCGGACCGTTGCGGATCGCCGCGCCGGTGCGGGCTGCGCCACGGATTTGCGGGCCGCTGTGCCGGCGAATCCGCTCTATGGTCTGACCGGCCTGACTACTTGCGAACGCGCGTATCGGGCAGCAATGCCGTGGCAAAACCCAGCAGCGGCAGGTAGGCGCAGAGCTTGTAGACCCACACGATGCCGTGGGTGTCCGCCAGGTGGCCGAGGCCGGCTGCACCCAGCCCGCCAATCCCGAACATCAGGCCGAACATCAGGCCCGAGACCATGCCCACGCGGCCCGGCAGCGCTTCCTGCGCATACACCACCAGGGCCGCAAACGCCGATGACATGACCAGCCCCACCATGATGGCGAGTACCGCCGTCCAGAACAGGTCGACATGGGGGAGCAGGAGCGCGAACGGCGCGACGCCGAGGAACGATACCCATACCACTGCCTTGCGCCCGATGCGGTCGCCCACCGGTCCGCCCGCAAACGTGCCTGCCGCCACGGCGCCGAGGAAAATGAACAGGTAGAGCTGCGAGGTCTGCACGGAGACGTGGAAGCGTTCGATCAGGTAGAAGGTGAAGTAGTTGGTGAATGCCGCGATGTAGACGAACTTGGCGAACATCAGCACCGCGATGACCGCGAGGGCGCGGATGATCTGGCGGCGGCTCAGGCCGGAAACGGCATGCTTGCCGCTGGTCACCACCTGCGCCGGCGCGTGTTTCAGCCGCCAGTCGGTGACCCGCAGCAGCACCCAGATGGCCAGTGCGGCAACCAGCATGAACCATGCGATGGCTGGCTGCCCATGCGGCATGATGATGGCCGCGGCCATCAGCGGACCGATGGCCGAGCCGGTGTTGCCGCCAACCTGGAACATGGACTGCGCCGTCCCGAAGCGTCCGCCCGAGGCCAGCCGTGCAATGCGCGAGGCTTCCGGGTGAAAGGTGGACGAGCCCACGCCGATGAGGGCAGCCGCCACCAGCAGCGTCGAGAATTGCCCGGCGACGGACAGCAATCCGATACCGATCAGGGTGACCACCATGCCCATCGGCAGGAGATACGGCTTCGGGTGCTTGTCGGTGTAGAGACCGATCCATGGCTGCAGCAGCGAGGCCGTGATCTGGAAGACCAGCGCGATCCAGCCGATCTCCGTGAAGCTCAGGGCAAACTCGGCCTTGAGCAGCGGGTAGCTTGAAGAGACGATGGCCTGGATCGTGTCGTTGAGCAAATGGGCGAAGGCGACCGCGCCCACGATGCGGACCGCGAAACCTTGTGCGGGGCTGGGCGATGCCAGGGTTGGCGACGAAGGGCGTGGCGAGACGGGGGAGGTCGGTGAGGCAGGCGAAGTATCGCCGAGAGCAACTGCGTTGTCAGACATGATTTCTTCCGGAAAGGCGGCATGGTCCGGGGCACGATGAAAGCAGGACTTGCCGATTCGAGAGCCTCACTTTAAATTGATGGCAAGCGGCCCGCATTCATTGTCGGGCCCGTTTTTTTCGAATTTGGGCCAGGCCGGGGCGTTCATGCGAAATATCCAGGTTGAAGCATATGAGGGCGTGCCGCGCGATGTCGTGACGGTCGGCAACGACTACCCTGCCGGCTATGTCCTGCCCGGGCACAGCCACAAGCGCAGCCAGTGCCTGTACGCCAGCACCGGCGTGCTGACGGTCACCACCGATGAGGGCAGCTGGGTCGTGCCGCCACGGCGCGCGTCGTGGATTCCGGGCGGCATCGCGCATGAAGTGCGCATGGGCGGCCCAACCAGCACGCGCAGTGCCTACATCCATCCGGACATCGCCATGGCGGTAGGGCTGCCGACGCGCTGCACGGTCATCAACGTCTCGCCGCTGCTGCATGAGTTGCTGTGCGCCGCCGTGGACGTGCCGGCGGAATACACCCGGGGCGGGCGCGACGATCATCTGATGCAGCTGATCGTCGAGGAGATCGCCGGGATGCCGGAGCTACCGCTGAATGCGCCGCTGCCGCATGACCCGCGATTGGCACGGTTGTGCCTCGCGCTGCTGCAGGCACCGACGCTGGAGGCTGACATCGATGCGATGGCACAGCAGGCCGGCATGAGCCGTCGCAGCTTCACGCGCATGTTCCGTGCGCAGACCGGCATGAGCTTTGGCCACTGGCGCCAGCAGGCATGCCTGCTCGCGGCACTGACGCGGCTTGCGCAGGGGCAGTCGGTGACGCGCGTGGCGATGGAGCTCGGCTACAGCAGTCCCAGCGCGTTTACCGTGGCTTTCCGGCGCGCCCTCGGTGCCGCGCCCAGCGAATATCTGGCCTAGCCGGCACCACTGAAGGGGCTGGTGGGCGGCCGTTTCGGTCAGGTGCGATCCTGGTGTGGAATCCAGTAGGCCAAAGCGCCAGCCGCGAGCAAGGCAATGCCCCCCGTGGTAGCGATGCCGGCCGCCAGCGACAGGCTGCCAGCCAGGAACGAGAGCAGGGCAGGGCCGAACGAAGAGCCGATGTCGGACAGCAGGCGCCACACCCCAAGAAAATGCGCGCGTCCGTGCGAGGGCGAATGATCGGCGCCGAGCGTCATGATCATGCCCGAGCCGATGCCATTGCCGAAACCGATGGCCAGCGCAGCGATCAGCAGCGTGGTGAATCCATGGGTGAATGGCATCAGGATCAGCGCGGTGCCCATGATGAGCATCGACGGCACGGCCACCCAGCGCCGTCCCTTGTGGTCCATGACCTTGCCGGCCGGATAGAACACGAGCATGTCGATGCCGCCGGACAGGCCATAGATCAGGGAAGCGAGCGCGGGCGCCAGCGCGAGGTGTTCGGCCCATAGTGGAATGACGGCTTGGCGCGAGGCGCGCACCGCGGCGACGAGCACCACGCCAATGCCGAGTGTCAGGAACACGCGCCGGTGATCGCGTAGTGTGGAGAGTGTCGTGACGGATGCTGGTGCCACCTGCCCCGCCGGTAGCGGTGCAGCCTTGAGGTCCGGTAGACGCGCACCGATGGCGGCGGCCGCGATTGCCGCGACGATGCCGATGGCATAGGCGGCATCCAGTCCGTACGCATGGACGCCGGCAGCCGCCAGGAACGGACCGATGAACATGCCGATGCGCATCACGCCGCCTAGCGTCGACATGGCCCGAGCCCGATAGGCAATCGGCACCGCTTCGGCCATGTAGCTCTGCCGCGCCAGGTAATAGACTGCCTGTGACATGCCCACCATGAGGCAGCCGATTGAAAACAGCCGCAGGTCCGACGTCCACAGGCACAGTGCCATGCCCATGGCGCTCCAGATGCCCGCCGCGACGATGGCCCAGCGCTCGCCCCAGCGGATGGTGATCAGCGAGGCGGGGATGTTGTTGAGTAGCGAGCCGAGGCTGATCAGGCCGACGATCAGTGCCGCGATGGGGACTGACGCGCCGAGATCGCGTGCCGTCAGCGGAATGATCGGCAGGATGGCGCCTTCGCCGACGCCGAAGAGCAGGCTGGGGCCGAAGGCCTGGACGGCGATCTTGCGAAATGAAAATTCGGAGGCGGTGGGCAAATCGGATGGAGAGGGCATTCTGAACAACAGAGGCGAGGGGCAATGCTGTGAGGCACGGTGAAAGAACCGCCGGCGGCGAGGTCGGAGGCGCGCTGGAACGGGGCAGTCGCGCATCGTTGCGGATGCGCGCCGGATCGGACGCGATACCAAGAAGACCGATACAGGCGCGGCACCGGGACGCCAGGCATCCGCACCCGACGACATCGATGCAGTTCCTGATCAGGATAGGGGCGGGTCCATGAGGCCGGTTCAGTCGTGTGCATATGCGTTGCCAGGATCGCCGCCGAGGGGTTGGCAGACGGACAACGCGCACGGTCAGACAAGGGCCATGGGTGGATCGCAGCGTACCGCGATCAGCCGCTGACGCGGCGTTGCTGGCAAAAATGAGGTTCCACTGTACACGATGCGGGCCGGGTCTGCTCGCGGCGCTCTCGTTCGCAACGTGTGGAAAGCCGTGTCAATTCCTGGTCGGTGTGCGGCGTATTCCAAGTGGAACGCGGTGCTCAGCGCCCGCACCCGTGGAGGGGCGGATTGCCGCTGGATAACGGCGCGTGCGGGACGGCACAGGAAGATCGTTGAGGCGTGTCCAATACGGACGACAGCCTATCAAACGATAGCATTGCGCAAAAGAAAAAAGGCCCACAATTTCTTGTGGGCCTTGTATTCCGTGGCTCCCCGAGCAGGGCTCGAACCTGCGACCTGCGGATTAACAGTCCGAAGATTAACAGTTGAGCTGCGTTGAGTGTGAAGCCTGTGTTTGATAAAAAATGATTAAAAACAATGGCTTGATAAAATTTGATCATGAGGTGATGTAGTTAAAAATTCCTCGATGTTGATATAGAATGCCTACACATTGCCTACATATTGTTTGGATAGGAGAAGGGGGTGTCCCATCGAGAGAATTTCACAACCGAACGCGTGACATCGTATGCTTGCCCTCCGGGTAAGCAGCAGATGTTCTTCTGGGATGCAAAGCTGGTCGGGTTTGGTTTGCGAGTAACGGCAGGTGGCGCACGTACGTATATCTTTGAGGCGCGGCTGCACGGAAAAACGATGAGGATCACGATCGGGCGGGTATCTACCTGGACGATCTCTCAGGCTCGTGAGCGTGCGATAGAACTGCGGCGCTTGGTTGATCAAGGAATTGATCCACGTGAGCGCGAAGCTGAACAACGTATTGCTCATGAGGCCAATAAAGCAGAGGCTCGCCGTCAGGATGTAACGTTTGCTGAAGCATGGGGTGCGTATCTCGAGGCACGCAAATCACGCTGGAGTGAGCGGCACTATCAAGATCATGTGAATCATGCGGATGCTGGTGGACGTCCCAGGAAGCGCGGCAAAGGATTCACGGTGGCTGGACCGTTGGCCGTATTTCGTCCGCTGAAGCTGTCGGAGCTAAATGGTGGACGCATTGCCCAATGGCTTGAGGTAGAGGCAAGTCAGCGCTCAACCATGACGGCATTGTCGTATCGGCTGCTGCGCGGGTTTATCCGATGGGCAGACGACATGCCCGAGTACAAAGGAATTGTTCCTGCCGATGCCTACAAGTCACGCCAAGTTAAAGATTCTGTGCCGCGTACGCAAGCAAAGGACGGCGATAGCCTTCAGCGTGAGCAATTGCCGGCGTGGTTCGCTTATGTGCGAGGGCTCGACAATCCAGTGATATCTGCATACCTTCAGGCGTTACTGATCACCGGGGCTCGGCGTGAGGAAATGGCGGAGCTGCGTTGGGCTGACGTGGATTTTCAATGGCGTAGCCTGTCTATCGCCGATAAGGTGGAGCAGGATAGCGGTCGGACGATCCCTCTGACCCCTTATCTTGCCTCGCTGTTGAAAGCCTTGCCTCGCCACAATGAGTGGGTTTTCTCAAGTCTGTCATCAGACAGTGGGCATATAGAAGAGCCGCGTATTGCGCATAATCGCGCGCTTCGTGCCGCAGGGCTTCCACATGTGACGTTGCACGGCTTGCGCCGCTCGTTTGGGACGCTGGCGGAATGGTGCGAGGTACCGGTTGGTGTCGTGGCGCAGATTCAGGGTCACAAACCTAGTGCAATTGCAGAGAAACATTATCGTCGTCGCCCCTTGGATTTGCTGCGCATGTGGCACGATAAGATCGAGGCTTGGATGCTCGAACAAGCTGGTATCGGGTTTGCGTCACAGCACGAAACACAAGGATTCAGGGTGACTGTGGCGGCTTGAGTGAATCATGCTACCCCTTTGGGTTGGGCAAGGGCTTGTACAGATCTGAATATTGACGGTGGTCGTATGGTCATCTATGCCGCGAGAAAAACATGATAACAATGGCATAGAATGACTCCCTATATATACGGTCACCCTAGTATCAAATTCGATACTAGGGTGACCGTTTTGCTATCCAAGGGAGAAGCTTTGACATGATGATGCTGGCGGCGTGGAATACTCTCGACGAGGTGGCGGCGTATCTTCTCGATCGTACTGGGGAGCCTTGGACATCGCGTGCAGTGCTTGAGCGTCTTTCTAATCTCAAGCCTGAGACGGTGAGAATTTGTCCACCAGTGGGTATTCCCTTTCTGATACTCAAAGATGGGTGTTGGGAAAAATGGACTTATAGCTACCCGATGCTATTCGAAGTGAGGGGCGGCCATCTCGCCAGCAGCCTGCACCAATGGCTGATCTCGAATAGTGCAGAGAATATTCAAATGGTTCACGGTAATAACCGATTTCAGACCGTGGCGCAAATTCCCATGGAGTGGGTACGTATCAATCGTAGCGACGTTGACATGTTACCAACGGTGTTTCATCGCCTTGTAGATGAACTGGCAAGTGGGCGGTATCCTGAGCTGAGGGGCGAGCTTGATTCCAGTGGCGCCGATGAGGAATTTTCTGATACTCCTTCGCATCGGACTGAGGTGCACGTTGAGGCAGCGGCTCGTGAGAGATCGAAGGGAACGCGAGCCGATGCCATGAAACTTCTGTTACAGGATCTCGTGCCAGAAATGCAGCGACAAGGTAGAAGAGTCAACGGGGGTACGGTGATGGCTGAACTAAAGAAAACGAATGATCCCTGTGTGGTTGATACAAAACCAGAAGGTGTTGTCTGGGAGCGAGTGTCAGGTAAGCCTGAAACTCTGACAATAACAGCATTGAATCGGCGATTAAAGCGTATGAACTTGGTTGGGGGGAAGGTTAAATAGTCTTTCTGTTACCGCTAAGGTGCCACCAAGGCCGCTAAGGTACCGTTACGGTCAATAAGCAACCACGAAGTGTGGGCATAGATAAATATCTCATCACCGTAACTCTCCGCGATATGCGGTAAAGGTGATCAAATGCAATCCATGTCTTCTTCCGTGTTGTCTAGGTTCCTACAAGAAGGTCGGGACTTGTTGACCAATAATGAAGCCGCAGTGGTCCTAGCCATGAAGCCTCAGTCGCTTCGTCGCTGGGCTTGCTATGAATGTGGCCCTATCCAGCCGATTCGTATCGGTGGTCGTTTGCGTTGGCGCGTCAGTGATGTCGAGTTTCTAATTAATGGGGAGGCCTAAGCAATGCTTACTCCAAATAATTGCCTCGGTCCCTCGGATGCATTAACAGATGCTAGCAATCGACGCGGGACAGACGCGACAACCGAGCCGGATGCACTGCTGGCACGCCTCTTGGAGGGGCTCACTGGTCACCAGCAAGGCGTGCCTAACGGGACAGAGGGGCCGCTTCAAGACTACATTCCGTTCCCGTTTCTCTTTGGCGCCGATGGAATCAGCCGAGAAAAAGACGACAGTCCGCCTGAGCAAGTCTGCGGCCCGATAGTGATCCAGCGCTTGACGCGTGGCGCTACGGGACACGATTTCGGGTTGTTGATTGCCGGTATCACCCTGGATGATCGGGTCATTTCGCTCAGTATCCCTGCTTCGCGTCTTCATGGTGATCCATCTGACTTGGCAAGAGTGCTTGCAGATCGCGGTATTCGTGTCGTACCAAGCAAAGAAAAAGCTCTCATCAGCTACCTCGATGCGGCACGTTTACTGGCGCGCCAGCGAGGGTGGTTGACCGCGCAGCCCCGTTTGGGGTGGGCAGAGGGGAGTCGTGCGGCCTTCGTCTTTCCTGAGCAGGTGGTTGGTGTGCAGGATAGTGTGTTTCAGCCAGAACGCGCCAACCGGATGTCCGAATCTTGTCGGGCATCCGGAACATTGGCAGAATGGCAGCGCCGTATTGCTTTGCCCGCTGGTGAAGATCGGCTGGCCACATTTGCCCTTTGCGCGAGTTTCGTCGCCCCACTGCTCCGTCCAGCGAATAGCGATAGCTTCGGATTCAATCTGTATGGCCTGACCAGTCGCGGTAAGACCACTCTTCTACAGTTAGTCGCCAGCGTATGGGGGCACGGCGGAGATCCTGGCGCGGATGGTCTTGCATTCTGCCGTCGCTGGAATGCGACCGGAAACGCCCTGGAAAGCTTGGCGGAGGAGCACAATGATTTGCCGCTTCCACTTGATGAACTGGGCACCTTCCGCAACCCAGCTGAACTTGGCCGGGCAATTTATAACCTCGCGGGAGGCCGTGGGGCAGAACGCCTGAAGTCGGATAGCCAGCGTCGTACTCCTCGTAATTGGCGAACCCTAATTCTCTCGTCGGGCGAAATCTCCCTAGGGGAGCTGATGCAACAAAATGGTCAGCACCAAAAAGGAGGACAGGCAGTACGCATTTTTGATATTCCGCTGCCGGCAGCTGGCCTTTTTGCCGGCCACGCATTGGTCGGCCAGAAAATCCGAGGTCTGAAGCAGGCCGCGTCGGAATGCTATGGCGTGGCGGGGCGCGCTTTTATCGATTGGTTGGTTGGGGAATTCGCTGATCATCATGCCATGGGCCAGGCTATCCGGGCCAGACTCCTATCAAGAACTGATACTTTTGATGAGAGCTCACCTGAGATCACGCGCGCCGCACAACGATTTATACTGGTGGAAATCGCAGGTGAACTGGCTGCGGAAGCGGGGGTTCTACCTTATGATCCGCAGGCAATCAAAGCGGCTGTTCGTGCGGTTTGGGCAACATGGCGAGCAACGATTCCTGAGGTCGATGATGGCAAACGTGCTATTCGTGCCATAGGTGAGTTCATCGCCACCCATCCTGGGCAGTTTCCCCTCGCAACGGATGTGGACCGGCTCCCTCATAGCGTGGCTGGTTATTACAAAGAAAACCAAGAAACAGGCGACCTTTATCTTTTCACCGAAACGGGCTTGTCTGCCGCTTTGGGGGATATTTCCAAGGCTGCTGCACTCTCCGCCCTCGAGGATGCGGGGCTACTGTACAAAAACGACAGCAAGCGAAAAAAGAGCAAACACTTTGTTCGAGCCTTGGGCAAGACCGGTCGTATGTATTTTTATGCAATCCGGGCGAGCGGCGTAGATCCTAGCCGCAAGAATGGCGGTCTCGCTGTCTCAAATGGTATTTTCGATACGGGGCGGGACGGTGATGAAGATACATCAAGTGCCGCCCCAAATGTCCCGAACGTCTCGGACGACGATGGCGGGGATGTGTTTTGAGCGAGATGGGCATTTCTGCTTCTAACCGTCCACACCGAGTGCTTGAAATTTGATACAAGTCCTGTGACAAAGTCTTCATGAATACAGTTAGCTGGGGGAGGATGCTGCGCAGACGGTAGTGTTGGTCCGCGCAGCATGGCGTTTGCTTGGCAGGCATCTCGGCTGGCGAGTATGCATGCCGCCACGATTGTCCTGCGCGCAGGCGGGATTGCCGCAGTTGCACTGATCGGTATCGCACTGGCGCCAGTCTGGTGGTGGGCGATCCCCGGATGTTTTTTCAGTGGCGTCGGTTTCTACATGTTCCATAACGCCCTGCAACTGGATGCCAGCCAGATGGAGCCGCAGCGGCGCGGTACGGCCGTTGCCCTGTTCGCCCGCCTGCATGCGGGCGGGCAGGCGGCCGGTGTATGGATTGTGGGAAAGATGGTTGAAGCAGTCGGCACATCGGCTAGCATCACACTAAACGTCGTCATGCTGTTCTGAGTCGCCATTGCGTTCAATCTCGTCAAGGCGCGGCTGCAGCCTGATTGAAGAATGACAGCAAGGAGAGAGTATGAACTTGGTGCTGACAGGAAAACGAGTGCTGATCACAGGCGCATCTCGGGGGATTGGTCTGGCATGCGCTGTTGCATTTGCCAAGGAGGGTGCGATTCCCGTGCTGGTAGTACGAAAAGCGGATGATCTGCGCGTTGCGGCAGATGACATTTTTGCGCGAACTGGCATCCAATCTGTTTGCCACGACGTCGATCTCTCGACAGAGGAAGGCATCGATACCCTGATCGCCACAGCTGGATAAATCGATATCCTGGTCAACAATGCCGGTGCGATTCCCTGTGGAAGCCTGGAACATGTTGACGATGCCCGCTTGCGTGAGGCATGGGAGCTGACTGTTCGGCTACATCAACATGACGCGACGGGCCCTTTCTGCGATGAAGGTGCAGAAAAACGGGGTGATCGTCAACATTATCGGTATTGTGGGTGTCAGCCCAAAAGCCGAGTACATCGCGGGCTGTACTACCAATGCGGCACTTCGCGCTTTCACTCATGCAGTGGGTGGGGAAAGTAGGCGATTAACTATGCCGCACCTCGCGTGTAGTCTGTTTCGTTGACCGACTAACGGGTCGACTTGAATCAGCTTTACATACAGATCATGAAAGTTCCCGCATTGATGCGGTCGTAGCCTTGCATTACTATAGCCGTGCCTGCCTGTCCAAACGATGAGTTGTGTCGGATAGGACCGCGGCGGGCTGCAACGCTATGTGCAGAGATCTGCTCCGGAATGCCAAAGTATCGGAACATGCCAGCAGCAGTTCTAGCTGCGCTGATTCCGATAGGATCACCGGTCATGCCGGCGCGCCGCATATTCAAATAACAATAATGAAGTTGCGTCGATGAATATCGCACAGGGAAATCTCAGGCTCGGGGTGCTTGACGGCCGCCGCATACTCGTCGTCGATGATGTTGCTGCGGAAAGGACGCTCCTCGCGACCTTCCTACAACGTCATGGGTGCCGAGTCTATCTGGCATCCAATGGCGCGGACGGCTTCCGCAAGGCCCAACTGGTTTCGCCGGACCTGGTCCTGATGGACGTACGCATGCCTGTGTGCGACGGCATCGAGGCATGCCGGCTGTTGCAGGCCGATCCGGCTTTGAGCAATACTCCCGTGATTTTCCTGAGTGGCGCCGCGATGCCAGAAGAGCGCGTTGCGGGGCTGCTGGCCGGTGGCGTGGATTACGTTACCAAACCATTCAATTTCGATGAGGTGAGACTGCGGCTGGCAATACACGTCCGCCAGCGCGGTCACCAGGACTCGGCCGGCATGGCCGAGCGGCGTGCGTCTGATATCGCGCCCACGGTATCCAACCTCGATGCCCTGCTGTTCGAGTCCGCCAGCGGTTACCTGCTGCGACATCTCGGTACTGCGCTGGAGTTGTCCGATCTAGCGGACATGGTGGGTACGTATCCCAAGCGGCTGAATGAAGCATTCAAGCAGTGCGCCGGGATGACGGTGTTCGAATTTCTGCGTGAAGAACGGATGAAGCAGGCGTGCCATCTCCTGGTCAGCACGAATCTCGCTGTACAAACGATAGCCGAGGACCTGGGATACACAAGTGGAGCGAATTTTGCGACAGCCTTCAAGGAGCGCTTTGGTCTGACGCCAATCCGATATCGTCACGGACGGTCCCCGAAGGAGATAGGGTGAAGGTTCTGCGGCGGTGGCCGTTCCTGGTTGTCATGGCGTGGCTGCTACTTTCAAGTCTGTCAGCAGCAGCGGACATGGTGGATGTGGATATTGCGCCCCTGCAGACGGGCCAGTCGATCATGCGCGAGATGCACATGCTGCGTGAATCGGCAGGCAAGCGGGTGGAGCTGGGGGCAGCCCATCACGCTAAGGACTGGCAGCCCGTCCGGTGGAAGCATCTCACTTCAGCCTTGCAGCCGGAAACGATCTGGCTTGGGGCCGGGCTTTACAACTCGAGCAAGGAGCCGGTTCGCCGCCTGCTGACAGTGGATGACTGGCGGCTTGCCAGTGTGGAATTGTGGTTGCTCGATCCTGTGTCCGGGGCGGTACGCCAGTATATCCAGGGCGGCACGCGGCAATCGTTGGCGGAGCGGCCAGGCATGGCCATGGAGTCAGTGTTTTCGATCGAGTTACCACCCGGCGAACATGTGCATGCCATGTGGCGCATCCAGGGTGGTGCGTGGCATGTGATCGATGTCCGGATGTGGGAACCGCAGTTCTTTCGCGTGGCCGAACACCGCGAGCAGATGCTGCACGCCGCGTTGTTTGGTGTCATGTGTGCCCTGGCGCTGGTCTTGCTGCTGTTCCGTAGCTGGCGGCTGGCGGTACTTGCAGCGTGGTTGGTTGCTGCACTGGCGCACGAAGCGGCCGCCCTTGGTTATATTACTGGCTACCTGGCGCCAGCCGCACGCGAATACTTTCCATGGATCATCGTGGCACTGGCGGTATTGCGGGTGATGTGCTTTACCGCTGTCGCATGCATTGTCAGCGAGCTGTGCAACCATCGGGTCTGGCGCACGGTATATATCGGGCTGATCGTCCTGCAGGCGCATGTGTTGTTGAGCTATTTCTTTGTCGATCTGCTCCAGGCGCAATGGCTGGCGCTGCTGAGTATCTTGCTGGTTCTGCATTTGTGGCCGATCTCCCTGCTCTCGGTCCGCGCGCATGGCGACCGTTATAAGCAGGCATTACTCGCGCTGCTCAGCTTGTGCTGGGGCATGGCGGTACTGCGGCTGGTACATAACCTGCATGTTGCTCAGCTCCATCTCCTGTTCGATCATGCGCATCTTGTGCTCATCGTGCAGATTGTGGCGTCGCTTGGCATTGTGGGCATCTACATCATGGGGCAGCAGGCCAAGGAACGAAGGCTGCAACAGAACATCCGGACGATCGAACATGGGCAGCGCGCGACGCTTGAGCGACTGGTGGCGTTGCGGACTGCAGAACTGGAACAAGCCATTCAGCGCGCCGAGGCAGCAAACGACGCCAAGAACGATTTTCTTGCGCGCGTCAGCCACGATCTGCGTACACCATTGACTACCATTGCGGGTTATGCGCAACTGATGCAAGCCGAGGGCGGAGAGATCGGCCGGCGTGCCGGAATCTTCCGGCACAGCGCCGATCACATGCTGCATCTGCTGACCGATCTGATTGAATATGCGCGAGGCGCGGGCGGCGAAACACTTCGTATGGCGCCTCTGTATGCGCATGAACTCTTTAGCAACATTGCACAGGAGGTCGAGGATCTGGTGGCCAGCAACAACAATCATTTCATGCTGGAGTTCGATCCGGAGCTACCGCCAGTCCTGGTGCTGGATGGCCGGCGCATGCGCCAAGTGCTCATCAATCTGCTTGCCAATGCTGCCAAGTTTACGCATGACGGCACGATCAAGCTGACGGTCGAGTCCCATGCCGATGCCGACATGCCGCAGAAAATTCGTTTGCTGGTGCGTGTGGCCGATACCGGACAAGGCATGAGTGCGGACGACCGTGACCGCGCTTTTGCCCCTTATTTCCGCGGACACAACACAACGAACAAGGAGGGAGCCGGTCTCGGCCTGCCGATCGTGGCCTTGTGGGTCAAACGCATGGGCGGGGATGTCCATCTGCACAGTGTGCTTGGCATCGGTACCGAAGTGACCGTGGATATGCCGGTCCTGGTTGGCACGGCAGGCGACCTTTTCACTGTGCCCGTCATCGAACCGGCCTGCCCCCCCGTGGATGCTGAAGTGGCATCCACCGTGAGAGAGGGGTTGGAGAAGTTGCCGCATGCAGCCCGCGCGGATCTTGAACGCCTGCTCAAGATGGGCGCGGTGACCGATATTGCCGCATGGGCCAGCGCCTTGCCGACCCCATCGCCAGCATGCCAGGCGTTTGTCGACGCCGTGCGCATGCTGGCGGAAGAGGGCCGCCTGAGCGACATCCAGTGCCTCCTCGAGGGTGAGGCAGAAGGCTCGCGCTGATCGCGGGGGGGCCGGATGCGCCTTGCCCGTCTGGCCTGGACAACATTCCCGCGCAATTTTCCCTTGAGGCAAAGGCTGGGTTTGCTTGATCAAAGGCTGCACCGAGATTGAGTGAAATAATCGTCGCACCCAAAAGCGTGGCCATCTCAGCATACTCCGGCCGGGCGCTCATCTCCGAAATGGCTTCCGGCGGGTTGATGTGGGCCATGTCTCCTGACATGCGGTGCCAACGACGGCACCGGCATGAAACGACGATTGCCCAAGCCTGCCATGAAAAACGCCAAGCCTCGTTTTCGCCCAGCCAGCCGCGCTGTTGCGCTCGAACCGCGTATCCTGTTCGACGGTGCAGCCGCCGTGGCCGCCGCCGATATATTCGCTGATCCGCACGCGGGCTCTGTCGACCAGCCGGTGGCGGAACGGCAGCAGGACCCCGCGCCGCCTGCCGTCGAAGCTACGCCCAGCAAGCCTGCAGGCGCTGGTGGCGGGGTGCTGGTCGTCATCGATGCCCGCGTTGCGGATTACCAGAGCCTGCTGGCGGATCTGCCGGCCAATGTCACGGTACGTGTCATCGGTAACGATGAATCTGGCCTGGCCGCGATTGGCGAGGCTCTGGCGAATGGACAGGGCGGGCATGGCTTCGATGCCGTGCATATCATCAGCCATGGCACATCCGGCAGCGTGACGCTGGGCAGCGATACGGTCAATGCCGATACGCTGGCGGCGCGGCAGGGGGAAGTGCAGGGCTGGGCCGCGCATCTTGGCCCCGAGGCCGATATCCTGCTATATGGCTGCGATGTGGCCGAAGGTGCGGCGGGGACGGCCTTTCTCGCACAGCTCGCTCATCTGACCGGCGCCGACATCGCGGCGTCGAGCGACAGTACCGGCGCCGCCGGCAAAGGCGGCGACTGGGAGCTGGAGCAGCAGACCGGCAGCATCGAGGCCGAGGTGGTGTTCCGCCCGTCTACGCTGGATGGCTACAGCGCCTTGCTTGCCAATGTCACTTTCACCGATGCCAACGGCCCGTCGGTGCGCACCGGAGCCGAGGATACCGAGTTTGCCATTGCTGGCATCGTGATGGCCAATCCCGATAATTCGGCAAACATGACGTTGCGCATCCAGACCACGGATGGCATTGCACGCATCGCCAGCCTCGGCAATGTGACCATCACGGCCGGAAGCAATGGTTCCAATGACTTCACGCTGTCCGGATCGCTGGCGGATCTGAATGCTGCGCTGGCCAGCCTGCGTTTTACCGCAGATGCGGACCAGAACGGTTCTGCGCCTGGCTTCACGCCGCAGATCGTCCTGACGGCGACCGATGTCGACAACGGTGGTACCGGCACGCTGGTGGTCAGCAATCTTGCCGTCACGGCGGTCAACGATGCGCCAGACCTCAGCACCGGCGTGGGGCTCGAAGTCGATGAGCGCGGCAGCGTATCTCTCTCGCTCGGACAGTTGGCATCGAGCGCCAGCGCCCTGGACGCTGATATCGCCACTGGCCAGCAGGTGATAGCACAGCAGATGGTACAGATCACCTCCTTGCCCACGCACGGCACGCTCACTTACAAGGGCGGCGCGGTGACGATTGGCATGGTGGTACCGGTGACAGAGCTCGGTAGCCTGGTCTATACCCATAACGGGGCGGATTTGAGCGCTCCGGGTACCGACAGCTTTGGCATTGCCGTCAGCGATGGCGGGGGCGGCGTGACCCCCGGTACCATCGATATCAATATCGCCCCGAGTAACGTCGACCCTGTGATCACGGGGGCGCCCACGCTGATCGAAGGGCAAGTCAAGCCGGTGGCGCCTAGCATCGATCTTGGCGATGCATTCGATACGCTCGCCAACAGCACCATCACCCTCGACAACATCGTCACGGGTGGCCAGGGCGTGTTCTTCTTGGACATGAACGGCGACAACCAGGTCGATCCAGGCGAGGAAATCACCGGACCGCTGATACTGACCGCCACGCAGGCGGCTAATCTCTCCACCTGGCTGAAATTCCGCCATAACGGCAGCGAGCCGGATGCGCCCGGCGCCGTCATGCCGTCTTACCGCATCACCGTGACCGATGCCGGCGGTGGCACCGGCACCGCCTCGGTGCCGGTCTCGAAAACGATCACGCTGGATGTCGTTCCCAACAATGACGACCCGACGCTCGACAATAGCCACGGAACGGCAGGCAGTGCGCTGCCCGTCAGCGAAGGGGCCGTGACCACGATTACCAGCGGCATGTTGCAGGCCAGCGATACGGACCGCAATCCGGCCAATCCGTCGCAGACCACGCCGGACAACCATCTGGTGTACAGCATCGAGTCGCGTCCCGCGCACGGCGAGATTCAGGTGTACGTCGGCGGTGGTCTTGGCCCGGATAGCGACGGCTGGATCGTGCTGGGCGAGGGGGGGCGTTTTACGCAGGCGCAGATCGATGCCGGCCACGTGCGTTACTACCAGACCACCGATCTGACGACCGACACGCTCGACGGCTTCACCTTCACGGTGCGCGATTCTGCGTTCGGCTACGACGTGTGGACCGATCCCGCCAACCCGACCGGCGGCCGCGAAGGTGGCGTGCGTGATACTCCGGATGGTCCGATCGCCGTACAGAGTTTCCACTTCGGCGTGACCGCCAGCAACAATCCGCACACCAATCCGTATACCGGCGATCCACGGCCTGCTACACCGGGCTATGGCGGCGAGGACATGCGCTATGACTTCATGCCTGGCGCCATGACCAACGGCAACGGCACGGTGACGTGGCACGAAGCGAATCTTGGTACCAGCGGCGGCTATGTGATCGACAATACGATGCTGGACTACACGATCACGCGTACCGATACGCGCGGTACCCCGGATCCGTCGGACGACGTGTCGATCACCCTGAGTCCTGAGGAAACGGTCTATACGCTGACTTCTCAGCCGGCCAACGGCAAGATCGAACGCAATATCGGCACGCCTGGCGCGCCGAACTGGGTCGTTGTGCATACCAACGGCCAGTTCACGCAGCAGGAAATCAACGACGGCAGTATTCGTTTCGTGCATGACGGCAGCGAAGAGCACACGGCGAGTTTCAGCTATATCGTCAGCGACGGTACGGAGAACCACCACGCCGATGCCTTCACGGTGGATGTTACGCCGACTAACGACCGTCCGGTCGCCAGCGGCGGAGCGACCCAGGTTGCAGAGGGTAACAACAACACTGTGCGTCTCGGCGCTGGTGTGCTTGGCATGTCGGATGTGGACGGCAGCCAGGATCTGGCCAAGCAGACAGGCGAGGGCGCAAAGGATTTCCTGTGGTTCCAGGTCTCGGCGCAGCCAGCCGATGGCAATGGCACGGTGCATGGCGTGCTGCAGCGCTGGAACGGCGCTGCGTGGGTCAATGTCCAGCCGGGCGAATGGCTGCCCAGCAGCCTGCTGGGGGCGACTGCCGACGGCGGCACCTCCGGCCTGCGCTATGTGCACGATGGCAGCGAGCCCCTGACCTACAACGGCGGACCGTGGGTCACGTTCCAGTACACCGTGCGCGACGACCTTGGCGATCCGGGCAGTCCATGGGCGACCAACAGTTCCGCGCCGGCCGTAGCGGATGGCAGTGCCGAATCGAATCTGAGCAATATCGGCACTGCGACCATCAAGGTGGTTCCGGTCAACGATGCGCCGCAAATTGCCGACAAGCCGGGCGATACCGATCCGGTCATCGGCGGAACCATTGGCGGCGGCGGTTCGACCACGGGTGCCAACGAGATACTGGCGAACGTTCCCGAAGGTGGATCCGGCATCATTACGAGCGCGCACCTGACGGCGGTCGATTCCGACAACACCACGGTGCAGCGCCAGTATCGCGTGATCGAGGCGCCGGTATCCGGCAAGCTGATGCTGAACGGCAAGGTGCTGGGCGTAGGCTCGACCTTCACCCAGGAAGATATCGACAACAGCCGTCTGCAATATGTTCATGACGGCAGCGAAGTGGGCGCGCTGGTGTCGGATGGCCTCGGCTCGTACCACGACAAGTTCCTGTTCCGCGTTAGCGATGGTGTGGCCGAAACCGGCAACAAGGCATTCCTGATCACGTTGACGCCGACCAACGACAAGCCGACGGTCCAGACACCCGATTCGCTGGAGGTTCTAGGCAACGGGGCCACGCCGACACCGGTACCGGGCGTATCGGTCGATGACCCGGACCTGGCCCACATTACGGCCGGCTCGGAAGAGGATTTCATCCGTGTCGAAGTGCAGGTCGTGACCAGCGGCGGTGTGGCCTTGAGCGGCGCGGCGCTGGACTATACCGGTGCCGATCCAACCGTTGGCGGACGTGCCTTCGTCAGCGGCAAGGGCGTGGCAGGCGATACCCTGGTCATCCAGGGAACGCGCGCACAGGTGAATGCCGCGCTGGCGACGCTGACGGTGCGCTTCGGCAGCGACGAGGACAGCAGCACCCATCGCATTCGCGTGACGGTCGACGATCGCTTGTACACCAATACAGGCACGCTCGAAACCAGCGGTGCGAACGGCGGCGTAACGGCTACGGAAAACACCGACGGCACGCCGATCAACGCCGCGAACAATCGTGTCAGCAAGGACATCGTCCTGCTCGCCTCGAATTTCAACGATCCGCCGACCATTAACAACGGCACGACATACTCCGTCAACGAAGATGGCACTGTCACCCTGGGCGGTTACACCCTGGGCGATGTCGACAGCTTTGGCAAGGATGTGACGGTGACAGTCCAGCTGTTCACCGATGCTGGCTTGAGCGTCCTCGCCAATGTCACGACGCAGGGGCGTCTGCAGCTTGGCACGACCACTGGCCTGACCAGCGCGACCGGTAACAACGGCAATACGATCGTTCTGACCGGCTCGATGAGCGAGGTGCAGGCAGCG
Source organism: Imbroritus primus (assembly GCA_000272025.2). Classification (GTDB taxonomy): domain Bacteria; phylum Pseudomonadota; class Gammaproteobacteria; order Burkholderiales; family Burkholderiaceae; genus Imbroritus; species Imbroritus primus. The sequence continues at coordinate 259,669 of AKCV02000015.1, forward strand.
CTGAACAGCCTGAAATTGCAAGCGCGGAACGATTTCAACAACGGTCCGTTTTATGTCCGCGCCACGTTCGCCGACTTTGCCCACGCGGGTGGCGGAGAAACCGCCAGCGTGACCAATACGGTCAACGTCGTGCCGGTGAACGATGCGCCGGTACTGACGGTGCCGGGTAATCAGGTGCTCAACAGCGGGACCTATCTCGATATCACCACGGGTTTCAATGTCCAGGATACGAAGGACATCAGCCAGGGTGCCACGGACTATATCGAAGTCACGGTGTCGGCGGTTGCGGACGGCGGGCCCTATGGCGCCATCCTGATCCAGAACCAGGCCAACGTTACGGTGGCCGGTGACGGCACCGCAACGGTCGTGATCCGCGGGACCAATGCCGATGTCAGCGCAGCGCTTGGTTCCATGCGCTACACCCCGGCCAATCCTAATGTCGACAAGATCGTGACCATCAATGTCATCGCCGATGACCGCAACGGCGGCGTCGGCAACGGCAAGGAAGGTACAGGGATCGATGGCAACAATACCCATCAGGGCAGCTTCACCATCACGGTGTCCGGGACCAATGATGCCCCCGTGGTGACAGCGCCGCCAACGGTGTCGGTTCCCGAGGACAGCACATCCTTTGCGCTGACGGGCATTTCCTACACGGACACTGATGATTTCGGCGGTGTGCAGCGGGTGACCCTGGCGGTCACGCACGGCACGCTCAGTCTTGGCACGACCACCGGCCTGACCTTTGTGGCAGGCGCCAGCACCGGCACTGCCACCATCACCATCGAGGGAACCAAGGTGGCGATCAACGCGGCGCTGGCCAGCCTGAGCTATACGCCGACCGCAAACTACCACGGCGGCGCGACGCTGACTGTAACGGCGGATGACCGGGGCCTGGTGGGGACCGGCGGTATCCAAACGGACACCAGGACCGTGGCCATTACCGTGACACCGATTAATGACCGGCCTACGGCTGCGACCGATATCGTGCTGCCGGCCGTGATCGAGGATACGGCGTCGCCTGGCGCGACCCTGTCCGGTATGGCGTTCGGCTACAGCGATGCGACCGACAACCAGACCGACAGCGGCGGCAACACCACATACACCGATCTCTCGTATGTCGCCATCATCGGCAATACGGCGACCGCCGCGCAAGGCGAGTGGCAGGTGTCGGACGGGGCCGGCGGCTGGATCACCGTGCCGACGGCAGGCCTTGGCCTGGCCAGTGCGCTGATCGTGCCCGCCGACCGGCAAGTGCGCTTCGTGCCCGCTGCCGACTTCAACGGTACGCCGGGACAGTTGACCGTGCGCCTCGCAGATGGCTCAGTGAACCTGAGCGGAGCCGGCCGCGTCAGTACGGATGCGGCTACGCGCTTCGACATCAGCCAAGCGGTCAACGGCGGCACGACCCAGACCGGCGCGTGGAACGCCGTGGACCGCACGATCAGCATCAGCGTAACCGCGCGTAACGATGCGCCGATCAAAACCGGCGATCCAGCCGCGGTGCAGATCGACGAGGATGCCGCCAACCCTGCAGGCCATACCGTGGGGAGCCTGTTCGGCGGCGTATTCTCGGATGCCAAGGATACGGTGCCCGGGGGCTCCAGTGCCAACAGCCTGGCGGGCATCGCCATTACTGGCGTGACCACCGACAAGGGTATCTGGGAATACTACGATACCGCGACCAGCACCTGGCTCCAGATACCGGACGACGCTTCCGAAGGGAACGCTTTCGTACTGGGTATCAATGATCAGATCCGCTTCCGCTCGACCACGCAGGACTACCACGGCACGCCGGCAGATGCACTGAAGGCGCGCCTGATCGACAACTCGGCCGGTACCGTGGTGACCGGCGCGCGCGTTGACGTCATGGATGCCAATGCCGGTGGCAGCACGCCCTACAGCAATTCGGATAACGAAGTGGCGCTGGGTGCGGTGGTTCGCCCGCTCAACGATGCGCCGGTGCTGAGCGGCACCAGCACTGAGCCCACCTTTTCCGAAGGCGGCAGCGCGGTGGCACTGATTGCCAATGGCGGAGCAAGCGAGGTCGACCTGCCGGGCACGGTCACATTCGGCGGCGGCACCCTGACGGTCTCGCTCGACAACTACCGGCCGGGCGATGTACTGAGCCTCGCCGGCGTGCCGGAAGGCGTGGCCAGCGTCACGGGCGGCAACGGTGCCGCACTGGTCATTACCCTGAATACGGCAGCCACGCCGGCGACACTTGGCGCCATCCTCGAGGCTATCCGCTTCAGCAACACCAGCGATGACCCGACGATGATCAAGTCCGGTACGCTGGATGCCGACCGCGTGTTCTCCATCGTCCTCAACGATGGCAACAACACCAACGGCAGCGCCAACGCGGGCGGCCCGGCCAGCCTGAACTCGAACATCCTGAGCGGGACGATCACCATCGCGCCGGTCAACGATCCGCCCCAGGCGACCGACAATACCAATGCGGTGACGGAGGATAGCGGTGTCGTCATCAGTGGCAACGTGCGCTCCGACCACACCCCAGACAGCGACCCCGATACCCCATTCAATGGTCTCACCGTGACGCAGGTATCGTCTGTCAGCGGCAATAGTGGTGCCACCACGCCAGGCAGTACCAGTGCCAGCAATGGCATGATCCTCACCGGCAAGTACGGCACGCTGGTGATCGGCGCGGACGGTAGCTACACCTATACGCTCGACAACAGCAACACGACGGTGAATGCCCTCAAGGCCGGCGAGCAGTTGACTGACGAAGTGTTCACCTACACCTTGTCCGATGGCGCGCTGACCGATACCGCGACGCTCACGATTACCATCGCCGGCGCGGATGATGTGCCGTCCGTGGTCGGTTCGTTGCCTGACCAGTCCGGCGAAGATGCGGATACCGGCATTAGCATTCCGACGGCGGGCGGGTTCACCGATCCGGAAGGCGACCCGCTGACCTATACCGCCACGGGGCTGCCACCGGGCCTGACGATCAATACCTCGACGGGGCTGATCACGGGCACGCTCGATCCGTCGGCATCGCAAGGCGGCACGGGGGGCAATCCGCCGGGCACCTATACGGTAGTAGTCGAGGCGGACGATGGCAAGGGCAATACCGTCACGCAGACCTTTACCTATACCGTGGCCAATCCGCCGCCGACTGCGGTCGACGATGTGGTTGTCACGCCGGAAGATACGCCGGCCACGGGCAATGTCCTGACTAATGATACCGACCCGGATGGCGATACGCTGACGGTGACCGGCTACGTCGTTGGTGGCACGCCGGTGACGGTCACGCCGGGCGTGCCAGGTGTAATCTTCATCCCGGGTGCCGGCACGCTGTCGATCGGCAGCGATGGCAGCTATACCTTTACGTCGGTCCCTGACTGGCATGGTACCGTCCCGACGGTAACCTACACAATGACCGATAGCGAGGGCGGCACGAGGACTGCCGAACTGCGCATCACGGTGACGCCGGTGGCCGATATCGATCACGATACTGCGACCACGCATGCCAACCAGCCGGTCAATATCGCCGTTCTCGGCAACGACTCGTTCGAGGGGGCGACACCCGTCGTTTCCGTGGCGCCGAGTGACGGACCGTCGCATGGCACGGTGACTGTCCAGCCGGATGGCACGATCGACTACACCCCGGCCGCCGGGTATGTGGGGACCGATACCTTCACCTATACCGTCACAAGCGGCGGGCGCACTGAAACGGCTACGGTCACCATTACCATCACCAACGCACCACCGGTGCCGTTGCCTGATACGGCAACCACGCCGGAAGACACTCCGGTGAGTGGCAACGTACTTGGCAACGATGGCGATCCGGATGGCGATCCGCTGACCGTGACGGAATTCGAGGTCGGCGGCAGGAGCTATCCGCCAGGGACGACGGCGACGATCCCGGGCATTGGTACTCTGGTCATCAACCCGGATGGCAGCTATCTCTTCACACCGGACAAGGACTGGAACGGCACCGTTCCGCCCGTGCGCTATACCGTCAGCGATGGCAACAACAGTGGTACGGCGACCTCGACGCTGACCATTATCGTGACGCCGGTACAGGATCCGCCGGTAGCGATCGACGACCGCGGCCACTCGCCGGACGGCCGTCCGGTCACGATTCCGGTGCTCGGCAATGATTCCGACCCGGACGGCGATTCACTGACGGTAACGGAAATCGGCGGCAAGCCGATCGCTCCAGGCGGCACCGTACAGATTCAGGAAGGTACCGTGCGGCTCGAGCCGGATGGTAGCCTGACCTTTATTCCGAATCCGGGTGTGCAGGGCGAAGTGGTCTTTACCTATGGCATCACCGATGGCAATGGCGGCTATGACACGGCGCGTGTGACGATCGTGGTCGTACCGGAGCCCGCAGTCGGCACGCCGCCGGCCACGCTGCCGCCGCAGCCAGGCATCGCGAGCCCGCTGATCGCCGATCCATTGCGTGAGCCCGGCGTGTTCTATGAGGGCGACCGTGTCGATACGGTGCGGCGCCTGCCGCAGCTCATGCATCCGATCGAATATGTCAACCGTGAAGTCAATGCCGCGCAGGATGCCCGTGCCGCTCAGGATCCCGCGTTGTTCAGCGATCCGGCATTCATGCCAGCAGACGAGTTGCGCAGTTCGACCATTGGCGCAGGGCTCGGATTCGATCCGAGCGTATTCGTGCAGCAGGCGGTGCACCAGGCGCAGCGCGATGCCCGTTTCCTGCGGCACGTCGTCGAGGCGCGTCTCAGTCGCTTGTCGCTGGGTAGCGACCGCTTGATCCCCACACCGGAGTTGCTGCAGCCTGATGCCGGCAATCTGTTCCAGCCGGTCGGCGCACCTCAGCGCAGTGACACCGATCAGCCGCGCGAGGCCATTGCACCGGAAGACGGGGTGGCTGCCCAGCGTGGCGATGCCACGCCAGTGGCAGGCGGCAACGATGCCGCAACAGTTCTTGCCATGGCATCGGATATGCCGGCACGGGCTGCGCCGTCCTTCTCCGAGCAACTGCGTGGCGGTACCGGCCGCTTGCCACTTAGTGCCCGCGCTGCGCAGCCCGTGGCGGCACATTCCTGATTCGCTTTCATCGCATTCATAACGAAAAAATGTTGACGCTCATGAACCGTAAAACCAGCACCTCCCTCCTGGCACGCCATGGCCGAACGCTGACGGTCTCCTGCCTGACCTTGCTTCTCGTCGGTTGCGGCACGGTCAAGCCTGTGCCGTACACGGCAGAAGAAATCAAGGATCGCGTCACCACCGACCGGATCGGCATGTATGCCGACCAGGAACCGGTATCCGGCCCGATCACTTTCCATGAGGCGGCGGCACGCGCCCTGAAGTACAACCTCGACTACCGCCTGAAGCTGATGGAAGACGCCCTCAGCAAGAGCCTGCACGACGTCTCCACCTACGAGATGCTGCCGCGTGTGGTGGCAGGTGCGGGCTATGTTAACCGGAACAATGATTCGGGTGGCCGCTCGATCGGCATCGAAGACCGGGTCGAGACGCTGCGTCCCTCCACCTCGCAGGAGCGTGAGCGCGGGCTGGCGAGCCTGACGTTCTCGTGGAATGCGCTGGATTTCGGCGTGTCGTACTATCGCGCCCAGCAGAAGGCGGACCAGGTCCTGATGGCAGAAGAGCGGCGCCGCAAGGTTGCGCAGAACGTGCTGCAGGATGTGCGTAACAGCTACTGGCGCGCGTTGGGCGCACAGCAGCTGATCGATCGTGTCGATGCGCTGCTGGTCCGTGTGAACTCGGCGCTGGTGCGTTCCAAGCAGGTCGAAAAGGATGGCCTGATGCCGCAGGCGCAGGTGCTAGCCTATCAGCGCGCCCTGCTTGACGCCGTGAACCTGCTGACGCTGCGCCGTCAGGACCTGGAACTGGCACGCGCCGAGCTGACGGCCCTGATGTCCATACCGCCGGGCACGCGCTATCGCCTGGCCGAGGAACCGCAGCGTGCGCTGCCGGCCATGCCAGCCGACGTGGAGGCACTCGAGCTGCTGGCGCTACAGCGCCGCCCAGAGATCATGGAAGAGTGGTACCGCAAGCGCGTGACCGAGAATGACATCAAGGCCGCCAAGCTGCTGTTGTGGCCGAACCTGAATCTTGATGCCGGCCTGCAGTATGACTCCAATCGCTACAACTACAACCCGAGCTGGGTGGACGTTGGTGTGCGCCTGTCCTGGAACGTCCTCAAGCTGGTCCAATGGCCGGCGCTGCAGCGTGCCCATGAGCACCAGAACAAGACCGATGACATGCGCCGCATGGCGTTGTCGATGGCGGTGCTGACGCAGGTGCGCGTGGGCACCATGCGCTACGGCCTGTCGCTGGCGGAACTCGAGTTCGCGGAAGAAAGCTTGCGTGTCGATCAGCGCCTGCTGAATTACGCCAAGGCGGCGGCCAAGAGCCGTTTCGACTCCGAACTGGAAGTGATCCGAGCCGAGGCCCGTGCGCTTCTGGCGGAATACCAGCGCTATGTGGCATATGCCAACGCCCAGGCTGCGTGGGGGCGTGTGTATAACTCGGTCGGCCTCGACGTGCTGCCGAAGGAAATCGAAAGCAACGATGTCAAGACCCTGGCTAGTGCGATTGAATCGACCATGCAGGAATGGCAGGGCATAGTGTTCAAGACTGCTGCCAAGTAATGCAAGGAATGATAATGAAGTTGAGTACTGCGGGCATGAAACTGCAAGATATCTGGGTGGCCGCAAGCCTGCTGCTGGCAGGCGCAGTGCAGGCTGCGCCAGGGGCGCCGGCTCAGACCGCTACAGCTGCCGCTCCCGTTGCAGCAGCACCTGCGGCGACCGCGCGCGTGAATCCGGATGCGATCCGCGTGTTGCTGAGTCCCGAACTCGAAACCACTCTGGTGGCCCAGACCATGGGCCGCATCTCGAGCCTGCAGGCATCGCTGGGTAGTCGTGTGGTGAAGGGCCGTCCCGTCGTGACGTTCGATTGCGGTGAAGCCACCGCGCGGTTGCGCATGGCGCAGGCTGAATACGATTCGGCGCGCGAAACGCATGACGTCAAGAAGCGCCTGCGCGAGCTCGATGCAGCCGGTGACATGGAAGTGACGCTGGCTGAATCGGCCGCCGAGCGCGGCAAGGCGCAGATTGCCCTGGCACGCGTGCAGGTGTCGCAGTGCACGGTGCCGGCGCCATTCACGGGCCGCGTGGTGCGTATCCATGTCAAGCCGCACCAGGGCGTCAATGCCGGTGCACCTCTGGTCGAGCTGGTTAGCGATGGTCCGCTCAAGCTGCGCCTGAACGTGCCATCGCGGTTGCTGCGCACGCTGAAGACCGGTACGCCGTTCGAGGTGGATATCGACGAGACGGGACGCAGCTATCCGGCCAAGGTGACGGCCATCAATGCGCGTGTCGATGCGGTGGCCCAGACGGTGGAGCTTGAAGCCCGCCTGGATGGCAAGCACGATGAACTGTTGGCAGGTATGAGCGGCAATGCGCGTTTCAAGGCAGCCCAGTAAGACGTCAACATCATGAGTGCAGTTTCAGAACAGGCAGCACTGGCCGCGTTGCTACCCGCGCTTGAGGCGCGCGCGCGCCAGGCCGGGAATGTGGCCGAGCTGGGGTTCTCGATTGCGAACGACAGCTATGGCATCCTGCCGTTCCGGCAGGCGCTGGTGTTTTCCGGAGCAGGGCGCGATGCCTGGCTGATGACGGTATCGGGTCTCGCCAAGCCAGCGGAAGACAGTCCTTATCTGGTGTGGCTGCGGCGTACATGGCCATGGCTGCACGATCAGTTGGCGGACAGGCCGGGATGGTACGCGCCGCCACCCGAGGCCCGTGAGGAATTGCCCGGTGCGCCAGCCGGAACGCTCGACGGCTGGCATGAATGGTGGCCGGCAGGCGTGTGGGCATTGCCGCTGACACGACGCAGCGGTGAGCCGCTGGGTTGGGTGTGTTTTCTGCTGGACCAGCCGCCGGCGCAACCGGCGGAGGCCGCGCTGACGCGCCTCGCGCAGACCTGGAGCTATTGCTGGGAAATGCTCGCCGGCAGGCCACGCCGTACGCTGAAAGAACGCTGGCAGGCGATCAAGCCTTTGCATCGCCGTGTGTTTCTCGGCGCGCTGGCGGCATTGCTGCTATTTCCCGTGCGGCAGACCGCGCTGGCCCCGGCTGAAGTTGTATCGCTCGATGCCATGGCAGTGGCCGCACCGCTCGATGGCGTGGTCAAGACCGTGCATGTGCGGCCCAATCAGCCGGTGAAGGCAGGCGAACCGTTATTTTCCCTGGATGATACGGTGTTGCGTAACCGCCTGAGTGTGGCGCGGCAATCCGTGGCAGTGGCCGACGCAGAGCTCATGGCGGCGACGCAGAAGGCCTTCGACGATACGCGCAGCAAGGGTGATCTGGCACTGCTTGGTGGCCGCGCGCAGGAGAGGCGTGCGGAACTGGCTGCAGTCCAGGCGCAGTTGGCACGTATCGATGTGCTGGCGCCGCATGACGGGGTGGCGGTATTCGGCGATGCCAACGATTGGCTCGGCCGGCCGGTGACCACGGGTGAACGTATCATGCTGCTGGCCAATCCGACAACGCCAGGCGTCCTCGTGCATCTCCCCGTGGCGGATGCGATCGCGCTCGAGCCGGGTGCCCCGGTCAAGCTATTTCTGACAGTGGCGCCGCTCTCTCCACTGTCCGGAAAAATTACCGAAACCAGTTACCAGGCCTTGCTGTCCCCGGAAGGTGTCGCCAGCTACCGGTTGCGCGGGGTGTTCGATGGCAGGCATGATGCCGCTCGCATTGGCCTGCGAGGGACCGCCAAGATCTATGGCAAGCGCGTCATTCTCGGGTACTACCTGTTGCGCCGCCCGCTCGCCACACTGCGCGAGTGGAGTGGCTGGTGAGTGCAGCGGCCGGTGCTGTCGCACCCCCTATCCCGGATGCCTTGACGCTGCAACCTTTGCGGGAGGATCTGCGCCTGCACGAGTCCGGCGTGGATCGGGACGGTGCACCCATGTGGGCGATCCAGGATCCGGTCACCAATCGCTTCTACCGCATCGGCTGGCTCGAGTATGAATGCCTGCTGCGCTGGCCCGGCAAGCCGGCGCCCTGCGCAGCAGCGATTGCGGGTGATATCGATGCGCACACGCCGATGGCTGTGGATACGGCACAGGTCGAGGCATTTGCACTGTTCCTCGAGCAGCATCAACTGGTCAGGCCATCGGCGCAAGGCATGGCGCGTCTGCAAGGACAAGCCAACGAGCCGGGATGGCGGCACTGGCGCTGGTGGCTGCATCATTACCTGTTCATCCGTATTCCGCTGGTGCGCCCCGACCGTCTGCTGGCGCGGTTGCAGCCGTTGGTGGCGCCGCTGTTTTCGCTGACAACCTGCGTGGTGATACTGGTTGCCAGCCTGCTGGGGCTCATCCTCGTGGCCCGGCAGTGGGATACCTTCACGCATAGCGTGATGGACTTGTTGACGCCATCCGGTATCGCGGGTTTCCTGATTGCCCTCGTCATCTCCAAGACGTTCCACGAGCTGGGCCATGCATTGGTGGCTACCCGGCTTGGGGTACGTGTGGCACACATGGGCGTGGCCTTCATCGTGATGTGGCCAATGCTCTATACCGACACCGGCGAGTCGTGGCGGCTGCGCTCGCATCGCCAGCGGCTGGCCATCTCCGCGGCAGGGGTGACGGTCGAGATCGCCCTGGCAGGGCTGGCCACGCTGGCATGGGCATTGCTGGACGATGGCCTGCTGCGCCAGGCGATGCTCTATCTCGCGACCACCGGCTGGATCCTGTCACTGGCACTCAATGTGAGTCCGTTCATGCGTTTCGATGGGTATTTCATCCTGTCGGACATCCTGGATTTTCCCAATCTGCACGAACGAGCGGGCGCCATGGCGCGGGTCTGGCTGCGGCGTCATCTGCTGGGTCTCGCCGATGCCGATCCGGAACCCTTGCCGCCCCGCATGCGGCGCGCGCTGGTGGCGTTTGCGTTTGTGACCTGGGCATACCGGCTGGTGGTGTTCCTGGCCATTGCCTGGGCGGTGTATGCCTTCTTCTTCAAGGTGTTGGGTATCTTCATGCTGGGCGTGGAGCTGGCCTGGTTTATCGTGCGCCCTGCGTGGTCGGAGATCGCTGTGTGGAAAAGACGTTGGTCGGAAGTCCGACCGGAACGCCGTCGCTGGCTGGGTGGCGTACTGCTGGGCATTGTTCTGTTGCTGGCAATACCCTGGCGTTTTGACGTGAAAGCCTATGGCATGGCGCAGCCCGAGCGGCAGCAAGTGGTGTATGGCCCGCTGGCAGGGCGCGTGCTGAGCCTGCATGGTGTGGGTGATGTCAGGCAAGGCACGGTATTGCTGCAGCTGGCAGCCCCTGAACTGGAGGCTCGCGCCAATCGCTCGGGCGCTTCCGTGCAGGCGCTCAATCAGCGGCTCAGTGGCCTGATTGCCGATGATGAAGGACTTGACCGGCAAGCGGCCACGCGCGAGCAATTGCAGGAGCAACTGGCTGAGTCGCGTGCCGTGCACGCGGAAGCAGGGCGGCTGCAGGTCGAAGCCGCGTTCGATGGCATATGGCGCGATGTCGATCCGGTCATCCGGCCAGGCGTATGGCTCAGCATGCGCGATCCGGTGGGCGTTCTGGTGGATCCGCGGCAGTGGATCGCCGATGTGTATGTCGAGCAGCGCAGCGTGCATCGGGTGGAAGTGGGGGCGCATGCGACGTTCTATCCGCAAGGCCAGGTTGGCGCGGTGCGGGCAGAGGTGCTGGCGATCGATTCGACACGCAGCCTGCGCCTGACTCATGCGATGCTCGATGCCCGTCACGGCGGGAAGATCGCCACGCAGGCCAACGAGCGTGATCCGGTACCCGTCGATGCGGTCTATCGCGTGCGCTTGCGGCTCATGGAGCCGATTTCCGCAGGGCACGAGGTACGTGGCAGCGTGCAGATCGATGGTGCGCGCAAGAGTCTCGCCTGGGAAGCAACCAAGAGCGCGATTGCAGTTCTAATCCGTGAAAGCGGTTTCTGATACGCCGAAAAATTCGGAGGTATATTTTTGTGAGTATTGGCCTCAGCTAATGCTCGGTGAGCAGTGGGCTGCTACCTGTACGCTCCGGTGCTGCGCTGACGGTTCGCCATGGCCGTTTAGCCTGTTTGGATGACAAGCTTTTTTCCGCCTGCTGCTTCGACCGACATGCTGAGTGTGTCTTCCGCTTTTGCCATCGGGTGCATATCAGAACTTGGCTTTTATTCCGGGAGCCAATCAGTTCGGCATGAACCTAAGTACTTGGGCTGATGGGCAGTTGTGTAATACGCGACAATTGCGATCTCTACCAACGTATGTGGCTTCCTGTTGGCATAAGGCGATAGCTAACGATACTTGTCAGCTAGCCGCTTGTTTGCGTCCACCTCTTCATACTCACAGGCGTGTTGCGTCCGGTAGTAGCTCCAGACTGTATCTGTGCCATTGAAGTTTGATTGAATGACCTCGACCTTATAAATCGCCCCATACTTGTCCGGAAACTCTTTGACTCTCGGCTGGTAACCATCAACGAACTGCTCGATTTTGACTGCCGGGCCTTTGCTTTCGTGGCACTCCGAGAACGAGCTGTTGGGAGAAAACCATGCTGCCTGGGCAGCAGGTGCAGCGATTTGTGGCATTCCGTCTCGGTTCGCCATTTGATCGGGTGGGGGAACTTCAGGTACTTGTTGGTCGCAAGCAGCCAGAAGTAACAATATGCCAAAGAAATATGTTCGACCTGTTCCGCTCATGACTCCTCCCTGGAAATAGCTGTGCAATCCCAATACTACCAAAATGGTAGTAAATTGTCTTGGCCAGCACATGACGATTCTTGTCTTCGAGGAAAGAAGGCCAAGAATGCATACGTTTCCAAAGCGGCTAAAGGAGGCGCGCAAACGCGCAGGTTTGTCGCAAGAGGCCCTTGGTAGGGCCGCTGGACTTGATGAAATGTCTGCCAGTACGCGGATGAACCGTTATGAGCTCGGGAAGAGGGTGCCAGATCCGGAGTTGGTTAAGCGGATTGCGGCGGTGCTCAATTTGCCTGCAGCATATTTCTATGCTGTTAAGGATGAGGAGGCAGAATTGCTTGCGATGTTTCACCGACTCTCACCAGAAGATCGTATAAAGGTCGTGGCGTTTGCGAGCCGACTGGACTTTGCGAGACGCTAAGGTTCCCCCCCTCTATCTCCCTTATAGAATGCTTGGGGAAAGAATGAGTGCAGTTAATGCTCCATATGCTTGAGACCTTGATTTTTCCAGTTCGTAGCCCTTCTGAAGCGCTCTCCCAGGACTCATCTCGTGTGACCGCATTAGGTGAGTGCCTCGTTATTTCCGGAGCCTAGGGCTCTTGCGTCAAGAGAGCAACTAGTGGTCGTTCGCCAGCTCTTTCGAGCCTACTACCCTCTGCCATCCGCGATGAACGTATTTAAGTGAAGCTGCACTCAAATGCGTGGCTTCTATGGCTGTAGTTTTTGTATCCCAGCCCGCCGCACAATATCCGCCCACTTTTGTATTTCCGAGGCTTGATAGGCAGCGAACTCTTGAGGGGGTGATCCTACAGGTTGGGCACCCAGCGCTGCATAGCGATTCTGGACCATCGGCTGCTGTAGTGCTCGCGTAGCGTGCTGCGCGAGTTTCTGCACTATGCCTGCCGGCGTGCCCTTTGGCGCCCATATGCCATACCACGTGCCAATATCGAATCCCGCATAGCCGGATTCCACGACGGTCGGTGCCTCAGGGATTGTAGGCGCCCGCTGGAGCGTGGTGACCGCGATGGCACGCAATTGCCCGGACTGGATGAAGGGCATAGCAGACGACAGCGAATCGAACATGAAATCGACCTGACCGCTGACGAGATCCGTCAGTGCTGGGGAACTGCCCTTGTAGGGCACATGGAGCATTGGAATCCTCTTGGGTGAGTGCTGCTGGGGGGAATATTGCAAGGGGGTGTACCAGGCTTTTCCGGGTCATCCGGAGAAGCGGCTGCGTAGATAGATATTGCCTACATATTGCCTACAAGCTTTTCGCAAAGCAAAAAGCCCAGTCCGATAGACTGGGCTTTTTGCTTGATACTAGTGGCTCCCCGAGCAGGGCTCGAACCTGCGACCTGCGGATTAACAGTCCGTCGCTCTACCAACTGAGCTATCAGGGAACTGAGAAGACGCAAATTATAGCCAGGGGTTGCCGGGTCGTCAACCCCTTTTTGCTGAATCCGCTTAAAAGCTGAACCGTGCGGACAGCCGCACGGTACGCGGGGCGCCCCGATGCAGGTAACCGTCGCCCAGGGTTTCGCCAACATCCTTCCAGTAGCGCTTGTCGAGCAGGTTGTCCACCATCAGGTAGAACGTCGAGCGGGTCGCACCGAGGCGGGTGGCGTAGCGCAGGCCGGCATCGAAACGATGCACGGCCGGGATGGCGACGAGGCCATCGCGCGTGGCTTGCTTGCTGCCGCTGTAGCTCCAGCCGCCCAGGACCGCGAGGCCCTCGACGCCGGGAATGCTGTAGTCGGCGAACAGCGCACTGCGAAAACGGGGCGCGTTGATGACCTGCTGGCCGTCAAAGGCCGGCGTGCCGGTGTCTTCCTGACGTGCGCGCAGGGCGGTGACGCTGGCGCTCACCTGCAGGCGCGAAGTCACGCGGCCCGTGGCGGCGAGTTCCAGTCCGCTGTGCACCTGCTTGCCCTGCTGCACGAAGGTGTTGCCCATGGCGCTGGCATCGGGCTGGGCATACTCGAACGGCTTGCTGAGGCGGAAGGCAGTGAGGCTCAGCGTCAACGCTTCGCGCCAGTCGTAGCGGACGCCGGCTTCCCATTGGCGCGATACGGTGGGTGCGAGGAAGGCGTAGGCATTGGTGGTCCACGCCGGCGCCTGCCCACCGAGGGACAGGCCCTTGCTGTAGCTGCCGTAGAACGACAGCGCCGGCGTCGGTTGATAGATCACCGCGGCTTGCGGCAGCAGTTCGCTGCGTGTCGTGTCCTGCGCCGGGGTGCGTTCCTTCAGCCAGACCTGGCGTGCGCCGCCGACGATCTGCCAATGGCCGCCGAGGCGGATGCGGTCCTGCACGAACAGGGCGCGCTGGCGGCTGTCCAGCGCGCGGTACGTTGGTCCCGGTTCGCGCGCGGCCGGTGCGAACACGAGTGGCGTTGGATTGTAGATATTGTCGCTGCCGACCCAGTCGAACAGGCCTTCGCGCAGGTCGACGGTACGGCGGAACACGCTGGCGCCGAAGGTGACTTCGTGGCGGATCGTATCCGTGCCGAGGTTGCCGGTAAGCGTGGCTTGCAACTGGTCATTGCGGCGCTTGTCGCCGGGGCTCCGGTAGTCGTAGACATCGTAGCTGCCATCGGCTGCGAAGTACTGTCCGGGCGTGGCGCCGGGCATGGATGGATCGCAGCTCGGCACGGCGTAGCAGCCATAGGGAAAGGCCACGTTATCGTCGATGATCGCGCGGCTGCGGCTCGCACTGACCGCGCCACGCCACGTATCCGAGAAGGTGTGGTCGAGACGCAAGTTGAGATTGTGCGATTCCATCGTGACCGGTTGCGACCAAGGCTGGTTATTCAGCATCTGCCGGGGCGAGATATCGTGCGGCAGCACCGTGCCGCCGAGCAGCTGGAAGCCGGGTACCGAGCGCTGGGCGCGTTTCTGGTATTCCGCATCGAGCTGGAGCACCGTCGACGGCGTCAGGTTCCAGTCGAAAGCCAGGGCGCCGCCGTTGCGGTGCCCGTCGGCATGGTCGACATACGAATGCATGTCTTCGTGGACCAGATTGAGTCGCAGGCCAAAAGGCTGCGGTCCGCTGCTGGCACTGCCAAAGCGCGTGCCGAAGTCGGCGGCCACATAGCGGCTGCCGCGCTGGTCGGTGCCGACGGTGATGTCGCGTACATCGGCAGGCCGCTTGGTGACGTAGTTGACCAGGCCGGCAGGTGCGAGCACACCGGCCTGCAAGCCGGCGAGTCCCTTGAGGATTTCCACGCGCTCCTTGTTCTCTAGCATGACGTTCTGTTCGCCGACGCTGCTCATGCCGTTGATCTGGTAGCCAGTGGCGAGATCGAGCGGTACGCCGCGGATATTGACGTTCTCGTAGTAGCCGACGGGTGCGTAGTTTTCGCCCACCGATGCATCATTCCTGATGACATCGCTCAGGAGGCGGGCCTGCTGGTCATCAAGACGTTCGCGCGTCACCACGCTCACGGCGGCGGGAATGTCGCGCAGCGGTGCGTCATCGAACCCGGCGACGCGTGCCGTGCGTGCACGGTACCCTGTCTCACGTGCGCCAGAGACCGTGACTTCCTGCAGCGTGGCTTCAGTCTGCGCGTGCAATACGGTCGGGGTCAGCAAGGGCAACAGCAGCAGGCTTGCAACTGTGGTGGGGAACTTCGGACGGTAGGCCGGGCGGGCGGCGCGAAAGGGGAACAACAGCATGGTCAAGCCTTGGCACAGAGCCGGTAGGCGCAAGGACGGGAACAGCAGGTGAGGTCGGCCGGGGAGGACTGGCCATACTGTTCCAGCTTCCCTGCGCTCGCATTATCGAGATCAGGTTCGAAGGGTTTTTCTCACCCGCGCCATGCGCAGGACCCCTAGCCTGGAAGAACGCTCCGCCTTGGCGGCGGTAACGTTTGCAGCCGCTATGATACCGGGTTCCGCCGGCATGTTGCGGGTGTTGACTGCCCGTCGTGGCTGACTGTTGCCAGAAGTGGACGCACGCAGCCACTTCCTCCCGGCACCATGCATGGCGCTCCAATGCAAACCGCCCGCCTCGCGGTGGCGAGGCGGGCGGTGTTTGGTACCGTCGCGAGCCGGCGGGCTCCGCCGGGGATCAGTCGAAGACGGGGCTGTCGACGCCGAGGATCTTGTGCAGTTTCGGCGAGGTCGTCGTGTACTGCATGTGGATCTTCTTCTCCGGGAAGATGTAGGGCGCGGCGCCGAAGGCGGCCAGCGCGGCTTCGTGGAAGCCCGACAGGATCAGCTTCTTCTTGCCCGGATAGGTGTTGATGTCGCCCACAGCAAAGATGCCGGGGATGTTGGTCTCGAACTTTTCGGTATCGACCTTGATCTGCTTGCGCTCCAGGTCGAGGCCCCATTCGGCAATCGGACCGAGTTTTGGCGACAGGCCGAAGAACACCAGCAGGTCATCCAGCGGCAGGCGGCGCGTGACGCCGTCGGCGCCTGTGACCTTGACTTCGGTCAGCGTGCCGTCCTTTTCTTCATAGGCGGTGATCTGACCGACCAGGAACTGCATTTCCAGGTTCTCGCACAGCTCGTTCATCTTGGCGACCGAGGCCGGTGCGGCGCGGAAGCCGTCGCGGCGGTGGATCAGCACGACCGATTCGGCCTTGCCGACCAGATCGAGCGCCCAGTCCAGCGCCGAGTCGCCGCCGCCGACGATCACCAGGTTGCGGCCGTGGAAGCGGCTCGGATCCTTGACGCGGTAGAACAGCTGCTGGCCATCGAACTTGTCGATGCCTTCCACTTTCAACGTGCGCGGCTGGAACGAACCCACGCCGGCGGCGATGAAAATGGTCTTGGTGATAAAGCGTGTGCCAGTCGAGGTTTCGACAAAGAAACGGCCGTCTTCGCGGCGCTCGACTACGGTGACTTCCTGGCCAAGGTGGAAGGTCGGCTCGAACGGCTCGATCTGCTTGAGCAGGTTGTCCGTGAGCTCCTGTCCGGTGCAGATGGGTACGGCGGGAATATCGTAGATGGGCTTGTCCGGGTACAACTCCACGCATTGACCGCCCACGCTCTTGAGCGAGTCGATGATGTGCGCCTTGATTTCCAGCAGACCGAGTTCGAAGACCTGGAACAGGCCAACGGGGCCGGCGCCGACAATCAGCGCGTCGATTTCCAGCGGCTGGCCGCTGGCAGCGGTTTCCGCGACGGAGTTAGGGATGCTCATATCCATCATATTCCTTCCGAAGCCGCCGGCCGAGCCGCGCGGCGGATCAATTATTGGACCAGTTGGTCCCGTTTGGCGGTGACGTCTTTCCAGTCGTCCGCATCCGGCAGAGGGGACTTGGTTTTTGTAATGGAGGGCCAACTGCTTGCCAGCTTGGCATTGAGGTCGAGGAAATCCTGCTGATCGCCAGGGACGTCTTCCTCGGCATAGATCGCATTGACCGGGCACTCGGCCACGCATACCGCACAGTCGATGCACTCGTCCGGATCGATGACCAGGAAATTCGGGCCTTCCCGGAAGCAGTCGACGGGGCAAACATCGACGCAGTCGGTGTATTTGCAGCGAATGCAGGCTTCTGTGACGACGTGGGTCATTACTTTTCCAAAAACTGATCAGGTGAAATTGGGATTGCGAACCGTGCAAATGCACGCTCTGCCGCGCAGCCCGTATTGTATCGCAGCCACTTGCCAAGAATAGCGCGACTATATGCCTCGATAAGACAGTTTTTTTATTTCTTTATGCGATTTTCAATGGGTAGGTCGGCTGGTGGCGTGCCGGACCGCGTGGATTGTGCTGGATGCGCTACCATGGACCCGGACGCGTCGACAGGAGATGGGCGGCATGATGATTCAATCCCTGCTGGATACCGATCTCTATAAATTTACGATGATGCAGGTCGTTCTGCATCATTTCCCTGGCGCCGATGTGGAATACCGCTTCCGTTGCCGCCGGACGGGCGTGGACCTGGCTGCGTGCGCCGACGAGATCCGGGAGGAGGTTGCGGCGCTGTGCACCTTGCGCTTCACCGAGGATGAGCTGGACTATCTGCGGGGCCTGCGCTTCCTCAAGTCAGATTTCGTCGATTTTCTCCGCCTGTTCCAGCTCGATACCCGCTACATCGACATCGCGCCCGCGCCGGAAGGGGGCGGGGCCCTCGACATCCGGATTCGCGGGCCGTGGCTGCACACCATCCTCTTCGAGGTGCCGGTGCTGGCGATCGTCAATGAGGTGTACTTTCGCCGCACCCAGCCCCAGCCTGACTATGCCGAAGGCCGCGCCCGGCTTGCGGCCAAGCTGGCGCTGCTGGGGCAGCCCGGTCAGGAGGCCTGCAAGATCGCCGACTATGGCACGCGCCGGCGATTTTCGCGTGACTGGCAGGAAGAGGTAGTGCTGGCAACCCGCGCCCGGCTGGGCACGCAATACGCTGGCACGAGCAATGTCTGGCTTGCGGCCCGGTATGGCATGACCCCGCTGGGGACGATGGCCCACGAGTACGTACAGGCCTGCCAGGCGTTGGGGCCGCGCCTGCGCGATTCACAGGTCTTTGCGCTGGACACCTGGGCGCATGAGTATCGTGGCGACCTCGGCATCGCGCTGTCGGACACCGTGGGCTTCGACGCCTTTCTGCGCGATTTCGACCTGTATTTCTGCAAGCTCTTCGATGGCGTGCGCCATGATTCCGGCGATCCGGAGCAATGGGGCGAACGTATGCTCGCGCACTATGCGGCGCACCGCATCGATGCGCGCAGCAAGCTGCTGGTGTTCAGCGATGGCTTGACCGCGCCGCGCATCGTCGCGCTGTACGAACGGTTTCGCGAGCGCTGCCAGCTGGCCTTCGGCATCGGTACCGACCTGACCAACGATCTGGGGTACGAAGCCCTGCCGATCGTCATCAAGATGACACGCTGCAACGGCCAGCCGGTCGCCAAGCTCTCGGACGCGCCGGGCAAGACCATGAGCGACGATCCGGGCTATCTCGCCTACCTGCGGCAGGTCTTCGGGGGCGCCGCCGAACCGGCGCCGTAAGCGCACGGCGCTGGAAATTGGGGATTGCGCTCGTATAATCGCAAGGCTGCCTGCCGGACCCGCGAGCGTTGTGCGGGATGCGGCGGCGGCTTGGCAGTGAGTCAGCAGTAAGTCGATAAGGGGGGCGAGATGGATACCAGTACTGCCAGGCGCAACATCCTTGCCCGCATCCGTGCCGCCCAGCGCCGGCCCGAGGCAGTGATGGAGCACGAGCGCGCGTCGGTGGCCGATTATCTGGCACGTCATCCTGCCGGACCGCGTCCGCTCGAAACACGCCCGCACCAGGATGATCTGCTCCCGGAATTCTCCGAACAGGCACTGCGCATGGCCTCGACGCTCGAGACCATCCCGACGCTTGCTGATGCACCGCAGGCCGTGGCGCGCTACCTGGGCAGCCTGGGGCTGCCGCTGCGTTGCGTGGTCTGGGATGCAGTCGCTGCGCTGGACTGGCAGGCCGCCGGTATCGAGGCCGCCAACCGGCCGCCGGCCCGCGATGTGGAGCTCGACCGCACGGCCCGCGACCTCGTGGGTGTGACCGGATGCTTCTGTGCGATTGCCGAGACCGGTTCGCTGATGTTACTGTCGGGGCCCGAGACGCCGGCCTCCACTGCGCTCCTGCCGGAGACGCATATCGCCATCGTGCCGGTGGCGCGCATCGTGCAGGATCTCGAGGCGGCCTTTGCCCTGATGCGTAGCGAACGGGGACAACTGCCGCGTGCCACGAATATCATCAGCGGGCCGTCGCGCACGGCCGATATCGAGCAGAATCTCGTGCTCGGTGCGCATGGGCCATATCGCGTGCATGTGATTCTCGTGCAGGCTGCATGACGAGACATCGCGCGCTGCACCGTTCGCGCGATTCGCCGGAATTCAATCAACCAGAATGACGCACCGCCAGGTGCAGGAGAGACTATTGCCAATGCAAGCGCCGCAGCATGCCGTTCGCCGGGTTCATCGTCTTCAATCATGTGCCGTGGCCGCGTGCACCCTGGCGCCAGGGCTAGCTGGCGCTGCCGACCTCGATGGCGCTGCACTGTCGCTGGCCTGGGCCATCCCCTTCGCCGGGATCCTGCTGTCCATCGCCCTGTGGCCGCTCGTGGCCCCCATTTTCTGGCACCGCCACTTCGGCAAGATTGCCGCCGCGTGGGGACTGGCCTTCTTCATCCCGTTTGCCGTGCAGTTCGGTGCGCATGCTGCCGTGGTCAACGGGGTTCATGCGCTGCTGGCCGAGTACGTGCCGTTCATCATCCTGCTGGGCGCGTTGTACGTCGTGGCCGGCGGCATCTGCGTCCGCGGCAACCTGCACGGTTCGCCGGGGCTCAACACCGGCATCCTGACGCTCGGTACCGTGTTGGCCAGCATCATGGGTACCACGGGGGCGGCGATGCTGCTGATCCGCCCCTTGCTGCGTGCCAATGACAACCGCAAGCATGTCACGCATGTGGTGGTGTTCTTCATCTTCCTCGTGGCCAATGCCGGTGGCTCGCTGACGCCGCTGGGCGATCCGCCGCTGTTTCTCGGCTTCCTGAAAGGCGTGAGCTTTTTCTGGACCATGGAGCATCTCTACCGGCCGATGCTGTTCCTGTGCGTGATCCTGCTGGTGCTGTTCTTCATCATCGACACGGTGCTGTACCGCGTGGCAGGCGAGGAGCGCGATGCCCGGCTGGATCCGACACCCGACACTCCGGGCTTTTCGATCGAGGGCAAGCGCAATTTCTTGCTGCTGGCGGCTATCGTCGGACTGGTGCTGATGAGTGGTTTGTGGAAACCAGGGGTGTCCTTCGACATACTCGGCACGCCGGTCGAGCTGCAGAACCTGGTGCGCGATGGCGCACTGGTCGCGATCGCGCTGCTCTCGCTTGCCATTACGCCGGCCACGGCGCGCGCGGGCAACGAATATAACTGGGCGCCGATCGCGGAAGTGGCCAAGCTGTTTGCCGGTATCTTCCTGACCATCATTCCGGTCATCGCCATGCTCAAGGCCGGCACGTCCGGGGCGTTCGCCAGTGTGATCCGCGTGGTCAGCGACAGCAACGGCCAGCCGATCGACGGCATGTACTTCTGGGCGACCGGCATCCTGTCGTCCTTCCTCGACAACGCGCCGACCTACCTGGTGTTTTTCAATACCGCCGGCGGTGATGCGGCGACGCTGATGACAGCCGGCGCATCGACGCTCGCGGCCATCTCGGCCGGCGCCGTATTCATGGGCGCCAATACCTATATCGGCAACGCGCCCAACCTCATGGTCAAGGCAATCGCCGAGGACCGAGGCGTGCGCATGCCGAGCTTCTTCGGCTATATGGCGTGGTCCTGCGGTATTCTTGTTCCGCTCTTCGTGATCATGACCTTCATATTCTTCAGGATTCCATGATGAAGCCTCGTATCTTCGTGACCCGTGCCATCTTCCCCGACGTGCTCGACCGCCTGCGTACGCATTTCGACGTGCTCGACAATCAGGAGGACACGCCGCTGGCCTCCGACGAATTCGTGCGCCGCATGGCTGGCCGGCAAGGCGTGCTGTCCAATACCTCGGACCGCATCGATGCGGCCATCATCGCGCAGCTGCCGGAACTCAAGGCCGTGTGCAACATGGCGGTCGGCTATAACAATCTCGACGTTCCCGCACTCACGGCCGCCGGCATCGTGGCCACCAATACGCCCGATATCCTGACCGAATCGACGGCGGATTTCGGCTGGGCGCTGCTGATGGCGACGGCGCGGCGCGTCACCGAGTCAGAGCACTGGCTGCGCGCCGGCAAGTGGAGCAAGTGGTCGTACGACCTGTTCCTCGGCGCGGACGTGCACGGCCGCACGCTCGGCATCCTTGGCATGGGCCGCATCGGCCAGGCGATCGCGCGCCGCGCGGCGGGCTTCGGCATGACCATCCTGTACCACAACCGCAGCCGGCTCGATGCCGCCATCGAGCAGCAGCTTGGTGCGCGTTATGTCAGCAAGGCCGAACTGCTGCAGCAGGCCGACCATCTCATGCTGGTGTTGCCATACAGCGCGGAGAGCCATCACGCCATCGGCGCGGCCGAGCTCGCGCAGATGAAGCCCACGGCGACGCTGGTCAATCTCGCGCGCGGTGGCATTGTCGACGATGCCGCGCTGGCGGCTGCGCTGCGCGAACGGAAGATCTTCGCGGCTGGGCTCGATGTGTTCGAAGGCGAGCCGCAGGTGCATCCCGATCTGCTGACGGTACCCAATATCGTCCTGACCCCGCACATCGCCAGCGCGACGGAAGCCACGCGACGCGGCATGGCGAACCTGGCCGCCGACAACCTGATCGCGGCGCTCGGTCTCGGGCCGCATGCCGGCAAGCCGCCGACCCCGCTCAATCCCGAAGTGCTGGAGCGACGCGCGTGATGGAAACCTGGGTGATCCTGGCCACGGTACTGTCGGCCGTGGCAGTGGTGCTGTTGCTGGTCGTGCTGCTGCGCGGCCGTCCAGGCCAGCAGGCCGCCGAACTGTCGGCCCAGCTTGTGGCCTTGCGCGAGGAGCTCGGGCGCGGCAATGAGCGGCTGGAACGCGAACTGCGCGGCGAAGTCAACGAGACCGCCCGCGCCAATCGTGGCGAGCTCGGCCAGCAGCTCGGACAGTTCCAGCAAGGCCTGACGCAGCAGATGACCTCGGTTGCCACGCTGCAGAACAACCAGATCGACGCATTTGCGCAGCAACTCGCGCGCGTGACCGAAAGCACGCTGCAGCAGCTCGACGGCATGCGCCAGCATCTACAGAAGGAAAGCCTGCAGACGCGTGAGGAACAGGCAGGCACGCTGCGCCGCTTTGGCGATGGCCTGCAGCAGCAATTGCAGGCGCTGAGCGAAGGCAACGAGCGTCGGCTCAACGAGATCCGGACAACGCTCGAGCAGAAGCTCAAGGACATCGAGACGCACAACGCCGCCAAGCTCGAGGAGATGCGCAAGACGGTCGATGAAAAGCTGCACGCTACGCTCGAGCAACGGCTCGGCGAGTCGTTCAAGCTGGTCTCGGACCGTCTCGAGCAGGTGCATCGCGGGCTTGGCGAGATGCAGGTGCTGGCCCAGGGCGTGGGCGATCTCAAGCGCGTGCTGACCAACGTGAAGTCGCGTGGCACGTGGGGCGAGGTGCAGCTCGAGATGCTGCTCGAGCAGATGCTCACGCCCGACCAGTACGCCAAAAACGTCGAGACGGTGGCCAGTTCGGGCGCGCGTGTCGAGTTCGCCATCCGGCTACCCGGGCGCAGTGATGGCAGTGTCCCGGTGTGGCTGCCGATTGACGCCAAATTTCCCAAGGAGCAGTACGAACGGTTGCTCGATGCGCAGGAGCGCGCCGATGTCGATGGGGTAAGTGCCGCCGGCCGCGAACTCGAACAGGCCATCCGCAAGGAAGCGCAGACCATCGGCGAGAAGTACCTGTCGCCGCCGGCCACGACCGATTTCGCCATCATGTTCCTGCCGACCGAAGGGCTGTACGCTGAAGCCCTGCGCCGGCCGGGGCTGGTCGATACCTTGCAGCGCACCTACCGCGTCTCGGTGGCCGGTCCGACCACGCTGACTGCCATTCTCAACAGCTTGCAGATGGGCTTTCGCACACTGGCGCTGGAGAAGCGCTCCAGCGAAGTCTGGGAAGTGCTCGGCGCGGTCAAGACGGAGTTCGGCAAGTTCGGCGACGTGCTGGCCAAGACGCGCGACACGCTCGTGCGCGCGGCGCGCAACATCGAGCAGGCGGAGGTCCGCACGCGTCAGATGGACCGCAAGCTGCGGCAGGTGGAAGCGATGCCGGGCGAGGCGGCACAGGCGATGCTGGGCCTCGATGGGCCAGGTTTTGCGCTGGGTGGGGAGCCGGAAGATGAAACCGATGCGCCGAACTAGCGTGGCGTGTGCGGGATAGGAACGCGTGCGGGACAGTTCAGCTGTGGGCGATGGTTCTGCGCCATCGTTCTCGCATTGCGCGAGGAAACAGAAGAACCGGGCTGGCACCGCCAGCCCAAGATGCCGCACTCAGGTGCGCTTCAGTTGTCAGTGTGCGGCATATCCCGCAACGTTACTTCGATCCCGCCGAAGCGCCGCGCCACCCAGTTGTAGGCATTGCAGGCCAGCCACAGCAGGCCGAAACCAACGATCGTATTGAGGACCAATGCCGTGATCACGGCGATGCCTGGCAGGTCGCCATAGCGCACGAACGCCACGATCAGGCCGAGCGTGACGATGGGCACGGAAAAGCACAGGTACACAAGCACCAGCGCCTTGGCGGTACGCACGGGGTCGACGTAGGCGATCTCTTTGTTGACGGCAGGGAGGAGCGGAGCAGAGGACATGTACGGCTCGGGTGGGGAAGAAATGGTTGCACGCAGTGTAGCGAAACCTGTTCCCGAACGGTAGTTTCAGGCTCCCGCCGGGCCGGCCGGCCGGGGGAAGTGCAGCGGAAAAACGACAATACCCATCCACCCGGCGAGCGGACGCCGCAGAGACGGTCGCTCAGGTACCGGATTGCTGGCTTTCGAGACCGCGCACACGTGCCGAAACAGGTTTGGCCGAGACCGAGTAATGAATCAGAAACGTTTTCCGCGTGGCTCTCACGTGGTTCGAGCGAGCGGCTCCGGGCATCCGTTCGCTCTTGCCAGGCCCCTCAGGGGGGATGGCTTACGGACGTGCCCTTCAGACCAGCCCGTCGAACAGCATGACCTGCACCGCATCGCCCACGTCGACCTTGCCGCGCTCGTGCTCGAGCACGATAAAGCAGTTGGCTTCGCTCATCGAGCGCAGGACACCGGAGCCCTGCTGGCCGGTGGTGCGGACCTCGGGAGTGCCATCTGCGCTGAGGGCGAGGATGCCGCGCTGATATTCCGTGCGGCCCGGCCGTTTGCGGATCGCTTCGGCGCTGCGGGCCCGCAGCAGCGGCAGGGGGTTGGCATCCGCCCCCATCATGTGCAGCAGTGCGCCACGCACGAAGTGGTAGAACGTCACCATGACGGCCACCGGATTGCCGGGCAGGCCAAACAGGAAGGCGCTGTGCCCGTTGGATTCGATCCGGCCAAAGGCCATTGGCCGGCCCGGACGCATGGCGATGGTCCAGAACGTGACATCGCCGAGCTTGGCCATCATCTGCTTGGTGTAGTCTGCCTCGCCGACCGAGACGCCGCCGGAGGTGATGATCGCATCGGCGTTCTCGCAGGCCATGCGGAATGCCCGTTCGAGTCCTTCGGGGCTGTCCGGTACCACACCCATGTCGACGATCTCCACGTTCAGGCGCCGCAGCATGCCGTACAGCGTATAGCGGTTGGAGTCATAGACGCAGCCTTCGTCGAGCGGCTGGCCGATCGAGCGCAGTTCATCGCCGGTGGAGAAAAACGCCACGCGCAGGCGGCGGCGCACGGGGACCTCGGCCACGCCAAGCGAGGCCAGCATGCCGATATCGGCAGGGCGCAGCACGCGGCCAGCTGTTAGCGCGGCTTGCCCCATGGCTAGATCCTCACCTGCCAGGCGGCGGTTGTCACCCGGTTTGACGGCATCGCCGGCAAACCGCACGGTGTCGCCCTCGGTCTGCGTGAATTCCTGGGGAATGACGGTATCGCAGCCGGCCGGCATGACTGCGCCGGTCATGATGCGCACGGCTTCGCCGGCAGAGGGTGCGCCGCTGAAGGCCGTGCCCGCATAGGCGGTGCCGATCACACGCAGCGCGACGTCGCCCGCGCCGAGCACCTTGCTCGAGAACGCGTAGCCGTCCATCGCGGAATTGTCATGTGCCGGGACGTTGATCGGCGAGATGATGTCTTCGGCCAGTACGCGGTCGAGCGCGCTGCGGATGGCAACGCGTTCGATGGCGCTGACCGGGGTGATGAAATCGCGGATGATGCCCTGGGCCTGGGCAACGGGCAGGGCGTTGGGATCGTAGTCGGACAGGCAGGAGACAACGGAGGCAAGCGTGATCATGAGGCGATGTTCCTACTGGACGCGGCCACCGGTTGCTCCAGTGCGCGCAGTTCGTCGAGGGTGTTGATGTTGCTGAAGGCGTTGGCATCGTCGAACAGGACGCGGGCGGTGCGGTGCCGATCGGTCCATGCTGCGATCTTGCGTTCGCCCTCGGCCAGGAATTGTGCGAGGCTGGGCAGGACGGTGACCTGCATCAGCATGAACACCGGGTGGCGCTGCGTGTGCCCGTCAGGCTCCTGCGTCAGGGCCATGGCGATCTCCGCATCCTGCTCCAGGAGCGCTGCGCCGAGGCGTGCGACGAGATCGGTCGGCAGCAGCGGCGAATCGCACGGTGCGGTCACCATATACGGGGTCTCGCATTGCTGCAGGCCGGCCAGCATGCCGGCGAGCGGCCCCGGGAAGTCCTTCACGGCATCTGTTACCACAGGCACGCCGAATGACTCGTAGGCGGCCAGGTTGCGATTGGCGTTGACCAGCAGGTGCCCGGTCTGGGGTGCCAGGCGCAGCAGGGTGTGCATCGCCAGCGGCGTGCCGCGAAACGGCTGCAGGCCCTTGTCCACGCCGCCCATGCGGCTGCCGCGTCCGCCGGCGAGAATCAGGCCGGTTACGTCTTGTCGATCCATTGCGGTGTCTCAGCTCAACTCAGGTTGAATTGGCACGTCCATCCGCGGCTCAGCCGCCGATGTACGACATTTCGATCTTGCGCGCGGCGCGTGCCGCCTGCGTTTCCGGGTCGGCGCGCAGCTCGGAGTAGCGGTCGCTGCGCTGACGCCAGATGGCGGCGAGGGCATTGCTGATCTCGAGGTCGGAACGGCCGTCACGCAGCAGCGCGCGCAGATCGTAGCCCTGCGTGGCGAACAGGCAAAGATAGAGCTTGCCTTCGGTCGACAGGCGCGCACGCGTGCAGTCGTGGCAGAACGCCTGGGTGACGCTCGAGATCACGCCGATCTCGCCGCTGCCATCGCGATAGCGCCAGCGTTCGGCGGTCTCGCCGAGGTAGTTGGGCTGCAGGCTGTCGAGCGGGAAGGCGGCATCGATGCGCTGGATGACCTCGGCGGACGGTACTACGGAGGCCATGTTCCAGCCATTGCTGGCGCCGACGTCCATGAATTCGATGAAGCGCAGGATGATGCCCGTGCCCTTGAAGTGCCCGGCGAGCGGCACGATCTGGTCATCGTTGACACCTTTCTGCACCACCATGTTGACCTTGAGCGGGGCGAGGCCGACACGCTGGGCGGTCTCGATCCCGGCCAGGACATCGTGCACCGAGAAATCCACATCGTTCATGCGCTTGAATACGGCGTCGTCGAGCGCATCGAGGCTGACGCTCACGCGTGTCAGGCCGGCATCCTTCAGGCTCTGCGCCTTGCGTGCCAGCAGTGAGGCATTGGTGGTCAGGGTCAGGTCGAGCGGCTGGCCGTCGCGAGTGGTGAGCTTCGCCAGCATCTCGACGAGACGTTCGATGTTCTTGCGCAGCAGCGGCTCGCCACCGGTCAGGCGGATCTTCTCCACGCCGTGTTCGATCGCGATGCGCACGATGCGTTCGATTTCCTCGAAGCTGAGGAGCTCGCTGTGCGGCAGGAACTGATAGTCCTTGTCGAATACATCTTTCGGCATGCAGTAGACGCAGCGGAAGTTGCAGCGGTCCGTCACCGAGATACGCAGGTCGCGCAGCGGCCGGCCACGCGTATCCGCCAGCAGGCCGCTCGGCATTTCGAGCCGGGCAGGCACGGCCGGAACCGTGGTGCGGTAGCGATGATCCCGGATGTCTACAACCGGGATGACGGTGTCAGTCATACAGCCTCGTAGAGCGCTTCGACAGCGAAGCCGCGCGCGGATTTGCGATAGATAGTTCGATTCTAGCGCAGGTGGCCATGGCACACGGCAACGCCCTCGGGCGCTGTACGTGAAAAAAGGACGGCAGAGCCGTCCTTTTTCCATCGCGCACAGGTGCCGGTGGACACCTGCATGGTTCAGATCGCATGCATCATGCGGCGCTTTCAGGCTGGGAAGTCGATGCCGGGCGGGTTTCGACCAGCACCATCGGGCCTTCCGGCAGGGCCGGCGCGGGCTTCCGCTCGCGCGGCTGGTGCGGTGCCGGGGCGACGCTGGCGATCTCGCGCTGGACTGCCTCATGCCGGGCTGCATCGGTGTGGATCCATTCCAGGCCGGCTGCCGCCAGGACGGGAGTCAGCGCGTCCATTGCCAGGCCGGCTTTCACCGGCTGGGCTGCTGCGGCCGGTGCTGTCCGGACAGGTTCAGCGGCAGGGACGGCTGCAGAGGCAACTGCGGGGGCAGCTACAGGGGCAACTACAGGCGCGGCGACAGGTTGAACCGGCGCCGGCGCTTCTACCACCAGCGGTTCCGCGACTACCGGTGCCGGCGTTGCGGCAACCGTTGGCGCGGGGGCAGCCTGTACCACGGGCTCGGCCGGTGCGACAGGCGCTGCGGCTGCCGGCACGATGGCATCCTCGACCTTGGCTGCGACCGCTTCCATGGTGGCGGCTGGTGTGGGTCGGGCGGTTGCCGTTTCCGTCACCGCATCCGTGGCAGCCTGGGCCGCATCGTGCGAGATTACGGCCAGCACGCCGGTCGGTTCCGTGGGGGCGATGTCGCTGCTCGCGGCAACCGCGGCATCGGCGCTGGCACCCGTGTCTTCGCTTTCGACCGCGCTGGCATCCGTGGCTGCGCCTTCGCGCTCGCGGCGATAACGGTTGCGGCTGCGGCGGCTGCGGCGGCGGCGTTCTTCACCTTCGCCGGCTTCGGTGGTTTCAGCGGTACCGGCGAGATCCTGACCCAGTGCCTCGGCATTGGCGTCGCTGCCGGCTTCGGTGGCCCCCGGGGCAGCCGGGCGGGCGGGTGTGGTTACGCCAGCGGCGACGGCTGCAGCAGAGGTGGTCGCGGCGGATGCCACGGCCTCATTGGCCAGGGTTTCGGCCGAGGCAGTTGCATCGGCGCCAGTGGCTTCCCGTGCCTCGCGGCGTTCGCGCTGCCGTTCGCGGCGCTCCTGGTTGCGTTCGCGGCGTGCCTCGTTGCTGCGGCCTTCGACGGCGGCTGGTGCTTGCGTTGTGCCGGTTTCGCTGGCGTCGGCCGGCTGGCGTCCCTGGCGTTGCGCGTCGCGGTTGGCGTCGCGTTGTGCTTCACGACCATTTTCGCGAGGCGCGCGTTCTCCGCGTTCGCCACGTGCCTGGCGTTCGCCTCGTTCGGCGCGCTCGCCACGATCATTGCGTTCGCCGCGCTCGCCATTGCGGCCGCCATTCGAACGGCTGCGCTCCTGGCGATTGCCACCACGTTCGCCACGCTCACCGCGCTCGCGGCGGCCTTCCGGATTGCGGGCCGGTCGGGCGGGTGCGACCGGGGCGGGTGCCGGGGGCGGGGTCAGGCCGAGCAGGTTCTTCAGCCATGCAATGAAACCACCGGCAGCTGCAGGCTGCGGTGCGGGGGCAGGTGCCGGAGCCGGTTGGGCGGCAGCAGCCGGCTTGGGGGCGCGTTCAGGGCGCGGCGTGGCGGCCGGGGCCGGCTGATCGGGAGTGATGCCCTTGACGGCCGCTTCCTGGCGCGGCTTGGCTTCTTCCTTGCGGGTGCTGCTGTAGCTCGTATCTGCCTCGAGTTCCTTGGCGGCGGCTTCCGCGAGCTTGTAGCTCGGGCGCGTCTCTTCGAGGCGCGGATCGTCGTGGCGCAAGCGTTCGAGCTTGTAGTGCGGCGTTTCGAGGTGCTTGTTGGGGATCAACAGGACCTGCACCTTGAAGCGGTTTTCGATCAGGTTGATGTCGCTGCGCTTTTCGTTGAGCAGGAAGGCGGCGACTTCCACCGGCACCTGGCAGTGGATGGCGGCGGTGTTTTCCTTCATCGCCTCTTCCTGGATGATGCGCAGTACCTGCAGGGCGGACGATTCGGAATCGCGGATATGGCCCGTGCCGTTACAGCGCGGGCAGGTGATGTGCGAGCCCTCGGACAGCGACGGACGCAGGCGCTGGCGTGACAGTTCCATCAGGCCGAAGCGCGAGATCTTGCCCATCTGCACGCGGGCGCGGTCATGGCGCAGGGCGTCCTTGAGGCGATTCTCGACATCCTTCTGGGCCTTGCTCGACTCCATGTCGATGAAGTCGATGACGATCAGGCCGCCGAGGTCGCGCAGGCGCAGCTGGCGGGCGATTTCGTCGGCGGCTTCGAGGTTGGTGCGCGTGGCGGTTTCCTCGATGTCTGCGCCCTTGGTGGCGCGCGCAGAGTTCACATCCACCGATACCAGCGCTTCGGTGTGGTCGATGACGATGGCGCCGCCCGACGGCAGGCCCACCATGCGCGAGTAGGCCGATTCGATCTGGTGTTCGATCTGGAAGCGCGAGAACAGTGGCACATCGTCCACATATTTTTTCACGCGCGGCATGTTGTCCGGCATCACCACGCTCATGAAGGCGCGGGCCTGGTCGTAGATGTCATCGGTGTCGATGAGGATTTCACCGATGTCGGGCTGGAAGTAGTCGCGGATGGCGCGGATCACCAGGCTCGATTCGAGGTAGATCAGCAGCGGGGCGCGGTTTTCGGTAGCGGCGCCGTCGATGGCCTTCCACAGTTGCATCAGGTAGTTCAGGTCCCACTGCAGCTCTTCGGCGCTGCGACCGATGCCTGCCGTGCGGGCGATGATGCTCATGCCATCCGGCACGGTGAGCTGGCTCATCGTTTCGCGCAGTTCCTGGCGGTCTTCGCCTTCGATGCGGCGCGACACGCCGCCGCCGCGCGGGTTGTTGGGCATCAGCACCAGGTAGCGGCCAGCCAGCGAGATGAAGGTGGTCAGGGCTGCGCCCTTGTTGCCGCGCTCTTCCTTTTCTACCTGGACGATCAGTTCCTGGCCTTCGTGCAGCGCATCGTTGATGCGGGCGTTGCGGACGTCGGTGCCGTCCTTGAAGTACGCACGCGCCACTTCCTTGAACGGCAGGAAACCGTGGCGCTCTTCGCCGTAGTTGACGAAGCACGCTTCGAGCGAGGGCTCGATGCGCGTGATCACGCCTTTGTAGATGTTGCCTTTGCGTTGCTCGCGGCCGGCGGCCTCGATGTCGATGTCGATCAGCTTCTGGCCGTCGACGATGGCAACACGCAGTTCTTCCTGCTGTGTTGCATTGAATAGCATGCGTTTCATCGCAAACCTCACTCCAGTGCCGTGTGTTGTCACGGCGGTCGGTTGGAGCACGCAGGGAATAGCAATGGGCGGGAGAATTGCCGGAATGGCGGCATCGCAAAGGCGAGACCGGCCGGGCACGGGCGAGAAAAGCAGGGAGAACGCGTATCCGGTTCCCGGGCGGGCCGCTTCGGTCGGCCGGGTGGGCGCGACGGATGCATGGGCCTTGTCGGGCGCGCTAGCGGGGCGCAGCCGGGTGCAGGACGCCGTTCTGTAAAGAGCGGTTAGAGACGCTATCAAAATGATGCTGGCGTCGTGGCGCGGTCCGGCCGGGTTTTCCGTACGGACTGCTGCGCGTCGTGCCGGAAGCATTGCGCTTCACTTTGATAGCGTCTCTAAGCGGTCGCGGATTGAGTCATACGCTCAAACACCGCTTTCCCGACGTGGCCGAATACTTCTTCGATTTATTGCCGCCAGACGTCTGGATCGGGTGCTGCGTTCTGCTGCAAGCCGGCCGGCACCATACCGGGTGCACGGGACTTTTCTTGCCGAAGCGGATGCCAAAACCGGGCATCCGCCATGAATTCTGTTTTGCCGAATCACTGGTTCCCACAGTGCGGGCATCTGCCGAAGCGGCCTCTGGGCCGGTCCCTGCCGGTGCGCGCGCTGCGCGTACTGCTGAACTGCGCTGTCCGGGCCGACGCCCTCGCCAGGCGAACAGGACAAGCCGGTGCAGACAGCCCCGCGTGTAAAATGAAACCATTCTTTTACCGCACGGGCTCGTTTTGCCGGCCAACTGCCGGAAAACGAAAAAATTATATTCAAAATGAATGAGTTACGCCATCAAAATGAGAAAAATCGCACCGCCGGGGTTTCCGGAGGGCAGGTGGCGTTCGTCGAGATCGACGAGGGGGCCGAAGGCCAGCGGATCGATAATTTTCTACTACGCCTCGCGAAGGGGGTACCGAAAAGCCATGTTTACCGCATCCTGCGCTCCGGCGAGGTGCGGGTCAACAAAGGACGCATAGATGCAACCTATCGCCTGCAGCTTGGTGATATTGTACGCGTGCCCCCCATGCGTATCGCGGAGTCGGCGGTCCAGCCCGCAGCCGTACCGGCGGCGGAGTTCGCTGTCCTGTTTGAGGACGATCACCTGCTGATCATCGACAAGCCGGCCGGTACGGCCGTGCACGGCGGTTCGGGGGTGTCGTTCGGGGTCATCGAGCAGTTGCGGCGCAGCCGGCCCACCGCCCGCTTCCTCGAGCTGGTGCACCGGCTGGACCGCGAAACCTCGGGCGTGCTGGTGCTGGCCAAGAAGCGCTCGGCCCTGGTGCATCTGCACGAACAGATCCGGGCTGGCCAGCTGGACAAGCGGTACTACGCGGCGGTGAAAGGTGACTGGACTCATACCCGGCAGCACCTGCGTTTTCCGCTGCACAAATACAGCACGCCGGAAGGCGAGCGCCGCGTGCGCGTGCAGGCCGATGGCCTGGCGTCCCATACGGTCATCAACCGGATGGGCGGCAATGGCGCGTTCTCATGGCTGGAAGCCGAACTGAAGACAGGGCGGACCCATCAGATCCGCGTGCATCTGGCGCATGCCGGGTTTCCGATCCTGGGTGACGAGAAGTATGGAGATTTCGCCCTCAACAAACAATTGGCGCGCGCTGGCGCAAAGCCGGGCCTGCGGCGTATGTTCCTGCATGCGCATCGGCTGGCGCTCGCGCATCCGGCCGACGGGCGGCGGATGGCGGTCGAGGCACCGCTGCCGCGCGAGTGCGCGGCTTTTCTTGAGCAATGTGGAATAGGGCAGTAAGCGATATGGCGCAGCAGCAATTCGATCTGATCGTGTTCGACTGGGACGGCACCCTGATGGACTCCACGCCGACCATCACGCGCTGCATCCAGCTGGCCTGCCAGGATCTCGGCCTGCCGGTACCGGACGATGGTGCGGCAAGCCATGTGATTGGCCTGGGCCTGCAGGATGCCTTGAGCCTTGCCGCGCCCACGCTTGACCCTGCCGACTACCCCAAGCTGTCCGAGCGCTACCGCTTCCATTTCCTGACGCGCGATCCCGAGCTGGTGTTGTTCGACGGCGTGCGTGACATGCTCGAAGCGCTGCGCGCGCAACATTACCTCCTGGGCGTAGCGACCGGGAAGTCGCGCGCCGGCCTGCAGCGTGCGCTAGCGGCCACGGGCGTGGCCGACCTGTTCGATGCCACGCGCTGTGCCGACGAGACGTTCTCCAAGCCCCATCCGGCCATGCTTGTGGAGTTGGCGGGTGAACTCGGGCAGAACGTCACGCGCACGGTCATGATCGGCGACACCACGCACGATCTGCAGATGGCTGCCAATGCCGGTTCCGGTGCGGTGGCGGTGAGCTATGGCGCGCATCCCCGGGCGTCGCTGCTCTCGCTGTCGCCGCTGCATTGCGCCAGCGATGTGCCTGATCTCAACGCCTGGCTGGCGCAACATGCCTGAACCAGGCGCCCAGCTGATCTGCGCGTCCGAGGCGCTGGTGGACGGTGGTACCGGGGTGCGTTTCGCGCTGGTGCATCGTGGCCGCGAGATCGGGGCGTTCGCGGTGCGCCATGGTGGAACGGTGTATGCCTATCTCAATGAGTGCGCACACGTCCCGATGGAAATGGACTGGCAGGAAGGCCAGTTTTTCGATGCTACGCAGACCTGGCTGGTGTGCGCGACCCACGGGGCCCTCTACGAGCCGCACAGCGGTCGATGCGTGGGCGGGCCTTGCCGGGGTGCGAAATTGGTCGCGCTGGCAGTACAGGAAGAGCTGGGTAAGGTATGCTGGATCCCCGGTGGCGATTTCCAGCCACTCCCGTCTTCCCTGACCCTATCCTGAGAGACCGCAGCACATGAGCGAACCGCAACACCCGTCATCCGGCCAGTCTTCCGGCGGTGCTTCCGGGGACGATCCCAACGTCCTGGAGCCGGCGACCCATGCCGATTACCCGCTGGACGAGGATCTGAAGCGCGCCGACAAGCGGGCGCGCGAGCAGGTGCGCGGACAGGCGCCAGGATGGGAGCGTGGTGTGCTGGAAAAAGTCTTGCTGGCGACGCTCAGGGAGCAGCGCGCAGCGCGGCGCTGGCGCATTTTTTTCCGGCTGGCGACGCTGGGCGTGTTCCTGCTGGTGTTCTTCACACTGTTCGAATTCAAGACCACGACCAAGTCGGTCTCCGGCCGCCATACCGCCATGGTCACCATCGACGGGGAGATCGCGGCCGGTACGTCCGCCAGCGCCGAGGCCATCAATGCGTCGCTGCAGGCGGCGTTCGAGGACGCGGCGTCGGCCGGGGTCATCCTGAAGATCAACTCGCCCGGCGGCTCGCCCGTCCAGGCTGGCATCATCAACGATGAGATCCGCCGGCTGCGCGGCGTCTATCCGGACAAGAAGCTGTATGTGGTGGTCGAGGAAGTCTGCGCGTCCGGCGGCTATTACATTGCCGCGGCGGCCGACATGATCTACGTGGACAAGGCCAGCATTATCGGCTCCATCGGCGTGCTGATGGACGGTTTCGGCTTTACCGGACTGATGGAAAAGATTGGCGTCGAGCGCCGTCTCTACACGGCCGGGGCGAACAAGGGGATGCTGGATCCGTTCTCGCCGCAATCGCCGGTGCAGCGCGCTTACGCGCAGCAGATGCTCGACGAGATCCACCAGCAGTTCATTACCGTGGTGCGCGAAGGGCGGGGGAAACGGCTTTCCGACGATCCGCAGCTGTTCTCGGGCCTGTTCTGGAGCGGTGCGCGCAGCGTCGAGCTGGGACTGGCAGACGGTATCGGGACCGCTGACTTCGTGGCGCGCGATGTGATCAAAGCGGAAAATATCGTCGACTATACGGTCAAGGACAATATCGCCGAGCGGGTCGCCAAGCGCTTTGGCGCGGCCATGGGCGCCGGCGCGGTGAAGGCGCTGCTGTGGAGCGGTTCGCTGCAGCCGTTGCGTTGAGGCCGGCGCCCGGCCGGGTGATGCCGGCGGGCGCCGCAGGCGCATTGAGGACGCTACCCGGCGTTCTTCCTTGCCACTTGGGGTGGATCAGCGGGCCAGCAGGAGGAAAATCGCCGGCCGCTTGCGCAGGTCGAGACGCTGCTCCGACCATTGCGCCACCGGCAGCGTCACGACCTGCTCGCTGGGCAGCGTGAGATCGACCGCCACCGATAGCAATGTCTGCCCCGCACACTGGCTGCGGATGGTGTCGAGTAGTTGCGGGTTGCGGTAGGGCGTTTCGATGAAGATCATCGTCTGGCCCTGGGTGCGCGATTGCTGCTCGAGCTGCTTCAGCCGGGCGGCACGCGCGGCGGCGTCGATCGGCAGGTAACCGTGGAACGCAAAGCTCTGGCCGTTCAGGCCTGAAGCCATCAGGGCCAGCAGGATCGAACTCGGACCCACCAGCGGGCGGACTGGAATACCGCGCTGGTGCGCGAGTCGCACGAGGTTGGCGCCGGGGTCCGCCACCGCAGGGACGCCGGCTTCCGACAGCAACCCGCCATCCCGTCCGCCGGCCAGCGGATCCAGCAGGGCGGACAGCGCCTCCTGCGGTGTATTGACATTCAGCTCGCGGATCTCGATCTGCTGGATTGCATGGCGCAACGGCGTCGACTCCGACAGTTTCTTCAGGTAGGCACGCGCCGTCTTGGCGTTTTCCGCGATCAGATAGTCCAGGGCGGCCGTCTGCCGCTGTACCTCGGCTGGAATAACTGCAGGCAGGGGGTCTGCGGCATCGCGCGCGCCCAGGGTGTTGGGCAGTAGATACAGTGTGCCGGCCATGCTTAGGCTCCAAAGAAGGGGTAGCCGACTCGGCGCAGCATGGAGGTCAGGGCGACCAGCGGCAGGCCGATCAGGGCTGTGGGGTCGTCCGACGTCACTTTTTCCAGCAAGGCGATGCCCAGGCCCTCGGCCTTGGCGCTGCCGGCCACGTCATAGGGGTGCTCGAGGTGCAGGTAGGCGTCAAGCTCGGCATCCGGCAGGTCGCGGAAGGTCGCGAGGGTCTGCACATCCTCGATCTGGTGCTGTCCCGTGCGGCCATCGAACAGGCAGAGCGCCGAGTGGAAAGTCACCGTACGACCGCGCATGCGCTGCAATTGCTGGAGCGCGCGTGCATGATCGCCGGGTTTGCCCATCTGCTGGCCGTCGAGCGTGACCACCTGGTCCGAGCCGATGATCAGTGCATCCGGCTGCTGGCGGGCGATCGCTTGTGCCTTGTGCAGTGAAAGCCGCATGGCTGTGGCGTCCGGGCACTCGCCGGGCAGCGGGGTTTCATCGATATCGGGCACCGCGACGGTGAAGGGCACGCGCAACCGTTCCAGCAATTCGCGGCGGTAACGGGAGCTGGAGGCGAGGATCAGTGCCGGGAGGCGCGGGTCAGTCATAAGTCATTGACGGAAAAGATGGATTTTGCCCGGAGGGCTTTGACGACCGCTGAAAAAGCAGCGTATAATCGCGCGTTTTGCTGATCGTGCCGGGCTGACCGCGCATGTTATCAACAAACCAGATTGGTGACCAAGCGGCAACACGGCAATCCTGCGGTAACGCGCGGTACGGATGGTTTTGTTGCGAACCGCGCCGGCACGGCTGTGAGTGCAGGTGGAGCGCCACGGGCCAGACTAGGGATTCCGCATCATGATTCAGTTGAATCCGCTCAGACCGTTCGATATTTTCGACTTCAGTGTCGCTGGCGAAGAGGCGCAGGGTGCGCTCCCGCTGACCTCACTGCCGCGTGTGCTGGCGGAGCTGGCCCCCGAGGCGCCGGCCGACGCGCGCGATGCGCTGTTCAACTGGCGCTTGCGCGGTTTCGTGCGCGAGGAGGCCTCGATGGCCGGCCTGGATGGGCGCAAGCGCAAGTTCGTGGCGCTGGAGGTCGATGGCGTGCTGTGGCTCGTGTGCCAGCGCTGTCTGACGGTCAAGCCGGAATCGCTGTCCGTGCGGACCGTCCTGGAGCTGGTGCGTACCGAGGCAGAAGCTGATGCGGCGCCGGTCGATGACGACGAAGTCGATGTCATCGTCGGTTCGCGTCATTTCCAGCTGGCCGAACTGATCGAAGACGAATTGCTTCTGGCTTTGCCAATCGCAGTCAAGCATGACGTCTGTCCGGAGGTTCATCCGGACCTGGTCACGGGCGCGGATGGCCAGGTGGTGCCTGAAGAAGCGCCCGAAGATGCAGAGGAAGAAACCAAGCCATCGCCGTTCGCGGCGCTGGCCGACCTGAAACGCCGCCACTGAAGAAGCAGTGGTGCAGCGCCTGCCGTATGCGGGCGCGCGGTTTACGGTCGAGCAGTATCGTGCATTCGCTGCAACCCGGCTACGTTGGCGGCGGATGTGATGTGATAAAATTCAAGACATTCTCTTAGGAGTCATAGATCATGGCAGTTCAGCAAAACAAGAAGACGCCGTCGAAGCGCGGCATGCACCGTTCCCACGACCATCTGGACGCGGCGTCGCTGGCCGTCGAGCCGACGACCGGTGAAGTGCACCTGCGCCACCACGTGAGCCCGAACGGCTACTACCGTGGCAAGAAGGTCGTCAAGACCAAGAACGACTGATGAATCGGGCAGGCGTGTCGGGTAGGTGTGTTGATTTTCCCCGCGCTGGTTCGTGATTCGATCTGATAGGAAAGCGGCAGTTGCGTTGCCGCTTTTTTGTTTCCGCGCGCCTGACATGACCGTTCGACATCCGGCGGCAGCCACGACGATGGATGGCCGTTGCCTCGCCCGATCCGGCAGGCAACCGAGGCTGCGGTTCTCGATCCACTCCTCACATACATGACGATCCGACTTGCTATCGATTGCATGGGCGGCGATCACGGCGTAACCGTGACCGTCACTGCCGCGGTCAATTTCGTCTCGCAGCACGCAGATGCCAGCATGGTGCTGGTTGGCGACCCTGCTGCCATCCAGCAGCAACTCAAGAAGCTCGGCGCCAGTGGCAATGCACAGCTGAGCATCGTCCCGGCATCTGAAGTCGTCACGATGGACGATTCCGTGGAAGTCGCGCTGCGCCGCAAGAAAGATTCCTCAATGCGCGTGGCCATTACCCAGGTCAAGAACGGCGATGCCGATGCCTGCATTTCGGCCGGCAACACTGGCGCGCTGATGGCACTGTCGCGCTATGTCCTGAAGACGCTGGACGGCATCGACCGCCCGGCCATTGCCACGGCCATTCCCAACGAAAAGGGCGGTGGCACCACCATGCTCGATCTCGGTGCCAATGCTGACTGCGAACCGCAGCACCTGCTGCAGTTCGCGCAAATGGCGGAAGCCATGGTCGCGGTGGTGGAAAACAAGGAACGACCGTCGGTAGGCCTGCTGAACATCGGCGAGGAAGTCATCAAGGGCAACGAGGTCGTCAAGCAGGCGGGCGAGCTGCTGCGCGCCAGTTCGCTCAATTTCTACGGTAATGTCGAAGGCAATGACATCTATCGCGGCACGACCGACGTGGTGGTCTGCGATGGCTTTGTCGGCAACGTGGCGCTCAAGACCAGCGAAGGTATCGCCAAGATGATTGGCGGCATGATCCGCGAGGAATTCGGCCGCTCGTGGCTGACCAAGCTGATGGCCTTGGTGGCAATGCCGGTGCTGAATCGCTTCCGCCACCGTGTCGATCATCGCCGCTACAATGGCGCGTCCCTGCTGGGACTGCGCGGCCTGGTGATCAAGAGCCATGGCTCGGCGGACGCCTATGCTTTTGAATGGGCGATCAAACGCGGGTATGATGCGGCCAAAAATGGCGTGGTTGAGCGTATTGCCCAAGTCTTTGCCAGCAAGACTGCGCCACGGGAACTGCCAGGCGACCCACCCACCGTGATGCCGCGCGTTGGTTGATGGTCAGGACGGGTACATAGCAGACGCCGATTTACATCGACAGGATTTTCATGACATACGCAAAGATCATTGGCACCGGCAGTTACCTGCCACCGCGCCGCGTGACCAATCAGGATCTGACCGCCATGCTGGCGGAAAAAGGTATCGAAACCAGCGATGAATGGATCACCTCGCGGAGTGGCATTTCCGCGCGGCACTATGCCGATGCCAATGTCACCAGCAGCGATCTCGCCGTGCGGGCGGCGGAGCGAGCCATCGAAGCCGCAGGTGTCGATCGCCAGCAGATCGACCTGATCATCGTCGCGACCTCCACCCCCGATTTCGTTTTCCCGAGCAGCGCCTGCATGGTGCAGAGCAAGCTGGGCATCACCAGCAACTGTGCTGCGTTTGACCTGCAGGCGGTGTGTTCCGGCTTCATCTACGCGATGGCCACGGCAGACCGCTTCATCCGCAGTGGCATGTACCGCACCGTGCTTGTCATTGGCGCGGAAGTGTTCTCGCGCATCCTTGATTTCAATGACCGTTCCACTTGCGTGCTGTTTGGCGACGGTGCCGGCGCGGTGCTGCTACAGGCGTCCGACGAGCCGGGCATCTTGTCCACGGCGCTGCATGCGGATGGCAGCTATGTCGATATCCTGTGCGTGCCAGGCCATGTGTCGGGCGGTACGGTAACGGGTGATCCCCTGCTCAAGATGGACGGCCAGGCCGTATTCAAGCTGGCCGTGAATGTGCTCGATAAGGTCGCGCGCGAAGTCCTCGAACAGGCCAAGGTGGACGCCGCCCAGATCGACTGGCTGGTACCGCACCAGGCCAATATCCGCATCATGCTGGGTTCTGCCAAGAAGCTCGGCCTGCCGCCCGAGCGTATGGTCGCGACGGTGCATGAGCACGGTAACACTTCTGCGGCATCGATTCCGCTGGCGCTCGATGCCGCGGTGCGCGATGGCCGCATCCAGCCGGGCCACCACGTGCTGATGGAAGGCGTGGGCGGCGGCTTTACCTGGGGCGCAGTACTGCTGCGCATGTAAGAGGTCATCTCAAAATGAGTCTGGCGTCCGGTTTGGGGTCATGCGGCGGCCTTGCCGTACTGCATGTACTGTCTGCGGCCGCGCCCTTGCAGGGCGCGCATGTGCAAGTACGCACATGCCGCTCCGTGGGCGGATCGAACACGATCCGCATTCCCCACTACGCCCTAGCCAGAACCGCTTCGCTTCATTTTGAAACACCTCTCAATCCGGATCAGGACGCTAGAGCTGGCGCGTCGTGACTTTACCCAATGCAGATATCATGAAATTTGCTTTCGTCTTTCCCGGCCAGGGCTCGCAATCGGTGGGCATGCTCAACGCCTTTGCCGATCATCCGGTGGTGCAGCGCACGCTGGAAGAAGCCTCGTCGGCCCTCGGTTTCGATATCGGCAAGCTGATTGCCGAAGGCCCGGCCGAAGAACTCAATCTCACCACCAATACCCAGCCGGTGATGCTGACTGCCGCCGTGGCGTGCTACCGCGTGTGGCGCAATGCGGGCGGTGCGGCACCGGCCATGGTGGCCGGCCATAGCCTGGGCGAATATTCCGCCCTGGTTGCCGCGGAAGCGATTGCCTTTGCGGATGCCGTTCCCCTCGTGCGTTTCCGCGCCCAGGCCATGCAGGAAGCCGTGCCGGTGGGCGAGGGCGGCATGGCGGCGATTCTCGGCCTGAGCGATGACGATGTGCGCGCCGCTTGTGCCGAAGCGTCGGTGGCCGGCATCGTCGAGGCCGTCAACTACAATGCGCCGGCGCAGGTTGTGATCGCCGGCCAGAAGGCCGCGGTGGAAAAAGCGTGCGAGATTGCCAAGAGCAAGGGCGCGAAGCGCGCGCTGCCGCTGCCGGTTTCGGCGCCGTTCCATTCCTCGCTGCTGAAGCCGGCTTCGGATCGCCTGCGCGAGTACATGGCGAACCTGACGGTCCACGCGCCGACGATTCCGCTGGTGAACAACGTGGACGTGGCCATCGTGTCGGATCCGGCTGCCATCAAGGATGCGCTCGTGCGTCAGGCGGCTGCGCCCGTGCGCTGGGTGGAATCGGTCCAGGCCATGGCGGCAGCGGGCGTGACGCATCTCGTGGAATGTGGCCCGGGCAAGGTGCTGGCTGGCCTGACCAAGCGTATCGATGGCAACCTGACGGCCCTGTCGATCACCGATCCCGCTTCTGTTCAGGAAACCCTGGCTCAGTTGAAGTAAGGAACCACGATGACACGACTTCTCGAACAACAAGTGGCGCTGGTCACCGGTGCGTCGCGCGGCATCGGCAAGGCCATTGCGCTGGAACTGGCGCGTGCCGGCGCGCGGGTGATCGGTACGGCGACCAGCGCGGCTGGCGCGGAAGCCATCAGTGCGTACCTGTCGGCCGATGGGCTGACGGGCCATGGTGTGGTGCTGAACGTCAATGATGCGGCAGGCTGCGAGGCTGTGATCGACGACATCGTCAAGTCGCATGGCGGCCTGAACATCCTTGTCAACAACGCTGGCATCACGCAGGACCAACTGGCCATGCGCATGAAGGACGATGACTGGAGCGCTGTCATCGACACCAACCTGACGTCGGTCTTCCGCCTGTCGCGCGCCGTGCTGCGGCCGATGATGAAAGCGCGCGGCGGCCGTATCATCAATATCACTTCCGTCGTGGGTTCGGCCGGCAATCCCGGCCAGATGAACTACGCGGCGGCGAAGGCTGGCGTCGCGGGTATGTCGCGCGCGTTGGCCCGCGAAATCGGTAGCCGCAACATTACGGTGAATTGCATTGCACCGGGTTTTATCGACACCGACATGACGAAGGCCCTGTCGGAAGAGCAGCACACTGCACTCAAGGGGCAGATCCCCCTGGGTCGGCTGGGCGAGCCCGAGGACATCGCGCATGCGGTGGTCTTCCTGGCGTCGCCACAAGCTGGCTATATCACGGGCACGACACTGCACGTGAATGGCGGCATGTACATGAACTGAGTTGGCGGGCGGCCGCGTACGGCCGGGCTTGCCCCATGGGCGCGGCCAGTACGCACGCCGTTGGCAACTGTTCAACGTTTTTTAATTGAAGAACGGGTGTGTTTTTTGCATATCGGGCTGGGCGGCATCTTCGTGCCTAAACCTGCTAAAATGCGCCCACATTTTTGTCGAACTTCCCTGGAGGGTTACATGGACAATATCGAACAACGCGTCAAGAAAATCGTGGCTGAGCAACTGGGTGTCGCTGAAGCCGACATCAAGACCGAGTCTTCCTTCGTGAACGACCTCGGTGCCGATTCGCTCGACACGGTTGAACTGGTGATGGCGTTGGAAGATGAATTCGGTATGGAAATTCCCGATGAGGAAGCCGAAAAGATCACGACGGTGCAGCAGGCGATCGACTACGCCACGGCACACGTCAAGGCCTGATCAAGGCCTGCAGCCCTGCGCACAGAATTGCAGCCACAGAAGAGGTGCCGGAGCGGGCCATGGCCTGCAGCCGGTGACGTCTTCTGTGGCTTTTGTCCGTTATAAACGTAGGAATACAGAGTGAGCCGTCGTCGCGTTGTCATTACTGGTCTGGGACTCATCTCGCCTGTCGGAAACACGGTCGCCGAAGCATGGCCGAACCTTCTGGCCGGCAAGTCGGGTATTGCCACGGTCACCAAGTTCGACCACTCCGCACTGTCCGTGCACTTTGCCGGTGAAGTGAAGGGCTTCAATGTGGAAGACTATCTTCCCGCCAAGGAAGCCCGCCATATGGATACCTTCATCCACTATGGCATTGTCGCCGGCATGCAGGCGCTGCAGGACAGCGGCTACGAAGTCACCGAGGAAAATGCCGATCGCATTGGCGTGATGGTGGGTTCCGGCATCGGCGGTCTGCCGATGATCGAAGACACCCAGATCGAAATGCTGAATCGCGGTCCGCGCCGTATTTCGCCATTCTTCGTGCCGGGTTCGATCATCAACATGATTTCGGGCCACCTCAGTATCAACCACAATCTGCGTGGCCCGAACCTGGCTGCAGTCACGGCCTGTACCACAGGCCTGCACAGCATCGGACTGGCTGCCCGCCTGATCCAGTGCGGCGATGCCGATGCAATGCTGGCCGGCGGCGCCGAGTCGACCGTCTCCCCGCTGGGGATCGGCGGCTTTGCCGCGGCGCGCGCGCTCTCTACCCGCAATGATGATCCGGCAACCGCCTCGCGTCCGTGGGATGTGGGCCGCGATGGCTTCGTGCTGGGCGAGGGTGCCGGCGTGATGATGCTGGAAGAGTACGAGTCCGCCAAGGCCCGTGGCGCCCGCATCTATGCAGAGCTCGCTGGCTTTGGCATGAGCGGGGATGCGTTCCACATGACCGCGCCCAATATGGATGGTCCGCGCCGCTGCATGCAGAATGCGCTGCGCGACGCCGGCATGAATGCCGACGAGGTGAATTACCTCAATGCCCACGGCACGTCGACGCCACTCGGTGACAAGAACGAAACCGATGCCATCAAGGCGGCGTTTGGCGAGCATGCCTACAAGATGGTGGTTAACTCGACCAAGTCGATGACTGGCCACCTGCTGGGCGGTGCTGGCGGCCTGGAATCGGTATTTACGGTCTTGGCGCTCCATCATCAGGCTTCGCCCCCTACCATCAACATCTTCGAGCAGGATCCGGAGTGCGATCTCGACTACTGCGCCAACACCGCGCGGGAGATGAAGATCGACGTGGCCGTCAAGAACAATTTCGGGTTTGGCGGGACCAACGGCACGCTGGTATTCCGCCGCCCCCGTTAAATTTCCGTGCATTCCGCTCCCGTCCTGGTCAGCGCGGCCTGGTTTCGCCGCGGCTGCGCGCTGCTCGCGGCGGGCGAGGGGGCGGTGCTTGGCTGGCTGGCGCTGCAGTCAACGCTGGCGGGGCCCGTGCCCGGATGGCTCGCTGGCCTGCTGAGCGTCGCATTGCTGATGCTCGCATGGCCGCCGCTGTGGCGTTCCGCAAACATCTGCAAGTTGGCCTTTGTGGAAAGTGCTGCGGTGCCCACACTGCAAGTGTGGCACCGTGGCACGCCGCAGCCTGTGCCATTGCCGTTGCGTTGGTGCTGGTGGTGGAGCGGGCGGCTGGTATTGCTGGGATTGGGACAGGGGCGTGCCACCGTGTGGGTGCTGATCGATGCAGGGGGTGCGTCCGCCGTCCAGATGGCCGGATTTCACCGCAGGCTGCGCGATGCGACGTCGGCGCAACCCGAAGCGGGCGCCCGTTGGTAATATGCAACGCTGAAAGCGAACGTAACAATTGAAGCGATAATTATCAGGTGAACACTGAGTGAGTGAACGCGAAGCCGATCAACTTCTCGTCGAGCGGGTCCAGCAGGGTGACAAGAAGGCTTTTGAGCTGCTGGTGGTCAAGTACCACCGGAAGATCATTCGCCTGATTTCGCGTCTGATCCGGGATCATGCCGAGGTCGAGGATGTCGCGCAGGATGCGTTCATCAAGGCCTACCGGGCCTTGCCCCAGTTCCGTGGCGAGTCGGCGTTCTATACCTGGCTGTACCGGATTGCCGTGAATACCGCCAAGAACTACCTTGCCACGCAGGGCCGGCGGCCGTCTTCGGCGAGTGACATTGATAACGAAGAAGCTGAAACTTTTGCTGATGCTGACCAACTAAGAGACATCAACACACCGGAATCGATGCTGCATACGCGGCAGATTGCCGATACGGTGAATCGCGCGATGGAAAGCCTGCCCGAGGAACTGCGGGTTGCGATCACGCTGCGCGAGATAGAAGGCCTGAGCTACGAGGAAATCGCCGAGGCGATGGAGTGCCCGATTGGTACGGTACGCTCCCGGATTTTCCGCGCACGCGAGGCGATTGCGGAGAAATTGCGGCCCTTGCTGGGAACAGTGGAGGGAAAACGCTGGTAAGCGGCGAGGCTGCTGCCGGTTGTGATCGAGCGGTATATAAACGTTGCGCGCCAGCTGTCGTCATCCGGCAGAACAGCAACGAAAAAACGGGATTGTTTCGGTTATCAGGATTTTTTTGGGGTCGGGAAATGGGTCAGGCTCAACAACAACCGGTGCGGCTCACCGCAGTCGCGGAACACGTGTCCGCCCTGATGGATGGCGAAATCGCCAGCCATGAGCTCAATGAAGCGTTCGATGCGGCCAAGTCCGATGCGGGCATGGCTGACTGGCAGTGCTATCAGCTGATCGGTGACGCGCTGCGTTCCGAGGATCTGATCCAGGGCGAGTCGAGCGATGCTTTCCTGCAGTCGTTCGCCGCGCGCTTCGAAAGCGAACCCCATGTGCTGGCTCCTGTGGCCGCGCGTTCCGTATCGCGCCATCGCCTGCTGCTCCGTCCCTCGTGGGTGCGCCGGGTCGTGCCGACGACCGCGGTCGCGGCAGCAGT
Organism: Imbroritus primus; assembly: GCA_000272025.2. Lineage (GTDB taxonomy): Bacteria > Pseudomonadota > Gammaproteobacteria > Burkholderiales > Burkholderiaceae > Imbroritus > Imbroritus primus. The sequence goes on from AKCV02000015.1 coordinate 304,573, forward strand.
GGCCGCGGTGACATGGATCGCCGTGCCGCAACTTGGCCAGTCGGTCAACCCGAACACTTCGTCCACCGTCGTGGCCATGGCGCCCGCACCGTCTGAATCGGCTACGCGTAGCGCCGGCCCGGTGATCGCGGTGTCCGCCGATGCCACGATGATTCGCGACGCCCGCCTGGACGATTATCTGCGTGCCCATCGGCAGGCAGCAACCACGGGCGTGTCAATGCCCTACATCCGCGCGGCAGCCGCGCAAACGACGCAGGCACAGGACAATTCGAAGGAATAATGGCGGCACATTCGTTGCATACCGCGCGGTCGATCCCGCGGTCGATCCCGCAGTCGATCCGTCACGCGGTGCGTTCGCATCAGGTTGCGGCAGTCTGCCGCACGCTCGTGTTGGTATTGTGTGTTTCCGGCTTCGGCACGTTGCATGCGCAGGAGCGCCCGCAGGAGCCGACGCGCCTGGAGCGCGGTGAAGCCGCCAAATGGCTGGCACGCATCCAGAAAGCGGCCAAGCGCGAGAACTACGTCGGCACGCTGACGTTCCAGCGCGGCAGCACCATCCATTCCTCGCGCATCCAGCATTTTTCCGATGGTCTGAACAACGAGTACGAGCGGCTCGAGATGCTCGATGGCAAGCAGCGCGAAGTGCTGCGCCAGAATTCCCAGGTCCACACGCTGATCCACGAGGCCCATGTCGTCGTCGTGGAGCAGCAGGAAGGCAAGGATCGTTTCCCCGCGTTGCTGGCCACGACCAAGGGTGATGTACTCGAACAGTACGACATGCGCCACTTCGGTCGTGAGCGTGTCGCCGGCAAGGAATGCGAGGTGTTTGCGCTCGACCCGCGGGACAGCCAGCGCTTTGCCTACCGCATCTGGGCCGACAAGGACAGCGGCCTGCTGATCCGCGCGCAGACACTCGGCGATGCCGAGACGGTGCTCGAACAGATTGCGTTTTCCCAGGTGGATATTGGCGTGCCGTCCGGCAAGCAGCGCATCATCGGCGCCATCAAGGGCCTGAGCGGTTGGCGCAAGTACGATATCCATTACCAGCCGGCCAACCTGGCCGATCAGGGCTGGCAGGTGTCCGCGCCGGTGCGCGGCTTCCAGAAGATCCGCGAAGTCCGGCGCCCCCTTAACACCGACAATGAAAAAGCATTCGAGGTGCACCAGGTCGTGTTCAGCGATGGCCTTGCCGGCCTCTCGGTGTTCATCGAGCCGGTGGATCAGCAGCGCATGCGCAAGGAAGGCATCGCCGCCCAGGGGCCCACGCATATCCAGGTCCGCCGCGTGGCCGACCACTGGATCACGGTGGTCGGTGAGGTGCCGGCATCCACGGTCCGCCAGTTCGCGGCGGCCGTCAGCTATCGCCCTGCTGGCAAGCCGTAACGGTCTATACGGACCGGGTTGGCCCCGAACGGGTGGGGGCGCTGCCAGCGCTGCCGTCCGGGCAACCCAATCGTTTTTCTAGGGAGTTGTCATCCATGCTCACGGTGAAACCTGTCCATCTGGCGAGTGCCTGCATGCTCGCTGCCACGTTGCTGATCGCGCCGGTGACTTCGACGCCCGCGCTGGCGCAGAACACTGCCCGTTCCTACAATCTGCCGGACTTCACCGATCTGGTCGAGCGCGCCAGCCCGGCAGTCGTCAATATTCGTACCACGGAGCGCATCCGTTCCTCGGGTGGTGCCAGCACCGACGAAGAGGAGATGGCGGAGTTCTTCCGTCGTTTCTTCGGCGTACCGCTCCCGGGCATGCCGCCCGGTCGCCGTTCCCCGCAACAGCCCCAGCAGCCAGGGCCGGAGCAAAGCCGCGGTGTCGGCTCGGGCTTCATTATTTCCGCCGATGGTTACGTCATGACCAACGCGCACGTGGTCGAGGATGCGGATAGTATCTATGTCACCCTGCCTGACAAGCGGGAATTCAAGGCCAAGCTGATTGGCTCGGACAAGCGCACGGACGTCGCTTTGGTGAAAATCGAAGCGACCAACCTGCCGCGCCTGCCGCTCGGTGATTCGAATGCGGTGAAAGCCGGCGAGTGGGTGCTCGCCATCGGCTCGCCATTCGGGCTCGATAACACGGTGACCGCGGGTATCGTGTCGGCCAAGGGTCGCGATACTGGCGACTACCTGCCGTTCATCCAGACCGACGTGGCGGTCAATCCTGGCAATTCGGGCGGCCCGCTGATTAACCTGCGCGGCGAAGTCATTGGTATCAACTCGCAGATCTATAGCCGTAGCGGCGGTTACATGGGCATTTCGTTTGCCATCCCGATCGACGAAGCCATGCGCGTGGCAGACCAGCTCAAGGCGTCCGGCCGGGTGACGCGGGGCCGTATTGCCGTCGCGATCGGTGACGTCACCAAGGAGCAGGCTGAATCGCTCGGCCTCGCCAAGGCGCGCGGCGCACTGGTGGGCAGCGTCGAGGCAGGGGGGCCTGCGGAAAAGGCCGGAATCGAAGCTGGTGACATCATCCTGCGCTTCAATGGCCGTGACATCGAGCGGGCGTCCGACTTGCCCCGCCTCGTTGGCGATACCAAGCCGGGCAGTCGCGTGCCAATCCAGGTGTGGCGCAAGGGCGCAACGCGCGACATGAGCATCACCGTGGCTGAACTGCCGAGCGATACCCGCGCCAGCCGCGACAGCGAAGGCGGTGCCGAGAAGGCGCCGGCGCAGAAGGTCGATGCTATGGGCCTGGTTGTCAAGGACCTGAGCGCGGCACGGCAGGCGGAGCTGAAGCTGAAGTCGGGGATCGAGGTGGAGCGCGCCGAAGGGCCGGCGGCACGCGCCGGCATCCGGCAGGGTGATGTCATCCTGCGGGTTGGCGATACCGACATCCGGGACAGTCGCCAGTTCGAGGCGCTGGTGCGCGGTCTCGACAAGAACAAGACGCACGCGGTGTTCGTGCGGCGCGGCGATGCGACCCAGGTGTTGACGGTCCGTCTCGCGGGCACGGGCCGGTGAGCATGGCCGACCTGACACTCTATGGCCGGGGCTATTGTCACCTTTGCGATGACATGAAACTGGCGATCGAACCGTTGCGGGGCGAATTTGCCTTTACCCTGCACGAAGTCGACGTCGATAGCGACCCGGCCATCGAGGCGCGGCTGGGCGAACTGGTACCGGTGCTCATGACCGGCACGCCAGCGAACCCCGGCCGTGAACTGTGCCATTATTTTGCCGATCTGCCGGGGATTCGCGCCTGGCTCACCGATCCCGCCAGCGCATAAATATCGCCGCATTCCGCATCGGGAAAACCCCGAATTCCGGTAAAATGGCGGGTTAATGCGCGTTCTGCAGTTTTTCCAACGCACTCCTTCGATGCCGCCTCGTTGCCTGTCCGGGCAGGCGGCATCTGCCCCATGAACAGACGACCCATGCCCCGTGCTGCCACGTCAGCCGGCATTTTCTGAGCCAGATGGACAATATCCGCAATTTTTCGATCATCGCCCATATCGACCACGGTAAATCGACGCTGGCCGATCGCATCATCCATATGTGCGGCGGACTGTCCGACCGCGAGATGGAGGCCCAGGTGCTCGATTCGATGGATATCGAGAAAGAGCGCGGCATCACCATCAAGGCGCAAACCGCCGCGCTCGCTTATACGGCGCGCGATGGCAAGGTCTATAACCTGAACCTGATCGACACGCCGGGACACGTCGATTTCAGCTACGAAGTCAGCCGCTCGCTGTCGGCCTGCGAAGGCGCGCTGCTGGTCGTCGATGCCTCGCAGGGCGTCGAGGCCCAGACCGTGGCCAACTGCTATACCGCCATCGAGCTTGGCATGGAAGTGGTGCCGGTGCTGAACAAGATCGACTTGCCGTCGGCCGATCCCGCCAACGCCATCCAGGAAATCGAGGATGTGATCGGCATTGACGCGCAGGATGCCATTCACTGCTCGGCCAAGACCGGCCTTGGCGTGGACGATGTCATCGAAGCTATCATCGCGCGGGTGCCGCCGCCCAAGGGCGATGCCGATGCGCCGCTGCAGGCGCTGATCATCGACTCCTGGTTTGACAACTATGTCGGCGTCGTCATGCTGGTGCGCGTGGTCAACGGCACGCTGCGCCAGAAAGACAAGATCACCCTGATGGCCAGCGGCACGCAGCATCTGGTCGAGCACCTCGGCGTGTTCTCGCCAAAGTCCGTGCCGCGCGAGGCCTTGACGGCAGGCCAGGTGGGCTTCGTGATCGCTGGCATCAAGGAGCTCAAGGCCGCCAAGGTGGGCGACACCGTGACGCACACCGCGGCGAAAGCGGCTGCACCGCTGCCCGGCTTCAAGGAAGTCAAGCCGCAGGTGTTCGCCGGCCTGTATCCGGTCGAGGCCAACCAGTACGACGCGTTGCGCGAATCGCTTGAAAAGCTCCAGCTCAACGATGCGTCGCTGCAGTACGAGCCAGAAGTCTCGCAGGCACTCGGATTCGGCTTCCGCTGCGGCTTCCTCGGGCTGCTGCACATGGAGATCGTGCAAGAGCGTCTCGAGCGCGAGTTCGACATGGACCTCATCACCACGGCACCGACCGTGGTCTACCAGGTCCAGCAGCGCGATGGCACCATGGTGACGGTCGAAAACCCGGCCAAGATGCCGGATCCGGCGAAGATCGATGCCATCCTCGAGCCGATCGTCACGGTCAACCTGTACATGCCGCAAGATTATGTCGGCGCGGTGATGACGCTGTGTACGCAGAAGCGCGGCACGCAGATCAACATGAGCTACCACGGCCGGCAGGTGCAGCTGACCTACGAGATCCCAATGGGCGAGATCGTGCTCGATTTCTTCGACCGCCTCAAGTCGGTGTCGCGCGGCTATGCTTCGATGGACTATGAGTTCAAGGAATACCGCGCCTCGGACGTTGTGAAGGTCGACATCCTGATCAATGGCGACAAGGTCGATGCGTTGTCAGTCATCGTGCACCGCTCCAACAGCCAGTATCGCGGCCGCGAGGTGGCCGCCAAGATGCGCGAGATCATTCCGCGCCAGATGTACGACGTGGCCATCCAGGCCGCCATCGGCGCCAATGTCATCGCGCGCGAGAACGTCAAGGCGCTGCGCAAGAACGTGCTGGCCAAATGCTACGGCGGTGACATCACGCGCAAGAAGAAACTGCTCGAGAAACAGAAGGCCGGCAAGAAGCGCATGAAGCAGGTGGGCACCGTGGAAATTCCGCAGGAAGCCTTCCTCGCCATCCTGCGTGTCGAAGATAAATAACCGGAATGCCGGCGCGGCGCGCGGCAAGGGAATGCGCGCCACCTCGGACAGGCAATTGCAGGACATGGGGAACATCCTGACATGAACTTCGCTTTGATTCTTTTTGTGCTGGTGGTCATTACCGGCATCGCCTGGGTGGCGGACAAGCTGTACTTCGAAAAGAAACGTCGCGCTGCGGCGGCGGACGCGCTCTCCGCCTTCGATGCCCGCCGCCAGGACCTGCAGGACCGCTACGGCGTGAGCGAGATCGATACCTCGCGCACCAAGCTGGCCGAGGAAAAACTGCGGCAGCCGTGGTGGCTCGAATACTCGGCCAGCTTCTTCCCGGTGATCCTCGCGGTGTTCGTGCTGCGTTCGTTCGTCGTCGAGCCGTTCAAGATTCCCTCGGGCTCGATGATTCCCACGCTGCTGATCGGCGACTTCATCCTGGTCAACAAATACACCTATGGCATCCGCCTGCCTGTGGTCAACCAGAAGGTCATCCCGCTGAACGATCCGCAGCGCGGCGACGTGATGGTGTTCCGCTTTCCCAAGGACCCATCGCTCGACTACATCAAGCGTGTGGTCGGCGTGCCGGGTGACGTGGTGCGCTATGAAGACAAGAAGCTGACCGTCAACGGGCAGCCGGCCGAATATCAACCCAAGGCCGACTTCCTCGACGAGGAGCGCCTGACGTATTCCAAGCAGTTCACCGAGACCATCGGCGGCGCATCCCACCAGATCCTCAACGATGCGGACCGGCCGCCGTTTGTCATCGGCGCGGACGATTTTCCCTTTCGCGAAAACTGCACCTACAATCAACGTGGGCTGACCTGCAAGGTTCCCGAAGGACACTATTTCGTGATGGGCGATAATCGCGACAATAGCCTGGATTCGCGCTACTGGGGCTTCGTTCCGGACAAAAATGTGGTTGGTAAGGCATTTTTCATCTGGATGAACCTCGGCGACCTGGGCCGGATCGGGTCGTTCCGATGACAGATACATCACAATAAGTCATTCACCGGGGGAAGCGGGTCATGCGTGGGAGCAGACGGGAATCAGGATTTTCATTGCTGGGGTTGCTGGTGACGGTATTACTGGCGGTTGGCGTGTTCGTGCCGCTGGTCAAGGTCGTGCCGTCATTGCTGGAGTACCAGTCCGTGAAGCGCGCCGCCTACCAGGCGAAGACTGACGGCAGTTCGGTACAAACCGCCATCGCCGCATTCGACCGGCAGGCGCTGGTGGATGGCGTGCAGGTTGTGCGCGGCCGGGACCTCGATATCCAGACCAACGCCAACGGCGCAGTGGATTCGGTCCGCTTCAGCTATCGTCGCGAGATCCTGCTGTACGGTCCGATCAGCCTCGCGATCCAATACTCCGGTACGGCGCAGTAATATGAGTCTCGACGTCCTGCAACAGCGTCTCGGTTACCAGTTTGTCAAGGCTGAGCTCCTGCAGCAGGCGCTGACGCATCGCAGCCATAGTGCACATCACAACGAGCGGCTGGAATTCCTCGGCGACTCCGTGCTGAACTGCGCGGTGGCCGACATGTTGTATGGCATGTTCGGCAAGCTTGACGAAGGCGATCTCTCGCGCGTGCGTGCCAACCTGGTCAAGCAGCAGGCGTTGTTCGAAATCGCCCAGATGCTCCAATTGTCCGAGGTGCTGCAGCTGGGCGAGGGCGAGCTGCGCAGTGGCGGCTTTCGCCGCCCCTCGATTCTGGCCGACGCGCTTGAAGCAGTGTTCGGCGCCGTGTTCCTCGACGGCGGTTTCGATGCGGCACGCACCCTGATCCGCAAGCTGTATATCCCGATTCTCGAACAGGTCGACCCGCGCACGCTCGGCAAGGACGCCAAGACGCTGCTGCAGGAATACCTGCAGGGGCACAAGATCGCGCTGCCGACCTACAACGTTGTGGCGACACACGGTGCGGCGCATAACCAGCAGTTCGAGGTCGAGTGCCTGATTCCCAAGCTTGAGATCCACGTATTCGGCACGGGCGCATCGCGCCGCGCGGCGGAGCAGGCTGCCGCCAAGCTGGCGCTCGATGAGGCGCATCGCCTGGTGCCGCAACTGCTCAAGCGCAGCCGTACCGAACGCACCGGCAAGACGCGCAAGCAGCCGGCGCCGCAAGACCCGCAACTGTCTCTCAGGCTCAAGGAATGACCGATCAACAACCGCCGGCGGATGCCGGCACTCCTGCGGATGACATGCCGGCCGATGGCCAGGCATTCCGCTGCGGCACCGTCGCCATCGTGGGCCGCCCCAACGTCGGCAAGTCGACGTTGATGAACGCGCTGGTGGGGCAGAAAATCAGTATCACGTCGCGTAAGGCCCAGACCACGCGCCACCGCATCACCGGCATCCAGACCACGGACGATGCGCAGTTTGTATTCGTCGATACGCCGGGTTTCCAGACGCAGCATGCAACGGCCCTCAACCGTTCGCTGAACCGGGCGGTGACGTCCACGCTGTCGTCCGTCGATGTGGTGCTGTTCGTCATCGAGGCCGGGCGCTTCGGTGCGGACGACGAGAAGGTGCTGGCCCTGCTGCCCAAGAACACGCCGGTGCTGCTGATCGTCAACAAGCTCGACCGTCTCGAAGGCGAGACGCGCGACCGCGTCATGTTCCCGTTCCTGCAGAAAGTCGCGGGCGTCTACCCGTTCCGCGAGACCGTGCCGATGTCGGCCAAGAGCCGTGACCACATCGCCCGCCTGCTGGACATCGTGCGCGCCTATCTGCCCGAAGGCGAACCGATCTACGATGCGGATGCCATGACGGACCGCAGCGAACGCTTCATGGCCTCCGAGATCCTGCGTGAAAAGGTCTTCCGCTGGACCGGCGATGAACTGCCCTATACCAGCACGGTGGTGATCGACAAATTCGAAACCACTGGCAACCTGCGGCGCGTGTTCTGTACCATCCTGGTCGAGCGCGATGCGCACAAGGCCATGATCATCGGCAACAAGGGCGCACGTCTCAAGCAGATTTCCACGGAAGCCCGGCTCGACATGGAAAAACTGTTCGACAGTAAGGTCTATCTGGAAGTCTGGATCAAGGTAAAGAGCGGCTGGGCCGACAACGAAGCGGGACTGCGTGCCTACGGGTATGAGTGAACCGGTGAATGAGCCGGTGAATGAACCGGCGCATGCGTCAGTCCATGAATTAGCGCACGAATCAGCGCACGAATCAGCGCATGCGGCAAAAGAGGGTGCGGTAGCGGAACCGCCGCGCCGGGCCCCGCGCAGCGAACTGCGCATCCAGCACCAGCCCGGCTTCGTGTTGCATGCCTATCCGTACCGAGAAACCAGCCTGATCGTCGATGTGCTGACGCGCGATCATGGCCGGCTTGCCTTGGTCGCAAAAGGCGCCAAGCGCCCGCACTCCGCCTTGCGCGGTGTCCTCCAGACGTTCCAGCCGCTGTTGCTGTCCTGGACCGGCCGTGCCGAGTTGCGTACGCTGACCAAGGCCGAATGGGTTGGCGGCATGCTGCCGCTGGCCGGCGAGGCGCTGATCAGCGGCTTCTATCTGAACGAGCTGCTGATCAAGTTCTGCGCACGCGAGGATCCGCATCCGGTCCTGTTCGCGCAATATACTGAAACATTGGCCCGCCTCGGGCAAGGCGACCGCGCAGCGTTTGCGCTGCGCAGCTTCGAACGCGTGCTGTTGCAGGAAACCGGCTACGCCGTGCGTTTCGACCGCTGCGCCAATCGCGCGCTGGTCGAGCCTGACGGCGAGTATGTGTACGATCCCGAGCAGGGCGTGCGGCTAGCGGCGCAGGACGCGCCCGCGGCATGGCCAGTCGTGAAGGGGCAGACCTTGCTCGACATGACGGCCAACGATTTCTCGCGCCCGGTGTCGGCCACGCAGAGCCGGATGCTGATGCGCTTCCTCTTGGATTATTATCTGAATGGCGCTGTCCTGAAGACGCGCCAGATCCTGATCGACTTGCACAATCTATGATTTTTCATGCCTCGCCAGGCGTTATCGACCTCGGCGTCAATATCGACCATATCGCCACGCTGCGGAATGCGCGTGGCACCACGTATCCCGATCCCGTGCAGGGCGCACTGCAGGCCGAGGAAGCCGGCGCGGACCTGATCACCCTGCATTTGCGCGAGGATCGCCGCCATATCCGCGATGCCGATGTCGCCGCCTTGCGGCCCCTGCTGCGTACGCGCATGAATCTCGAATGCGCCGTGACGCAGGAGATGCTCGACATCGCCTGCCGCATTGGTCCGCAGGATGTCTGTCTCGTCCCCGAGCGCCGCCAGGAGGTAACGACTGAAGGCGGGCTTGATGTCGCGGGTAATTTCGAGCGCGTGCAGGCGGCGTGCCGCCAGCTCGCCGATGCCGGAATCCGCGTGTCATTGTTCATCGATCCCGATGCGGCGCAGTTGCAGGCTGCGCAAGCATGCGGTGCGCCGGTGGTGGAGCTGCACACCGGCCGCTATGCCGATGCCGAATCCCCGGAGGAGACGGCAAGCGAGCTCGCGCGCATCGCCCACGCCGTGGACGAGGGCGTGCGCCTGGGCCTGCGCGTGAACGCCGGCCACGGCCTGCACTACACAAATGTCCAGCCCATCGCCGCGCTGACGGGCATCCATGAACTCAACATCGGGCATGCCATCGTCGCGCATGCCGTGTTCGCCGGCTGGCAGAACGCGGTGCGCGAGATGAAGGCCATCATGGTGGCGGCGCGCCTGTCTGCACTGGCGGTTGCCGGGCGGCCGGCCGGATGATCTACGGCATCGGCACCGATATCCTGCAGATCGACCGCGTGACAGGCGTGATGGAGCGCACGCGCGGGCGGTTCGCGGAAAAGGTGCTGGGCCCGCAGGAAATGGCTGTCTATCATGCCCGCCGTGCACGTGTGCCCGCGCGCGGGCTGGCGTTTCTGGCGACCCGCTTCGCGGCCAAGGAAGCCTTCTCCAAGGCCATCGGCCTGGGCATGCACTGGCCCATGACGTGGCGCGCCGTACAGGTACTCAACGATCCGTCCGGCAAACCGGTGGTGCGCTGCAGTGGCGAGCTCGAGGCCTGGGTGCAAGCTCGCGGGCTGACGTTCCACGTCACGCTGACCGATGAGCGCGACTATGCAGTGGCGTTCGTGGTAGCGGAGCAGGGCGCAGGAACGGCGACGCGTACAACCGGCGACAAGAACATGGTGCCAGGCGCCTCTCATACTTCTGATTCTTCGACTTCTTCCGATCCAAGGCAAGCATGACTCGAACCAGCAATAAAAGCCGTAAACCGCAACCCGGTCCGATCGTGCTGGACGTGGCCGGCGTCCAGCTCGACACCGATGACATTCGCCGTATCTCCCATCCGCTGACGGGCGGTGTGATCCTGTTCTCGCGCAACTTCGAATCGCGCGCCCAGTTGTCGGCGCTGACACGTGCCATCCGCGCTGTGCGCGACGACGTGCTGATCTGCATCGACCATGAAGGTGGCCGCGTGCAGCGCTGCAAGACCGATGGCTTCACGCATCTGCCGGCCATGCGCAAGCTTGGCGAGCTATGGGAGCGCGATGTGCTGCTCGCCACCAAGGCCGCCGTGGCCTGCGGCTATGTGCTGGCGGCCGAGCTCCGCACGTGCGATATCGACCTCAGCTTCACGCCTGTGCTCGACCTGGACTACGGCGGCAGTGCCGTGATTGGCGACCGCGCCTTCTCGCGCGATCCGCGCGTGACGACCATGCTGGCCTCGCACTTGATGCACGGCCTGCGGTTGGCCGGCATGGCCAACTGCGGCAAGCATTTCCCGGGGCACGGTTTCGTTGCCGCGGACTCGCACGTGGCAGTGCCAGTCGACGAACGCACGCTCGACGAGATCCTGGCCGAGGATGCGCGCCCCTACGATTGGCTGGGCATGACACTGGCTTCGGTGATGCCCGCGCACGTCATCTATCCGAAGGTCGATCCCAACCCTGCGGGGTTCTCGCGCTTCTGGTTGCAGGACATCCTGCGCTCGCTGTTGTCTTTCGATGGCGTGATCTTCAGTGATGACCTGAGCATGGAGGGCGCCAGCGTGGCCGGCAGCGTGACCGATGCCGCGCACGCCGCGCTGACGGCGGGATGCGACATGGTGCTGATCTGCAACAGCCCGGACAAGGCCGACAAGCTGCTCACCGAGTTGCCTGTCGTGATCGACAAGGTGGCCCAGCGGCGTATCCGTAAGCTGTTCGCCGCCAGCAAGCCGGTCACCTGGAAAAAGCTCGAAGCGTCCACCGACTACCGCAATGCCTTGCGTCTGCTGCGCGAGCACGAGCTGATCGCCTGAGTGCCTTGCCGTCGTAGACGGTATCCCAACAAAAAAGCCGCCTCGAACATGAGGCGGCTTTTTTTGTTTGCCCGTGAAGTCGCGTATTGCATCTCTCGGGCGGTGACTGACTGTGGGCCGGGTGAATCGCGGCGCGTGGTGCCGCCGTGATCCCCGGGCAGCCGATCAGGCGCGCGAGCGGTATTCGCCGGTACGCGTGTCGATTTCGATCTTGTCGCCGATATTGCAGAACAGCGGCACCGGCAGTTCGAAGCCGGTCGAGATCTTGGCGGTCTTGAGCACCTTGCCCGACGACGTATCGCCCTTGACAGCCGGTTCCGTGTAAATGATCTCGCGTACGACGACGGTCGGCAGTTCCACCGAGATCGCCTTGTCATTGTAGAACACCACTTCGACCGCCATGCCGTCTTCGAGGTAGTTCAGGGCATCGCCCATGCTGTCCTTCTCGACTTCGTACTGGTTGTAGTCGGCATCCATGAACACGTACATCGGATCGGCGAAGTACGAGTAGGTGCATTCGCGGCGCTCGAGCACCACGACTTCAAATTTGTCGTCAGCCTTGTACACGGCTTCGGAGGCTGCGCCGGTCAGAAGGTTCTTCATCTTCATCTTGACGACAGCGGAGTTGCGGCCGGACTTGTTGTATTCCGATTTCTGCACGACCAGCGGTTCGCTGCCGAGCATGAATACGTTGCCAACGCGGAGTTCTTGTGCGGTCTTCATCTTGCTTCCTGAGAGTAAAGGAGTATTCGGGCAGGTAGGTCGTGCGATGCCTGCGCCCGGTAACCGGCGGACATTGCCGGCTGCTGCGCCGGCAGGGTCTCGAGGACCGGTCTGGCATCTTCCATCGCGGGGGCTGCTCCCAGTCGCCCGTGCGCCACATGTCGCGTGCGCTGGCCGGAACGTAAGTCCCCGATAGTCAACCCGTTATTTTAACCGGTTTTCGCAAAAAGCCACGAGGTTTGCGGCGAGATCGCCCAATGCCAGCAGCCGTGCGGCCCAGGCCGCCGCTGCGGCGCGCTGGGTGGCGAGCGTAGCGTAAAAGGCTGCCCAATCAAGTGCCGGATGATGCACGGGATCGTTCCAGGCATGCCAGGTATTGCGCACGACATTCGCTTCGCGGGCGGGTAGAAGTGCCAGGTAGCGGGTGAGAAATGCATCCAGCTTCTCGAGATGCGCCTCTTCCGCCTGCGGGTAGATCTGCCAGACGAACGGCTTGCGCGCCCATTGGGCGCGTACGAAGGAATCTTCGCCGCGTACGAAATTCACGTCGCAAGCCCACAGCAGTTCGTCGTAGCGCTCCTGGCGGACGAACGGAATCGGCAGGATGGTCAGGTTGCCACGTCGCCAGCCTGCTGGGGCCCCGGCCGCGCCGCTTGCGGGCTGGATGGTTGGTTCGGGCGCGCCGCACAGCTGGCCGATCTGGGTCGCCGCCAGCCCTTCCGGCACCAGGCAGACCACGGGCTGTGGCGCGATGCGCCATTGCTCCAGCAAGGATGGCAAGGCGCGATTGGCATAGGCGAACAGGCTGACCAGGCATGCGTCCGCGGGTGGCGGCGCGATGCCGAGTTGATGCCACAGGCGCTGGCGCCCGGCCGTGCCCGTCCCGAAGGCTTGCTGTTGCTGTTCCAGCCCGGTTTCATGAATCAGGCCGCCGGTGCCCGGCTCGAAGCCGGGAAAGAAGAAGTGCCGTACCAGGGGCAGGCGCGGATGCGGCGAGGCCAGGGCATGATGTTCACGCACCCACGGCTCGGCACTCAGATACTCGAGATTGAGCCACACGGGCGGGCGCGGTTGGCGTGACATGGCATCCAGCACGCCCGGCGGCAGGTCGCAGGCGAACGCTTCGATGACCATCTCGCCCGGCGTCCACTGCGCGGGCAGCGTTACTGCATCATGGTCCCAGTGCAGGATGTCCACGCCGGCAACTCTCTGATGTTGCACTTGAACATCGATCTCCGGGCACAGGCGATGAAATGCCGTGAGGTCATCCACCCACAGGCGCACGATGCAGCCATGCTCCTGTACGAGCTGGCGTGCCAGTCGCCAGCACACGCCGATGTCGCCGTAGTTATCAACGACGGTGCAGAAGAGGTCGCAGGTGAGGGAGGAATGCATGCGGGCGGGCGATCGGGGGGAACGGTTCGGGTCGGAAGCTATGGGGAGTGCGGCTGTCCTGAGGCAAATTCCTCTACACTTGCGATTCTAGAGGAAAGCCCTCATCTCTGATCAAAGCGTGACGGAACTGCATGGGCGTACAACCCCGAGCCATGCATGGTGCCACGCGAGACCGGACTGCAACAGACATGACCATGCCGGACCAAGACACTCCCGCGACTTCGCCACCTGCCACACCGTTCGACCCGAAGGCCGTCATCGCCCGGCTGCCGAACCTGCCGGGCGTTTACCGCTATCTCGACGCGGGCGGAGTCGTACTGTATGTCGGCAAGGCGCGCGACCTGAAGAAGCGTGTCTCGAGCTATTTCAACAAAACCCAGCTGTCGCCCCGCATCGCCATGATGGTGGCGAAAATTGCTGCCATCGAGACCACCGTGGTGCGAACGGAGGCCGAGGCACTGTTGCTCGAGAACAACCTGATCAAGGCGCTGACACCGCGCTACAACATCCTGTTCCGCGACGACAAGTCATATCCCTACCTGCGCCTGACGCAGCATGCATTTCCGCGCATGGCCTATTACCGTGGCGCGACAGACCGACGCCACCAGTACTTCGGGCCATTCCCCAGCGCCACGGCGGTGCGTGAAAGCATGCAGATCCTGCAGCGGGTCTTCCAGCTACGGACCTGTGAGGATACGGTGTTCAACAACCGCACGCGGCCGTGTTTGCTGCACCAGATCCACCGTTGCACGGCGCCCTGCGTGCAGGCCATCAGCCAGGAGGACTATGCGCGCGATGTCGATCATGCGGCGCGCTTCCTGCTGGGCCGCCAGGGTGAAGTCATCGAAGCGTTGCAGCAGAAGATGCAGGACCATGCCGGCCGCCTCGAGTTCGAGCAGGCGGCTGCGGTGCGCAACCAGATCTCTGCCCTGTCGAACGTGCTGCAGCGGCAGGCGGTGGAGGAGGTCGGCACCGCCAGCGACATCGACGTGCTGGCCGTGGTGGTGCGGGGCGGACGCGCGTGCGTCAACCTCGCCATGATTCGCGGTGGCCGTCATCTTGGTGATAAGGCGTACTTTCCAGCCCATATCGAAGGTGTGGCGGATGTCGGTAGTGATGCAGAGGCACAGCCCGATGCACAAGCACAATCCGTGGAGGACCGCCTTGCCAGCGATGTGCTGGAAGCCTTCATGGCGCAGCATTACCTTGGTCAGTTCGTACCGCCGGTGATTGTCGTCAGCCATGCCCCGGAAGGCACAGAGCTGGTCCGGGCGCTGACCGAGCAGGCTGGGCGGCGTATCACGCTCCTGCGGCAGCCGCAGGGTGCGCGCAGGATCTGGCTGGAGATGGCGCTCAAGGGCGCGGAGCTATCCCTGGCGCGCCGGCTGGCCGAGCAGGGCAGCCAGCAGGGCCGGACCCGGGCGCTGGCCGAGCTGGTCGGCATCGAGCTGGAGGACCTGGCAGCACTGCGGATCGAATGCTTCGATATCAGCCACACCGCTGGCGAGGCCACGCAGGCATCGTGCGTGGTGTATCACAGCCATGCCATGCAACCGTCCGAGTATCGACGCTTCAATATCAACGGCATCATCCCCGGGGACGATTACGCGGCGATGCGGCAAGTGCTGACGCGGCGCTATCAGAAGCTTGCGGAGATGCTGGCGGAAGCGCCGGCGGTGTCGGATGCGGATGGAGAGGCTGTAAAGCAGGCAGAAGACGTACCACAAGAAAATGCGGCGGTCCCGGCGGAAGCACAAACTGGAGACACCCTGGAGAAGGACGCGGAAACGTGC
Organism: Imbroritus primus; assembly: GCA_000272025.2. Taxonomy (GTDB): domain Bacteria; phylum Pseudomonadota; class Gammaproteobacteria; order Burkholderiales; family Burkholderiaceae; genus Imbroritus; species Imbroritus primus. Next base: position 319,950 of record AKCV02000015.1, read on the forward strand.
GTCCCAAGTACGCCTGCTGAGCCCCTCAGCGATGAGCCGGCCGTGCCCTCCCTGCCTGCCATGCCGCATATCGTCCTGATCGACGGGGGCAAGGGGCAGGTCGAAGTCGCGCGTCAGGTCTTCGAGACGCTCGGGCTCGATATCGGCTTGCTGGTCGGCGTGGCCAAGGGCGAGGGCCGCAAGGTCGGACTGGAGACGCTGGTTTTTGCCGATGGCCGTCCCGCGCTCGAGCTCGGCGTGGGCAGCGCGGCGCTGATGCTGGTGGCGCAGATCCGTGACGAGGCTCACCGGTTTGCCATTACCGGCATGCGCGCCAAGCGTGCCAAGGCGCGCACCACCTCACGGCTCGAGGATATCGAAGGGGTGGGTGCCAAGCGGCGTCAGCGGCTACTGGCGCGCTTTGGCGGGTTGCGGGGCGTGGTCGCGGCCAGTATCGAGGAACTTGCGAGCGTGGAAGGCATCTCGTTTACGCTGGCAGAGGAAATCTACCGGCAGTTGCATTGAACATGGGAATTGCCGCTCACCCGGCTACCGGGGTGGGCGGCCGTGCCGAAATCGGCGACAATGCCTGTGCTGCACATTTGTGCTGCTCCCGGCGCAGGCCATCTTCTGACGAACCACCATGCCCCTGAATCTTCCGATCCTGCTGACATGGCTGCGTGTGGCGCTTATCCCGCTCGTGGTCGGCGTGTTTTATCTTCCCGAGTCGGTGCTGGCGCCGCATCTCCAGAATGTTTTCGCAGCAGGCTTCTTCGTGATCGCCGCGGTCACGGACTGGCTCGATGGTTTTCTCGCACGCCGCTGGAACCAGACCTCCTCGTTCGGCGCTTTCCTCGATCCAGTCGCCGACAAGCTGATGGTCGTGGCCGCCTTGCTGTCGCTGCTCGCGCTCGATCGGGTCTCGGACCTGATCGCCCTGATCATCATCGGCCGTGAACTGACGATTTCGGCATTGCGTGAATGGATGGCGCAGATCGGCGCGTCCAAGAGCGTGGCGGTCAATTTTTTCGGCAAGCTCAAGACCGCCTGCCAGATGACGGCCATTCCGCTGCTGCTGTGGCATGACCCTGTCGGCACGCTGGATACGGCGCGGATCGGTACCTGGATGATCTACGCCGCCGCCGTGCTGACGCTGTATTCCATGTTCTATTACATGAAGCTGGCCTGGCCGCAGATCCGCGAGCGCAGCCGCTGAAGTGGATTTTGCAAAACGGCGCTTGACGAGTGGTGCCGCTTTTTGCCATAATCTCGTTCTCGCATCGCAGCCATGTGATGCGAAAGCAAAGCCGGCAAGAAAGTAAGTCATTTATGGCTTCATCAAAGTCGGCACCGTTGTACGGGACCCTGCGGGAATAGCTCAGTTGGTAGAGCGCAACCTTGCCAAGGTTGAGGTCGCGAGTTCGAGCCTCGTTTCCCGCTCCATCTCTACAACGTGTATTGCCGGTTGCTCTCAACTGGTGATTTTGCAGGCGTATTGCCAGACCACGCGGGAATAGCTCAGTTGGTAGAGCGCAACCTTGCCAAGGTTGAGGTCGCGAGTTCGAGCCTCGTTTCCCGCTCCAGTCTTTCTACACACTTGCCCCGCGGCTTTGCGCCGCACTGCATGCAGTGTGTCCGGATTGCGCCGGTTTCCGCTTTTTCCTCCTGTTGTCCTGCGTTTCCCCTGGTATTTTCCGCTCCGGCTGGCTTCCTTGCGTCCGTGTCTGGATTCAGCTGGCTGCTTCCCGCGTCTCACCGACATCCGGTGTGCAGCATTGTGCTGCTCCGTTTCCACAACCGATTGACGGCGGCGCAGTGTTGTCGTGCCGCCGGGCTTTCCCTCCCCGCAGGTATTCCGGCGTTGCACGTGCGTGAGCCCCTTGGCTGCCTGGCAAAAATGCCGCTGGCCATTGGCGGCCGTAGCTCGGTACGCTGGTCTTGCGGATGCGTTGCCGCGTTCAAGCTCATCTGGATACTCCCACATGGATCATGTTTCCACGTTCGATCACCACCACTGCGTCGTTATTTCCGGCTGTTCCGGCAGCGGCAAATCGACATTGCTGGAGGTACTGGCCCGACGTGGCCATGCAGTCGTGCCGGAGGCTGGCCGTCGCGTCGTGCAGCGGGAGCTGGCCGCCGGCGGCAAGGCGCTACCCTGGGTCGATCTAGGCATGTTCCTGCAGCAGGTACTTGCGTTGGCAGTCGACGATTTCATGGCACATCGTCACGCACCCCACCTGGTGTTCTTCGATCGGAGCGTCGTTGATGCATTGGCCGGTCTGGAGCATCTGGGCATCGCGGCGGGGATGGCTGCCGCTGATTGCCGGTATCACGCTACAGTATTTCTTTCGCCGCCCTGGCCGGAGATCTATGTAGCCGATGCTGAGCGGCGGCATGACTTTGCCGCTGCGAAGGCCGAGTATGAGCGCCTGTGTGCGGTATACCCACGGTTAGGTTACCGGGTTGTCACATTGCCGCAGTGCGACGCGGGCGCGCGTGCCGATTGGTTGCTTGAGGTTCTTGCCAATCCGACGCTACGCCCCGTGCGGTGATGGCGGAGAGTGCGGAGCGCCAGTCGGGGCTGGCGGCAGAATTGAGTCGCGTCTTGCCGGGGTGCGCGGCCGACGCCGCGCACCCCGGATTCAGCCTGCCTGGGTCATGGCGCGTGCGATCGGCATGCCGGCCTCATGCAGGCGATTGCACGCGCACAGCAACGCGAGGATCGACGCCGTCACGATATTCTCATGTTGGCCCACGCCGAAACGCGTACCGGCGATCTCCGGCGAGGCCAGTTCGATGATGGCAATTGCCTGAGCCTCCGCGCCAGCGCCCAGACTCCACTGTTCGTAGCTGTCGACGCGCAGCGCATCCCCCAGCACGATACGCAGCGCATCGACGGCAGCCGCGAGCGGGCCGTTGCCGGTGCCGTGGAGATGGCGGATCGTGCCATCCACCTCGCGCAGCTGGAGTTCGATGCGTTGTCCCTTGCCGGCGTCATGCAAGGCATGTGCGTGATAGCGGAATGCCCCCCGGCCCAGCGGTGGCGCATAGGTATCCTGGAAGATGCTCCACAGTGTTGCGCTGTCGATCTCGGTATCGCTGCTGTCGGCATGCCGCTGCACCACGGCACTGAACTCGACCTGCATGCGGCGCGGCATGGCAATGCCATGGTCGCGTTCCAGCAGGTAGGCGATGCCGCCTTTGCCCGATTGCCCGTTGATGCGCACGATGCTGTCATACGTCCGCCCGAGATCCTGCGGGTCAATGGGCAGGTAGGGCACTTCCCAGAAGCCGTCCGGCTGCTGTGCCGCGAAACCTTTGGCGATGGCGTCCTGGTGCGAGCCCGAGAACGCCGTGAACACGAGATCGCCCACGTACGGATGGCGCGGATGGATGGGCAGCGCAGTGCAGTCCTCCGCAATGCGTGCCACTGCGGCGATGTCGGAGAAATCGAGCCCGGGGTCGATGCCCTGCGTGTACAGGTTGAGCGCGAGCGTGACCACATCAAGATTGCCGCTGCGCTCGCCGTTGCCGAACAGGCAGCCTTCTACACGCTGCGCACCCGCCATCAGCGCCAGCTCGGCGCAGGCCACGCCGGTTCCGCGGTCATTGTGCGGATGAACCGAGAGCGTGATGTATTCGCGCCGGTCCAGCCGGCGATGCATCCATTCGATCTGGTCGGCAAAGACGTTGGGGGTGGCAACTTCGACGGTCGTCGGCAGATTGATGATCATGGGACGCGCCGGCCCAGCATCCCAAGTGCGGATGGCGGCATTGCAGACTTCCAGCGAAACATCCAGCTCCGCCATCGAGAAGGTTTCTGGTGAATACTGCAGGACCCACTCGGTTTCCGGATGCTGCGCCGTCAGGGATTTGAGGAGCTGCACATGATGCTCGACCAGCGCAACGACTTCACTCACCGACATGTCGAACACCACGCGCCGCCACACCGGGGCCACGGCGTTGTAGAGGTGCACGATGGCGCGCCGCGCCCCGCGCACGCTGCGGACGGTTTCGCGGATCAGGTCCTCGCGCAGCTGCGTGAGGACCATGGGCGTGACGTCGTCGGGAATGTGTCCCGCGTCGATCAGATGCCGGACGATCTCGAAATCCGTGCGCGATGCTGACGGAAAACCGACTTCGATCTCCTTGAAGCCAAGCCGGACCAGTTCATGGAACAGGCGCAGCTTGCGCTCGCGGTTCATCGGCTCGAACAGGGCCTGATTGCCGTCGCGCAGGTCGGTAGACAACCAGGCTGGCGCCTTCGTGATGGTCCGGGAAGGCCATTGCCGGTCGGTCAGCGGAATGGGCGGAAAAGGGCGGTACTTTGTCTCGGGTCGGTTCAGCATATGGGGCCTCGATCTGGAGCAATGGGAAAGGACAGCAGTCGATTCCCCTGCTTTCCTGTGGGCATCCATGTGGAAAGCTGGTCGAGGCCGGGGCTGGGGGAATCAGGAGTCAGTCAGACATGGCGCGCACGCGTGCAGACCCCGGCCGGGAGGCAGGGGTAGCGATAGCAGGAGGACGGTCGGGCGCGCGGTCACGGGAGGCGGCTGGCTGAAAGCGAGATGGTCAGGCGATGTGCACAGCATAGGCGATTACCGTGTGTCTGTATCAACATAGATAGACGAATATTGTCGTAAAATGGACAACATCATCCCACGCTGCCCACTTGCGCATGGCTCGTCCCCGACCATTCCAATCCGCCGAGACGGCCGTGCCTGCGCCAGGAGCTGTGTCCGGGCCGGTGCCAGACCTGTCTCCATATGAAACGGCAAGCGTGCCCGTGGCCGGCATCGCCGTGGACTACCCGGCGGGTAGCCGCATTCCTCCCCACTGCCATGGGCGTGCGCAATTGCTGTATGCCGTGAAAGGCGTGCTCACCGTGACGGCCGGGAATGGCCGGTGGATCGTACCGCCGCACCGTGGTGTCTGGCTGTGTGCCGGCGCGGAGCATGCGGTGGAGACGCGGGGGGCAGCGCAGATGCGCAGCCTGTTCATCGATCCTCGGGCCGTTGCCGATCTTCCTGCGGAAAACGGTGTGATCAGCATCTCGCCGCTGTTGCGCGAATTGATTGTTGCCGCGACCCGATTACCGCTCGACTATCGTCCCGATAGCCGCGCCGGACGCCTGATGCATTGCCTGCTCGATGAGCTGGCGGCTGTCCCGCGGTTGCCGTTCTACCTGCCGTGGCCCAATGATCCGCGTATCGCCGGGGTGTGCACCATGCTCATCGAAGCGCCGGATGCACCCGCCACGGCAGAGGCGTGGGCGCGGCAGCTGGCCACGAGTTCCAAGACCTTCCATCGGCGCTTTCTCGATGCGACGGGCGTGCCGTTCGGCCGGTGGCGGCAGCATGCCCGCCTGCTCCATTCGCTGGAAGATCTTGCGCAGGGATTGCCGGTGCTGGAGGTGGCATTCCGCCATGGCTACGACAACCAGAGCGCCTATGCCGCCGCCTTCAAGCGCCAGTTCGGCATGCCGCCGTCACGTTTCTATCGCACGGAAACAGCCTGAACCATGGGGCGGGGGCGAGATTTGGCACAATTTGCTTGACGCGCCGCGCAAACAACGACATAATTGCGTCCATTCTGTCGCGGAGGACAGGAAAAACCCTTTGTGAATCAATGGGTTGGGCTCGCAGCCCAGATCCTGTTCCGCTCCCCAAGGGAAGCGAGATGTTGCGCTTCCCTTTTTGTTTGCAGTCGTGGCTTCCCGGTTTGCCGGGATGCATGTTGATTGCGGGTGAAGGAGCGAAGGCGTGCCCTGCACGAATTTCCGCTTGCAGTTACAATGCGCCTCGTCGTGCGATTTCGTGCACAGGCAGCGTCACCTGGCGGGGTGGCAGAGTGGTTATGCAGCGGCCTGCAAAGCCGTGGACGCCGGTTCGATTCCGACCCCCGCCTCCAGTTTCAGAAAGGCCCCCGTCGGGGGCTTTTTTTATACCCGCCGCATTCCGGCCTGCGAATGTCCGGCTTATCGCATCAGATTCCAACGTAAAGGGCCTGGGCCCGGTGTTGCACCGAACCCAGGCCCTTAGCCACCGCACCGACCGTCCAGCATCGGATGGTCGGTTCAGGGCGGGGTATTGCGTCGTTGGACTAGCTTATGGCCGGGTCACGCTATAGGACATGAAGTGCCTATCGACGCGGTTGTCCAGGGCAATGCTGATGCCCGTCCCTTGAAAACCGCGGCTGATGATGGCGCTGTAGGGAATCGGCGTGCCGGTGCTGTTATCCACGCCCTGCGGCCGCGAACGCATGCCCGGGATCGGGTTGTTCAGCGTTAGCGTGTCGACGCGGCCGTTGTCGCTGCCGCTGCTCGTCAGCTTGCGTGTGATCGTCGTCTCGGTCGAAGCCGTGATGACAGTCGAGTTGCGTGCGATCGTGCCGGTATTGAGGCTCGGATCTCCCCCTGGGTTCAGCACGGTGTTGTTGCCGCTGTCGAGCACAACGTTCTGAGTCACATCCCAGAACTTCGACTCGGTTCCAACCGGTGCAGCGCTGATCGTGTTCGGGCGCGTCAGCACGAAGCTCGACTTCAGCACCTCGGGGGCAAGACTGCCGCTCGGGTTGTTGGTGCCGAACAGCGTCAGGGCGCCGTTCGGTGCGCGGAAACCGTAGACAGGCGATGACCCGCTGCCGTACTGCAGGCTGAAGGTGCCGTCGGAGTTCGCCTGGAGCGTGGCGGCTTCGTCGGTGTCGACCACGCAGGCGCTGAAATTGTTCGCCGGAACATCGTAGTCGCACACGGTGACCTTGCCGTCCGAGGCGATGGTCATTTCACCAACCCAGTGACGTGCGGCGTTATTGGAGGATGCCTCCTCGACGCCGCTCTCCAGGAACTCCCACTTACCCTGTGCCGAAGCAAAGTTGTGCGCCTGTACCGGGAAAATAAAGCCCACACGTTCTGCATCACGGGTGACACCGGCGCCGGCCGGTCCGATCATTACCGTGGTCAGGACACTTCCGGCGACATCGAACTCGCATGCCTGGCTGCTTGGCGTGATGGCATGGTCGCCGTCGGCTGCCTTGAGCAGTCCGGCACCAAAATCGATCTCGACCACGTCGGACGCGCCGATGTAGTCGATGATGCGGTACTTGCCACTCAGCGCCTGTGGGCAGCCTGCCAGCAAACCCTTCGAGATATTCGTTACGACCTCGCTCAGGGTAGTCGGTGCGCCGCTGCCCGTCGTGCTGGCGATCTGGCTTACGACCTGTGCCAGCGTTGCAGGACTCACGACGGTGCCCAGTTGGTCGAGCAGCTTGTCATAGTTGTTGCCGCCCGAGGGATTGGCAGAGGTGGCTGCCACCAGGGGCGTGTTGAATGGGTCGATCGTGGTCAGGTCTACGCCCGCGGCGGTGCTTAGCGCGGTCAGGATGTCGGTGCTGGCCTGAGTGATCGCGGTGCTGGTGACAGCGCTGCCCGAACCGAAATTGGCGAACAGATCGGATGGCAGGGTGCCGACGGCGCGTGCCAGGATCATCTCGGTCAGTGGGGTGACGTTGGCGGTGGCAGTCGTGGTCGAGCCGCTGGCCGTGCCGGCCTGGGCGAGCGAGTGCAGCGTCACGTCCACACCATTGACCTGCCCAGTCACCTTGACGATGCAGGGCAGGGCGCCATCGGTGACTGTGACGGTGTACCCGCCGGACGCGTTGGTCGTCGCCGTTCCGGTGCCGGAGGCGCATTTCACGTCCACGGCGCTGCTGGCCATCGCCAGGCCGGTCGCGGCGACACCGGACAATTGCAGGCTGGCCTGTGCGGGAGCAACCGGGGTCTCGCCACCGCCGCCGCCACATGCAGCTACCAAGGCTGCGGCCGAGAGTGCCGCCGCAGTCAATCCAAACGCTTTCAGTTTCCTGTCATCCTCAATCTAGTTGTTTTTGACCTACGACAAGCGATTACAGGAGAGGCCTTGGTCAGCAAAAGGATTGCCAAGGTGTTCGCCAAGGGAAAAGTAGCTGATGCGATATGGCGAAGCTATTACCCGTTTGGGCGGTTACGGTGCATGCAACCCAGTGCTTTGTGTAACGTATGGGATCGCGGCTGCCGCCGGGCTAGCGGACGGTTTGGCGATGTTGGCGGGCGGCGTGGTCGGAAGAGGCGTGCTGACGGTCGATGGCGTGATCATCCCGCAGACACTTGCTCGGGCGATTCAGTCCCGATGAAATATTTTTTAGCGATTGCTCTTGATTGGATGGAAACCCAATGCCATCAACGTGTTATGGGCGACGAGACTGATGGACATTGCGCCGACTTATGACTAGAGGAAGAGAGATTGCAGTGTTGGCCAGGCAGATTTCAAGAACTGATTCGGGCATGCGGAGCCCGATCTTGATTGCCCCGATATGCCCGCATTGCTGCCGAGAAAAGCTGTGCTGAAGCAAGGTGGAGGAGAAAGAACACGCCCCCCTGTTGGCTGCCATCCTGTGGGGGTAGGCAATGATCTTATTGATAAGACGCGAAAGTATGTGGGCGAGCCGACAGGCGAATCGTGATGGCAAGAGCAAGCGTCCCACTGCAGGAAGAAAGGAGGCGCTTGTCCAGCCTCGCGGTAAAAACCTGGCGTTTGGTACCTGGGACGGGAATCGAACCCGTATGGCTTGCGCCGAGGGATTTTCGTCACACTGCGACTTTCGCCGCCGGTTGGCCGTTCGTGCGCTGGACTATGCCTTCGCCGTGGCGCGATGCGCGGTAGGCGCCCCCCGTCTAGTCTCTACACCTTCTCATCACTGAGCTTGGCTCGGCGTTGCCTCGGCCATGAGGCCAGGGGGTTCGCCGAATTTGAGGGGATTCACGCGGGCGCTTTCGCAGCCCGGTGCTCAATCAAATTTAAGTCCCTTGTGTCTACCAATTCCACCACCCAGGCGGCAGAGTGCGCATTCTACCGGAGCAGGCTGCTCGCGTAAAATGCAGGTGGCAGTGCACGGTGGGCAGGCTACGATGAAACGGCACGGGCGGATGGCATAGCAACGCTAAACCCCTCTTGGGTTGAGTGGCTCACTCACCGGGCATGGTGGCCCGGAGCAAAGGAGGGGCGCCTTCTCTTACGGGTCGGTTTGATGCCGCTGCCGGACCCCCGAGGATCCCTCGAGCAGCGCGGTAAAACTCGAACAATCCTTGCTGGGTTTGTCGTGGTTCTTGCATTCTTCTGGCAAGTCCCAGTGGCGTATCCGCGGCGCTATCGTGCACAATTGTGCTGCGTGCGCGCCTTGTCTCACCGTAGTACAAGGTACGGGACTGGATATCCTGGAAGTTCGGCAAAGTGTTGCTTTTCGCCGAAAGCAAAATAAAATGAACTGGCCAGTTCAGAAAAGACGTGTGCGATAAGAACCAAAAGCCAGAAAAAGCGACAAAAGCTCCTGACGGCGGTGGCCGAGCTCTTCCTGGTCCCCCGGTTTGTGGCGCACTTCGATGGCGGAGATCCGCGAGTGAGCTGTGTTCTCCCACGCGACCCCATGCAACGCTTCCAGCCAGGGAGTCGGCATCCATGAGGTCGTATGCCAGCTGGGATCGTGTGGCACAGGCAGTGTTCTACTCGCCGTACTAAGGCATGAAGAAGGGCGCTGGCTCGATCTGTACGCGGCTGCGCATCTGGCAGAGATCCTTGCTGGCGGTACGTCGGCGCGTGGTTGCGGAGGCTGGACGCTACGTGTTCGACAAGCGCTGCTCCAAGCCGGTTCCGGCATGGCGTCTTGCCGGGGTGACGGATTACCCGGGCGGAGCGATGGAAACGGGACGCCCGAGCGTGAGGACCGCAGTTCGCTGTGATGCATCTGAAAAGATAAGGATCTCAGGAATCCGGATGGATTGGTCCTTTGATGCTCCGAGTGCCCGAGTCTCTGTCCCGAGGCGCCTATGGCCTTCGTCGACGCGCCCTTGGTAATGAATCCGTGATGAGGATTGCGACAAAGTTCGAATACACTCATCGCTCCCATATAACAGCATTTTTCTCATAGCCAATGCTACTGCTGACGCTAGTCCTTGTTCCCTTTATTGGCAGCATCATCGCCGCATGCCTGCCTGCCAACGCCCGTAATGGGGAAGCAGTCTTGACTGGCGCCATCGCTTTGTTTGGATTGTTGCTGACGGCGCCGCTTTATCCGCAGATTAGTGGCGGGGCAATCGAGCGCTATCAGGCGGAATGGCTGCCAGGATATGGCGTTAGTTTTGCTTTGCGCATGGATGGCCTGGCCTGGTTATTTGTCATTCTGGTGCTGTTGATTGGCTTGCTGGTGGCGCTGTATGCACGCTACTACATGTCGCCCGCGGATCCGGTGCAGCGTTTTTTTTCCTTCCTGTTGGCCTTCATGGGCTCGATGCTGGGCGTGGTGCTGTCGGGCAATCTGATTCAGTTGGTCGTGTTCTGGGAATTGACCAGCCTGACCTCGCTGTTGCTGATCGGCTACTGGCACCATCGCATCGATGCCCGGCGCGGGGCGCGGATGGCGTTTACGGTCACCGCCACCGGCGGCTTGTGCCTGCTGGTTGGCGTACTGGTACTCGGACATATCGCCGGCAGCTATGAGCTCGATGCAGTGCTGGCTGCTGGCGACAAGGTCCGCGCACATTCCTTGTATGTGGTGGCGCTGGTGCTCGTTGCGCTTGGCGCGCTCACCAAGAGCGCACAGTTCCCGTTTCATTTCTGGTTGCCACATGCCATGGCCGCGCCGACGCCGGTATCGGCCTACCTGCATTCGGCTACCATGGTCAAGGCAGGGGTGTTTCTGCTCATGCGTCTATGGCCGACGTTATCGGGTACTCCTGAGTGGACTTGGATCATCGCGGGTGCCGGGACATGCACGATGCTGGTTGGCTCGTTTCTCGCCATTTTCCAGCATGATCTGAAAGGGCTGTTGGCCTATTCCACCATTAGCCACCTGGGCTTGATCACGGTACTGCTCGGTCTCGGAACGCCCCTGGCGCTCGTCGCCGCCGTGTTTCATACGCTGAACCATGCCATTTTCAAAGCCTCGCTGTTCATGGCGGCCGGCATCATCGATCACGAAACCGGTACGCGCGACATGCGCCAGCTGCGTGGCCTTTACCGGATGCTTCCCTATACCAGCACGCTGGCGATCGTCGCCAGCGCCGCGATGGCCGGGGTGCCGCTGCTGAATGGATTCCTGTCCAAGGAAATGTTCTTTGCCGAGACCGCACTGGTAGGCGGCACGGAAGACTGGAACATGTCGATTGCAGCAGTGGCGATGGGTATTTTCAGCGTGACGTACTCACTCCGATTCATTAGCGTGTTCTTCGGCCAGCCAGCGCGCGACTTGCCCCGGGTGCCGCACGAGCCGCCGCGCTGGATGCGCTTTCCGGTGGAGTTCCTGGTGCTGCTATGCCTCGTGGTGGGCGCCGTCCCCGGTCCAAGTGTGGGGCCGATCCTGCATATGGCTGTTGTTTCCGTGCTTGGCCAGGCCACGCCCGCTTATGAACTGGCCGTCTGGCATGGCATCAACCTGCCGCTCCTGATGAGTATTGTCGCCCTGGTTGGCGGCATTGCCATCTATATCGTGCTGCGCAAGTACTATGGGCTGCTCCAGAGTGACCAGGCGCCCGTGCTGTACCGGTTCAATGGCGCGCGGATGTACGAACGCATCATGACGTACCTGCAACTGGGCGCCTCGTCGCTGGTGAAATGGCTTGGCGCACAGCGTTTGCAGCCGCAGTTGCTGCTGATGATGCTGATGCTGGTGGGGGCACCCCTTCTGCTGGTGTGGCCCTTGCCGGTCTTGAGCGCGATGCCACTGACGGAGATCGATCCGCTGTTTGCCCTGATGTGGTTCATTGGCGCGGCTTGTGCAATCGCGGCTGCCTGGCAAGCCAAATATCACCGTCTGGCTGCACTGATTCTTGTCGGCGGTACGGGCATCGTGACCAGTCTGTCCTTCCTGTGGCTATCGGCACCGGACCTGGCACTCACGCAACTGATGGTTGAAACCGTAACCACGGTACTGATCCTGCTTGGCTTGCGATGGCTGCCGCCACGCATCACGCCGCGCGAACTGAATATCGATGTGCCGCGTCGTGTCTGGCTGCGGCGCGCGCGTGACCTGCTGATTGCCGTGGCAGGGGGGCTTGGCATGGCTGCGGTCAGCTATGCGGTGCTGGTACGTCCGCCCCCGCAGAGCATCGGCGATTTCTTCCTGCTCCATTCGTTATCCGGGGGCGGCGGTACCAACGCAGTCAATGTACTCCTGGTCGATTTTCGTGGCTTCGATACCATGGGTGAGATCACCGTGCTCGCCATCGTGGCATTGACGGTCTATGCGCTGCTGCGTCGCTTTCGCCCGGCGCCGGAGAGCATCGCTGTTCCCATACAGCAGGCAAACGATGTCGATCCGGCCGTCGGACAGGCGCCTGACGAACAGGCCAACAGTGGTTACCTGATGGTCGCCGGTGTGTACCTGCGTTTCCTGTTGCCGTTCATGATGGTGGCCGCCGTTTATTTCTTTCTCCGCGGACATAATCTGCCGGGCGGCGGTTTCGTGGCGGGCCTCATCTTCGCGGTAGCGATCATCACACAGTACATGCTGGCCGGAACGAACTGGGTGGAGTCGCACATTCGCGTCCGGCCCCACGACTGGATTGCATGCGGGCTGGCCGCCGCGTGCCTGACAGGTTTGGGCGCCTGGGTGTTTGGCTATCCCTTCCTGACCAGCCATACCAGCCATCTCACTCTGCCGCTGCTGGGTGAGATTCATGTTCCGAGCGCCTTCTTCTTCGATCTGGGTGTATTCCTGGCTGTCGTCGGCACCACCATGTTGATCCTGGTGGCGCTGGCGCACCAGTCGATCCGTGGTCACCGTCTGACTGCCGGCGGCGCTATACCGGAAACCGTTTCTACAAAAGAGGCTATCTGATGGAAATTGTCATCGCGCTTGCTATCGGCATCCTGTTCGGCGCGGGCATCTGGCTGATCTTGCGTCCCCGAACGTTCCAGGTGCTGATCGGACTGCTGCTGATGTCGTACGCGGTCAATCTGTTCATCTCCGTCATGGGGCGTCTCTGGGTCGACCGCCCGCCGCTTGTTCCCGGCAAGGGCTTGCCCGATCCGGCCACGGTCGCCGATCCTTTGCCGCAAGCGCTGGTATTGACCGCCATCGTGATCGGTTTTGCCACCACCGCCCTTTATCTGGTGGTGATGATCGGCGCGCGCGGCTTAACCGGCACTGACCATGTCGACGGACAGGAGCCCGAGCAATGACCCTGGGTTGGTCCCAACACCTGATCATGCTGCCGGTGCTGCTACCGCTGGCGTGCGGCACCTTGCTGATTTCGCTCAACGAAAGCCGGCATCAACTCAAGTTCTTCATCAGCCTGGCATCGGTAATCAGTCTGTTGGCCATAGCGATCGCGCTGGTCTCGCTGACCGATAGCGGCCAATGGCCGCGCGGGATCGGCGTCTACCTGGCGGCGAACTGGGCGGCGCCGTTCGGTATCGCGTTAATGGTGGACCGCCTTGCGGCCGTGATGCTGTTACTGGCCGCAACGATAGCTGCCGCCGCGCTCTTGTATTCCATGCAGCGATGGAGCCGCATCGGCGTGCATTTCCATTCGCTGTTCCAGTTTCTGTTGATGGGAATCAATGGCGCGTTCCTGACGCACGATCTATTCAACCTCTTCGTCTTCTTCGAGGTCATGCTGGCAGCGTCCTATGGCTTGCTTCTGCATGGCTACAATGCCACGCGTCTGCGTGCGGGTATCCAGTACATCGCCATTAACCTGGTTGCTTCGTTGCTGTTCCTGATCGGCGTCGCATTGATCTACGCCAGTGCCGGAACGCTCAACATGGCAGATCTGGCGGGACGCCTGCCGGGCATCACGGGTGATGAACTGGTGCTGCTCAAGACCGGCGTGGCGGTACTGGCGATCGCATTCCTCGTCAAGAGCGCGATGTGGCCGCTCGGCTTCTGGTTGCCGGCTACGTATGCAGCAGCATCACCTCCTGTCGCTGCCTTGCTGGTCATGATGACCAAGGTCGGGGCCTACGTGATCCTGCGCGTGTGGCTCCTGGTGTTCTCCGACGAGGCGGGCGCTGCTGCCGGCTTCGGCTTCAATGTCCTGCTCCTGGGCGGCATGGCGACCATTGCCTTCGGCGCTGCCGGCATGTTGGCAACAGAAGCGCCAGGGCGACTGGCGGGTTACGCGGCGATCGTCTCGTCAGGCATCCTCCTGGCAGTGATCGGCTATGGCCAGGCGTCGCTGATCAGTGCAGGGTTGTACTATCTGCTTGGGTCGACCTTGGCGTTGGCGGCATTCATGCTTCTGCTTGAGCTGATTCAACGTATCAGTTCCTCGCGCGCGGAAATGCTGGCGCTGACGATGGAAGCTTTTGCGATTGAAGAGACGCCGGAAGAACCCGTGGGCGTGGGTATTCCGGCTGCGGTAGCTGTCCTGGGGTTATCGTTTGCCGGTTGCGCGCTGGTGATCGCCGGCTTGCCGCCGCTATCCGGTTTCGTTGCGAAGTTCGGGCTGTTTCATGCGATGCTCAATCCGGATGCGCCTAATGCATCGGTGACTCCAGTGACATGGGTGCTGATGGCGCTCATCGTACTGTCCGGATGGGCAGCCATCATCGCAATGCTGCGCTTCGGCGTCCGGACGTTCTGGGCGGCGGGCGACATCAAGCCGCCCAGGTTGCCAGCAACAGAAGTTGCGCCGATTGGCCTGCTGCTGGTGCTCTGCGTCGCGCTGACCGTTCAGGCTGCGCCGGTCCTTGCCTACCTGCAGCGTGCCAGCGATGACCTGCACCGGCCGGGCCAATACATCGAGCGGGTCCTGTCCCAACCGGCGGTGCCAGGCGTTCAGCAAGCGAAGGAGGCGCCATGAAGCGCTGGTTGCCCTCGCCGGGGGTATCCGGCACGCTGATGCTACTGTGGCTGTTGCTCAACCAGAGTCTCGACCCAGCCCACTTGCTGCTGGGCGCCTTCCTTGGCGTGCTCGTGCCAGTGCTGGTCGCGCCGCTGTTGCAGCCGATCGGATATCCGCGTCTTGCCAAGCCTCTGGCACTATTTCGTCTGCTGACGATGGCGCTGGTGGAGATCGTGCGGTCCTGCTTCAATGTCAGCCGGATCATCCTGTTCGCCAAGGCGGAGGGGCTGAATTCGCAGTTCATCAGGATCCCGCTGGATCTGCGAAACCCGTACGGCCTCGCCTTGCTGTCCTGCCTGATCAATTCGACACCGGGCACGGTGTGGGTGGAAATCTTGCCGGGCAAGAATGAGTTGGCCCTGCATGTGTTCGATCTGCACGATGAGCAATGGTGGATCGATACCATCAAGACGCAATACGAAAAACCGATCATCGAAATCTTTGAATAGGGGATGGCCAATGAATTCTTTGCTGGAACTGGCAATAGGATATGCATTCGTCTGCGCGATCCTTGCCATGGTGTTTTGCGCCGTCCGCCTGTTGATCGGTCCTTCCGCTCATGACCGCGTCCTTGCCCTGGATACATTGTGGATGTGCTGCATGTTGCTGGCCCTGACCTTGGGTATTCGTTTTGGTAGTCCGATCTATTTCGAATTTGCCTTGCTGATTGCCTTGCTCGGCTTCGTGTCGACAGTCGCCTTGACAAAATTCCTGATGCGCGGGGAGGTGATTGAATGAATGCAATCGAAAACATGCCAGCGTGGGCGGCGCTGTTGACCGCGCTCCTGCTGATCCTGGGCGGGAGCATTGCCCTGATTGGTGCGCTCGGGCTGATGCGCTTGCCCAATTTTTACCAGCGTATCCATGGTCCGGCCATTACCGTCACACTCGGCGCTGGATGCCTGCTGCTGGCGTCGATGCTCTATTTCACCGTACTGCAGTCCCGCTTGGTGATTCATGAACTGATCATTGCCGCCTTCATCCTGATGACATCGCCGGTCGTGTCGATGCTTCTGATGCGCGCCGCTGTGTACCGCGACCTGCGTGTCAATAAGCGTTTGGCGGGGTGAGTGTTGAGCTGTGCCTCAACGTCGTGGCTCGGCCGGAAGCTTTCGCCAGTCGCACCGCAGAGCCGCCTGAGCCTCCGACGCGGGGGCTGAAAATGTCAGGCGTATATTGATTTACGCGCTTTGTCCGCAGCTTGGTTAGAATGAAGACATGGATGTCCCTGGCGCCACGCTCACGAGGAGGACGACATGAAAACTGTTGCCGCGATTCTGCAGACCAAGCCTGACCGGACGGTGCACACTATCCGGCCCGATGCGCCCGTGTTCGATGCAATCCGCCTGATGTCGGAAAAGAGCATCGGGGCCGTACTGGTCATGGAGGGCGACGAGATCGTCGGGATCGTGACCGAGCGCGATTACGCCCGCAAGATCGTCCTCATGGACCGATCCTCGAAATCGACGCCCGTGCGCGACATCATGACGCGCGCCGTCATCTATGTCGGCCCGCAAGAAGACAACGAACGCTGCATGGCGCTGATGACCGAGCGCCGCCTGCGCCATCTGCCCGTGCTGGAACACGGCAAGCTGATCGGATTGATCTCGATTGGCGACCTCGTCAAGGACATCATCTCCGAGCAGCAATTCATCATTTCCCAACTGGAAAGCTATATTACGGGCGAACGGGCCTGATCCTGGCAAACGCACAAGCGTTAACGGATTTGTATCGGTTGTTTCGCTTTGTATCCAGGCAGCCTCGGCACGGAACCAACATTTCCGTGCGTGGCTCCTAGCTCCATGGGATGCCGCGGGCATCCCGCCAGGATGGAGAAAACATGATGAAAACGAAACTTCTGTTGGCAACGATGGCTTCCGCGGTCGCCCTCGCAGGCTGTGCCGTTCCGGCGTACCAGAACAACTACCCGCAATCCGGCTACCCTCAGGGAGGCTATCCTCAGGGCGGTTATCCGCAACAAGGCTATCAATCGGCGCCGCAAGGCGTGGCCCCCAACTATGCGCTGTATGGCCGGGTTGAATCGATCGAAATGTTGCAAGGCCAGCAGGCGAGCAGCGGCATTCTCGGCACGGTCCTGGGTGGCGCGGCTGGCGGCCTTTTGGGCCATCAGATCGGCGGCGGCTCCGGCAAAACAGCGGCCACCATCGGTGGCGCGGTCCTCGGCGCGGTGGCTGGCAACCAGATCCAGCGGAGCCAGGGTGGGCAGCAGGCGTTGTACCGGGTTGTCGTCCGGCTCGATGATGGCCGCATCGCCACGGTAACGCAAACCTCCCCCAACAATCTCCAGGTCGGCATGCGTGTCCGGGTGATGAACGACCAAGTTACGCCAGCCTGACTTTCGATGCGCCAATGAACGCGCCGCCCAGCAGCAATGCCGGGCGGCGCGTTTGTATATTGGGCGGCTCCCTCCGTGCTAGTACCCCAACACTGCTTTCCTCCCACTCCATCCCCGATGATTTTGCGAGTCCCCCATCCTGCCATCCGGGATTTCTTGCCCCATGAACTAGGATCCAAAATTCCGAGCGTACGCTAAGTCCCTGATTCACAAACCTTCGAGACATGTAGGGCAAGAAATTCTTTTGTGTTTGTGAAGAAATTCTTGCTTTTATTTCACACGAGCCCGCTGCATCATCCATGTGACTCATAGGATCCCCCCACGTCACAGGTGACTCATGAAGAATAACAAGCCTCAGGAGACAACCGGACCGGGCGCTCCCGCGTCTGGTCGTCGCGCGTTTCTGGCGCGCGGTGCTGCGGTGTCTGCCGCTGCGGTTGCGTCAGCCAAGCTGATTCCGGCCGCGCAGGCCAGTGAAGCCAATCTGCCGCCGAATGTTCCGGCCTGGATGAAAACCCAGGGAGGCGGATTCCTGAATCCGCCGTATGGCCTGCCTTCGCCGTTCGAGAAGAACGTCGTACGTAAGTTGCCAGCGACGGTTGCAGCATTTCCGACAGCTACGCGTACGCCGCTGCAGAACCTGTTTGGCACCATCACGCCGAATGGCCTGTTCTTCGAGCGCCATCATGCCGGCGTGCCGGTCATCAACCCGGACGAGCATCGCCTGATGGTGCATGGCCTGGTCGAGAGGCCGCTGCTGCTGACGATGAACGACCTGATGCGCTATCCGTCGTTCACCCGTATTTACTTCCTTGAGTGCTCCGGTAACAGTGCCGCGGAATGGAACAAGCCGACCGGCAAGACCGCGCAGGATGTCCATGGCCTGCTGAGCTGCTCGGAGTGGACGGGCGTTCCGCTCTCGACCATTCTCGACGAAGTTGGTGTCAAGCCGGAAGGCAAGTGGCTGCTGGCTGAAGGTGCGGACGCCGCAGCCATGACCCGCAGCATTCCGCTCGAGATCGCCATGAAGGACGCCTTGCTGGTCTACGCCCAGAACGGCGAGCGGCTGCGCCCCGAGCAGGGCTACCCGCTGCGCCTGCTGCTGCCGGGTATCGAAGGCAATATGAGCATCAAGTGGCTGCGCCGCCTGAAGATCGGCAACCAGCCGTTCTACACGCGCGAGGAAACCTCGAAGTACACCGATCTGATGCCGGATGGCAAGGCGCGCGAGTTTACGTTCGAGATGGATGTGAAGTCCGTCATCACCACGCCATCCGGCGGGCAGACGCTGCGTGAGAAAGGACTTTACGAGATATCAGGGATCGCCTGGAGCGGACGTGGCAAGATCCGCAGCGTGGATGTGTCGGTCGATGGTGGACGCAACTGGCGCGAAGCTGTACTGCAGGGCGCGATCCAGAGCAAGGCCGTCACGCGCTTCTGCCTGCCGTGGCGCTGGAATGGCGAGCCCGCCATCCTGCAGAGCCGCGCGATCGACGAGACCGGCGCGGTTCAGCCTACGCGCCAGCAACTGATCGCTGCGCGCGGCACGAAATCCTTCTATCACTACAACGGCATTCAGAGCTGGAAAGTCGCGACGAGCGGGGAGATTACCAATGTCCATGCATAAAGCAGGCGTCGCGGCCATCGCTGCCGCATTGCTGACTCTCGGCTGCGCCAACCAGGCTGGCCAGTCCGGGCAGGTGCACAAGCCCGCCGGGGAGCGCTATGGTCTCGGCAAGACGCCGACAGCCCAGGAGATCGCTGGCTGGAATATCGATATCGCCCCCGATGGCAGCGGCTTGCCGCCGGGTTCCGGCACGGTGGCGCAGGGGCGTGCCCTGTATGCCGCGCAGTGCGCTGCCTGCCATGGTGCAACGGGGCAGGGCGGCACCGCGGCGCGCCTGGTGGGCGGTCAGGGTACGTTGACCAGCGACAAGCCGGTGATGACGATCGGCAGCTTCTGGCCGTATGCCACGACGCTGTATGACTACATCAACCGCGCCATGCCGTGGGATCGTCCGCAGTCGCTCAAGCCAAACGAGGTGTATGCGCTGACGGCGTTCCTGTTGCACATGAACGGTATCGTCGATGCCAACGCCTCGCTCGATGCCACGTCGCTGCCCAAGGTTGCCATGCCGAACCGCAACGGCTTCACGCGGGGCGATCCGCGTCCGGGCGATGTGAAGACTACGCGCTGCATGGAAAACTGCAGCTGACCTGACGGTCGCGGGCCGGTGCATGGCGATGCGCCGGCCCAGTGGCACGTGGTTTGCTACCATGTGTCTATGCATGTTTCGCCACCGTCTTTTTCCTCCCCTGCAGACCTCTCTGACCTGTTTGCGCAGCCCAGCGCACTGTTCCTCGATTTCGACGGCACCCTTGCCGAGCTGGCTTCCACACCCGATGCGGTAGTCCTGCCGCCATCCCTGCCAGGCATGCTTGGCATGCTGCAGCAACGCTTCGATGGCGCACTGGCCATCGTGTCCGGCCGCCCGGTTGCACAGCTCGATGCCTTCCTCGCACCCTTGCAACTGACGTGCGCCGGCACCCATGGTGCGGAGCGGCGGCTTGCAGGTGGCCCGCTGGTGCAGATGCCGGTCCCCTCGTTGACGGCAGTGGAGGCGGCTGCAGCGGCACTGGCGGCACGCGATGCCCGTCTGGTGGTCGAGCGCAAGCATGGCGCCCTCGCGCTGCACTACCGTCAGGCGCCGGAACGCGCCGCCCTTTGCCTAGATACCATGCGAGCGGCCGCCCATGATCTGCCGGGCGTTACCGTGCTGCACGGCAAGATGGTCGTGGAGGTCAAGGCTGCCAACCTCGACAAGGGCGGTGCGATACGTGACTTTATGCACCTGTCGCCATTCGCCGGCAGGATCCCGGTGTTCATCGGGGACGATGTCACCGATGAGTCCGGCTTTGCTGCCGTGCATGCCGCCCAGGGTATTGGCATCAAGGTCGGCGCGGGCACGACCCTTGCAGGCTACCGGATCAGCGATCCCGCTGCGGTGCATCTCTTGCTCAGGCAACTACTCAATTAACTGCCGCGTTAGCATCCGACCGGCCGGCATCATGGATCGCACTGGCTTATCAAGGAGGTCCAAATCCCATGTCGCGCCTGGTGGTGGTGTCCAACCGCACTGCCGATCCCCGCAACAGCGCCGCCGGCGGACTTGCCGTCGCGCTCGGTGAGAGCCTGCAGCAATCCGGTGGATTGTGGTTTGGCTGGAGCGGGAAAATTCTGGAAACTACACATGCAAATATGGACGATCCACCGTTGCATGTGCAGCGCGCCGGGCGGGTCACGCTTGCGACGGTCGATCTGTGCCGTGATGACTACGAAGCGTATTACAGCGGCTATGCCAACGGTGTGTTGTGGCCGGTGTTTCATAATCGGCTCGACCTGGCTCAGTTCGAAGCCGGGTTTGCAGCAGGCTATCATCGCGTGAACAGCATGTTTGCCCGGCGGCTTATGCCCTTGCTCAAGCCCGAGGATATCGTCTGGGTCCACGACTATCACCTGATTCCGTTGGCTGCGGAACTGCGCCGTCTTGGCTGCACCAACCGCATTGGCTTCTTCCTGCACATTCCCTTGCCGCCACCGATCATCCTCGCGGCGATTCCTCAGTGCCAGTGGCTCGTGCGCTGCCTGTTCTCCTACGATCTGGTCGGGTTCCAGAGCGAACGCGATGTCGGGCATTTCGCACGTTTCCTGGCCACCGAATCCCAGGTGGCGGTCGAGATGCTGTCGGGCCAGCGCTTTCGCGCATTCGGACGTCTCCTGCAGGCTGGCGCATTTCCAGTATCGATCGATGTCGATGAATTCGTCGCGCTCGCCACTGCACGCGAAGGCCGTGATATGTACCAGCGCATGCGCACCGAATACTCGCGCCGGCAATTGCTGATCGGTGTCGACCGGCTGGACTACTCGAAAGGTCTTCCACAGCGTATGCAAGCGTTCCGCATGCTGCTCGACAAGTATCCGGAAAACCGCAGCATCGCCACGCTGATCCAGATCGCCGCGCCGAGCCGGGAGGATGTCGATGCCTATGAGGATCTGCGCCATGCCATGGACCAGATCTGCGGTGGTATCAACGGCGACTATGGTGAACTCGACTGGACACCGATCCGTTACCTGCACCGCAACGTGGCGCGCAAGCGCATCGCGGGCCTGTATCGGGCGTGTCGGGTGGCGCTGGTGACGCCGCTGCGCGATGGCATGAATCTCGTCGCCAAGGAATACATCGCCGCCCAGGATGAGCGTGATCCTGGCGTGCTGGTGCTGTCCCGCTTCGCCGGCGCCGCGGAGCAATTGCGTGAGGCCTTGCTGGTCAATCCCTATGACATCGATGGAACGGCCGAGGCGATCCGCCGCGCCCTGAGCATGCCACCCGAGGAGCGGATCGAACGGCATCGCGCGCTGATGATGCGGCTGCGCGACCAGGATATCCACTGGTGGCGCAAAGCCTTCCTCGATGTGCTGACAGCTTGCGAGACGAGAGCCGTCGTGACATGAATCCGGGCCCTCGGGTATGCTGTCGTCTTGCTCTGGCGCTGTGCCGGCGCAACGCGAATCGAACAGAAGAAAAGAGGGAGAGGGCGGACATGCTGCGGATCTGGGGGCGGATGAATTCCATCAATGTCATGAAAGTCGTGTGGGCCGTGCGGGAGGCCGGCGTGCCATTTGAACGCGTGGATGCGGGACGGCAGTTTGGCATCGTCGACACCGCCGACTACCAGGCAATGAACCCCAACGGCCTGGTCCCCCTGCTGGACGACGATGGCTACCTGCTTTGGGAATCGAACGTGATTGTGCGATACCTTGCGGCCCGCTACGCGACCGGGACGCTCTATCCCGAGGACCTGCAGGCCCGGTTTACTGCCGAGCGCTGGATGGACTGGCAGCAGACCCGTCTCAACCCGGCCACCAAAGGCAGTTTCTGGCAATGGATCCGGACACCGGAAGCCGAGCGACAGCCCGCGCAGATCGAAGCGTCGAATGCCGCAACCGAACCATTGATGGCAATCGTGGATGCGCATCTCGCGCGCCATCGCTACATGGCCGGCGAGCAGTTCACCATGGCGGATATCCCGATTGCCTGCGAAATCCATCGCTGGAGCAACCTGCCGCAGCCGCAGGTGGAACGACCCAATATCGCACGCTGGTACGCCGAGATGCGTAACCGCCCGGCCGCGCGCGAACTGCTGGATGCGCCGCTCTCCTGAACGTACGTTTCGTCCCTAGCGTCCGCCCGTGTCCGTCTGGTACCTCTACATTCTCGAGTGCGCGGGTGGCTCGCTGTACACCGGCATCACCACCGACGTGGCGCGCCGCTTCTCGCAGCATCAGGCGGGGAAAGGCGCGCGCTATACCCGTTCACATCCGCCCCTGCGCATTGCCGGCGCCGTCGCCTGCGGCACGCGTTCGGACGCGCTCAAGGCCGAGCTGGCAGTCAAGCGCATGACGGCTGCCGCCAAGCGCGACTACTGTGCGAGCCTGTCCGCGATCCCGCGCCAAGACTGACGGTGTCCTGTATGTTCCCGGATAGTTCCGGATACCCAACTTGAGTGGGGTATGTGGCGATGCAGTTTGTCACGCCCTTGGGCTACTATCGGGCTCATGTATTGGGTCTATTCAAGAATAAAGCAGGGCCGGGGGCATGGTGACGGGGGAACAGAAGGCGCTGGAAATCGCCCATTCGCTCTATGAAGGGGTACTTGCGCCGGGTGGGTGGGCCGGGGCATTGGAACAGATCCGCAGTCTGACTGAGTCGGCGTCGGCGTGCATGCTGCTGCGCGACCGGCAAACCAAGGCTGCGTTCATTAGCGACCAGTCGAATATCGACAATCGGCTGCTGCAGGAATACATCGCCCATTACTACGCTTACGATCCAGGCTACGACATAGCGGACCGTTATGACGTGGGCGACTGGTTTGTCGATTACCGCGATCTGGATGGCAAGATTCTCCAGAAAGGCGAGTTTCACCAGGAGTTCTTGCGTGCCTACGATCTCAACTCGGTGCAGGCCACGCCGCTGCTGAAGACCGACCGGGTGGAGTGCTTCCTTTCGCTGCAGAGCGGTGACGATGTGCGCGAGCGCGCGATGCCAGACAACTCCGCCATCCTGCGCTGGCTGCAACCCCATTTCGAGCAGGCGGCCCGCTTGCGCCATCATCTGCATGTCCTGCAGCGTCAGGGTGAGCTGGCGATGCGCGTGCTGGATGCCTTCACCTTTCCCGTTCTGGTCATGAATCAGCGTGGCGCCGTGCAGCTGGGCAACCGTGCGGCTGACGACTGGCTGGCCCTCAAGGGCAATCCTTTTTCTGCCCGCGGCCTGCGGCATACTTGCAGCGGTACCATCGCAGTGGCCCAGGCGCTATCGCAGGCGTGTGCGCTGACGCACAGGCTGGCCACGGGCGGCGCAGTACTGGAGTATGGCGAGCCCCTGCAACGCTACTACCTCGTGGTTGTGCCGTTGCCTGAGGCCATGGGCATGCAGTTGCCCGGGCAAGATCCTCTCGCGCTGGTCATGGTGCACGCGGCGCAGTATGAGGCGCGCCCGGTCGACATGCTGCTACGCATGCTGTTCGGTATCTCGCCCGCCGAGTACCGGTTGATCGAAAAGCTGATGCTGGGCCTGCCGATCAAGACATGCGCCTTCGACCTCGGTATTTCGCTGGAAACTGCGCGCTCGCATCTCAAATCCATTTTCCGGCGCACACAGACGTCCCGCCAGGTCGATCTGCTCCGCCTGGTGCAGCAACTCGCTTACGGCCACTAGAGCATGCCGGGCACGTCAATGTGGCTGGCATGCCCGAATGCACATCCCCCGATTGCGGGATGTGAGGTCTGCTAATACACCCTACGATATCAACCCAAACTCGCGCCACCGGCCGTATGAGGGAAAGCATGAGAAACTTGATGTCGAACTGTACGGTTTTTTTCAGGCCCACACGCCGCACACAGGTTCGCTGGATCTGTGCGGGCGCTGCGTTGCTGTCGTTCGCGGTCTGCAGTACAGCCCACGCGCAGATGCGCATGTGGAAGCGTGGCGCTCCCGGTGGCTTCAATGCCGTACTGTATCTTCAGAACAGCAGTGGCCAGGCTCAGCAATGCAACGTGTCCTGGGCCAACGCTAACGGTGGCTTTGGCGATGGTCTCACGGTAATCGTCCAGCCTGGCGAGACCAAGCAGATCCAGACGGGTGTCGTGGCCGTCAGCGAAAGCTACCGCTGCAACGTCTATGTGGATCCCTTCAAGAAGCGTGAACAGGAACGCCTGGAAGCCGAACGCCGCAAGCGCGAGCAAGAGGCTCTGCAGCGGCAGCGCGAGGAAGAAGCGAAGCGGCGCAACCAGCAGATCTTTGGCAGCCGGCCGCAGCAGAATCAGGCCCAGGGCAACACCCAGAATAATGCTGGCACCTATACGCCATCGTCTTCCTACACTCCAGGGCCCAGCTATACGCCGGCTCCGGCCTATACGCCTCCGCCGTCCACTGCACGGCGCACCACGCCATCGACGTCAAATAGTGCGCGCAATCTGGCGATGCTCGGTGCCGTGGCACAGGCGTTTGGCTCGATGAGCGAGAGTTCGGCGGCCGCGGATGCAGCGCGCGAGGAACGCGAGCGTTACGAAACCGCACAGCGTGAGCGTCAGGCGGCCATCAAGGCACGTAATATCGAAACCAATATGCAGCGCGCCATGCAGGAAGCGGTAACCGCGCCGGATGTCAATCCGTGGGGAGTGCAATGAGCATGAGCAAATCCATCCGCTGGCCCGCCGCTGCGGCTCTCCTGGCCGCGCTGGTGGTGTCGGGATGCGCCAGCACCGGCGCGTACAGCTACAAGAAGGATGAAGAGGCATACATCCTGAGCGACATCGTACCGTTGCGCAAGACCGGCCAGAACCAAAAAGCCCTGGCCTTGCTGCAAAGCCGCTTCAATGACAAATGCGGAACGGGCACGCCGCTGGGCAAACAGGCGTTCGGCGTGGCGTTCAAGAATACCGATCGCGCTGACATGTACAACGCCTGCGGCCTGCTGAATGCGCATATTGCCCAGCTGCTGCATGAAACAGGCGACTACAAGCGTGCCGTGCCGGCGCTGCTGCAGGCGCTGCGCGACGAAATGTATCCGCAGGGCTGGAAATACGATCGCCTGGAGTGCAGCCGGTTGAACTACTACGGCTGGATCTACGAAGCCAAGCTGACCACCGTGCCGCTGCACCAGGCGCTGTACGAGTCCATGGACCGTTCCGGCAGCGCCGACGCCAAGCGCTTTATGCACAAGTCCTATCTATGCCGGCTCGATGAACATATGCAGCCGGAACAGGCTGCGGCGGTGAGCAGCGATTTCGTGACGCAGGCCCGCAAGCATCTCGGGGAGGCGGGTGCCGCCGAGGCCCAGAAGTACACGCAACTGATTCCCGGTCCGGCGCGCGACTCGGCGCAGCGCATCATGATGCGTCGCTATAGCGAGAAATCGATTACGGAACTGCAGATGCGCGCGCAACTGGCGACGCTCTATGCCAATGCCCTGAAGGCGGTGCAGAAAAACAACCTGAACGCCCCGGTCGAGAAAGATCCGTCGCCGATTGTCGAGCACTGGACAGGCAAGGTCGAGGAAGCCACCAAGAGCGTCAAGCTCTTTGCCGATTCCTGATCATCGATTGCCATTCCACGGGAAGGGGGCGGATGCGATTACTCCGCCAGTTCCGCCTCCCGAAGCCGCCGCTCGCATTCGTCCATCAGGTCGAGCGCAATGTCCGATACGTAGTTCGGCGACAGCGCTTCCATCATCTCATGCGCCGTATACAGGCCTGCCTCGCGTGACAGCGTGCCGGCCAACTCGCGCGCCAGCGCGTCGCTCAGGGCCGAGAATGCCTTGCGCTCGGCATGCGGCAGCGACAGGTCATGGCGTGCCAGCCATGAGGCGGCGAGCGTCGCGCCTTGTGCCTCGGTCAGCCATTGGCCATGTTCGTAGAAGGTCGACAGCCGCTCGGCCGCGAGGGCAAACAGCAGCGATTTTCGGGTGGTGAGATTGAGGCGCGCGGACATTGGGGCAACGTTGGGGTACATCGGGGGGGCAACATCGGTCAGGGAGAGATGATAGCCCATGCCCGCTGCCCCGGTGGCTCAGCGTGGCTGGGCTTGGTGCTGTTCCGGCCGGGCCAGTTGATGATAGGCCGCCTCCGCCGCGGCCAGGAGTTCTTCGCGCGGCATGCTGCCCGACAGGGCGTAGCCGAACGGCCCGTCGACCCAATAGAACACACTGACTGCACCCTCACGTGCAAAGCGGAAAGCCGTTTCGCGATTGCCCTCCGACGGGCGGACGTAGAGCGTGAGCCTTTGCTGGCGGGCATCCTGGTACATGAACTGCGCCGCTGGGGCGGGCCCGGCCGGTAGTAGGCGTCCGCCAACCAACTCGAATCCTTGGGCCTGCAGATGCGGAATCGCAACGGCATGGCCAAGCCGCTTGGACAGCCACTGCACCAGATGTGCCTCCTGTGACGCCGCGACCTCCACCGGGTGGCGCACTTCAGGCGAGTAGGTGACATGAGCCAGGGTCGCCTGCGTCCGCAGCTTGGTCGCATAGTTGCGCTCGGCCAGCAAAGGCGACGACACCGGCCATAGGCCGCGCACGCTGTAGCCGACCACGCCGCCCAGCACCAGCCCCGCCAAGGCCGCTGCCATACCGTAGCGCCATTGCGGCGTGCGCCGAGCGGCACGTTGCAAATGAGCCGGCACCGGGGTTTCCAGCCAGCCATCGAATGCCGCGTGCAGGGCTTCCTTTTGTCGGCGCCAATCGCGCACGCGCGCGGCTTCTTCGGGATGATGCGCCAGCCGCTGCTCGGTCTCCGCTGCCTGCTGCGGAGACAGGCGCCGGTCAATGAGCGCATGCAGTTCGGAATCGAGCGGGGGTTTCATTTCACTACCTTCAGGTGGGCCGGGCCGGGGCCGGATTGCTGCGCCAGGATCTCGCGCAGCCGGTCGCGCGCCCGCGACAGCCGGGACATCACCGTGCCGACGGGAATCCCCAGTACGCGTGCGGTCTCTTCATATGTCAGCTCCTCGAGCGATACCAGCAGGAGGACTTCGCGCTGCTCCGGCGTCAACTGGGCCAGGGCACGGTCAAGGTCGCGCAGGGCCAGCCGGTCGCCTTCGGTACCGCGTATCGCGGGCATGGCGTGGGCCTCGTCAAGCGGTGTGGTCTGCGGCCGTGTTCCACGCTGGCGGACCTGGCTGATGAACAGGTTGTGCATGATGGACAGCAGCCAGGCTTCCGGGCGCGTGCCCGGGCGGAACAACCGGAAGCGGGACAACGCCCGTTCGAGCGTGTCCTGGACCAGGTCGTCGGCCGCATGCGCGTCGCCGGTCAGGGCGCGGGCGTAACGGCGCAGGCGTGGCAGGTGCTCAGTCAGGTCGGTCATGCGTGTTCCGCAGCGCGGCAGGCGCGGGGCGAATACCCCACACCGTCATGATAGTCCCGCCGCAGTTACTTCGCCACGCGCCAGACGTTGTTGACGCCATCGCCGCTCTTGTCGCCGGGTTTCTGGTCCTTGACCCAGTAGTACAGCGGCTTGCCTTTGTAGGTGACCTGCTGCTGCCCGTCGTCGCGGGTGATCAGCCCGAAGTCCCCGCTCACCGGACCGCGCGCCAGCAGCGGCGGCCAGTTGGCGGCGCATTGGCCGTTGCACATGCTCTTGCCGCCGCTGTCCCGGTCGAAGGTGTACAGGGTCATGCCATTGGGACCGACCAGCATGCCGTTGGTCATGGTCGCCGGTGCGGTGGCCTGGGAGCCGGGCATGGCGCCGCAGGCAGTCAGGACGATGGCGGCTGCCGAAGCAGCTACCCAGCGGGCGAACGGAAGAGAGCGTTGGGTTTGCATGGTGTCTCCTTGAAGTGTGGGGGCCGCGGCGGTGTGCCGCTGCCATTGTGCGGACGTTGCAACCGGTAAACGCAGCGTGCCCATGGTTTATTCCCAACCTGCGTGAATTTTTGTGCAGGCGAGGCAATCGTGCCAAACTGATGGCTGGCGGACATGCCCGCGCATGGCCCGCTCATCCCGGGAAGGAGTCGCCATGAGCCGCAAAACCCCAATCGAGCGCTATCGCAATATCGGCATCAGCGCGCATATTGATGCCGGCAAGACCACCACCACCGAGCGCATCCTGTTCTACACCGGCGTCAACTACAAGATCGGCGAAGTGCACGAGGGCACGGCGACGATGGACTGGATGGAGCAGGAGCAGGAGCGCGGCATCACCATCACGGCAGCGGCGACCACGACCTTCTGGAAAGGCATGGCCGGCAACTATCCCGAGCATCGCATCAATATCATCGATACACCGGGGCACGTCGATTTCACCATCGAGGTCGAGCGCTCCATGCGCGTGCTCGACGGTGCCTGCATGGTCTACGACGCGGTTGGCGGGGTGCAGCCGCAGTCCGAAACCGTCTGGCGGCAGGCCAACAAATACGCCGTGCCGCGCCTGGCCTTCGTCAACAAGATGGACCGGGTCGGCGCCGATTTTTTCCGCGTGCACCGGCAGATCGTCGAGCGCCTGCACGGCAATCCCGTGCCGATCCAGATCCCGGTGGGGGCCGAGGACCACTTCCGCGGCGTGATCGATCTGCTGAAGATGAAGGCCATCGTCTGGGACGAGGCCAGCCAGGGCATCAAGTTCAGCTACGAGGACATCCCCGCCGACCTGCTGGCAGAGGCGCAGCAATGGCGCGACCGCATGGTGGAAAGCGCGGCCGAGGCCAATGAGGCGCTGCTGGAAAAATACCTGGCCGGCGAGGCCCTGACGGAAGACGAGATCCGCCAGGCGCTGCGCACGCGCACCATCGCCGGCGAAATCGTGCCCATGCTGTGCGGCAGTGCATTCAAGAACAAGGGCATCCAAGCGCTGCTCGATGCCGTACTCGACTACCTGCCGTCGCCGGCCGACGTACCGGCCATCCTCGGCCATACCGAGGACGGTGGCGAGGCCGAGCGCCACCCGAACGACGACGAGCCGTTTGCCGCATTAGCCTTCAAGATCATGACCGATCCGTTCGTCGGCCAGCTGATTTTCTTTCGTGTCTATTCCGGCGTGGTCAAAACTGGCGACCAGGTCTTCATTCCCTCGCGCCAGCGCAAGGAGCGCCTGGGCCGGCTGCTGCAGATGCACGCCAACGAGCGTAACGAGATCAAGGAAGTACGGGCAGGCGATATTGCCGCCGCCGTGGGCCTCAAGGAGACGGTCACCGGCGACACGCTGTGCGATCCCGGGCACGTCATCGTCCTGGAGCGCATGGTGTTCCCGGAGCCGGTGATCTCGCAGGCCATCGAACCCAAGACCAAGGCCGACCAGGAGAAGATGGGCATCGCGCTGGGGCGGCTGGCGCAGGAGGATCCATCATTCCGCGTCCGTACCGATGAAGAGTCTGGCCAGACCATTATCTCCGGCATGGGCGAACTGCACCTGGAAATCCTGGTGGACCGCATGAGGCGCGAGTTCGGCGTCGAGGCCACGGTCGGCAAGCCGCAGGTCGCCTATCGCGAAACCATCCGCCGCGCGGTCAAGGATGTGGAGGGCAAGTTCATCAAGCAATCCGGTGGACGCGGCCAGTATGGTCACGTGGTGCTCGATGTCGAACCGCTGCCGTCGGGCGGCGGCTACACCTTTGTCGATGCCATCAAGGGCGGGGTGGTGCCGCGCGAATTCATTCCCGCCGTCGACCGTGGCATCCAGGAGGCGTTGCCGTCCGGGGTACTGGCCGGTTATCCGGTGGTTGATGTCAAGGTCACGCTGGTGTTCGGTTCGTACCACGATGTCGATTCCAACGAGAATGCCTTTCGCATGGCCGGCTCGCTGGCGTTCAAGGAAGCGCTGCAGCGGGCCCAGCCAGTGCTGCTCGAACCGATGATGTCGGTCGAGGTCGAGACGCCCGAGGAGTTCACGGGCAACGTCATGGGCGACCTGTCATCGCGGCGCGGCATGGTGCAGGGCATGGAGGATATTCCGGGTGGCGGTGGCAAGGCGGTGCATGCCGAGGTCCCGCTGGCGGAGATGTTCGGTTACTCCACCGCACTACGCTCGCTGACGCAGGGACGTGCGACCTATACGATGGAGTTCAAGCGCTATCTCGAAGCGCCGCCCGGTACGGCCCAGGCGCTCGGCGGTGCGGGGGGAGGGCGAGGCAAGTGAGCGATCATGTACCGCCGCTCGACCGCCTGCTGTCCGTCAGCATGCCGTATGGCAAGTATCAGGGACGTCTCATCGCGGACCTGCCCGGGCATTACCTCAACTGGTTCGCCCGTACCGGTTTTCCGCCGGGCGAGCTGGGCCGGTTGCTGGCGCTGATGCACGAACTTGATCACAACGGGCTGACGCACCTGCTGCAGCCTTTACGGGCCGAGCGTTGACTGGGCAGGGCTTTGACAGCCCTGCCGCCGCCACGAAAACCCTGTCGGGCGCCCCGCCGAACTGATCCGGTGTTTTCTGCCAAAACTGCTACTGGTATTGTCCGGCCCACCTGCTAGGCTCAAGGTATCTCCGCGTCGGGCGGCATGTCGAGGCGCGTGCCATCCGGGCTTGCCGCCGCCGATCAATGCAACTGATGTGAACGGATGCGATCAGCGTGGCCGGCGCGGCAAACGAACTGGCAGACATCATGAGCGACTTCAAGCAGACCATCCAGCGCAAGGCCTCCTTTGCGCAAACCACCCGCGCGGTCCTGTGGGGCTTCTTCGGCGTCCGCAAGGGCGCGGAACATGACCGGGACATGCAGCTCAATCCGATTCACCTGATTTCCGCGGGCGTCATCGGCGCGACGATACTGGTCATCGTACTCGTGCTGGTGGCACGCCATGCCGTGAGCTGATGGTTCGGGCCACGTTGAACCGGCGTCGCTGGCATGACTGCGCCATTTGCTGATCGGACTGACGCCGGCCGGCAACTGGGCCAGATGCTGCTACGTGAGCTGTCTGCAGAACAGCGCGCGGACCTGATGGTACTTGGCCTGCCGCGCGGCGGTGTGCCGGTGGCGGCCGCTGTCGCTGCGGTGCTGGGCGTACAGTTCGATATCCTGCCGGTGCGCAAGCTCGGCCTGCCATTCGATCCGGAACTGGCGATGGGCGCAGTAGCACCAGGCGCGGTGGTGTATCGCGACGAAGAACTCATCGCCTGGCATCACGTATCGGACACCGCTTTCGACTATGTGCTCCAGCGCGAACGGGCCGAGCTGGAGCGGCGCATGACACGCTACCGGGCTGGCTCGCCGCCTCCTGTGCTGGCTGGCAGGACCGTGGTGGTGGTCGACGATGGGCTGGCAACCGGCGCGACCATGCAGGCGGCGCTGCTTGCCTTGCGGGGGCAGGGCGCCGCATGCTGCGTCGTTGCCGTGCCGGTTGCACCGGCCGGCGCAGCGGAGCGATTTCGCGATGTGGCTGACCAGTTCGTTCGTGTCCACACACCCGTGCGGTTCGACGGCGTCAGCCGCCACTATGACGATTTTTCTCAAACCACCGATGCCGAAGTCCTCGCCTGCCTAGCTCTGCCGCACGGACCGCTCGCCCCGTCAGGCATCAGGACGTGACCTGCGGTTCGTCCGGCGTTTCTTCTGGAATCGGGGGTGTCAGCGGCGCCGGATCGCGTACCGGCGGAGTCTCCGGGTCCGGCTGCGGATGGCCCGGTGGGTGCTGTGGCGTGTGGAGGCTGGGCATGTCGTTAGTCCTCGGGTCGTCAGGTGGGTGTGTCGGTCACGGGCCGGTTTCCGCAACGCTATGTGCCAGTCCCCGCATCAGGCCGGGCACATGCTCCAGTGTAGTGCGTGCCGCCGTCAGGAGCGAGGTACTGCGGAGCCCGCCCGGCAGGTGCACGCGTTGCGGGCACAGCGTGTATGCTTGGTCCGTGCCGGGTATACCGTTGCAGGATCGACGGCCTGACCGGCGCATACAACAACAATGGGACGCCGCGCCCGCTTTTCGACTCCAGGAGACACAATGAAGCTGTTCTACGCCCCCACGTCGCCGTTTGTCCGCAAAGTCATGATCTCCGCCCATGAACTGGGGCTGGTCGATCGCATCGAACTGGTGCCTGCGGCCGTCAGCCCGATCAACCGTAACGCGGACGTGGTCGCGCAGAACCCGCTTGGCAAGATTCCCGCGCTGGTGACCGACGACGGTGTGGCGCTCTATGATTCGCGTGTCATTTGCCAGTATCTGAACAGCGTGGCATCGGGCCAGGTGATTCCACCCGAAGGCCCGGCCCGCTGGACCGCATTGCGTGACGAGGCGCTGGGCGATGGTCTGATGGATGCCGCCGTGCTGATTCGCTACGAGACCTTCGTGCGTCCCGAGCCGCTGCGCTGGCAGGAGTGGATCGACGGAAAATTCGAGGCAGCGCGCAGCGCCGTGCGCGGCATCGAAGCGCAAGCGCAGGCCCTGGAAGGCCGCAATGACATTGGCGTGATTTCCATTGCGTGCGCCCTCGGCTATCTCGACTTCCGCAATCCCGAGTTCGACTGGGCGGCCCTTGCGCCGCGCACCGCGAAGTGGTTCGCAGGCTACAAGGCCCACCCATCCTTCCAGGCCACCATGCCGAAGTAAGGCGCGAAGTTGGCCGTGAGGTTCAGGCACAACGCAAGCTGACGACGACGGGGTGCAAAAAGGTCGGTGCCGAGAAACCAGCGCCGGAAATCCAGCGCCATAGCATCAGGGAATATGCCGGGCCACGCCATCGGGCCCGGCGAGTACCTCCCCGAGCGGGATGCTGGCCGCTTGCCAGTATTGGCCAGCCGGACCATCCGGCCGCGTGGCATACATCGTTAGTGCGGTGAAACAGGCATGTGTCGGTGGATCCGCGTGCCGGGCCGCGCTTGCGGCTGCTTCCGCAGTGATGCGCCGGCTGGCCCGCGCCAGCGTCAGGTGTGCGCGAAACGCATTGCCGGTTGGCAGGCCGGCCTGCGCCAGACGCGTGCGCAGATGATCGACCAGAGCCAGCAGTTCGTCGTTGGCCGTAAAGGTTGCCACCAGCACGCGCGGGCGGATGCTGTCCGGCCACCATTCGATGGCCTCCAGCGGCAGGCAGCGCAGCGGCTGTGCCAGTGACGGCAGGGTGCGCGCCACCTCCTGCCCGAGCTCGGCTGGCAGATCGCCGATGAAGGCCAGGGTCAGGTGCAGATTGGCCGGGTGCACGGCGCGAATGCCGGGGCCGCTGACCAGTGCCAGCCGTTCAGCGGTGGCACGGACAGGTGTCAGGGCGACGAAGCAGCGTTGCCAGTGCAGGGCGGCGGCTGGGCTTGCCGGATCTCCCGATGCCCGGCCGGGGTCTGGATCAGGAAAATGCATGGGCGCCTGCGCATCGTTTGCAGCAGATGTCATTCAGCATAGCACCCTCGCGTCATGCTGCCATTGACTACACTGAGAACTTCTTCGTCAGGATCCTGATTCCGCACATGGCCCATATCGTTTTCGCACCCGCCATCCAACGTCATGTCGCCAGCCCGGCGCGCGACATCGCGGCCGCTACCGTGCGCAGCGCGCTGGATGCCGTCTTTGAATTGCAACCCGAACTGCGCGGCTACATTCTCGACGACCAGGCTCAACTGCGCCGCCACATGGCGATCTTTGTTGATGGGCGGGCCATCGCGGACCGGCGGGGCCTTGGCGATGCGTTGCGGCAGGACAGCCGCGTGTACGTGCTGCAGGCGCTGTCGGGCGGATGATTTCCGTACACTCACTCCCGATCTTCCGTAAGGAGCGACCATGAACGAACCGCAGCAACTGTATGTTGCCACCCGCAAGGGCCTGTTCACCCTGCGGCGCAAGGACGGTGCGTGGGAAGCAGTAGGCACCGCCTTCCTCGGCGAACCGGTCAGCATGGTGCTGCCCGACCGACGCGACGGCACCGTGTATGCCGCTCTCAACCTTGGCCATTTCGGCGTCAAGTTCTGGCGCTGCCGCGCCGGGGGCGAATGGGAAGAATGCGCCGTGCCGACCTATCCGCCCCAGCCAGAGGGCTATGGTCGATGCGTAACTCGTGGTGACGCGCACGCGCGATGGCGGCCAGACCTTCGAAACCTTGCGCGCAGGTTTGCCGCAGACACCGTCATATGACCTGATTTACCGCCACGGGCTCGATGTCGACGCCACAGGCCAGCGGCTGGCGATGGGTTCGACGACGGGCGGCCTTTGGTTGTCTGAAGATGGTGGCGACCAGTGGACCTGCCTGTCCGCGCATTTGCCGCCCATCTATGCTGTGCGGTTCGGCTGAGTGGGCGGTTAAGGCAACGGTATGCAGTGGGTGAGTCCGCGTGCGGTGCCGGCGCGAAGCGTGCGCGAGATGATGCGCGGTGCGATGCCGCGTGGGTTGCTGCAGCATCGCTGCGGTATCGTGATGTCACGGTGCCCATGCCTATGGCATGATGCTTCATGTCATCACCACGAGGACCACTATGAACACACCCGCGGACAACCATAGCAAGCTGATTGGCTATCTGCTCTGGATCTTCGGCTTTACCGGCGCGCACCGTTTTTACTACGGCCGGCCCGTGACCGGGACGATCTGGTTCTTCACGCTTGGCCTGCTCGGCATTGGCTGGCTGATCGACCTGTTCCTGATTCCCGGCATGGACCGCGATGCCGACCTGCGCTACACGCCGGGACATCTCAACTACAACATCGCGTGGCTGCTGCTCACGTTCCTCGGCCTGTTCGGCGTGCATCGCATGTACATGGGCAAGTGGCTGACCGGCATCTTGTACCTGTTCACCGGCGGTTTCTTCCTGATCGGCGTGCTGATCGACCTGTGGACCCTAAACGACCAGGTCTCACAGGAAAACAGCCGCAGGCTGTCGATGGCGGGCGTACAATAAAAACCACGCGCCGCCGCGCTGGTGTGCGGCGCTTGTTTCGTGATGCCTGTTCGTGACGCTGTCCGCCGCGCCACGCACTGCCTGCCTGTGACCGGCCTGTCTCCTGACTCTTCCGGCATCGTTTGCCATCCTCCCGTGCGCTGTTCCGGCGCACGGCCTCACTCGTCCAATCCCGCCTCCGCATGGAATCCGTCGGCGTTGTCCTGATCATGCTGCTGGCCGTGGTGGTCAGCGGCTACGTGGTGCGCATGCTACCCATTGCGCTGCCATTGCCGCTGGTGCAGATCGCGCTCGGTGCAGTGATTGCCGGCGGGCTGAACCATGGCGTGGTGCTCGATCCGGAGTTCTTCTTCCTGCTGTTTCTGCCGCCATTGCTGTTCCTCGATGGTTGGCGCATTCCCAAGGCAGGCCTGTTCCGCGACAAGTTCGTGATCATCGAGCTGGCATTGGGCCTGGTTGTCTTCACCGTGCTCGGCATGGGTTTCCTGATCCACTGGATGATTCCCGCCATGCCGCTGGCGGTGGCGTTCGCGCTCGCCGCCATCGTGTCGCCGACCGACCCGGTGGCCGTGTCGGCCATCGCCGCCCGCGCGCCAATCCCTAAGCGCCTGATGCATATTCTCGAAGGCGAGTCATTGCTCAACGATGCGTCGGGTCTGGTCTGTTTCCGGTTCGCAGTGGCTGCGGCGGTGACGGGCACGTTCTCGCTCGCGTCGGCATCGCTGACTTTTCTTTGGGTGGCGACGGCCGGTCTTGCCGTTGGCGCGGCCGTGACACTCATCGTCAGCACGGCGCAGCAATGGTTGTCGCGGCTCGTCGGTGAAGAGGCCGGGTCGCCCATCCTGATCAGCCTGCTGATTCCATTTGGCGCCTATCTGGTGGCCGAGCATATCGACGCATCGGGCATCCTGGCGGCGGTTGCGGCCGGCGTGACCATGAGCTATGTCGAGCTCACCGGCCGGGCGCTGGGCAGCACGCGGCTGCAGCGCGCCGCCGTGTGGGATACCGTGCAGCTCACACTGAACGGTATCGTGTTTGTGCTGCTGGGCGAGCAGTTGCCGGGCATCCTGCGCAACGCCGTGGCCTCGGTCGAGCAGAGCGGACATGTCAACCCCTGGTGGCTGGCGGCGTATGCGCTGGCCATCAATGTCGGGCTGGCCGTGCTGCGTTTCGTGTGGGTCTGGGTGTCGCTGCGCGTCTCGCTGTTCAAGACCGGGCAATCCGGCGTGCCGACCTCGCGCGCGCAGTGGCGGCTCGTGCTGGCGACATCGCTGGCGGGTGTGCGCGGCGCAATCACGCTGGCCGGCGTGATGACGCTGCCGCTCATGCTGCCGGGGGGCGAGGCTTTTCCGGCGCGCGATCTGGCGGTGTTCCTGGCCACGGCTGTCATCCTGCTGTCGCTAGTGGTGGCGAGCATCGGCTTGCCACGCCTGCTGCGCGGGCTGGAAGTGCCGGACGAACCAGCCGAGCGGATGGAGGAAAATCTCGCGCGGCACGAGTCCGCCACGGCGGCCATCGCGGCTATCGAGAAAGCCCAGCATGCCCTGTTGCACGATAGCGCCGAGGCCGAGTTATACAGCGATGCCGCCAGCCGCGTGATCACGCTCTACCAGGCGCGGCTCGATGACGGCATGGGACAGGAGGGCGATGCCCAGCAACTGCGCAAGACGGACGATGTCGAGCGCACCTTGCGGCTGGCCGGGTTGCAGGCCGAGCGCGAGGAAATCTTCAATCTCGCCCGGCAAGGGCGCATCTCGGATACGGTATCGCGCAAGCTGGTGCGCGAGATCGACCTCGTCGAGTCGCGCTACCGTTAGTCTGGCTGCAGGCAGGTTTTGCTCAGGGCGGCAGGCTGCGGATTATCCGTCCCTGTCGGGCCGCGCACCAGGCAGGCCTGTGCGCGGCGAGTGCCAGAGTCAGCGCTGCTCGAACGTGCGCCAGCGCAGCAGATACCAGGTGGCAGCCAGTGCGTTGACCGCGGTGAGGCACATGAATGTCGTCCCGAACGCCTGCCCGGTCGCCATGCCCTGGGCCTGTAGTTGCGAGATCAGCCAGCCAACCAGGAAGCTGATCGAGCCGGTACCAATGAACATGAAGAGGTTCAGGCCGGTATTGCCGCGCCCCACGAGGGTAGCCGGCAAGCCATGGCTGAGGACCGTGTAGGTCAGCACATTCAGCGACGTGCCAAGACCATACAGGCACCACCACACCACCTCGCCCGGCCAGCGCAGGCTGATGGCGAGCAGGCTGAGAAGGTCGAGCAGCATGCCGGCCGCCAGCAGGTGGCGATTGGTGACGCCGCGCCGGGCCAGCCGCTCCGACAGGGCGCCAATGAAGAAATACCCGGACAGCGAGATCAGCGACACTGCCAGCAGCAGGCTGGCCGCATCCGGCTTACTGTACCCCGCGCCATGCATGAGCCACTGCATACCCCACAGGCCCTGTACGGAAATGAACGTGCCCATGCCGGTGAACGCCCACGGCATGACCCACCAGAAGCGCCGGTGCACCAGTAGTCCGCCGAGTCCGCGCCACTGCTCGGCCATCGAGCGCTGTTCGCGGTCGACCGGAATGTCGCGGATGGCCCAGGCAATGCCCATTGCCGCCAGCAGGCTGAGTACCGCCAGCCCGGCGAACAGCATGCGCCAGTCGAAATAGCCGAGGGCCAGTTCCACCGGCTTGGTGGCGAACGACGCGCCGAGGCCGCCGACCAACATGATCCAGCCGGACAAGGCCACCTGTTTTTCTGGCGGATACCATACCGCAGCAGCCTTGAGCGGCGCCGCGAAACAGATCGCCACGCCGATGCCGATCAGCACGCGGCCCGCGCCGAGTGCGGCGAAGCTGTCGGCAAAGCAGAACAGCAGTGCACCCGCTGCGGCCGCAAGAATCAGGCCGCCTTCCGCGCGGCGCGGGCCAAAGCGGTCGAGCAGCACGCCGGCAGGAATCTGCGCAAAGGCAAATGCGTAGAAATACAGGCTGGCGAGCGCGCCAAGATCCTGCGGACTAAGGCTGAACTCGCGTGCCAGCTCGGGCGAGATGACGCCGATGACCGCACGGAACAGCGAGGAGAGGAAATACGCCGCAGCGAACGGGATGAAGAATCGCAGGATGGGCACGCCGGTTCCTAAAGGTAAGCGTTATGAGTGTCGGTGGGCGTGTCGCTCAGGCGAGGCCGGGAGGCACTGCATGGAAAGAGTTCGCAGTGTACAAAAAAAGCAGATGGCGTGGCCTGCAAATACAGGGGATGAAGCTGCCCAAGCCTGTATAGGGCGAATCGCGTTCTGGGGGGCTGTGCGGCTTCTGTGCTGGTACATGGCAAGGGGAGAAATCAGCGTTCCGCACTGGCCAGTCGTAAAGCCAGCCCCAGGAATACCATGCCCGCCGCCCAGTTCAGGCCACGCTGCACGCGCGGCGAGCGACGCAGCGCCGCGCCGAATGTGCCGGCAAAGCAGGCGATGGCGCCGAAGGTGAGCAGCGTCGCCACGATAAAGATACCGCCCAGCAGCAACATCTGTATCGGCAGGCTACCGGCTTCCGGATGTGCAAACTGCGGCAGGAAGGCGAGAAAGAACACCACGACCTTGGGGTTGCTGAGATTCATGATCACACCGCGCCCGTAGCCCTGCCATGCACCGAGCGGCGCGCGTGGCTCATCGGCCTGCATGCCAACGGGCGCACGGAATGCCTGGAATGCCAGATACACCAGATACGCCGCCCCGCACAGCTTGAGCACGGTAAATGCCGTGACCGACGCGGCGAACACCGCTGCCACGCCGAATGCCACGGCGGCGGTATGGACCAGCAGGCCGGTACACAGTCCCAGTACCACCAGCATGCCGGCCTTGCGGCCGTGCATGGCCGAATGCAGCAGGACGAAAAGATTGTCGGGACCCGGGCTCAGGCCCAGCAGCACGGCAACGCCGAAAAAGGACAGGGCGGTTTCGGGGCTCAGCATGGATCAGGATCCTTCAGTGATCGCCCAGGCCGAGCTTGTACTCGATGCTCCGGACCAGGCTCACCAGGCGTGGGCCAAGGTCGGTCTGCAAATGCTGGCGGTCGGTTGCATACGCGGGGACGGTCAGATTGAAGGCCAGGTGCATGCCACCGACGGGCGCGCGCATCGGGACCGCCACGGCGGCAAGCGTCGGCCGCCAGTCGCCGGCCACGATGCAGAAATCCTGTTGCGCGATCTCCGTACAGGCCTGCTCTGCTGCGGCATGAAAGGCTGCCCATTCCTGCGGCACCGTCTCGCGCAGGCGACGCAGCAAGGCCGTGCGCTGAGGCACGCTGTAGCTGGCGAGCAGGGCGCGTCCGATGGCGGTGCGCAGGAAGGGACGGGTCGAGCCAATGTCGGGCTTGGTGGCGTTGCTGTCGTAGGCCTGTACGGTTTCCACGTACACCACCTGCAGGCGGTCGCGCGTGCCGATGGAAACGGGCCCGCGCGCATGACGCGCCAGCTCGAGCATTTCCGGCGAGGCAATCTGCCGCACCGTGAGTTGCGACAGCAGCGGATAACCGAGCGAGAGCACCGCTGGCCCAAGCGAATACTTGCCGGTGGCGCGGTCGCGGCGCAGGTAGCCAAGGCCCATCAATGTAAACGTCAGGCGCGATACCGTGGGCCGGGAGAGCTGCAGGCGTTCGGCAAAGTCCTTGTTGCCCAGCACCGTTTGCCCGCCGCCGAAGCAGCCGAGCACGGCCAGGCCATTGGCGAGCGTGGACGCGAACTGCGGATGGGCCGCCAGTGTTTCCGCATCGAGAAACGACGCACCGCCGTCGTCGAGATCTTCCAAGCCATTCCCCGAATATGAACGTGCTTGACATTATAGCGGGCGGAAACAATACTTTTGTTCAATTAAAAGGAATTGAATTCCACTATTCGGGCGTAAGTGCCGCCGAGGTCATGGTTGCGTGATGACGTGATGGCCGCGTGTACCGTGCCCATACAGGAGACACTCCCCATGCCACACCTGCCGCATGCCACGCTGGGTGCACCGCTGTTTTCCTTTGTTGTCGTCGCGGACACCCACATCAACGAGCAGGATGGCGCCTCGGCGTCTCCCTATCTGACCAACCGCCTCGCCAACGACCGCGCGCGCCACGTGTTCCAGGAAATCGCGGCAATGGATCCGCCGCCGCGCTTCGTGGTGCATCTCGGCGATATCGTCAACCCAGTGCCATCGTTGCCCACCTTCCACGACGCCGTGGCACGCTACCGCGAGATTGCGCAGCCGGTGACGCTGCCGGTGCATCTGGTGCCCGGCAATCACGATGTGGGCGACAAGTGCGTGGAATGGATGCCGGCCGGGCAGGTGTGCGACGCCTATCTGGCAACCTACCGTGAAGCTTTCGGGCAGGATTTCTATGCCTTCGATGAAGAAGGCCTGCGCTGCATCATCGTCAACTCGCTGCTGCTCAACTCGGGGCTGCCCGATGAAGCACGCCAGCGCGCATGGCTGGAAGAGCAGATCGCCACGGCCGGGCAGCGCCGCGTATTCCTGTTCATGCACTACCCGCCGTATATCTTTGCGCCCGACGAGCGTGCCAACTATGACAATGTCGACGAACCCGCGCGTAGCTGGCTGCTCGACCTGATCCGGCGTCCCGGCGTGGAGGCCGTCTTCGCCGGCCATGTACATAATTTCTGGTACGACCGTGTCGGCGCGGCAGAGTTTTACATGCTGCCGTCCACGGCATTCCTGCGGCACGATTTCACCGAGTTCTACCGGGTCGCCCCGGCCACGGAATTCGGGCGTGGCGATGCCGACAAGTTTGGCTACTTCATCGTCGACGTGTATACGCGCGGGCACGTCGCGCATCCGGTGCGCACGATGGGCCGGCACAGTCAGGCCGGTGCGCCTGCGGCGCCATCCCGCACGCTGCATCTCACGCATCCGAAGACGGCCACCTTCGATGACGTCGGTGTCGAGTTGCGCCACCCCTGGACCGAGCGTATGCAGATCACCGCTACCGGTGGCGTGCAGGAGTTCGGACGCAAATGGGCGCGCAACGACTACCCCTTGCTGGCATTGTGGGAAATGGGTGCGCGCCTCTCCAAGGTGACCGACATGGATCTGCACGATCCGGAGGCGCGTGCGCGTATGGCGCAGATGGCGCGCTTCGGACACCGCTATATCGTCACCACGCTCGGCGTGCCGAAGGCTGCCAGCCTGGAAGCACAGCCCGCGCAGTGCGGTGTCGCCGCCTTTGAGGTCAATCTCACCGGTGCCAGTTTCCAGCGCCAGCAGGAGGCGCTACGCGCAGCGCGGCAGGCAACTGGCGCCGCCATCTACTACGCGCGGATTGCCGCCTTTGACGATTCGCATTACGACGGCAAGCACTTCAGTCATTTCGTCAAATCCGGCCTGACGCTGGACGAGCTGGCGGAGCAGCGTGAAACCCTGATGGTGGCGCGTGCCGCCGGCGTGATCGACGGCGTGACCGTGCGGCTCGATGCGGAGGAGCCGCTCTGCCCGGCGGCCCATGTGCTGGCGGCGTTTGCGGAGGAGACCGGTTGTCTTGTGCTGGCCTCGCTCAAGACCAGCGGACCGAATCTTGCCACCGAACGGGCCGAGGATGACGTGCTGGCGGCCCGTGCGGCGCAGGCCATGATCCTGTCGAAGGCGCTGCGCGGCGTACGCTTCGTCTTCGATACGTTTATGGACGTCGACCGTGGCTACTACCCGCGCCACGGTCTGATCGACCGGCGTTTTACCCCGCGCCCCGCGGCCACGGTGTTTCGTATGCTCAATGCGGTACTGGCGGCGGCGACCGCTTTCAGGCTTGTGTCACATAACGATGATGCGGCCGGCATCCTGCACTTTGAAGCCGATGGCGCGCTTTATCGCCTGCTGTGCATGGATGCACGGGCGATGACTGCGCAGCTGGCAGCGTTGCCGGCGGAAACGGTCATCCATGGACTCGCGGACGGGGAGACAGGTGCGGCAGCGATGTGGCTGCGCCGCCTGCAGGATATGCCGGCCGGCGAGGCCGGTGCCCTGCAGGTATTGCTGGCACGGGCCTGAGTGCCATGCCGGCCAGCTGTGCGGGCCATCGCATCTCGACCACGCGGTGGCCCGGCCGGATCGCTCAGCCGCAGCAGCATCCCCGGCGTGCAGGCGCCGCGCCGGCGGTCTGGTTTGCCACAGGTTCTGCCGGATAGCCTTCCTGAGCGAGCGCGGCGACGACTGCCGCCGGCTCGACCTTGCCAGCGACTGTGGCGCTGCCACCAGCCAGATCGACCGTGACTTCTTCCACACCAGGCAGCGCATCGAGCGCCTGGGTCACATGGCGGACGCAGTTGCCGCAGGTCATGCCGCTGACGCGGAAAACTTGAGTGTTCATCTTTCTCTCCTGTTGCCGGACCGGTGGGTGGCCCGTAGTTAGCCCCTAGCTGGCTTGTCCATGACAGCATCGTGCTTCCCACGGTGGCAAGGTCAAGAGAAACAATAAAAAAACTACAGGGCTTGATCGTGGGCCGGCCTGCGCGGCCCTGTCGCCAGGTTCAGGCGCTGGAGCCGCCTTGCTTCGGCCTGCCACGCGCACCCGCTACAATGGTCGTTTCCCCACACGATCATCTGGAGACGTCATGACACTCTATGCACTGCTGCTCTTTATCCATCTGGCTGGTGTCGTGCTCTGGGTGGGCGGCATGTTCTTCGCCTACGTCTGCCTGCGGCCGACTGCCGCCGAGGCGCTCGAGCCGCCGTTGCGGCTGCGGCTGTGGCAGGGGGTGTTCCGGCGCTTCTTTGTCTGGGTGTGGATCGCCGTGATTGGCATCCTGCTGAGCGGCTTTGCAATGCTCGGGCACATGGGTTTCGCCGCGGCGCCCAAGCACCTGCATGCCATGGCTGGTGGCGGAGTGGTGATGGCCGCAATTTTCGTCTATGTGTTTGCTGCGCCATACCAGGCGCTGAGCCGGGCCGTTGCCGCCCAGGACTGGGCCGCCGGCGGCGCCGCGCTGGCCCGCATCCGGCGTGCCGTCCACGCCAACCTGTGGCTTGGCATTCTCGTCATCGTGATTGCCACGGTCGGCCGCGCCCTGACCTGATGCTGACCCTGCACGCCGCCCGGCGGTACCTGCTGCTGCTCGCCGTGGCATTCGGCGTGTGGTGGGCCGCGCTGGCCATTGCACCTTTGCATCGCGACGACTGGGCCCTGGAAAACGTGCTGGTCCTGGTGTGTGTCGTGGCCGTGGCTGCCACGTATCGCCGCTGGCCGCTGTCGCCTGCGTCGTATACGCTGCTGTTCGTCTTTCTCTGCGTGCACGAGATCGGCGCGCACTATACCTACTCGGAAGTGCCTTACGACGCCTGGTTCCAAGCCATGGCCGGTACGTCGCTGAACAGCCTGATGGGCTGGGAACGCAATCATTTCGACCGCCTGGGGCATTTTCTGTACGGCCTGCTGCTGGCCTACCCGGTGCGCGAGATCGTGCTGCGCGCCACGGGCGTGCGCGGCTTCTGGAGCTATTTCTTCCCGGTGGAATTCATCGTCGCCAGCTCTGCCCTGTACGAGATGTTTGAATGGGCAGCAGCCGCATACTTTGGCGGTGACCTGGGCGTCGCCTACCTCGGCACCCAGGGCGACGTCTGGGATGCCCAGCGCGACATGCTGCTGGCCAGCCTGGGCGGCTTGCTGGCGATGCTGGGTGCAGCGGCATGGCACCGCATGCGTGGCCGCGATGGCGCGCAGCAGTGGCTGCAACGCGTGGCGCGCGCGAAGTGAAAGACGTAGCGAATAGTGCAGGAGGGTGGAGCGGTTGTCGCTCCGATTGATCAACCCGGCAGGCATGCAGGCTCGGCACCCGCATGCCCCTTCATCCGCATCTTATGCGCTGGCAGCCATTGCCTGCCGAAATTCCGGCGAGGCCTTGAGCGTCGTGCGATGCAGCAGGCGCCGTTCCTCGGCCGTATAGCCGCCCGTGGCCCGGTGCACGGTGGCCCAGTTGTCCCACATGACCAGATCGCCCACCTGCCACTTGTGGCGGTAGATGAATTCCGGCCGCGTGGTGTGGTCGTACAGCTCGCGCAGCAAGGTCTGCGCTTCATCGTCCGGCATGCCGACGATGCCGACAGTAAAACCCTCGTTGATGAACAGGCTCTTGCGGCCGCTGAACGGATGCACCAGGACGACCGGATGGATCACGTCCGGTGTCTGTTTCTTCTGGTCCTCGGTCAGGGCAGGGCCACCACGCGACTGGGCGATCTTGTTGTAGATGTCGCCATAGCGGTGCACCGCCTTCAGTCCTTCGAGTTTCTTCTGCATTGCGGCAGGCAAGGCATCGTAGGCCGCCGCCGTGCTGGCGAACTCAGTGTCACCCAGCACCACGCCGTTGCGGACCGGCACTTCCACCGAATACAGCAGCGAGCCGCGGCTGGGTTCGGCCACGTATGACAGGTCGGTATGCCAGAACTCGCCGCTGCCGCCAATGCGCTGTCCGTTTTCAACAATGTTGGAGACCCGGAAGATTTCCGGATGCCCCGGCAGCAGATAGCGTGCCATCACATGGATTTCCAGCTCGCCAAAGCCGCGGCTAAAGCGGATCTGCTGTTCCGGTGTCAGCACCTGGTTGCGGAACACCAGCACGGAGCATTGGTTATAGGCTTCGCGCAGTTCGGCAAAAGTCTGGGCATCGAGCGGCTGGCTGAGGTCCAGTCCGGTGATTTCATTGCCGAGCGGCGCCGGGCTCGGCAGCAGGGTGAAGCGGGTTGGTTTCATGTATGGCTCCGAATGGAAGCGTGGCGGCCGGTGCAGGGAATCCGGCCGGCAACCATTAC
The DNA here is from genome assembly GCA_000272025.2 of Imbroritus primus. Taxonomy (GTDB): domain Bacteria; phylum Pseudomonadota; class Gammaproteobacteria; order Burkholderiales; family Burkholderiaceae; genus Imbroritus; species Imbroritus primus. The sequence goes on from AKCV02000015.1 coordinate 364,803, forward strand.
TTCCATTTGACTGTGCGCAGGTCGTAGAAGGCGTAGCCGCGCTGCGGTTCCCACACGATGTCCTTGCTCTTGGCGAAGACCGAGAACAGTTCGGAAATCAGCACTGCATGGCCATCGTCGCGCAGCAGCTTGGCGATCTGGCGGAACAGCTTGTCGCGCGCGGCCGGATCGCTGGTGCCGTTGGTTTCCTCGATCAGCTTTTCCACCTCGGGATTGAAGTAGTCAGACCACGTGCCGTTCTTGCTGGCCGTACCCGCAATCGGGGTGATCGGGTCATACATCGCATTCGAGTACTGCATCACCGTCATCGGCCCCGACTTGTGCGTATTGTTCAGGCGGTTCCACGCCGGATAGTCGAGCAGCCGCACCTTGGCGCGCACGCCAATGGCCGACCAGTACGCCGCCACTGCTTCGGTGACTTCCTTCGGGTACGACGTAGGACTCAGCAGCTCGGTCTCGAAGCCTTTCGGATAGCCGGCGTCGGCCAGCAGCTTGCGCGCGAGTGCCGGATCGTACTTGAAGGGCTTGAGCGCCGGGTCGACGCCAATCGGATAGTAGGCGGAGATGTAAGACGTCAACGGCTGGCCGATGCCATGCATGACATTCTTGATGATCGCCTGTGTGTCGATCGCGTGGTTGAGTGCCAGCCGTACCCGCTTGTCATTGAGAGGTGTGCCCGGTACGTTGGCGTAGAGCCGCACGTTCAGCGGGCTACCCATGGGGACGCTCACCACGTCCAGCCCCGGGGTCGCCTTGACGCGCGCCACGTCGACCGGAGCGATGCCATCGGCCATGTCGACTTCATTCTTGAGCAGGGCGTTCACGCGGTTGGACGCTTCCGGCACGAACTTGAAAATCAGTCGCTTGATCCCCGGCTTGTCGCCGTAGTACTCGTCAAAGCGTTCCAGCTCTACCGACTGGCCGATCTTGTGCGACACGAACTTGTAGGGGCCCGCTCCGACCGGCGCGCGTGAGAAGGCTTCCACGCTCGGCAGCGATTCGGTGTAAGCCTTGGGTACGATCGCCACGAACGCAGCGATCTTGTTCATGAACACCGCATCCGGTTTCTTCATGCGCACCACAACCGTGTACTTGTCGGGGGCCGATACGCTGTCGACGGTGTCCGCAAAGTAGGGGCGGCGCGTGCTCTTCACCGCCGGATCGAGAATGCGTTCGAACGAGTACTTCACATCTGCCGAGGTCATCGGCTCGCCATTGTGGAACTTCACATCCTTGCGCAGCGTGAAGCGATACTCCATGCCATCTGCCGACGGCGTCACGCTGGTGGCGAGCTGAGGCTTCAGCATGCCTTTCTTGTCGAAGGTATAGAGGTTGTCGAAGAGCTGCCATGCGTAGCGATCCGAGTTTCCGGTGTTGTCCACCTGCGCGTCGAGCATGGCAATGTCGCGTCCGATGCCGAAGACGATGGTGTCCTTGTCGACAGCGGGTTTGGCGTGGGCCGTGGCTAATACCCCGCCGGCCAGAAACAGGCACAGTGCCATTTTTCCGGCTTGCTTGCGCATACTCTGCATGGCGATCCTCCTCTTTTGATAATAGATATTCGATGCAAATCAAGGCGGCCATGTTTTTCCGCTCTGGGGATGCCAGTATGGCCGCCAACCAGCACTGCAAGAAGATGGTGGAATCCCTGATGCTGCCTGCAGCGAAGGCGTCTTCAAATTGCCATGTAATAAATACCCTGAATATGTCTCAAACGGTATGAAAATAATTAATGCATGATATGTATATAACTAATGTATCGGTTGCGCGGGTTGTGGGAAGATAATAAAAATCTGGAGAAGAGAAGATGTATCGTTCACTCAGCCTGTATATCGACGGCGCATTTATCCCGGCAGACGAGCGTACGACGCGGCCTGTTCGGGATCCAGCAACCGGTACGGTGATTGGTGCGCTGCCGCTTGCCACCACGGCCGATCTCGATCGCGCACTGGCCGCTGCCCAGCGCGCCTTCGCAGCATGGCGCAATACCCCGGCACATGAGCGCTCCGCTATCCTGCGGCGTGTGGCCGAACTGGCGCGTGAGCGCGCGAGCGACATCGCCCGCTGCATCACGCTCGACCAGGGCAAGCCGCTGGCCGAAGCCAAGGGAGAAGTGGTGACCTGCGCCGATCACGCCGAGTGGCATGCCGAAGAGGGGCGGCGCATCTACGGCCGGGTGATTCCCGCGCGCGCCCCGCATATCCGCCAGTTCACGGTGCGCGAACCGGTCGGCGTCTGCGCCGCCTTCACACCCTGGAATTTCCCGTTCAACCAGGCTATCCGCAAGATGGTTGCGGCGCTCGGCGCCGGCTGCACGCTGATCCTGAAAGGTCCAGAAGAAGCGCCCAGCGCCGTGGTCGCACTGGCCGAGCTGTTTCACGATGCCGGCTTGCCGGCCGGCTGCCTCAACGTCGTGTGGGGCGAGCCGGCAGAGGTGTCACGCTACCTCATTGAATCGCCCATCGTACGCAAGGTTTCGTTCACGGGTTCGGTACCGGTCGGCAAGCAGCTTGCCGCGCTGGCTGGTGCGCACATGAAGCCGGTCACGATGGAACTGGGCGGGCATTCGCCTGCCATCGTGTGCGACGATGCCGATATCGACAACGCCGCCACCGTGCTCGCGCGCTTCAAGCTACGTAATGCCGGACAGGTTTGTACCTCGCCCAGTCGCTTCTATGTCCACGCGAAGGCCTACGACCGTTTCATGGCAGCCTTTCTCACGCAGATGCGCGAGGTGCGTGTCGGCCCCGGCCTCGATCCGGCCACGCAGATGGGACCGCTCGCCAATCCGCGGCGTGTCGCCGCCATGCAGCAGTTCGTCGACGACGCACGCGGGCACGGTGGCCAGATCGTCACCGGCGGTTCGGCGGCGGCGACCGGCTATTTCTTCGAGCCGACAGTCGTCACCGAACTGCCTGATCATGCGATGCTGATGCGCGATGAACCATTCGGGCCGATTGCACCGGTCGTGCGCTTCACCGACCTCGACGATGCCATCACCCGTGCCAACAGCCTCGCCTATGGCCTTTCGGCCTACGCCTTCACCGGCAGCACCGCGCGCGCGACACAACTGGCCAATACCTTGCAGTCCGGCATGGTGCACATCAACCATATCGGTGCGATCAATCCGGAAATCCCGTTCGGCGGCATCCTCGACAGCGGCATGGGCCGCGAGGGTGGGGCAGAGACGTTCGACGGGTATCTGGTGACGAAGTATGTGACGCAGGTATGAGTGGTCGCCTCACGCCGCGCGTAAGGCGACCTAGCGCGGACCGGTCCGTCGCTGCGGCGGAATGGCGATCCATGTCACGGCCACCAGCGCCGCGAAGCCGACATAGAGCACCGTGAATACCCACGTCGGCCAATCGTAGTAGAGGAGCGCGCCAACCCAGCGCTCAATGAAGCCAGTCGCACCAGGTGTACGGCCACGCAGCGCATCCTCCAGGACCGTCAGCGGACATGCCACGCCAATCAGCGCCGAGCCTGCGACGAACACGATGGCGGCGAGGTGCGCCCCCCGCAGCCACCACGCATGCACCCACTGCCACTTGCGCCACGCGCCAATCCAGATCAGTAGCAGTCCGCCCACGACCGCGACGACGAACAGGGCATGCACCAGCAGTACAGCATCAGCCAGCCAGTACAGGAAGGCGTCGGGCATATCGGTTGTGCGTATCTCAGTAGTGCGGCGGCAGTTGGTCGCGCAGGCTCTGGAATGGCGCACCGCCTTCCGGAATCTGACGGCGCAAGGCCTCGAGCTCTCGCGCCAGACGTTCGATCTGTTGCTGCTGACGGAATACCGTCTGGTTCAGTTGATCGAGTAGGTCGTCGGTGTAAGCAGCCTTTATCTCAAGATCAGTCAAGCGTTGATCAATGTCGGTCGAGTCGTGCATGGTGTGAGCGTAGGTGAGTTTTGAAGAAGACCTGTCGATTGAGATTGATATGCATCATATGCCTCAACTACTGAGGAGGCTAGTCAGTCGCTGCAGGCATCATGCATACATGAACCCTATGGAGCGAGGCGCTTGTGGCTGAAGGATTGCGCTGGCGGACGGCCTCTTGTCGTCGGTCCACTGGAAAAAGTGGGAATTCTGCCGTTGATTGCAAGTGTGATCATTACCTTCACTACGACATTGGGCGGCAAGAACCTTTCTTTTTATTGGTATATCGGGGCGGCGCTTGGAATATGGTGCTACTTCCTCGCGTTCCGTTTCCTTGAGGCCGCCTACTTGCTGCAACGCGCGATGATGCTTTTGGACGCCACCTTGGCGGGGTGGCACGAGAGGCCATTTATGTCGCGCGCATAGCAGCATTCAATCATCCCCCAACGCCTCAAACCGCGCCGCCAGATCGTCCACCAGCGCACGCACCGCTGGCAGCAGTCCACGCCGCGTGGCAAACACCGCATGCACGATCTCGCGGCGGGGCGCCCAGCCTGGGATGACGTGGATCAGTTCTCCCCGTGCGATCTGCTCGCGGACGATCATCGACGGCAATTGCACCACACCTACGCCGGCTAGCGCGGCGATGCGCAGGGTTGGCATGTCGCGCGTGATGAGGCGCGGGTGATGACGGATCGTGGCCTGCGCGCCGTCGGGGCCGAACAGGTTCCAGGCATGGTCGTTCTGGGGGAGCCCGAGTGCAATGCTCGGCAGGTGGGCCAGATCGGCAGGGACCTGCGGCACCCCATCCTTGAGCAGGTCCGGGCAGGCGACCAAGCACTGGCTGCGCTCTGCCAGCACGCGCATGACCAGGTCGCTGTCTTCCAGCGGTGGTGGGCGGACGCGAATGGCAACGTCGATGCCTTCGCCGACCACGTCCACCCGCCGGTTGGTTTCCTCGAGGTGGATTTCCACGCCGGGGCAACCAGCCATGAACGCCGCGATCATCGGTGCAATCTCCATCTGCAGCAACGCGACCGGGCAGGTCATGCGCACCACGCCGCGCGGTTCCGAGCGGGTGCGGGCAATGGCTTCATCCGCCGCCTCCGCTTCCACCAGCATCGCCTTGCAGTGGCCGTAGTACGTCTGGCCCACCGGCGTGACCGCAAAGCGCCGCGTCGAACGCTGGATCAGGCGTACGCCGAGCCGCTCTTCCAGCAGTGCAATGCGGCGGCTCAGCTTGGACTTGGGAATGCCCAGCGCCCGTCCGGCAGGGGCAAAGCCCTGGTGGTCGACCACCTGCACGAAGTAGTACAGATCGTTGAGGTCTTGCATGGCGGCTCCGATGGCGTCATCCGGTGTTTATCGTTCTCCAGATGGGACAATGATGTCAAAAAATCCCATCTACCGGAAGTATTGTCGCAAAACTATCATGATCACATGGATGCGGGACACACCTTCCCGCCAGGCACAGGAGAACGATATGAAGACCATTCGCGGCGTGTACAGCGCCCCCCGGCCGCACTGGGTGGGCAACGGCTTTCCGGTGCGCTCGCTGTTCGACTACAACGGGCTCGGCCGTCACCTCAGTCCGTTCCTGCTGCTCGATCATGCGGCGCCGACCGTGTTTCCGCCGGCCAAGAAGCCGCGTGGCGTGGGCGAGCATCCGCACCGTGGTTTCGAGACGGTGACCATCGTCTACCAGGGCGAGCTGGCGCACCGCGATTCGACGGGGGCAGGCGGCCAGATCGGCCCCGGCGATGTCCAGTGGATGACGGCAGCGGGCGGCATCCTGCACGAGGAGTTCCATTCGCCTGCCTTTACGGAGCAGGGTGGCACCATCGAGATGGTGCAACTGTGGGTGAACCTGCCGGCGCGCCACAAGATGGACGCGCCGGGCTACCAGACGCTGCTGAATGCCGATATCCCGTCGGTGGACCTGCCGGATGGCGCGGGACGCGTCCGGGTGATTGCCGGCGAGTTCGATGGCCGTCGCGGTCCGGCGCGCACGCACACGCCCATGAACGTGTGGGATGTGCGGCTGACCCAGGGCAGCACCAGCCGCTTTACCGCCACGGATGGCCATACGCTTGCACTGGTGGTGTTGCGCGGCACGGTCATGCTGAATGGCAGCGAAGTGGTCCGCGAGGGGCAACTGGTGCATTTCGCGCGCGCGGGGACCGAAGTGGAAATCGAGGCCAACAACGATGCCACGCTGCTGTGGCTGTCGGGTGAACCGATCGAGGAAACGGTGGTGGGGCACGGGCCGTTCGTCATGAACACCCAGGCCGAGATCCGCCAGGCCATCGACGACTTCCACGCCGGCCGCTTTGGCGAAATGCCACGGGAGACCGTTGCGACTGGCGCTTCCTGACGCGCCCGCCAGCAGCCATCGACCCATCGGGATCGTGCGATCCCGATGGGTCTCCGGGAGACTGCACCCGGCTGTCGCCACCCCGCCCACAACATCCGACCTCATGTATGGCAATGCGGAGCGCAGCCCGCCTGGCTCGCCCCGCTTGCCTGTTTCCGGCCATTCCTGATGGATGGTCACACCGCGCCGCTGCGCCACCTATCCGGTGGCTTGCGTTGCACCCCGTCCCTGCGACGGATTCTCACCCAAGGAGTAGACCATGACCAAGCCTTACGTTCGACTCGACAAGGACAATGCTGCCGTACTGCTGGTGGATCACCAGGCCGGCCTGCTGTCTCTCGTGCGTGACATCGATCCGGACAAATTCAAGAACAACGTGCTTGCACTGGCTGACATGGCCACGTATTTCAAGCTGCCGACTATCCTGACCACCAGTTTCGAACAAGGCCCCAATGGCCCGCTCGTGCCGGAACTGAAGGCGCAGTTTCCCGATGCGCCCTACATTGCGCGCCCCGGCAATATCAATGCCTGGGACAACGAGGAGTTTGTGGCCGCGGTCAAGGCGACCGGCAAGCGCCAGCTGATCATCGCCGGCGTGGTGACCGAGGTGTGCGTGGCGTTTCCGGCGCTGTCCGCTATCGAGGAAGGGTTCGACGTATTCGTCATCACCGATGCCTCGGGTACGTTCAACGAAATCACGCGCCATGCAGCGTGGGAGCGCATGACGCAAGCCGGTGTGCAGCTGATGACCTGGTTCGGCGCCGCCTGCGAACTACATCGTGACTGGCGCAACGATATTGAGGGACTGGGCACGCTGTTCTCGAATCACATCCCTGACTACCGCAACCTCATGACCAGCTACGCCACGCTGACGCAGGGGAAGTAAGCGCGGCACGCCGGACCCCGCCATGACTTATGGCGGGCGGGTGGCGGCACATCGTGACCTGTCATGCCTGGGCCAGCCGGCCTGCGTTGCGGCCCGTCAGTTGTGCCAAACTGGTGTGCCCAACCAGTCGCGCCAATTCAGTCGCCTGATTTTCCGCGCTTGCGATGCTCCAGAAATGTCTTCAGCACAAGCGGATGGCAGTGCGCCGTATCTTTCGTCGCATACACCAGCGTGACCGCCCGCTCGCGCACCAGGGCCGCGAGCTGGTCCACGGCAGCCTCGCGCTCGCGCAGTTCCGCTGCATAACGCTCGCCGAACTCCGTCCAGCGGGCCGGATCGTGGTTGTACCACTTGCGTAGTTCGGTACTTGGCGCCACGTCCTTGAGCCACAGGTCGATATGCGCTTCCTCTTTTGTCAGGCCGCGCGGCCACAGGCGGTCCACCAGCACGCGGTAGCCGTCGCTTGCGGCGGGCGGGTCGTAGGCGCGCTTCAGGCGGATGGTCATGGCAAGCCTCCCTTGCTGGTTGGCGGAACGATAGCCGCCGGCGGATGCGATTCAGCCGGCCACGACGCCCGGCACCGCCAGCAGGTGATTCGAGAATCCACTTTCCGTCTCGCAGCGCCATGTCGCCCACAGCTTGCGGCCTTCGCTGCCAGCCTCGTCGGCCTCCAGCGCGAGCCAGTTGCGTGCCGGCATCACGTACTTGTTGTGTCCCGGGAACAGCATCATCTCTACGGTGTACTGTACGTCGATATGCTGCGCCTTGCCTGCCATGCTGTTCAGCAGCGACAGGAACAGTCGTTCGGCCACGCCCATCAAGGACGGATGCACGACGGCGGACGAGGTGAACTGGTGGATCTGCGCCCAGGTTTCCGTCAGTGGCAGGTCGCGCCGCACGGCGGTGCCCCAGGCTGCCACATGCACGTCGCCGGAGACGAGCGAGACACGCAGCCGCTTGTCGCGGGCGATGCCGGAAAGCACTTCGAGCAGGCGCTTGCGCTCGCCTTCGTGGTCGTCGTGCGACCAGTGATCCTTCAGGTCATCCGCACTGCTGTCGATCACGTGGTCTTGTCCGAAGGTGTCGAGCAGGCCTTCCGCCAGCGACAGCTTGGGGTGCGCCACCGGCACCGACGACATGAACAGCAGGTGTTCGCAGCGGGCTTCCGCAGTCTTGCGCGTGCGTCCGCCGGCAGGCTTGGCTGTGGGTGCGGGCAGGGCGGCCATCCAGTCCTTGAGGCGGGACCAGGTAGAAGATCCCATGACCTGGGTGCGCGAGCGTTCAGTGCGCAGATCCGCCGCCACGATGGCCAGCGGGCCAACACGGTATACGGAACTGAACCCTGGCTGCTGGTCGAGCATCGGCAGGGCAAGTGCGTCGCGCTTCAACGCCGTGCTCCAGGCGATAGGGGCGTAGAGCGGGTCGTTGCTCTGGAAACCTGCCGGCGTGGCATCGGTCAGGTCGGGGAGGTCGTCGAGCGCGTGCTGCATCTGGAACACCCAGAACGCCCGGCGCGCATGGCGGAACATCACGCGGAACAGTTCGCAGCGCTGCATGGCGCAGCTGTAGGAGCCCCAGCCATCGAAGATGTCGTGGTCGTCCCACATCATCACGGTGGGAACGCGCGCCAGGCCATCCGCCGCATCAAGGTTTGGTGCTTGCGTGCCCCACGGACGCCGTTTCTCAGGCAGCCAGCGCTGGCGGTAGAGCGTGAAGTAATACTGCTCGATCTCGCGTTCGAGGGCGGCGTTGACCTTGAAGTCCAGCTGCTCCTGCCGCGACAGGCTGACCCAGTGCTTGAGCGTGGGAATATCTTCCCAGATCGAATCGAAGTAGATCTGGTCGCCCCCCATCAACAGCACATGAAAACGCTGTAGCCCCTTGTCGTGGATGCGTTCCTCGTGCCACAGCTGCTCCTTGTCGAGCAGCCGATCCCCAGGGCGCAGCAGACGGTCGTGACTTTCCAGCAGGTCCTGCCACACGGTATTGGCCGGGCGGACCAGCTTGCGCATGCCGCTGGGGTCGGAGAAGCCATTGCATGATACGTACGCGATCCGCGGCGCAGTGCCGGTTGCCGGTACCGTGAAATGCCAGACCGGCCCGCCTTCGATGCCATATTCCACACGGCGCTCCTGCGCCTGCATCTTGCAGGCAAGGTCATAGCGCAGGTAGCGTTCCTTGCGGAACAGCAGCAGCTCGCGCGGGCGGCCTGCGTCGCGTCCTTCTACCAGCAGCCTGGGCGCCGGGGCATCCTCGTGCACGCCGATCAGCGCCGTGACGCGCCACATATTATTGTTGCCGACGCCGCGAAACGACAGTACCGGGCCGATGAGCATCTGCTCCGCCATGTGTCCTCCTGCTGTTGTGATTTTTTTGCGAGCCTATCACGCACCGCCGCGCCGTGGAACTTCGTCGCCCGAGCGTTGGCGGCTGCCGGCGTGTGCGTCGTCACACGGTGTACGGCTCCTCCACCATTCGCTGCGAAATCCACCAGATATTGCCGCTCGGATCGCGCACACCGCCTTGCCGGTCGCCATAGGGCTTGTCACCGACCTCCATCACCAGCTCGCCGCCATGCTGCAGCGCGCGTGCCACCGCGGCATCGGCATCGTCCACGTAGAAATAGTACGTGCTCGCCATCGGCGGATACTCCTTGTTGCTCTCGCCCACCATCACCGTCGATGTGCCGAGCCGGATCTGAGCATTGGAGATGCCGCCATCGGGGCGCACGGAGCGTAGCGTCTCCGTGCCGCCGAGTCCCTTGACCAGAAAAGCGATGAGCCGTTCGGCGTCCTGGACGATGAAATAAGGGGTGACGGTGTTGAAGCCGGGAGGGATGTACATGAGGTTGCTCCTTGGAAAAGGAAGACGTCTCAGAACCTGACAGACAAGGAGCTTTTTTCTTTGCGGAGGATCATGCACGCAAGGCCGCTCCGAAATACTCAGGTCATGTCGAGGCCGGTGGCAAACTGCTGCAGCCGAAGTCCTTCAGCATGTGCTTCTGCCAGCAACTGGCTCCAGTCATCGGGAGGATGCCCGTTTTCCAACATCCTGCGGAACACACGATACGCATCATCCTGGCTTTCGTAGGCGCGTTTGGTGTCCTCATCATTGACCCAAGCAAACACAATCACCTTGCTTGGGGCGTGATAGCGAAAGAATAGACGGTATTGCTGAAAGAATTTGGCTCGAAACCAATGCTTGTGGTGATCACCCAGCGTACCGCCCTGACGGTACTCGGGCCGAGCAGGGTCCTGCGGGATGAGGTCGAATGCCAGTCGAGTGATAGCCGCCAATCGTTTCGCGGCATTTTTCTTCACATAGCCAGAAGGATCTTTCTTCTTGAGCGCCTGGACTTGTGCAGTCAATGCCTCTAGCTGAGCAATGAACAAGGGGTGCGCGAACACCGCCCAGCCGTGAATGAGCAATGGTGCAGCCGTGCGTCCGCTCATTCATCATCTGCCGAGAGCGGGGCATCCAGATCGACATCGACGCCTTGCGTCAGCGACTGAAGGCGCTGCACGAAGCGGCGATCAACGGCTTGCAGGCGCGCGGGATGGCGCGCGATGTCGTCGGCCAGAAACCCCAGAAATTGTCCAAGGACGGGGTCTGCTTCGTCGGCAGACTCTGCGCGCGTCAACACGACCTCGCCGCTGGGGCGGATCGTGTAGTGAATCCTGTCGCGCTTGTCCAGCCGCAGGGCGCGGCGTACGGATTCGGGGACTGTGGTCTGGTAGCGGTCGGTCAGTGTCGATTCGGCTTCGAGAATAGCAGGCATGACGAACTCCTAGAATGCAATTGCATTGTAATTGTAATGCAATTGCATTGTTTCTTCCAGGCTCGCTATTCGCCGTATATCGTGCGGCGAATATGGCGCATTTTCTCCGCTCGGTTTGAGGGCGAGGATTCCAGACCAATAATCTGGCGTTATCCATATGGATACTGGTAAAACAGCCGGACCTTGTTGTTGTCAGAGAGCATGATCGACGAGGTGCTTGCCTGTCTCAAAGTTTCTCGTCGACGCTCAAATTTTATCGACTACTGATTTAGGCGCTGCGTTACAAGCCTCGCACCATTCGATAAATTCGACTACATCCAAATACTGCTCCCCACGCTCGATCTTCGACACATAGCTTTGCCCCTTGCCCAATTTTTCAGCAAGTTGTACTTGCGTCAGACCGCTCTGTAGACGCGTCTTGCGCAACACTTTTCTAAGCGTTTCGTACCGTTGACCATAGATCATGAACCCATGCTATAGTCCGGTTTGGAATAGTCGATTTTAGACTATTTTGACGCGCAAGGGAGCGAAAAATTGAGAAAGTGCATCCGCGATATGGTGGCGAGGACTTTGTCTATGTACAGCGTGGGAGCGCTTGGACTTATCAGAGCTAATTGCTACGGTCAGCCCAGATGAATCCGCATCCGATTTCTCCGCTCGCTATAGAGGACCGATTTCGTCGAGCGCTGCTCAGTTCCTCGCTCAAGACATTGGCTGCGCTGGTCGACGACGACGCAATAGTGGTCGATGCTAGCGGTTGCGTTTACGACAAGCGCGCGATTCTGTCGCATTTCGCTTTGTTAGCAGAACAACTGGCAAGTCTGGACTTGCTGGATTGGCATGTGCAGACATGGGGTGATACGGCGGTCGTGGTGTCGCGCGTGAGACGATTGATGATCGTGCGCGAAATCGGGAAAAGGCATGCCGTGTCGGAGGTCGTGCGCTACACACGTGTATGGCGCATGGTGAGCGGCGCATGGCGACTGGCGGCGTCACACGCGACGTTGGTGCACACTGGCGATTCGTCGTCCTCCGAATAAGCGGTCTATAGGCCGTTTCGTTTCCTTTGGCAAGGTGAGCTATCCCTTCAGCCGCGTGAGGCGCTGGTCCTGTGTGGGCGCGACGCGCAGTCATTTTTTTTGCTCCTTCTTGGCCCTGGCGGCATTCCACGAATATTCCTGTTTGGAAGCCATCAGGCGTCTATTCACCGTGCTCACCGGCAGATTGATCATGTGCTTGAAAATTTGAAAGATCCTTGCATCGTCGAAAGAGCAGATGCGGTATGTCTGAGAAATTGGACCGCAAGAACAGACATGAAATCGCTGTAGATCAAGGCACAGCGTGCGGTTAACGGAGTTTTGAAAAAATTCGGCTCATGAAGATATAGCTAGATATTCAGCACTTTCAAATTTGTTCCAAAACCGAATATTTCTGAGCGTTGGCTCTAGTGCGTTAGCGGAGCATGTGTGTTGCTGAGGCTCACGCTTCAGGTTGCTGGAACATCCATGACTGATATCGCCGATACCCCATACCATCCCGTTTCACCGCTGGTAGCCGAAGACCGCTTTCGCCGCGCCTTGCTGAATTCCTCGCTGCGCACGCTTGCCGCGTTGCTGGACGACAGCGCCATCGTGGTCGATGCGAGCGGCTGCGTGTATGACAAGCGGGCGATCCTGTCGCACTTTGCCTTGCTGGTGGAGCAGTTGGTGGGACTCGACCTGCTGGAGTGGCATGTCGAGATCTGGGGCGACACGGCGGTGGTGGTGTCGCGGGTGCGTCGGCTGGTGCTGGTCAAGGCTCCCGGCAAGGGCGCCGGCAAGGGCGGGGTGATATCGGAGGAGGTGCGCTATACGCGGGTATGGCGCATGTACGATGGCGCGTGGCGGCTGGCGGCGTCGCATGCGACGGGGCTGCACGACATGGACCGGCCGCCGGGTGGGCAGGGCGGCGAGCCGGCTGCGGTGGATGCGGCACGGCCGCCTGGCGGATCAAAGACGTGAGCAAGGTGCGGGCAGCCGGCACAGTACGGCGGGTGCGGTGTGGATATGGAGGGCGCTTGCCCGGCATCTTCAGCTTGGCTTCATCTCCGCCCGTATAATCGGCCGCATGCGCATCCTGCTCGTCGAAGACGACCTTTCCCTGGGCGAGTCGATCGAGTCGTGGCTCAGGCTCGATGGCTATGTCGTGGACCGCGTGACGCGCGGCGATCACGCGGAGGCGGCATTGGCGACGCATGACTACCAGTGCCTGCTGATCGACCGCGGCCTGCCGGGTGTGACGGGCGATGCGCTGCTGCACCGCCTGCGCGAGCGCCACGCGACGACGCCAGCGATCATGATCACGGCGCGCGATGCGGTGCGCGACCGGATCGAGGGGCTGGATCTGGGCGCAGACGATTACCTGGTCAAACCATTCGATCTCGAAGAGTTGTCGGCACGCATCCGTGCAGCCATCCGGCGGCACGATGGTCGCTCCTCGCCCGCCTTGCGGCACGGCGGGCTGGTGCTGGACGAGGCGGGCAGCAGGTGACCCTGCATGGCGCACCGCTGACGCTGACGGCGCGCGAGTTCGCGGTACTGCATGCGCTGATCCGCCGGCCCGGCCACATCGTGTCCCGCGCACAGCTGGAAGAGGCGCTGTACGGGTGGGGCGACGAGGTCGAGAGCAACGCCATCGAAGTGCATATCTACAACCTGCGGCGCAAGCTGGGCGCAGGCTGGATCGAGACCATCCGGCGGCAGGGGTATCGTCTGGGAGATTCACCCATGAGCCCGCCTGCAGATGGCAAGATCGCCAGCGCGGCGGACAATGCTGCTGGCGATACAGATGCCGACGCTGGTGGCGACGCCGCAGGCGGGCCGATAGGCCGGTCCGAACACCCGCGAGCGCGCTGACATGGCATTCCTCTGGTTTGCCCGCAGGTCTTCCCTCCCTTCCGTACCGCCGCATGGCTATTCGCTGCGGCGGCGGCTGATTGCGACAACGGTCGGGTCGAGCGTGATCGCCGGTCTGGTGAGCACGGCCATCGTGCTGGCCATTGCCTGGAAGGAAACCAACGAGACATTCGACGACACGCTGGAAGAGGGCGCCAAGCTCGTACTGGCGCTCGGTGAGGACGCGGCGGGCGGACCGGCGCGCGCCGATGCCGATCGCGGCAGGCAGGGCGCAACCATGGGTCTCGACTACCAGATCGTGTCGCGAGAAGGCGTTGTCCTGCGACGTGGCGAGGATGCGCCGAAGCAGCCGTTCGTCGATCCCGGTAGCAAGGACGACACGTTCTACGATACGCGAGTGGACGGCGAATGGTGGCGTGTGTATGTGCGCCGGCACAAGGCGCTGGGTTTTTCGGTGCAGATCGGTCAGGAATGGGATGACCGCAGCGCCTTGCTGCGCGATGGGCTGGCCGCGCTGGCCTGGCCTTTGGCTGCATTGTGGGCGGTGCTCGGGCTGGTCAACTGGTGGCTGGTGCGGCGGCAGCTGGCGCCGCTCGACCGCATGGCACAAGGCCTTGCCGCGAAGTCGCCCAGCGACCTGTCGCCGGTACGGGACGATAGCCAGGCGCGCGAAGTGCAGTCGGTGGTGACGGCGCTGAATCGCTTGCTGGCGCGCCTCTCGCAGGCGCTGGAAGGCGAACGCCGCTTCACGGCCGATGCGGCGCACGAATTGCGCACGCCGCTGGCCGCGCTGGCATCGCGCATCCAGGTGATGCAGCGCAGCTATGCGGCCGATATGGACTCTGCCATGGCACCGGCGCTGGCGGCGGATCTGCAGCGCTTGCGCGAGGATGTCGCCCGCAGTACCGCGCTGGTGGAAAACCTGTTGCAGCTGGCGCGGCTCGATCCGCAGTCCGCCGACGCGGTGGCGACGGACCGCATCGACATGCAGGCACTGCTCGACGACGTCGTGCGCATGTGTGCTGCGGCTGCGAAGGGGCGGCGCATCATGGTTTCGGTCACCTGCGACGTGGTGACGATGGCCGGGCACTACGACTGGTTGTTCAGTGCCTTGCGCAATCTGCTCGACAACGCCATCCGGTATGGCCGGGAGGGTGGACGCGTGGAGGTGTCGGCAAGCCACCGCGGCGGGACGATCGAGATTGCGGTGCGCGACGATGGTCCGGGCGTGGCATCGGCTGACCTTGATCACTTGACGCAGCGTTTTTTCCGGGTACTCGGCACGGGGACGCAAGGCAGCGGTCTGGGTCTGTCGATTGCAGCGCGCGTAGCCGAGCTGCATGGCGGGACACTGACGTTTGGCAAGGGGCTCGATGGGGTCGGGCTGGGCGTGGTGTTGACGATCCCAGTCAAGACCGCAGGCTGAGCAGTATCGCGCAGGACAGCGATACGGGACTCGCGGCTCAGATTCACTTCATGTTGGGGTGGTGCAATAACGGTGTGTTCAATGTCAACGCCGTTATCGGCGCAAGGAGTTCATCATGAAACTGGTCCAGATCCGTCCGTCCCGTTCCTTCCTTCCCGCTTCGCTGCGTTCGCCGCGTACCCTCGTCATGGCCACGCTGCTCGCCGGGGCATTCTGCGCCGGCGCGGCGCTGGCGCAGAACGATACCGGCCCCAGCACGGCCGGTACGACCGCTGCGGCCCGATACACCGGCCCGACCACGGTACAACCCACAACCGTCAAGGCCTTGCTCGCCAATGGCAAGGACGATCAGAACGCCATCCTGCGCGGCCGCATTGTGTCGCATGACGGTGGCGAGCATTACACCTTCGACGATGGCACCGGCCGTATCCGCGTGGAGATCGACGCCAAGCGTTTCCCCGCAGGCCGGTCGATCGACGACAAAATGACCGTGGAACTGGTGGGCGAGCTGGACAAGGGCATCAGGTCGGTCGAGTTCGATGTCGACGAGGTACGTATCCTGCCTTGATGCGTGGCATGTCCATGCAAGCACGGGCGTGCAGGATGAAAGCGGTGTTCTCAGGGGGGAGCGCCGCTTTTTTTTCATGCTGAGGACGGCATGGTACCGACGGTAGATGGACAGACACGCAGCGTGTCGGTAGCCCCAATGAAAAAGGGCCATCGATGATGACCCTGTCTGTTGGTGGATAGCTCTGCCGGTGCTGCAGCTGCCGTTGCGATTGCCTAGCGCAGCCGCTCCGGCGACCCCCGCCGGCGTTGCCGGACAGGAATCGGCTTGGGTTGCAAAAAGTAGTTGGTGTGAGGATCGAACGGCTTGCCCAGGTACGAAACCCATACCTGCACGCCATGTTCGGTTTCTGCGACGATCGCAGAGATTGCGCGCGCTGCGGCGCCGGGGGTGGCTTTCAGCAGCACACCGAGTGCTTCAACTCCTTGCACGACATAATGCTTGACGCCCTTGAAACTGGCGTACTGCCGCATGGCAGAAATCAGCTGACGAGCCATAAGACTTCGACGACCTCCCTCTGTTGGTTAACAAGACGAAACACATCTGTCAGATATGACGATACGCCCAAAGTTCGCTGCAGGCGAGAGGATCTAGGGTAAACCCCGTATCTTCGATGTGACTCGCTGGAGAGCCGCATGAAATCGAGGTTTTCCGGCAGGTCAAGCGCCACCCCCGTTGCTGGCAGGGTCTTGTGCCGCCCAGGCGGAGTTCATGTTTGCGGCACAGCACAATGTGCCAATCCATGCACGGGGCCGCTTGGCCATTGCACCTAAACCGAATCCTGATGGACCTCATCAGTCATCGCTTGTTCTATTTATTAGATTTTGCTAAATTAGAAAAAACTTATATACGACGGCAGTGAGCAACAACGATCCGACTTTTCTGCAGGCGCAGGCCGCTGAGGCAGCCGGCATGCTGCGTGCCCTTGGTAACCCGCATCGGCTACTCGTGCTGTGCCTGCTGATCGAGCATGGCGAGATGGCTGTCGGTAGCCTGCTGGAGCAGGTGCCATTGAGCCAGTCGGCCCTGTCGCAGCATCTGGCGAAGATGCGCGAGGAGGGGCTGGTGAGTTACCGGCGTGAAGCGCAGATGCTGTACTACCGCATCGAGAACCCGGACGTGGCGCGGGTGATCGCGACGCTCAAGGCGATTTTCTGTCCATGAGGTCAGGCGGGTTGCCGGGCCGGTGGTGTGTGATGTGAAATGGGAGAGTGCGATGAAGACCAATGTAGGTGGTGTGGACCGTGTACTGCGCATCGTTGTGGGTGTGGTGTTGATTGCGCTGGCGGCAACCGGGACGGTTGGCTGGTGGGGCTGGCTGGGGGTGATTCCGCTGCTGACTGGCGTGTTCCGCTTCTGCCCGCTGTATCCGCTGCTCGGGCTCAGCACTTGTCCGCTGGCGCGCGACAAGTAACCGTAACACCGGTGGGTGGCCGCACGCCTGGCGGGCGGTTGCCATCGCCCTTTGCCGGGCGCCTGCCGGGGCACCCGGGCGCGCTCCCGGCGCGTCATGCACATGCGCAAACCATCCTGCGTGGGGCTGTGGGATAATTGCCGGGTTTGCCCAGAGTGCAGCTCAAGAGGTTGTCCGTACGGGCGCGCGAGGGCCTTCCGTTCCCACGGCCCGCTTTCCTGTCAGCGAATTTTTCGATAAACAACATGCCCGCATATCGTTCCAAAACCTCCACGGCCGGCCGCAACATGGCGGGCGCGCGTTCCCTGTGGCGCGCCACCGGCATGAAGGATGAAGATTTTTCCAAGCCCATCATCGCGGTGGTCAATTCGTTTACCCAGTTCGTACCGGGCCACGTGCACCTGAAGGATCTGGGCCAGCTCGTGGCCCGCGAGATCGAGGCGGCCGGCGGCGTCGCCAAGGAATTCAACACTATTGCGGTGGACGATGGCATCGCCATGGGCCACGACGGCATGCTGTATTCGCTGCCGAGCCGCGACATTATCGCGGACTCCGTGGAGTACATGGTCAACGCGCATTGCGCCGATGCCATGGTGTGCATCTCCAACTGCGACAAGATCACCCCGGGCATGCTTATGGCTGCGATGCGGCTGAACATTCCGGTCATCTTCGTCTCGGGCGGCCCGATGGAAGCGGGCAAGGTGCGCCTCGCCGTACCGGGTGCGAATGGCGAGCAGACCATCCAGATCAAGAAGCTCGATCTGATCGACGCCATGGTCATGGCGGCCGACAGCAAGGTGAGCGATGCCGAAGTGGCCGAGGTGGAGCGTTCTGCCTGCCCGACCTGCGGTTCGTGCTCGGGCATGTTCACCGCCAACTCGATGAACTGCTTGACCGAGGCACTGGGTCTCTCGCTGCCGGGCAATGGCACGGTGGTGGCTACGCATGCTGACCGCGAGCAGCTGTTCAAGCGCGCCGGTAGCCGTATCGTCGAACTTGCGCGCCAATACTACGAACAGGAAGATGCGTCGGTACTGCCGCGTTCCGTCGGCTTCAAGGCTTTCGAGAATGCCATGACGCTGGATATCGCCATGGGCGGTTCCACCAACACCATCCTGCACCTGCTGGCCATCGCGCAGGAAGCGGAGATCGATTTCTCGATGGCGGATATCGACCGTCTCTCGCGCACCGTGCCGCAGCTGTGCAAGGTTGCGCCGAATACCAACAAGTACCACATCGAAGACGTGCATCGCGCGGGCGGCATCATGGCCATTCTCGGCGAGCTGGAGCGCGCCGGCAAGCTGCACACGGATGTGCCGACCGTGCATGCCAAGACCCTGGGCGATGCGCTGGAGCAATGGGACATCATCCGCACCAGCGATGAAGCGGTCAAGACGTTCTACATGGCAGGGCCGGCTGGTGTGCCGTCGCAGGTGGCCTTCAGCCAGAACACGCGCTGGCCGAGCCTCGATGCCGACCGCGCCGAAGGCTGTATTCGTTCGTATGACCATGCCTTCAGCAAGGAAGGCGGTCTGGCGGTGCTGACGGGCAACATCGCGCTGGATGGCTGCGTGGTCAAGACGGCGGGCGTGGACGACTCCATCCTCGTGTTCGAGGGCCCGGCCCATGTGGTCGAGTCGCAGGACGAAGCCGTGGAAAACATCCTGGCCGACAAGGTGAAGGCTGGCGACGTGGTCGTGGTGCGCTATGAAGGTCCCAAGGGCGGCCCCGGCATGCAGGAGATGCTCTATCCGACGAGCTACATCAAGTCGAAAGGACTGGGCAAAGCCTGTGCGCTGCTGACCGATGGCCGTTTCTCGGGCGGTACCTCGGGCCTGTCCATCGGCCATTGCTCGCCCGAGGCGGCAGCGGGCGGTGCGATTGGCCTGGTGCGCAACGGCGATCGGATCCGCATCGATATTCCCAACCGTACGATCAACGTGCTGGTCAGCGACGAGGAACTGGCGAAACGCCGCGAGGAGCAGAACGCCAAGGGTTGGAAGCCGGCCAAGCCGCGTCCCCGCAAGGTGTCGGCTGCGCTCAAGGCCTATGCCAAGCTGGTGATGTCGGCCGACAAGGGCGCGGTGCGCGACCTGTCGTTGCTGGACGACTGATGCAATGCAGGCTGCTGGCCTGCTGCTGCAAGAACCGCTCTTCGGAGCGGTTTTTTTTCGGCTTGGTGGTGCGCTGTGTTACGGGGCCAGGCTGAGGCATCCGCCAAAGACATGAAGGGCCGGCGGTATCCTCGCGCGGAGCCGGCATACCCGGGGATGCTCCAAAACAAAACCGCCATCCCGGAGGATGGCGGTTTGAGGTACGTGGAGGGCGGTGTCGCGGGTCAGGCGGCGACCTTGGCGCTCGCGACCTGCTTGGCGATGTATTCCAGCGCTTCCTCCACCTGGTCAATCAGGATCAGGCACAGGTCGCCCGGCCGCAGACGGGCCAGCGCCGCATCGATGGCCGGGAATTCGCCGCGGATTTCCTCGACATGGCTGGCGCGCGTGGCGCCTTCGAGGCCCTGGCGCAGCAGCGCGAGCACTTCACCGTCGGCACGGCCACGCTGGCACTGGTCTTCGTACAGGATGACGTCGTCGAACACCTGGCCGAGGATCTGCGTCTGCTGGCGGATGTCAACATCGCGACGGTCGCCCGCGCCGCTGATGACTACGCTGCGGCGCTGGGCCGGCATGGCTTCGACGGCCTTGACGAGCGCCAGGATGGCATCCGGATTGTGGCCGTAGTCGGCGATCAGCGTCGCACCGCGGTACTCGAACAGGTTGAAGCGGCCCGGTGCTGTGGCCGCATCGCTGACGAAGCTGGCCATGCCGGCAGCCAGGGTGGCCATGTCGATGCCGAGCGCCCAGGCGGCGCCAGCGGCAGCCATGGCGTTCTCCACCTGGAAGTTGATGGTGCCGTTGTGCGTGAGCGGGATGGCGGCGAACGGCAGGCGGATTTCCGTCTCGCCTTCGGCCAGCACGATGGCATCGCCGTCGGTGTACACCACGCGCAGACCCTTGGCACGGTGCGTGGCGAGGATCGGGTTGTTACGGTCGGCGGCGAAGTAGGTCACCGAACCGGGGCAGTTGGCCGCCATGCGCGCGACGATGGGGTCAGCGGCATTCAGTACGGCGGTGCCGTCCGGCGCTACGTTCTCGACGATCACACGCTTCACTACGGCCAGGTCTTCGACCGTGCTGATGTAGTTGAGGCCGAGATGGTCGCCCATGCCGATGTTGGTCACCACGGCGACCTGGCAGCGGTCGAAGCCGAGGCCTTCGCGCAGGATGCCGCCGCGTGCCGTTTCGAACACGGCGGCGTCGACCATCGGATGCATCAATACGTTGCGCGCGCTGCGCGGGCCGCTGCAGTCGCCGGTGTCGATGCGCTGCTTGCCGATGTACACGCCATCGGAGTTGGTCATGCCGACCGTATCGCCGTTCATGCCGAGCAGATGGGCGATGAGGCGCACGGTAGTGGTCTTGCCGTTGGTACCCGCCACGGCGGCGACAGGAATACGGCCGTCGTCGCCGTTCGGGAACATCAGGTCCATGATGGCTTCGCCGACCTGGCGGGGCTTGCCGTACGACGGCGCAAGGTGCATGCGCAGGCCCGGCGCGGCATTGACTTCGACGATGCCGCCGCCTTGCTCCTCGAGCGACTGGTGGACGTTATTGCAGACCACATCGACGCCGCAGATGTCGAGGCCGACCATCTGCGCGGCAGCCACGACACGCGCCGCCCATTCGGGATGCACGTCGTCGGTGACGTCGGTGGCGGTGCCGCCGGTGCTGAGGTTGGCGTTGTTGCGCAGGACGACCAGCACGCCGGCCGGCGGTACGGAATCAGGGTTGTAGCCTTGCGTGGCGAGCGTGGCCACGGCGATATCGTCGAGGCGGATCTTGGTGAGCGAGGTGGCGTGGCCATCGCCGCGCAGCGGGTCCAGATTGACCTTGGCGACCAGTTCGCGGATCGAGTGCACGCCGTCGCCGGTCACTTGCGGCGGATCGCGGCGGGCGGCGGCGATCAGCTTGTTGCCCACCACCAGGGCACGGAAATCGTGGCCTGGAATATAGCGTTCGACAATCACGTCGGAGCGGAAGCGCGAAGCGACTTCATAGGCCGCCATGACCTGCTCCCGCGTCGTGATATTCACCGCGACGCCCTTGCCCTGGTTGCCGTCACGCGGCTTGACCACGCCCGCGCCGCCGATTTCCTGGGCGGCTGCCCAAGCGTCTTCCGCGTCTTCCACGGACCGGCCGACCGGTACCGGCACGCCAGCGGCATGCAGCAGGGTCTTGGTGAGTTCCTTGTCCTGGGCGATCGATTCGGCGATGGCGCTGGTGCCGCTGGTTTCTGCGGCCTGGATGCGTTTCTGGCGGCTGCCCCAGCCGAACTGCACCATGCTGCCTTCGGTCAGGCGGCGATACGGCACGCCACGGGCGATGCCGGCCTGGACGATAGAGCCAGTGCTCGGTCCGAGGCGCACGTCTTCATCGAGCTCGCGCAGCCGGTGCAGCGCGTCCTCAAGATCGAACGGGGTGTCGTTCAGCGCGGCGCGGCACAGTTGTTCGGCCAGCTCGCAGGCGAGGCGGCCGACGGCTTCTTCCGTGTATTCCACGACCACCTGGAAAGTGTCGGCTTCGGGGGTAGCCACGGTACGGCCAAAGGTCACCGGGCAGCCAGCCTTGGCCTGCAGCGCCAGCGCGGCGGCCTCGAAGGCGTGCGCAATCGACGTGGCCTGCAGGTGGCCGGCCGGCTGCAGCATGCCGATGTCCGGGAAGCGGCTGCGCAGGCGCTCTTCAAAGCCGGGCAGCGCCTCGAGCGTCAGTTCGTTGTCCGAGCAGTGGACGATGGCTTCGATTGCCGTATGGCGGCTCCACAGATTGGGGCCGCGCAGCACGCGGACGCGCGAGACTTCCATGAACAGGTTTTCCAGAGAAACGGTAGGGCAGGGGGGCGTGGTTCGCTTTAGCATTGTGCGGTCTCTCAGGCGAGTTCTGCAACAGGCTGCAAGGTACTTTCTGTGCGGATGCCGGCAGCCATGAGCTGGGGCGCAACGCCCAGCACCCAGGCGGCGCCGAGCGAGGCCAGCACGCTGATGCTCGGCTGGGTGTCGTAGCGCTCCAGCAGGGTTTCCGCCGTGCCATGCGCCAGCACGATGCTGCCGTTGCGCGGGAACACGGCGCGGCCGTTGGCGGCGAGGTGCGCGGCCACCACCGGGCTGTCGGCACGGGTGCTGAAGAACACCACTTCGCCGTCGCTCAGGCGGGCCATGTCGGCCACCTGCTCGTCATCGGCATTCAGCACGGCATAGCCGGAGGACAGCACGACGTCGACCTGCGTGCGGAACACATTGAACATCTGGTCCGGCTCGAGAATCGAGAATTCGGGCAGCGTCTCGGCCGGGTCGAGGTCGGTCACCACGGCGACCTGGCAGCGGTCGTAGGCGAGGCCTTCGGACAGGATGGCGCGGTTGCCGTTCTCGAACACGGCGGCTTCCACGGCGCGGTTGAGCAG
The DNA here is from genome assembly GCA_000272025.2 of Imbroritus primus. Lineage (GTDB taxonomy): Bacteria > Pseudomonadota > Gammaproteobacteria > Burkholderiales > Burkholderiaceae > Imbroritus > Imbroritus primus. Next base: position 387,541 of record AKCV02000015.1, read on the forward strand.
CGTGCGGTGCGCCGACTTCCAGTTGGCGCAATCGCCTTTTTCGATCTGGCGGTCATTGACGAACAGACCTTCGCTGCACGCCAGGCCCACATTGGCGCCATTCAGGTGCAGGAGGTGGGCGATGCGGCGTGCCACTGCAGTCTTGCCGGTGGAGCCGGTGATGCCGACCACGGGGATGCGGCCGTCGTCCGTATCCGGGAACAGGTGCTCGACGATGGCACGGCCCACCGGACGGGCTTCGCCTTCGGCTGGCTTGAGGTGCATCAGCAGGCCGGGGCCGGCGTTGACTTCGACGATGGCGCCGCGCTGGCCTTCGAGCGGCTGCGAGATGTCTTCCGCCACCAGGTCGATGCCGGCAATGTCGAGGCCGACGATACGGGCTGCGAGCACGGCATGGGCGGCCACGGACGGGTGCACGAGATCGGTCACGTCATGCGACATGTTGCCGCTGCGCTGGATGAGCACCGACTTGCCGGCGGGCGGCACGGAATTGGCATCGTAGCCCTGGCGCTTCAGTTCGAGGCGGGCGGACGAGTCGATGCGGATGAAATTGAGCGGGTGGTCCTCGGTACTGCCACGGCGCGGATCGGTATTGATCTGGCTTTCTACCAACTGGCTGATGGTCGACACGCCGTCGCCGGTGACGCTGGCGATCTCGCCGCGCGCCGCTGCCACGACCTTGCCACCGACTACCAGCAGGCGGTGCTCCTGGCCCGGAATGAACCGTTCGACCAGTACGCCGCTGCCTTCGTCCACGGCCACTTCCCAGGCGGCGGCGATTTCCTCGCGGCTGGTGATGTTGGTGAACACGCCGCGGCCATGGTTGCCATCGGTGGGTTTGACGACCACCGGCATGCCGATGTCCTCGGCGGCTTCGTAGGCGTCTTCCAGCGTTTCCACCAGCCGGCCTTCGGGCACGGGCACGCCGCAGGCGGACAGCAGGCTCTTGGTCAGGTCCTTGTCGCGCGACACGCTTTCGGCGATCGCGCCGGTGCGGTCGGTTTCGGCGGTCCAGATGCGGCGCTGGCGTGCGCCATAGCCAAGCTGGACGAGATTGCCTTCGGTCAGTCGGATAAAGGGGATGTCGAGATCGTCGGCAGCGTCGACGATGCAGGCCGTGCTTGGGCCCAGGCAGCGTGCATCGGTCAGCGTGCGCAGTTCCTCGACCGTGGCGGCGACATCGTACGGACGGTCCTCGATGGCGGCCATGACCAGGTCGCGGGCGGCGATCAGGGCGGCGCGTGTCACATCTTCATGCCAGGCGCGGACGATCACTTTATAGACCCCTACCTTGGAGGCCTCACGCGCCTTGCCGAATCCACCAGGCAGACCAGCGAGATTTTGTAACTCAAGGGTCACATGTTCCAGAATGTGGCCTGGCCAGGTGCCTTCCTTCAGGCGCCGCAGGAAACCTCCGCGTTCCCCGTAGCTGCAACGGTGCTCGATCAGGGTCGGCAGCCATGCCTCGAGGCGCTCGGGAAAGCCCGGAATGAGGTTGGATGGGAAATTCTCCAGCTCGCCGATATCGATCCAGGCTTCCAGGACAGGGCGATACGTCCAGATATTCGGTCCGCGCAGGGACAGGATGTCCAGGATTTCAATATCTTTTTTGGTCATTTGGGCAGGCACGCTAAGGCTGAGGCTGGATAAATCGTCAAATGGTGATCTATTAACGTTCAGGTTCGCGAATGGTTTACGTGATACGCGAAAAAAAGAAATCTTTTGGGGCGGGCGGCGCACAAGGTGGCGAATGGTTATACTTGCCGCAACCTGGCGGGGACCACCATTCGCCGGAAAGGGCAAGAACGGCAATATTCCGATTGCGCAGGACACCGGCCGCCGGCCACTGAACATGGAAGCCATTGTGGAACGTGTTGGCGGACATGGCGGCGCGCAAATGTATCGAAAAGAAACGGTTTTGCACCATGTCGGCGAAAAACGGCCTCCAGGCGTTTACCGCGCATGACGTTCTCCCCGCCACTTGTCGACCGCCCAGCCGCCTTGCCGGGCAGGCCGGCGCTGGTATGTCGGCTCCCGGATGTGCGTTGTTCGGCATTTCGATGCGCGCCTGACCCGCACCTGGCGATTTCCGGGGCCGCGCAGGCCGGTGCCTGCAAGTTACAGCCTGTCACCAATTCATGAAGATCGACGATATGCAATCCACCCCGTCCGCAGCGATTTTGCCGGGCGCCAGCCCGCGTGCGGCGCTGGACGGGCAACTCCAGCCGGGCGAAAGCCTGCTGGCCGTACTCGACCTGGATCTGGACGACCGCCTGCACTATGGCAGCGGCATCCTTGCGCTGGCCAGCGGGGCGTCCGGACAGCGCCTGCTGGCCTGCACACCCGGCACGGGCGCATGGCAGAGCTGGCCCCTGGCCGCCAACCACGGATTGCGCCATTTCGACCACGCTGGCGTGGGCACCATCGAGCTGCACGATCCGCAGGGTCGGCTTGGCCGCTGGCGGTATACGCTCGGGCATAACCCGACGGCGCTGAAACTGGTCACGGCATTCGAGGCTGCTCGCGATGCGCTGGCGGGAATCGAGCCTGCGGATGACGACGCGTTCCCGGTCGAGCAGGTCGAGGCCGAATCGGCTGGCGCGCGTTCCGACCGCTGGGCGCTGCTGCGCCTGTGGCGTTTTGCCCGGCCATACCAGTGGCAATTGCTCGGCGGCTTCCTGCTGATGCTGGCGGCCACGGGGGCGACGCTAGTGCCGCCGTACCTGACCATGCCGCTGATGGACGAGGTGCTGATTCCTTACCAGAACGGCGTGCCGATCGATGAATCCAAGGTCAAGCTCTACCTCGGCGGGTTGCTGGCGGCAGCGCTGGTGGCGTGGGTGCTAGGCTGGGCGCGCACCTTCATCCTTGCCAAGGTGAGCGAGCGCATCGGCGCCGACCTCCGCACGACGACCTATGAGCACTTGCAGAAACTGTCGCTGGAATTTTTTGGCGGCAAACGTACGGGCGACCTGATCTCACGTGTCGGCTCGGAAACCGACCGCATCTGCCTGTTCCTGTCGCTGCATCTGCTCGACTTCTTCACCGATGTGCTGATGATCCTGATGACGGCTGCCATCCTCGTCTCGATCAACCCGTGGCTGGCGCTCGTCACGCTGCTGCCGCTGCCGTTCATCGGCTGGATGATCCACGTGGTGCGCGACCGGCTGCGCCACGGTTTCGAAAAGGTGGACCGCATCTGGGCCGAGATCACCAATGTGCTCGCCGACACCATTCCTGGTATCCGCGTGGTCAAGGCTTTCGCCCAGGAAAAGCGCGAGGTGGCGCGCTTCCGCGAGGCCAACCGCCATAACCTGGCGGTGAACGATCGCGTCAACAAGATCTGGTCGCTGTTCACTCCGACAGTCACGCTGCTGACTGAGATCGGCCTGCTGGTGGTGTGGGCCTTCGGCATCTGGCAGGTGTCGAGCGATCACATCACGGTGGGTGTGCTGGCCGCCTTCCTGGCCTATATCAGCCGCTTCTACACGCGCCTCGATTCGATGAGCCGCATTGTCTCGGTGACGCAGAAAGCCGCGGCTGGCGCCAAGCGTATCTTCGACATTCTTGATCACGTTTCCAGCGTGCCGGAACCGGCCCAGCCCCGCCATCTGGCCAAGGTGGACGGCCGCATCGATATCCGCAACATCGGTTTCCGCTATGGCAACCGGCAAGTGGTACGCAACCTCAGCCTGTCGATTGCGCCCGGCGAGATGATCGGACTCGTCGGCCACAGCGGTTCCGGCAAGAGCACGCTGGTCAACCTCATCTGCCGTTTCTACGATGTGTCGGAAGGGGCAATCCTGCTCGATGGCGAGGACATCCGCGCGCTGCCCGTCACCGAATCCCGCCGCAACATCGGTCTGGTGCTGCAGGAGCCGTTCCTGTTCTTTGGCACGATTGCAGAGAACATCGCCTATGGCAAGCCGGACGCCACGCGCGAGGAAATCGTCGCGGCGGCGCGTGCCGCGCACGCGCACGAGTTCATCCTGCGCCTGCCGCACGGCTACGATTCACTGGTCGGCGAACGCGGCCAGTCGCTCTCGGGCGGCGAACGCCAGCGCATCTCGATTGCGCGCGCGCTGCTGATCGACCCGCATATCCTCATTCTCGACGAGGCCACATCCTCGGTCGATACGACGACCGAGAAAGAAATCCAGAAGGCGCTCGACAACCTCGTGCGCGGCCGCACGACGATTGCTGTGGCGCACCGCCTGAGCACGCTGCGCAAGGCCGACCGGCTGGTGGTGCTGGACCGTGGCCAGGTCGTGGAGATCGGTGGACACGATGAACTGATGGCGCGGCAAGGCGCGTACTACCGCCTGTACCAGGCGCAGGCGCGTCAGGCCGAGCAGGATCAGGCGCATGAACAAGATGCTCTGGGCGAGGAGGAACTGGCATGAGTACGCACGCTTCACAAGCCTTCACGCTGGCCCGCACTCCCTTCGGCAAGCTGCTGTTGTCGTTTGCCGATGGCACGCGACATGAAGGTGTGGTGCCGGTCCGCGCCTTTCCCATCAGTGCCCCGGATCGCGGTATCGCACTGGTCAGCACGGATGGCAAGGAGCTGGTCTGGATCGCACAGCTCGCGGATCTCGATGCGGCAGCACGCCAACTGGTGGCGGAGGAACTGGGCAGCCGCGAGTTCATGCCGCAGATCCAGCGGATCCGCTCGGTATCCGGCTTCACCACGCCGAGCGTCTGGGAAGTTGATACCGACCGAGGCCCGACGGCATTCACGCTGAAGGGCGAGGAGGATATCCGCCGTCTCGCCGCGCCCATGCTGCTGATCGCCGACAGCCATGGCGTGCAGTACCTGATCCGCGATTTCGCGGCGCTCGATCGCCCGAGCCGCAAGCTGCTTGACCGTTTTCTCTGAGTCTCGAGACGACAACAAAAAACGCCGGGTATGTCCCGGCGTTTTTTGTTGCGCAATGGCATCCGCCCTGATCCCACAGCGGGCCCTTGGTTCCGCCCTGCCGACATGCGGGGCATGCAGCAGGGCTCTCGTGCTGGGGCACAGGTTGGGGGGGCAGGACCGGACGACACATGGTGCATGAACGCGCGTTGGGCGGCATGGGGCCAAGGATTTGATTTAGTATTGATCGTGCTTCTGATCCGATGCATGACCTTCGATCCGCGGGATAGCGACCATGAAGAAGCTTTTGATTCCCCTTGTCGTGATCGCCGCGCTGGCGCTCGCCTTCGGTGTCTGGTGGCAAGGTCGCCACCGTCCAGGCACCGGCGAGCTGGTGCTCCATGGCAATGTGGATATCCGCCAGATCGCGCTGGCCTTCGACGGCACCGGCCGGGTGACCGAGCTACGTGTGGAGGAGGGGGACAGCGTTAAGGCAGGCGCCGTGCTTGGCGTGCTCGATACGCGTACGCTGGCGCTGCAGGCCGAACAGGCGCAGGCGCAGATCGACGTGCAGGAACAGAATCTCAAGCGTCTGCGCAACGGCTCCCGCCCGCAGGAAATCGCCCAGGCGCGCAGCCGCCTGGTGGCGGCACAGGCTGACGCGGCGCGGGCCCGGCAGGACTATTCTCGTCTGCAGGAAGTCGCCGTCAGCACACAGGGGCGCGGTGTCAGTGCCCAGGATGTGGACCGGGCCCGCAGTACCTGGCAAGTCGCCCAGGCCACGGTCGGGGAACGCCAGGAAGCCTTGCGTTTGACTGAACTCGGTCCGCGCGAGGAAGACGTGGCCGGTGCGGAGGCGCAGCTCAAGGCATCCCAGGCACAGCTGGCGCTGCTGCGCCACCAGATCGCCCAGGGCATGCTGCTGGCTCCGGCAGATGCCATCGTGCGCTCCCGCTTGCTGGAGCCCGGCGACATGGCCACCCCGCAAAAGCCAGCGTTTGCGCTGGCCTTGACGCATCCGAAATGGATTCGGGTCTACGTCAGCGAGCCGGATCTGGGCCGCGTCAAACCGGGCATGGCCGCCCGTGTAACAACCGACAGCGCGCCGGATAGGCCCATTGATGGCACGGTTGGCTATATCTCGTCGGTGGCCGAGTTCACGCCAAAGTCGGTGCAGACGGAAGAACTGCGTACCAGTCTGGTCTACGAGGTGCGCGTGCGCGTCGAGGATCGGGATAACCAGCTGCGGCTCGGGCAGCCGGCCACGGTGCGCGTTGTCACTGGCAGGCAGGACGATGCGCGCCACCGCTGAGGAGGCAGCCTCATCGGATGCCGTGGTGCTGGCACGGCAGGTCGGCAAGACATTCGTTTCGCCTGGCGGCGAGCCGTTGCAGGCTGTTGCTGGGTTGTCTTTCGGCGTGGCGCGTGCGGCCTTGACTGCGCTGGTTGGTCCCGATGGCGCCGGCAAGACCACCCTGATGCGCATGATGGCTGGTCTGCTCAAGCCGGATAGCGGCAGCCTGGCGGTTCTAGGCATGGACGTGGTCCACAGCCCGCAGGCGGTACAGGACCACATCAGCTACATGCCGCAGCGCTTCGGCCTCTACGAGGATCTGAGCGTCCAGGAGAATCTTGATCTCTATGCCGATCTGCATGGCATCTCGGCGGATCTGCGCCATGAACGCTTCGAGCGGCTGCTGGAGATGACCGACCTGACGCGCTTCGTCGACCGTCCGGCCGGCAAGCTGTCGGGCGGCATGAAACAGAAACTGGGTCTGACGTGCACCCTGGTGCGCTCGCCCAAGCTCCTGTTGCTCGACGAGCCCAGCGCCGGCGTGGATCCCCTGTCGCGCCGCGAGCTCTGGAAGATCCTGCAGCAACTGGTTGATGACGAGCATCTCAGCGTGATTGTCAGTACAGCCTACATGGACGAGGCCGAGCGCTGTGCGCAGGTGTTCGTGATGAACCGGGGCACGTTCCTGGCGCAGGGGGAGCCGGCGCAGCTGGCAGCGCGGGCACGTGGCCTGACATTCCTGGCCGTGCCGCCATCCGGCATGCCAGCCCGTGACCTGCAGGCGCGGCTGCTCGATGCCGAGGCGCTGATCATCGATGCGGTGCCCAGGGGCGGGGCGGTGCATTTTATCCGCCGGCCGGAGGCGGCGGCCGCGCCGCTGGCGCAACCGCTTGACGGGCTCGTGGCGCAACCGCGCCGCGAAACCCTGGAAGATGCCTTCATGATGATGCTGCGCCAGCATCATCATGGCGAGAGCCCCTTGCCCGGGCCGCATGCCGCCTTACCGGTGGCTGGCCAGGCCGCGCCTGCCGCGCCTGCCGGGCCTGCCATCGTGGTGCGCGACGTGGTTCGAAAGTTCGGCGACTTTACAGCGGTGGCGCAAACTTCTTTCGACGTGGCACGCGGCGAGATCTTTGGTCTGCTCGGGCCGAACGGTGCCGGCAAGACCACGACCTTCCGCATGCTCTGCGGACTGCTGCCGGCCACCAGCGGCCGTCTCGAAGTGGCCGGGGTCAACCTGCGGACGGCTCGCGCACAGGCCCGCGCACATATCGGCTATGTGTCGCAAAAATTTGCGCTGTACGGCAACCTCACCGTCCAGGAAAACCTGGAGTTTTTTGGCGGTGCCTACGGTTTGCGTGGGGCCGCGTTGCGCGAGCGCGTCGCAACGGTGATGCGGCAGTTCGGCCTGGCGCCCGCCGCGGTCAGCGGGGCGCTGCCGGTCGGTTACCGGCAGCGTCTGGCGATGGCGGCGAGCCTCCTGCACCATCCGGAAATTCTGTTTCTCGATGAGCCCACCAGCGGTATCGATCCTCTGGCGCGGCGTGCCTTCTGGCGTACCATCACGGCCCTGGCGCAGAGCGGGGTGACCGTGATCATCACCACCCATTTCATGGAGGAAGCCGAGTACTGCGACCGTATCGCCATTCAGGACGCGGGCACGATGCTTGCCCTGGGCACCCCGCAGGCAGTGCGCGCGCAGGCTGGTGATGTGGCGGGGAGCGACATGAACCACGCCTTTATCGCCGTGGTTGAGCGCAGCCGCCATGCGCTGCCCCGACTTGGCGACCGCCGCATCGTGGAGCACACGGCATGAGTTCCGGCCAGCTCGTGGATACCAGCGGCGCACTCCGCCGCTTTCTTGCGCTGCTGCGCAAGGAAATGCGCCAGATGGTCCGCGACAGGAGCAATCTGGCCGTCGGCCTGCTCCTGCCGATCGGGCTGATCCTGCTGTTCGGCTATGGCTTGTCATTCGATGTGGAGCACGCGCCGGTTGCAGTGGTGCTGGAAGACCGCTCACCAACCGCACGCATGGTGGCGGAGAGCCTGGATGGCTCGCGCTATCTTGCGCCCGTGCGCGTGGCCAGCATGGCCGAGGCGCATGCCTTGATGCGTGCAGGCAAGGTGGACGGGATCGTGCGCATCCCGGTCGATTTTTCGCGTCGCTTCAATGCCGGCGAGGGCCGCGTCCAGTTGTTGCTCAATGGTGTCGATTCGACCTCGGCCGCCACCGTCGAAGGCTACGTGGCAGGGGCGGTCGCCACCCAGGCGCAGAAGCAGTCTGACCGCTCCGGCAACGACGCCCCGCTCGCGGGCAGTGTGGAAGTGGTGCAGCGGATGTGGTTCAACGAAGCAGGCGAAAGCCGATGGTATCTGGTGCCGGGCCTGATCGTGCTCGTGCTGACGCTGATTGGTGCGCTGCTGACATCGTTGCTGATCGCCCGTGAATGGGAGCGCGGCACGCTGGAGTCACTGTTTGTCACGCCGGTGCGGCCCCTGGAGATCGTCCTGGCGAAAATTGCCCCGTATCTGCTGGTGGGCGCGGTCGACCTGGCGATGTGCCTGCTGGCCGCGCACTTTCTTTTCCATGTGCCCATGCGCGGTTCGCTTGCACTCGTCGTAGCTTCCTCGATGCTCTATCTCACGGTCTCGCTGCTGCTTGGCCTGTTCCTCTCGGGCGCCATGCGCAACCAGTTCCACGCGGGGCAGATGGCTTCGCTGGTCAGCTTCATGCCTGCCCTGATGCTGTCTGGATTCGTATTCGATCTGCGCAACGTGCCGCTCGTCATCCAGGTGGTGAGCCAACTCCTGCCTGCCACGCACTTCATGGTGCTGGTCAGGACGCTCTTTCTGGCAGGCGACCATTGGCCCACCATCCTGCGCAGCACCGTAGTGCTGAGCCTGTACGCCGTGGTGCTGGTCTTCGCTGCACGCGCCACGGTGCGCAAGACACTGGAGTGAGGCCATGACCGCCACCATCGCCCGGATTGGCGCATTGATCCGCAAGGAGATCCTGACCCTGCTGAAGGAGCCCTCCAGCCGTGCGATCCTGTTCGTCCCCGTGCTTATGCAGTCCATGTTGTTCGGCTATGGCGCGACGTTCGACCTGACCCATGTGCCATACGCGATCCTCGACCAGAGCCGCGGCGCCGCTTCCACCGAACTGTTGGCCCGGCTGGATGGCACGGGGGTGTTCGACCGTGTTGCGACACTGACGTCGCCGACGCAGATTGCCCAGGTGATCGACGAGAATCGGGCCTTGCTCGTGCTGAGCGTGCCGGCCGACTTCGAGCAGCGTCTCAATGCCGGCGGGCGGGCGCCGCTGCAGGTGATCCTCGATGGCCGTAATTCCTCCACCGCCAGCGCTGCCGCGCGCTATGTCGGCGCCATCGTGGCCAGCTATAACGCCGCGTTGGCCGAAGGCGCGCCTGCGGTCAGCGTCGAGCGGCGCGCCTGGTTCAATCCGAATCTTGAGTCGCGCTGGAACCTCATGCCCGCGCTGATCGGTACGCTTAGCATGTTGCAGACCTTGCTGATCGCGGCCTTATCAGTGGCGCGCGAGCGCGAGCATGGTACGTTCGACCAGTTGCTGGTTACTCCGTTGACGCCCCTGCAGATCATGGTCGGCAAAGCCATCCCGGCGATCCTGGTCGGCATGCTGCAGTCGACCGTCATTTTTCTCATCATCCGTTTCTGGTTCCAGATTCCGATGAACGGGTCGGTCGGCCTGCTGTATCTGGGACTGCTGGTCTTTACCGGTGCGGCGGTGGGCATCGGTCTGTCGATTTCCGCCCTGTCGCTGAACATGCAGCAGGCCATGCTGTACATATCGCTGCTCATCATGCCGCTGACCATGCTGTCCGGCCTGATCACGCCGATCCGCAATATGCCCGAGGTATTGCAGATCGTCACCTACGTCAATCCGCTGCGCTTTGGCACCAGCATTGTCAGGCGCGTCTACCTGGAAGGCGCGGGCCTGGCCGATGTGGCGCTGGACTTTGTGCCACTGCTGGTGATCGGCGCCGTCACGCTGCCACTTGCGGCCTGGCTGTTCCGTCACCGTCTTTCCTGAGACGCGCCGTGCAGAGAGGCGCTGGCGGCGGTTTCCCGCGCCAGCGTGCATGTTGGTGCGCCCCCCCCGTGGGGGGGCGTCCTAGACCGGCTCGGCTGGCAGGCTGCGCTTGTGGGCCGAGTTTCGATACGTCCGCAGGATGATTTCCATGGCGTGCGGATCCACCGGCTTGCACTCCAGGAAATCGTCGATCTGTTCATAGGTCACGCCGAAGGCATCCTCGTCCGGCTTCAGCGGGGCGAGGGCTTCGAGGTCGGCGGTCGGCACCTTGAACACCAGTGAATCAGGCGCGCCCATCAACTGCGCCAGCTTGCGCACGCGCCGCTTGTTGAGCCCCGTGAGCGGCGTCAGGTCGGCCGCGCCATCCCCATGCTTGGTAAAGAAGCCCATCAGCGCCTCCGCTGCATGGTCGGTGCCGATCACCAGCCCATGGTGGGCGCCGGCGACCCCGTACTGGGCAATCATGCGCTGGCGTGCCTTGATGTTGCCCATCACGAAATCCTCGTGCTTCTCGTCACGGAAGGCCACGTCCGCCTGCTTCAGCGCGGCCAGCATGCCGTCGGCCGCGGGTTTGATATTGACGGTCACGAGGCGGTCGGGACGGATCACCTCGAGACACTGCTGCGCCTCGGCTTCGTCCTTCTGCACGCCGTAGGGCAGGCGCATGGCATAGAAGGTTGCATCGTAGCCCTGGTGGCGGGCACGCTCCACGGCGCGCTGGGCAAGGCAGCCTGCGGTCAGCGAATCCACGCCGCCGCTGATGCCGAGCACATACGAACGCATGCCGGCGCGTACCAGGTAGTCGGTCAGGAAGGCAATGCGCCGCTCGATTTCCTGTTCCGGATGAAAGTCCGCCGAGACCTTCAGCGCAGCGGCAATGGTCTGTTGCGGAGTCTGGGACGTCGACATGGCAGGGCAATCCTCTGAAAAGTGAAAGGCGGAACGGGGGCGTACACAGCGGACACGCGGGCTGGGGGCCCGCATACCGGTACAGCTCACGGCAGCATGCATATTTTGCGCCAGGCGGCGCCGCGTGACCAGTGCGGCGCACGTCGTCGTCTATCGCTCGGACAGGGCCGCAGCGACGCGGCCATGGTAACGGGCCATGGCAGGACGGGAGGCCGCCGGGCTCGCCGCCGTCAGCCGTGCCGCCTATATTGAACGGTCGGGGTCGGGTCATCCCTCCCGCCGGGGTGTCTATTGATCACTTTGTTGTGGTGCAAAAAATTAGACGATATGTATCGTTTTTTTGTATTTTCATGTTGACCTTTTACGAGGAAGGACCTAAAGTTCTAACCAATCCCGATTACCGGTACTTAATGTTCCGGATTCGTGAGTAATTCCACCTAGGAGATACGAGATGTCCGATCCCAAGAATCGCAGCGTCGTCAAAGGCGTGCAAAAGATGACCCCGTCCGAAGCCTTCGTCGAAACGATGGTCGCCAATGGCGTGACCGAAATGTTCGGCATCATGGGCTCGGCCTTCATGGACGCCATGGATATTTTTGCGCCGGCCGGCATCCGTCTGATCCCGGTGGTGCACGAGCAAGGTGCGGCGCATATGGCTGACGGCTATGCCCGCGCCAGCGGCCGCCATGGTGTGACGATCGGCCAGAACGGCCCCGGCATCAGTAACTGCGTGACCGCCATCGCAGCCGCTTACTGGGCACACAGCCCGGTGGTGATCATCACCCCAGAAACCGGCACCATGGGCATGGGCCTCGGTGGCTTCCAGGAAGCCAACCAGCTGCCGATGTTCCAGGAATTCACGAAGTACCAGGGTCACGTCAACAACCCGAAGCGCATGGCCGAATACACGGCACGCTGCTTCGATCGCGCCATGTCCGAGTGTGGCCCGACCCAGCTGAACATTCCGCGTGACTACTTCTACGGCGAGATCGAATGCGAGATCCCGAAGCCGATGCGCGTCGAGCGCGGTGCTGGCGGTGAGCAGTCGCTGCAGGCCGCAGCCGATCTGCTTTCCACCGCCAAGTTCCCGGTCATCCTGGCTGGTGGCGGTGTGGTGATGGGCAATGCCGTGGAAGAGTGCAAGGCCCTGGCCGAGCGCCTCGGCGCCCCGGTGGTGACTGGCTACCTGCGTAACGATGCCTTCCCCGCCAGCCATCCGCTGTGGGCCGGTCCGCTGGGCTACCAGGGTTCGAAGGCGGCGATGAAGCTGATCGCCCAGGCCGACGTCGTGATCGCGCTGGGTTCGCGCATGGGCCCGTTCGGCACGTTGCCGCAGCACGGTATGGACTACTGGCCGAAGGAAGCCAAGATCATCCAGGTCGAAGCCGACCATACCAACCTGGGTCTCGTGAAGAAGATCTCGGTCGGTATCCATGGCGATGCCAAGGCGACCGCTGCTGAACTGAGCAAGCGCCTGGCTGGCAAGACCCTGGCCTGCGACGCGACCAAGGATGCGCGTGCCCAGACCATCAAGGCCGAGAAGGACGCGTGGGAGAAGGAGCTGACGGAATGGACGCACGAGCGCGATCCGTACAGCCTCGACATGATCGAAGAAGCCAAGAAGGAAGGCGGCAAGTTCCTGCATCCGCGCCAGGTGCTGCGCGAGCTCGAAAAAGCCATGCCGCCGCGCGTCATGGTGTCGACTGACATCGGTAACATCAACTCGGTCGCCAACAGCTACCTGCGCTTCGAAGAGCCGCGCAGCTTCTTCGCGCCGATGAGCTTCGGTAACTGCGGCTATGCCCTGCCGACCATCATCGGTGCCAAGTGCGCCTCCCCGGACCGTCCGGCCATCGCCTACGCCGGTGACGGCGCCTGGGCCATGAGCATGGTCGAAATCATGACCGCCGTGCGCCACAACATCCCGGTGACGGCAGTGGTGTTCCACAACCGCCAGTGGGGTGCGGAGAAGAAGAACCAGGTGGACTTCTACAACCGCCGCTTCGTGGCAGGCGAACTCGAAAACCCGAGCTTCGCTGAAATCGCCCGCACCATGGGCGCAGAAGGTATCACCGTCGACACGCTGGAAGATGTTGGTCCGGCCCTGAAGAAGGCTATCGACATGCAGATGAACGAAGGCAAGACCTGCGTCATCGAAATCATGTGCACGCGCGAACTGGGCGACCCGTTCCGCCGTGACGCACTGTCGAAGCCGGTGCGCTTCCTGGACAAGTACAAGGACTACGTCTGATCCTGGCCAGACGGCTGGCGGGTTTGCCCGCCAGTCGGCAGCAACAAAAAAGCAGGAAGGGAAACCTTCCTGCTTTTTTTTGTGCTCGTTCCTGGCAGCGCGATGCCAGTCAGGCGGACTTAGTGCCGGTGCCGCCCGGCGATGAGCTGCACGATCTCGTAGAACAGGGGATTGTCGAGCGACTTGCTCAGGTCGATGGCCAGGTTGCGCCGGTAGAACGGACTCAGGTCGAGGCCGACGCCAAGGCCGAGGATTTCCACGCCGCCGTGCTGTTCCTGCTCGGCCACCACCTGCTTGAGGTGATTGTCGAGATAGAACACGTCGTTGGCCTGGTTGGTCGCACCATCCATCGGACACCCGTCGGAAATGACGATCAGGATGCGCCGGTTCTCGCTGCGCGCGCGCAGCCGGTTGCAGGCCCACTGGACGGCCTCGCCGTCGATGCCCTCGCGGAACAGGTCTGCCTTGAACAGTGCCGCGATGTCGGTCCGGGCGCGCCGCCAACTGCGGTCGGCGTCCTTGAAGACCATGTGGCATACCTCGTTGAGCCGGCCCGGATTGGGCGGCTGGCGCTGCTTGAGCCAGTCATTGCGGGCGCGTCCGCCATTCCATGCCCCGGTGGTGAAACCGAGGATCTCGGTAGTCACGCCGATCGATTCGAGTGCGCGTGTCAGGATATCGACGAGCACGGCCACTGGTTCAATATGCGCCTTCATCGAGCCCGAACAGTCGAGCAGGAAGGTCACGGCGCAGTCGGCCAGCGGCTTGTACTGCTCCAGGCGAAACAGGCGGCGCTCGGCTGGCGAACTGATCAGCTGCGCCAGGCGTCGGCCGTCGATATAGCCTTCTTCTTCGCCGAAGGTCCAGTCGTCGCGCTGCGGAATGGCCAGCACGGTGCGCAGCATGCGCGCCAGCCGGCCCTGGTTGATGCCCTGTTCGCCGATGCGCTTGTCGAGCCGCTCGCGATACTCGCGCAGCAGCGCGGCGCGCACGAGCGAGGCGGCGTTGACCTCCACGTCGTAGCGCGTGGTGTACACGCGGTAGCCATGCTCGGCATCTTCGAATGCCTTGCTGGTGCCGGTGGTCGCGGCGGTGATGCCGTCGCTTTCCTCGCTGTCGAAATCGAGCAGCAGGGAAAATGCGCTTAGCGCTTCCTCTTCCTCCTGCTTGTCGTCCTCGCCCGATTCCGCTGTGGCGTCGCGCATCATCTCCGCGACGAGGCGGGCAATCTCCAGTGCATGCGGGATATATGCCGCCTGGTCGAGGCGGTTGCGGCGCAGGCCTGCGAGCGGCGTGCCGACGCGTTCGGCGATGCCGGCGCGCGTGGCCTCCATCATGTCCTCGGTTTCCTCGAGTACCGGCTTGCCGGTCACGCGGGCCCAGCAGATCTGGGCAATGGTGTAGAGCAGCAGGCCAAGATGGCTGTCGGTGAGGCCCGAATGGTGGAACTGGCGTGACCAGTCCTCGAAGCGTTCCTGCAGGTTGTGCGCCATGCCGGGCATGGTGTCCGGCACCATGGCTTCCACACGGATCTGCTCGAGTAGTTCGAAAATCAACCGCTCGACCGGATCCTCCGGGCTCAGGCGTGCATGCAGGTCCGCATCGGAATGCGCGAGCCGCAACGCCACGGCGTCGCTGACGGCGCGGTAGGCGGCAAAACCATGGGTTTCCGGCGTCACGCGCAGGTGCGGTGCATGCACGGGCAGGGCGCGTACGCCCTTGTGCAGCCGCCGTCCGCGGTAGTGCAGCTCTGGGTCGCCGGTCAGCGCCCGCAGGGCCGCGGCGCACAGCTCCTCGACCTGCTGCTGGCGGCGGGTCTGGGCTTGCACCGTGGCTGGCGTGTCGCTCACGCGGTCTCTCCACCGTGGATGAACGATTCCTCCAGTTCGGTGCCGAAGCAGCGCTGGAAATACTCGGCGACGATGGGGCGCTCGGCCTCGTCACACTTGTTGAGGAACGACAGGCGGAACGCCACGGACGGGTTGCGGAAAATCTCGCAATTCTCCGCCCAGGTGATCACGGTGCGCGGCGACATCAGCGTCGACAGATCACCAGCGGCAAAGCCCTTGCGGGTGAGGTCGGCCACGGCCACCATCGCGGCGATCAGCTTGCGGCCCTTTTCGTTGTCCTTGCCCGGCACGCGCGCCAGTACGATGGCGATTTCCTCTTCGGCCGGCAGATAGTTCAGCGAGGCAACGATGTTCCAGCGGTCGATCTGCGCGTGGTTCAGCACCTGCGTGCCGTGGTACATGCCGGTGGCATTGCCCAGGCCCACAGTGTTGGAGGTAGCGAACAGGCGGAAATAGGGGTGCGGACGGATCACGCGGTTCTGGTCGAGCAAGGTGAACTTGCCGTCCCGTTCCAGAATACGCTGGATCACGAACATCACGTCCGGCCGGCCCGCATCGTACTCATCGAAGATCAGCGCGACGGGCCGTTGCAGGGCCCACGGCACGATGCCTTCCTGGAATTCCGTCACCTGCAGGCCGTCGCGGATCACGATGGTGTCCTTGCCTACCAGGTCAAGCCGGCTGATATGGCCGTCGAGGTTGACGCGCACGCATGGCCAGTTCAGGCGCGCCGCCACCTGTTCGATATGGGTCGATTTGCCGGTGCCGTGCAGGCCCTGCACCATCACGCGCCGGTCCCGCGAAAAGCCGGCCAGGATGGCCAGCGTCACATCCGGATTGAAACGGTAGGCCGAGTCGATTTCCGGAACGTGATCGTCACGTTCGCTGAATGCCGGCACCATCAGGTCGGAGTCGATGCCGAACAGGGTGCGCACCGAAACCATCTGGTCGGGCTTGGCTAGTGTGGATTCGGTCACGGTAGTCTCCTCGGGGCAGGCGCTGCGGATGCGTGTTTCAAGAATACGCGATTTTAAAATACGAAACAAATCGTACCATTTTTTGCAACGACGTGTTGAGGTTTGTGCAATCGTGCAACGACTCGCCCGTCCGGCGCAGAAAAGCCTTCAGGTGTGATTCCTATGCCGCCTGATGAGCGTCCACGGCGTCCATCACGCTTGCGGGATGCACCAGCGCAATCCCGCCGTTCAGCCGGTATTGCGCGAAAGGCGCGGGCCTGCCTCGCGCCACGTGGTAACGCTCGCCCCGGATATGCAACGGGCCGGTCTGGCCGGCCCGTGCCATGCAGTATGCGGATCAGGTCGACGCACCGCTGGTTGCCTCGGTCTTGAACATGGTGCGCAGCTGCTGCCTCAGTTCCGGGGAATCGACGTGGTGATGAACGGAGACAGCATGCTGGACAGCTGCTTCCAGCAATTCATCCGCGCTGTCGGCGCTGATGGAAACAGTACAGCCAGCCTCGCTGGGATACCCCCGGCAGTCGATGGTGTGACGTGACATGGCCAACCTCCTTGCGGCGATTGACAGGTTCGAACCGCCCGTGCGGGGCGGGCCCGCCGCTGGTCAGGCGGCCTGTACTCAATATAGTGCAGGCGCAAGGACGCGAGGCGAAGAACCATCGATGTGCAGGACCACCGAAGCGCAGCGCTGGATGCACGTCGTCCAGCTTGTAGTGCACGCGTGCGGTTCATGCTCCGGCCGGCCCCAGATGGTTCGCCTGTCTGTGCAGGCGCCAGCGCTCGACGGCTTGCGCGATGCCGGCGAGCGTCTGGAAGACATGGACATCCGCAATCGATGTGCGCGCCAGTACCGGAGATGTGCCGCCTGCCCAGATTTCGACATGTGGAGGCAAGCTATCGCGTAATAGCTGCAGCCCCGAAATCACCGAGCGGCCAGCACAGTATGCCGAGAACGACAGCGCGACAATATCGATCCTCTGCGCCTTGGCAGCCATTGCCAGTTCTCCGATCGGCGTTTGCACACCCAGTGAAATGCACACGCTGCCCTGCAGCGCCAGCAGCGCCTCCGCCATCAGCAAGCCGAGCCCGTGCGGCTCTTCGGGGAAGGTGGTGAGCAGGACGCGCGGAACCGCAGCGCTTTCCGGCGGAGCGGGAATGGTGCTGATCGTATTGCGCAGCAGATGCGCGATCTGCTCGGTGAACAGATGTTCCTCGAACACCTGGATCTCGCCCCGCGCCCATGCTTCCCCGACTTCATGACACAGGGGCGCCGCGATTTCAATGATGAAGTCCCGGAGCCCGATGCGCATCAGCGTGGTCGACATCGCTTGCCGTAAAGCGTCCGTCTGGTGCGTCCGCAGCAGGTCGATAAATGTGGCGACGGTCTGGTGCGCTTCGAGCGCAGCGGAGGGAAGCGCGGTTCCCTCCGCCTGCATGCGCTTGCCGTTCTTGGGCCGAGGTTTTCCTTCCTCGGCGAGCGCCAGCAATTCCTCGAATGTCTTGGACACAATCTTTCCTGGCCGATGCCCGTTGTCGACCAGGCGCCGCAGGAGCCGCAACTTCTCTACCTGCGCTTCAGGATAGACCTCAGTACGAAGGGCTTGAGGCGCTCTACGCCAAGTACCGCGAGCGCGGGCTGGTCATTCTGGGTTTCCCCTCGAACGACTTCAGCCAGGAGCCGGACGCCAACCGCAAGATCGCCGATTTCTGTTTCAACACGTATGGCGTGAAGTTTCCCATGTTCGTCAAGTCGTCGGTCAGCGGCGAGCAGGCCAATCCGCTGTATGCCACGTTGGCGCGCCTGACCGGCAAGAGCCCGCGCTGGAATTTCTACAAGTACTTGCTGGACCGCCAGGGCCGGCCGGTTGAAGTCTGGACCAGCGTGACTACGCCGACCGACAGCAAAGTCCGGCAGCGTATCGAGGCCTTGCTGGCCAGCCAGCCGGGCTGATCTCTCCAAGAACCTACCAAGGATTCCCCATGAATGCCCCAGATCTCATGCGCCTGCCTGACGTACAGGCGACGTTGGACCATCGCAACCTGATCATCCAGCGTGTGGGTGTAAAGTCGGTTGTCTATCCTGTCCGGGTGCGGACAGCGCAAGGCGACCAGCCGTCGGTCGCCACTGTCGACATGATGGTGCGGCTACCCGCCCATGCCAAGGGCACGCACATGTCGCGCTTCCTCGAAGTGCTCGAGGGCCATGATGAAGCGCTGGACGCGGACGCACTGCATCGCATGCTGGACGTCATGCTCGCGCGCCTGGAGGCAGAGTACGGCCTCATCGAAATGCGGCTGCCGTACTTTGTCCGCAAGACCGCGCCGGTCTCCGGTGTGCACAGCCTGCTCGACTATCAGCTGACCTTGCGGGTCGAGCGTGGCAATGCGGGACTGGAGCGGACCGTGCAGGTACAAGTCCCGGTCACCAGTCTGTGTCCCTGTTCCAAGAATATTTCACGCTATGGAGCGCATAACCAGCGTTCGCATATCATCATCGCGGCCAGACTCGCAGCCGGCGCCCGCCTCGAAGTAGAAGAGCTGATCGCCGTGGCCGAGCAGAGCGCTTCCTGTGAGCTGTGGGGATTGCTCAAGCGCCCTGACGAAAAATACGTCACGGAGCGTGCCTACGAAAACCCGAAATTCGTCGAGGATCTGGTCCGCGATATCGCCACGCGTCTGGATGATGATGCCCGGATCGACCATTACAGCGTCTCCTCCGAGAACTTCGAGTCGATCCATAATCACTCTGCCTATGCATGGATCGAAGGACCGACCAAAGCGCGTCGGTCATGAAGATTGCCATCGTTGGTGCCGGCATTGCAGGCCTGGCGTGTGCCCACACGCTGGAACGCCTGCTGCGGGAAGCGAACGCCGCCCACCATCAGGTCACGCTGTTCGAAGGCGGTTCCCACTTTGGCGGCCACAGCAACACCGTGGATGTCACCCTGCCGGGCCCGCACGGGCCGGTAACGCACGGCGTCGACACCGGTTTTCTGGTATTCAATGAACGGACTTATCCGGGGTTGGTGGCGCTGTTCGAAACACTTGACGTGCCGGTCGCCCGGTCGGACATGTCGTTTGCCGTGTCCTTGCCGCACCTTGATCTCGAGTGGTCTGGCAGTCATCTGGGTACAGTTTTCGCACAACGCCGCAACCTGTGGCGCGGGCGTTTCCTTGCCATGCTCGGAGATATCGTCCGCTTCAACCGCCTGACGACCCGGCTGGCGCTGGATCAACAGGACAGCCTCATTACCGAGACCGTCGGCGAATTTCTGGAGCGTCATCGCTTCGGCGAGGCATTCCGGACATGGTACTTCCTCCCCATGGCGGCCTGCATCTGGTCCTGCTCCACGCGCCAGATGCTGGACTTCCCCATTGGCACGATGGTTCGCTTCTGCCACAACCACGGCCTGCTGCAGATCAGCGACCGGCCACAATGGATGACGGTGCAAGGCGGGTCGCGCGAATATGTGCGGCGCATGCTGGCGCAGGTTCGCGACGCCCGCCTGCTCAAGGTCCATGGCGTGCGTCGCGCGATGACGCCGGCATCCGTGCAGGGCGTGGCGCCTGCGGGTATCACGGTTCATACCGATGCCGGAACGGAAGCGTTCGATATCGTGGTGATGGCTTGCCACAGCGATCAGGCCCTGACCGTGCTGCAGGACGCCACTCCCGAGGAGCGCGCGGTGCTCGGCGCCATCCGGTACCAGCCCAACCGCGCCGTGCTGCATACCGATGCCACGCTGTTGCCAGCGCGCCGCAAGGTGTGGTCCGCATGGAACTATACGGGACGGCCTGCCGCGGATGAGCACGGCCGGCTCGACGTCTGCGTGCACTATCTGCTGAACCGGTTGCAACCCTTGCCGGCGGCATGGGCCGAACGGCCTGTCATCGTCAGCCTGAATCCCGTGAGTCCGCCGGCGGAGCGCCAGATCGTCGGACAATTCGACTATGCGCATCCCGTCTTCGATCGCGCCGCGATTGCCGCGCAGGAACACCTGCCGCGCATGCAGGGGCGCCATGCCACCTGGTTCTGTGGCGCCTGGACGGCCTACGGTTTTCATGAAGACGGATTTCAGTCTGGCTGCACCGCAGCCCATGAAATCGTACAGCGACTCTCCGGTTTGAATGCACTCCAGGGAGTCGCCTGACATGACCGCATGCAGCGCTCCAGTCCAGCAGCCCGAGCTGTTGCTTGGCAAGGTCTGGCATGCGCGGCTGCGTCCCGTCCGGCGCGCTTTCTCCTATCCCGTCTACCAGTTGCGCCTGCCGCTGCGCAGCCTTGCCCGCCAGCCGCTGTCATGCGTCGTGTTGTCACGCAACCGGTGGAACCTGCTGTCCTTCTTCGACAGGGATCATGGCGATGGCGTTTCGCCTCTCCTCGACTGGGTCACACGGCTGCTGCAGGCTCACGGTGTCGACGATGCGGATGGCGAAATCTGGCTACATACCTTTCCTCGCGTGCTGGGCTACGTGTTCAACCCTGTGAGCTTTTGGTTCTGTGAGCGTGCGGACGGTACGCTGCGGGCGATCGTCTGCGAGGTCAACAACACATTTGGCGAGCGCCACTGCTACCTGCTGGGCGGCGATTCCACGGGCTCCGTGGCGTGGGGCCGGGTCCAGCATGCACGCAAGGTCTTCCATGTCTCGCCGTTCTGCAAGGTCGAGGGGGAATACCGTTTTCGGTTTGTCAGGACGGGCGGTATGGATCTGCCGGGCCCGGAGCTGCCGGATGGCGCCGTCCCTGCGCCGGCGCCGCGCCGCTATATGGCGCGCATCGATTATCACGACCGCTCAGGTCCGCTCCTCCTGACGAGCCTCAGTGCGGTTGCCGTTCCGTTGACGGCGCGCGCGGTGTTGTCCGCATTCTTTCGCATGCCGGTCATGACCTGGGGCGTGATCGCACGGATCCACTGGCAGGCGTTCCTCCTGCTCATGCGTCGTGTGCCATGGACCGCCAGGCCCGATGCCTCTCCCAACAAGGTAAGCCAATGATCGAAGCACCTGTTTCCATGAATGCCTTGTCGTTGCCATGCCGCCGTGCCGCTGCGGCGCCCGCGACGCTCGACACTCGCGCCTTTCCCACGAGCGCAAGACTGGCCTTGCAGTTGCTCGCCCGCTTGCGGAACGGTTCGCTGCTGGTCACCTTTCCAGACGGCCAGCAGGCCACCTTTGGTACAGGCCATGGCCTGCACGCCGACATCACGTTGCACGACTGGCGTTGCTGCGATGCGGCGCTGCGCTCGGGCGATATCGGTTTCGCCGAGACCTTCATCGATGGTGGATGGACGACCAGCGATCTGGCCAGCTTGCTCGATCTGTTCGTGGTGAACCGCAGGGTGATCGACAGTTTTGTCTACGGCACCTGGTGGGGACGTTTGTGGTACCGCCTGCGGCATCTGCTCAACCATAACAGCCGGGGCGGAAGCCGACGCAACATTCATGCGCATTATGATCTCGGCAACGCGTTCTACAGCCTGTGGCTGGACGCGTCGATGACCTACTCGAGCGGGTTGTTTCCAGAGGCTGCACGCGCCATGCCGGCTGACGCCTGCGATCTGGAAGCGGCGCAGCAGGCCAAGTATCGACGCATCCTGGAAGAACTGGATCTCGCGCCGGGCGCATCCCTGCTGGAGGTTGGCTGCGGCTGGGGGGGTTTTGCGGAGTTTGCGTTGCGCCGGGATCTGTCGGTCACCGGCCTGACCTTGTCCACGGAGCAGCTCGACTGGGCGCAGCGCCGGTGCGTGCCCATTGCTCCGGGGCGGGTCGACCTGCGTCTGCAGGATTATCGCGACTGCTACGGTCGTTTCGATGGCATCGTCTCCATCGAAATGTTCGAAGCCGTAGGCGAGCGCTACTGGCCGGCCTACTTCGACAGTATCAGGCGTAACCTCAAGCCCGGCGGACGCGCATGCATCCAGACCATTGTGATCGATGAGGCGTTGTTCGACCGCTATCGCAAAGGTACCGATTTCATCCAGCAGTACATTTTTCCCGGTGGCATGCTTCCCAGCCCGACTGTCTTCCGCCAGCAGGCGGCGCGCGCGGGGCTGCGGGTGTGCAATGAGCTTGCCTTCGGACCGGACTATGCGTTGACCTTGCGGGCGTGGCGCATGCGTTTTCTTGATCAGCTGGCCGCAGTGCGGGCCCAGGGTTTTGATGAGTCGTTCCAGCGAACCTGGCTGTTTTATCTGTGCTACTGCGAAGCAGCATTCCGGCATGGCAATACGGACGTGATCCAGTTCACGCTAGAGCATGCGCAGCCCGCATAAAGCCAGCTTGGCCAATGTTGGTCGTGCCTGGCTGGTCGGGCCGTTGCTGGCCGCGGTGCTGCATGTCCAGCCTGGCACCGCATCGACGCTCGCGGAGCCCTCTGGTGTCGTGCAGGCCGTGCGCCGTCTGCAACCAGATCTGACGGTCACGGGGCAGGGCAGTCTGCGCATGTATGGCTTCCATATCTATGATGCCCGGCTGCTGTTGCCTCCCCAAGGACTAGCCGGCGAGCGGCTGACGGACCAGCCGTTTGCGCTTGACCTCCGCTATGCACGCCCCTTCCGCGCGGCGGATATTGCCCGCCGCACGCGCGAAGAGATGGAGCGGCTCGATGCGGGGAGCGCCGCCGAGCGGCGCGCATGGGAGGCCCAGCTGGCGCGCCTGCTGCCGGATGTCCGCGCAAACGATCACCTGACGGGTGTCTATCGACCGGGCTACGGCACGACATTCCTGCTAAACGGTGTGCATCTCGGCGATATCGCCGGAGCATCCTTCGCCGAGGCCTTCTTCGCCATCTGGCTCGACCCGCGTACCTCGGCTCCGCAGGTGCGCCAGGCGCTGCTCGGCCGACTGCGGCCATAGGTCATGAGCATGGCGCGCGCCGATACGCACTCGATGGCCGGAGCCACAGCCTCAGCGATGACGGCACCTCTATCCGGCAAGGCATTGCTGGCCTATGGCAGCCTGGGATTTCCGTTGTCCTTCGCTGCCTTGCCCGTCTATGTCGTATTGCCGGACTGGTATGCGCAACAGTTCGGCTTGCCACTCGCCTGGCTCGGCGCCGTGCTGCTGTGCTCGCGGCTGATGGATGCCATTGCCGATCCATGGCTTGGTATCTGGATAGACCGCCTGAACCAGGCCGGCCGCCTGTCCTGGGCCATCGTGGTTGCCGTACCGTTGCTGGTGGTCGGGTTTGTGGCGCTGTTCCATCCTCCCGCAGGGCTTTCCCATACTCGACTGACGGGGTGGCTGGCGCTTGCCCTCCTCGTCACCTATGCCGGTTTCAGCCTGGGTTCGATCAGCCATCAGGCGTGGGGCGCGACGCTGGCGCACAGTCCCGGCGGCCGGGCCGGTATTGCTGCCGCGCGGGAGGGCAGCGGGCTCCTGGGCGTGATCATCGCGGCCGCGTTGCCAGGGGTGGCGGGAATGACCACCGCCAGCATGCTGCTGGCAGCCTCCGCGCTCGCGGCCAGCTGGATGCTGTTGCGCGTGGCGCCGCGCCCTGCGCCGAAGCGTGTGGAGGATGCAGGCACATTGACGCTGCGAGCCCTGATGATGCCATTACAGCATGCCGGCTTTCGCGCGCTGCTTGGCGTCTTTGCCCTGAACGGCATTGCCGCCGCGATTCCCGCCACGCTGCTGTTGTTCTTTGTGCGCGATGTTCTCCAGCTAGAGGCGTTCAGCGGCCTGATCCTCACGGTCTATTTTGTATCCGCCGTGGCTTCCATGCCGCTGTGGAGCCGGGGTGCCTACCGTTTCGGTCTGGTCCCGATCTGGCTCGCAGGGATGGGGCTCTCGATCGCGGCGTTCATCTGGGTCGTGGGTATGGAGCGCCTCGATCCGGATATGGCGCTCGCAGCATTCCTGCTGCTGTCGGCACTGTCCGGCGCCGCGCTCGGCGCAGACCTGATCGCGCCTTCCGCACTGGCTGCCGGGCTGATTCAAGGGGCGCCGGGCCGCTTGCGCGAGGGGGCATGTTTTGGCTTGTGGAATCTCACTGCGAAGCTCAACCTCGCACTCGCCGCAGGATTGATGTTGCCCTTGCTCACCCTGCTGGGCTATGTCCCCGGCACACCTGACAAGCCGCCTGTCGGCACCACGGCGCTGATGCTCGCGTATGGCCTTGTGCCGTGTCTGCTCAAGGCAGGTGCGATTGCCACACTGTGGCGGGTCCGTCCTCTTCTACCAGGAGCCTGATATGTGGAAGCCGTTGTGGAAGTTAGTGCGTGCTGGAGGGCTCGTCTTGGCCCTGGCGGGATTGGCGGGCTGTTCAAGCGTTGATCCCGCGTTGTACGCCAGCGAGAAGCCAGTCCTGCGTCTGCCCGGCTACTTCAATGGCGTGGTCGATGCATGGGGCGTATTCACGGATCGCTCCGGGCGCGTGGTCAAACGCTTTACCGTCGTGATGCGCTGTTCCTGGACCGTGGTCGATGGCGTGGAGACTGGCGTGCTCGATGAGCAGTTCACCTACTCCGATGGGTCGCAGCAACGGCGCGTCTGGACATTGCGCAAGACGGGGGCGCAGCAGTATGTGGGTACCGCTGAGGATGTCGTGGGCGAGGCGGTGGGCGAAACCAGCGGGAATGCGTTCCGCTGGCGGTACACGCTGGCATTGCCAGTGGAAGGCCGTATCTGGCATGTCGATTTCGATGACTGGATGTATCTGATGGATAACGACGTGATGCTCAATCGCGCTGTGATGAGCAAGTTCGGCATCCGCCTCGGCGAGGTGACATTGTCCTTCCGGAAGCGGCCGTCATGATGCGCCCCCTGAATGCCCCGGTGGTGTCATGGGCCGGAAAGCGCGTCTGGATCATTGGCGCATCCACGGGGATCGGCGCAGCGCTGGCACGTGCGTTGGCGGAGCGGGGCGCGCGCCTTGCCCTGTCGGCACGCAGCGCCGAGGCCCTGGCGGCGACGGTGGTGCAGGGCGGAGCGGCTGGCCTGGAGCACGCCCGCCTGCTACCGTGCGACGTGACGAACGCGGGTGCGGTGACTGTGGCGCTTGACTCGCTCGTCGCCGATTGGGGCGGCGTGGATCTCGTGCTGGTCAGCGCTGGCGCGTACCACCCGATGCGGGCCGATGCCCTCGATCGTGAGGTTGCCGCGCACCTGATCGATACCAACCTCAAGGGGCCGCTCAACGTCGCGGCTTCAGCTGTGCCGCAACTGCTGCGGCAGGGCGGCGGCGCGATAGGCATCATCGGCAGTGTCGCGGGCTATGGCGGCCTGCCCAAAGCAGTGGTCTACGGGCCGACCAAGGCCGCTATCATCAATCTTTGCGAGGCGATGTATTTCGACCTGCACGCCAGTGGCATCGGGGTGTATCTGATCTCGCCAGGCTTTGTCCGCACACCCATGACGGCCGCCAATGATTTCCGTATGCCTGCCCTGATTTCCCCGGAGGAGGCCGCGCGGGACATCGTGCGCGGCATGGAAGCCGGGGCCTTCGAAATCCATTTTCCCCGGCGTTTCACATGTGCGCTGAAGCTCCTGCGGCTGCTGCCCTACCGTTTGTACTTCGCCATCGTTCGCCGTATTACAGGGCTATGAACCGCGATCTTCATGTCGATTCCCTTCAGGCGCTGGTCCGGTTCTTTGAAACGCTGACCAAAGAGAGCGTGGCAACCTTGCCGGCGTTGTATGCTCCCGATGCCTATTTCAAAGACCCGTTCAACGAAGTTCATTCGGTAAGCGGTATCGAACGGATATTCACGCACATGTTCGAGCAGGTCGACGCGCCTCGCTTTGTCGTGACGGATGCCGTGCATCAGGAAGATCAGGCGTTCCTGATCTGGATTTTTCATTTCCGCTCGCGCGGCCGCAAGGGCCGCCAATTTTCCATCCGTGGCAGTAGCCATTTGCGCTTCGGGCCAGATGGCCGTGTTGTCTATCACCGTGATTACTGGGATGCGGCAGAGGAGCTATACGCTCGCATCCCCATGCTTGGATGGTGGATGCGGGCGCTCAAAAGCCGGTTGCAAGCGCGCTGAGCCATGGACCGTGGCGCGCTCCGCGGCGCGCCACCCTCAATCGTTCAGCCTGGAGGGGTCGCGCGGCGCCATGTTGCCGAGCACCAGCGCCCGCCCGGCAAACAGCCCGCCGGAGGTTTCGAGCGTAAAGCGTTCCGCATCGCGCGCGCGCATGCGCGCCATGGCCGCATCGGCTTCCTCGTCGGTCGCGCCGATCGCGAGTACCGCCTCGCGGCCTAGCTGCATGCCGGCCTCGAAGGTTTCCCGCACCACCACGTCGGCATCCGCCTTGACCAGTGCGAGCGCATGCTCGCGGTCCCAGGCACGGACCAGCACCCGGACCTGCAGGCATTCGCGGCGCGCGTTCTCGACGATGCGCGTGGCCGCTTCCTTGTCATCCACGCAGACGACAATCGCCTGTGCGTGCTGGGCACCAGCTGCGCGCAGCACATCGGCGCGTGCGCCATCGCCGTAGTACACCTTGAAACCATATTCCGCCGCGTCGCGGATCACTTCGGTATCGTTGTCGATGATGGCAATCTCCGCACCGCCGTGCGAGAGGATGCCCTGCACCGCGATCTGCCCGACACGCCCGAAGCCGATGACCAGCACCTTGCCATGCAGGTTTTCCGCCATCTCCACGCCATCCATCGAGGGCGCGCGCGCCGGAGCAGGGCACATGGCCCGGTACGCGGCCACGACCAGCGGCGTCAGCGCCATCGACAGCACGATGATGGCCGTCATATTGGCATTCACGTCGGGGCTGATGACCCGTTGCGCCATCGCCGCCGTCAGCAGCACAAAGGCAAATTCGCCACCCTGCGCCATGATCAGCGCGCGATCCAGGGCATCCGCATGGGAGCTGCGCGTGGCGCGCGCCACTGCATAGATGCACAACCCCTTGATCGCCATCATCGCCAGCACCCCGGCCACGATCAGCATCCAGCTGCGGCCCACCACATTAAGATCGAGTGCCATGCCGACGCCCAGGAAGAACAAGCCCAGCAGCAAGCCACGGAAGGGCTCGATATCGGCTTCCAATTGATGCCGGAACGACGACTCCGACAGCAGCACGCCGGCGACGAACGCGCCCATGGCCATCGACAGTCCGCCCAGTTCCATCAGCAGCGCCGAACCCAGCACCACCAGCAAGGCTGCGGCGGTCATCACCTCGCGTGCCTTGGCGTTGGCGAGGATACGGAACAGCGGATTGAGCAGCCACAACCCCGCGCCCACCAAGGCGGCGAACGAGGCTGCCGCCACGGCCACGCGCAGCATGATGCCGTCGGTGGCGGTGCCGGAACCGGCAGGCGCGAGAAACGCCACGATAGCCAGCAGCGGCACGATCAACAAATCCTCGAACAGCAAGATACCGACGATCTTCTGGCCGCGCGCCTGCGTGATGTCGCCACGCTCTGCCAGCAGCTGCATGACGATGGCAGTCGAGGTCAGCACGAAGCCCATTGCGGAGATGAACGACACCGCCAGCGGATAGCCGAAGGCAAGGCCCACACCGGTCAGCAGTGTCCCGCACACCGCGATCTGCAGGCTGCCCAGCCCGAAGATCTGGCGGCGCATGCCCCACAGGTGCGAGGGCTTCATCTCCAGGCCGATGACGAACAGGAACATCACCACGCCGAGTTCGGCCACGTGGATGATGGTCTGCGGATCGTCCACCAGCTTCAGTCCGAAGGGCCCGATTACCAGCCCAGCAGCCAGATAGCCGAGCACGGAGCCCAGTCCCAGGCGCTTGAACAGGGGCACGGCGACGACAGCGGCACCCAGCAGCGTCACGATCTTGATGAGTTCTGCGGAACTGCCTTCCACGGCCATGGTGCGACTCCTGTTTTATCCGGTGCCATATTGTGAAGGGTTTTTCGACCAGCACGCCAGGATTGATGAAGTGCGTAGGCCGCCATCTCCACAAATGAACATCTTGAGAAACCCAGGGCGCACCGCGCTGTCTTGCGCTTGTTTGCATTTGCCGAAGCGCGCAGGTTCTAAGATCGGCTCTGCATCGAACTTTGACGATATTCCGGAACGAGGGCACAGCATGAAACACCTGCTCGACCGCCGACGTCAGAATAGATGCAAGGGATGCGAGCGGCCGCGCGGCATTGCACTATGCAAACTGAAAAGGGTGGACTGAGATCGTGGGTGTGCTCATTGAAGCTGGCGCGGATGTGAGGAAACCCTGCGCCGGCATGTTGCGCGCGGGTCAATGCGCCATGCGGCACGCGGAATACGCGCTGGTTCAGAACGTCGCCGGCGAATTCACCCACAGGATGCGCGCCACGTCCTCGCCGATATTGCGGTAGCCGTGCGGCACATGGCTCGGAAAGGTGAAAGCGTCGCCGGGCTGTACCACGTAGCGCTCGTCGCCGAGCTGCAGTTCTACCGTACCTTCCAGCACGTAGCCGATTTCCTCGCCGGTATGCTCGATCTGGCCATCGCTGGCTTTGCCGGGTTCGACGATATGGATATTGGCCTGCAGCAGGCCGCCGCGCTTGGGCAGCACCAGCCGTTCCAGCGCAATGCCGCCGGCCTTGATGACCGGGCGTTCGCCGGCGCGCAGGATGGGGCCGGCATTTGGCGCATCCTCGGTGGTCAGTGCGGCGATATTGGTGTCGAGCGCCACGGCGAGGCGGTGGAGCGTCGCGAGTGATGGCGTGGCGAGACCCCGTTCGACCTTGGAGATCAGGCTCTCCGAACACTCCGCCTTGCGCGCCAGTTCCAGCAGCGTGTAGCCCGCCACCAGACGGGCATGCCGGAGCCGCACGCCAAGCGTGCCGGCCGGACCTTTGCGATCATTCGGATCGAGCGCCAGGGCGCGTGCGCGGATAGTCTTCAAAGGGTCTCCCTGTCCCTGCCTGCGATTATTGTTCCTGGTTGGCCAGTGCCGTGACAGTGTACGCGAGCGCCTGGACACCCAGGAACAGGTCGCGCGGATCGGTGGCCTCTGCGGCATTGTGGCTGATCCCA
Source organism: Imbroritus primus (assembly GCA_000272025.2). Taxonomy (GTDB): domain Bacteria; phylum Pseudomonadota; class Gammaproteobacteria; order Burkholderiales; family Burkholderiaceae; genus Imbroritus; species Imbroritus primus. The sequence continues at coordinate 416,699 of AKCV02000015.1, forward strand.
TTCTTGCTGGGCACAAAAATCATCGCCGTGGGGCAATGATCCGCCACATACATCGCATCGTGGAACGCGCCCGACGTGAGAGCCATTGGCGCGGGCAGCCCGGCCTGGGCGCTGGCGCGGGTGGCGGCTTCCTCGATCAGCTTGAGCATTGGCGCGGGGAAGTGCGTGGGCTCGCGCTGGAAGAAGCGTGATACCTCCATGGCCTCGCCGGCTGCGGCAACTTCGGCGCGCAGGAAGGCTTCGAAGCGATCCAGCACGCTGTCGTCCACGCAGCGCATGTCTACCGTGAACTCCACGCGGCCGGGAATCGTGTTGACCGAGTTCGGCGCAACCTGCCAGCGGCCCAGCGTCAGGCGCAGCTGGCTGGCGGCTTCGGCAGCGGCAAAGTCATACAGCTTCTGCGCCAGCGGTACAGCGGCGGCCATGGCGTCGCGGCGTTCGTCCATCGGCGTGGTGCCGGCGTGGGCCATCATGCCGTGGCAGGTCACGCTGAACCAGCGCACGGCCTGGATGCCGGTGACCACGCCGAGCGGAATGCCGGCACGTTCCAGCACCGGACCCTGTTCGATATGCAGTTCGACGCAGGCCGACATCGGGCGCTGCATGGCACAGCGCGGTACATCCGGTGTGCTCGCCAGCGCGGTCTGCAGCGCATCGCCGAAACGCACCTTGTTCTTGTCTACCGAGTCGAGATAGCCGGCCAGGCGGGATGGCTCGACAAAAGCGCTGGACCCCATGGTGCCCGGGCCAAAGCGGCTGCCTTCCTCGTTGGTCCAGGCCACCACCTCGATGGGACGTATGGTCTCGATGCCGGCATCGTTGAGCGCCGCGATCACTTCGAGCCCCGCCAGCACGCCATACGCGCCGTCGAGCTTGCCGCCGACCGGCTGCGTGTCGCCATGGCTGCCGGTGAGCACGGGCGGCAGGTCGTTGCGCTGGCCGGCGCGGCGGAAGAACAGGTTGGCACAGTCGTCGACCATGACCTCGCAGCCGAGGGCGCGGGCCTGTTCGATCAGATGGCGGCGCGAGGCCAGGTCTACCTCGGTGAGCGTCTCGCGCGAGACCCCGCCATCCGGCCGGCCGCCGAAGGCGGCCAGCGCGGCGATGGCGGCCTGCAGCCGGGCGTTGTCGACATGATCCTGCGCCTGTGCGGCAGATGTGGCGGATGTGGAAAGGGGCTGATTCACTTGCGCTTCCTATGAGTGTGATGCGAGGCTGCGCTCAAGCGCACGCGCGGCGGCGATGACCTGGGCATCCTGGTAAGACGGGCCGACCAGCGTGACGCCGACGGGCATGTCGTGTGCGCCGGTTCCGACCGGAAGATGGACGCAGGGGTTGCCGAGCAGCGACCACATGCGGTTGAACACCGGGTCGCCGGTGGCTGCAAGGCCCGCCGGCGCCTCGCCCTCGGTGCTTGGGGCGAGGATCACGTCGACATCGGCGAACAGCGCATCGACGGCGCCGCGCATGCGGTTGGCGAGCATACGTGCGTTGAAGTAGCGCAGGCCGTCGATTTGCTGGCCGGCAGCCAGCACGGCGGCAAAGGCCGGACTGAACTGGCTGGCGGACGTCTGCAGTTCGGGGGCAAAGGCGGCTGCGGCCTCATAGCCCATGATGTCGATCTGTGCGTCATTGAGGCCATTGCAGGCAGCGGGCAGGGTGACATCAACGATGCTTGCGCCGTGGCGTTCGAAAGCGCGTGCCGCATCGACCAACGCCCGACGGCTGTCGTCGCTGGCGCGCGCCCAGTGGGGCGTATGGCAGATGCCCACACGCAGCCGGGCAGCCGGCGCGGCATCGAGCGGCAGGCGGGCGAGCGCGCCGATGAAGAAGGCAGCGTCGTCAACCGTGCGGGCGAGTGCGCCGATGGTGTCAAGGCTGGGGGCTAGCGACTTCACGCCGGCCAGCGGCAGTGTGCCATGCGTCGGCTTGTAGCCGACGATGCCGCAATAGGCTGCCGGGCGGACGATGGAGCCGGCGGTCTGTGTGCCGAATGCTACCGGCACCATGCCGGCCGCGACGGCGGCTGCCGAGCCGCTCGACGAGCCGCCCGGCGTGCGCGGCGCACCAGCGGGTGCGCGCGGGTTGCGCGTGGGGCCGGGCTGGAAGGTGGCGAACTCGGTCGTCACGGTTTTGCCCATGACGATGGCCCCGGCGGCACGCGCTGCCGCCACGCAGGCTGCATCCACGGCCGGGCGATAGCCGGCGTAGATGGGCGAGCCATAGGTGGTCGGCATGTCGTGCGTATCCATCAGGTCTTTCACGCCGATCGGCAGGCCTTGCAGCACACCGCGCGCCGGACTGGCGTCGAGCGCGCGGGCCTGGGCCAGCGCCTGCGCGGCATCGAAATGCTGCCATGCCTGTACGGCAGGCTCGCTGGCCGCAATCCGCTCGGCCAGCGCCTGCACCACCGTTTCAGCATGCAACTCGCGCCGCGCCATGCGGGTCGCAAGTTCGCGGGCAGACCATTCGAGGCAATCGTTCATAGGATCTCCGTGTGCTGATGTCATACGCGGAAAAGGCTAGCCAAAGTACGCAGCGCGCACTTCGTCGTTGCGCGCCAGCGCCTCGGCCGTGCCTTCCGCCATCACCCGGCCTTGCGATAGCACATAGCCGTAGTGCGAGATCGCCAGCGTTTGCCGGGCATTCTGCTCGACCAGCAGCACGGTGATGCCGAGCGCATTGATCTGCTTGATGACGTTGAAGTTTTCCTTCACATACAGCGGCGACAGGCCCAGCGAGGGCTCGTCGATTACCAGCAGCTTGGGCTCGGCCATCAGGCCACGGCCGATGGAAACCATGGCCTGCTCGCCGCCCGACATCGTGCCGGCCAGCTGCGTGGCGCGTTCCTTTAGGCGCGGGAAGATCTCGTAGACCTTGGCGAGCCGCTCGCGTACGAGGCTCGCGTTGGTTTCGAGAAAGGCGCCTAGCGCCAGGTTTTCCGCGACCGTCATGCGCGGAAAGATCTTGCGGCCTTCCGGAATGCACGAGATCCCGCTGGCGATGATCTTATGCGTCTTCTCGCCGGCGAGATCGCGGCCGTCCCACAGGATCTGCCCCTGGCGCGGCGGCGTGAGGCCGAGGATGGCGCGGATCAGCGTGCTCTTGCCGGCGCCATTGGCGCCGAGGATACAGGTGATCTTGCCGGGCGCGACTTCGATGGACACATCGTGCAGCACGTTCACCTTGTCGTAGCCGGTGGTCAGGCCTTTTACAGTCAGCGCGCTCATGCTGCTTCCTCTCCAAGATAGGCGGTCTGCACGTTCGGGTCGGACGTGATTTCCGCATAGGTTCCTTCGGCAATCTTCTTGCCGTAATTCAGCACCACGCAGCGGTCGGTGATCCGTTCGATCACGTTCATCTCGTGCTCGATCAGCACCACGGTCAGGTTGTCGAGCTTGCTGCGCACGTCGAGGATGTCGCCCATCAGCGCGTGCGTTTCGTCGTGCGTCATGCCGGCGGAGGGCTCGTCGAGCAGCAGCAGGCGCGGGCGGCTCAGCAGAGCGCGGCACACCTCGATGCGGCGGCGGTCGATCATGGTGAAGGTTTCCACCGGCTCGAACATGCGTTCCACCAGTGGCGGGCTGAAGATGTTCAGTAGGTCCCGGACCTTTTCCACGTAGGCGTCGTATTCCGCGCGGAAGGCTTTGCGGCGGAACAGGTTGAAGATCAGCCCGTGCTGCATGTGCTGGTAGTCGCCGATGACGATGTTGTCGAACACGGTCAGCGGCAGCGACAGGCGCGAACGCTGGAAGGTGCGCGCCACACCGCTGCGGTAGATCTGCTGCGGCGACTTGCCGATGACTTCTTCACCCTTGTAGACGATGCTCCCGCTGCTAGCCTTGTACAGGCCGGTCAGCACGTTGAAGAAGGTGGTCTTGCCCGAGCCGTTCGGGCCCAGCAGGCCGAGCACTTCGCCTTCATGGATCGACATGTTGAGATTGTCGAGCGCCGTCAGGCCCCCGAAGCGCATGGTCAGGTCTTTGACTTCGACCAGTGTTTTTGTCTGGCTCATCGCGAGGTCTCCCGGCTAAAGAACAGGCGCGTCTTGCGCGGCAGCAGGCCATCCGGACGGAACAGCAGGATGACGATCACCAGCGCCGCGTAGAACAGGAAGCGGTATTCCTGGATGAACTGCAGTTTTTCCGGCAGCACCAGCACGATGATGGCGGCCGGGATCAGGCCCACGGCATTGCCCAGGCCGCCGAGGATGACGATGGACAGCATCAGCAGCGAATCGGCAAAGGTGAAGTTATTGGGTGCGACAAAGCCGGTGATCATGCCGTACACGCTGCCGGCAATGCCGGCAAAGAAGTTGCCCATCATGAAGGCGATGACTTTCCAGCGTGCGATATGCAGGCCGAAGGTCGCGGCTGCGGTTTCGTCGGTACGCACTACGTCCATGCTCAGGCCGACCCACGAGCGTTCCAGCGCCTTGACAACGAGGAAGATGCCGCCGCAGACCACGAGGCTCAGCAGCGCGTAGCTGACATAGAACGAAGCCTCATGCCCGAACACGCTGAAACCATCGTTGAGCGAGTAGCCGAACAACGTCATGCCGGGAACCTGCAGGCCCTGCGGGCCGCCGAGCACGTCATTCACCTCGATGAAGGTCTTGAACAGGATGCCGAAGGCGATGGTGACGAGCGCCGCATAGTGGCCGCGGGTACGCAGCACCGGGGTGATCAGCACCGAGCCGATGACGGCGGCGAGCAGGCCGGAAATCACCACGATCAGCAGATGCGGGATGGCGGTGTGCGTGGCCAGCACGGCGGTAGCGTAGGAGCCGATGCCGAAGAAAGCCGCGCCCGCAAAGTTGGCCACGCCGGAGAAGCCGAACTGCAGCGTGAGGCCAAGGCAGGCCGTGGTGTACAGCAGCACGGCACAGATCATCAGCAGCACGAAGTGCTGGTCGTAGAACAGGGCGATCAGCGCGAGCGTGGCGCCGGCCGCCCACAGGCTTGCGAGACCGGGGCGGCTCGCGCCGGCAGCTTCGACCTTGCGGATGAGGCCGGCCTTGCTCGACACCACCGTGGCGAGGGCCGCCACGGCGAGCAGCACGGCCACGCCGATCTGCGTTTCGGCATGCAGGAACAGCCACATGTACACGGTCAGGGCGATACTGGCGAGCGCCAGGACCATGGCTGGTTTGCGCGTTGTTGTACTGGTCATGGTGTTATACCCGCTCACTGGATTTTTCGGCGATCAGGCCGGTCGGCTTCCAGGCCATCAGCACGATGACCACGGCAAATGCGAACACGTCCTTGTAGGCGCTGGGGATGTTGGGGATGATGGCCGGCAGGGCGGCGCTGCCGAGCACCTGCAGCGCGGCGAACAGGAAGCCGCCGATGATCGCGCCATAGATGTTGCCGAGGCCGCCGAGAATCGCCGCAGCGAAACCGATCACGCCCAGCAGCAGGCCGACGTTGAAGTTGATTTCGTTGTAGTACAGCCCGTTCATCACGCCGGCCAGCGCCGCCATGGCGGAACCGAGGGCGAAGGTGAGCAGCACCACGGCTTCGAAGTTGATGCCCATCAGCCGCGCGGTTTCACCATCCTGCGCCACGGCGCGGATCGCCATGCCCAGGCGCGTGCGGGTGATGAGCAGATGGACGCCGACGATCACGGCCACGCCGGCGGCGAGCAGGATCAGGTTGTCCATGCGCACGGCAAAGCTGCCGAATTCGATGACGTCGGTCGGCAGCAGGCGCGGAAACGGCTTCGGGTTCGATCCGTCCGGATAAAACAGGCGCACGGCCTCGCGGATGACGGTGCCGAGCATCAGCGTGGCGAGCAGCGTATTCAGCGGCGGCGCCTTGCGCAGCGGCAGGATCAGGAACCTGGCGATGCCCGCGCCGAGCAGGCCGGTTACGCAGATGGCGCAGATCACCACGGCCGCCAGCTGGATCCACGGCGATTCGATGCCGAGGCCGACGACGCCGATGGATGCAGCCAGGCCGGCGAACGCGCCCACCATCAGCACATCGCCATGCGAGAACTTGATCACGTCCAATACGCCAAAGAACAGCGTGAAGCCAACGGCGACCATTGCATAGATCATGCCGAGCATCAGGCCGTTGAAAATGTATTGCCCCAATTCACTCATTGATTTCCCCTGTCGTGCCGCGGGCGGCCGGAGCACCGCCAACCGTCCGCGGCAGCGTCATCACAGACCGGCCAGCTTCTTTTTGCCCTTGGCGTAGGCGCTGTCTTCCCAGATCACCCACTTGCCGTTGTCGACCACGTACTTGGTAACGAGCGGCACGATGTTCTGGCGATGATCGTCGAAGGTGACCTTGCCGATGATGGTGTCGGCATCCTTGGTGGCGTTCAGTACGTCACGCACCTTCTTGCGGTCCGGACCGACCTTCTCGACGGCGTCGATGATCAGGTTGGTCGCGGCAAAGGCGAACGGGCCGTAGGCTTCAGGCGGCTCGCTGTATTTCTGCTGCTGGTACTTGCCCGAGAAGAACAGGCCGCCCGGCAGTTTTTCCCACGGCGCGCCTTCCAGGAAGGCCAGCGAGCCTTCGGCGATGTCCTTGCCCACACCCTGGATATAGGCGTCGGACATGATGCCCGAGGTCCCTTCGAACTGTGCCTTGATGCCCAGTTTTTCCATTTGTGTGCGGATGCGCACGCCGAGCGGGGTGAGGCCGCCGAAGTAGATCACGTCCGGCTTCATCTCGCGGATCTTCGTCAGTTCGGTGGTGAAGTCCTGCTGGTCGGCGGTGACGCCGAAGGTGCCGACGATGGTGCCGCCGTTCTTCTTCAGGTATTCGCTGAAGTACTTGTTGTGGCCCTTGCCGTAGTCGGTGGTGTCGTGGATGATCGCCCACTTCTTGTAGCCGAGTCCGGTGACGAACTTGGCTGCCACTTCGCTCTGGTTGATCATCGTGCCGTTGACGCGATGGATTTCCTTGAAGTTGTTGGCATAGGTGATTTCGGGCAGCACTGCACCCCACACCACGGCCGGCATGCCGAAGCGGTTGTAGACGCCGACCGTGCCCATGGCCACGGCGGAGCAGAAGTGCGTTACGCCCGCGACGATGCTGCGGTCGGCCGCGACCTTGGTGGCCACCTGCACGCCCACGTTCGGGCGGCACTCGTCATCCTGGGTTACCAACTGATAGGTGTACTTCGACTTGGGATCGGCATTGCGCAGGCGCACGGCCAGGTCGGCCGAATTGCGTCCACCCAGACCGATGGCCGACACGCCGCCAGTGAGCGGGCCGACAAACGCGATCTTGACGACATCCTTGGCGGCCACGGGTGCGCTGACCATCAACAGACTGGCGGAGGCGCACAGCATCGCGGCCGCGAGCACGGTATGTTTTTTCTGCACTTTTTTCCCCTTCGAAGTGAACAAAGAATTAGAGATTCAAGCCTCTTGAATTAGCGTGCAATGATAGTGCATGTCATTCAAGTTACTTGAATTTCTTGAGCAGCAAGCATGCCAGCGTTCCGGGATGGCGTGGATCCACGAAAACCCTGAGTGTGAAGGGGGATTTCAAATGGGTGTTTCTGCCGTGAAACTGGGCTGAACTGCTGGGATTTTGGCGAGTTCTGACATCAGGCCGGATGCCGGAATGCCTGAGAGGAAGGAAATCGCAGAAAGTGTGATTGCCCCCGTCGCCGGCCCACAGGCCAGGCGGATCTGCTTCATTCTGGTGCGGAAAGCGCCCAGTGGTGGTGCGGCGTCGAGGGCAACGACGCCGGAACTAGCCGGCCTTGCCGGCCATCCGTGCCAGTGCGTCTGCGGCCAGCTGGCGGGTAAGGTCACCGGCCGGCATCGGGCGGGCGAGGGCCGCCGACTGACCGGACCATAATGACATGAAGTCCGCGGAGCCTGTCGGCTCCGTCTTCGCGCGCAGCGGCGCGAGTGCACCGCCGGCCAGCGGAAAGGCCGGCGCCACGGCGGACAGTGGTCCGAGTTCGCGCATCACGCGATTGACGATGCCACGGGCCGGACGTCCTGAAAAGATGTTGGTGAGGGCGGTTTCCTGTGCCCGCGTTTCCAGCAAGGCCGCACGGTGCGGTGCGGAAATGCGCGCTTCGGGGCACAGCAGGTAGGCCGTGCCCACCTGGACCGCAGCTGCTCCGAGCGTGAAGGCTGCAGCCACCGTCCGGCCATCGGCAATGCCGCCCGCGGCAATCACCGGCACTCGCACCGCATCCGCCCCCTGCGGCACCAGTGCGAACGTGCCGACCTGCGCATACACATGATCGTTGAGGAACATGCCGCGATGCCCGCCGGCCTCCGCGCCCTGCGCGATGATGGCATCGCAGCCCGCCGCTTCGAGCCAGCGCGCTTCTTCTACGGTTGTCGCGGACGACAGCACGCGCGCCCCCGTGGCCTTGACGCGGGCGAGCAGGCCGGGCTCGGGCAGCCCGAAATGGAAACTCACCACTTCCGGGCGCAATGCTTCCACCAGCGCACAGGTCGCAGCATCGAACGGCGCACGGCTGGGCGCCGGCGCCACGGCCTGCGGGTCGATGTCGAATTCGGCAAAGTATGGCGACAGCCGTTGCCGCCAGCCGGCCTCGCGGGCCGGATCGTTCGCTGGCGGCTGGTGGCAGAAAAAATTCAGGTTGAGGGGCTTGTCCGTGGCCGCACGGAAACGGCCGACCGCCGCCTCGATCTGTGCCGGGCTGAGCATGGCACACGCCAGCGCACCCAGGCCGCCGGCCTGCGATACGGCAATGGCCATGTCCTCGAACGCCGCGCCGGCCATGGGCGCCTGCAGGATGGGAAGCTCGATGCCGAGCAGTTGCTGGATGCGGGTATCAGGCCAGGATGTCATGGCAGATCTCACGGTAGGCAGCCAGTCGCGGACTGGCGGATGGGCGAGGGCGGGGAGGCGCGCAATACGTAGTAGTTTACTGCGTTCTTTCTCCGACCGGCGCAAGGCTTGGCGATGCCACTTGCGCGTCGCGTGCCGCCTCAGTTAGCGTGTTACGACGGCTGCAATTGCCCCCCACGCGCCAGCTCGATAAACGCCCGCAGATAATCGATCCCAAGCTCGCCCTCGCGCGCGCCCAGAAAAATCTGCTTGGCGATGCCCTGCTTGCCGAGCCGCACCGCCGTGACCGGCATACGTTCCGCGTATTCTGCCGCCAGCCAGCGCGGTAGCGCGGCCACGCCGCGTCCGCTCGCCACCATCTGCACCATGATGTCGGTTGTCTCGATGGTCTTGTGCCGGCGCGGCATGATGCCCGCCGGCATCAGGAACTGCGTGTAGATGTCCAGCCGGTCAATGGCCACCGGGTAGGTGATCAGCACTTCGTCGGCCAGGTCGGCCGGCTTGGCATACGCCGGGCCCGCCAGCCGGTGAGCGGTGCCCACCAGCAGTACCTGCTCATAATCGAACACCGGCTCGAAATGCAGCCCCGGCTTGAGCAGCGGATCCGGCGTGACCAGCAGGTCGATCTCGTAGCCGAACAGCGCGCCGATGCCGCCGAACTGGAATTTCTGCTTGACGTCCACATCCACATCCGGCCACGCGGCGAGGTACGGCGACACGATCTTCAGCAGCCACTGGTAGCACGGATGGCACTCCATGCCGATGCGCAGCGCGCCGCGTTCCCCTTGCGCGTACTGGCCGATGCGCTCCTCGGCCAGGGCCAGCTGCGGCAGCACGCGGTTGGCCACCGCCAGCAGGTACTGACCGGCCTGCGTCAGCCGCAGGCTGCGGCCCTCGCGCAGCCAGATTTCCGTCTCCAGCTGCTGTTCCAGTTTGCGCATGGTGTGGCTGAGCGCTGATTGCGTCAGGCACAGCACGCGTGCGGCCGCCGTCAGCGAACCTTGGCGGTCGACTTCCCGGACGATGGCAAGGTGCATTCTTTCCAGCATGACGATGTATGAAGAAAATTAATCGATTAGTGAAATAAGACCATTTTACTTCATGATTTGCCTTGAGTACGATCGGGCCATCGATTCATTCTGGGGAAGCACCGCATCATGGCCATCACACACAATCTGGGTTTTCCGCGCATTGGCGCACAGCGCGAGTTGAAGTTTGCCCTCGAGTCGTACTGGAGGGGCGAGTCGCCGCGCAGCGAACTGCTCGCGCGCGGCGCGGAACTGCGGGCGCGGCACTGGCAGCAACAGGTCGGACTCGATTTTGCGCCGGTTGGTGATTTCTCCTTTTACGATCATGTGCTTGACATGAGCTTTACGCTTGGCAACCTGCCGGCGCGCGTGCGGGATTTCCAGGGCGATGCGCTCGACAACATGTTTCGCGTCGCCCGTGGCCGCTCGGCGCGAACCACGGAGGACCACGCCGCCTGCTGCGGTGCCGACCGTGGCGCAGGCGCGCATGACGGCACGGACCAGGACGTGGCTGCTGGCGAGATGACCAAGTGGTTCGATACCAACTACCACTACATCGTGCCCGAGTTCGTGGCTGATACCACTTTCCGGCTTGATGCCACGCGACTGCTCGATCAGCTTGCAGAGGCGCGCCACACGGGTGTGCGCGGCAAGCCGGTAATCATCGGCCCGGTGACCTACCTCGCGCTTGGCAAGGCTAAGGACGATTCCGACAAGCTCGAGCTGCTGCCGCGACTCTTGCCGGTGTACACAGAACTGCTGGCCGCGCTGGCCGATGCCGGGGCGCAGTGGGTGCAGATCGACGAGCCGCTGCTGGTCACCGAACTGTCGCCGGCCTGGCAGCAGGCCTACCGTGATGCCTATGCCGCGCTTGATACAGGCAAGGTCAATCTGCTGCTGACCACGTACTTCGGCCAGTTGCAGGATAACCTGCCGCTGGTCTGCGAATTGCCGGTGCAAGGCCTGCATCTCGATGCCGTCCATGCGCGCGATGAGATCGACAGCGTGCTGGCCCGCTTGCCTGCCGACCGCATCCTGTCGCTTGGTGTGATCAACGGTCGCAATATCTGGAAGACCGAGCTCGATGCAGTGCTCGACTGGCTCGAGCCCGTGGCGCAGCGCCTCGGCGACCGGCTGTGGATTGCACCGTCGTGTTCGCTCCTGCATGTACCGGTCGATCTCGCCAGCGAGCAGGCGCTCGATGCGGATATCTGCGCGTGGCTGGCGTTTGCAGTGCAGAAGCTTGATGAACTCTACATCCTGGCAACGGCCTTGCGCCTGGGGCGCGCCGCCGTACAGCAGACGCTGGCCGCCAACCGCGCCGCCATCGACGCCCGCCGAGGTTCGCCCAAGGTCCACAATCCCGCCGTGCAAGCTGCGCTGGCCCGAATTACCCCGACGCTTGGACAGCGCCGGCAGCCGTATCCCGTACGCGCGGCGCGGCAGGCCGAGCGTCTGCGCCTGCCGGCTTTTCCAACCACGACCATCGGGTCTTTTCCGCAGACTGGCGAGATTCGGCAGGCACGCAGCCAGTTCAGGCGCGGCGAGATCGGCGCAGACGCCTATCGCGCCGCCATGCAGGCCGAGATTGCGCGCAGCGTGCGCGAGCAGGAAGCGCTCGGGCTCGATGTCCTGGTCCACGGCGAAGCGGAACGCAACGATATGGTCGAATACTTCGGCGAGCAGCTCGACGGCTATGCCTTCAGCCAGTACGGCTGGGTGCAGTCCTACGGCTCGCGTTGCGTCAAACCGCCCATCCTGTTCGGCGACATCAGCCGGCCCAGGGCCATGACGGTCGAATGGATCCGCTACGCGCAATCTCTTACCGACAAGCCCATGAAGGGCATGCTCACCGGGCCGGTGACGATCCTCAATTGGTCATTTGTCCGCGACGACCAGCCGCGCGCGGTCTCGTGCTACCAGCTTGCCCTCGCCATCCGCGAGGAAGTGCTCGACCTGGAGCGTGCCGGCGTGCGCGTGATCCAGATCGACGAAGCCGCGTTGCGCGAAGGCCTACCGCTGCGGCGCGCCCAGTGGCAGTCGTATCTCGACTGGGCGGTGGAATCGTTCCGGATCGCCGCCAATGGCGTGCAGGATGAGACGCAGATCCACACCCATATGTGCTACTCGGAGTTCAACGACATCATCGCTTCCATTGCGGAGATGGATGCCGATGTCATCACCATCGAAACCTCGCGTTCTGACATGGAGCTGCTCGATGCCTTCGACAACTTCAGCTACCCCAATGAAATCGGACCGGGTGTCTATGACATCCACTCACCGAACATTCCGACGCAGGCACACATCGAAACGCTGATGCGCAAGGCTGCACAGCGTATTCCTGCCGAACGCCTGTGGGTGAATCCGGATTGCGGGCTGAAGACGCGGCAGTGGGCGGAGGTGCTGCCGGCGCTCGCGAACATGGTCGCGGCAGCCCGGACCTTGCGGGCAGGTGCCGACAGTCAGGCCATATCGTAAAGAATTGCCGCCTATCCGCTGGCTGGACTGGAGTGGACCGGGCGGGGGTGGCGTAGGGGAAGGATGATCGACAACGGCAGCCCTCGGGCTGCTGTTGTCGCTTGAGGTCCGGGCTTGGCGGGGCTCAAGTCTGCTCGCCAATCTCCAGCGTGACCGCCTTGATCCGCATCAGGCCATCGCGTGCCGACCGGCAGGCCGCGCCGAGGTCGGCATCGAGGCGCCTGTCCAGGGCATCGTTCCCGGCGGCACCGGGATAGCCGGCGGTTCGCCACTCCCGCACGCGTCGCGCCTCCACACATAGCGCCTGCATCGCTGCCATCAGCTCCATATCGCTCGGATGCTGCCCGTAGGGAATCTCGATCTCCGGGATCTGCACCTCGATTCCCAGGCTACCGCGCGAGGCCAGCACGATGGGCTTGGCCTCGCACCGGCAGTTCACATACGCTCCATGCACCAACACCCGCCGGCCGCGCTGGCGAAACGTTGGCGTGCAGGTATTGAATACCACGCCACCGCCATCGCACGCGGGGCACGTTGCATAGTCGCCCTCCACGGCCACACGCACGTCTCCACGGATCAGGTCTCCCGACGCGATGAGGATGCCGTTGGTGCTGGTGGAGTCACCGCTGCGCAGCAGATGTCGATAGGTGGTCATTGTGTCTCCCCTTTTTTATACACAAAGAATGGCCCGCAGCGCGGGACCGTACCCATTGATTCATGTGTTCTCGTCGTGGTCGCTGCCCCTGCTGTTTTCATCGTTTCTGAGGGCCGATCGCGGCTGCGGTATCCGCTGTCATTTCCATTGCCAGCTCAGCCGTCATCTCAGTCGCCATTGCCACTTCGATCCTCGCCGTTCAGAAAAAGCCCTACCGGTACGAAATGCCACGCGCTGGCCTCCGGGTCATACAGCGCCGCTTGATTGATTCTGCTGCCAGCGGGAGCGCGGCCTGGCAGTCTCCGCAGTGCGGTCGACAACGCCTGCTGCCATTCCTTGGGGCTCCATATGGAAACCATGCGATAGGTATCGCGAAAAGCGAACAATCCCGCATGCTCGTGCAGACGTTCAATCGTATCGAGCGCCCCCCGATCCACCGCCAGGTCGATGGCCGATAACCGGTCACGCGGTATGTCCAGCACCTGCACATGCCGCAGCCCCGTTAACGACATATGGCTGGTCAGCAGCCTCCCGTCGCACGCAGCCCATGCGCAATGCAGGCTCACCAGCAAGCGTCCGCCATGGGTCAGTATGGCCTCCCGCGGATCGTAATCGCGCGCCGCGCAGACCGTGTAGCGCATTCCGGCGCGGCTGGCCAGCGTGGCATCGAGCCATGCATCGAACGGCGACAGGTACATCACCGGCGCCGGCCCGATGTTCCCGTGGCTGGATTGCACCTGATCGAGCGGGGGCACATCGTCACACCTCGTCCCGGCCATGCTCGGATCGTTCACTACCAGATGCAGATGTGGGCGCGTATGCAGGATGTGCCCGCATGGCCGCGAGGATGATCTGCTCTGGTTCACGGCATTCTCCTTTGGCATGGCGGTGAGAGTATGTGTCGGTGTCATCGTCACGTAATGATTAAACCTTCCATGAATTAATAGAAGGGAAATTGCGGTACAAGTGTTAATCCTTGTTAAATAACGTGCTGCATTGCAGTCTGGTGTGCCGGTTGGAAGCGGTTTTGTAGGTATTGGGAGTATGTAACGGAATATTGCTCTGCATTGTCAATGTTGTTTGCGGATCAACGTTTTGCACGAAAATACGAACAAATGATGCGTGAAGCGCAGACAATTCTGCTTCGCAGGACACTCGACTTAAATAGAACTTAAGTGGTTCCGGCAATATGGGCGTGTGAATGTTGAATAGTGTGTCTGTTTGCTATTTTGGCTGGCGACATTCAATTCTTCACGCTAGGCTTCATCACTTGAAGTCAAGAGTAACCTAGACCAACATCGGCATACTCATTGTGCATTCGAAAAAACAGATTGCTCCAGTTGTTAGCTTCCGCAATTCACAGAGTGAGTTAGTGCGGGGGACGATTACCGACTTACAAAGGCGTACGTTGGTAATGGAAATCTATAATCCTTACTCCATCGTACAAGTCAGTGAAATATTGACTGGGCTGACAGTGAAAGCTGGTACGGCGGATGTGTATTGTGGAAGAGCAGTGGTTACGAGCCTGGTTTCTACAGGTTTAACAGCTGTGGTCTCTGTGGTGTTGGCAGATGAATGGCGTGAGCTGTCTACTTTGGCAACAACAGATTCCACTTCATTTGGGAGTGAAGCTCGAATTTTTATTCGAGATTGGGATGATCGCTGCCGAATTAGAGAAGATTATCAGTCTGTAGTTAATGAGCTGCGTACATTTTTGACCGAAGTATCTCGCTGGGTTGCGCAGGTGGATTTGGCATCAGATCTACCCAGAGAAGATGGGGTTTTATCAAATTTAGCGTTCTATGAGCTGGCCGAACCAATACTCAGGCGTGCAAGATTATATTTCGATGAATTGGAAGGTATATCTGGCGAGATATCATCTGAGTTGACATCTGCTCATAGGGTTTATGCTCAGAGTGCACTTCATCCTTTGTTGTTGCGCTCGCCATTTATTTATCGCACCTACACAAAACCTTTGGGCTATGCCGGCGATTATCAGATGGTCAATCAGATCTTAGGAGATCGAAGGCAGGGTCCGAACACTTACTTTCAAATGATAAATTCAGGATTCCTTGAAGGGTGTCTTGCTCAGGCGCATAGAAACAGGATTGAAATTCTTTACGCTTTTCTGGAGAAACTTGCTAACACTGCATTAAAAGAGGGTCGTACGCTGAAAGTAATGAACGTTGGTTGTGGGCCTGCTGCGGAAATTCAAAGATTTATCAAGGAATTTCATAGCCCCAGCGTTCTTGAATTTCACCTTATTGATTTTAATGAAGAAACGCTCAAGTATGCACAGAAAAAAATACAAGATGCGATATCGAAGCGCAAGATAGACGTTTCCATTGAGTGCTCGCATTTATCTGTTCATGATTTGATTAAAAAGAGAGTAAATGGAGAGTCTAAGAATATTTTTGATGCCATTTACTGCGCAGGACTTTTTGATTACCTTTCAGATAAAGTTTGTGGTCGATTGTTATCCTATTTCTCGTCTCAATCAAAACTTGGCGGGAAGGTTATTTTTACTAATGTTCATAGTAAGAACCCAGATCGGTATTTCATAATGGATCACCTGCTAGAGTGGTTCCTTATCTACCGCGATGAGTCTGATATGGCACGCATTAGTGATCAAACTGGGATGAAAGTAAACCGAACATATGTTGATGAGACAGGTGTGAATGTATTTGTGGAGGCGGAGATTGTGAATGGGTAGCCGCGTGGCTTCAGCTGATTTGGCCCAGCGTGCTGAGTATCTGGCACAAATGGGTGATTTCCTGGTTACGCTAAGCTTGACAGGGACGCGCATTGCCATCGCTTTGGTTATTTTGGGATGTTCGCTTGATGCGGTGCTATATCCTGAGCATTTCACACCCTTCCTTGCTTTGAGAATAATTGCTTCGCTTTTGATTTATGCGATGTGTTTGGTGGGAAACACTGAATGGGGGGTAAGGCATATATATGCCGTTACAGTGACATGGCTTCTTGTGCCGCAGATCATGATTTCGATAATGATTGCCGTTACAGAAGGCGCAGCATCCATGTACTGGGGTGGGTTGTTGCTGGCTATATTTGCAGCTTCTGTAATCTTGCCTTACGGAATGGTAAAAAACACGCTATTTGGGGTGATATCTTTTTTTATATACATCTTGGCTTGCCTGTGGCATGACCGTGAGTTCTTTCTGGTAGGGTCATTTTATATTCAGTCAATTTTTATATTGATGGTTTCTTGCGTTGGGATACTGGGAACAATATTCAACGAATGGGTGGGGTTCAGAATGTTTCAGTTAAAAACTGCTTTGGCCGGGAAGGTTGAGGAACTTCAATGTGTGAACAGAAATTTGTTGGATATCAAAGGCCAACTCCTCCAACAAGAAAAAATGGCAGCCTTGGGCACGCTCTCGGCCGGCCTGTTGCATGAGGTCAACAACCCGGTCAATTTCTGCCTCATGGCGGTCGAGGTCGGGCTCGAGGATCCATTGATCGCGCAGAGCAGCAGCCTGAAGGAATGCCTGCTCGATGCCCAGACCGGGATGCGGCGGGTGCAGCAGATTGTGTCCGACCTGAAGACCTTCGCGTATCGCGGCCCCACGGAAGGCATGGACGTGCCGTTCTATTTCGACAAGGCGCTCGACTCGGCGCGGCGGTTGTCGAGCCATGAGCTGCGGCCGGTTCGCGTGACGACGGATCTCGATCCGAATGGCCTGGTGCGCGGCGATGAGGCGCTGATCATCGGCGTGTTGATCAACCTGTTGACCAACGCCGCCCTCGCGCTCGTTTCAAAGGGGCATGCGGATCCCCTGATCGAAGTGAAGTCCCGCTGGGCCAACGGGCGTCTGCATGTTTCGGTGTGCGATAACGGGCGGGGTATTGCGCCCCATAACCTGGAGCGGATTTTCGAGCCGTTTTTCACGACCCGCGATGTCGGCAAGGGGCTTGGGCTGGGACTCAGCATCAGTTACTCCGTCATCGAGAACCACGGTGGCAGGCTGGTGGCGGAGAGCGAGGAAGGGGCGTGGACGCGGATGTCCTTCGATCTGCCGAGTGGAGAAGATCATGGCTGATAAGGCGCTGGGGACGGTGTTGTATGTGGATGACGAGGAGCAGGCGCGCAAGTATTTCGCGCGCCTGTTCAGTGACGAGTTCAATGTTGTGCTGGCAGAGGATGCCGACAGTGCGCTGGAAGTCATCCGAAATGGCCCGCCACCCGATGTGCTGCTGACCGATTTCCGTATGCCGGGCAAGGATGGCGGGCAGTTGCTGGCAGAGGTGCAGGTCTGTGCCCCGCAGATTGTGTGCATGATCCTCAGCGCCTATGCCGACAAGGTGATGCTGATGAACACGATCAATTCGGTCGATGTTTTCCGTATCGTGGAGAAGCCGGCGAATACCGATAACCTGCGCACGCAGCTGCGCAAGGCGCTCGAGGCGGCGCAGTTGCGCAAGAACAAGCGCCAGCGGTTGATGGCCATGGATGAGGGATTGTCGTTCCTGGCGCATGAAATGAACACGCCGCTGCTGTCGGCGGTGGCGAGCGCGCGCGGCATCAAGACGCGCATGGAAGGTGGGCGGTTGCGCGCACCGGATTGTGCGGCGGTGCTGCATGCGGCTGACCGCGTGGAGCACAGCGCGCGCTACTGCATTTCGCTGCTGACGGCGTTCATTGATTCAGTGCGCGCGGCCGGCATGGCATCCGCCAGCCGGGCGTCGTTGCCGGCGAGCACGGTCGTGACGTCCCTGCTCGATACCTATCCGATGACCCCGGCGCAGCGTGCCGGCGTGTCCTCGGTGGTGGTGCAGGACTTCGATATCTCCGGGTCGCCGGTGTGTGCATCGCTGGTGCTGTCCTCACTGCTGGGCAATGCCTTGCGCGTGCTGGAGGGCAGGGCGGACATGCGCATCATGTTCCGCATCGAGGTATTCGACGTGCCGCGCATCGTGATCGAGGATAACGGTCCAGGCATGACGCCGGACGTGCTCGACCAGCTGTTCGATACGCCGGTGACGACGGCATCCGGCCAGGGCCACAAGGGCATGGGCATGATTTTCTGCAAGCGGATCATGCAGTCGTTCTTTGGCGGCATCGAAATTGCCGCGCGGCCTGGCGCGGGGACGCAAGTTGTCCTGTGTTTTCCACCCAACGATATCAGTTACGGGAAATGAACAATGAGTGAGGCCAATACGAGTTCGACGATGACGAGTCCGACGATTCTCTTCGTCGACGACGAGCCAACTGCCGTCAAGTATTTCGAGCGCGTCATCGGCGCTATCGCGCCTGTGCTGGTCGCCGGCTCGGTGTCGGAAGGGCGTGCGCTTCTCGAGGCCCATGGTGAGACGCTCAAGGTGTTGGTGTCGGATCAGCGCATGCCTGGTGAATACGGCAATGTGTTGCTGTCGCACGCCGCGGAGCGCTTTCCGCATATCGTGCGTATCCTGACGACGGCGTATTCCGAACTCGACGACACGGTCGAGGCCATCAACCTCGGCCAGATCCATCGCTACATCCGCAAGCCGTGGGATGTGCGCGGCCTGCGGCTGGAGATCATGCAGGCGTTGGACCTGGCGACGTTGCTGGGGGAGCGCGATGAACTGCTGCGCGAGAAGATCGGCATCAATCATCGCCATATGCTGCTGAGCCGGATTGGCGCAGTGCGTTCCATTGGCATGATGGCCGGCATGACAGAAACTTTCGACGCCATGGAGGTCTATTTCTCCACGGCCGCCGCGGTTGGCTTGCGCGATGTGGCGCTGGACTGGAACGTGCTCGATTACACCGATCTGATTGCGCTTGAGGCAGAGCGTTCGGGCGGCTTCGGGCAGGCAACCCGTGCGGCGCTGCAAACACTGCAAGGCGTGGCATTTGCCGAAGGCCATCCGCTGGCCCGCCTGCAGGCGCTGCTTGGTGATGCCGTTTCCATGCCTGCGGGCGACGTTGTGACCATCCATGATGCGACGCTGCTAACCGAGTTCCTGGAGGGCGGGCCGCAGACGCCGGTACGGCCGCAGGCGGCCGGCTGGCTGGCATTTTTGCTGTGGCTCGCGGCACATGGGGTGACGCTGCAGACCGCTGTCGAGGGTGGCGCCATGCAATGCCGGTTGCTGCGCGAGCGCCATGCCGCGCAGGCCGGCAATCTCGCGGCCTGGATCGAGCTTTTTTGATGCGTGGAGCGGCTCATGGTCATGCCGAATGCTGATCGACTTCCGCCGGTGTTCTACCATCCGAGCGTGCTGGTGATCGTGGACGACTGCCGTTCATACTGCGAAAGCATCAAGTTTGGCATGCCGATCGAGCAGCCGATCGTGACGTTCAACGACCCGCACAAGGCCATTGCGTGGCTGCGGGCGCGCACGGTGCTGTGCCAGCGCAACGAGCCGGCGATCACCGTGCACTATGACGATGCATCGCTGTCCATGGAGCGGCGTGTGGTGGAGATGGATCTGGCATGGATCCATCGCCAGACTGGCTGCGCTGACCGTTTCCTGCATCCGGCGGTCGTTGCCGTGGATTTTTCCATGCCGGAAATGAGCGGGCTGGAGTTCTGTGCGGAGATTGCCGATCTTTCGTGCCGCCGGATCCTGCTGACAGGTACGGCGGATGAAGGCGTGGCCGTCGGCGGGTTCAACAACAGGATGATCGACCGGTACATCAAGAAGGGTGATCCAGATGCGCTGGACAAGCTAGCGGGTTGCGTCGCGGACCTGCAGGAGTCGTATTTTCGTGCGCTGTCCGGAACTGTGCGCGAAATTCTCGGCCAGCATTCCTTTCCATTTTTGTCCGAGCCGGCAACGATGGGCGTGCTGGCACAACTGATGGCGCGCTATGGCTTTGTCGAATACTGCCTGTATCCGAATCCCGGCGGCTTCCTGCTACTGACTGCCAGGGGGGAGGCGACACTTATGGTGATCGAGACGGAGGCGGGCTTGCTGGCGCATTGCGAGGCGGCTGCCATGTTCGATGCGCCGGATTGCCTGGTACATGCCTTGCAGGATCTCCGGGTGGTGCCGTTCTTCTGGCCCGGCAACGGCATGTACGTGCCTGCCTGTTATGACTGGGAGCCGTATTGCCTGCCGGCCAGTACATTCACAGGGCGCGATACCTATTACTACGCGCTTTTCAGCCTGCCGAGGGAGTCGTTGCCGCCACAAGTCTACGATTTCCAGCGTTTCATGATCGATCGTGATCCGATGCATCCGGTCGGTTCGGTGTAGATGCATCCGCCCGATACCGGGCGGATGTCACTGTTGTCGCCGACATCCCCCTTGTTCCTGCCATCCCGGTCGTGCGGTGGGATTGCGGCATGACATCGCGCCGCAGGCCGGCGCGATTTCTCATGCGCCTCAGTTCTTCGTGCCGAACAGGCGGTCTCCGGCATCGCCCAGCCCAGGCACGATGTAGTCGTCGTCGTCGAGCCGCTCGTCGAGCGCGGCGACGTACAGCTTCACGTCGGGATGGGCTTGCTGGAATACCGAGACTCCTTCGGGGGCGGCTACCAGCGCCAGGAAAATGATCGCCTCACTTTTTACGCCGCGCTTCTTCAGCACGTCCACGGCATGGGCCGCGGAGTAACCGGTGGCGACCATCGGATCGCACAGGATGAAGGTCCGGTCCTCGATGTCGGGCAGCCGGACGAGGTATTCGACCGGGCGGCTGTTTTCGTCGCGGTACAGGCCGATATGGCCGATGCGCGCGGAGGGAATCAGTTCGACCAGTCCATCGCTCATGCCGACGCCAGCACGCAGTACCGGCACGACGGCAAGTTTCTTGCCGGCGATGACCGGGGCATCGAGCGTGGTCAACGGCGTTTCGATGCGGCGCGTGGCCAGGGGCAAGTCCCGCGTGATCTCGTAGCCCATCAGCAGGGTCAGCTCGCGCAGAAGCTCGCGGAATGTGCGTGTCGATGTGTCCTTGTCCCGCATGTGCGTCAGCTTATGCTGGATCAGCGGGTGGTTGAGGATAAACAGGTTGGGAAAACGCGAATCGGTCGAGTGCATCATGATCAGGCCTTGCGGTGACGGGACATGAGCAGCAGGTAGACCACGGAGGAGATGGCCAGGCCCACGAACCATGCGTAGGTGTACAGGGTTTCGAAAAGCGGCGCTGTGCTGGCAACGAAGCCGGCAGCCTTGAAGAAGCCCGGCAGGTTGGGTAGCGCACCCAGCAGCAGCGCGATCACGGCGGCGTAGTTCCAGCCGTTGCGGTAGGCGTACTCGCCGCTGGCCGAAAAGAGCGCCGGCACATTGAGGCGCGTGCGCCGCAGGAGGAAGTAGTCCACGAGCATGATGCCGGCCAGCGGGCCCAGCAGCGCGCCGTAGCCGATCAACCACGTGAAGATATAGCCTTGCGTGGTTTCCAGGATTTTCCACGGAAACATGGCGAGGCCGATACCGGCCGTGATGTAGCCGCCGGTTCGGAACGAGATGCGGCGCGGGGCGATGTTCGAGAAGTCATACGCCGGCGACACCACGTTGGCGGCAATGTTGGTGGTGAGCGTGGCGATGATCAGCGCGACCAGTGCGAGTACCACGGCGACGCCCCCCATTTTGCCCGTGAGTGCAACCGGGTCCCAGATGGCCTGGCCATATACCGCGACCGTGGCCGACGTGACGAGCACCGCCACCAGCGCCAGCAGGCCCATCGGAATCGGCAGGCCGATCGCCTGGCCGACGAACTGGTCGCGCTGGCTGCGGGCAAAGCGCGTGAAGTCGGGAATATTGAGCGCCAGCGTGGCCCAGTAGCCGACCATCGCCGTCAGCGAGGGCCAGAATGTTCCCCAGAACTGGCCGGCCTTGGCGCCGCCTGGCGCGAAGGCTGACGGCGCGGCCAGCATCGGGCCGAACCCACCCGCCTGCTGGTATGCCCACACGACGAGGCCGACGCCCGAGAGAATCAATACAGGCGCCGCCCAGGTTTCCATCCACTTGATGGATTCCGTACCGCGGGTGATGAACCAGATATGCAACGCCCAGAACAGTAGGAAGCAGCCCAGCTGCCCGCCGTTGATGCCAAGGCCCGGCAGGTTCGCACCCACCAGCATATTCCCGCCGATGACGTTGATGATCGAGTAGATCGCCATGCCGCCCAGCCACGTCTGGATGCCGAACCAGCCGCAGGCGACGATGGCGCGCAACAGCGCCGGCAGCTGTGCGCCGCGCACACCGAAGGAGGCGCGTGCCAGCACCGGGAAGGGGATGCCGTGCTTGGCACCGGCATGGCCGATCAGCACCATCGGCACGAGGACGATCACATTGCCGAGGAAGACGGTGAGCACCGCCTGCCACCAGTTCATGCCTTCCGTCATCAGGCCTGAGGCCAGCATGTAGGCGGGCACGGAAACCACCATCGACACCCACAGGGCAGCGTAGTGCATCGCGGTCCAGGTGCGCTGGGCTGGCTGGGTCGGGGCGAGATCGTGGTTCCACAGGTCCGGCGAGGCGGTCGCTGCGATGGGATGAGGTGAGGCGGACGGGTGCATGCGCGATCCGTTGAGGTGGAGGAACAGCCCGGATAAATACCCGCACGTTCGCTTTGCGGCGTACATCGGGTGGCTTGCACGCGATTGTAGGGAAGAGCAGGCAGATTGCCAATCGGCAAGGGTGGGGTGCCGGAGCGGAAGGCGTGATACGTATCAGATGCGCATCTTGAAAATTCGCTACAATCGTCCGGTCCTGGCGCAACCGCTGGATTGGCTGCGCGCATGCATCCTAACCGGCGCCAGGATGCCTCCTACCCCAAAGCGATGTCCCTGTGAACTCATCCTCCGCAGTGCCTGTTTCCGCCCAGTCCTCGCATGTCTCCGGACTGACGATCGCCGTGCTTGGCGCCATCCTGTTTTCCGCCAAGGCAATCCTCGCCAAGCTGATGTACCGCCATGGTGTCGATGCCATGCTAGTGATGGCCCTGCGCATGATCATGTCGGTCCCGTTCTTTTTCCTGATTGGCTGGTGGCAGGCGCGCAAACTGGCCCCGCTGTCGTGGGCGGACCGCGGGCGCATCGTCGTGCTTGGCATGATTGGCTACTATCTGTCGAGTTTTCTGGATTTTCTCGGCCTGCAGTACATTACCGCGGCGCTCGAGCGGCTCATCCTGTATCTCACCCCGTCGTTCGTGCTGCTACTGTCGGTCGTCTTTCTCAAGCGCTCCATTTCCCGGCGGCAACTGGTGTCGCTGGCGATCGCCTATGCGGGGATCGTGCTGGTCCTGTCGCACGATCTGGAAATCGCGGGCAGCAATGTTTGGCTCGGTACGGTGCTGGTGACGGCGAGTGCCGTCTTCTACGCCATTTACCTGATTGCCAGTGGCGAAGCCGTCAAACGGATCGGTGCGCTGCGCCTGGTGGCCTATGCGATGTGCGTCTCGACCGTGCCGAGTGTGCTGCAATTCCTGCTGCTGCGGCCTGCCGGCCAATTGCTGACGCAACCTCTGCCGGTGTACTGGCTGTCATTCCTGAATGCGGTGATGTGTACCGTGCTGCCGGTGACCATGACCATGGTGGCCGTCGCGCGCATCGGTGCGCCACTGGCCTCGCAGGCCGGGCTGATCGGCCCGGTCTCCACGCTGCTGCTGGGTTTCTGGCTGCTGGGCGAGCCGATCACAACTTGGCAACTGGCTGGCGGCGCTCTGGTGATGGTGGGAATGTACTTGCTGACGTCCGTGCCGCGGGCTGCGCGGCAGGCCTGATCTGCCGCGCCGGCGTGCCCGGGGCTCGGGGCGGTACGTGCCTTGCCGGAAAATCAGCGGGCGCGCACGGTCGTCGCATCCACGCGCATTTCGGCAGCGCGGCGCACATGCGGTGGCAGGCGTTTGATGATCTGGCGAACCGCCAGCGGGATCAGGATGACATCGTCAGCCAGCCCGAACACGGCAATGACGTCGGGGATCAGGTCGATCGGCGAGACCGCGTAGACGACCAGGGCGGCGACAGCAGGTTTCAGCCAGCCTGGGGCATCGGGATGGCGCAGGGCGTGCCACAGTACCCGGGCGTCATGCCGGAACAGGGTAAAGAACGCAACCAGTTTCTTCCACATTGCAGGGGTCTCCCGAGGCAACAAGCCATCAACACGACCTATCTTAGGGTGGTCCGGCTGATCTCAAGTTCCCCAATGTGGGATCTGCTTGCCATGTGATGAATGCGGGGCCTGCAAAAAAAACGGCCCGAACGATCCGGGCCGAAATGCAGCGGGTAAATCCTTGTGCCAGGCCGCGCCGCGTGGGTGCAGCCTGACGGTATGGAGCGCGGGCTATCAGTCCACCACGGCGCCCGAAGCCTTCACCACCTTGGCCCACTTGGCCGTTTCCGACTTGATGAAGCCAGCGAACGCAGCCGGCGTTTCGCTGTAGGCTTCCGCACCTTGCTCGGCCATCTGCTTCTTGACGTCCGGCATGGCGAGGATCTTCACCAGGTCCGCATTCAGGCGGTTGATGATGGCGGGCGGGGTGCCGGCCGGGGCCAGCAGGCCGAACCACGAGGTGGCTTCATAGCCCTTCACGCCCGATTCGGCGATGGTCGGCACGTTTGGCAGGGCCGGCGAGCGCTTGGCGGTCGTCACGGCGAGCGGGCGCAGCTTGCCTGATTTCACGTGCTGGATGGCCGACGGCATGTTGTCGAACATCATCGAGATCTGGCCGCCCAGCAGGTCGGTCACGGCGGGAGCGCTGCCCTTGTATGGCACGTGCTGCATGTCGATGCCGGTCATGTTCTTGAACAGCTCGCCCGACAGATGGATCGAGCTACCGTTGCCCGAAGAGCCGAAGTTCAGCTTGCCCGGATTGGCCTTGGCGTAGGCGATCAGTTCCTGCACGTTCTTGGCCGGCACGCTCGGGTGCACTACCAGCAGGTTCGGCAGGTTGGCGACGCGCGTCAGCGGCGCGAAGTCCTTGATCGGATCGAAGTTCAGCTTCGGATACAACGTCTGGTTGATGGCGTGCGTGCCCACCGTGCCCATCAGCAGCGTGTAGCCATCCGGCTTGGCCTTGGCCACCATGGCCGCACCGATGTTGCCGCCGGCGCCTGGACGGTTGTCGATGATCACGGTTTCACCCAGGGTTTCACCGAGTTTAACGCCAACGATGCGGGCCAGGATGTCAGTGGTGCCACCGGCCGAGAACGGCACGATGATCGTCACCGGCTTGTTCGGGTACTTGTCGGCGGCGATGGCCGGGGTGGCAGCCACACCGAAAGCTGCGGCGCCGATCAGGGCGCTCACCAGTTGGCGGCGCAGCGGGTTCAGTTTGTTCATCTTCATGTGTTTCATGCTCCAGCAGATTCGGGATGCGGCAAGGCCCTCAAATGGGCGCCACTCCCAGGGTTGTACCTCCGCACACATACAGCACCTGGCCAGTAACGAAGCCATTGTCGGGCGACAGGAAGAACATGACGCTGCGCGCCACGTCATCCGCCGTGCCCATGCGCTTGACGGCAATGCTGTTGATGATGCGTTGGGTTTGCGGGCTACCCTCCGGATTGCTCTTGCGGAACAGTTCCGTTGCAATCGGGCCGGGTGCCACGGCATTGACGGTGATGCCGTCGCTGCCAAGTTCCATCGCCAGCGTGCGGGTCATGCCGATCATTCCGGCCTTGGTGGCCGAATAGACGACACGTTCAGGTTTACCCAGCGCGGCACGTGTGGCGATATTGACGATACGCCCTTGGCCGCAGGCGCGCAGCGAGGGCAGGACAGCCTGAATCAGAAGCATGCTGGCTTGCAGGTGCAGGGCCACGACATAGTCGAGGTCGGCCAGCGTTGCGGTGTCGATGGTACCGGGGCGCGTGGCGCCGGCATTGTTGACCAGACCCACGATGGCGTATTGCGCCATGACCTGTTGCGCAACCGCACGTGTGGCATCGGCATTGGTCAGGTCAGCCTGGAAGGACACGAGATTCGCGTGGCTCCAGCCGGGCACGGTGTAGTCGATGTTGACCACCGTATGGCCGGCCTGCAGCAATTGCTGGCAAATGGCTTGGCCGATGCCGGCGCTGCCGCCGGTAACGAGATAGGCTGGAGTCTGGGACATATTCGTGGCGCGCCATGGCGCGCAGATCAATTCATTCGGTGCCGCGCCCGGCGCAGGGCGCATGGCGCGGCAGGATGGGTTCAATCAGGCTGCGCTATCAAACGCGTTCGATGACCATGGCAATGCCCTGGCCCACGCCGATGCACATCGTGCACAGCGCGTAGCGGCCGCCGGTACGGTGCAGCTGGTACATCGCGGTGGTCACCAGGCGTGCACCGCTCATGCCGAGCGGGTGCCCGAGGGCGATAGCGCCGCCATTCGGATTCACGCGGGGATCGTCATCAGCGATGCCGAGCATGCGTGTCACGGCCAGGCCTTGCGCGGCAAACGCTTCGTTCAGTTCGATCACATCCATCTGGTCGATAGTCATGCCGAGTTGCTGCAGTAGCTTCTGCGAGGCCGGTGCAGGGCCGATGCCCATCACGCGCGGTGCCACGCCGGCGGTAGCGGTACCGACGATGCGTGCCTTCGGCGTCAGGCCGTGGGTCTTGGCGGCGGCTTCGCTGGCGAGGATCAGCGCGCAGGCGCCGTCGTTCACGCCCGAGGCGTTGCCGGCCGTGACCGTGCCATCCGGACGGACCACGCCCTTGAGCTTGGCCAGTGCTTCCATGCTGGTGGCGCGCGGATGCTCGTCGCGATCCACGACAATGGCATCACCCTTGCGCTGCGGAATCGTCACCGGGCAGATTTCCTGCGCCAGCGTGCCGTCCTGCTGGGCGCGCGCGGCTTTCTCCTGGCTACGCACGGCAAACAGGTCCTGGTCTTCGCGGCTGACCTTGTAGTCGGTGGCGACATTCTCGGCGGTCTCGGGCATCGAATCCACGCCGTACTGCGCCTTCATCAGCGGATTGACGAAACGCCAGCCGATGGTGGTATCGAAGATCTCCGCGCTGCGCGAAAACGCGCTGGTCGCCTTGCCCATGACGAACGGAGCGCGGCTCATGCTTTCCACGCCGCCGGCGATCATCAGGCTGGTTTCGCCCGACTTGATGGCGCGTGCCGCGGTGCCCGTCGCATCCATGCCCGAACCGCACAGGCGATTGATGGTCGCGCCCGGCAGCGTTTCCGGCAGGCCGGCCAGCAGGGCCGACATGCGGGCGACGTTACGGTTGTCTTCACCTGCCTGGTTGGCGCAGCCGAAAATGATATCGGCTACGGCGCTCCAGTCGAGCTCCGGGTTGCGCGCCATGAGGGCACGCAGCGGCACGGCGCCGAGATCGTCTGCCCGCACGGCCGAGAGGCTGCCGCCGTAGCGGCCGATAGGAGTGCGGATAGCGTCGCAGATAAAGGCTTCGGTCATGGTGTCTCCAGGTTGGTCGAATGGCGGGTCTGCGCCGCCATCCGTGTTTTGATTAGAGTGCTTGGTAGGTGAGCGGTACGCCGGATAGTCGAGTCAGCTCTTCGAGGCTCAGGCCTTCAACCATCTCGCGTACCACGAAGCCCGACGGGCCGATGTCGACCACCGCCAGGTCGGTGTAGACGCGGCTCACGCAGGCCAGGCCGGTGAGCGGATAGGTGCATTTTTCCACCAGCTTGCTGACGCCAGCCTTGGTCAGGTGTTCCATCATCACGAACACCTTCTTCGCGCCGATGGCCAGGTCCATGGCACCGCCCACAGCGGGGATGGCATCCGGTTCGCCGGTATGCCAGTTCGCCAGGTCACCGTTCTGCGCAACCTGGAAGCCGCCCAGCACGCAATAGTCGAGATGGCCGCCGCGCATCATCGCGAACGAATCTGCATGATGGAAGAACGATGCGCCATCGAGCGTGGTTACCGGCTGCTTGCCGGCGTTGATCAGGTCAGGATCCTCTTCGCCGGCAGCGGGCGGCGGGCCCATGCCGAGCAGGCCGTTTTCGGTATGCAGCACGATCTCGCGGCCGGCTGGAAGATGCGCCCCGACCATGGTCGGCATGCCGATGCCGAGATTGACGACGGCGCCATCGGGAATGTCCTGCGCCACGCGTGCGGCCATCTGGTCACGGGTAAGACGCTTCATTGCTGACCTCCTTGCTGGGCCGAGGTGGCGACCACGCGCTTCACGAAGATGCCCGGGGTGACGATATGTTCGGGATCGAGTTCGCCAAGTTCGACGATCTCGCTGACCTGGGCGATGGTGCACTTGGCAGCCATGGCGATGACCGGGCCGAAATTGCGGGCCGTCTTGCGGTACACCAGGTTGCCCCAGCGGTCGCCCTTGTGTGCCCGGATCAGGCCGAAGTCAGCATGGATGGGGGTTTCGAAAACATAGGTCTGGCCGTCGATCACGCGTGTTTCCTTGCCTTCGGCGAGCAGGGTGCCCGCGCCCGTGCGCGTGAAGAAGCCGCCGATGCCGGCGCCGGCGGCACGGATGCGCTCGGCGAGGTTGCCCTGCGGCACCAGTTCCAGCTCGATCTTGCCGGCGCGGTACAGGCCGTCGAACACGTAGGAATCGGATTGGCGCGGGAAGGAGCAAATGATCTTGCGCACGCGGCCGGCCTTCAGCAGCGCGGCCAGGCCGGTTTCGCCATTGCCCGCGTTGTTGTTGACGATGGTCAGGTCGCGGGCGCCCTGGGCGATGAGGGCGTCGATCAGTTCCGATGCCATGCCGGCAGCGCCAAAGCCGCCAATCATGATGGTCGCGCCATCATGAACGTCAGCCACGGCGGCTGCATACGAATCTACGATTTTATTGATCACGGGCCTATGCACTCAAAAATGTTCTTAATATGAACAAATGTTTGCTATAAGAACACGATTCTAGGCACCCAACCGGGGAGCGTCAAGCCGCGTATGGTGCACGTGCGCCCGGTTCGAGTGCACGGTGAGAGGAAGATCCGCACGGGCTGTGCGTTTCCAGACGACGGGCAATATTGGAGGGAACGCTCAAGCACTTTTGGGCGCGTGTGCTGGGCCCTGTCGATCTTTGGACCGATCAATTCCAGGGATGGCGCGATTCGGGCGCCAGTTTTTGAGCGAGTGTCAGCGGTGCTGCAGCATGCCGCTGATATTCTGCGCAGCCTTGAGCAGCAGCGGCAGGAAGGTGTCGAGCATCTGGCTTTCGCTGTTGCGGTTCACCATGCCGCTGATGTTGATGGCAGCGATGACGGTGCCACTGCGGTCGATGATGGGCGCGGCGATGGAGCGCAGGCTGTCTTCAAGTTCCTGCGTGGTGTACGAGTAGCCGCGCACGCGGTCGCGCGCGATGATCTGCCGCAGTGTGGGGATGTCGGTCACCGTCAGTGCTGCGAGCGGCTGGATGTCGCTCGCAGCGAGGATGGCGTCGCACTCCGCCTGCGGCAGGCCGCCCAGCAGCACGCGTCCCATCGAGGTGGCCCAGGCGGGTAGTCGGCTGCCCACCGACAGGTTCACGCGCATGATCTTGTGCGTGGCGACCCGCAGGATGTAGACGATATCGGTGCCTTCCAGCACAGAGATGGAGCAGGACTCGCCGGTATGTTCGGCAAGTGCCTCCATTTCTGGCTGCGCCAGTGCCCACAGCGGACTCGCCGACAAATAGGCGTAACCGAGGTCGAGAATCTTGGGGGTGAGGCGAAACTTGCGGCCGTCCGTATCGACGTAGCCCAGGTGTTCGAGTGTGAGCAGGATGCGGCGTGCACCGGCGCGCGTCAGGCCCGTTGCCGCGGCGACCTCGCTCAGCGTCATCTGCGGATGGCGCTCGCCGAAGGCGCGGATGACCGAGAGCCCGCGCGCGAACGACTGCACATAGCTGTCGCCAGGCTTGGGCTGGTCGGCATCGGGGAGCGGAAGGACGTTGGTGGCCACGGCAGTGTCAGGGTAGTGCGGTACAGGCATCGGGTTGGCGCGCCCGGCACGACAGCCGCAGACGCATCGGGGCGCGATTATAGCTTGCCCGGGTGTCTGCCGGTATCAGGCGGTGGGGCGAAGGCCGACACCTTGGTCGACGCTCCACATCGCGTCATGTCCGGGCAAAGCACTCACGGGGCAACCAGTATATCCCGCCGCACCTTGAGGTCAAACGGCGCGGATGTCGGCAGGACGGCGATCACGAAGACCTTCTCGCACACCATGCAGCCGCGCTGCGTTATCGAGGGCTATGCTCAGTGCGCGCTCGATAGTTTCATCAACGCCAGGCCCGCTACGATGAGAATGGCTGCCAGCACCCGCATCGCGCTGACCTGTTCATCAAGCACGAGAATGCCGACGAGGAACGCGCCAACCGCGCCAATGCCGGTCCAGATGGTATAGGCCGTACCCAGCGGCAAGCTGCGCATGGAAAAGGAAAGGAGGGCAAAGCTGGCGATCATTGTCACGAGTGTGACGATGGTGGGTACGAGGCGCGTAAAGCCATGCGACTGCTTCATGGAAAACGCCCACACCACCTCAAGCAGTCCTGCAATCAACAACATGATCCAAGCCATTTTCGGCTCCTTGTGAAAGAGCCGGGCCGTCCCGGACATGCAACCCAGAGTTGGGGGAGGTCGTCCTCGCAAGGTGGCATTGTGGCTGCGCGCACACGGGTCGTCAAGCGTACGGAGCGCATTGACCGGTCCCGTATTCCGGCAGCTCTGCACCGCCGGGAGGGCAGACGCAAGGGCGGCGAGGCAATGCTTCCTCTGGACATTTCCGCTGGTCAACAGGGCCGTATCCCGCCGGGTAACAGGGCAATCTTGACACGCCTCGGTTTACGTAACAAAATAAGTTACATGAAAAAAGACAGTCGACTTTCCGGCGTGCTGCACGTGCTGCTGCATATGGCCGAGCACACGGGGCCCGTTACCTCCGACGTACTGGCACGGGCCATGGACACGCACCCCGTAGTGATCCGCCGCATCATGGCGGGCTTGCGCGAACAAGGCTACGTGCAATCGGGCAAGGGGCATGGCGGCGGCTGGACGCTTGCATGCGATCTGTCGCAGGTGACCCTGCGCGATGTCTACAACGGCATCGGCTGTCCTGGCCTGCTGGCCATCGGGCATCGTACCGAAACGCCGGCTTGTCTTGTCGAGCAGGCAGTCAACGCCGCGCTGGATGCGTCCATGCAGGAAGCCGAAACACTGTTGCTGAAGCGTTTCGGCGAGGTCACGCTGGCTGCCCTGAGCGCCGATTTCCATACCCGGCTTGCTGCGCGCGGCGGCCATGATCCGGAGCATATGCATGCCATTTGATGCCATCATCGTTGGGGGCAGTTTCGCGGGGTTATCCGCTGCCATGTACCTCGCGCGTGCACGCCGCACGGTGTGCGTGATCGATAGTGGTCAGCCGCGCAACCGGTTTGCTGTGCAGTCACACGGTTTCTTCGGGCAGGACGGCAGCTCGCCGCAGGCTATGCTGGAGACGGCGCGGGCGCAGGTGCTGGCCTATCCGAGTACGTATCTGATGCACGCCCAGGTGTCGCACGTGAGTCGCGACGAGGCAGGCCTGTTCGTGGCCACGCTGGCCGACGGCACCAACGTCGATGCCCGCAAGCTGGTACTGGCCTATGGGCTGTCGGACGAGCTGCCGCCGATTGACGGTCTGGCTGAGCACTGGGGGCGTTCGGTGCTGCATTGCCCGTATTGCCATGGCTACGAATTCACCGGAAGGCAACTCGGCGTGCTGCACACCATGCCCATGTCATCCCATCAGGCCATGCTGATTGCCGAATGGGGGCCGACGGTCTACTACCTGAATGGCGCGCCCGCACCGGAACCGGACGTTGCCGATGAGCTGCGCCGGCGTGGCGTGAGAATCGAGCCGGCGCGGCTGCGGGAGGTGCGGGGCGATGGCCAGGACCTGACAGCCGTCGTGCTGGAGGATGGACGCAGCATGCCTGTCGACGCCATGTTCCTGGGGCCTCGCACGCGCTTCAACAGCACTATTGCTACCGAGCTGGGATGCGCGGTGGACGAGCATCCGCTTGGCAGTGTTATCCGTACGGATGACTGGAAGCTGACGACCGTCCCGGGTGTTTATGCCGCGGGTGACATCACGCGCGGCGCGCACAGCGTCACGTGGGCGAGCGCCGATGGCGTGACGGCGGGCGTGGCCGTGCACCGGGCGCTGGTGTTCTGAGATGTACGCGGGTTAGGGGTCGGCAGCTGTGTCGGCAGGTCAGTCCCAGTTCTCGGGGCTGCGTGCGTGCGGGTCGAGCTGGGCGAGGATATGCTTGCCGGCGTACTTGAGGTCTGCTTCGACGGCGTGGCGTGCACTGGCCGCATCACCCTTGCGGATGGCCTCGATCAGCCGCACATGCGGATGCACGGACAGCGGTTTGAAACCCTTGTTGTAGACCAGGCGTAGCGATGGGCCACAACGCAGCCACAGCGAGCGGACCAGGCCCTCGAGGATGGGCATGCCTGCTGCACGCAGGTAGACAAAGTGGAACTGCTCGTTGCCGAACAACGCATCCACAGGGCGGCCTTCGCGCTGCGCACGAGCAACCCGCTCATGGATTTCCGCCAGCTGGTCGGCGATTGCCTCGCGGCCGTCGGGCATGGCGGCGACGGCCGCGGCAGCCATGCTTTCCAGCGTGAGCCGCAGGTTAATCGTCTCGATATAGGTTTCGGCGGTGAGGACCGGCACATAGGCCACACCACGATCGTCGAGCTGCAGTGCGCCATCGGAGACCAGCCGCTGGATGGCGTCACGCACGGGCGTGGGGCTGATGCCAAGTTCTTCGGCAAGGGTCCGGTAGACCAGTCGACGTCCGGATTCCAGCCGGCCTTGCATGATCGCATCGCGTATTTGCTGATAGGCCCGTTCGGACAGGCTGGGTTGCCCATCGATGCGATTGAGCGGTTGATTCATCGGAATACCTTGCAGGTACGCTGTGCGCGGCACAAATAAAAATACACGCTCTGACTATATCAGAGCGTGCATCATCACTACGGCCTTGCTGCGGTCAATTCGAGATACGCGGAATGTTGGCTGCCTTGATGGCCGCCCCCATCTTCTGATAGCCAGATTTTAGCGCATCGCGATATTGCTCTCCGGTCAGCCCCACGGGGACGATGCCGATGTTGGTGAGCTTTTCGGCAGCATCCGGATGCTTGATGCCTTTCAGGCAGGCATCCTCCAGGCGCTTGACGGCATCCGCCGGTGCACCGGCGCGTACGCCCAGGCCAATCCAGGAATCGACCTCGACAGGGTAGCCGGCGTCCTTCAGGGTCGGCACATCCGGTGCCATCGGCCAGCGGATCGGACTGGCCGATGCCAGCATGCGCATTTCACCGGTGGCCACGTGCGGCAGGATATCACCGGGGTTTTGCACCATCGATTCGATGTGTCCGCCCAGCAGGGCGGCGCGCACGTCGGCGCCCGAGTTGTACGGGATCTGCACGAACTTCGCGCCGGTGATGCGGCCCAGTTCGAGCAGGGCGATCAGGTTGGGCGTGGACGCACCGCCGAACGACACCCCCTTGTCCTTCTTGGCCGCCGCAATCAGGTCGTTGATGGTCTTGTGCGGCGAATCCGAACGCACTGCCACGCCATACAGGTAGCGGCCAAAACCACAGACCCACTGGAAGTCATCCATGGTGTAGCCGACCTTCATCAGGTGCGGCGAAATGGCCTGGGTTGCGTAGGTGACCACGCCCACGCGGTGCGGGTCTGGCGCCTGCTTGGCCAGCCACGACACCGCCATGGTGCCGAGCGCACCGGCACGGTTTTCTACCACGATCGACTTGCCGAGCTCCTTTTCCATAGCACTGGCGATGATGCGCGACGCGACGTCGGTATTGGAGCCGGCGCCATAGTTGACCGTCATGGTGAGTTCCTTCTTGGGGAAATCGGAGGCCATGGCGGGACCGGCAAACAGGGCAATCAGACTCAGGGGCAGCAGCTTGGATTTCATGCGTTGTCTCCTCTTATAGTGTGTCGTGGTAGTGCAGGTCAGTTCATGTAGACGCCGCCCGTGACATCCAGGCAGCTGCCCGTGATGTACGACGCGCCGGGTGATACCAGAAACTCGATGGATGCTGCAATCTCGTCCGCCGAGGCAAACCGGCCAGCCGGAATGGCGGCCTTGGCCTGCGCCAGCAGGTCGGCATTGGTGGCTGCACACATCGGCGTATCGACGCGCCCCGGCGCAACGCAATTGACGGTCACGCCGTGCTTGGCGTAGATGCCGGCCAACGCGCGGCTGGCGCCGATCAACCCTGCCTTGGATGCATGGTATTCGAGCCCGGCCGGCGGCACGTGCATGCGTCCGGCTCGCGATGCCACGTTGACGACCCGGCCGTAGCCGGCCTTGGCCATCTGCGGCACGATTTCGCGGCACATCACCATCGGGGCAACGAGGTTGACGCGGTGCAGCCGCTCCCATGCATCGATGTCGAGATCCTCGAGCGGAATCGGGCCGCCATTCACTTTCAGCGTCATGCCGGCGCAATTCACCAGGATGGCACAACCTTGCAGCTTGTCGAGCGCATCGCGTGCCACGCGCTTGAGATCGGCTTCGATGGCCAGATCTGCGGTGCCCGCCCAGACCTGGGTACCGTGGGCCGATAATGCATCGGCCACCTTGAAGATCTCTTCGCTGCGATCGGTGAGGTACAGGGGGTGGCCTGCCTGGGCCATGCGTTGCGCGAGTGCGAGACCGATGCCGCTGGCGGCGCCGGTGATGAGGGCAGTGTGTGGCTTCATACGTGCAGATCCATGTCGGCGTAGTGGGTGAACGGCGGGAAGGCATTCGGATCGCAGCGGATCTCGATCAGCGTGGTCACCGTGTTGGCCTTCGCTTGGCGCAGGGCGTCGGCAATCTGTGACGGGTCGGAAACGAGGATTGCCTCGCAACCGGCGCCGCGCGCTACCGAGCAATGGTCCACCGCACTGAAGTTGACTGCCGTGTTGTGCATGCCGAAGCGCGCGTTGTCGTTGTGCTTGGAAAAGCCGAGGATGCTGTTGTTGAGCACCATCAGCACGACCTTGATGTTCATGCGGCGCGCAGTCTCCAGTTCGGACCACACATGGCCGAAGCCGCCGTCGCCGCTCAGGCAGTACACCGTGCTGTCGGGCGCTGCAATACTCGCGCCCATGGCCATCGGCAGCCCCCAGCCGAGGCCGGCCATGCCGCGCGGCGTCAGGAAACGCTGGCCAGCACGCTGCGACGTCAGATAGTTGACGGTCCAGAACGACGAATAACTGGCGTCAGCCACCACGATGTCGTGCGGGTCGAGCACCGCATCCAGCTCGGTCATGAGCCGCTCCGGGCGGATCGGCGAGGCCGTCGAGCTCAACACGCTGGCAGCTTCCACCCGGTACTTCGCCTTGCCTTCCGCGATTTCCCGCTCGACCTGTGCGCGGTTATTCCTGCGCGGGGCGAGATCCTGTTCATGCAGTGCCTCGACGAGCGCTTCGAGCGTTTCGCGCGCATCCCCCTGCAGCCGGTAGGCTTCGTAATTGCGGCCGATTTCGTGGCTGTCGATATCGATATGGATGTACTCGGCATTGCGCGGATACAGCGTGTACGAATCCGTGCCGTTCTGGTTGGTGCGGTTGCCGACCAGTACCACCAGGTCGGCGCCGGTGATCTGCTCGCGCAGATAACGTGTCGGACTGTTCACGCCCATGGCCGAGCCGACCACGCCGATGGTCAGCGGGTGATGATCAGAAACCGAGCCCTTGCCCATCATGGTGGTGGCGACTGGCACGTGCGCTTCTTCCTGCAAGCGTGCCAGCACCTCGGCTGCGCCCGACAGATGCACGCCCCCTCCGGCGATGACCACGGGTCGCTTGGCCGATGCAATGCGGCGCGCGGCTTCCTGCACACGCTGGCGCGGCGGCATCACGCGGTCGAGCGGGAAATAGCCAAGGTTCTCGGTCCGCTTCAGTTCATGCCCAGGCTCCAGCAGCAGGTCGGCAGGCAGCATCAGCGCCACCGGACCGGGCCGGCCCGAGGTGGCGATGGTGAAGGCCATGTCGATGTACTCCTCGATACGCGATGCCATGTGCACCACGCGGGCCCATTTCGTGCAGCCTGCGTACAGCGCGAGGTGGTCGTATTCCTGGAAGGCATTCTTGTCGGTGAACTCGCGGTTCACGTCCTGCACCAGCGCCACCATCGGCGTGGAGGCCTTCATGGCTTCACCCATCGCCGCCACCAGCAGGGTGGCGGCAGGGCCGTTCTGCGCCGCCAGCACACAGGCCTTGCCCGAGATGCGCGAGAAGCCGTCGCCCATGTACCCGCCAGCATTTTCCGTGCGGTACCCGACCTGCGTGATGCCCAGCTCTTCGCACGTCAGCATCAGCAGGTTGGGAATGCCCTGGCCGAAAACATGCGTGACACCGTGCCGCAGCAGGGCGCGAGTAACGGCGTGCGCCACCGTATGCTGGCCGGCCATCTTGAAGCCAGGCGCACGGAGCGGACTGGGCCGGGCGGAACGGGAGGGCTGCGAATCTGCGGCAAGTGCAGCAGGCGAAAGCTGGGTACGGCTCATGGTGTCCTCTGTATGGGTGAGCGGGGGGTAAATTGATGTTCGATGTATGATGTATCAAACATCAAATCACAAATATAAGTGTTTACCCTCGCACTTGAGGAAGGGCTTGCCCCTTGCGGTGTACGCACGCGTCCTTAGCGTCGTGCAAGACTGGTCGGCCGTCGCGTCTTCCCCGACAATGCAGACCACCATCCATGACATAAGGAACACACATGAATCACTGGGCTTACCTTGGGGTCGCCATCGTGGCGGAGGTGATCGCCACTTCGGCGCTGAAGTCGAGCGAGAGCTTTTCGAAACTGGGGCCGTCGCTGGTGGTGGTGGCGGGTTATGGATGCGCCTTCCTGTTCTTGTCGCTGACGCTCAAGACACTGCCGGTCGGCGTGGCCTATGCCATCTGGTCAGGGCTCGGGATCGTGCTGATCTCGATCGCCAGCCTAGTGCTGTTCGGACAGAAGCTGGATCTGCCGGCCATCCTGGGCATGGGCTTGATCATTGCCGGCGTGGTGGTGATGAATGTCTTTTCGAAGACTGTGGCGCACTGAGTGCGGCGGCGGAGCGACAGGCATGGCGGCGGGGCGCTTCGACCCAGTGCGCGCAGGCCGACGATCTCCGGTCAGTGAGTCGCAGTCTGGCTTATCGGCGCGAACGCCGGTAAGCAACCGTGTAATCAAGCGGTCAGCTAGCCGGTGTGGTTCTGCTTCGGACCAACAGTGCCACCAATTGCGCCTGCCGATGCATGCCTGTTTTGGCCAGGATGCGCTTGAGGTGCGTACGTGCTGTCCCAATGCCGATGCCCATGTCCGTCGCGATGTCATCCAGTGACTGTCCCCTCCCCAGGGCGACTGCGACGGCGGCTTCCGTGCGTGTCAACCCGAACAGGTCGCGCAGCCGTGCCACCTCAAGCGGCGCTTCGGGATCGCGGATGAAGACCAGTACGGCGGGTCGCGCTTCGCCGAAGGCGCCTGAGGCCGGCCCCAAGGGTACGGCCTCCAACACCAAGGGTATCCGCCGCGACCTTGGTATGAGAAGCGCCGAACCGGGCTTGGCCGCTCGGCCGCGTGCAGTCTCCAATGCGGCGCGTACCAAGGCCGACAACTTGTCTTTCAGCATGGGCGAATGAAGTGAAAGGCACCCCCGCACCACAACCAATTCCGGGCACTCACGCATCAGGGTCTCAGCCATGGCGCTTGCATGGAGAATACGACAGGCACCATCCACGATCATGGCACCGGTATCGAACCGGTCCAGCGCCTGTAGGGCTACCTCATGCTGGTAGGAGAGTTCAGCAAAGCGTTGCCCGAGTCGCAGCGCACGTTGCAAGTGCGGCAAGATCAGCGCTGCCTGCCTGCGCTCCCGGTCGGTATATGCACCGGCGTCACGTGGGCGGTGGATGCCCAGTACCCCCACTGCGCTCTGCGCGGTGGGGAATACGGCGCCAAGCATGTGGTGGATGCCCAGACGCGGCAACCATTCCTGGTAGAAGCCGCTGCGCGCTTGCTCCTCGGGGGTCACCAAGTCCTCGTCAGTGATGATGCGGGACATGCCATAGGCCAGGGAGCGCTCCACCCACAGGTCACGGCGGTGCCAGTCGTGGGCCCAGGCCTGATCGTGCTCGGGCACCAACAGATTGGCGGTACATTCCAGCAAGCTGACTTGGCCGCCGTCCGCATGCAGCTTGACCACGGTACTGGTCGAACCCAGGGCTTGGGCAATCCGGGATGCGGTGCCAGGCCACAAGGCAGCGTCTATCGCCGCGTCATAGAGATGCGTGATCAGGCCCGACAGGGCGGCTGCTTCATGGGCGGACGAGGACTCCATGACCGATTTCTACCCTATTTGGGAGACGAATTTCAATAGGTGATGTGATAGCTTGATCAGGTAGCAACATTCTATTCGGAGATGCAATGATGAGCCTCCATCATTCAGGGCGCGAGACCTCTCTCAGGCTGATGTACCTCGCCGCAGCGATATCCGGATGGGGGCTGTGCTCGAGCGCGCTGGCTGCCGGCCTGGAACTCCCGCCTGACGTGTATGGCACCTATGCCCCGGGTGGCGACTGCGCCAAGCAGCCGCGCATCATCGTGAACAAGGCCGGGATTCATCTTGACACAGTGGCGGGGAGGCGCGGCCCGCTGCCGACCATGGTCAGCTACACCTTCGTAGGCGGTGCGCGCTACAACGGCATCCAGGTATGGGCGCTAGTCAAGCATGGCGGCAAGAACCGTTGGGGTGATGACAACACCCCTCTCATCCTGACGTTCAACGCAGGCGAAAAGCGCGGCGCGCTGACTGCCGAGCGGGAGAACCCCGGCAAGGAGCGCCCTGTAGCGCTCGACGGTCCGCTAACGAGCGTCGCCCAGACGGTGCGCTTTCGCTTGTGTCCGACCGGAAGCCGGTAACGAGTGATGAGCAAGCAGAACACTCTTGTCAAAATTCGTCACCCCAGGATCGCCGACTACGTCGTCGCCGCTATTTCCGGTGCCATTGGCCTCTGGTTGCTGACTACGACCATACATCTCTACCGTGATCGCACCGCCTTCTTCCAATACTCCCTCGTCAAATACGCGATGGCCGCCGTGTTATTGGTCTTTGCATACAAGACTTTCCGTGCCGCCTCAAGGAGGTTGGCACAATACGTCAAGCACGAAGACGGCGGTTCCACCAGGATTGAAGTGACTCCGGCGGCAGCCCCTGCCGCTTGGCTTCCCGCGGTTCTGCCTGTTTTGCTGGTCGGCGGGATGGTCTTGGCGCCGGGAACGCCTGGCTTGTGGATGCTGGGTCTGCTCTTTACTGCCATCGCTGCGCTCATCTTGCTGCGCGATCCAAGGGGACGTGGTACGGCCACCCCCCGCAGCTTCCTGGTCAGCCAGACGGGCATCGACATCGGCGGTCAGATGCTGCGCAAGGAGGACATTCATCACCTGCGCATCAAGAACAAGTTCGCTGGCGATGTGGAAATCACCTACGACGCCAATCGCGGTGTGCCGACGGGTACGGTGATAGGACTGGCTCATCGACGGCAGGTGGCCAAGGTCGCTTACCGTATCGAGGTCGAGAGTGGTGGCAAGGCCCATGTTCTGGCGGCGGGCTTGGATGAACTCACGGCGCGCGGTGTGCTGGCCGAGGTTGGCAAGGCCTTGGGCCCGACACTCGCGATATGAAGCAAGCAGGGGTGCGAGATATGCCGTAGGGGTTGGTTCGCGCGCCGGTTGGTGGTTGCTCCTGACCTGCCCAGTGCGGGCCGCGGCAGCCAGGGCGGTTGTCGCCGCAGATGACAACGACCTCGCTTCGCGCATCTATGCTTTCCAGTTCGAGGATAGCCGTTCGTAGAGGATGAGCGAACTTCTCATCCGGCACGCCAGCAACTGCCGGTAACACCGGACAGGAGATGACCGAGAAGGTGTGCCGGCGCGTGAGCGAGGTCGTGAAGCGCATGAAGTAGGCGCTATTGCACGCAACGAAGCGGCCCCACTCTCGGGGCCGCATCTTTGTCTGGCGGAAGCGGTGAGATTCGAACTCACGGACGGTTGCCCGTCGCTGGTTTTCAAGACCAGTGCCTTAAACCACTCGGCCACGCTTCCTGAGGTGATGCGAGGTGTTGCAACCCGCAGCCCGGGCGCGTTGCCTGAAGATACGAGGACGCGCGCGGGGGCCGATTATAACGCGCGCGCGGTGTGCTGGCTACCGGCGGTAGCAGGCCTCAGCTGTCGTTACCGAGAAACATTTCCTGCAGGTCATTGAGAAAACGCTGGCCCAGCGGCGTAGGGCGGATCGTCAGGTGATCGCGTTCCAGCAGGCCCTTGCGCTCTGCTGCATCGAGTTGCGCTTCGATGGTGTGCAGCGGTAATCCGGTGTGGTCGTAGAACAGGGTGGATGGAAAACCTTCCGTGAGGCGCAAAGCGTTCAGCATGAATTCAAACGGCAGTGTGTCGGGGCCGGGTTCGCGGCTATCCTGCACGGGTTGTCCGGCTTCGCATTGCTCCATGTACGTTTGCGGATGCTTGTAGCGCGCCTCGCGCAGTATGCGATGCGGGAAAGACAGTTTACCGTGCGCGCCGGCGCCGATGCCGAGGTAGTCGCCAAAGCGCCAGTAGTTCAGGTTGTGTTTGCTGCGGCGGCCGGGGCGGGCGTAGGCTGAGACTTCGTAGTGCTCAAAGCCGGCTGCGCGCGTGCGTTCGGCAATCCAGTCCTGCATGTCGGCGGCGGTGTCGTCGTCCGGCAATGCAGGCGGAAACTTGGCGAAGTAGGTGTTGGGCTCGAGCGTCAGGTGATATAGCGACAGATGCGTGGTGCCGAAGCCGAGCGCGGTTTCCACATCGGCCTGGCATTCGGCCAGGCTCTGACCCGGCAGTGCGTACATCAGGTCAAGGTTGATGTTGTCGAAATGGCATTGGGCGATGTCGATGGCACGTCGGGCTTCATCGCCGCCGTGGATGCGGCCTAGTGCGGCAAGGTGCTGGCTGTTGAAACTCTGCACGCCGATCGACAGGCGGTTGATGCCACTGGTGCGGTACTCGCGGAAGCGCTCCGCCTCGAAGGTGCCGGGGTTGGCTTCCATGGTGATTTCCGCGTCGGCTTCGAGCGGCAGCAAGGCGCGCACATCGGAGAGCAGGCGGTCCATGCCTGCTGCCGAGAGCAGGCTCGGGGTGCCGCCGCCGATGAACACGGTATGCACCGGCCGCCCCCAGACCATGGGCAGCGCCTGTTCGAGATCGGCGCGCAAGGCGTCGAGATAGCGCTGTTCGGGAATGTCGCCGCCCGGCTGCTCGTGCGAGTTGAAATCGCAGTAGGGACACTTGCGTACGCACCACGGGAAATGGACGTATAGCGACAGCGGCGGCAGGGCTGGCAGGTTGAGTTGCCCTGGTTCGCTGAAGGCGGCACGTACGCCGCTGGTAGCGCCGGCCGGCACGATGGGGATC
The DNA here is from genome assembly GCA_000272025.2 of Imbroritus primus. Classification (GTDB taxonomy): domain Bacteria; phylum Pseudomonadota; class Gammaproteobacteria; order Burkholderiales; family Burkholderiaceae; genus Imbroritus; species Imbroritus primus. The sequence continues at coordinate 457,972 of AKCV02000015.1, forward strand.
ATGGCTGTCCGGCCCCGCTTGCTTCATGTGCCTCGCGTGCACGCAGGCGTGCCAGCAGATGCTGCATGGCTTGGGCGCGGTGGCTCAGGCGGTTCTTTTCCGCCTTGTCCAGTTCGGCGGCGGTCTTGCCGAGGTCGGGCAGCAGGAAGTACGGATCGTAGCCAAAACCACCTGCGCCGCGCGGCGCGTCGGTGACTTCGCCATGCCAGAAGCCTTCGGCAATCAGCGGCTGGGGGTCGTCGGCGTGGCGCAGATAGACGAGCACGCAGTAATAGTGCGCACGCCGGTCGGCATGGGCGGTGAGCTGTTGCAGCAGATGCCGGTTGTTGGCTGTATCGGATTTCTCGCCGCCGGCCATTTGCGCAAAGCGCGCCGAGTACACCCCCGGTGCACCGCCGAGCGCATCGACACAGATGCCGGAATCGTCGGCCAGCGCTGGCAGCCCGCTCAGGCGGCTGGCATGGCGCGCCTTGGCCAGAGCGTTCTCGACGAAGGTGGGATGCGGTTCTTCCGCTTCCGGAATGCCGAGCTGGCCCTGCGGGATCACGTTCATCTCCAGCGCGGACAGCAGCGCCGAGAATTCGGCGAGCTTGCCGGCGTTGTTGGAGGCGAGGACGATGTCTGACATGGCGTTGTGTGGCGTGATACGGGTGCGTGATACGGGGGCGTGATACGGGGGCGTGATACGGGGGCGTGATACGGGGGCGTTACAGGCCGAGCGCCTGGCGCTGGGCTTGGACGAGCTGCGCGATGCCATGCTCGGCGAGCTGCATCATGGCATTCATCTCGTCGCGCGAGAACGGCGTGCCTTCGGCTGTGCCCTGCAGTTCGACAAAACCGCCCTGGCCGGTCATGACGACGTTCATGTCGGTATCGCAGGCCGAGTCTTCAATGTAATCGAGATCGAGCACGGGTACGCCATTGGCGATGCCGACGGATACCGCCGCGACAAAGTCGCGCACCGGGCTGGTGGCGATCTGGCCTTTCTCGAGCATGGTCGAGACCGCATCGTAGGCCGCCACGAAGGCGCCGGTGATGCTGGCGGTACGCGTGCCGCCATCGGCCTGCAGCACATCGCAATCGAGCTGCAGCGTGTATTCGCCGAGCGCCGACAGGTCAAACACCGAGCGCAGCGAGCGGCCGATCAGGCGCTGGATTTCCTGGGTGCGGCCCGATTGCTTGCCGCGTGCGGCTTCACGGTCGGAGCGCGTATTGGTGGAGCGCGGCAGCATGCCATACTCGGCTGTGACCCAGCCTTCGCCGCTGCCGCGCTTGTGTGGCGGCACCTTGTCCAGCACGCTGGCGGTGCACAGCACCTTGGTATCGCCAAAGGCCACCAGGACCGATCCCTCGGCATGCCGGGTGTAGTGGCGGGTCAGGGTAACAGGGCGAAGCTGGTCGGCGGCACGTCCGCTGGGGCGCATGGGTGTCCTCGAATGGATGGCAGGAAAAGGCGGATTCTACCGCGACCGTCGCGGCTGTGCGGCAGACCGCTCGGAGCCGGCTAGCGCGTGAAGTTGCTGCTCTTGTCGATGGCCGCCCGAATCTCGGCAATGGACCGCTCGATATCTTCTTCCGAGAGCTCATCAGCGCCCTCTTCCTGGCTCATGATCGAGGTCGTGAAGGCATTGAGCGGCATCGATTCGGTCAGCACCGTGTCGTGCCGCGTGGCGTGGGGATCGTTTTCCCACATCATGCCGATGGCCGTGGTGTTGTCGGCCGATTCGCCAGCATTGTGCAGCGCCTGGGTAATCAGGTTGGGAATGGCCTGGACCACCGACAGCGTGCTCAGCTGCCGGACCAGTTCGATTTCCGGCACGCTGCCCCACAGGCCGTCCGAGCACAGCAGCACGACATCCCCCGCGCACAGGCTCTGTGGTTCGCCAATGTCCACCAGCGGCAGGTTGGGCGAGCCCAGGCAGTTGTACAGCTTGTTGCGCTCGGGATGCAGGGCGGCATCTTCGGCACTGATGCGGCGTTGCTGCAGGAGGTTCTCGATCTTCGAGTGGTCGCGGGTGCGGGTGAGCAACTGGCCCTGGCGCACGAAATACAGGCGCGAGTCGCCAGCATGCGCCCACTGCACGCTGTCGTTCTGCATCAGGCAGCAGACGATGGTGGTACGCGGCACGTCGCGCAGATTGTTCATGCGCGCGTAGCGGTGGATTTCATGATGGGCCTGCAGGATGCTGTCCTGCAGGAAGTCGGCCGGGCGGCGCACGGTCGGGCGTGCCTGCACCTGGAACTGCCGGGCGATGATCTGCAGGGCGTGCTGCGCCGCGACCTCGCCGAGCGCATGGCCGCCAAGGCCATCCGCCAGCACCATCAGCAGGGCATCGCGGGTAAAGCAGTACCCCATGCGGTCCTGATTGATGCGGCGGCCGCCTTTTCTGCTTTCCTGATAGACCGAAAATCGCATGGCTCGGTTCTGGCGATACGCGAGGCATGACAGCTGGCGGGGCGGCGGGTGCCGTTACGCCGAGCGGTCGCGCTTGCGCTCCTCGCCTCCCTTGAAGATACTCAGAATCCGCGTCGCCAGTGGCGCATCATCCGTCAGGGCCTGCGTGGCCGGCGCGCGGGTGGTGGCGTCGATCAGCGCGTTGGACTGTTCGCGCAACACCTTCTGCAGATGATAGACGCTTTGCGGACGCGCCTCGGCCTGCAGGCTCAGGCACCAGCCGACGAGGTCGACCAGCCCTTCCGTGTAGTAGGCGCGCAGGCGGTTGAGTTGCGCCGGGGCGCGGTCTTCGCGGTGGCGCTGGTTTGCTTCCTGTGGGGGCGAGCCGGCCATGCACGCGTAGAGCGTTGCGCCGATGCTGTAGATATCGGTCCAGGGACCCAGGGCGCCACCGCGCGTATACAGTTCCGGGGCAGCAAAGCCCGGGGTGTACATGGGCTGGAAGCGGGAACCTTCGGCCATCAGGATCTGTCGCGCGGCGCCAAAATCGAGCAGGATCGGCGAGTTGTCCTCGCGCAGATAGATGTTGCCGGGTTTGATGTCGAGGTGCAGCAGCTTGTGGATGTGGACTTCGCGCAGCCCATTCATCAGGGCATGAAATACCTTGCGGATCACATGCTCGCGCAGCATTTTTGATTTGCCTTGCTGCCGGGCGTGCAGGATGTGTTCCTGCAGCGTCTTGCCTTCCTCGTAGGCCATGACCATGTACACCGTGCCATTCTCGCGGAAGAAGTTGAGCACGCGCACGATGCTCGGGTGCACGATGTTCGCGAGCGAGCGGCCTTCCTCGAAAAAATACTTGAGGCCCATGCGGAAGGCGGAGGCGCTTTCTTCCGGCACCAGCGGAATCAGCTCGCCGGACGCGCGACGCGCCAGGGAGGAGGGCAGGTATTCCTTGATGGCGACCGGCTCGCCCTGTTCATCCACCGCCAGGTAGACGAAACTGAAACCGCCGCTCGCCAACTTCTTTACAATGCGGTAATTGGACAGCAGCGTGCCAACAGGTAGGGGCGCGCTTTTTTGCGGCTGGCCGGCTTTGGATTCAGACATGGGGCTCATCGACGTGTTGGCCCGCCGATTGTCGGAGGTATTGCAGCGCTTGTAAAGCCGCCCGGGCCCTACTGTTGGATGGCCGCACCATCCGCCCGATGCGGGCGGTGGCAGCGTAGCCGATTGAGCCCATGTTGCACCGCCACGAGCCCTGCCGAAGCCATCTGTCCTCTTTTTGCAAGCATCGTTTAGGAACGTTCCCATGATCTACAGCATGACAGGCTATGGTGCAGCATCGCGCCAGGCTATCCTGACCGGGCCCGATGGCGCGCCCAGTGGCAGGACCGCCACGGTAACGGTGGAATTCCGTACGGTGAATTCCCGTTTTCTCGACATGCTGTTCCGCGTGCCGGACGAATGTCGGCCGTTTGAGCCGGCGATTCGCGAACTGCTTGCCAAGGTGCTGTCGCGCGGCAAGCTGGAGTGCCGCATCAACCTGCAGCGCGTGGACGTCGGCAGCGCCGCCGTGACGCTCAACGACGGACCGCTGGCGCAACTGCAGGCGCTGGAGCAGCAGGTGCAGGCGCGCTTTCCGCAGGCCGGTGGACTGCGCATGGGCGAGATCCTACGCTGGCCGGGTGTCGTGGCCGAGCCCGAGCTGACACAAGACACCCTGCGCGATGCTGTCATGGCGGCCGCCGAGGCTGCGCTGCAGCAATTGCGCGAAACCCGGGCACGTGAGGGGGCCGCGCTTCGGCAGGTACTGCTGGATCGCGTGGACGGCATGCTGGCGATCGTGACGCGGCTGGCGCCGCTGGTGCCCCAGCTGATTCAGCAGCACCAGGACAAGCTGACCGAACGCCTGCGCGACGCTTTCGGCCTGGCGGCTCCCGAAGGCATTCCCGCCATGAGCCGCGAGGAGGTCGCTGAGCGTATCCGCCAGGAAGCGACGGTCTACGGCATCCGCATCGACATTGCCGAAGAACTGTCGCGTCTCGAGGCGCATCTGCAGGAGACACGTCATCTGCTGCAGAAGGGCGGGCAATTGGGCAAGCGGCTCGACTTTATGACGCAGGAGCTGAACCGCGAGGCCAACACGCTCGGTTCGAAGGCGGCGGCCAAGGAACTCGCCGACGCCTCGATGGAGCTCAAGCTGCTGATCGAGCAGGTCCGCGAACAGGTACAGAATCTGGAGTAAGCACAATGTCGCAGGGTATTCATTCGTCCGCCGCCGAGATGCACTATCCCGGCAACCTTTTCATGGTCGTGGCCCCATCGGGCGCGGGCAAGTCGTCGCTGGTCAATGCGCTGCTGGCCCAGGACGCGCACATCCGCCTGTCGGTCTCGTACACCACGCGCGCCCCGCGGCCTGGCGAAACCGACGGGGTTCAATACCATTTCGTTTCGGTCGACGAGTTCATGGCTGCGCGCGATCGCGGCGAGTTTCTTGAATGGGCCGAGGTGCATGGCAACTACTATGCGACCTCGCGCGTGTGGATCGAGCAGCAGATGGCGGCCGGCACCGATGTCCTGCTGGAGATCGACTGGCAGGGCGCGCAGCAGGTGCACAAGCAGTTTGCCAATGCAGTGGAGATCTTCATCCTGCCGCCATCGCTGACGGCGCTCGAGGAGCGGCTCAAGAAACGCGGGCAGGATGCCGACAACGTCATCACGCGCCGCTTGCTGGCGGCAGGCAGCGAGATGGCACATGCGCCGGAAGCGGACTACGTCATTATCAATGAGGTCTTCGACACCGCCTTGCAGCAGTTGCGCGGCGTGGTAGAGGCGACGCGGCTACGCGTCGATTCGCAGCGTGCACGGCACACGCAACTGTTCAGCGAACTGGGTATTCATTAAGCTCAAGAGAGCGATGCAGCACGGCATGGCGGCGAGTCGGAAATAGCCTTTCCGGCAGCCTCCCCGGCGGTGCTGCTAGAATGCACATATTGTGTTTAGGAATTCTTCCGAGGTAAATCATTTATGGCGCGTATTACAGTCGAAGACTGCCTGAAACAGATCCCGAACCGCTTTGTACTGTCGCTCGTGGCAACGTACCGCGCGCGTCAGATCGAGGGCGGCCACTCCCCCAAGCTGGAAGCAAACCGCGACAAGGCGACCGTTATCGCCCTGCGTGAAGTGGCCTCGGGCCTGACCGGCGTGGAAATGCTCAAAAAAGTTCCTCTGAACTGATTGGCAAGCGGGCAGATGGTGTTGCTGCGACTGTGTGCATAGTGTGCCGCGCTGAGGAGCGGAGTCGCGATGTCGTCCAGCCTGCCACCTTCCACGCCTGAAGCCAAGCGTCCCAGCCGGCACGCCGAGGCCGATACGGCCACGGCGCTTCCGGTGGAGCGGGCCGCCGCGTCGCGTGGCACGGGTGCCACTTCAACGGCGACTGCAGTGCCACGCACCGGCGCGCCGAACCTGCCTGACCCGCTCGGCACGGAAATCGTCGGCGAGCGCGCGGTGGCGGTTCCCCTCAAGGAACACCGCACCTCGCCACGCCGGGATGAACCAGTGGTCGTGCCGGCCAGCGTTGCGGCGGATGCAGGCCCAAAGTCCGATAACCTGTTCATCGATGCCGTACTGGAGCAATCCTACCGGCACCTGTTCGGGCCCACCTCGCAACCTGCCGCGCCGCCACGCCAGCAGGTCGTCTCCATCTCCGCGCTCGCGGAGAAGCTCAAATACCTCAAGCCCGCTGATATCAAGCTGGTCCGAGAGGCCTTCCATTTTTCCGACGAAGCGCACCTCGGGCAGTATCGCCAGAGCGGCGAACCCTACATCACCCATCCGGTCGCTGTCGCCGAGTTGTGCGCCGACTGGATGCTTGACGCCCAGTCGATCATGGCAGCCCTGCTGCACGACGTGATGGAAGACCAGGGGGTGACCAAGACCGAGCTCGCAGAAAAATTCGGCCCCAAGGTTGCCGAGTTGGTCGATGGACTCACCAAGCTGGACAAGCTCGAATTCCAGAGCCGCGAACAGGCGCAGGCCGAAAGCTTCCGCAAGATGCTGCTGGCCATGGCGCGCGATGTGCGCGTGATCCTCGTGAAACTGGCCGACCGCACGCACAACATGCGCACGCTCGACCATGTGCCGTCGGAAAAGCGTCGCCGCATCGCGCTGGAAACGATGGAGATCTACGCGCCCATCGCACATCGGCTCGGACTGAACTCTACCTATCGCGAGCTGCAGGAACTCAGCTTCAAGGTTGGTTCGCCATTTCGGTATGCCACGCTCGACAAGGCCATCCGCGCGGCGCGCGGCAATCGCCGCGAAGTGGTCAGCCGGATTCTGGAATCCGCGCAGCGTGCACTGCGCGATGCTGGCATTCCCGCCGAAATGAGCGGCCGCGAAAAAACCGTCTTCAGCATCTACAACAAGATGCACGAGAAGCAGCTGTCGTTCTCGCAAGTGCTCGACGTATATGGCTTCCGCGTCGTCGTCGATACGCAGATGCAGTGCTACATGGCCATTGGCGCGCTGCATTCTCTGTACAAGCCGATGCCCGGCAAGTTCAAGGATTACATCGCCATTCCCAAGGTGAATGGTTACCAATCGCTGCATACCACGTTGGTGGGGCCGTTCGGCACGCCAGTCGAGTTCCAGATCCGCACGCGCGAGATGCACCAGATCGCCGAGGCCGGCGTGGCGGCGCACTGGATGTACAAGCAACAGAATGAAGAATTTACGGATGTCCAGAAGCATGCGCACCAGTGGCTGCAATCATTGCTGGATATCCAGAGCCAGACCGGCGACTCGCAGGAATTCCTCGAGCACGTCAAGATCGACCTGTTCCCGGATGCGGTCTATGTGTTCACGCCCAAGGGCGAGATCCGCAACCTGCCGCGCGGCGCCACGGCACTCGATTTTGCTTATGCCGTGCACAGCGACATCGGCAACCAGTGCGTGGCCGTCAAGATCAACAATGAACTGCTGCCGCTGCGCACCGAACTGAAGAACGGCGACATCATCGAGGTCACGACCGCGCCGTATTCGAAACCGAATCCAGCGTGGCTGTCGTTCGTGCGTACCGGCAAGGCGCGCGCCGCCATCCGCCATTACCTCAAGACCACGCAGCTGCACGAGGCTATCCAGCTGGGCGAACGCCTGCTTGAACAGGCCACGCGCCTGCTCGGCATCGACCTGCAGGCCTTGCCGCAGGCGGTGTGGGACAACATGATCCAGTGGACCGGTAACAAGACTCGCGAGGACATCTTTGCCGATCTCGCGCTGGGCCGCCGCGTGGCTGCGGTGATTGCCCGCCGGATCGAAATCGTGCTGCACGAACTCGGACATGAAGCCAGCGCGGCTGCCCTGACCACGCCAGGTATGGCCGGCGAGGATTCACCGGCCGTGGCGGTGACCGGTGACGAAGGCATGTCGATGGTCCTGTCGCCATGCTGCCGGCCGATTCCAGGTGACGACATCGTTGGCTATCTTGGCAAGGGCGAAGGCTTGCAGATCCACGTGCAGGATTGCAAGGTGGCCAAGCGACTGCACAGCAAGGATCCGGATCACTGGATCGACGTCATGTGGGCGCCGCGCATTTCGCGCGTGTTCGATGTGTCGATCAAAGTCATGGTGCACAACGTCAAGGGCATCCTGGCCCGCGTGACCGCCGATCTGACGGCCGCCGATGCCAATGTGGCGCACGTCTCGATGGAACCTGAAATGGGGCAGGAAGCATCGTTCATGCAGTTCATCATCCAGGTGCGCGACCGTGTGCACCTCGCCAATGTCATGCGCGCCCTGCGTCGCAATCCCGACGTGATCCGGATTGCGCGGGACCGCAACGACCACTGATCATTGCCCGGGCTTCACGTGCGGCGCGGGTAGGTTACCGCGATGATGTCGATCTCCTCGGGCCCGGCAGGCGTGTGCAGCGTCACCGTATCTCCCTCGCGTGCCTTGATCAGCGCCCGAGCAATCGGCGAGATCCAGCTGACGTGTCCGCGCTCCAGGTCGACTTCGTCCGTGCCGACGATGGTCACAGTGCACTCCTCGTTTGCGGGCGTGATATACGTGACGGTCGCGCCGAAGAAGATCTGGTCGTTGTCGCCCTGCAGGCTGGCATCCACCACCTCTGCCTTTTCCAGGCGTTTGGTCAGAAAGCGGATACGGCGATCAATTTCCCGAAGGCGTTTCTTGCCGTAGAGATAGTCGCCGTTTTCCGAACGGTCGCCGTTCGACGCTGCCCACGAGACGATCTTTACCACCTCGGGCCGCTCTTCGTCGATCAGGTGCAGCAACTCGTCCTTCAGGCGCTGGTGGCCGGCGGGCGTAATATAGTTCTTGGTTCCCGGGGGGAGCGGGCTGATGTCCTCACCCAGATCGTCGTCGTCGCTGGTTTCGGATTCTTTGGTAAACGCTTTGCTCATGCGGTGCTGCGGTTGCGCCAGGAAAAATCAGGATGCGCCTATTATAGGAGGACCGCCGGAGTGACAGGGCGAGAGAGGTCATCTGCTCTTTTTTTAAAAAAGGGCTTCCCAAACGCAAAAATTCCGATATAATCTTGCTTCTCGAGTGCGGCTGTAGCTCAGTTGGATAGAGTACTTGGCTACGAACCAAGGGGTCGTGGGTTCGAATCCTGCCAGCCGCGCCACCTACAAGAAGGGCTTCCAGAAATGGAAGCCCTTTTTCTTTTGCTCATTCCTCATCAAAGAACTTCGGCTGGATATAGCGCTGTCCGGTTCGCTTCTGCTACGCAACGTCTTGCGCGCTTCGCCGCTTGTCCAGAAAAATCTGAATGCCCCAATTGAATGTAAAGCGATAGCGCTGATGTCAGGCGGCAAGAAATCTGCTTCGATCTCAAAGGTTCGACGGTACTGTCTGTGCGCGAGGCTTTGACGGCGTATCTTCGAGCGGGCCGCGGAGGGTGCCAGGGGCTCGGCGGAGCGAGATCAAAGAGGTTGGAGCAAGATCGGAGCAGGGCGCTTCCTGTTATGAATGTTGCTCTGGTTCTCCGTCTTGGCTATATTGCATACAGGTCCATCTCCACTGAGATTGTCTTTCTTGGACGCCATCAACCGCGCTCTCCTTCATGATCGACTCGCTACGTTGCATGCCGCGCGCAAGCAGCGCGATCCGATTCGCATGGCGCGGGCCAAGGACGCAGTACGGGAGTTGATGGCAGATGGCAGTCTGTCGGCCGAGTTGTTCGAGCAGGCCGTATTGGCCCTGATCGACCCTGCTGGTGCGCGTATCTCTGGTGCACAACGCGAGGTCATTCCCTATCGCTGGCGCGAGCCTGTCGACTCAGACGCAACGCCTCCCCCTCACGTAATGCCAGGCTCTTCGGCGTCCTGACCATTCTCCATGCTGTCCCTGTTGTTTTCATGTCTTTCTGTGGCGTGCTGAATTCGTGCTGAGCGTGGCGGCAGTGCGGATGCGCAGGCTTGCGATGTTCGTGGCCGGGCGCTGCGTGGCGCGTGGGGTATAGTCTGTATGCAGGCAGCAAAGACGGGGGAAGCCACCATGCAGGAGACCGACGTATGTTCCGGGGTCGATTGGGCGACGATGATCGTAGCGCAGACATCGGATGCCATCATCGCGACCGATCGTGGCGGCGTCATTCGTGTCTGGAATGCCGGAGCAGAGCGCCTGTTCGGTCATCGCCAGAGCGAGATGCTGGGCGGCAGCCTGGATGTCATCATTCCCGAAACCTTGCGCAAGGCGCACTGGATCGGCTTCGACCGCGCGGTGGTCTCTGGTCAGATGAAATATTCAGGCGAGGTCATGACCACCCGTTCGATGCACAAGGACGGACGCAAGCTGTATATCGACATGAGTTTCAACCTGCTGCGCGATGCGTCGGACCAGGTGGTCGGCGTACTGGCGATCGCACGCGACTGCACGGCGCGTTACGAGGCGGAGCGTGCCATGCGCACGCGCTTGCGCGAACTGGAAGCGCCAAAAGCCTGATATCCCGTGTTTTCCGGCGTGTACCCCGGTGTGTGGAGCGAATATGAAAAAACCCGGCGACTTGCCGGGTTTTTTCATGAGCCGTACCGCGGTCAGCGGCTGATCGGCTTGTAGCGGATCCGCTTGGGTTTCGCGGCTTCTTCACCGAGGCGTTTCTTCTTGTCGGCCTCGTACTCCTGGTAGTTACCGTTGAAGAAGGTCCATTGCGAGTCGCCTTCGGCCGCGAGGATGTGCGTCGCGATACGGTCGAGGAACCAGCGGTCGTGGGAGGTGACGATCACGCAACCGGCGAACTCGAGCAGAGCATCTTCCAGTGCGCGCAGGGTTTCCACGTCGAGGTCATTGCTGGGTTCGTCGAGCAGTAGGACGTTGGCGCCGGCAATCAGGGTCTTGGCCAGGTGCAAACGGCCGCGTTCGCCGCCGGACAAGGTACCGACCGCCTTCTGCTGATCGCCGCCCTTGAAGTTGAAACGGCCGATGTACGCCCGACTCGGCATCTCGAAGCGGCCCACGGTCAGCGTGTCGGAACCTTGAGCGATGGTGTCGAACACCGTCTTCGATGGATCGAGTCCTTCGCGGCTCTGGTCCACGGCTGCCAGATGGACGGTCGGGCCGATATCGATGGTGCCGCTGTCCGGCTGTTCCTTGCCCATGATCATGCGGAACAGCGTCGACTTGCCGGCGCCGTTGGGGCCGATCACGCCGACGATGGCGCCCGGCGGAATGTTGAAGCTGAGGTCGTCGATCAGCAGTCGGTCGCCGAAGCCCTTGCTGACATTGTTGAACTCGATGACGCGGTCACCCAGCCGTTCACCCGGCGGAATGAAGATTTCCTGCGTCTCGTTACGTTTTTGATACTCGACGGAGTTGAGTTCTTCAAAGCGGGCGATACGGGCCTTTGATTTAGCCTGGCGCGCCTTGGGATTTTGGCGCACCCACTCGAGCTCCTTGTTGAGGGCCTTCTGGCGTGCCGACTCCGAGGCTTCTTCCTGCTTCAGACGCGCTTCCTTTTGTTCCAGCCAGGACGAGTAGTTGCCCTTCCACGGAATGCCGTGGCCACGGTCGAGTTCGAGAATCCACTCGGCCGCGTTGTCGAGGAAGTAGCGATCGTGGGTGACAGCCACCACGGTACCGGGAAAGCGCACGAGGAACTGTTCGAGCCATTCCACCGATTCAGCATCGAGGTGGTTGGTCGGTTCGTCGAGCAGCAGCATGTCCGGTTTGGAGAGCAGCAGCTTGGCGAGCGCCACGCGCCGCTTTTCACCGCCGGACAGCGGGCCGATCTTGGCGTCCCATGGCGGCAAGCGCAGCGCGTCGGCAGCGATTTCGAGCTGGGTGTCGAGGTCGGCGCCGCTGGTAGCGATGATGTTCTCATACTTGGCCTGTTCTTCTGCGAGTTTATCGAAGTCGGCATCCGGGTCGGAGTAGGCCGCATAGATTTCCTCCAGCTTCTGCTTGGCCTGCATGACCTCGCCGAGTGCCGATTCCACTTCCTCGCGCACAGTCTTGTCCGCGTCGAGTTCTGGCTCCTGCGGCAGGTACCCGATGGACACGCCCGGCTGGTGCTGCACCTCGCCGTCATATTCTTTGTCGACATTGGCCATGATGCGCAGCACGGTCGACTTACCAGAGCCGTTCAGGCCGAGCAGGCCGATCTTGGCGCCGGGGAAGAATGACAGCGAGATGTCCTTGATGATCTGGCGCTTGGGCGGAACAGTCTTGTTCACGCGCAGCATTGACATGATGTACTGAGCCATTTGCGAGTGCCTGAATCTGAATGGATGAACAAAGATGCAAGCTTACCCTACTGCGCGATCCGGGGCGATGCCCGTACGTCACTTGCCATGGTTTCAGCCGCGATACAGTTTTGACAAGATGCGTGCTGGCGGCCTGAAGCGTGTCGTCTGCGTACGTATCACGCGCTGACGGAAGGGTACCGGGGAACGTGCGCTTCGGATCGCGCACGGGCGTAACAGTAGTGAGACGCTTGGGCAGCGCCGAATCCGCCAGCATGTCATGCCGTTGTACACGATACGGCAACAACACGCTCGGCAGCCGGTGGCACTCATATTGCAGGGTAGCGGTCTGGCTTGGCGTTGCCTCATGTGTCAAGCCATCCCCCCTGAATCCGATTACGGGAGTTGCCATGAAAAAAACTTTATTGGCATCGGCGATTGCGCTTGCGTTTGGCATAGGAAGCCAGGCATGGGCAGATGGGCCGAGCGTGGATGAGCGCGGTGCGGGTGACGCGTCGCAGACCATTACGAAGGTGAAGAGCCGGACCGATTCCACCACGACCACCCAAAATGGCTCGGGTGCGGCGGCCAGTGACAATGCATTGGCCATCCAGGCGAATGACAGCAGCAACAACTCCGACCAGAACAACAACAAGAGTGCTGGCGATAACCGTAATAACCGCGGCAAGGTCAAGGCGGAAGGCTATGGTACCGCTGCAGCCAACAACGGCGGCGTTGCAAGCGCAGCGTTCAGCAATGCCTTCAACACCAGCAAGGCCATCGCCATCAGCAAGCTGGAGGGTACGGTGACCAATATCCGTCTACACGGGATTGGTAACGTCGCCAAGAACTTCGGCGATGCGAATGGTGCAACAGGCGGTAAAGGCGGTGCTGGATACGGTGGCAACGGCACTGGCGGTAACGCTGGCAATGGCGGTGCAGGCGGTGGTGGCGGCGATGGCGGCTCGGCCATTAACGGCAGTGCATCGGCCGGTAACGCCAGCAATGGCAGCGCGACCGCAGGCAACGGCGGACGCGGCGGCACCGCTCGCGATGCGTCCGGCGGAGCTGGTGGTTACGGTAAGGGTACTGGCGGGCAGGGCGCGGCCGGCAGCCTGGCCGGCGGCGGCTACGGTAAAGGCAGTGGCGGTGACGGGCTTGCTGGCAGTCTAGCTGGCGGCGGCTCGGGTGCAGGTGCTGGCGGTGAGTCGTCAGCGGAGACCGGACGTGGTTCGACAGCAACTTCAACCGGCGGCGCGGTCGCGGGGATTGGCGGAGCAGGTACTTCCGGTAGCGCGACGGGCAGTGGCGGCGCAGGATCTGGCAGCGGCGGTGGCGGTACGACCGGTTCGTCGTCAGTCACGGCTGGCGGTGGAACCGGCGGTGGTGGAGCGGGTGGCTCGGCGGCCAACGTGGCCGGCAACGCCGGCAACGGCGGCAGCGCGACCAATGGTGGCGCATCGACCCAGGCCTCGAACGGTAGCGCTACGGCCGGCAACGGCGCGGTGGGTGCGACGGGCGGCGCCGGTGGTACCGGTGGAGTCGGCAATGGCGGCACCGGCAACGGTGCAGTCGGCGGCGCAGGCGGCAATGGCGGTGCACAGGTGGTGGATGCGGGCACCTTCAATATGTCCAATGCCATGGCCAGTGTCGGTCAGTCCGCAGCAGGCGTGATGATCGCCAACCAGAACAGCGGCTTCGCTTCGCTGGTGCAGCAGAGCGTCAACGTTCAGGCCAATCTGAACGTCGGACGGTAACGCTGACCGGCGGCGCCGGCCACATGGTGTGGCCGGCGCTCCCAATCGTCCGCCATATCGTACGAATCACGGTACGAATTGCAGTGTGAACGACGGTGCGGCGGCTGAACCTCGTACAACCGTACGGGGAGAGGAGAGTGATCGTGCGAGCGATGATCCGTAGTGCGCTGGTTGCGCCAGCGGCGCTGGCGCTGGCGGTCGCAGCGTGGGCTGCCCCCGGCCCTGAAGAGCCTGTTGTGGAAACCCTGGTGGTCCAGGAAACGGTACAGGTGCCGCCTCATGCCGTACATGCGGGGACCTCGGGCGACGCACCGGCTCCGTCCGTTGCTGTCGCAGCTGTCGTGCCGGGTATCGGACGACCTGTCGATGCGCGTGCGCTGGATGGGTACCGTGGCGGTACCGGCATCGTGGTAAATGACATGCGTTTGCGCGGCGTAGTCGCCGACAACACGGCCATCGATGTCACCACCGGCAGCAACATGATCCGTGATGGCGCGTTCGCGCATATGAACGGCATTCCTACAGTGGTGCAGAACACCGGGGCCAATGTTCTGATCCAGAGCGCCACGATTGTCAATGTGCAGTTCCAGGCGCCATGAAAGCCTGGCCTGCATTACTTGTGCTGTACGCACTGGCAGGCGGCTGGCCTGCCACGTATGCCGCATCGCTGGACATTCCCGGCATGCGTGGCGGACCTGCCTCCGTCAGGGTAACGAGCATGAAGGAGGCGCGTTTCAAAGGCACAGTTCGCCAGCAGTTCGATTTCAGTTGTGGCTCGGCGGCGATCGCCACCTTGCTGACGTACCAGTACGGCCAGCCGATCAGCGAACAGACAGCCTTCACCGCCATGTATGCCGCGGGTGATCAGGAAAAGATCCGTCGCGAGGGTTTTTCGCTGCTGGATATCAAACGTTTTCTCGAGACACGCGGTTTCGCCGCGGACGGCTTCGAGCTCACGCTCGACAAGCTGGCCGAGGCGCGGCTGCCTGCCATCGTATTGATCAAGGAAAAGGGCTATCACCATTTCGTCGTCATCAAGGGTATGCGCGGCGAGCGCGTGCTGATCGGCGATCCGGCCTTCGGGACGCGTGCGGTCTCGCGCACGGCGTTCGAAGCGATGTGGGACAACGAGGTGCTGTTCGTGGTGCACAACCGCCAGGAGCTGGCGCGTTTCAACCAGCCCGTGGACTGGAGCGTGGCGCCCCGGGCGCCTCTCGAAGCCGCGGTTCATCGCGACGGATTGTGGAACATCACGATCCCGCGCCTGGGCCCCGGTGATTTCTGAGGTGCATGATGCAATTCAAATCTTCTTCACGTACATGGCTGGGCGGCATCTGCATGCTGGCCGGATGGCTTGTCCCACTGCATGCCGGCGCCATGGATGCCGGCCATCCACACAACGTGGTGCAGGGCTGGCACAAGGTCAGTATCGAACGGCTCGATACCATGCGCGGCGGTTTCGTGACGCCACAGGGACTGCATGTTGCGTTCGGCATCGAGCGCGCGATCTACGTCAATGGCGAGCTGGTGGCGTCGGTGAACATCAGCATTCCCGACCTGGGCCGCATCACGCAGGAACAGGCGCGCGCCCTGGCGAACGTCAACACCACCATGAATCTCGTCCAGAACGGCCCGGCCAACACTTTCCAGCCGGCATTGGAGAACCCGCTCACGGTTGGCACGGTGATCCAGAACACCTTGAACAACCAGCAGATCAGCAGCCTGTTGCGCATTGATGCCATCGTCAACACGCTCGAGGGATTCAAGAACATGCATGCACAGACAGCGTTGAGCCAGGCGCTGGCCAACGTCACAGGAGGTCGCTGACCCCATCCGCAATGCCGCGGAGCGGCACTTGCCATCCATATCCGCTCGATCGGGAGAACGCATCGTGAACACAACAACGAGAAAGATGTCGGTTGCGGCCCTTGCGGCTGCTGGGCTGTGTGTCCCAACTGCCTATGCGCAGGAGGTGCGGGATCCGCTGATCGAACTCGAGCAGCTCAAGCAGAAGATGGCGGAGCAGAGCGCCGAGATGGAAGCGCTGCGACGCACGCTCGACGCGCAACAGGAGAGCCTGAATGCCTTCCGTCGCATGCTGCGTGACGATACGCTGTCGCACATGCGTGGCGGCATGGCGGCCCCGGGGCGCAGCGCGGATGCTGGTGGCTGGGGCGCACCCATGCTGGCGCAGAACGCTACGCCACCCGATGGCGGGCCGGTTGGCCGCGCGCCGGAGCATGATGGCAGGCCGCCGGAGATCGCACCCATCTTCGACCAGCCGGGCGTACTGACGCCGGCCCGTACGTTCGTCTTCGAGCCGTCCTTGCAGTTCGGCTACTCATCCAATAACCGGGTCGCGCTGGTGGGGTACACCATCATCCCGGCCTTGCTGATCGGGCTGATCGATGTGCGAGAGGTCAAGATCACGTCCCTGGTTGGCGCGGCGACGTTTCGCTATGGCCTGACCAA
Source organism: Imbroritus primus (assembly GCA_000272025.2). Taxonomy (GTDB): domain Bacteria; phylum Pseudomonadota; class Gammaproteobacteria; order Burkholderiales; family Burkholderiaceae; genus Imbroritus; species Imbroritus primus. The sequence goes on from AKCV02000015.1 coordinate 474,306, forward strand.
CCGGCTGGAGATCGAGGCGCGCATTCCCTACGTCTATACCTCGAGTTCCACGGTCAGCCGTGAGCCATTCATCGGCACGGCCGGCGAACGGACCTTCGATGCGCGCGGCCACGCGCTGGGCGACGCAGAAGTCACGGTCCGCTACCAGATCAATGACGGCGGGGTCGACAAGGCATACTACGTCGGCTGGCTGCGCTTCAAGTCGCGTACGGGCAAGGATCCTTTCGAGGTCGAGACTGACTGCGTGACACGCTGTGTCGGCAATACGACCGGTACGGGCCTGCCATTGTCGATGCCGACGGGATCGGGCTTCTACGCGATCCAGCCTGGTTTGACCTGGCTCTATCCTTCCGATCCGGTAGTGTTCTTCGGCAGTGTCAGTTACCTCTACAACTTCAAGCGCAGTGGTGTCAGCCGGACAGTGCTCAATGGCGAGAAGGAGTTCATCGGCTCGGTCGCGCCGGGCGGCATTATCGGTTTCAACTTCGGCATGGGTCTAGCGCTCAACGACAAGGCTTCGTTCAGCATCGGCTATGACCAGAGCATCGTCGGCAAGACCAAGCAGAATGGACAGACGGTACCTGGCTCGGTCCGGACGGTATTGGGTACGCTGCTGGTCGGCTACTCGTACCGCCTGAGCGACAAGCGCACGCTCAACCTGGCAATTGGGGCGGGCCTGACGCGCGATACACCGGACCTGACCGTTACGCTACGCTTGCCGATGACGTTTTAACGTGCGTGGCCATACCGTCGGACATGCGTTCGAGCACATGGTCCGTCATGCCGGCAGCCAGTTCTTCCTCGCCGAGGAAGATACGGCCGGCATGCTCGCGTGCCAGCAGCGTGGCTTCTTCCTCGCTGTGGGTACGTACCACGGTTTCGATGCCCGGGTTCAGCGTCCGTGCGATCTCGATCATCTGACGCACATGGAAGGTGTCGGGCGTAGCGATCACCAGCATGCGGGCGTGCACGATGTGTGCCTGGATGAGCACTGCGGGTTCGGCGGCATTGCCGGATACCGCCGGGATGCCGCGAGCACGCAGGGCCTCGACGATTTCCCGGTTCTGTTCTGCCACCACGTAGGGAATACCGTTGGTCGTCAGCGCGGCGCCGATGCGACGTCCGACGCGGCCATAACCTACCAGCACCACCTGGTTACGGAGGCTTTTCTGGTCGGTGGACATTGGCAGCTCGGCCAGCGGGTCGTCGCGCTGCTCGAGGCGGCGGGCCAGGCCCGAGCGGGCGCGGATCCAGCGTTGCAACGGCTCGATGGCCTGGAACACAAAGGAGTTGAGGGCGATCGAAATCAGGGCTCCGGCGAGGATCAGGCTCTGGCCTTCTACCGGCAATAGCTTGAGTGCAACGCCCAGGCTGACCAGGATGAAGGCGAACTCCCCGATCTGCGCGAGGCTGGCGGATACTGTCAGTGCCGTGTTCAGTGGGTAGCGGAAGGCGAGCACCAGCAGGAAGGCGGCAACGGTTTTGCCAAGCACGATGACGGCAATCACCGCGAGTACGTGCAGTGGTTCCTCGATCAGGATCGACGGATCGAACAGCATGCCGACCGAGACGAAAAACAGCACCGAAAAGGCATCGCGCAGCGGCAGCGATTCTTCTGCGGCACGATGGCTGAGAGCGGATTCGCGCAAGACCATGCCGGCAAAGAAAGCGCCGAGGGCAAACGATACGCCGAACAGCTCGGTGGCGCCGTAGGCGATGCCGATGGCGGCGGAAATCACGCATAGGCTGAACAGTTCACGCGAGCCGGTGCGCGCCACCTGCCACAGCAGCCAGGGGAATACGCGGCGTCCGACGATCAGCATCAGCGTGACGAAGGCCGTCACCTTGGCCAGTGTCCACAGGATGGTCTGCCACAGTGCAGTGTCAGGCTGTGCGCCTTCCCCCGGTGCGCCGCCGAGCGGAATCGCCAGGGCCGGCAGCAGCACAAGCGCCAGGACCATGGCGAGATCTTCGACGATCAGCCAGCCGACCGCGATGCGGCCATTCATCGATTCGAGGATGCCGCGGCTTTCGAGCGCGCGCAGCAGCACCACGGTACTTGCGGTCGACAGGCACAGGCCGAACACGATGCCTTCGCCGATGCTCCAGCCCCAGGTCCATGCCACGCCCATGCCCATCAGCGTTGCTGCGCCAATCTGCACGATGGCTCCAGGCAAGGCAATGCGGCGGACGGCCAGTAAGTCGTTCAGGGAAAAATGCAGGCCCACGCCGAACATCAGCAGCATCACGCCAATCTCGGCCAACTGCCCGGCGAGTTCGAGGTCGGCGACGAACCCTGGGGTTCCCGGCCCGATCGCGATTCCGGCCAGCAGGTAGCCGACAAGCGCAGGTATTCGAAGCTTCGAGCAGATGAAGCCGAGAATGAGCGCAAGGCCGAGGCCAGCCGCGATGGTCGTGATCAGCGATATGTCGTGAGGCACTATATATGGAATCCGAGGGCAGTCATGCGGAGACGAAGGCGGCATGCCGCTTTCGACAGGGAGAAATTTATTGTAACGGATGGAATTCGAAGCCGCCGACAAAAAAGTGGCGATTCAGCGGCACGTCATGATGCGGCGCGCCATGACGGCGCTACATGAGCATGCAGCCGCAAGGGAAGCGGCGGATGCCGCTTCGGGGGCAGGGAAGACAGGCCAGAGAGACGGGCTATTGCTTGGCAGGCAGCAGGATGGTCACCAGGATGGCGGCATCTTCGACGGCTTCCAGGGCATGCGGCGCACCGCCCGGCAGGTAGAGCAGGGTGCCGGCCGTCATCTCCACCGACCGCGCGCCGAGCTGGAGCCGGACTTTTCCTGCGAGACACTGGATGGTGACTTCACCGGCGACCTGGTGCTCGGGAAAGCGTTCCCCGCTAAGCAACACCAGCCGCATCACTTCGAGGTGATCGGTCTTGAAGAACGCCTGGGTTGCCGTCTCGAGCAGCGAAGCGCCGGTGGGGTGGAGATCGATGAGCTCGCCAGGGGCGGCATGCGGCATGGCCATGAGGTCTCCTCCGTGCAGGGTTGGTGTCTCTATTGAACCCCGGCGTGCACGGAAGTTCAAGTCAGCCTGGCTTGCCGTCCAGCCGCGGCCGGCTGAGCACCGGCCAGTAGCGGACGGCATAAATGCCAAAGCCGGCAGCCCACATCAAGCCCGAGGCGAGCATGGCACTGCCGTAGGCAGCCGGCCATGCGCCGCCGGCTACGCGCACGAAAGCGGCGCAGAGGATCAAGAGATAGGCTGTAATCTCCCAGCGGTCGGCGCGCAACGGACGGCCAGTGTGACCGCGCGCGGTGCGCGTCATCATGCCGATCGTCATGGCGCCGATGGTGCCTGCCGTCAACGCATGCGTTGCCAGCACGGCAGGGATCAGGTGCAGATGCGCCAGTCCGCGCAGGACCAGGTGCACGACGAGCCATGCATAGCCGGCGTGCAGGATCCAGACCAGAGGCGTACGCAGCGTACGCCACGGTTGCCAGCCGTGCAGGCGCGCTGCATGAGCGGCAGCGGCGGCGAGCGCCAGCGCAGCCTGTATGCCCTCAGGCAAGGCCAGTACATGCGCGGCCAGCAAGGCCAGCAACAGACCGAGTGCGGCACGCTCGATCCACTGGCGACGCGTGGCCCGCGTGCCGGGGACGCCGTTGTTGGTGAACATGGGGATGACACGGCCACCGATGACGGCGATGATGAACAGCACCACATCGAGTGCGATATGGAGGCCATCCAGCGGTGAAATCGGCAGGCGGCCCGCCAAGGCCAGATGAAAGCTTGCGCTGGAAGCTGCCAGCGCCACCAGCAGGGCGATGAAGAAAAAATTACGCCGGTTACCGGAACGCCACAACGCCCCGGAGATGGCCCACGCCACGGCGAGCGGGAAAGCGGTAACGGTCACGGCCGCAAGCAGCGGATATGGACCTGCGGCGAAGAATCGGCCGAGCAGCCACAGCGCGGCCAGTGCAGCCAGCCGCCAGCCATCAGGGGTCGGCTGGCCGGTCCAGGCGCGTACGGCGGTCAGCAGAAAGCCGGCAATGATGGCGGACGTGAAGCCGAATACCATTTCATGTGCATGCCACAACATGGCCGGCATGCCGCCGGGCAGCGGCACGCCAGGCGCATGCGGTGAGAGTTGCAGGATCCACAGCAACATGCCGGCCGCACTCAGCAGCGCGCCCAGCAGGTAGAACGGCCGGAACCCGAGCGCCCACAGCGCGTGGCGTGCAGCAGGCTGGCGCGACATGTCAGCGCCGTGGGAAGTTGTCTCGTGCATGGCCTGTCCGTGTGTCAAAGATCAGAGCAGGTGGTCGAGCAGGTCGGGGCCGAACACTTCGCGGTGGATGCGCGTGGGCGGTACACCAGCGGCAACCAGGTCACGCCACTGTACCTGCATGAACGGCAACGGACCGCACAGGTACACCGGTTGGTCGGCGTAGGCCCAGACCGGCAGCCGGGCGACATCCATCCGTCCGGCGAAGATGCCTGTGGACGGCTGCGCGGCGGTATCGAGCGTCTCATAGAATACGGCGGTCCGCAGGTTCGGCATGCGGGCTTGCGCGTCGGCCAGGTCCTGGCGGTGCGGATGGTGCGCGGCATCCCGTGCGGCGTAGCCGAAGACGACTTCGCGCTGCGGGTGGCATCGGGCGATTGCGTTGAGCGTGCCGATCATTGGCGTGATGCCGATGCCGGCGGATAGCAGAACGATCGGCGTGGTGCTGCGCACGTCGGGCTGGAAGTCACCGAATGGCTTGGTGATGGCGAGCATGCCGCCCACTTCAAGATTGTCGTGCAACCAGTTCGATACCTGGCCAGCGGGGGTTTCCTGGCCGGCGACTTCACGCTTGACCGAGATACGTAGTGTCGGCTGGCCGGGGGCGTCCGACAGGCTGTACTGGCGCAACTGGCGCAGGCCGCCGGGCAGGTCGACGGCGACGCTCACATACTGGCCGGGAACGAAGTCGGGTGTCGCTTCGCCATCCATGGGGGCCAGCGTGAACGAACGCGCCAGCGTACCCTGGTTCTCGATGCCCACCACACGCATCGACTGCAGTGCGCCGGGAGCGGTGCCGGCGGCTTCGTACAGCTTGCGCTCCTCGGTAATCAGCGCATGCGCGAGCAGTCCGTAGGCTTCTTCCCACGCGCTCAGCAGGTCCGGCGTGGCGGCAGCGCCGAGGGTTTCCTGGATGGCGCCGAGCAGATGCCGGCCAACGATCGGATAGTGTTCGGCGGTGATGCCGACCGAGGCATGCTTGTGCACGATCCGGCTGACCACCGGGCCGAGCGCCGCTGCGTTGTCGATGTTTGCCGCATAGGCAAACACGGCCGATGCGAGGGATTGCTGCTGTGCGCCGCTGGCCTGGTTGCCCATGTTGAACAGGTTCGTCAGCTCCGGATGGGCGGCGAACATGTTGCGGTAAAACGTGGTGGTGATGGCCAGTCCATGTTCGCGCAGCACGGGAACGCTGGCGTCGATGTACGGGCGGGCTTCGGCGGACAACATCGTTTTTCTCCAATGTTGCATATAAAATGCAACTTTAAGTGCCTAAAAAAACCACGGTCGTCCGTGGCATGACAAACGGGTCTCAGTGCGCGGTGCTGGCAGTGCGACCCAGAAATTCCCGGTGCAGGCGGATGATCTGGGCACCGGTGCCGGCCCCCACGATATCGCGCAACGTATAGCGGTTCATGGTGGCGTAGAACGCATCCTGGCCGGCACGCAGGGCATGGCGCAGCAGGCAGTCGCCGGACAGGGCGCAATCCAGTCCCTGGCAGTCGACGACTTCATCATCGCCTTCCAGCGCCCGCAAGACGGTACCGATGTGCAGCTGCTCGGCGGCAATGCCGAGACGGATGCCGCCGTGGCGGCCGCGTGTCGCATCCACCCATCCCAGCTTGGCCAGTGCACCCACGGCCTTGACCAGGTGGTTGTGCGGAATGGCGAACTGCTGCGCCACCTCGGCCACGGTGACCGGGGTGGTGCGGGCATCGCTGGCGAGATACATCAGCACTCGCAAGCCGATATCGGAAAAACGCGTGAGACGCATGACAGGCTCCGTGATGGCGCCATGATATTAAATTTGCATTTTAAATGCAACATATTCACGGGGCTGTGATGTGGCTGTGTTGTCTCTGCACATCCCGACCACCGGTCCCAGCTGTCAGGTGGCCGTCGGACACCGCCTTCCGATCAAAAGGCGGGGCTGCGCATACCGGTTTGCCTGGTCGGCAGGGTGTTCGTTCAACACCGGGCCACAGCGGTTGTGCCGTCGTGGGGTATGCGAAGCGTGTCGGCTGGTGTCATTACACGCCTGAACAATCCATCTGACAAATAGAGAATGGCGCTAAAACTATCTTGAAAACAGATGGTATGCGTTATCCTGTGGTGGGTATGTCTTCTGGGAAGCCTCATGGAACTTCGGCAACTGCGGTATCTGGTGGCGATTGCGGAACACGGCAGCTTTTCGCGCGCGGCCGAGAAGGTGTTCATCGCGCAGTCGGCGCTCAGTCATCAGCTCGCGCAGCTCGAGCGGGAACTCGGCGTGCAGTTGCTGCACCGCGCACACCGCGGCGTCGAGCTGACCGAGGCGGGACATGCATTTCTGCCACATGCCAAGGCCGTCCTGCGTCAGACCGAAGATGCCCGCGCCAGCGTGCGCAGCGCACCAGGCGAGCCGGCCGGCAAGGTGGTGATCGGATTACCGCAAAGTATTTCCAACGTGCTGGCGCTTCCGCTACTGCAAGCAGTACGCGCTGCCTTGCCGAATGTCGAACTCGAATTGACGGAAGAGCTGACGGGCACGCTGACTGACCAGCTGCGTACCGGTTCGCTGCACCTGGCGGTGCTGTTCGATAACGGCGACCTGTCCGAGTTCGAGACGCAGCCGCTGGCGAGCGAGCGGCTGTGCCTGGTCTCGCGCCGGCCGGATCAGGGTGCGGCGCCCCGCACGATATCGTTGCGCAAGGCGTTGTCGATGCCGCTCGTATTGCCTGCCGGCCGCCATGGCGTGCGGCCGATCATCGAGCGGATGGCGCGGGAGCGCGGCTATGGTGCGCCGCATGTGATTGCCGATATCAGTTCTGTCAGCATTCTGCGGTCGACTCTGCTCGCGGGTATCGGACACACGCTGTTACCGGTGATGCCGCTCAAGGCCGACATCGACAGCGGCGGGCTGGTGGCTGTGCCCGTGGTATCGCCGCCGCTGGTGAGGGTGGTGGCGGTATGTGCGTCGCGCCGTGTACCGCTGACGGCTGCCGCCACGGCGGTTCTGCAGATGCTGGATACGCTGGTGCGCGACCTGTGCCGCAGCGGTGCATGGGTCGATGCGACACCGTTGGGTGTGTCCACCGAGACGCGCGTCTGATCTTGCCAGGCTGTATGGCGGTTGTGCTGCTGCTGGGGCTTCGCAGCCAGCGCTGCTATTGCGACAACTGCCGGTGCGCCAGTGCGCCAAGGGTCTGCATGGCCTGTTCCGTCGCTTCGGTCCACGCTTGCCCATAGTTGAGGCGGATGCAGTTGCGATAGCTGCGGCGCGCCGAGAAAATCGGGCCAGGCGCAATCGAGATGTCGTGCTCGAGCGCTTCGCGATGTAGCGCCAGCGCGTCGAATTCACGTGGGAACTCGACCCACAGAAAATATCCGCCTGCCGGCCGGGAGACGCGCACGTCTTCCGGAAAGTCGCGCGCAATGGCTTTGAGCAACTGGCCCTGCTGGGTCTCGAGCGCGTGGCGCAGCTTGCGCAGGTGCTTGTCGTAGCCGCCGTTCTGCAAGTACTCGGCGATTGCCAGCTGGGCGGGAATGCTTGCCGACAGCGTCGTCATCAGTTTCTGCCGCTGGATGGCATCGCCAAAGCGCCCGGGGGCAGCCCAGCCGATGCGGAAGCCGGGTGCGAGCGTTTTTGAAAACGAGCCGCAATGCATGACCAGTCCCTCGGTATCGAACGCCTTGGCCGGCACCGGGCTGCGGCTGCCGAAATACAGCTCGCCGTAGACATCATCCTCGATCAGCGGAACCTGATGGCGGGTCAGTAGTTCGACCAGCGCTTTCTTCTTGTCCGCGGTCATGCTCGCGCCCATGGGATTCTGGAACTGCGTCATGAACCAGCAGGCACGCACCGGATGACGCTTGAGTGCATCGGCGAGGGCGGCGAGATCAATGCCCTCGCTGGGGTGCACGGGGATCTCCACGGCTTTCAGGCCAAGCCGCTCAAGCGCCTGCAGCGCCGCGTAGAAGCCCGGCGATTCGATGGCGACTACATCACCGGGCCGCGTCACGGCCATCAGGCACAGATTGAGCGCTTCCAATGCGCCGTTGGTGACGATGATGTCTTCGGTCGGCTGCGGAATGCCAGCGCCGAGATAGCGCAGAGCGATCTGCTGACGCAGCGCCGGATTGCCGGGCGGCATATCGGCGACCGACAACCAGGGGTCGATGGCACGCCCCGCGCGGGCGAGCGACTTGCCGAGCCGCGCCCACGGAAACAGCTCAGGGGACGGAAATGCCGATCCCAGTTGTACGAGCCGCGGGTCCCGTGCCGCATCGAGCACCGAGAACACCAGTTCGGAGATGTCCACGCTTGTCGATACCTTGCGCGAGCGCGTCATGCCGGGCGGCGGCAGCGTGCGGCCCGGCGTTCCGGCGACGTAGTAGCCCGAACGTTCGCGGGCGCGGACCAGACCACGTTCCTCCAGCCGGTAGTAGGCCTGGAAGGCGGTCGACGGACTCACGCCATACTGCGCCACCGTGGTGCGGATCGATGGCATCTTGGTGCCGGGTGGCAGCTTACCGTTGCGGATGTCGCGGGAGAGCGCCTCGGCCAGCGCTTCGTAGCGTTTCATGGGAGTGGAGTGGTTCTTGGGTAGTTGGTTTAATCGACGCTCTGACTGACAATCTGATACGGTAAATTAACATGAAACTGGTTCTGTTACTTTTTCTTGGGGCTCGTCATACTGCACCCTGAGACAACTCGCGTACGTGTAGTTCAACCTTTCCGACCCTACGAATCCAGACCCATTGCTGTGATCACCCGATATCTTCAACGGGCCATGCTGGCCCTGGCACTGGCTGTGCCCTGTGCAGCGATGGCTGCGTCAGCCGATAGCGCCCAGCTGAGCCGTGGCCAGTATCTGGCCACCGTCGGCAATTGCATGTCCTGTCATACCGCGCCTGGCGGCGCGCCGCTGGCAGGAGGCTTGCCGCTCAAGACGCCGCTTGGCACGGTGTACTCCACCAACATCACCCCCGATCCCGAGACTGGCATCGGCGCCTACTCGCGTGACGAGTTCGAGCAAGCGGTACGGCGCGGCGTCGCCAGGCATGGTAAGCGGCTGTATCCGGCCATGCCATATCCGTCGTACGCAGGGCTGACCGATGATGATGTCGATGCGCTGTACGCCTACCTGAAGCATGCCGTCAAGCCGGTGCGCCAGGCGACGCCTGCGCCGGAGATCCCGTGGCTGCTGGGCATGCGCTGGCCGCTGGCGATCTGGAACTGGCTGTTCGTGGACAGCAAGCCTTATCAGCCGGATGCGGGCAAGTCAGCTGAATGGAATCGCGGGGCCTATCTCACGCAGGCGGTTGCGCATTGCGGTGCCTGTCATACGCCACGCAACGTGGTGGCGGCGGAGCGGGCGCTGGACGAGCGCAGCAGCCTGTATCTTGCCGGAGCGCGTGTTGACGGCTGGTCCGCGCCGAACCTCACGGGAGACCAGATCACCGGGCTGGGTGCATGGTCGCGCGAAGAGGTGGCCGAGTACCTGCGTACCGGACGCAACGCCCACGCAACGTCCTTCGGCCCGATGTCGGAAGTGATTTCTGGCGGTACGCAATATCTCACGCAACGCGATGCGCTGGCCATCGCTACCTATCTGAAGACCTTGCCGGGCGTGCGCGGCGAGAAGACGCCGTTCCGCTACGATCCGGCCGTCGCCGAGGCCCTGGCCCAGGGCCGTCTCGACAAGCCCGGCGCGCGGCGTTATGCCGAGTACTGCATGGCCTGCCATGGCGTAGACGGCAAGGGCTTCCGCCGGGTGTTCCCGCCGCTGGCCGGTAACGCTGTAGTGGCCGATCCCGATCCTGCATCGCTCATCCGCCTGCTGCTGGACGGTGCGGTGACTGCGAACGTCGCCACCGGACCTGCCGAGTACCACATGCCAGCCTATGGCTGGACCCTCGACGACCAAGAACTGGCCAACATCCTGACCTTCATCCGCACCAGCTGGGGCAATGCCGCGCCGGCCGTTACCGACGCCACGGTGGGCCGCTATCGCGCCGCCCAGGCCAAGCAAGTGAGACAACCATGAGCATCACGCGACGAGATTTTCTGAATGGTACGGCGCTGAGCATCGCCGCCGGCATGCTGCCGTCTTCACTGCTGCATGCGGCGGACGCGGCGCGCGCGGGTTATCCGCCAGCATTGACCGGCCTGCGTGGCAACCACGCAGGCTCGTATGCGCTGGCCCATAGCCTTGGCCGGGAAGGCGTGAAGTACCGTGCCGTGACGCCCCGTGAGGTATACGATCTTGTCGTCGTGGGCGGCGGCATCAGCGGCCTCGCGGCCGCGTGGTTCTATCGGCGCAAGTTCGGCGCGGACAAACGTATCCTGATTCTCGAGAACCACGACGATTTCGGGGGACATGCGCGCCGCAACGAGTTCACTGTCCGTGGTAAGCGCTTGGTCTCGTATGGCGGTAGCGCCGGTATTCGCGCCTCCGCGCTGGAACAGCCGGCCGTCGCTGCATTGTTTGCTGGGCTGGGTCTCGATGCTCGCACGCGCCTGGCGGACGAGGGAATGTACACGCAGCGCGGACTGGGCCGTGCGGTGTTCTTCAACCGCGAACATTTCGGGCGCGATCAGTTGCTGACCGGCGATCCGCTCCTCGAACGCGCAACCGCCGCAGCGTTTCTCGCGCAGGCGCCGCTGCCGGCGGAGGACCGTACCGCATTGCAGCGTTTGTTCGATGGCAGCGCTGATTTCCTGGTAGGCATGCCGGACGGTGAGCGCGCTACCTACCTGCGCCGTACCAGCTATGCGGCTTTCCTGCGTGAACGCGTGAAACTGGGTGTCGCTGGGCTGCGCTTCTTCCGCAGCCGGACCAACGATGCCTACGCACTGGACAGCGAAGGCGTATCCGTGCTCGATGCGCTGGCGATCGGGCTGCCAGCCGGCGCGGGCATGCCGTCGGGTGTGAACAATCCATGGCTGGGCAAGGCGCCGGACACCTGGCTGCGTTTCGTCGATGGCAATGCCGGCATCGCGCGCCTGCTGGTGCGCGACCTGATTCCCGGCGTGGCCAAGGCCGGTGCCGTGGACAGCATTGCACAGGCGCAGTTCGACTATGCCCAGCTGGACCAGGAGAAAGCCAAGGTACGCCTGCGGCTCAATAGCCTGGTGGTTGGACTGGAGCAGGACCGCCGGCTGAGCCGCGTGACATACGGTGTTGATGGCGCGCTATACGCGGCCGAGACCACGCATGTCGTGCTGGCCGGCTACAACATGATGATTCCCTTCATCATGCCGGAACTCCCTGCGCCGCAGAAAGCCGCACTGCGTGATGCTGTCAAGGCGCCGTTGATCTATACCAAGGTGGCGCTCGACAACTGGCGTGCCTTCGATGCGCTCAAGATACGCAGCATCCATGCCCCGACGCAGCGCTATACCGATCTCAGGCTGGAGACACCGGCCGGTGCAAGCCCGGATGACCCGGTGGTGCTGCATATGCTCTACGTGCCGACCGTGCCGGATAGCGGCATGACAGCGCGCGAGCGATTCCGTGCCGGGCGTGCGCAGTTACTGGCCACGCCATACGAGGCACTGGAGCGCGATGTCCTGGGGCAGCTCGATCGCATGCTGGGCCCGGCCGGGTTTGCATCGAAGAAGGAAGTGCGAGCCATCACGGTGAATCGCTGGTCGCATGGCTATGCGTGCATGCCGAACAGCCTGTACAAGGATGTCGAGGCCGCGCGGAAAAAGCTGCAGGTGGCAGCCGCCCCGGCGGGGCGCGTGGCCATTGCCAACAGCGATGCAGGTGGCAGCCCGTCTGTCGGCGCCGCCATCGAGCAGGCGGCACGTGCGGTGGAAGCGTTCCGCTAGCCTGCTGGCGTGCCAGGCGGAGAGGTGTCGAGGTACTCGAATTTGTCGCGGACCTCGGCCCACTTTTCGTGTTCCGGCAACGGCGCTTCCGATTGCGGCAGGACCGGCCAGTCCGGGCGCTGCGAAAGCGCGGCGTTCAGGGCAATGAAATGCTGCTGCTCGGGCGGGAGATCGTCAGCCGAATAGATGGCGCCGACCGGGCATTCGGCCACGCACATCGAGCAATCGATGCAGCCATCGGGGTCGATGACCAGGAAATTTGGTCCCGCATGGAAGCAGTCCATCGGGCAAACGTCCACGCAATCGGTGTAGCGGCATTGGATACAGGCTTCGGTGACGACAAAAGGCATGATGGTGCGAGGGCAAGCGGCAGGGTGCACCGTCAACAGGCGGCGGGCAGACCTGACCATGGTGCCATGTTCGCCAAGCGGCAGGATGCCGCAATCTTGATGCAGTCCTGCAGATTTTCTGAACCTGTGTAATCCGGCCACGCTACGCCCCCAGGGGCGCTGCGCATGTATGGGCGATGCGTGCTGCTACGGCGCGTCTGCCTGGCAGACATCCACCCATTGCGCCTCGGTGATGCGCACGAGCTCCGCCGGGGCGATACGCACCGCCGCGTGGACACCGCCTGCTGCCGGCAGGACTTCGTCATATGCCTGTAACGAAACATCCACGTAAACGGGCAATGGCGTCGCCAGCCCGAATGGGCAGACGCCGCCGACCGGGTGCCCGGTGATTGCTTGCACGTCCTCGGCCGCCAGCATGCGGCCCTTGCCGAACTGCTCCTTGAACTTGCGGTTGTCGACTCGCGCGTCCCCTTTGGCGACCAGCAGGATCACCCGGTCGTCCGTGAGGCGGAACGACAGTGTCTTGGCGATGCGGCCTGGCTCGACCCCGTGTGCTTCCGCCGCCAGCGCCACGGTGGCGGTACTCGTATCGAGTTCGATAATTGGAATGGCAAGCTGCCGCGCGGCGAAGAAGGTGCGAACGGATTCGACGGTCATGGTCTGGAGCGGTTGTGTTGGAAAGCTGGTTCAAAACCGGCAGGATGGTTGCGCGCGAGTGGCATGTACACCATGCATGGCGCAGCCGTGATTGTAGCTTTTCGGGTTACGGTCCAGTCATGCGCATGGTGTGCGGGACTGGTTACACCCGAAACACAGAGATACAGATAAGGCACACAACTTTACGGAAGGTCTCGCTAGACTGCATCTACTCGATCAGCAAAGGAGCGATCCCATGAAGACACGTCAGATCCTGGCCGCCGCCGCGCTTGCCGCTGCTTCCCTGGCCGCTGTGCCGATGACCGCACAGGCTGCGGTTGGCGTGAGCATTTCGGTTGGTGTGGCACCGCCGCCGGTGCGTTACGAGCCTGTACCGGCGCCGCGTGCCGGCTATGTCTGGGCCCCGGGTTACTGGGGCTGGGAAAACCAGCGCCATGTGTGGCAGCGCGGTCACTGGGTGCGCGCGCGTCCCGGCTACGCTTATGCTGCGCCGCACTGGGTGCGCGCCGGCGATGGCTGGCGCTTCGAGCGAGAGCAGTGGCGCGCCGAGCGTCGGGCTGACCGTCGGGAACGCGTCTACGACCGTGGTTACCGCCAGGGATACCGGCAAGCCAACCGCGATGACCGGCATGACCGTCACCCCGGCCGCGGCCATGCGTACGGCCACCGTCATTGAGGGAGTTTTGTAGGCCATGCACCGACAAGGACTTCAGTGCACGGCGGACAGTATGGGCGCGGGGGCCTGCCTACACTGATAGTGCACTCTCCCCCGAGATGCCCCTTAAGTCCACATTCCCCTTTGTGGCAAACATTTCCCGCTGACCCGTCGTCAGCGGGATTCTTTTTGGGGCATCGTTACCATTGCTTACAGCTTTAGCCCACAGGTTGCACCCTGTGGGATGCTGCGCACCTACAATAAGAGCACGAAAAATATCTCAGCTCGGCTGAGGCGACAGGAGAGACCCCATGAAACAACGTATCCTGCTGGCCCTTGGCGTGTCTGCGGCATTGCTGTCCGGTGCAGCGGCTGCGGATGTCCGTGTTGGCATCGCAGTCGGCGTGCCCGGCGTCGTCGTGGCTGGCCCCGGCTACTATGCGCCCCCGCCGGTCTATTACGCACCGCCTCCGCGCTACGTCCATCCGGCTCCGGTGTATTACGCGCCGCCCCCGGCCGCTTACTATTACGGCCCGCCGCGCGGTTACTACCGTCATCCGGGATATGGCCACGGTCATCGCCATTGGAAGCATGAACACCGGCGCGGACACGGCCACCGGTAATCGGTAACCGGACCGCATGTACCAGAAGAGCCCCCTGTGGGCTCTTTTCTTTGGTAGCGGTTTTACCATCCCGTCGGGCGCTCAGCGTTAAATGAAATAGAGCGGACCATGGCGGCATGTCTGCGCTAGCGTGGGCGAGCATCATGTTGCCCGCCCGGTACTTTTCATCGTGGCGATGCAGAGTCTTCATGCCGCATGGGCTTGGCTCGGGCGAGGGGCGGGGTATACTTGCAGCCAAACTCAATTCCCAAGGAGCCACGCATGTACCAGAAGTCCGCCCTGAGCGCTGCCGATGTGAAGAAGATCATGGCAGCCGCCGAAGCCGAAGCAACCCAGAACGGCTGGGCCGTGTCGATTGCCGTGGTTGACGATGGCGGCCATCTGCTGGCGATGCAGCGTCTCGACAAGGCAGCGCCGATTTCGTCTCATATCTGCGTGGAAAAGGCCAAGACCTCGGCGCTCGGCTGCCGTGAATCGAAAGTCTATGAAGACGTGATCAACAACGGCCGTGTCTCGTTTGTGACGGCACCGACGCTGCAGGGCATGCTGGAAGGCGGTGTGCCGGTCGTCGTGGATGGCCATTGCATTGCCGCGGTAGGCGTGTCTGGTGTGAAATCATCGGAAGATGCGCAGATTGCCAAGGCGGGTATCGCTGCACTGGGCCTCTGAGCATTCAGCGCGGTCTGCGTTCCGGGAGCGTGGGTGTCGCCAACCCTGCACCGGATGCATGTTCCGGACGAAAAAAACGCCGCAGATGCGGCGTTTTTTGTTGTCCGCCGGTAACAGGCGGCGGGCGGAATAAAAAGAGGGCCTGGCTGGCTGGCCGGTGCAAGACGCAAACGGGGTCTAGCAGTTTTTCTGCACCGGTTGGCTGGCTAACGCCTAACACCTCGCTGGGAGGTGGTCCCCACAAAAGACGGTGTTGCTGCCCGTCCTGCCCAACGTATCGCGCAGACAGGTCGTGCGGCGGTGATCATTACTTGGTCAGGATCAGCTTGCCCTTGCTGGTGATCCGCAGGGTGTAGGCTTCGCCGTTGTGCAGGATCTCGAGCGAGCCCTGGCCCTGGAACATCTTTTCGGTCGTCAGCGGTGTTGCCGGCTTTTTCTCGTTGGCAGCAGCGCGTGTCGGCATCATCAGGGGCGCCAGGATCGTTTCAGTCCGAAGCGCGGCTTCCCGGTGCATGTCGCGCGCCGGTGCCACCCGGACGTGCCGCAGCGAAAGGCGGCGGCGAGAAATTTCAGCGGGTTGGCGGGAGACTTCGGCTGATTGGCTGGTAAGGGCGGCAGCGAGCATGGATTCTCCGGTTGAAAGGCCTGCGGTATGCAGTGCGTATGTCGTTGGTGTTATATTAAATGAGAATCGTTATCATTCAATATAACCCGTACATTTTTTATGGGTATTCCATGAGAGGCGGGGGCGGGCGCATGAAAAAAGCGCCCGAAGGCGCTTTCGATTGGGCCGTGCCCGGCGTGAGGGTCGCGGCTGACAGCGGCATCACTGGGTCCGCGGTTCGGTAATGAAACCGATTTTGCCCAGTCCGCCACGCTGCGCGGCGGCCATGACCTCGGCCACGCGCTCATAGCGCACGCTGCGGTCGGCGCGCAGATGCAGTTCCGGCTGCGGCTGCCGCTGCGCTGCGAGGGCGATGTTTGCCTCCAGTTCGGCTTCGTCGGCGACCGGCGCATTGTTCCAGGTGATCTTGCCTTCGGCATCGATCGACAGGTTGATGTTCTGCGGCTTGTCCTCGTTCGGCTGGTTGGTCGCACGCGGCAGGTCGATCTTGACCGCATGGTTGATCACGGGAATCGTCACGATGAAGATGATCAGCAGCACCAGCATGACGTCGACGAGTGGCGTCATGTTGATCTCGTTCATTACCTCGTCATCGGAGTCGAATGTGCCAAATGCCATGACTGTGCTCCTTACTGGGTCTTGACTGACGCCAGGCGCACGCTATCGTCCGCCGCGCCGCGCACATTGCCTGGACGCACGCGGCTGCCGGTCACGAAGTAGGCATGCAGGTCGTGGGCGAAACGATTGAGTTTCGAGATCACCGACTTGTTACCACGGGTCAGCGCGTTGTAGCCGAGTACTGCGGGAATGGCGACGGCCAGGCCAAAGGCGGTCATGATCAGCGCCTCGCCGACCGGACCGGCGACCTTGTCAATCGTCGGCACGCCGGATGCGCCGAGGCCAACCAGCGCGTGGTAAATGCCCCAGACGGTACCGAAGAGGCCCACAAACGGTGCAGTCGAGCCGACCGAAGCCAGGATCGCCAGGCCCGATTGCAGGCGCGATACCGACTCATCGATGGAGCTCTTGAGCGAGCGCGTGAGCCAGTCGGAAATGTCCATCACGTCATGCAGCTGCGGCTGGCTGGCGCGATGGTGCTGGGCGGCTTCACGGCCGGCCACGGCGAGTGTCAGGAACGGATTGTTCTGGTTGCTGCCAAGGGTTTCCAGGGCATGGTCGAAATCATCGGAGTGCCAGAATTTCTTTTCCGCACCGAAGGCCATGGCTTTGAGCCGGAACAGGTCCCAGCCCTTCATCAGGATCACGATCCACGAGGCGAGCGACATGGCCAGCAGGATGATGGCGGTGGCGCGAATGACGAAGTCGCCTTGTGACCACACTTGGGCGATGGAAAGTTCTTGCATAGCGAGTCCAGAGGTCAGTTATCGAGTTTGAAGACAATCGGCTGGTTGGCCGTGGCCGAGACTGCCCGGCCATTTTCCGTATAGGGTTTGCAGCGCATGTTGCGAACCGCGTCCATGGCTGCCTGATCCAGGCGCGAGGAGCCGCTCGATTCGACCACCGTCGAGCGGATGACGCGGCCGGTGTCGTCGGTCACGATCTTGATGACCGCGCGGCCTTCCTCACCCATTCTGCGCGCGACCGGCGGATAGGACGGCGCGGGGCGCGTGCACTGAATTTCGCCGAGGCCGACGGCGCGCGGAACGCTCGGTGCCGCAGGCGCCGGGGTTTCCGGAACCGGGGCCGGGGCGGGCGGGGTCGGTGGAGCAGCGGCTACGACAGGGGCTGTCGGCACTGGCGACAGATCCGGCGCGGGCGGCAGCGGCGTAGGCGTCAGTTTGGGCTGCGGCCGGGGCGGGGTGACCTTGACGGGTTTGGGCTGTTCCTGCTTCTTGATCGGCTTGGGCGGCTCCGGTGCAGGCGGGGCGGGGATATCGGCAGGGGTGATGCGGGCGACGATTTCCGGGGCGATGACAGCTTCGCTGATACGGCGGCCAAGACCGGATTGCAGCAGGTAGACCAGGCCGACGTGCAGCAGCACGACGGCGAAGGTGACTTTCAGTAATCGTTGATCGAACATGTTAGCAACACTGGGGTGGCCGGCAGCATGGACCGCCAATTCTGGCGTGGCTGCCTTCATCATCGCGAAAAAATGATGAGGGAGACACCACACCCAATCACAAGACTCAACAGCAATTCCATCGTACGCCCTCCTGACTGAAATCATCGGCCGTGGGGGAGTGGCTGCGCTGTTATGACGCACAGATGCCGACGCGTATGCGCGTCGTGTTCATGTGTATCTGCGTTCTGCCAGTGCGAATTATAAACGATAATGATTCTTATTTGTAAGGTTTGTCCTTTCACTTTACGTGAAAAGACCGGCCACCGCTGCACGTGCAGGGCGTGCGCAACTTTGCCTCCCGTGTACGTGGCGATGGCCGGAGCCACGCAGGGAAGCGCGGCACACACCAGGGCTGTGCCGGGCAGGGGCTCAGCGCGCGGCCGGCGCCGGCTCGATTACCACGGTTTCCGGTGTGGCGTCGATTTGCAGCAATGTATGGAGCATCTCTTGCATCTGGGCAGCACGCGCGGTCGTGGTGAAACGGAGGGATGCCACGTTCCCCGTCGGTGCGCTTAGCTGTTCTTCGCGCAAGCGCCGTTGCAACTGGCGGGCAATGGCGATGCCGGTGTCGATCACGGTCAGGCGTTGTTGGCTGATCCGTTCGATTGCGTTGGAGAGAAACGGGTAGTGCGTGCAGCCCAGCACCAGCGTATCCGCGCCCGCTTCCAGCATCGGCGCCAGCAGGGACTGCAATCGCTGTTCGACTTCCGGACCGTCGATATGTCCTGCTTCGACCAGCGGCACGAGTCCGACACCGGCCTCGCAGATGAAGCGGCCTTCGTGCGAGAGGCTGTCCAGCAGGCGGGCGAACTTGGCGCTCTTGAGCGTATTGGCCGTGGCCAGCACCCCGACCGCCTTGCTCTGGCTGGCGGCAATGGCCGGCTTCAGTCCCGGCTCGACACCGACGATCGGCAGGGCAATGCGCTCTCGCACCAGTTGCGCGGCATGCGCTGTGGCGGTATTGCAGGCGATGACGAGCGCCTTGCAACCCTGGGCCTCGAGCCACTGCGCCATCTGCAGCGTGCGCTCGGCCACGAAGGCCGCATCGCGCTCGCCGTACGGCACATACTTCGAATCGGCCAGGTACAGCAGCGATTCCTCCGGCAGCTGCGCACGGATATCACGCAGCACCGACAGCCCGCCGAGGCCGGAGTCGAATACGCCGATGGGTGCCGAAGATGCCTGGGTCATGGTGCCGGATTCGTGTGACCAAAAAGCCGGGCGGTGCCCGGCTTTCTGTCTGTCTGCGGATGGCTTAATTGGTCGCGACCGGAATGCCCGCGATGCGGGCCTGCCATTCGGCGGGGCCGGTCTTGTGGACCGACGTGCCGCTGCTGTCGACGGCCACGGTCACCGGCATGTCCTTCACGTCGAACTCGTAGATGGCTTCCATGCCGAGGTCCTCGAAGGCCAGCACCCTGGCGCCGCGAATCGCCTTGGAGACGAGATACGCCGCACCGCCCACGGCCATCAGGTAGGCCGACTTATGCTTCTGGATCGCCTCGATGGCGACCGGGCCGCGCTCGGCCTTGCCGATCATGGCGATCAGGCCGGTCTGCGACAGCATGGTCTCGGTGAACTTGTCCATGCGCGTGGCGGTCGTGGGGCCGGCCGGGCCGACCACCTCGTCGCGCACCGGATCCACCGGGCCGACATAGTAGATCACGCGGTTGGTGAAGTCGATCGGCAGCTTTTCGCCCGCCGCCAGCATGTCGGCAATGCGCTTGTGCGCGGCATCACGGCCCGTCAGCATCTTGCCGTTCAGCAACAGGGTCTGGCCCGGCTTCCAAGAGGCCACTTCCTCCGGCGTCAGCGTATTCAGGTCGACACGCTTGGACGATTCGGTGTTCGGCTCCCAGTTGACCTTCGGCCAGGCCGACAGGTCCGGTGCCTCTAGCTTGGCCGGACCGGAGCCGTCCAGCGTGAAATGCACGTGGCGCGTGGCCGCGCAGTTCGGGATCATCGCCACCGGCTTGGACGCCGCATGCGTCGGGTAGGCCATGATCTTCACGTCCAGCACGGTCGCCAGGCCACCCAGGCCCTGTGCGCCGATACCGAGCGCGTTGACCTTCTGGAACAGCTCGACGCGTAGTTCCTCGACCCAGTCGCGCGGACCGCGGGCAATCACTTCCTGGATGTCGATCGACTCCATCAGCGATTCCTTGGCCATCACCATCGCTTTTTCGGCGGTACCGCCGATACCGATGCCAAGCATGCCCGGCGGGCACCAGCCTGCGCCCATCGTCGGCACGGTCTTGAGCACCCAGTCGACGATGCTGTCCGACGGGTTGAGCATGACGAACTTCGACTTGTTCTCCGAGCCGCCGCCCTTGGCCGCAACCTGGATATCGATGGTGTTGCCCGGCACCACTTCATAGTGGATCACGGCAGGCGTGTTGTCCTTGGTGTTCTTGCGGCCGCCTTCGGGCGGGTTCACGATGGAGGCGCGTAGCACGTTGTCGGGGTGCGTATAGCCGCGGCGCACACCTTCGTTGATCATGTCCGACAGGCCCATGGTGGCATCCGCCCAGCGTACGTCCATGCCGACCTTGACGAAGATCGTGACGATGCCGGTGTCCTGGCACAGCGGGCGCTTGCCTTCGGCGCACATGCGGCTGTTGGTCAGGATCTGCGCGATGGCATCCTTGGCCGCCGGGCTCTGTTCCAGCTCATAGGCGCGGCCCAGGCTGGTGATGTAATCCATCGGGTGGTAATAGCTGATGTATTGCAGCGAATCGGCGACGCTCTGGATGAGGTCTTCCTGGCGAATGGGCTGGGCAGCAGATTGGGAAGCGGCAGTCATTGGACAGATCTTGGAATTGGGGGACAGATTTGAGGGACGACAACCGGAAATCATACACCTTTCCGGTTGTTGCCGAGGTCTTCAGGCATGGCGGGCAAGGCACACGGCCAAGCCGGGTGCCCCGCGATGCCTGGGCCAGAACTCAGTGGGCCCGGCCGGACGCCGCCGGATGCGCAATCAGCTTGTCGGTCCAGGCCATGGCGAGGGCAGACAGCAGGAAGGCGAAATGGATGGCGACCTGCGCGATGATGGTTTGCGAGTCGCGCTGCGCTGCGTCGATGAAGGTCTTGAGCAGGTGGATCGACGAAATGCTGATCAGCGCCATCGACAGCTTGACCTTCAGCACCCCGGCATTGACGTGGTCGAGCCATTCCGGCTCATCGGGGTGGCCTTCCACATGGAGCCGCGAGACAAAGGTTTCGTAGCCGCCGATGATGACCATGATCAGCAGGTTGGAGATCATGACCACGTCGATCAGCCCCAGCACCACCAGCATGATCTGGGTCTCGTTGTACGTGGTGACGTGCGATACGAGATGCCAGACCTCGACGATGAAATGGTAGACATAGATCGCCTGCGCGACGACCAGGCCGAGGTACAGCGGCAGCTGCAGCCAACGGGTCGCG
Organism: Imbroritus primus; assembly: GCA_000272025.2. Taxonomy (GTDB): domain Bacteria; phylum Pseudomonadota; class Gammaproteobacteria; order Burkholderiales; family Burkholderiaceae; genus Imbroritus; species Imbroritus primus. The sequence continues at coordinate 495,480 of AKCV02000015.1, forward strand.
AAAATCGCGCGGGCAAGGGGGGGCATCGGGCGCCGTTCGGCAGAGGTAGTGTCCATGGTGGCGGTAGGGTGGGTGGTCAAAAAACAGACGCGATTGTACCGTCAGCGCATGTCGCGCTCCACAACAGGGGTCGGCGTCCGCTGCGCGGCAGGATCAGCCGGTGCAGCAGGATCGTCAAGAGCCGTCAGGGCATGCCGGAACGGCTTGGATGGCCAGCAGGCCACGGCGATGCCCGCCAGCACGCAGACCATCGCCACCGCGTGGCCCCAGCCCGGCGTCTCGCCGAGCACCAGGATCCCGTATGCCGCTGCCGCCAGAGGCACCAGCGAGGTAAACACGCCTGCCAGCGTCGCGGGCACATGGCGGATGCCGGTGGCCCACAGCGCGAACGAGAATATGCTGGCCGATAGCACGTACCACAGCATGATGGCCCAGCCGTAGGCAGGAATCACCGAGAAATCGAATCCCGGCAGTACGGCCACGCCGAACGGCAAGATCAGCAGGAAGCCAAACAGGTGGGTATAGGCGCAATTCTCCATTGGCGGCACAGTCTGCGTGATGCTGCGCGACAGGATCACGTACAGCCCCTCGCAAATCACTGCACCTAGTACGAACAGGTTGCCCAGCAGGGCGTTCTCCGCAGTATTGCTACCGGCATGCTGTGCCGTGCTGAGGTTCAGGATCAGGATCCCGCCGATGGCCAGCGCGACCGACAGGGCCGTGCGCCGCGACAGCCGTTCCCGCAGCACCAGCCACGACACGATCGCCACCGACGCCGGAATGGCACTCGTGATCACGCCAGCCGCCATGGCTGTGGTGTAGCGCACGCCGTACAGCATGAACAGTGTAAACAGGAAGGTGCCGAAGAACGCCTGGAGGAAGATCTGCAGCCATTCCTTGCGTGAAATACGCCGCATGCGGGCGGGTCGTAGCCACGGCAGCAGGCAGATGACGGCAATACCGAATCGCAGGAAGGTAAACAGCAGGACCGGAAAGAACACGATCACTGACTTGCCCAGTCCGACATTGGTGCCGATCAGCAGCATGGCCGCGGCAAGGCAGGAAAGATAAAACGGCAAGCGGCACCTGTAGAGGGAGCGGTGGGGTTGGCCGGCATGCACAGGTGCGAGGGGCGTCAGGTCACGCCGGCATCTCTTATCCGTGGCAGGTCAGCTGTGCTAGCCTTATGAAAAGCCGCGTAAGGCTAGAGTAAGGCGCTCCGCATACCTTGCTGCCACGGCATCAGTATTACATCAGGAGACAAGCATGTCCGCAATCGAATCGGTTCTGCAGGAAAACCGCGTGTTCCCCCCGCCCGAGGCTTTGGCCAAGCAGGCGACGATTTCCGGTATGGCAGGGTACAACGCACTATGTGCCGAGGCCGAGCGTGACTATGAAGGTTTCTGGGCTCGGTTGGGCCGGGAGAACCTGCACTGGAGCAAGCCGTTCTCACGTGTGCTCGACGAAAGCAATGCCCCGTTCTACAAATGGTTCGACGATGGTGAACTGAATGCCTCGTACAATTGCCTGGACCGCAATCTTGAAAACGGCAATGCCGACAAGACCGCCATCATCTTCGAAACCGACGACGGCAAGGTCACCCATATCAGTTACCGCGAGCTGCATGCTCGCGTGTGCCGCTTCGCCAATGGCCTGAAATCGCTCGGCATCGCCAAAGGCGACCGCGTGGTGATCTACATGCCCATGTCGGTGGAAGGCGTGGTTGCCATGCAGGCGTGCGCGCGCATCGGCGCGACGCACTCGGTGGTATTCGGCGGTTTCTCGTCCAAGTCGTTGCACGAGCGCATCGTCGACGTCGGCGCCGTGGCCGTGATCACGGCGGATGAACAGATGCGCGGCGGCAAGGCGCTGCCCCTCAAGAACATTGTCGACGAAGCGCTGACCCTCGGCGGTGCCGAGGCGGTCCGCAAGGTGATCGTCTATCGCCGCACGGGCGGGCAGGTGGCCTGGCAGGCCGGCCGCGACCTGTGGATGCACGAACTGGCCGATGCCCAGTCCGCCGAGTGCCCCGCCGTCCCGGTCGAAGCCGAGCATCCGCTGTTCATCCTGTATACCTCCGGTTCCACCGGCAAGCCCAAGGGCGTGCAACACAGCACCGGCGGTTACCTGCTGTGGGCGAAGATGACCATGCTGTGGACCTTCGACCTCAAGCCGCACGATGTATTCTGGTGTACCGCCGACATCGGCTGGGTCACCGGCCACACGTACATCGCCTATGGTCCTCTGGCTGCCGGCGCGACACAGGTGATGTTTGAAGGCGTACCGACGTACCCCGATGCGGGGCGCTTCTGGGAAATGATCCAGCGCCTCAAGGTCACGATCTTCTATACCGCGCCGACGGCCATCCGTTCGCTTATCAAGGCGGCTGAGGCGGATTCCAAGGTGCATCCGCGCCAGTACGACCTGTCGAGCCTGCGCCTGCTCGGCTCGGTGGGCGAGCCCATCAATCCCGAAGCCTGGATGTGGTACCACACCAATATCGGCGGCGGACGCTGCCCGGTGCTCGATACCTTCTGGCAGACGGAAACCGGCGGCCATGTCATCACACCGCTGCCTGGCGCCACACCGCTCGTGCCTGGTTCCTGCACGCTGCCGCTGCCCGGCATCGCCGCCGCAATCGTCGATGAGACCGGTCAGGACGTGCCCAATGGCAATGGCGGTATTCTCGTCATCAAGCGCCCGTGGCCCGCAATGATCCGCACCATCTGGGGCGATCCGGAGCGCTTCAAGAAGAGCTACTTCCCGCCCGAGCTTGGTGGCACGCTATACCTGGCCGGTGACGGCTCGATCCGTGACAAGGACACCGGCTACTTCACCATCATGGGCCGCATCGACGACGTGCTGAACGTCTCCGGCCACCGCATGGGCACGATGGAAATCGAATCTGCGCTGGTCGCCAATCCGATCGTGGCCGAGGCGGCCGTGGTCGGGCGCCCCGACGACACGACCGGCGAAGCCATCTGCGCCTTCGTAGTGCTCAAGCGTGCGCGTCCGAACGACGAGGAAGCCAAGCAGATCGCGACCGAGCTGCGCAACTGGGTCGGCAAGGAAATCGGTCCGATTGCCAAGCCCAAGGAAATTCGCTTCGGCGACAACCTGCCCAAGACCCGCTCGGGCAAGATCATGCGCCGCCTGCTGCGTTCCCTGGCAAAGAACGAGGAAATCACGCAGGACACCTCGACGCTCGAAAACCCCGCCATTCTCGAGCAGCTCAAGCAGGCCCGCTGACCCGACCCCATGGCCGGCCCGGGCCTGCGCCCCACCCCTTGCATGTCCGCAGCCGCTCGCGGTGGCTGCGGCATGCCTGTTGACCCAAGGCAGGGGTGACCGTGCCCGAACGCCAGGCGCGCTTCCGCAACCGGCTGCTGCTGTACTACAGCCTGTATACCCTCGGCTTCATCGGCTTCGTCGCCATGATGGCGCTGATTGAAGAGCGCAACGGGCCCGGCATCTGGCTGGGCTATGTGTTCCTGTTCGTCACCATCGCCGTCTACGCCTGCATCGGCCTGATCTGCCGCACCGCCGATCTCAACGAGTACTACGTCGCCGGCCGGCGGGTACCAGCCATGTTCAATGGCATGGCAACCGCGGCCGACTGGATGAGCGCGGCCTCGTTCATCGGCCTGGCTGGCATCCTGTTCGCTTCAGGCTACGAAGGCCTTGCCTATATCATGGGCTGGATGGGGGGCTACTGCCTTGTCGCCTTCCTGCTCGCGCCGTACCTGCGCAAGTTCGCCGGCTACACCGTGCCCGATTTCCTCGCCGTGCGCTATGGCAACGGCCGGCCCGGCGGTAGCATGACAGTGCGCGGTATCGCCGTGGCCGGTGCGGCACTATGCTCGTTCGTCTATCTCGTCGCGCAGATCCAGGGCATCGGCCTGATTGTCACCCGCTTCATCGGCGTCGAGTTTGCCGTCGGCGTGTTCTTTGGTCTGGCCGGCGTGCTGGTCTGCTCGTTTCTCGGTGGCATGCGCGCGGTTACCTGGACGCAGGTCGCGCAGTACATCATCCTGATCCTCGCCTTTCTCATCACTGTCTCGCTGATTGCGTGGAAGCACCACGGCATGGTTGTACCGCAGTTTTCCTACGGTAGCATTCTCACGCAGATTGCCGAGCGCGAGCGCACGCTCGCCGAGGACCCAGACGAACAGGCGGTACGCGCGCACTACCTGGCCGAGGCGCGGACGGTAGAGGAGCGGATTGCGCGCCTGCCTGCATCGTTCGAGGAAGAGCGCGATGCCTTGCAGGCGCGCCTCAAGGACTTGCGCGAGCATAATGCGCCGCTGCGCGAGATCAAGGCTGCGGAGCGCGAGCGCGTCGAGTTTCCGCGCGATGCCGCGGCGGCCTACGTGCAATGGAACGACGAGCGCGATGCGGCGCTGGCGCGCAGCCGGCCAGCCACGCCATTTTCCGAGCCGTTTCCCGCGCATGCAGGGCAGGACCCAACCACGCAGCGCCTCAATTTTGTCTTGCTGGTGTTCTGCCTGATGCTTGGCACCGCAAGCCTGCCCCACATCCTCACACGTTTCCAGACCACGCCCTCTGTGCGCGAGACGCGCAACTCCGTCGGCTGGGCCGTGTTCTTCATCGGTCTGCTGTACATTTCCGCGCCCACCTTTGCTGCCCTGGTCAAGTATGAATTCCTGTTCGGCCTGGTCGGCACCTCGTTCAACGACTTGCCGCTGTGGACCGTGCCTTGGCGCAAGATAGACCCGGCCGTGTTCTCGATTTCCGACATCAATGGCGATGGCATCGTGCAGTGGGCCGAGATCATGGTGCAGCCCGACATGATCGTCCTTGCCGCGCCGGAAATCGCCGGGTTGCCGAGCGTGATCTCAGGCCTTATCGCCGCCGGGGCGCTGGCTGCGGCGCTGTCGACCGCCGATGGCTTGCTGCTGACAATCGCCAATGCTCTGTCGCATGATGTGTACTACCACATGGTCAATCGCAGTGCCACGCACCAGAAGCGCGTCACCACAGCCAAGATCGTGCTGCTGGCAGTGGCGCTTGCAGCGGCGTATGCCACATCGCTGCGGCCGGGCAACATTCTCTTCCTTGTGGGCGCCGCTTTCTCGCTCGCCGCCTCGTGTTTTTTCCCCGCGCTGGTGCTGGGCATCTTCTGGCGCCGCACCACGCGTGCCGGCGCGGTCGCGGGCATGCTGACCGGCCTGTCGGTCAGCGTCTACTACATCTTCGTCAACTATCCGTTCTTTACCCGCATGACCGGCATCTTCGGCGACCGCTGGTTTGGCGTCGATCCTATTGCCTCGGGCGCATTCGGCGTGCCGGCCGGATTCGCCGCAGCCATTCTCGTCAGCCTGCTGAGTCGGCCGGAGCGGCCGGTGGTCGGCAAGCTCGTGTCGTACATTCGTAAGGGGTAGGGGATAGGCGACGCCCCTGCTCTCCAGGCAGATGCCGCGCCCAAAAATGTGCGACAGCCAGATAGCTTCTGCTATAATCGCGGGCTTCCGGAGAGATGGATGAGTGGTTTAAGTCGCACGCCTGGAAAGCGTGTATAGGTTAATAGCCTATCGGGGGTTCGAATCCCCCTCTCTCCGCCAGACAACAGTCTTAGCAACTCTCGCTAAGTCTCAGATGCTCCCGCCAAGCCATGAAAACACGGCCTTGCGGGGGTAACAACCTTCTTGCCCACTCTCAGGGCTACCCACATAATCCACCCATCAAATGGGGGTAGGATTGTGGGTATGGCAAATTCCAGCAGACAGATTCACCGGCTCAACGCTCTGCGCGTCTCGCGCGAGGTGGAACCCGGCTACCACGCCGATGGCGGCGGCCTGTATCTGCAGATTTCGCCCAGCGGCTCCCGCTCGTGGATATTCCGCTACTCCTTGTTCAAGCGATCCCGTGAAATGGGCCTCGGCCCGCTCTCCGTAGTCTCCCTGTCTGAGGCCCGCGCTGAGGCTGCACGCTGCCGCAAGCTCCTAGCCGAAGGCGTCGACCCTATTGAGGCACGTAAGGCCCGCGCACAGTCGTTGGTGTCCGATGGGCTGCCGTTCCGCCAGGCCGCAGAGGATTACATCGACGCCCACCGCTCGAGCTGGAAAAGTGAAAAGCACGCACAGCAGTGGGAAAACACTCTTGCCACCTACGCCTATCCGATCATCGGCAACACCGATGTGAGCGACGTCGATACACCAATGGTCGTGCGGATCCTGCAGCCTATCTGGTCGAAGAAGCCTGAGACCGCAGGCCGCGTGCGTGGGCGCATCGAATGCATTCTCGACGCTGCCAAGGCGCTCGGGAAGCGCACCGGCGAGAATCCAGCACGCTGGCGCGGTCATCTTGACAAGATCCTGCCAAAGCGTGATCGCGCGAAGCGTGTGCAGCACCATCCCGCATTGCCGTGGCACCAAATGCCTGCGTTCCTGCGTGAACTGGGCGAGCGCACCGCACCGGCCGCGTCCGCGCTCGAGCTGCTGATTTTGACTGCTGTGCGGACATCCGAGGTGCTCCTGGCTACGCCGGAAGAGTTTGACCTCGAGCAGCGCGTCTGGTCGATCCCGGCGGAGCGAATGAAGATGGAGCGACCGCACAGGGTGCCGCTGAGTGATCGAGCGGTCGAGGTGGTGCAGGAATCCATGAAGACCGCTGGAAGCTATCTCTTTCCCGGTGCGAAGCCGGAGCGGCCTTTGTCAAACATGGCGATGCTCAACCTGCTGGACCGGATGGGGCATGCGGACATCACTGTCCACGGCTTCCGTTCATCGTTTCGGGATTGGGTTGCTGAGTGCACGGAATACCCGGACTCGCTGGCAGAGATGGCGCTTGCCCACCTCGTAGAAAGTAAGGTCGAGGGCGCTTATCGTCGCGGGGATATGCTCGAAAGGCGTCGCCGGATGATGGAGGAATGGGCGCGCTACTGCAGCGGGAAAACTGCCGTAGTCGTGCCCATCACGCAAGCGCAGGCTGCCGGATAGTGCGCCCGGCCTTCGTGGCCAGCCAGGCATCAATATCCTCCTCCAGCCAGGCGGTGCGGTTCGAGCCCAGGGAAAAAGGCTTCGGGAACTCGCCTTCCGCCACCATCCGGTAAATCGTCGACTTCCCGAGCGATACTTTCTCTGCGACCTGCTTGATATTGATTGCCTTCATCTGATAATCCTCACTCCACTGCTGGCGGGTGACCGCCATGATTCTTTCCAGCGCTTGCATCAGCGCAACTCCTCCATCACGCATTCAACGAAGATCCGCGCAGCTTCCGCGTTGATGGCGTTTCCGTAGGCGCGCAGTCGTCCCACTCGCGCGGGAGCCCCATCAACCAACGGGAATGTGCCGGGTTCAACTGGCCGCCACTTTCCATCCCGGCAGAAGAGCCAATCAGCATCTCGCCAGAAGCCGTTAACCGGGCCGGCTGGTCGTGTATCGGGTATCGGGCCGCATCCTTCAGATTGACCTGGTGCCCCTGCGCTATCCGCTTCTCCGGGTCCTGCCCGTTGCCCCGTAGGCTGTTCGGTGTCCCCGCGTTCGGCGTCGGCCAGCCCGCCATCGCAACGATCTGATTCAGCGGCCGGCCGGTGTCCCACGGGCGCGCATCCTTCGCCCCGCGCACTGCGTCCTGCGCCGTGCAGGTCGGCCAGCCCGCCAAGTTCGCCTGTCGCGGCAACTGATCGAAGCGGTCCTTGCCTGTATCCGCTCGCGGCCTGATGTCGCAGCCCGAATCCTTCCAGTCCCGTGCCGCTGGCGTGGTCCAGCCCGTGAGACATGCCGCTGCCGCCAAGTCCGGCCCGTGATTCCGCATCGCTTCCAGCAATCCGCCCTCGAACGTGCGCACGCCCTTTTCGGCGAGTGCCGCCGTTGGCGTGGGCCACCCAGTAAAGCCGGTCTCGGATGTGCGGCGCACCGACGCTCGCAGACGGGAACGGGACACACCCGAAGGCGTAACCCAGGCCTTCCAGGTCAGCTTGTACAAGGTCGATCCAAGGGTCTGCGTCCTTGCTTGCAACCTGCTCTCCAAGGAGCGTTGCAGGGCGGCACTCCTGGATGAGCCAATGGAAGTGCGGCCAAAGGTGCCGCTCGTCAGCAAATCCAAGTCCTGCGCCTGCCGCGGAGAAAGGTTGGCACGGACAGGAACCGGTCCAAACAGATCGATCATCGCTCCAGCCGGCGCGGCGAAGGGCATAGGACCAAACGCCGATTCCGGCGAAGAAATGGCACTGGGAGTATCCCCGGAGGTCGTCAGGTCGAACGTCACGAATGTCTCTCTCGTCCACGTCGCCAGGTGAAATATGCCCGGCGGCAATCAGGTTGCGCAGCCATTCGGCGGCGTACTTGTTGAACTCGTTGTAATAGGCGGGTTTCACACCGCCTCCATGATGTCGATCATCTCGCCGACTTTCACGCGGCCGCCGGCCGTGGCCTTGCTGTAGACGGCGCGCGTGGCGAGGTATTGCTGACGCTTGGTGGTGGTCGTCTGCATCTCGTCGGTCAGGTTCAGGCCTGCGCCTATGGCCCGGAACTCGTCGCCGCTCATGCCCAGGCGGCCGGTGGCCGTGTAGCGCTTGCCAACTGACGCTACAGCAGCCACAGCGGCTGTCATAGCGTCTTGCGCGTCCTGGGCAAAGTACATGGCCGCCAGCATCGCTCCAACGTTGATGCGGAACGCCAGGGTGTGCCAGCTTTCCTCGTTGGCGGTGCCGTCGCGTAACTTCTCCAGTTCGCTATGTGGGATCAGCTGCAGCGACAGTTCGGCGTTGCGCGAGAAGCGGAACAGCGAGGGCATGGCGCCGGTCTCGCGCGCCGGGCGGCCGCGTTTGATGCGCTTGCTCATCGGCGCGGCCCCCGCGGCCCGAAGAACGCCAGCACGACGAAGACGAAGGCGATGCCGATGGCGCATGCCAGAACCTGCACATCGTGTTTGTCGAGGGAGTGCAGGAAATCAGCCATTCGAACCTCCACGAAGGTTGCGGCGCCACCATCCGCGCACGCGCTTGCATGCGTCCCAGACCAGGAAGAGCAGGGTAGTGGCCACATACAGCAGGTGCTTGCGCATGACGATCAGAATCAGCAGCACCAGTACGGTGCCGGCGGCGATCCAGGTCGCGGGGTGCAGGAGCAGGCCGAACCAGGAAGGGAGATCGTGCATATCACTCCCCCTTATCCGCAGCGCGTGCGGCGTCGATGGCGGCGTCTTGCGTATCGCACCATTCCGTGGCGAATCCGAAGCAATCCGTGACGCGCCATTTCCCCTTGTAGCAGTCGAGAACTTTCTCGGGATTGTCTCTGCGCCACCGATACCGCTCCGCGTCCTCCTTGTCCTGCTGTGCTCGATCCCGAAGGCTGATAGCTTCCTGCTGCGCCTCCATCGTGCGCTGCATTTCCTCGCGGACAAGCTGTCTTCCCTTTTCTACCTGTAGCTTCAGGTTTGAAATTTCCTGCTGTGCGCCGTATTGGGCGAGAATGGCGACTTTTGCGAGGCTACACACTAGTGCCGCCGCGCCGCGAGTCCCTGGGCCAAGATCAGATAGCGAGGCCTCAAAGCGGTCGATGTGGTCAACCGTGATGTCGCTCGGCACGCTCCCCGCTGCCGGTGCGCTGGCGGATAGGGCGGCGCGGGCGTCACGATGCCACTCAGCATACTCGTCGGTCCAAGAAGAGGATGGATGCGCAACTGGTTCCGGCGCGAGGCGAAAGAGTGCCAGAAGGTCTTTGTTGGTTTGGTCGGTCATGTCAGTTTTCCTTTTGTGCGGCGCGCTGGCACTCGATTGGCTCCGGGCCATAGTACAGGCGGAAGTGCCCGATACCGGTTGCCCCGGCGAGCCACAGCACGACACCGAGCGCACCGAAGGCGGTAAAGAGATTTCGCATCACTCGCCCCCCTGTGCGCTCGGTGTGGCGCGGGCGAGGATTGTTTCCAGCCTGTCCGCAGTGAAGCGGGCTGCAAGGTCGCTGCTCTTTCGGCAGTGGTGAATGGCGGCATGGATCAGCCCGCGCACTTCATCCGTCAGCCCCTGCGCCACCGGTGCGGCTGGCGCAGCGCTCGGCTGCTCGGTACGCTCTTTCTGGCACTGCCCACGCGGGCAAGTGGCTTTCGGTAGGCCAGAACCAACATGGATGTCGCTCGGCTGCTCGGCTGGCTGGGGCGGGGCGGATTTTCGGTTCCGAATATGTTCTGCGATGTTGTCTGCCGCACCTTTTGCGCTCTCTGTCCAATGCTCAGAAATCGCCCATTCGCAAATCTTCGCCGCTTCCTCCAGCGCCGCATTGCGCACCGCCTCCGCGCTGGACTTCAGACGACGAATCTCGATCTCGAATGCATTTGCCTCGCAGTGCCGTGCGCAGGGCGCAGGGTGTCCGCCGGTTGCCTGGAGTTCGTGGCGGCTGGGCTGGGGTGCTGCGTAGATAGAAACCGGCTCCACTTCGTATTCGTCGCTGGTTTCGTCCGGAACCTTGACCACGCGGAACCGTTCCGGCCACGGCTGGATTGATGCCTGTAGTTCGTATTCGTCGCCCACATTCAGGCCGTGGACAAACTCTATGTCTTCCGGGCTGTCTGCCCAGTGCTCACCGTCATCATTCGACCAGCAATCCGCCACTGGCTCACTCGCCTGCGCTGCGACAGGCTGCGCGCTGGGCTGGGGTGCTGCAAACCAGTATGGGATTGCCTCAATCGGAGCGATTTCGTTCACTCGCTCTCCGTTGTTGAAGCGAATCACTGTGTCGCCTTGGTGCGGGTACCGGTAGGCGTAGCCGCTCGGCGGCGGCTCACTCACCTGCGCTGCGACAGCAGGCTTGCCATATGGCATGGCGGTATCGCCGATGCGTTCACCCAACGCCCACAGGAACATGCAGAAGTTCGCCACGTCGCGCGGATCACCTTTCTCGACATGCTCCCGCAGCATCAGCGACAGTTCGGCGGGGTCCATTGCCTCCCAGCCGCTGCGGCCTTTCTCGCGTGCGATGGCGAGCTTTTGCTTCATGGCCGCGGCGAACCGATCCACCGCAGCATCGTCCGAGTGCACTGGCTGCGCTGCGACAGGGGCGCGGGCGAGCAGGGCGCGGATGGTTTGAACCGCGCGAACCAACGTTTCCAGGTCCAATTTGCCGGGCTTCTTTTGCCCGCTGGCAACGGCGAGGTATTCGGCTTCCAGCGCATCGGCTACAGCGGAACTCTGCTGATCCGTCATCGCCACCGGCTGGGCCTCGACTGGAGCCGCGTAAAGCGGAACCAACCCAGGCACGTCAACGGGCTCCCTCGACCAGATGCGGATATTCCCGTTGTCTGCGAATGCGGCATACGCCACGGGGCACGCCTTCAGTTCTTCATTCATGGTTGGTGCCCTCACATAATGTCGTCAAGATTGACAATGGCGTAGGGCCACGCACGGCAAGCCATCGTGTTCTCTGCCGCCTGCTCTGCTTCGTCGCTAGATGCATAGATGCAGCAGATTTCATCGTCGTCTACGATGGGAAACACCACGTCGTGACTTTTCTCGACCAGGAGGATGTAGCGGCCGTCAGCCATTGCCTTCCCCCTTGCTGGCGCGCAGAGCCGCGCTGCGATCCTTTTCCACGCAGTAGAGTTGCAGCAGCTCGTCCACGACGGCCGTATCACCCGCATACCACCGCACTCCGAGTTCGGTCAGGTGGCCCTGAAGCTGGAGCAGCATTTCGGCCAGACCTGGTTCACGCTGGAGTGCGGTGCGAGCTTGGGTAAGTAGGCCCCTGTAGTCCACGCGCATTCCCTGGTGGTCGGTAGCCAAGCGCACATCGCCTGTAGCTGGCTGGGTGGGGGGCGGCGTCAGCCTTCGCTAGCTTCCGGATGATCCGCGCAGCCCGGCACGCGTCATCCCAATCCATGAAATGACCGTCTGTGCTCAGGTGCTCTGAGGCCTCGAGAAGAAGCGCCTCGCGCTCTTTGGTGTCAGTCATGCTTGTTCTCCCCGCAGCATCTTCAAGAGGGCAGTTCGGTACTGGCCCATGGTCTGGAACGTGGCTGCATAGGCGTCGTTCGCAATGGCATCGACCATTCGGCGCTCTCGATTGCTCATCAACCGGCACCGCTCCTTCAGCATCTCGTTCTCTTCCGCCAGCCTCGCGCACTCGCGCTCAAAGGCGTCTGCGCGAGCAACTGCCGCCTTGCGTTCTTCATCAATAGCGCCAATCTCGCGGGAAATACCCTGTTCGATTTCCTTGCGCGTGGCGCGACGTAGGCGCTCCACCTGGCTCGGGTTTGCTGCGAGATCATCCATTGCGCTTTCTCCCAATCCAGCGGCGGAACACGTACATGGCGCACACGATGCCCAGCGGGCCACCGGCCAGGTAACCGAAGATCTGCCAGCCGGTTGCATCAGGTCCGAGCTTCAGCACGACCAGGTTTGCAGACCCAATAAGAAGGCTGTTGCCGAACGCCATAAGGTAGTGCCCGTTATTAGTAAGTTGAGACTGAAGACCGAGAGCGAAGACCAGGACGAAGGTCGACGCGAAAAGAAGCGATGCGCTCATGAGATGCATTCCAGTTCGCAGTAAGGCGGTTCACGCGATCTACAAGGTCTGCCGAGCGTTCGCGCTGGCATGCGTCGCAGTCACAGTGCCTGTTCCGGTTGCGGCTGCGCACTTGCTCAGCGTAGGAGCGCTTTTGGTCAAGTGACCAGTCTCTGTAGTCCATGTCGCGGGATCCTCCGTGGGTGCAATAGCGCCGGCCAGGCCGAAGCAGAAGAGCAGGGCGGCCATGCAGATAACTGGCCGTGCTTGAAGAAACGGGATGATTGGCGCCTTCATTGGGTTTGTGCTCCAGCTTTTGACGCTAGCCGGATGCGATGGAGGATCTCGCCGGCGGCGATCCACGCGATGCGCTCTTCCTCGGTCATGTATTCCCAGAACACCATGTCGCCCTCCAATCAGTACGGAGCCCAAACAAACAACGGGCGGCCGGCCCTGCCGTGTACAGGCTTCCCATTGCCATCAACCTTCTGTTTCCGCGCCATAACCGACGCAGAACGGATTGACCCGTCACGCAGCGCAACCTCAATCCATTCCCTGCAGAACTGCGGCGCGTCGAACTCTGGGCTAATCTGCTTGGGCTTGGCATCGCCTGCGAACAGGGCGTCAGCTTTTTCGGAAACAAGGTTCTCGAACTCTCGGATGGTTAGCTCGCGCTTCAGCGTGGGCGAGTAGGTCTTTGTGTTGCGTCGCGCGCGATCCTTGCACGCTGTCTTACTCACCCCGAAAACACAGAATCCGCCCATAGAGCCCCCCTTATTCGTTGCCTGTGTCACAGGAGCCAGTGGCAGAGTGCCCATCTGCGTAGGTTGAGGGTGGCTGGGCTACCTTCCCAGCTCCCGTGGCTTCCGCTCCGCGCCAAATGGCTAGTCGGACAGTCGGGGGCCCACTCCGCAGCAGGCCAGTTCCAGTCATGCAGCTACCCTCAGTGAAGGCGTCTCTCTCTGGCGGTTTCGGTTCCGGGCGGAATGAAAATGAGAAAAACGCCTTCACTTAGGGTTGAGGGTGGCCGGGCTTGATACCGGCTGCTGCATGCGATGTGGACGCCTGCTGCGTGTCTTCGTCTGGCCTAGGTCGGCTCTACCACTTGTAGCCTTTACCCTCTGCAGACGCCTTCCCCGCACTGCGTGTCCTTCCACGCCGCACCCTCATCGAACTGGGCCGGGCGCGACTCCGGCTGGGGCTATTGCTTAGATCAACTGTGTTATGTCGGTACGCCGCCCCGAGCACAGTCTCTGCGTGTCTGCTTTCCACGCCGCCAGTTCGATGAAGGTGGAGGGTTTAGCTATGTCCCTTCCCGGTTCTCCAGCCCTCCGAAGCGCCCCGGTGTAGTCGGTCTCAGAGTCCCCATGCAGCTGGCCGACAAGCCACATGGATCAACCTCTCGCTCACAGGAATTCATAGCCCGTTATCGGTGGGCCAGTCTGCCTTGCGTGGTCAGTAGTGCGGTTTCTTTTCCATCCCCATCTCCCTGTGTGCCTGGCGCTTCGCGCTTCGGCTGTTGCTGTGTTGATGGGTTTAGTCTACAAACAAATTTGTAGCAACGCAAGGAATTGGTACAAAATAATTTGTAGTTGCGATCGGCCTATGTAGTGCGCGAAACAAAAAACCCCGCCGTAGCGGGGTTAGGGGGCAGGCCAGATGCGGCGGTGCAGGTCGTCCGCAAAACTGCAGGTTGTCCAGCTCAGTGGACGAGGGTGGGGCGAGTGCGGGCAAAGAAAAAGCCCGCCGAAGCGGGCTTTGCACAATGCGCGCGGGACGATCAGATCCAGTTGAATCCTTTTGCCATCAGCCCTGCGAGGCCGAGTGCTACGGCAATGATGGCACCGAAGGTAATTCGAAAATCAGTAGTGCGGATTGAGGTGATAGCAGTGTTCGCAGCGCGCAACTCGCTCTTCAGCTCAGTGATATCTCGCTGAATATATTCAATGCCCGCTTCGAGTTTTGCGACACGTGCTTCCATGTCCCCATTATAGCCATCTCCGCCTGAGCCGTGATCATCATCAAGGCCACGCCGAGTTCGCATGTCAGTTATCTTGGCCATGGACAAACTTGTTCAATGTATCTTGATCGAAAGTGGCAATAAATCCACAACGCTGGCAGCGGAGTGCGTGAACCGGCACAAAGCGCGGCCCGCTCAGTTCGATCCTGTGCCCATAGCGCCAGCTTGTGGGATAGTAAAACCGCTGGTCATTCAGAAGTAGCCAACTGTCTGCCTTGCACATTGGGCACACGAAATTCTTCTTTTCGCGCTCTAGCGCAGCTTCCAGATTTTCTGCTTCAAGCAGGGTCGGGTCGTTTCCCGTTGTCACATTGCCTCCGATGATCGTTTCGGCTCACCGCGTGAGCACGACCTTCTTGGTTTGGCCGCCACGTTACTCACTGCGGAATCAGCGCAGTACCGCAGTGCTTGCACTTGCGAGCATCCTTCAGCACGAACTCGGCGCAGTCTGGGCATTTCACGTGCGTGGTGGGATGCGGCACGCCACTCGCCGGCGACAAATCACGTGCAATGAGGAGGAAGATGCAGCCGAGAAGGGGCGATATTACGACGGAAATTAAGCCCCATCCCCACCCGGACCGGCCCCGTTTAGCCGCGAGCATCCCGACGGCGACGCAGAGCGCCACCCATACGAAAAAAATCAACATGTTGCTCCCCCGGTCCGGTTACATCCGAACTTTAACTTTTCGTGCAGGCACCGGATGTGCGATGTAGTACATCCAGGTGATTTGCTCTTCTGTGTACGTGAATACGGTCACATCGTTGAAACTGCCCAGCCGGATTCCCGCGCGCCGCGATAATAGCCGCTTGATCATCGTTTCACCCGTGGCGAGGCGCACTAGTACGCAATCCTCAATCTCTGGCTCCGTGCCTGGCTCCACCAGGGCGAACTCGCCCGGATTGAAGCGCGGCACCATTGAATTCCCGACCACCGGCACCAGAAATGCGTGTGGGTCGGGGCTGGCCAATTCTCCGTATTGGTCTGTTGCCCCCACTGGATAGTCCCCGTCCGTCCATATGCGATCTGGCAGGCCTCCCTGGCCCCGGCCGACCACGTAGATGCGCCGGAACTTGGCGGCATCTACTGGGTAGGTGAGGGGGCTAAGGGGCCGCGATTCTTGTTTTGCTGGCGGCTCAGTGTCTGATTTCGGCTTCTGTGGGCCACCGTAAGCAAGCCAGTTCACATCGCAGCCCAGTACCTCAGCAATGCGCGGTGTGTACTTGCTCGATTTTGCGTTTTTGTTTTGATCGAGTAGGTGCTGAATATTTTGTGGCTTGCAGCCATGGCCAACCATACGCGCCAGTTCGCTCTGGTCGGTAGTGGGGTCCAGTCCATGGGCCTTCATCGCCCACGCAAGACGTTCAGCATATGTCTTCATAACAAAGCATTTTGTAGAATAGCCTTGCAAATTTGCTTGTAGCCTGCTACAAATATGTTTGTAGACGACTGAAGAGCCAGCCATGAATCACCCTCTGATCGAATCACGCTGTCCGCTTGCAGAGGCGGTTGCCATTGTCGGGTCACAGGTAAAACTCGCTGTTGTGCTCGAAGAGTCGCAGCAAACCATTTCCAATTGGCTGAAATATGGGATCCCGGCTGACAAGCGACATTCGGTAGCAATGAAGCTTGAGCGAGTCACGCATGGCCGGGTAACGCGGAAGTGCGTATGCGCGGATGACTGGCAAGAAATGTGGCCTGAACTGGCCGACCAGGGCCCGAGTCCTGACGCTGGCGCCCGAGTGGAGGAACTGCCATGAGTCAAGGTCCAAAGGTAGTCATCGATGTGAACGCCCAGGGCAGGGGGAGCGTGGAGATTGATGGCGTAGGAATTCCCTGTGTCCGGAGCGTCTCCACGGACGTCTATGCCGGCGAGCCACCGGTGGTGAAGATCGGGCTCGCGATTGCGAATCCGCTGTCCGTCACGTTCGAAGGGGCAACTGTGATCGTTGATCAGGTTGCGCTTCCCGCCGCTTTGGAGCGCGCGCTGTGGCGCCACCTTGCCGGGAAGTATGGCAGCGAGGTTGATGTGACCGCACTCGATTCCGAAAGCCGCGAATTTGCGCTGCCGGATCGCTAGGGGCACATATGAGACAACTTTTTGCTCAGTTGGCATGGTCGGTGATGGTGTCGCCGGTTGCTCGCCTCAGCCACATCCTGGGCTCGTTCGGCGAGGCTGTCTCCACGGCGATTATTTCGGAGGAGTTTGCCTTGTCCGGATCTGGAACCACGCATGAGCGCTGGACAGTCCGAATGCTGAGAAAGGTGTATCGATTCGCACAAGCAGATAGCGCACATCGTTCTCGCACACATCGCGAAGGGCGCGATTGATGGTGTCGAATTCGCCGCACACCAGCAAACAGATCGCGCCGGTGTTCGGATGCACGATCTGTGGGGCCTCCCCAGTCGCCTTCGTCAGTGCCGTATTGAGGGCTCTGGCGAGCGTTCCTAACGCTGTCTTGTCCTTGGCTTCCGGAAACAAGGTGACCAAGAACATGTGGTTTGAGTTGTCCATGCGCGCCCCTTTCATGGTGGGTTGAGGAGGTCAGATGTCTCAAGTTTGCCATGTCAGTGGGCACGCACATTAAAAGATTGTCGGGTTTGGATAGTCAGATCACGACAAGCTGAATGGTAGGGCGGGGAAACACCAATTAAAACGTACAAGGGGAGAGAGCATGAACATACAAGATGCTGCATACAGCACGGTGCACGACTACAAGGGCGGCAGCGAATCATTGGCGCCGCGCCTTGGCATGTCAGCCGCTGTGCTGCGCAACAAGGTGAACACGAATACCGCCACGCACCATCTGACGCTCGCCGAGGCTGTACGGGTGGTGGATCTGACGGGCGATGACCGAATCCTGCATGCGTGGGCGAAGCATCGCAACGGCGTTCTGGTGACCCTGCCGCATAGCGAGATCGTGTCCGACCAGGCGGTGATGGAACACATGGCGGCAACATGGAAGACCCACGGGGACGTCGGAACTCAGATCAGTAAGGCTCTCGAGGATGGCCGCATGGACCGGCGCGAGCTGCGCATGGTGAGCGATGCCATCTTCGAGCATGCCCGAGCGCTGTTCGACCTGCACGCCCGCCTGGCCGCTATCACGGAGGACAGCCGTGATTGACGAGGTACAGAGCCGCGTCCAGGTCCGAGAGCAGGGGCAGCAGGCATGCCTTGCCGGCCGCCCAGACACAGATTGTCCGTATGTCGACGGTACATCCGCATTTCACGAATGGATGCGCGGCTACAAGGATGAGTTGTACCGCGTACCCAAATCTTTCCCAGCAAAAGCCGCATGAGGACGATCCATGCACACCCAAGTCGCCTCGACCAGCATTGCCCAATACCGCCGCATGGACCGCGATGGCGTGCTCACGCGCGTGCAGAAGGTGATCATGGAGTCAATCGCGCCATACCCGCGGGACTATTCCCTGAAAGAGCTATGCATGCTGACGGGTTTGGCGATCAACACCGTAAGCGGGCGGGTGAACGAACTGCGCACGCAGAAGGGCGAACTGGAGTTCGGTCCGGCCCGGCGCTGCAGTGTTACAGGCAAGACGGTCAAGCCTGTGCGGCGTATCAATGCGCAGCGGAGCCTGTTTTGATGCGGCGTGTCCCGCTGAAGCGGACAGGCTTCCAGCGCAAGGCTGCGAAGCCCAAGGTTTTTGCGCTCGCGCTCCAGCGCGCATCGCAATTGCGGCGCAGCCGCGGCAAGGCCGCGAACACAGCAGAGAAGACCTATTTGGGCAAGGTCGCGGAGCTGGGCTGTGTGCTGTGCAGGCACTTGGGCCTTGGCGCCACGCCGGCCATCGTGCACCACCAGAGAACCGGGCAGGGAAAGATGCGGGCCAGCCACTACCGGACGGCGCCGCTTTGCCCGTTTCACCATCAGGGGAGCGGCCACGGCGTGCACGACATGGGCAGGCCGCAGTTTCAGGACACGTACGGAATCAGCGAGGTTGAGCTGGTGGAACAGACGCGCCGGGAGCTGGCGGCATACCTGCCGGCCACTGAGCGCGCGCTATTGGGGGAGCTGGCATGAACACAGTTCATATGGATGCGGCGCCGGTAATGAATGGGCACAATACAGGCTCTGCCGGGCACATCGGGCACGGTGGTTCGGATATGTCACGTCAGAGAGGGTGGTCGAATGGTAGAGCGTGCGAAGATCATTGCAGCACTCAGCGCAGCACAGAATGCGGGTTGTGCGTTCAGCGTCAATATTCCGGCGCCCATGGGGGGAATGACTGTCACGTTGACGGCAGAAGCGTTGGCGGCATGTATTCTGGATCAAGTGAACTTGCCGGCGATGGTGACTGGTCTCACCCCTGCCGAGTATGGGGAGTGGATCGAGCAGGGTGGTCATGTGCGTTGCTGTGCGACTACGAAGTCCGGCGCGCAATGCCGCAACTCAGCGTCTCGTATGTCGCTGATCGATCCGGCCGAGTGGAAGGCCGTACTGGACTCCAAGCCCTACTGCCCGACCCACGGCGGCTAGGTTCTGAATCTCGTTGCATGGTGACTGGAGGCGCCTTATGAGCGTCAAGGTCACCGGAATGGTGTTCGAGCGATACCCGGAAGGCGGGGGTGAGCTGCTACTTGCGCTCGCCCTGGCAGATCACGCCTACGATGATGGCACCAGCATTTTCCCATCGATTGCGCGCCTGGCAGCCAAGACACGCCAGTCCGAACGCTCGGTGCAGTACCAGCTACGCAAGATGGAGAAATCAGGCTGGCTCGTGCTTGTGAACGCCGGAACTGGCGGCCGGAGGCGCGGTACCGAATCTGGCGGAAAGACGCGCGAGTACCGCATCAATCCAGCGTGGATGAACGGTGCAGAATATGCACCCTTTATCCCGCCTGTGGATAACCTAGCAAAGGGCGCAGAATCTGCACCCTTTGATGGCGCAAAGGGTGCAATTGGCGACGGGAAAGGGTGCAACCTAGAGCAGGAAAGGGTGCAATCTGCAACAGGAAAGGGTGCAACAGCTATTGCACCCGAATCATCAGTTAACCATCAAGAACCATCAGAGAACCACCAGGGCGCACCCGCGACCTGTGGAAAACCTGAAAAGCCATTCGATCGATTCTGGTCGGCTTGGCCAGCCAGCCCTCGGAAGGTCGGCAAGGTGGACTGCGAAAGGCGCTGGAAGCGAGAGCACCTGGACGCCAAAATCGACGAGATCATCTGCCACGTCGAGGCCATGAAGGGCACCCAGCAGTGGAAAGATGGGTTTGAGCCGGCCCCGGCAACGTACCTCAACCAAAAGCGTTGGAACGACGGAGTGCCGGCAGATCAGCCGCGCGGGGCGGACGGATCACTGCAATCGAGCCGTACCTGGTGGGCCGACGCCAGGGGTATCGAAGACAAGGCGATGGAGCTGGGCATGGCGGCAAAGCCGCAGGAGCCATTCTGGCGCTTCAAGGTCCGCGTATTCAAGCGTGCCGGTGACGGGCCGTGGCGCGATGAATTGCTGGCAGACATGCAGCGCACCAAGAATCAGGCCTACGTCAGCGTGCATGAGTACTTCTACGGCCATCCACCTGTAGAGGTTACGGCATGACAACCGCTATCCGCTGGACGCCCGAGCAGCTGGCCACGCACGAAAGCAGGGCTAAGGAACAGCGCGCCCGCGAGGCAACAAAGCGCTTCCAGGCTTTGGGCCGCCTGCCGAAAGGCAGGATGAACAAGACGGAGCAGGCCTACTCGTTGCAGCTTGAGCGCCGCAAGCAGGCCGGCGAGATTCTGGAATGGAAGTTCCACCCCATGAATGTCAGGCTGGCCGACCGGACGTTCTATGAGGTCGATTTCCTTGTCCTGCACGGCGACATGCGGCTGGAGATCCATGAGACGAAGGGCGGCTTCACGACGGACAAGGGCCAGATGAAGATCAAACTATGCGCCGAGGCCATGCCGTACTTCCGCTTTTTCAAGGCCACGAAGCTGCCGCAATCGAAGGGCGGCGGGTTTGTGCTGGAGGAATTCTGATGGCGCGCGGCGGGCAACTGGCGCGGCTGGCCGGCATGTGGTGTAACGATCCGGAGTTCTGGGCCTTCCTCAACAAGCGCGCGTCCACGCCCGGCGCGGTGGCTGATGCGGGACGAGCAGCAGACCAAGTGCGGTACATGTGCGCTGTGCAGTCGCGTGCGGAACTGGACAATGATGCACAGGCTGCTGCGCTGTTTCACCGCCGCGTGCGGCTGCCGTTCATGGCGTGGAAGCGCGGCGCGAGGTCGTGATGCTGGTTCGCTGCGTTGACTGCAACCGCTTCTCTCTGAATGCCGATAGAGTCGCTGCGGCAGCCGGTATGGGCATTTGTGCGGTGGAGCCGATCAAGTCGGTGCGCTGGAAAGCGCTTGTTGCAAAGCACTGTGAACGTTTCGAGCCAGCCGGGCCGAGCACCGTGGAGCCACGCATGGCCTGGCTGGAAAGCAAGCAAATAATACGATAGGGGAGCGAGATGACCGTAGTAGCCATTCCGGGGGTACGCATGGCCAAGCACGATGCATTGAGAGCGGCGCCGCCCGCAAAGAAGATCGTCTATCCGTATGACGCGCTGGACGATCTTCTGTACGACTGGTTCTGCTGGGAATCTGGCTATTCGGCGGCACGGGGATACTCCAGCGTCGACAAGTCCTTTGCCATGGCCGGCAGCTCACGCCAGTGGCAGGGCACGTCAGAGATCCTGGAAGAGACTGTGACGAAATGGCAGATGGAGCAGGTGGAGGCCTGTATCGATGAACTGGACCCGGACTTGCGTCTGGCCATCCGCATCGAGATGTCGAATCGTCAGGGGCCTGCCGTATGGCGCAACCCGCGTGCAGGCTCGCTGCAGCCAGTGATGTATGCCGAGGCGAAAGCGAAGATCGCACCGATGTTGCAGAAGCGCGGCGTTGTTTATGAATAACACTTGCACCTGGAATTTTCTTTTGCTACATTAACTGCGTGGGGCGGCGCTCGCCCAGAGAAAATGAAAACCCGCTAGGCAATGGCCCAGCGGGTTTTTTGTTTCTGGGCTTCAGTACTAAGCCTCGATGCTTCAGAAGCGGTGTGGCGCAATGGCAGCGCGCTGGGTTCATACCCCAGAGGTCCCTGGTTCAATTCCAGGCATCGCAACCATGTTTCGTGCTGTCTCCTCCCGTCCTTCGCGGACCTTTACGCCCCTGCCGGGTTTGCCCCGGCCGGGGCGTTTCCTTTTTGGGGTTTGAGATGACGAACGCGCAGCGGGAGCTGCATGCTCGACTCGATGCCATCGAGGCAAAGCTGCAGGCTTTGTTGGATGCGCTGACTGCAGAGGATGCGGACGGCGAGGACGTAGACGAGGAGCCTGACTACCGAGGTCTGGATGCCCGCTAAGGCAGGTGTGCATAAACCAACGTTGCCCTTGGCAAAGCGGCACGCAGTACCAGAGGAAAGCCGGCAGTCTCGGCGTGCGCTCCATACATGGAGCAAGGAATGGCGTGCCATTCGTGCATGCGTGTTGGTACGGCAGCCACTTTGTATCGCCTGCCTTGCGGAGAAACGTCATACACCGGCGGTCGAGGTCGACCACATCGATGGCGACGACGCGAACAATGCGATCGGCAATCTGCAGGGGTTGTGCAAGAGGTGTCATTCGCGCAAAACCGGGCGCGAGAACCGTGGCTTTGGCAATCGAAGGTCGAAATGATAGAGATTCTCGTTCACGGGGTGGGGGTGGGTCAAAAGTCCAAGCCCTTTCCTTGCTGGCACGGGCGCCCAGTCTTTTTTTCGCACCGTCGAAATTGGAATTTGAAAATCTGAGGCTCAAAAATGACCAGAGGACGGAAGCCGACGGCGCCGCACCTCAAGGTTTTGGCGGGAACGACACGCCCAGATCGTGAGGTGCCTGACGCGCCTGAATACGATTTGATCGAGCAATTCCCGGATGCGCCGGACCATCTGAACATCGATGGCCAGCAGATGTGGGCGAACCTCGGCCCACAGCTCGTGAAAGCCCGCGTGCTCCAGGTCGTCGATCTGTACTCGCTCGAGCAGTTGTGCTTCGCTTGGCAGCGATTCCGGCAGCGGGCGAAAGCTGGCATGGACCTGACGGCTGCCGAGGATTCCGCCCTTAAAGCGCTGTTCTCCGAGTTCGGCATGACGCCGGCGGCGCGCCGCAAGGTTGCCAGCGGCGCAGAAAGGCCCGCCGGAAACAAATTTGCCAGCAACGGCAAGCGCAGTGCGTGATTACGTCGGCATTGCCACGCAGTACGCGAAAGACGCGGTAGCAGACAAGAAGGGCAAGAAGTTCGGCCGCCTATTCCGCCTGGCGGCAAAGCGGTTTCTGGAAGACCTGAAGCGGGCCAAGAAGCGCGGCGCGCCGTTTGTCTTTGACGAGTGGCATGCCTGCGATCCCTGCGATTTCATCGAGAAGCTGCCGCACGTTGAGGGCAAGTGGGAAACGCCTGAGATCGTGCTACATCCGTCGCACGTCTTTTTTGTGGTCAACCTGTTCGGCTTCCGTAAGCCTGATGGCACGCGGCGTTTCAGCTCGGCGCTGTTCGCTGTTGCGCGGAAGAATGCGAAATCCACGCTGGCTGCGGCGATTCTGCTGTATTGCGAGTGCTGCGAGCAGGAAGAGGGCGCGCAGGTGATCTCGGCGGCTACAACGTTTCCGCAGGCGTCGATCATCTTCAACGTGGCCAAGCGCATGGTGGAGAAGACCTCTGATTTGCGTGAGGCTTTCGGCCTGGAGACCTGGGCCAAAGCGATCAGCCGCGTGGAAACCGGCGCAACATTCAAGCCGATCCACGCCAAGGCATCGACTCAGGACGGTTTGAACCCGTCACATGTAGGCCTGGACGAGATCCACGCCCACAAGACGCCGGATCTCTTGAACGTCCTGACGTCAGCTGCCGGCGCGCGAAGCAATCCGCTCTGGCTTTACACAACCACCGAGGGATACACCAACCCGGGGCCGTGGGCTGAGATACGGCAGTTCGCCAAGCAGTTGCTGGAAGGCGTGTTTGGCAATACCGCCGATCACTTCCTGGCTGTGTTCTTTGCGGTGGATCCGGACGACGGCGATTTTGACGAATCCGCCTGGTGCAAGGCGAATCCGCTCATGGATTCCAACCCGCACCTGATGGCTGCAATCCGCAAGGAAGCAGTCGAAGCAAAGGCCATGCCGTCAAAGCTGGCCGAATTCCAGATCAAGCGGCTGAATCGACCGGCCGCCGCGGCGAATGGCTTCATCCTGCTGCCGAAATGGCAGAAATGTGCTGGCCCGGTCGACCTGGACATCCTGCAGGACGTGCCGTGTTGGGGAGGACTCGACCTGGCGAGTACGAGCGATCTGACATCGTTTCGGCTTGTCTGGAAGGTCGGCGACATTCTGTACACCTGGGGGCGCCGTTGGGTTCCCAGGGAAGCGGTCAAACAGCGCACGGAGCGCGGCACCGTGCCATATGCGGGTTGGGTGGCAAGTGGCTTGCTTGAAGAAACAGAAGGTGAGGTGACGGATTACGCCTCCATCGAACAAGCAATCGTTGAGACGTGTGAGCGCTTCAATGTGCAAGCCATCGGGTTTGACCGCTGGAACGCCACAGAGCTGGTGAGCCGCTTGATTGAGCAGCTGCCGCAGGACATCATGCGCGAGTTCGTGCAAGGTCCGAAGTCATACCACCCAGCCATGCAGGCGATGGAACGGGCTTACATGGCAGGCCAGCTGGCACATGGCGGCGACAAGGTACTGGAGTGGTGCGCATCCAACCTTGTGGCCCGCCGGGACGCAAATATGAACCTTGCGCCGGACAAGAAGCGTAGTGCCGACAAGATCGACGATATGACGGCGCTGCTGATGGCAATCGGCGTTTCGCAATCCGCTGAGCCTGGCCAAGACCTCTCAGACTTTTTCAGGAACCCGGTAACAGGATGAAAACACACGCGAAGCCGGGTCGGATCAGGGCGGCGTTGCTGGAGTGGCTCGGCAAGCCATTCGGGCTGACCGACACTGAAGCCTGGGGCGCTATTGCTGGCAGGGATGCGGGTTCAGGCGTGCCGGTGAATGCGCAAACCATGCTGACCCTATCCGCTGTTTGGGCCTGCGCGCGGCTTATTTCGGAGACGATTGCGACGCTGCCTCTGTCGATGTATGAGCGTGGGGCGTCAGGGAAGCGCATTGCATCGCAGCATCCTCTGCACTTCATCATCCATGATCAGCCGAACACGGAGACAACTGCTGCCGTCTTCTGGGAAGCAGTAGTTGCCGCGATGCTGTTGCGTGGGAATGGTCGCGCCGAAAAACTAATGGTCGCAAACCGGTTGGTCGGGTTGATGTTCCTCGACCCGCGTCGCCTTGGCATTGGTCGTGGCATTAACGGAAAGCGTGAATATCGCTACACAGAGGCGGACGGCAGCCAGCGCATTATCCCGCCAGAGCGGATCTGGACAATCCCCGGATTTACGCTTGATGGTGTCGAGGGCGTCTCGGTCATTGCGTATGGCGCTCGCGTCTTCGGTAGCGCGTTGGCGGCAGATGAGGCAGCGAGCAAGACTTTTTCGAAAGGCTTGATGCCGACAACGTACTGGAAATTCCCGAAGATCCTCCAGCAAAACCAACGAGAGGAAGCACGGGAAGCTATTGCGCAGATCGCAGGTGCAACCAATGCGGGCAAGCCGGCGATTCTTGAAGCAGATATGGATGTCGGAACAGTCGGCATCAACCCGAATGATGCGCAAATGCTGGAGTCACGCGGCTTCTCCGTTGAAGAGGTGTGTCGCTGGTTCCGCGTTCCACCATTCATGGTCGGACATGCCGAGAAAAGCACCAGTTGGGGGACAGGCATCGAACAGCAAATGATCGGGTTCCTGACGTTCACGCTCGGACCGTGGTTACGGCGCATTGAGCAGGCGATCAGCAAAGACCTGCTGACGCCGGCGGACCGCATCCGGTATTACCCCAAGTTCGCCGTCGAAGGCTTGCTGCGAGCCGATAGCACCGGCCGGGCCGCGTTCTATTCGGCCATGGTCAACAACGGCATCTTGACGCGCGACGAAGTGCGCGAGCTGGAAGACCGTGAACCGATGGGCGGCAATGCCGCCGTGCTTACCGTTCAAACCGCCATGGCACCTCTCGATTCGCTCGGGAAGGTATCGGCGGACCAGCAGGCCAGGGCCGCGCTCCGCGCGTTCCTCGGCGTCGAAACACCACTCGAGGATTGATCCCATGTCGCTGAAGCATCTTCCGGGTGCCCCCGAAGGGCGCCTGCATGTTGGCGTCAGCAGCCAGTTGCTGCCTGCCGCGCTGGACCGTTGGAACCCGGGCGTGCAGTCCGCCGTAGACGCAGACGAAGATCGCACCATCAGTGTGTACGACGTCATCGGCTACGACTATTGGAGCGGCGATGGCGTGACAGCGAAGCGGATCGCCGGTGCGCTTCGCAATATGGGCACCGGCCCGGTGACTGTGAATGTCAACAGCCCGGGCGGCGACATGTTCGAAGGCCTGGCCATCTATAACCTGCTGCGCGAGCACAAGGGCGAGGTCACTGTGAAGGTACTCGGCCTGGCCGCCTCAGCAGCCTCGATCATTGCCATGGCAGGTGACACGGTGCAGATCGCGCGGGCCGGATTCCTCATGGTTCACAACGCCTGGGTGGTAGCAGTCGGCAATCGAAACGACCTTCGGACTACCGCTGATTGGCTTGAGCCTTTCGACGCGGCCATGGCTGACATCTACGCCGCACGCACTGGTGACGACATCAAGGCCATGGCCAAGCTGATGGATGCCGAATCGTGGATTGGCGGCAGCGATGCAGTCGAGCGGGGGTTTGCCGACGAGCTGCTGCCGTCCGATCAGGTCGAAAGCGGGGGCGGCAAGGCCGGTGCTTCCGCGGTGCGTCGAATCGAAGCCGCATTGCGCGCGTCCGGCCTGCCGAAGACCGAGGCCATGCGCCTTATCAGTGATTTCAAGTCCGGCCTGGGCGATCCGGCCGGCGGCGGTGTGGGCGATCCCACCGGACACGGTTCGCGTGACGCAGCCGTCCTGCAATCCACCGCGGCGCATGCCGCATCGCTTACATCCATTCTGAAAGGAAATTGATCATGTCGCAAATCGAGAAAGACATCGAAACCATCAATACCAGCCTGAAACAGGTCGGTGACCAACTGAAGGCCTTCGCGGAACAGTCGCAGAAGGAGATCAAGAATCATGGTGCGATGGCCGAGCAAACCAAGGCCAGCGTTGACAAGCTGCTGGTGACGCAGGGCGAACTGCTGGCACGCCTGCAGGCGGCTGAGCAGGTGGTGGCCAAACTGGAAAATGGCGGTGGCCGGCTCGCCGACCCCCAGACCATGGGCCAGGAATTCGTAAGTGCGGAAGGCTTCGAACCCTTTGCGCAGCGCGCCGCGGGCGGTGCGAAGGGCAGCTTCTCGGTGCCCATCAAAGCCGCCATCACGAGCCAGGGCACGTCGGCTGGCGACCTGATTCAGCCGCAACGTGTTGGTCTGATCCAGCCTGTGCAGCAGCGCTTGTTCCTGCGCGATCTTCTCAGCTGGGGCCGCACGACCTCCAACAGCATCGAGTATGTGCGTGAAACCGGGTTTACCAACAACGCGAATGTCGTATCGGAAAACCCGACCAACGTGAAGCCGGAGTCCGATCTGGCGTTCGAGCTCGATACCGATCCGGTGGCCACCATCGCACACTGGGTGCGTGCGTCGCGCCAAGTACTGTCGGATGTCGCCATGCTGGCCAGCTACATCGACGGCCGCCTGCGCTATGGCCTGAAGCTCAAGGAAGAAGCGCAGCTGCTCAAGGGCTCCGGCGTCGGCCTGAACCTGAATGGGATCTACACCCAGGCAAGCGCCTACGTGAATCCTGGTGTCACCGTACAGGCAGAAACCGCCATCGATCGCATTCGCTTGGCAATGCTCCAGGTGACGCTGGCCGAGTTTGATGCCGACGGTATCGTTCTCAGCCCGGTTGACTGGGCTGCCATCGAGCTGACCAAGACCGACGACAACGCATATCTGTTCGCTACCCCGCGAGGCCTCGCTACGCCCGGCCTGTGGGGCCGCCCGGTGGTGCCGACTAAAGCAATGGATCCGAGCGACTTCCTGGTCGGCTCGTTCCAGCAAGGTGCGCAGGGCTGGGATCGTGAGGATGTGACAGTCACGGTGTCGACGGAAGATCGCGACAACTTCGTGAAGAACATGGTCACGATCCTGTGCGAAGAACGCGTCGGCCTCTCGGTCTATCGCCCGGAAAGCTTCGTGAAGGGCGACTTCGACGGCCTGCCGGCTTCCGCCTAATCGGTCGATCTGTAGCAAGCAGGGGCTCAGGCCCCTGCCCAGTCTTATCAATAGGAACCAGACATGCCGAAAGTTGCTGCATTGCAGTCCTTCGACCATGGGGGAAGCCGTCGTACGGGCGATTTGTTCGACGTCAGCGAACGGCACGCCAAGGAACTCGCCGCGCGTGGCCTGGTGCGCGTTGTCGGTGATGGTGCTGGCGACCCCACGCCGGCCGCTGGCACACCGTCGTCTGCATCGCCAGCGGCCCAAGCCTCACCGCAGACGACTGTGAAGCAGTCAGGCGCTGGCGTGAAGAGGGGCAAGGCCGCGGCGTCATCGTCGTAAACACAAGCTTTCGACGCGCCCCATGGGCAGACATGCTGTATGCCATGGACCTGGTATGGTGGAAGACGTATCTGGCGGAAGCCAGCAAAGAATTCAAAGGGCAGATGGTGGGACCGTTCCGCAATCTGCCAGGCGTAAGCCGTGCGCCGTCGGCTACGAAGCAGAACAGCGGCGCCGGCGCGATTGCCTTGGCGGCCAGCATCGGGGCTCAGCGGATCATTTTGGTGGGCTTCGACGGACAGAAGACCGGTGGCCGCGCCCACTGGCATGCGGATCATCCTGAAGGCCTCGGCAATGCCGGGGTTGTCGCCGAGTGGCCAGGGCATTTCCGTGCGCTGGCGCGAGAACTGAAAGGCATCGATGTCGTGAACTGCACGCGGGAAACGGCCATTGATGCATTTCCGCGCGGTGACCTTGCGGACGAGCTGGCAAGCAGAAGCCGGCCGGCCTTGTTTGTGCAGGGCATGCATGGCATGGGCGATAACCTGCACCAGCGGGCAATTGTCCGTGAACTGATGAAGCAGCATGAGGTCTGGCTGGAAACACCATGGCCATCTGTCTATCACGACATGGACGGCTTGCACCTGGTCAACCGAGGAAGCCGGCTGCGGACACAGGCTAAGAACGCCCGGCGCGAAGCTGCCTTGTTCGAGGCAAAACCGATACCGACGGGCATGCCAGTCCTGGATGTGAGCTATCCACCCGCCATGGTGCGCCAGCACGGCGGGGTTTTGGCGGCGATGTCTGCGAAATGCGGCGTGCTGGTGGGTGATTTTCGGATGCCGGTGCCGGCCGACTGGCGTCACGGCCTCGAGCTGCCGGCCAATCGTCCGGTGTTGGTATTTCGCCCTCTGATCGAGCGATCGGAGTGGGGTGGTTGTCGTAGCCGCAACCCAGAGGTGGACGCTTACCTGCAGTTGTTTGCGTCAATCAAGGACCAGTTCTTTGTGGTCAGCGTGGCCGATCTCGTGCCTGGCAGGGAATGGCTGGCGCAACCAGCTGTGCCCGCTGACTTGACGCTGCATGCCGGGCAGTTGGATTTCCGGCAACTTGCCGCCCTGTGGCGCGACGCTGCGTTGGTTATGTCATCGCCAGGGTTCGGCGTGGTGCTGGCTCAGGCCATAGGCACACCGGTGGCAGCGATTTTTGGTGGCTACGAGTCTGGCTATAGCTTCAGCGCCGGCGCGCAACATACGCCAACGCTGTCGATTGAGCCGGTGCGGCCATGCGATTGCTTCAGTCATACGCACCGCTGCGACAAGCGGATCGACCTAGCCGATGCAGTCAGGAAACTAGAGGAATTCGTTCATGAGCATTGTGCGCAACCGACCGAGCATCACGCTGTCGCCGCGTAAATACGACGTCAGCGGACTGCCGACACGGTTTTTCAACCCGGGCGAACTCGAGGTGCTGCTGCACCTCTACGAAAGCGTCAGCCCCCAGGTCATCGTCGAATTCGGCGTCAACACAGGGCGGAACGCCGTGGCCGCGCTGCGCAATATCGACACTCTGGCTGAGTATGTGGGGGTGGATGTCGAGCTGGGATACCGCACGAAAATGACGGTGCAACGCGGCGAGGTGCCAGTGAAACCGGGTGAACTGGCGCTGCACGATCCGCGTTTCCGTCTCTTGCTGCGCGCCAACGGCACGTTTGACCTGCAATCCGATGACTTGCCGCTGGCCGATGTCGTGTTTATCGACGCCGACCATTCCCGCGCTGGTGTAGAAAACGACTACCGCCTGGGGCGCAGCATCGTGACGCCGGGCGGCCTGATCATCTTCCACGATGACAACTGTCTGCCGGTAGTCGAAGTCACGCAGACGCTCAATGATCTGTGTGCCCAGGGCGCGAGGATCCAGCATGTCGTTGGCACTTGGCTGTCATATGAGGTGGTTGAGTGAGCACCATCAGCGTTGAGGACGTCAAAGAGGCGCTGCGCGTGACGCATTCCAGAGACGACGCGCTGCTGCAACGACTGACGGATGGCGCCGAAAACGAGGCCATGCGCTTCATGAACCGCACGCAGTTGCCGACACTGCCGCAGGATTACCCGCCGCTACGTGACTCTGACGGCAACCTCGTATCTGAGGCGGTGCCAAGCAGTGAAGATGCCGTGGCGCCGGACGTGGTCACAGCCGTTTTCCTGCTGGTGCAGGCCCTCTACGAGGCCGCGACGCCAGACGACATTGCCAAGCTGCGGGGATGTGCTGAAACGATCCTCATGCCGTATCGCGTTGGGTTGGGGGTCTGATGCTTGCTCCAAAGCTACGCCATCGCATCACAATTGAGCGAATGGTGGAGACACAGGACCCGAACACCGGCGCGATCACAGAGGCGTGGACAGTGTTCGAAGGCGACGTGCCTGCTGATGTTCTGCCGATGTCGAGCGGCGAGGTGCTGAAAGCCGGCGCGGCGCAGTCCACGGCACGGTACCGCTTTGTCATTCGCTACCTGCCCGGCCTGGTTGGCAAGATGCGCGTTGTCCACGACGGGTTGTACTTCAACATTATTGGCGAGCCGATCCCGGACGCGACGCTGCGCCGGCATATGACGCTCGTGGCAGAGGCAGGGCTGCGTGATGGCTGATACCCAGACGCTCAAGGGGCTGGACGATGTCCTGGCCAAGCTGAAGGCATTGCCGCCGGAGATTGTTTCCAGGCGCGGTGGCGTCGTGCGATCTGCCCTGCGCAAAGGGGCGCTTGTCATCCAGAAAGAGGCGCAGGAGCAGGTTCGGCGAATTGTGGCCCAGCCGGAAGATCCGCCCTACGTCAGCACCAAAACACTTGAGAATGCCATCGTGACGGCCCGCAGCCGGAATCCTGAACGCAAGGGCGCGAACGAATCGTACTCGGTGCTTGTCACGCGCGGGAAGAAAGGTAAGTACGCCGATGGCAAGACCAAGGCCGTGGCAACAGGCCGCTATCTGGAGTTTGGAACCGAGAAGCGGGCACCCACGCCATGGATGGCGCCGGCGTTCATGTCAGCCCGCCAGCGTGCGCTCGACACGGTTGTCACCGAGTTGCAGCGCGGCGTCGCGCGCGCCATTCGGAAGCGCCAGAAAGGAATTCGCTGATGTTGCCACCAGTCTTTGCTGCCCTGAAGGCATCGCCGGCGGTCACGGCGCTGATTGGCTCAAGCCCGCTCCGTGCATACCGGCACGGCGCGGCGCCGCAGGCCGTGGCGCGTCCCTATGTCACATGGTCCGCTCCGGGTGGTTCGCCTGAGAACGCTTTCGACGGCGCGTGCGCCGATGTGTTTCGTGTGCAGGTGGATTGCTGGTCCGACACCGATGCAGGCGTTGAGGCATTAGCGGTAGCCGTGCGTGCGGCACTCGAGCCATCCGCGCATCTAGTCGCCTACGTCGCAGATGAGCGTGACTTCGAAACACAGCGGTTTCGAATCTCTTTCCAATTCGACTGGATCCTCAAACGCTAACCAACCCCGGCCCGCTTCGAGCGGGTTTTTTACGCCCGCTCGGGCAGCCAACCAACCCGCCAATCGGCGGGTTTTTTATTTTGTGGAGCATGAAATGGGCACTGTGATTAAGTCGCAAGGCACGGATATGTACTTTTCTCCCGGAGCTGGTCAGGTCACGCGGGTCGTATGCGCAACCTCGATCAGCGGTCTCGGCGGCGCGCGGGATCAGATCGACACCAGTTGTCTGGATAACACCACGGATCGTACCTTCGTCGGTGGCCTGGGCAATCCCGGGCAAGTTACCGTGGGATTCAACGTGCACGCAGGTGAAGTTGCTCATGAAGAGTTGCTCGCACTGAAGGATTCTGGCGAGGAAGTGTCTTGGGGCATCTATGGCTCTATGGCTACAACAGTCCCGACTGCGGACAGCTCGGCGGTAATGCAGCCGGTCGTGGATCGTACGTCAGCCATCTTCCGGGGCTATGTTTCTGACATCAATATCGACATCGCTGGAAACGACATCTGGAAAGGCACTATCACGATCCAGCGCTCCGGTAGCGTGACCTTTGACCTTCTGACATCGTGAGGCTGGCATGCTGAATGATGACTTCTTTGCATCAGATGAACTATATGAGCGCACTGTCATGTTGCCGAATGGCACTGAACATGTGCTCCACTTCAAGCAAGTGCCCGCAGTCGAATTCCGCAAGTTTCAGCTATCAGAACAATCTGGTGATGAGAAGAAGCAGACTGAGAGCATGGCGCGACTTATCGCGGCGAGCCTCTGCGAGCCAGATGGTAAGCCTGCCCTCACTGTGGAGAAGGCGCTCAGACTGAACACCGCTGCCACTACGGCGCTGTTTGCAAAGGTGCTTGAGGTTAATGGGTTCAATCAGCAGGGAAACGGCTGACGGCCCACAGCGAGGACTGGCTATGGCATGTGATTGCGCTAGCGCTCGGCGGACGAACAGTTGCCGAGTGGCGCAGCGTGATGAAGCAGTCAGAGTTCCTCGAGTGGGCCGAGTTTTATCGGCGTTGGCCGTTTGATGACTTTCACAGGTTCCACCGTCCTGCTGCACTCGTCGCTGGGGCAATTGGCGGCGGTGGGGATGTTGCCATGCGCTCGCGGTTGGAGTGGCTGCAGCCTCCTGACTACGCTGGAATGACAAGTGCAGACGTTGATCTCTTCAGAGCCGCAGGAATGAAACTATGAGCATCGGACGTATTGTTGTCGATCTGCTTGCGCGGACAGGTAGCTTCGAGACCGATATTGATCGGGCTGCCAAGCGCATGGAGCAGCGCGCGAAGGACATTGACGCTGCCGTCAGGAAGGTCGGTACTGTTGTAGGTGTTGCGTTCAGCGCGGCAGGCGCGGCTGTGGCTTCCTGGACCAGGAATCTGATAGAAAGTGGCGCTGAGATAGACAAGCTATCGCAGCTTGCAAACACCAATACCACGGAGTTCCAGAAGTGGAGTGCTGGTGCATCGCTTGTCGGAATTCAGCAGGAAAAACTCGGCGACATCCTGAAGGATGTGAATGACAAGGTCGGTGAGTTCCTTGCGACAGGAGGGGGGCCGCTGAAGGACTTCTTCGACAACATCGCGCCGCAGATTGGTGTAACTGCGAAGTCGTTCCAGAATCTCAGTGGGCCGCAGGCTCTTGGGTTGTATGTCTCGAGCCTCGAGAAGGCTGGGCTTAACCAGGCACAGATGACTTTCTACATGGAAGCGCTTGCCAATGACGCCACTGCACTGCTTCCGCTGCTCAAGAACAATGCGCAAGGCATGAAGGAGGCCGGAGACGAGGCCGAGCGATTTGGCGCGATTCTGAGCGAGGAGACACTTGCCGCTGCCGAGGCGTTCCGTATGGAATCTGTAAAGGTAGATCAGATGCTCACGGGGCTGAAAAACCGCATCGCCGCGGATATGTTGCCGACGCTGACCAATCTGACTGACCAGTTCTTTACTACCTCTGACGGCGCTAAGGCGCTTGATTCCGCGGCTCGCGCCGCAGCAGCAGGTACGAGAGTCTTGCTTTCTGCGGGCGCGATCATCATTGGTGCGTTCAAGACGGTGGGGCAGTACATTGGCGGCGTTGCCGCAGCGCTGGTGCAGTTCTTTACGGGCAATTTTGCAGAGGCGTGGGAAACAGCAAAGAATCTGACTGTTGACGTGGTGGATAACATCAAGTCTACGGTGGGAACCGTTTCTTCAGTCTGGGATGAGTCTTCTCGTGACATCTCTCGCCGCGCAGATCGATTCGGGGATGGGATTGCCAAGCCGATGACCAACGCGGTCGAAAAGGTAAAAAAAGCTGGTCGCGAAATCAAGAGCGAAGCACAGAAAGCGTTCGAAGAAGTAGAGAAGCAGATTGCAGCAATCCAGCGGGAGATTGCTGTGTTCGGCAAGGACGAGACAACCGTTAAGCTGTTCGACCTAAACCAACGAGGAGCTACTACTGACCAACTGGAGCGCGCCCGAAAAGAGCTAGAGTCCCTGGAGAAGCTTAAGAAGCAAGCCGATCTAGCGAAGCAGGGTGCAGAGGTGTACGAGCAGACTCGTACGCCCATAGAACAACTAAACATCCGCTATGCAGAGTTGAATGCATTATTGGAGAAAGGCGCGATCGATTGGGATACCTACGCTAGAGCCACTTTTGCTGCCCAGGATGAGTTTGACAAACTACTGCCAAAAGTGGAACAGACGCGCTCGGAAATGGACGTGTTTGCTGAGAATGCCGCGAAGAATATGCAGGACGCCTTTGCTGATTTCTTCTTCGATCCATTCGAGGGCGGGTTAAAAGGGATGGTTTCGAACTTTGCTAATGCGCTGCGTCGCATGGCGGCTGACGCCCTTGCGGCCGATCTCGTTAAAGCGATTTTCGGAGCAGCTAAAGGCAGCAGCAGCAGCGGGTTATTCGGCTCGATCCTGAGCGCGGGGCTAGGATTGTTCGGCGGTGGGTCAACTGTTGGGGCTGGTGGCGCGGCGGTTTCTGGCGTCTTTTCGGGTGGCAGCACAGTGTGGAGCGGGTTGCAGTTCGCGGATGGCGGCATTCCACCAGTTGGTAAGGCATCGCTGGTTGGTGAGCGCGGCCCGGAATTGTTCGTGCCAAACACTGCGGGTCGCATCATTCCAAATGAGGCGCTTGGGGGTAACCAGTCCATCAGCTACAGCCCAGTGATTCAGATTGACAGCCGCGCAGACCGTGCGCAGGTGAAAGCTGAGGTAGATCGAGCCGTGAAGCAGGGCAATGCTGATTTGGTGGACCGGCTGCAGCGGGCGGGGATGATCTGATGGCAGTGATTACCTACCCGAGCCTGTGCGTTTCCAGTTTCCGCTGGATGAAGGTCAACCAGGCGATGGTCTTCACGTCTCCGTTTGGCTCTCAGGCGGTTGATGTGTCTACGCCGCTTTGGAGCGTTGAAATGACCGGTGTGCCAACTAAGTTCGACACGGCCGACCGCATCCAGACGTTTCTGGAGTCCCTGGACGGATTCCGCAACCAGCTTGCATTATGGAATCTGGCCCGACCGGTGCCGAAAGGAACGATGCGCGGACTGATGGTGCTTGGCAGTCCGGCTAGCCAGGGGGATGTGCAAATTTCCATTTCAGCGCCCACGGAGGCGGGTGGAACACTGTTGGAAGGTGACCTGCTGGGGATCGGCAGTGGTTTGACGCAACAGGTTGTGCGCGTCATGGCGGATGCTACTGCGGACATCTCTGGTGACATCCTGGTGACCATCGGCACGCCGTTGCGCAACAGCTTCCTGGCTGGCGATCCGGTCGTTTGGGATAAGCCCAAGGCATTGTTCCGCCAGACAGCCATCACGGATGGCATAGAGTACGTACCGGGGATTGCCAATGCGTGGTCTCTGCAACTAGTAGAGGACATTCGCCCATGACCACTACGGCAGACCAGCAAACCGCGCTGGAAAAGGGCGCGGCACGCATCGTCTACTTCGTCGAATTCCAGTTCAAAACCGCGACATTCCGCGCCTCAAGTGCGAATCTCACAATTACGTGGGGCGGCCACGATTGGATCGGGCTGGGCTCCATCGGCAGCATCAGCGCGGTCGAAGAGTCTGACAGCATGGATTCCAAGTCGCTGACGTTTGGGCTGAATGCGGCTGACCAGTCCTGGTTATCCCTCGCGGTAGGATCTGTCGAGGAATACCGTGGGCTGCCGGCCAAGATGTACTTTTGCCCGCTCGATGATCAGTTTCGCCTGATCGATACCCCGGTGCTGTGCTGGGTCGGGATTATGGATGCGATGTCGATCGGCCTCGAAGACGGAAGTGGAAACATTTCGCTCAAGTGCGAGTCTGCCGCCTACGGCCTGAAGCGCCGTCCGGCACTGCGCATGAACGATGCCCAGCAGCGAAAGAAGTATCCGACCGATGCGGGGTTTGCCTATCTCAATAGTCTCATCTCGCAGCCCGCCTTGTGGCTGTCCAAACGCTTCCAGCAGATATAACCATGTTGCTTCCTGATTACATCGCGGCCCATCTGGACAAGCCGTTTGAATACGGTCGTCTGGACTGCGTGCTGTTCGTCGCCAACTGGATCAAGCACAAAACCGGCATTGACTATCTCGATGGCCTGCCGCACTGGGCGAGCGAGCGTCGCGCCCTGCGGATCGTAAAAGACATGGGCGGTCTGGAAGTGGCAATGGATGGGCGCTTCGAGCGCATTCATCCAAATCTTGCGCAGGATGGACATATCGCGTTACGCCGTGGAGGCCTGATGCTGTTCAGTGGCCCGCATATTGTCGGCCCTGGATTGGAACAACTGGAGTTTGTTGACCGGATGGAGGCAGAATGCGCCTGGTGCTTCTGACGCTTCTGCTCGTCGCCCCCAGCTTTGGTTGGGCGGCACCAGTTGCTGCTGCAATCGCTGTGTGGGCTGGCGTAACCACGGCGACTGTCGTCATGGTGGCCCAGATTGCCCTGACCATCGGTATGGCGATTTATGGATCCGCACAGCAGAAGCGCGCATCAAAGCGGGCCGCACAGAAGGCACGAGATGACTTCAATGCAGCAATCCAGGAGCGGACGCTCACTGGCGTATCTGCAGATGCCCCATATCGCTACGTATATGGCCGGGCTCGCGTCGGGTCGCACGTTGTATTCATGGGTACATCTGGTAACAAGGACCAGTACAAACATCTGGTGTGCGTGCACGCTGCCCATGAATGCGATGCCATCGAGGAAATCTACATCCAAGGGAAGGCCCTCGGTTCTCTCGATGGAAATGGCTTTGTCCAAGGTGGCGATTACTACAAGGTTGACACGCTTAGCGCTACGCAGGAAGTTGTCAATGTCACCTCGGTAGCACTGCCGGTTGCCCCTATTGCCTCGAGCGTGAGAGTAGTGGGCTGGGTGCTTGACGAGGCCTTCACCGAGTTCACCGGAGAAACGCTGTTCCCTTCAACCGTGGTTGGGAATGTCGTGAGTTGGACGCCACCAGCAAATATGGACCCAGGCCGAACGATTCGCGTCAGTTACACCTACTACCAGTACACGCCACAGGTAAGGGTCATCAAGCACCTCGGAACCCCCACAGATCCGGCTGATGCTACGCTGATCTCTGAATTGCCGGGCCAGTGGAATGCGAACTGTGTGCTTCGTGGCTTTACCTATACCGTGGTGAGGCTGGACCTCAATCAGGCGGAGTTCCAGAACGGCATTCCATCGATTGAGGTGGTGTTACGCGGAAAGAAACTGTACGATCCGCGCACAAGCACGACCTATTGGAATCAAAACCCGGCACTGGTGATCTACGACTACCTCACCAGCGAGATCTGTGGGGTTGATGCGGCAGACCTGAATATTAGCCGCCTGATCACTGCCGCGAACGTCTGTGACGAAGTGATCGGAGTTGGCAAGCGCTACACCTTTAACGGATCCGTTACGGCGATTGAAACCAAGGCTGAGGTCTTGGAGAAGATGGCCCAGGCGATGGCGGGCGGCATCGTTCCGACTTCATGGGAGATTTTTGCGGGTAAGTATGTAGCCCCGGTGATGACGCTCGACCAGTCCGACATCGTTGGGTCGATCGCAATCACACCGGGCATCTCTGACGCCGACTTGTTCAACGGCGTGCGCGGGCAGTACATCAGCTCGGAAACGTTATATGTCGCTACCGACTTTGTGCCGTTCCAGAATGCTGCATTCGTTGCCATCGACGGGCGGGAGCTTTGGACGGACATCACGTTTCCCTATACCGATTCCGTACAACGCGTGCACAACCTGTGTCGCATTTTTGCCGAAGATCAGCGTAATGCCTACACCGTCAAGGCTACATTCTCGCTGAAGGCGTGGAAACTGCGGGTCGGTGACCGGGTGCAGATGAACAGTGCCTTCTTCGGCTGGGATAACAAGATTTTCCGGGTGACGGACAAGAAGTATGCGCCAGATTCCGGCGTGGAGCTGACCCTTAAAGAGGACGCTGCCTCGATCTGGGATGAAGCGGATCAGGTAGTACCGGATGCTACGCCGAATACCAATCTGCCCAATCCGTTTGCGATTGCTCCGCTGGCCTCGATGACGTGCCAATCCGGAACGAATGTCCTACTGATGCTCACCTCTGGAGACATCATCAGCCGGATTCTGGTCACCTGGCCGCCCGTTACGACGCAGGCTGTTCTGGATAATGGCCTAATTGAGGTGGAGTGGCAGAAGCTCGAGGATGACGTTTGGCAGCGTGTCACTGTCGCGGGATCGGAAACACAGGCATACATTACTGGCGTGGATGATGGCTACTTTTACACCGTCCGTGCGCGCACAGTGAATCCGTATCTCAATGTCAAATCGGATTGGGTCTATGTCACCCACCAGGTCATCGGCAAGACCGAGCCCCCGCCAAACATCGTTGACATGAGTATTGATGGGTCGATCCTAAGCTGGACGCCTGTGGTTGCGCTGGACCTGCGGGGCTACATCTTCAGGTTCCACTACGGCAATAACACCGACTGGAACTCTGCGGTGCCGCTGCACAACGGATTTGTTACAGACTCGCCTTTTGATCTGGTGGCTCGCCCTGGCGGCATCGTGACCATCATGGGCAAGGCAGTCGATACATCGGGGAACGAGTCTGCCGCGACGGCCAACGTCTTCATCAATCTGGGTGATCCGTTTATCGCAAACGTCGTTGAGGCAATCGATTTCGAGGCAGATGGATTTCCGGGAGACATTTCCGGAGCAACGATCACGTCGAATGGCCTTGAGGCAAATGATCTTGACTCGTTCTACGGCACTGACAATCATTCTTTCTATGGCCTTGATTCGCTGCCGTTCTACGAGCCGACGGCCTCCGCGCAACTGGTGTATGTCACCCGTGAGGTGCAGATTCAGAGTGCGCTGGCCGGTTCAGTCATGACGCTCGACATCGATACTGAAGGCAATGACCTGTTTATCGAATATCGCCTCGTCGGCCCTGGATCTTTCTACGGCCAGGATGTTGATTCCTTCTATGGGCCGGATGCAGAGCCGTTCTATGTAGGTCCGACCGCATGGATGCCTTGGCCCGGTCAAGTGCTGGCGACCAATGATGTGTACCAGTTCAGAGTCACCATCGGCGCAGGTGCCGTCAAGGGCAAGATACTCGCCATGAGTCTGGTCATCGATGCGCCAGACATCGTTGAGTACATCGCAGACCTGCTTATCGATGCTGGCGGAACAACCATCCCATACACATCGAACTTCAGCGCCATCAAGACCGTGCAGGCAACGTTGCAATCGAATGCCTCTGGCGCTGAAACCATTGAAGTCAATAAGTCTATCAATCTCGCACCGGTCATCCGGGCTTTCAACAGCAGCCACGTTGCCGTCAGCGGCGCGACGGCAGACATCACCATCAAGGGGTACTAAACATGGCAGCGCCACCGCTACGCACAGAGATTTCTGATACCTACCCGAACCCGACAAATGCGGTCGCGCGTACCGGCTTCGGGAAGTTTTTTGACTACGTCACTGGCCTGCTCGGCAGCACCGGCGATGCGCAGGAAGCCCGCGTGGCGCTGGGCTTTCCAGCGATCACGACAGCGGACGCTGGTTCTGTCGTGGCTGTAAGTGATGATGGCGGTTCCTTTCGCCTGCTCAGTCACGGCATGCCATCAGCATGGATTAACTCGGACTTCGGCATCAACCAGCGTGGGCTGACGACACTCGCGGACGGTGACTACGGCCCGGACCGGACCTACGCGCTTACGCAGTCCGGCAATGTCAGCTACACGACTCTGACCGCGCCGACCGACGGCATCCCATTCGCTGCGCGCTTCACACAGCCGGACGCAACCGCCAAGCGCTTCGGCTTTGCGCAGATTCAGGAAGCGCGTAACACCTACGCTTACCGAGGCTCTGACTTCGCGCTGAATCCCAAGGTGCGATGCTCGTCGGCCACGACGATGCGCGTGGCGCTGCTGGCCCACACTGGCACGGCGGACACGCTGTCGAAGGATGTGGTCAACGACTGGACCAGCGCAGTCTATGAGGCCGGCGCGTTCTTCAAGACCGGCCTCGTGGTGCTCGACACGAAGTCCGTGATGTGTGCAGCGAACACCTGGACCGATGTGCCTACATGGGCGAACGTCAATAGCAGCGCGAACAACCTGATCATGTTCTGCTGGACCGAAGGCACGGCTGCGCAGAACTTCACGCTCGACACATCAACCATCCGCGCTGGCCGTGGCCGCGACATCGGCCTGTGGTTGCCGCCTGACCCGGCGCAGGAGGAAGTGCGGGCACGCCGATTTTTCTTCCGTAGAAAGTGGTTCTCTCGGACATATCAGCCAGCGGGTGAAATACTGCTCCCGTGCGAGCTGACTGTAGCGATGCGGAAACTGCCAGCGCCGACTGTTATTTCTACGTCCGGCTCGGTTGGGCCTACTGCAATTAATGTTTATGCACTCGATGCGTCCAATGTGAGCGTTGGCATCACGACGGCCGGAGCAGAGAGTTTTTCCTACGCGGAGTTGGATTTTAGCCTCGACGCCGAAATCGGGACCTAAACCATGACGACCAAGTCCTTCTTCTCCTGGCTGTGGCGCGCCATGGTCGACCTGGCTGTCGATCTGGCTGCCAAGTTCCTGATGTGCTGGTGGCTGCCGCTCTTCGCCAACAAAGACGGTTGGCTGTCGCGTCGTCTGTTCTGGTTTCAGACATTCGACGCTTCGCTCGACTGGGGCTGGCAGGGCGGAACTTTCCCGCCGTCGCTCTCGCAGCATTGGGACCGGACCAAGTGGCTCTTCCGCAATAGCGCTTACGGCTTCAGCTACTTCGTCATGGGCATCCCCATGGATGTCACGAAGTGGCACGTCCACAAGTGCGTGAACTCCGAAAAGAAGCAGATATTCATCGCTACTGACGATGCGGGGCACTTCAATTTCTACTATCACGGCCCTCTTGGCATGTACAAGTTCGGCTGGAAGGCGTGGAACTACTGGGACATCGACAAGATGGACTGGAAGCCTCGATACCAGTGGGGCCCACTGCTACGAACCTCGATTGTCTGTAGCGCAAATCCTTTCAAACGCCGCGCCGCCTAGAGCGGCTTTTTTTACGCCCGAGAGCCTGCCATGTCCGACCCCATCCAGCTAACTGAGCGAGAACTATCCATCGCCAAAGAAGCCGCCCGCATTGCAGTGCAGGAGATCAGCAACGAGTTTTACAAGCAGGTCGGGAAAACGCTGATCCAAAAGGTGTTGATCTGGGTTGGTATCGCAGCGGTCGCGTTTGCTACAGGCAAGGGCTGGATCATTCATAAGTGAGGTTCGTATGAAGCTGATCGAGAACGCCAAGGCTGTCGCCCTGAAAGGCTTTTCGCCTTGGTTGATGCTACTTGCCGTGGTCCTGAGCGGATTGGAGGTGGTGCTCCCACTGTATGAGGCAGCGTTCCCTAAGGGAATGTTTGCGGGGCTGTCCATGGCTGTGACTGGCGGCGCGTATGTGGCGCGGTTCATCGCGCAAGACGGCCTGCATAAGAAAGAGGAGCCTGCCGATGAACAGCAAAACTAAGGCTGGATGGATAGGTATCGCTGTGGCCATCGTCGGGACATTCGAAGGCCTGCGCACTGTCGCGTATCGTGATCCGGTTGGTATTCCTACGATCTGCTTCGGGGAGACCAAGGGCGTCAAGATGGGCGACCGCGCTACCCTGGCCGAATGCGAAGCCATGCTTGCCGATTCCCTCCAGATCGCCAATCGCCAGGTAAGCCAGTGCACTGATGTGCCGCTGAATGACAACCAGCGTGCGGCGTTGGTCAGCTTCACATACAACGTCGGTGGTGCGGCTTACTGTACCAGCACATTGGTGCGTAAGTTGAACGCTGGCCAGTACGGTGCGGTGTGCGGCGAGCTGGCGAAATGGAAGTACGCCAAGGGCATACCACTCCCAGGCCTTGCCCGCCGCCGTGCTGCTGAGTGTGATCTGTTCATGGGGAGAGTGACATGAACTGGCTTCTTGGCTGGAAAGGCTATGCCGCCGTGGCCATCGCGGCGGGCCTGTTCGCTGGCTGGGCGGCGTGGCAGTGGCAAGCCAATGCCTACGAGCGGCAGATTGCCCGGATCAACGAGAAGCAGGCCAGAGCCGACCTGTCCGCCGCACAGCAGGAAATCAGCGGTCTGCGCCAGGATACCGCCAACATCAACCAGAAGGCCACGGAGCTGCTGGGCATCCAATCCACGCTCGGCGGCCAGATCGCGGCCATTCGGAAGGATATGAAAAATGCGAAGCCTTTACCTGCTGATTGCCGCCCTGATGATTTCCGGGTGCGCAAGCTCTCCGACGCAGTCGCCGCGGCCAAGCAGGCCGCCGCCACTCGATAGTGCGCTGGCAGCTCCCTGCGTGGTGCCGGACGCGCCGGAGGCTGCTGACTATGACGTGTGGCAGGACTGGATTGCTAAGGTGCTGGGCGCGCTTGGTGATTGTGCGGCAAGGCACAGAAAAGTTGTGGAGGCGTGGCCGAAGTAGGCAGAGAGCTGGTGCCGTTAGTTTAATATTGGCAGTGAGGCCAAGACTAGGAGACGGCATGTCTGTGTACGATGCACTCGAACTTCCGCCATGTGACATGCGCGTTCGCGCTGTAGTTGCGGCCACCTATTTGCAGGCACACGGATTCACGGAGGATCAACTCCGAGCGCTTCACCATCTGAAAGGCGAGACTTTCGTCAAGTTCTTGGAGTATTTTTCGCGAGAGCGAACGAAGGAGGCTCAGTTGAAGAATGCACAGTACACAACCCGGGTGATCTTTATTGCAGAACGCCACGCGGCAAATGAAGCAACGTTTGATGAATTGGTAGCCGAGGCATTGGAACGCTGGCCGCTGTAGTGAGTACTTGTGCCGAATTGGCAGAGCTGACGCGAGCG
This sequence comes from Imbroritus primus, assembly GCA_000272025.2. Classification (GTDB taxonomy): domain Bacteria; phylum Pseudomonadota; class Gammaproteobacteria; order Burkholderiales; family Burkholderiaceae; genus Imbroritus; species Imbroritus primus. The sequence continues at coordinate 538,346 of AKCV02000015.1, forward strand.
GGAAAACTGGCTGAAGAGGCTGACGCCGCCCGAATCGCCGGCCAGGCCTTCGAGCGCTCCTACGACGCGCTGACCGTCCAGGAGAACGCTCGGAGAGGCATGGTATTCTCCCCATCTACCCCCTAAGTTCGTGGGGAATCAGCGAATCAAGGATCACGCGGTTTGGTAAGACGGGTAACAAGGCCGGAGTTCGACGATAGTTTGCTGTACGAGTATCCCCAGCATCTGCGGGACGCCATCAGCGATTTGCCGGCCGCGCCGGGGGTCTATGTCTTCCATGGTGAAGACGGCGACTTGCCCTTGTACATCGGGAAGAGCGTCAATCTGCGTTCCCGCGTCCTGGCCCACCTGCGCACCGTCGATGAAGCCCGCATGCTGCGGCAGACGGTAAGGATCAGCCACCAGCGCACCGCGGGCGAGATCGGGGCCTTGTTGCTCGAGGCCACGATGATCAAGCAGCAGTTCCCCCTCCTGAATCAGCGGCTGCGGCGCACGCGGCAACTGTGCTCCCTAAGGATCGATAGTCGCGGGCGGCCAGAGGTTGTCTATTCGAAGGACATCGACTTCGCTACCACGCCCGATCTGTTTGGCTTGTTCGGCAGCCGGACGTCTGCGCTGAATAGCCTGCGCGCCCTGGCCGATGAGAACCAGCTTTGTTACGGCGTGCTTGGGTTGGAGAGGCTGACCAAAGGGCGGGGCTGCTTCCGCTCGATGTTGCGGCAATGCCTTGGTGCCTGTGGTGGCGAGGAGTCGCTGGAGGCCCATCATGCACGCCTCATGGTGGCGCTGGAGCGCTTGCGAGTCCAGTGCTGGCCGCACGTGGGCGCCGTGGGCCTGGTGGAGCGCTTCGAGGGGCAGCCTGGCCCCATGACCCAGATTCATGTTGTCCGCAATTGGTGCTACCTGGGCAGCGCTGGCAGCGTGGAGGAAGCCGCGGCGTTGACCAACGTCGCAAGCGGATTCGATGCAGACGGCTACAAGATCCTCTGTGGGCCCATGCTGGCGAATGCAGCCGAGATTGTCAGTCTGAGTTGACTGACTGAGGCGTCTGGCATGTCTACGGGCAAAAAAAAGCCGCACTCAGGTGCGGCCCAACCTTGGCAATCTAGCCACAGAGATGTGCGTCAAAATTAACGTTTGCCAAAATTGGTGTCAAGCAAGCGCGGCAACGATAATGATTGTGCTTTCGTTTTCCCTGGGTAGAATGAAGGCAAGTGCTGTTCAGCACACCCACCCCAAGCTTGAGGTGTGACACCCGCGGTCTGACAATCTGCTGACTTCAAGAATGGCGCACGCAAAACTATTGGAGTAGCTATGCCTGCGAAATACCTTCCCCTCATTGCCGACTATGAGAGCCGAATAGAAAGAGCTCTCGAAGATGGTGACACTGCCGAAGCAGTGCACTTGCTTGATTGCATTCGAGAGCTTCCCAACATGCCTGATTTCCCGCCTATGGTCGCGCCTCGGCTGCGCGATGTCCTTGTGCGTTTCGACGGGATTATCCATGCGCATCGCATGGGCTCATCTACTTGGGAGCAGGCTCCGAATCCATCTCGTCAGCAGGGTAGAGATTGAGGAAGCTACGCGCCTCATCCGTGCTCGAGCATGCCAGCCAGTCATCCCACTGCTCCGGTTGCAGGATCACCACCGATCGCTTTTCCTTCCCTGGCTTGTGAAACTTGCGCATCAGCGGGTGTTCGTCGCTGTTGACCGTGAGCATGGTGAACGAGGCTTCGCCGTCTGGCCAGCCGCGCCACAGTCCGGCGATGGCCAGGGTTGGGGCATCCTTGACCCAGATCCGATGCCGGACCGATTTGGTAGCGCCTGGCGCGTAGTACGGCTCGTAGAAGTGCTGAGCCGGCACAAGACATAGCTGTAGAGCCTTCCAAGCGCCTGAGAAGGTGCGTTTCTCCCCGACAGTTTCTGATCGCGCATTGGTCGAATCCCACGCCCTGACGCCTGGCGGGATCCGCTTCTTGGGCATCATCCCGAAATTCGCCACCACGCACTCACGCTGGCGCTCGCCGCGCCGGATGATCGGTGCCATATAGTCCGGCCACGTCTCGGCCGGATAGTCCCGGTCGGGCGTCACTCCATAAAAGGACTCGAGATCTTCCCGGCTGCTGGGTCGGTAGTTGTTGCACATGGCTGGTCTCGCGTGGGGTCGAGGACATCCGATGATACGTCAGGCGGCGCATATGCTGGTTGGGGGGTGACTTCCGTGCGCGGATGCGGGTAGGGCGTGTTGCACTGCTTTTCCTCGCCCTCCGGGCTCGGGGGCAAGCGGCTGGCGTTGTAGAACATGTCTCTGATTTCGGGGTAGTGGTGCATGACGATCGGTTCGTGCGTCATTTCGCCCAGCGCGGCATTCCCCAGCCCGACTTGGAACATCTCAGGATGGGACATGGCGAACTGGCCGAACCGCAGGGCGAGCTGCCGAAGGCGCCAGACTTCCCAGAGCAGATGCGTGACCATGCGCCGTTGGAACGGATCTTCAATTTTCTTGGCGTGCCTCTTCATGTCATCGAGGTCGCGCTTTGTGAGGGGTAGGGGTATCTTATTCATCACACGAATACAACTGTATGTTTGTACAGTATATGCGATGTGAAGATTCGGCTTGGGAAACGCAATCCTTGTGCTAATATGCGGCCTTTCCTGCATTCCTCGGAATGTGGGTAGGAATGAGGGTAGGGACTGGCTGCGCTATGGGGATCCATAACCAGCGCGGCTCTCCGGGCATCAATGAACTGCCCCTCTCTCCGCCAGAATGCCTGGTGCGGTCCTTGTAGCAATTCAGCTCACTTGCGTGCCGACATCGGAAGCCTTCAAAGGCTTCATCATGCTTTGTGCAGGCCCGCTCCCCGAGCGGGTCTTTTTTATTGGCATGCGCGTGGAGCACATATGAGCTTGTCGGATATTATCGGCGCTCGGGGTGCTTGTGCGAAGCCGCCTGGATTGCAGCAAGTGCGCCGCGGGCTTCAACGGTGCGCCGCTTGCGCACGGCAAGCCATTTACCCACCGCCATGACAAGCACGGCGGTGGTGCTTTCCACGATCAGCTTCAGCATCGGGCTAGGCGAGCCGAAGTGTTCGGCGACCGAGACATCGGTGACCAGCATGCCGCCGGCGATCCAGCCCAGCAGCCCCGCACCCAGCATGATGACGATGGGGAAACGGTCGATCAGCTTCAGCACCAGCGTGCTGCCCCAGATGATGATCGGCACGCTCACGCACAGGCCAAAGATCACGTAATACAGCTGATGCGCCGCATCGGCATTCTGCGCGGCTCCGGCAATCGCTATGACGTTGTCGAGGCTCATCGCGAAGTCGGCGACGATGATGGTCTTCACTGCCGACAGGATGGATGCACCGCCGGCGATATTGCCGTGGTCATCGTCGTCTTGGACAAGCAGCTTGATACCCACCCAGATAAGCAGGATCCCGCCTGCTACCTTCAGGTAGGGGATATCCAGCAGCGCCAGCGCAAACGCGATCAGCAGCACGCGCAACAGGATGGCGCCAGCCGTGCCCCAGAGAATACCCTTCATGCGTTGCTGCGCAGGGAGATTGCGGCAGGCCAGGGCGATGACAACCGCGTTGTCGCCGCCGAGCAGGATGTCGATCAGGATGATCTGGAATATGGCGCCCCAATGGAGCGTCTCGATGAATTCGAGCATGTGTCCCTAGCTAGAACGAATCGTCAACCGGACGCGCCGGCAACGGCGGACAGGTGCCGCCAGCGCAGGTACGTCTTTCGATTCTAGGCAAAACTTTTCCGGCACCTGGAATAACGGCACTCGAAGCATGGTCGGGCGTTGGCGTGGGCGGACACGCAGTGCAGGGATTCCACGCTGCCGCAAGGATGCAACTATGTTACTGATGCAACAAAAATACTAAAGCAACACAGTTGCATTAAGGCGGCGAGTTCGGCAGAATGCAGGGCCATGAGCCGGTATCTGCCTGGAGGAGGGCGGATATGGGTGCCGTGCAACCCGACATGAGGAACACGCCGCAATATGAAGCAAAAGAAAAAACCCTTGGCGCTGGCCCTGGCGCTGGCATTGTCATCCGTCCCAGCGCTTGCGGTGGAAATCATGGTGCGCGACGCCGGTGTACCGGCAAGCGGCGCGCGCGTGTCGACGCCGCATGGTTCGGCCACCACGGATGCGCGTGGCGTGGCACTCCTGCCGCAGTTGCCGCCTGGTCGTCACGTGATCGAGGTCATCATGCGTGACGGCCAGCATTTCCAGGAGACTATCCAGGTCGACGGGCAGGCGCCGCTCACGGTCACCGCACCCGTCACTGCGCCGGTGACGCTGGCACCCGTCACTGTGTCCGCCAGTGCGTTGTCGCTGTCGAGCAGCGACATGACCACGCCGGTTACCGTGCTGGATGGTCAGGCGTTGATGGCCCGGCGTTCTGCCACGCTTGGCGAGACCTTGTCCTCCGAACCCGGTATCACGTCGACGCATTTTGGCGGCGGCGCCAGCCGGCCGATCATCCGGGGCCAGGATGCGGCGCGCGTCAAGGTGTTGTCCGACGGTTCCGAGGTTCAGGACGCTTCGTCGATCAGTCCCGACCATGCAGTCGGGCTGGAGCCGATGCTGGCCGAGCGCATCGAGGTCCTGCGCGGCCCCTCGGCGCTGCTGTATGGCGGCGGCGCGGTGGGCGGGGTGGTGAACGTGCTGGACCGCAAGATCCCGACCGCCGTGCCGGAAAACGGCGTGGAGGGGGAAGTCGAAGTGCGTGGCAATACCGGCGCGAACGAGGGCGCCGGGGCGTTCGGCCTGACGGCCGGCACGGGGCGCTTCGCGATCCGCGCGGAAGGACTCAAGCGCGACAGCGGCGACTACGAGGTTGGGCGTGGCTGGTCCGGCGGCAAGCGCGTCGACGGTTCCTACAACAAGACGGAAACCGCGAGTCTTGGCATGTCCTATATCGGCGACAGCGGTTTTGTGGGGGTGTCCTACACGCGTCAGCGCAACCGCTACGGTCTGGCTGGCCACGATCATAGCTACGAAGGCTGCCACCCGCACGGCGCCAGCTTGCACTGCCCTGGCAGCGACGAAGACCATGAGGACCATGATCATGGCGACGACCATGACGACCAAGATCATGATCACATCCATGGCGTGCCGTATGTCCGTATGCAGAGCGATCGCTGGGATGTGCGCGGCGAGACCCGTAATCCGTTTGCAGGCATCGCGAAGATCCGCTTTCGCGCGGGGCTGACGAACTACAAGCACGACGAGATCGACGACGACATCATCAGCACGACGTTCCGCAATAAATCGCACGATGCCCGTGTCGAGCTGGAGCACGATCCCATCGGCAATCTGCGCGGCGTGTTCGGTGCGCAGACATCACGCCGCGATTTCAGCGCCATTGGCGAGGAAGCCTATGTTCTGCCGACAGTCACCAGTAACCACGGCGTGTTCGTGCTGGAGGAATACCGCATGGGCAACTGGCGCTTCGAAGCCGGTTTGCGCCATGAATGGCAAACCGTGACGAGCGAATCGAACCAGCCGGACGCCAGCCACCGCGGCACCTCGGGATCCGTGGGCGTGGTGTGGAGTTTCGCGCCCCAGTATTCGCTCGGCATGTCGCTGTCGCGCTCGCAGCGCTTGCCGACGGCCGAAGAGTTGTATGCCAACGGTTTGCACCTGGCCACCACGACCTACGAGCGCGGCAATGCCAACCTGAAGCGCGAGACGGCCAGCAACATCGACATCACGCTGCGCAAGCATGCAGGCCCCACGACATTCGCGCTCAGCGCTTTCCATAACCGCATCGGCGACTACATCTACGGCCGCACCACCGCGACCTCGGATCGCCTGCAACTGATCGACTACGTGCAGCAGGATGCGACCTTCACCGGCGTGGAGGGGCAGGTGCGGCACCAGCTTACGCCGGTGTTCGGCGTGACCCTGTTCGGCGACTACGTACGCGCCAGGCTGGACGACGCCAGCGGTAACCCAGGCGGCAACCGCAATCTGCCGCGCATCGCGCCGCACCGCTATGGCCTGCGTGTCGACGCCAGGTGGCAGGCCTGGAGCGGACAGGTCGAGTGGATCCAGGTGGGTCGCCAGTCCAAGGTTGCGGACTTCGAAACGGAAACGGCCGGCTATGGCATGCTCAATGTCGGCGTGGGATACAACGGTACCTTCCAGTCGACCGGTTATCAGGTTTACCTGCGCGCCAACAACCTCACCGACAGGCTGGCCTACCGGCACACGTCATTCATCAAGAATGCTGCTCCGCTCATGGGGCGCAACATCGTGCTAGGCATGCGCGTGATGTTCTAGACGACACATGGCTTGGGGCTGCGGTTGCTGCGCGTGACTGGCATCGTGGTCCTGGAGAGGACCCGCGCGGCGCGCATCTCCTCCCCCCATGAAGGAGGGGGTGGCTGTATATTTACAGGTGCGAGGCCGGCAATATGGCCTCGCGCGGGGGTGGATCGGCTATGATGAAGTACCCCCTTTGACCGAGCCACCATGCCTGCCAAATATCTTCCCCTGATTGCCGAGTACGAAAAACGGATAGCCGCCGAGATTGACGCCGGCCATCGTTGGGAGGCCGTGCATCTGATCGACCGGCTCGGCGAGTTGCGGCGGATGGATGATTTTCCCCTGGCCGCCGAACCAGCCTTGCAGAAGGTGCTGGAAGAATATCGCGCCAGGTTGCTGACCTAGGGCTGATATGCTCGCTCAGGCCGTGGATGTCGAAAACAGGTTGATGATCAGCACGCCTGACAGGATCAATCCCATTCCCAGCAGCGCGGGCGTGTCCAGCGACTGCTTGAAGAGCAGCCAGCCGATCGTGGAGATCAGCACGATCCCGACCCCCGACCAGATCGCATAGGCGATGCCCACCGGAATGGCCTTGAGCGCGAGCGACAGGAAGAAGAACGCGATCGCATAGCCGGTAATCGTCGCCAGCGAAGGGAGCAGCCGTGTGAATCCCTCGCTCGACTTCAGGCAGGAGGTCGCAATGACTTCCGCGACGATGGCGATGACCAGGAACAACCAGACTTTCATGCAGAGATCCTTGTCAGTGGGGCAGGGCAGCCGAGCAGCCTGGCATGTCTTCGTGCATGTCCCCTGAGCGTCGCCGAGAATGCTTTCGTGGTGAGGAGCCGATTCCATGCCGCTTTCCTGAGACAGCGTAGCGCGCACGGCTGCAAGCCGGTATCGGCTTGAGGGACTACCTCCGTGGTGGCATGGCGGGAGCCTGCCTGACCTGGTTTGTGGACGCCGGCGAGCGGGCGCGGTGTACCATGCGGGGATGCGCGACTCGACCGACAGACCCACCGGCCTGAGTCCAACGCAACGGCACGCGCTGGCGATTCTTGCCGATCGGTGCGACGGCCCCGCGCTGGACCCGCAGCTGCGTGTGACCATCAATTTCCATCCTGACCGCCTTCACCGGGGCCAACCCGTCCTGCACTGGCTGGCGCACGATGCGTGCTATCGCTCGCAATTCGAGACCGGCACGAGCAACGGCGGCCTTACCGCGCATGCAGGTGGCGCACGCTGGCTGTGGGAAAGCCGTATCTTCGGCGGGGCCTACGATGGCGCGCCGGCGCACGAGCGGCCGAAGTATGGCGCCCTCGATCACCGGCGGACCGGGGTGGGCGGCTCGCCGCGTTTCGGTTCGGCGCACCTGCGGCTGGCCGCGTCCGTTGTGCAACGCTCCACCTTCTGTTTTCCCGATAGCGTATTCGAACCGACCCGGTTCGGCGTTGCCGCACGTTGCGGCTTGGTTGAGATTGCCGCCAGGGATCGGCGCGACCGGCTCGATCACTACGTCGAAGCCCACGTGCATGGCGCGCTGCGCATACCGGGCGACATCGAGGCGCTGGTACTCGATCCCTGCTATCGCGGTACCTCCATCGAAACACTGGCCGCGCGGCTGGGATGCGGGGGGGAATGGCATGCCGGTTTCGCCCTCGATGCTTCTGCATGGTGCGATCTGGGCGCATATCGCGGTGAGCACATTGCGGAACTTGGGCTGACACTGGCGAATGGCGGCGTCCTCACTCCGCTGCAGATCGGTGAAGCGGCGCGCACCGGCAGGTACGATCCGCAGCACCTCAAGCAGGTGTGGCACTGCCTGGCGCGCTATGGTGATAATTCCTGGCCTGCTTCCTCGGTGGGCGCCGAACTGCCCGGCTGAGCTTTCAGCGTATGCTGGCCAGACCGCGCAGCAGCGCCGGCACGTGCGCACGGCTGGTGGCTTGTATCTGTGCCAGCAGGTCGAAGTCGGCACGCGGCATCCGGTAGGTCTGGCAGATTTCCTCCTGCATGCGCACCCACAGGTGGCTCGCCATTTCAGCATCGGCCAATGCGCGGTGGGCGCGCCCCGCCTGCGGCAGGGCCAGCAGGCGTATCAGGGTACCGAGCTTGTGGTCGGGGGCGTGCGGAAACAGCCGGCGCGAGACCAGCAAGGTACACGCGAAGCGTTGCGGAGCATGCATATCCACCCTGGCGAGTTCAGCCTGCCAGAACTTGCGATCGAACGCCGCATTGTGGGCGACTACCGGACAGTCGCCAACAAAGCGCGCTGCCTCGCGCATCACGGTCGCCGCTGGTGGCGCCGCATCGATCATGGCATTGGTGATACCTGTGAGGGCGGTGATGGCTGCAGGAATGCGCTTGCCCGCATTCATCAGGCTCTGGTAGCGGTCCACGATGTGACCGTCACGCACCAGCGTCACCGCAATCTCCGTGGCGCGGTCACCCATGCCTGGTGAGAGTCCGGTGGTTTCGAAATCGAGAACGGCGACAGTTTCCATGGGGGTATGAGGCAGTGGCGTAGCGCCGGCAGATAAAGCGCTGATTATCGCACCCCGTCGCCGGCTGGCGATCAATGAGTTCGCGCTGGCCGGCGCGCGCTGCCAGCCTCGGGCACTGCACCGCGATTGCGCTGCGCTTGCACCAACGCTGGGCGTGACGCCCGGGGATCTTGCCATGCCGTTCCCCTGGCCGGCGAATGCGGAACGGCGAATTCCTGCTGCAGCCTTGATCTATCGTGCCGGGCATTCGCTGGCATACCTCTTGCAAACGTTGAAGCACGAATCAACGACGATTCATTTCCTGAGATGGGCCGCAAGGCCCCGGACAACGGCGTCCCCCAGCAAGGTCTGTGACCGGTCTGGCGGACGCTTTTTGTTTTTGTGGGCCACCCACCGTGAATGGCAAAGCCACCCGAATCGATCTGCTGACCTTCATTGACCGCAACGCGCTGCGTGGCGTGCCGGGGCGCGCGGGTGAGTCTGTGACAGGTGCCGCCACATGAATCTCCCGCCCAACACCCATTCGCTGTCGTGGCCTCGTGCATTCGGTCTCATGCACTGGGCATTACGCAGGTCGTCCCACGCATATCGCCCCAATCAAGGAGCCTTCCATGAAACTCATCGTCATCGGCCACGGCATGGTTGGCCACAAGCTTCTGGAGCTGCTGGTGGAGGCTGGCGCCCAGGACTACGACATCACCGTACTGGGTGAAGAACCCCGGCCCGCTTATGACCGTGTGCATCTGTCCGAATTTTTCGCGGGCAAGTCAGCGGCGGACCTGTCGCTGGTACCGGAAGGCTTCTTCGCGCGTGACAACCTACTGCTGCGCCTGAATGCGCGCGCGGCGTACATCGATCGCCAGGCCCGGACCGTGACGGTATCCACCGGCGAGGTACTGGCCTACGACAAACTGGTGATTGCCACTGGCTCGGCGCCGTTCGTGCCGCCGATTCCCGGCAACGACCGAGCCGACTGCTTCGTCTATCGCACCATCGAAGACCTCGAAGCGATGCAGGCCTGTGCTGTGCGGGCTCGCGTCGGTGCGGTACTTGGCGGCGGCCTGCTGGGGCTCGAATGCGCCAAAGCCCTGCGCGACCTCAGGCTGGAAACACATGTGGTCGAATTCGCCCCGTCGCTCATGGCGGTGCAGGTTGATGCCGCTGGCGGGCGCGTGCTACGCGGTCGTATCGAGGAACTTGGCGTCGCCGTGCATACCGGCAAGAACACGCAGCAGATCGTTGACGGTGAACATGGCAGGCATCGCATGATATTCAGCGATGGCACCCATCTCGACACTGACATGATCGTCTTCTCGGCTGGCATCCGGCCGCGTGACGAACTCGCGCGCGCTTGCGGACTGGAAGTGGGGGTGCGTGGCGGCATTGTGGTCGATGCATCCTGCCGGACCAGCGATCCGGACATCTTCGCCATTGGCGAATGCGCGCTCGCCGGTGGCCGCGTCTACGGACTCGTGGCGCCTGGCTATGAAATGGCGCGCACGGTTGCCGCTGCCTTGCAGGGCAAACCAGCAAGCTTTGCGGGCGCCGACATGAGCACCAAGCTCAAGCTGCTGGGTGTGGATGTGGCGAGCCTGGGCGATGCGCACGGCCACACCGAAGGTAGCCGGGCCTACCAGTACACCGACGAGCGGCGGCAGGTGTACAAGAAGATCGTGGTCTCGGGCTGTGGCAAGTATCTGTTGGGTGGCGTCATGGTGGGTGAGACGGCGGAGTATGGCACCTTGCTGCAGATGATGCTCAACCGCATCGAACTCCCAGAGACGCCCGAGATCCTTATCCTGCCGCAGACTGACAGGGCCGTCCGTCAGGCGCTGGGCGTGGACGCGCTGCCCGACAGCGCGCAGATCTGCTCCTGCAACAATGTTTCCCGCGGGGATCTGTGTGCTGCTGTGGCGGCAGGCGCGACGACTATCGGTGCACTCAAGGATTGCACACGGGCGGGCACGACCTGCGGCGGCTGTGTGCCACTGGCCACGCAGATCATGAACGCCGAAATGCAGAAACAGGGCATGGCGGTAAACAACCACCTGTGCGAGCACTTTGCTCATTCGCGGCAGGCGCTGTACCACCTCGTACGCGTGGAGGGGATCCGCACCTTCGCGGAACTCCTGCAGCGACATGGCCATGGCCTCGGCTGCGACATCTGCAAGCCAGCCGTCGCCAGCATTCTCGCCTCATGCTGGAATGACTTCGTTTTGCGGCCAGAGCATGCCAGCGTGCAGGACACCAACGACTATTTCCTCGGCAATATCCAGAAGGACGGCACGTACTCGGTGGTGCCGCGCATGCCGGGCGGCGAAGTCACCCCCGAAGGCCTGATCGCGGTGGGGCAGGTCGCGCGCAAGTATGGCCTCTACACCAAGATCACAGGTGGTCAGCGGGTGGATCTGTTTGGCGCGCGCGTCGATCAGCTGCCGTTGATCTGGGAGGAGTTGATCGCCGCTGGGTTCGAGACCGGCCACGCCTATGGAAAGTCGCTGCGCACGGTGAAATCGTGCGTCGGCTCCACCTGGTGCCGCTACGGCGTGGGCGACAGCGCTGGTCTCGCGGTTGAGCTGGAGCACCGCTACAAGGGGCTACGCGCGCCGCACAAGCTCAAGTTCGGCGTGTCCGGCTGCACGCGCGAGTGCGCCGAGGCGCAAAGCAAGGATATCGGCATCATCGCCACCGAACGCGGCTGGAACCTGTACGTATGCGGCAATGGTGGAATGAAGCCGCGCCATGCCGAACTGTTCGCCAGCGATCTTGATAAGACCACGCTGCTGCGCTATATCGACCGCTTCCTGATGTTCTACGTGCGGACCGCTGACCGCCTGCAGCGCACCAGCACATGGCGCGAGAGCCTTGTAGGCGGGCTCGATTACCTGAAGGCGGTGATTATCGACGACACCTTGGGAATCGGCGCCGAACTCGAGGCGGAGATGCAGCATGTAATCGCGAACTATGCCTGCGAATGGCAGCGCGCCGTGAGCGAGCCGGCCGTGCGCCGCCGCTTCCGCCATTTCGTCAACAGCGAGGCGGTTGACGAACATGTGGTGTGCGTCGAATCGCGCGGGCAGATCCGCCCGGCCACCGTGGACGAACGCACGCAGGCATCCGGCCTGGGCGTCGTCAAGGCGGCATGAGGCTCGGGGCAGAGATGAAACACCCAAACGCAACGCACAAGCGGAGTACACCATGACATCGCATCTTCACTGGACCGCCGTCTGTGCCATCGACGAGATCGTTCCGGATACCGGCGTTTGCGCGCTGGTCAATGGCCTGCAGGTCGCCATCTTCCATGTGGCCGGACGCGGTGGCCAGCTGTTCGCGATCGACAACTATGATCCACATGCCTGTGTCGCGGTATTGTCACGCGGGCTGGTCGGCAACCTTGGCGAGCGCACGGTGGTGGCGTCGCCGCTCTATAAGCATCACTTCGACCTGGAAACCGGGCAATGCCTCGAGATGCCGGAGCATGCCGTACGCGTCTTTCCGGTGCGCGCCGCCGAGGGCAAGGTGTGGATCTGCGCATGATTCCTTCAATCCGTAGACCTTCATTGGTGGTGATTGGCAACGGCATGGCCGGCATGCGTACGGTCGAGGAACTGCTCGCCGTTGCCCCGCATCTGTACGACATCACCGTCTTCGGCGCAGAGCCGTACGGCAACTACAACCGTATCCTGCTGTCGCCGGTGCTGGCAGGCGAGAAGACGCTGGCCGACATCATGATCCATCCACGTGCGTGGTATGACGAGCACGGCATTGCGCTGCACGCCGGCGATCCCGTCGTGGCGATCGACCGCGGGCGGTGCATCGTGCGCGCCCGCTCCGGGCTTGAAGTGCGCTATGACCGCTTGCTGTTGGCGACCGGTTCGTCACCGTTCATGCTGCCCGTGCCTGGCAGTGATCTTCCCGGCGTCGTGTCGTTTCGCGATATCGCTGATGTCGAAGCCATGCTGTGCGTGGCGCGCAGCCCGCGGCGCCGTGCGGTGGTCATCGGCGGCGGACTGCTTGGGCTCGAAGCGGCGAATGGCCTGTTGCGCCAAGGGATGGAGGTGACCGTCGTGCATCTCGGCGACAACCTGCTCGACCGACAGCTCGATGCGCCCGCTGCCGCGCTGCTCAAGCAGGCTCTGGAAGCGCGCGGCTTGCACTTCATGCTGGGCATGAACACCACTGCTTTGCTCGGAGAGGGCCATGTCCATGCCGTGCAGTTCTCCAATGGCCAGCAGATCCCGGCCGATCTGGTCGTGATGGCGGCGGGAGTGCGTCCCAATATCGCCCTCGCACAAGCGGCGCACCTGCATTGCGAACGCGGCATCGTGGTGGACGACACGCTGCAGACGTACGATCCGCGTATCTACGCCGTCGGCGAATGTGTGCAGCATCGCGCGGCCACGTTCGGATTGGTCGCGCCGCTCTGGGAGCAAGCGCGGGTATGCGCCACGCATCTTGCCGGGGCGGGGCATCGCCGCTATGTGCAGCGGGCCACGGCCACCAAGCTGAAGGTGACCGGCATCGACCTGTATTCGGTCGGCGATTTCATCGGCGGCCCCGACAGCGAGGATCTGATGATGCGTGATCCAGGTCGCGGCATCTACAAGCGCCTCGTGCTGCGGCAGCAGCGCCTGGTCGGCGCGGTGCTGTACGGCGATGTGGCCGATGGTGCGTGGTACGCCGACCTGATCCGCGATGGCGTGGAGGTTGCCGCCTGGCGCCATCGCCTGCTGTTCGGTCGTCTGTTCTGCGAAGCCCAAGCTGCCTGAGTCCTGCCATGTCGAATGCCGCCGTGATCCCGCTTGTTTCCGCGACTAGTCCTGTAGACGTGCCGCACGCCACCGTTCGCACGACATGCCCATACTGCGGTGTCGGTTGCGGCATGGAAGCGGTGTGTGTCACGGCGCCGGGAGATGCGCGGCGAGGTGCGCCAGAGCATGCGCCGGAAAACAAGCAGCAGAATGCGCAGGCAGCGATGCCCGAGATTCACGGCGATGCGTTGCACCCGGCCAATGCGGGCCGCCTCTGTGTCAAGGGGGCGGCACTGGGTGAAACCCTCGGGCTGGAGGGGCGCTTGCTCGCGCCAGCCATGCGGACCCGTGGCGATGCCAAGGAAACGCCGCGCACGGTCAGCTGGGATACCGCCCTCGATGCCGTTGCCCAGGGCTTTCGCGCCGTCATCGCAGAGCATGGACCGGATGCGGTGGCGTTCTATGTGTCGGGCCAGCTGCTGACCGAGGACTACTACGTGGCCAACAAGCTGATGAAGGGCTTTATCGGCAGCGCCAATATCGATACCAATTCACGACTGTGCATGTCCTCCGCAGTGGCGGGACACAAGCGCGCCTTCGGCGAGGACGTGGTGCCGGTGTGCTACGACGACCTGGAAGCGGCCGACCTGATCGTTCTGGTGGGGTCGAATGCCGCGTGGTGCCATCCCGTCCTGTTCCAGCGTATCGCTCGCCTCAAGGAGCAGCGTCCGGCGGTGCGCGTGGTGGTGGTCGATCCGCGCCATACCGCGACCTGCGAGCTCGCGGACCTGCATGTGGCGCTCAAACCGGGCAGCGACGTGTGGCTGTTCAACGGCCTGCTGTCGTATCTTGCCGACCGGGGTCTGACAGACCGGTCATTCGTGGGAGCGCACACGCATGGCGTGGCGGAGGCGCTGGTCGCCGCGGCGGCGGATGGCGGCGATATCGAAAGCGTGGCCCGTACCTGCAAGCTCGCTGTGCAGACCGTGCAGCGTTTCTATGAGATGTTTGCGGCCACCGGCCGTGTCGTCACCGTGTTCTCCCAGGGCGTCAACCAGTCGTCCTCGGGGACGGACAAAGTGAACAGCATCATCAATTGCCACCTGCTGACGGGCCGGATCGGCAAGCCGGGTGCCGGACCGTTCTCGATCACCGGCCAGCCGAATGCCATGGGCGGGCGGGAAGTGGGCGGGCTCGCCAATATGCTGGCGGCGCATCTGGAACTCGACAACGCCGCGCACCGCGCTCTGGTGCAGGATTTCTGGGGCGCGCCATGCATGGCGGTGCAGCCGGGACTCAAGGCCGTGCCGCTGTTCGAGGCCATCGAGGCCGGGCGCGTGAAGGCGGTCTGGATCATGGGCACCAATCCCGTCGTCAGCATGCCCGAGGCCGACCGCGTGCGCGCGGCGCTGGCGCGCTGCGAGCTGGTGGTGGTGTCGGATGTGATGGCGCGGACCGATACCGCGGATCTCGCGCACGTGCTGCTGCCCGCGCTGGCCTGGGGCGAGAAGGATGGCACCGTGACCAATTCGGAACGCCGCATCTCGCGTCAGCGGCCGTTCCTGCCCCCGCCGGGCGCAGCCCGTGCGGACTGGGACCTGCTCTGCGATGTGGCGCGGCGCATGGGTTATCGCGGCTTTGACTATCCAGGGCCACACGCCATCTTTGATGAGCATGCGCGTCTGAGTACGGTCGGCAACGGGACCGGCGGCGTGGCACCTCGCCAGTTCAATCTGGCAGGCCTCACGGGCCTGTCTCGCGCTGCCTACGATGCCCTTGCCCCGATCCAGTGGCCTGTACCGTGCCCGGCCACGGGGACAGGGCCGACTGGCACGGTGCGCCTCTATGCCGATGGCCGCTTCAGCCATGCCGATGGCCGGGCGCGTTTCGTCCCGGTGCGGGGCTGCTGGCCTGCGCATGGTATCGATAACGACTATCCGCTGGTGCTCAATACCGGCCGTGTGCGCGACCACTGGCATACCATGACGCGTACCGGCAAGGTGCCCAGGCTTGCCGGCCATACCAGCGAAGCGGCGGTCGATATGCATCCTCATGACGCCTTGCTATGCGGCGTGCGCGAAGGCGAGCTGGCACGCGTGCGCTCGCGCTGGGGGGCGATGGTGGCGCGCGTACGGCATGGCGGCGGCATGCCGCGTGGCAGCGTGTTCGTGCCGATTCACTGGAATGCGCAGTTTGCCTCCGACGCGCGCGTGGGCGCGGTCGTCAATGCGGCGGTGGATGCGGTGTCGGGCGAGCCGGAATTCAAGCATACACCCGTGCAGGTCGAACCGTTTCCAGTCTCCTGGCATGCCTTCGTGCTGACGCGAACGCAGGAGTTGGCCACGCCGGCGACCTACTGGACGCGTATCCAGGGCCGGCAGTTTGTCCGCTACGAACTGGCTGGCCGCGAGGCCATTGCCGACGCGGGCGCCTGGGCGCGCGCGCTGCTGGATGTCAAGGCTGCAGGAGCGGACTGGCTTGAGTATGAGGACGCCACGGCCGGCGTCTACCGTGCCGCCTGTGTGGTGGCCGGCCGTCTCGAAGCTTGTGTGTTTCTGTCGCCGCGGCCTGATCTGCCGGCACGCACATGGCTGTCAGTTTTGATGGAGAACGATGCCCTGGCCACGCCGGAACGTGCCAGCCTGCTCGCTGGCGAGCCGCTCGAGGCGGGGACAGATACTGGTCAGATTGTCTGCGCCTGCTTTGGCGTCGGACGCGAAACGATCTGTCGCGCGATCCGGCAGCATGGGTTGTCGACCACCGCGCAGGTGACAGCCTGTATCAAGGCCGGTGGAAACTGCGGTTCGTGTGTGCCGGAGATCGGGGCGTTGTTGTTGGCATGTCACGCTGTTCAGGCGGCTTGATGAAGACGGGACTCGCCCTGTGGGGTGAGGCATCGATACATATATGATGAATCGCGGAAGAAAACGCTAATAATGTCCTGAAATCAAACCATATTCAGCGGACTCATCCTTATCCGGCATGGTGCAGTGCAATCGCCCTGCGCGCATTCCTTATTCTGATATTCTGGGCGCAATATCGACGCGGCCTGATCGGCGGCAGGCCTCCCTGGCAAGCATTTCCCACTGTAGTGACTTGATTTTGCAATGTCTTACAAGGCATACTGATCGGGAACCAAGAATTTTCTGATTTCGGATGTTGATTACGGGTTCATGTGGTCACCGTTCACATATTTTCACCTATATAGGTGATAGACAGCCGATTATCAGAAAGCGCGCTGTTTCCATAAGTCAAAAATCAAACCGCTCCGCGATGCTCATGCGCATTGGAGGAGAGGGCGGAACACGGTAGTTTCTGCTGGATTTGGAGGACGCCAGCCAGCAGACCTGAAACACTGTGCTCCGTTTGCAAAAAACGAAGAATAAGCTGCCAGGGAGAGGGTATGCCACGGATACGGGGGGGCCTGTGGGCTCGATGCCGACTGTGTGCGTGCATCGTTGCGTTGACCGCATCGGTGTTCGGCGTGGGGTATGTTGCAAGATCGCAAGCACAGGCGCCAGCAGCGCCAGGGGCGCCCACGACGGCGCAGCAGCCTAGCATCGCCTTTTACTATGGCGCCAAGCCTCCTGTGGCAGAGCTCCAGGCTTTCGACATGGTGGTGGTGGAGCCGGACAGCGGTTTCGATCCTACCCAGCACGCCTTGGCCAGCACGCAGTGGCTGAGCTATGTTAGCCTCGGTGAAGTCCTGCCGTCGCGCAGCTACTTCAAGTCCATCCCCCAGTCCTGGCTGATCGGCGGCAACACCGCCTGGAACTCGCACGTGGTCGATCAGGCTGCGCCCGAGTGGCCGGCCTTCTATGTGGACCAGGTCATCACGCCGCTGTGGCAACGCGGCTTCCGTGGCTTCTTCCTGGATACGCTCGACTCCTACCAGCTCGTCGCCAAGTCGGATGATGACCGCCGCAAGCAGGAGGCCGGGATGGTCGCGGTCATTCGCGCCATCAAGGCCAAGTATCCGGAGGCCAGGCTGGTACTGAACCGCGGCTTCGAGATCCTGCCGCAGGTCCATACGCTGGTGCAGGCCGTGGCCTTCGAGTCGCTGTTCCGCGGCTGGGACCAGGGTGGCAACCGTTTCACCGAGGTTTCGGCGAGCGATCGTGACTGGCTGCTCGGCCAGGCGCGCACCATCCGCGAATCCTATCGCCTGCCGGTGATCTCCATCGACTACTGCCCGCCGGCCGACCGGGCCTGCGCGCGCAATACGGCAGCCCAGATCAAGGCGCTTGGCATCATCCCGTACGTTGCGGATCCGGCTTTGTCCCAGGTGGGCATTGGCCAGATCGAGGTCATGCCGCGGCGGATCCTGATGGTGATCGACACACCGTCCGATATCTCGCTCGATGATTCATCCGCCAATCGCATCGGCGCAATGCCGCTCAACTACCTGGGTTACAGCGTTGAATACGCGCATGTATCGCAGCAGTTGCCCGAAGGCGTGCTGAACGACCGCTACGCCGGTATCGTGGTCTGGCTCAACAACAGCATCGTACCGAACCAGGCACGCTATGCGCAGTGGATCCGCCAGCAGATGGATAACGGCATCCGTGTCGCGTTCATGGGGCGCTTCGGCATGTCGGTGGATGGCGCGATGGGGCAGGCCCTGGGCCTCGATGCCGTTCGTGGCCGGGCAACGCGCGAGCTCGAGATCGTGTCGCGCGACCCGATGATCGGTTTCGAGACGCAGCCCATGCCGGACCGGCGCGAAGCCGTGAGCGTGCGCGTGCGCGACGATGCTCGTTCTTTGCTGCGCCTGCGTGCCGGCCAGTATGAAGTCGACGCTGCCGCGATCACCCGCTGGGGGGGATACGTGCTTGCACCGTTCGTGGTGATGACCATGGACGACGTCAACCAGAACCGCTGGGTCGTGCAGCCGCTCGACTTCCTGCGTCAGGCGCTGGCGCTGCAGCCCATGCCGGTGCCCGATGTCACCACCGAGAACGGCCGCCGCCTGATGCTGACGCACATCGACGGCGACGGTTTTGCCTCCCGTGCAGAGTTCCCGGGTGCGCAGTATGGTGCCGACGCGCTTCTCAAGGATATTCTCGAACGTTATCGCGTGCCGACCACCTGGTCAGTCATCGAGGGCGAGATCGCGGCTACCGGGATGTATCCGCAGCTGGCGCCGGTACTTGAGCCGCTCGCCCGCAAGATCTATGCGTTGCCGTACGTGGAAGTGGCGAGCCACACCTTCTCGCACCCGTATGACTGGGCGCGGACGCTGGAGAAAGAGAAGGACAGGAGCACGGCTGGCTATGACAGCTTCCACCTCGAGATTCCTGGTTATTCCATGGATCTCGATCGAGAAATCACCGGCACGCGCGACTATATCAACGAGAAGCTGATCCCGCCGGGCAAGAAGGTCAAGGTGCTGCTGTGGAGTGGCGATTGCCAGCCGCCTGCCGAGGCGGTGCGCAAGGCCTATGCTGCCGGCATGCTCAATATGAATGGTGGCGATACGCTGATCTCGCGCAGCAATCCGAGCTGGACAGCGATTGCGCCGATCGGCCTGAACAAGGGCGAGGGCGCCTTCCAGGTGTTCGCGCCGCACCAGAACGAGAACATCTACACCAACGAGTGGAGCGGCCCGTACTATGGTTTCGAGCGCGTGATCGAAACCTTCGAGATGACGGACAAGCCGATCCGCTTCAAGCCGCTCAACATTTACTACCACACCTATTCGGGCACCAAGGCAGCTTCGATGCGTGCGCTGCGCAAGGTGTACGACTATGCGATGTCGCAGCCGGTGATGCCGATCTACGCTTCCGACTACATTCGCAAGGCGCTGGATTTCCAGACGTTTGCCGTGGCGCGTGACGGTGACACATGGGTCGTACGTGGTGCCGGTGATCTGCGTACCGTGCGTGTACCGGGTCAGGCTACGCCTCAGCTCGCGGGCTCGCAAGGCGTTGTTGGTTTCTCGCCGGCCAACGGCGGGCAGGGCACCTATGTTCACCTCGACGGCGGCACCGCGCGTTTCCGGGTGGGCAGCAATACGCCAGCGCAACCGTATATCGCGGAAGCCAGTGGTGTGACGCGCAACCTCGTGCGCACGGGCAACAGCATGCGTTTCGATTTTCGTGGTGATTACAAGCCCTTCTTCCGGGTCGCGGGCGGTTCGCAATGCCGCGTAACCGTCGACGGCGTGGCACAGCGTGGCACACGTGTTGAAGTCGCGGCTTCCGAGCAATCTTCCCAGACTTTCAGGCGAGTACATGTTGACTGCGCGGAATAAGCGGACGCGGCTGCTGCCGCCGTGGATGATCGGCATCTTCGGAGCGCTGATCGGTGTAGGTCTGGCGCTGGCGTTTCCGCGTGAAACGCTCCAGCAGCGCCTGCTCAAGCAAGAAGGCGGCGTCAATGGCCTGAGTATTGCCTATCTCGAGGCCTGGCTGCAGATCGTTCCGGACGATCCCGAGTTCCTGGCGATCCTGGCCCAGCAGTATGTCAGTATCGGCCGTCTCGACGATGCCGAAGCGCTGATCCGCCACATGCGTGCCATGCCGCAGCCGGGGGGGCGTCGTGGCGCCTTGCTGGCGCAGATCGGCATTGCCGAGCAGCGTGCCTCCGCCATCGAACCCGACGCACCCCAACGCGCAGCGGCGCTCAATGCAGTGCGCAGCCTGATGCGCGAGACCGCCAACAAGGACTGGAGCGTGGGCGAGCTGGAAGGCCTGGCGACACGCGCCCGGGCGCTTGGCCTCGGCGACCTGGCCCTGGGTTTCTACAAGCAGCTGGTCCAGACCGACACGGCGCGCGCCGAGATGTGGCAGAAAACCGTGGGCGAGATGGCCCTCGGTACTGGCGACTACCGGTCCGCCGCGCAAGCCATGTTCGCGCAGCAGGCCGCTGCCGATACGCTGCCGCTGCGTCGTCGCTATTTCATCGATGGACTGCGCGTGCTGCAATCCGGCAACATGCTGGACGAAGCCATGCGGCAGGCCGAGGCCCGCCTGGGCGATCTGCGCAATGATGCGGAAACGCTACGCTTCCTCACGCGCCTTGCCATGTCAGCCAATCGACCGGATCTGGCCGAGCGCTATGCGCGCCGCCTGCTGTCGATCGGCGCCCAACCGCAGATTTCCTCACGCGGCCAGACCTCGCTTGAGCAGCGCGGTTTCGTCTTCCTCGATGGCCCGCGCGGACTGGCCACGCGTGAAGCCATGGGGCAGCACGGCGTGCGCCATGTACAGGCTGGATCGGGCGATGTGCTGGCCCCCGGCAAGAGCTTCAACCAGGAAGACTACGAGCTCGCCTATAACGTCTTCATCGGCAACGGCAAGTCGGTTGATGCCCGCCGCATCGCCGAGGCAGCCGTGCGTTACCAGCCAAACTCCCTCGTCTGGCGCGAACGGCTTGCGCAGACGGCGGAGTGGAGCGGTTCGCCGGGGCAGGCGCTGGAACAATGGTTGTGGCTGGCCGAGCACGGCGGTGGCACCAAGGCCTGGCAGGCGGTGCTACGTCTGGCGCCCGGGCTGAACGATGACCGCGCCTACCTGGCCGCTCTGCGGCATCGTGTGCGCACGGAACGGGGTAATCTCGAACTGGTGGATCAGATTTCCAGCGCCTATGAACGTCTTGGCGAGCCAGAGGCTGCACTGGCCTTTCTCAAGGAATCCGCCACCGGTCCGCGCCGCCGCGAAGTGCTCGAGCGCTACGGCGAGCTGGCAGAGCGTGCCGGCAAGGACGATATTGCCATCCAGACCTATCGCGATCTGGTGAAGGAGCCCGGTAGCGGCACTGTCGCCGCCACCCGCTTGTCGCGGATGCTCTATATCCGTGGCGATCTCAAGGGTGCCACCGACGTGCTGGTGCAGGTGCGTAACCGGGCGACGGCCGCGGACGAAGACTACTGGCGCCAGCTTGCCCGTATGGCCACCCTGACACGCCGCGATGCGCTCGCGCGCGAG
Organism: Imbroritus primus; assembly: GCA_000272025.2. Classification (GTDB taxonomy): domain Bacteria; phylum Pseudomonadota; class Gammaproteobacteria; order Burkholderiales; family Burkholderiaceae; genus Imbroritus; species Imbroritus primus. The sequence goes on from AKCV02000015.1 coordinate 559,821, forward strand.
GCCTACGCCAAGCTGGCCGAAACCGGCAAGGCCAATGCCGAGGAACTCGGTGAGATGGCCAACCTGTATGCCGACCGGCCGCTGGATGCAGGCCGGGTCGCGGAACAGAGCTACCGCATGAGTGGTGACATGTACATGCTCCAGCAGGCGCTGATGTACTACAACCAGGCACGCGCCTACGGCCGCATCGAGGCACTGTTCGCTTCCATGACGCCAGAGCAGCGGGCCGCCGCCGAAAAATCGCCCCTGGTGCTCGTGCAACGGGCGGAATACTTGCGTGCCACCGGCCAGCGCAGCGCGGCACTGGCTGACCTGACCGCTGCCAACGCGCTGGATTCCGCAGGCACGGAAGCGCGGGCCGCGATGCTGTGGATGCTCGTCGACCAGGGCAAGACCGAAGACCTGAAGGCAGCGATGAAAAACTGGGCCGCCGATGCCGAGGACGACCCTGATCTGTGGGGCCCCTACGGTGCTGCCTACCTGCGTCTGAATGATGGTCGCCGTGCCTTCCACTACCTGCGCAAGAATGCCGCGCAACGCAGCCAGGACCCATTGTGGATGCTGGCCTATGCCGATGCCGCCGAGATGGTTGGATACGTGGATGTTGCATGGGCCGTGCGCCGCAAGGTGTGGCTCGACATGCGCGCTGCCGGCATTCCGCAGGGCGTGCTCGATCCACGCTCGAACAAGGTTGCCAGCCAGAGCCTGGGTGGTGCCTCGGAAGCCGAGGATGCCGATATCCGCGAACAGCTGCGCGCGCAGAGCGTGACGCTGGCCCAGGTGTTCGAGTCCGGTGACCTGTCGCGGCGCATCCTGATTGAGTTCCTGCGGGCTGACCGCGCTGCGGGCGACAAGTCGGCCAGTGCCCAGGAAGGCGCGCAGACCGAGCGTTACTCGCAGACCGCACGCGAGGTCGCCCTGTCGTGGGCCATGTCGCGCGAGCAGAACGAACTGGGACGTGCCTGGCTGGCGCGCCACTATGCCGAAACCCTTGATCGCCCGGCGTATGCCGACCTGGCGATTGCGCTGGGGGACCGCGACCGCCCGGCCGTGGAGAAGATCCTCGACGAACTGCCGGACCGCCTGCCGCTGACGACCCGTATCGATGCCAATCGCTATGTTGATCGCCTCGGTGAAGCGCAGCGTCTGGCCTTCAATGGGCTCGATACCGCGCCGGACAGCGAGGAGATGCATCAACGCCTGCGCGAAAGCATGCTGGTCAATGCCCAGGCCTTGTCCATCGGTACGACTTTCTCGCGCCAGCGTCCGCTGGCCTTTACCGAGACGGTAGTGGGGGCGGGCGTGCGCCTGTCGGACCGCTTCACGCTCGGCGCACGCTACGGCTATCGCCAGCAGCGCAGCACGGATGGGCAGAACCTCGTCAACGTGCCGTCGGCTGACCACAATCTCGAGGCCGTGCTTGGTTATCGCATCAATGCCGTGAACTGGCAGCTCGCTGCGGGTCGCCGCATGGGTGTCGAGGACGTGACCACGGGCCGTTTCGATATTGCGTGGAATCCGGAGATTCCCGTCAGCTTCACTGGTTTCGTGGGCGTCAACCAGGCGGCCACCGAGAACGCCTACCTGCGGGTCGGCGGCGTGAAGGACGTGGCCGGCATCGGCGCCAACTGGCGCGTCTCGACGCGCGATTACCTGGCGGCGCGGGTCGAAGGCAACCGCTTCTTCGGCCAGGACCGGACGTCCATCGGCCACGGCACGATCTTCGAACTCGAGGCAGGGCATCGCTTCCGCATCGAGTACCCCGACTACACGGTGCGCGCGGTCGTCACGCGCGGTAACTACAGCAGCAAGCAGGATGCCGGCCGCGTGCTGCGCAGCCTGACGCCGGATCCCAATGCCGTGGCATCTGACTTCATGCCGCGCAGCTTCACGCAGGCCGGCCTGCTGTTCAGTTTTGGCACCGAACACCTGGATGAATACTCGCGCGGCCTGCGTCCCTTCCTGGAAGCCGGCTTGTTGCGTGACAGCCGCGAAGGATGGGGTACACGCGTCCAGCTTGGCGTGGGCGGCAGCGTACTCGGCAACGATCACGCCTCCGTCTATTACGCACGCGAAGGCGTGACGCGTGGCGGCGGCGCACCTTTGAATGAATTTGGCATTCGCTATCGATGGCTGTATTAAGCCGGCAACTTGACAGAAGGAGCATCAGATGAAAACGACAATGAGCGGGTTGCTGCGTCGCATGGCGATGGTAGCGATGGGGTTGGCACTGGCGGCATGCGCAAGCGTGTCGAGCACCGGCGCACCGACGATTGCAGCAACGGATACGATCGCCGTGCTGCCGATCGTGAACTACACCGAGACCCCGCAAGCCGGGCTGCGTGCGGAGGCCATCGCCGAGAGCCTGCTCAAGGCTGGGGGCATGAGCAATACCAAGCGCTATCCGGCAACGGTCAGCCAGGAAACGCTGTTTGAGCCGGCCGAGCGCCAGGCCGTGACGCGTGCGCTGGAATGGGCACGTACCGAACGCGCACGCTATGCGTTGACGGGTTCGGTGCAGGAATGGCGCTACAAGGTCGGTGTCGATGGTGAACCGGCCGTGGGCGTGACACTGCAACTGCTGGACGTGCAGACGGGTAATGTCGTCTGGACGGCGACTGGCAATCGCACCGGCTGGAGCCGTTCGTCGGTGTCTGGCGTTGCCCAGTCGCTGCTGCAGCAGATGCTGTCGCCGCTGACCCGCGGTTGAGCGCACGGATGAAACCCGCAGAACCCATCGGATCCACAAGGAAGTCGACATGACGGATTCCACCACAATCGATGATAGTAACCAGCGCGCCAAGTCTGTCGTCCTGGGCAGTGCGGCAGGGCGCTGGATCGCCCCGGCTGCGACCGGCTGGCGGGCGGTTGGCGAAACCGTCCTGATCATGGTGGTGGCCCTGGCCATCGGCTCGGTGCTGGTGCCGGATAATCCGCTGCTGTTCAATACGGGGTTCCCGTGGGCATGGCTGTTGCCGCTCGTCATCGCGCTGCGCTATGGCTCGCTCATGGGCGCGCTTGGCGCCGCCGTGCTGCTGGGCGGATGGTATGTGTTCTATGGCATGGGCGCAGCACCGCAGCCGTTCCCGACCCGTTTTTTCCTCGGCGGACTGCTGTTCGTGATGGTAGCAGGGCAGTTTGGCGATATCTGGAGCGCCCGGCTGGCACGGGCGAACGAGATCAACGGCTATCTTGGCGACCGTCTCGCGGCGCTCACCAAGAATCATTTCCTGCTGCGCCTGTCCCACGACCGCCTGGAAAACGACTTGCTGGCGCGGCCGACTACGCTGCGCGATACGCTGACGCAACTGCGTCGCGTGGCGCTGAACGACCACAGCCAGTCCACGCTACCGGGCGCCGAAGCCTTCCTCAAGCTGGCGGCGCAAGCCTGCCAGCTCGAAGTGGCCGCGTTGTTCGAGGTCAAGGACCAGCAGCCCGCGACCGAAGCCCTGGTTTCGCTGGGCGGCAAGGTAACGCTCGACCCCCGCGATCCCCTGGTGGAGTATTGCCTTGCCACGCGTACGCTGGCCCATGTCCGCGTGCCGGAGCTGCGCCACATGACGGGCACGCGCTATCTCGCGGTGGCGCCCGTGCTCAGCGGTGAGCAGGAACTGATCGGCATGGTGGCCATCGAACAGATGCCGTTCCTGTCCGTCAGCCACGAAAACCTGCAGTTCCTGATGGTGCTGCTTGGCTACTATGCCGACGGCGTGCGTCATGCGGATGCAACGCGTGCCATCCTCGAGACGCTGCCAGAGTGCCCGTACGATTTTGCGCTCGACTACAGCCGGCTGGCACGCATGCAGCGCGATACCGGCATCGAATCGACCGTGGTGGCGCTGGTGTTCGACATGGATGAGTCGCGCAATGCGCTGTACGAGCAGGTGCGCCGCAGCTCGCGCGCTCTGGATGTCACATGGGCAGCCCAGGGCACGACGCGCCGTGCCTTCCTGACGCTGATGCCATTCGCCGGCGAGAGTGCCCTGGCGGCCTATCTGGTGCGGATCGAGGACAGCCTCGAGGCGCAGTTCGGGGTCAACTTCGAAGCCGCCCATATTTCCTTCGAGAAGCTGACCGTCACCGCCGATCAACCAGGGGACGCGTTGCGGCGTTTGCTTGCGAGGTGCCATCTCGATGCTTAAATGGCTGCTCGGCGGAACGGTAGCGCAGGGTGCCGCGTTCGCCATGCTCTTCAGAACCGGCTCGGGGGCTGCGGACATCACCGCATTCCTCGCCCTGCAGATCGTGGCGGCGCTGCTGCTTGCCGCGGCGGCCTGGTGCATGCTGCCGAAAGCCTATCGCCAGCCATTTGCCTGGAGCTATGGCTACCTGGCACTGCTCTGTTTCCTGATCCCGGGCTTTGGCTGGCTGGTTTGCGCCGGCAGCCTGCTGGCTGCACGCGTGCTGCCGTCGCTCCGGAGTCGCGATGGCATTGCCCAGATCACGCTGCCGCAGTTCGTCACCCATCTGCTGACGCGTGTGCGACACGGCTCCGGTGGGCATCTGCGTGCCCAGCTCGGTAATGCCCAAGCCCCGATTTCCAAGCGCATGACGGCGTTGGTGGCGATGCAGTCTGTCCCGGCGCGCATGGCGACGCCGGTGCTGCGTAACCTGCTGGGTGATCCGGTCGACGACGTCCGCCTCCTGGCTTATGGCATGCTGGACCGAGCCGAGAAGGACCTGACGCGCAAGATCCTGCAGGAGCTTCCGCGCCTGGAAGCCGCCCATACCGATAGCGAACGCTATGCGGTTGCCAAGCGGCTGGCCGATCTTTACTGGGAACTGATCTACCAGGGCCTGGTGCAGGGCGATGTCTATGACTACACCGCCGAGCAGGTCGAGCGCTATGCCAGCATGGCATTGGATATCGAGCCAAACAACGCGGCGCTCTGGTACATGCGGGGCCGCCTGGCGGTCACGCGCCATCAGTTTGCAGATGCAGACCGCTATCTCGAACGTGCCGAGAAGCAGGGTTTCGCCCGCGAACGCCTGGTGCCGGCAATGGCCGAATCCGCGTTCTTGCAGCGTGACTTTTCCCGCGCAGCCAGCATCATGGGTTCGTTCTCCAGCCATTCGCCGCTGCCTTTGCTGAAACCTCTCCTGCGATACTGGAATTCATGAGCCCAACCTTGCCACGCGCCGAGTCGGCCGATATCGCCCTGTTGCTCGAAGGCACGTTCCCATACGTCAGCGGTGGCGTCTCGAGCTGGGTTGCCGACATGATCCGGGCGTTTCCCGAGTACCGCTTTGCCGTCGTCTTTATCGGCAGCCGGGCGGACGATTACAAGGAAATGCTTTATGAGCTGCCATCCAATGTCGTGCACATGGAGCAGCACTATCTCTATGATTTTCCCGCGCCGCCGGCCGTGCATCGCAGCGCCGGCGACGAAGCCGCATTCGCGCATTCCGCGCGGCTTCACGAGTCGCTGCGCAATCCCGCCGCGCGCGGCGAATCGGGCCGCCTGATCCGCGAGAGCATTCCGCTGCTCAAGGAAACCGGCGCACTGAACGAGGAAGAATTCCTCTTCAGTCGCAAGGCGTGGGATTACATCACCGAGCAGTATCGCGAGCATTGCACCGACCCGTCGTTCACCGATTATTTCTGGTCGGTGCGGATCATGCACAAGCCGCTGTGGCAACTGGTGAAGATTGCCGACAACCTGATCCCGGCGCGCATGTACCACACGGTGTCGACGGGGTACGCGGGCTTTCTCGGCGCCTTGTTGCGCCACCGCAATCGCCGTCCGCTGCTGACGTCGGAGCATGGCATCTACACGAAGGAACGCAAGATCGACCTGTTCCAGAGCCAGTGGATCCGCGATAACCGTAATATCTTCGAGCGGGATATCTCGAATACCAGCTACTTCCGCGAGTTGTGGGTGCGCTTTTTCGAGACGCTTGGGCGTGTCTGCTATGACGCCAGCGAAGAAGTCATCGCCCTGTACGAAGGCAACCGCCAGCGCCAGGTACTTGACGGCGCGCTGGCCGAGCGCACGCGTTGCATTCCCAACGGCATCGACCTGGCGCGCCTGGCGCAGTTGCGCGAGCTGCGCGCCCCAGGTGTGCCACGTGTCGTATGTCTGATTGGCCGAGTGGTGCCAATCAAGGATATCAAGACCTTCATCCGTGCCATGCTGACGGTGACGCGCGAGTTCCCGGATGCGCAGTGCTGGATCGCCGGCCCCGAGAACGAGGATCCTGACTACGCACAGGAATGCCGGAACCTTGCCAAGAGCCTGGGCATGGGCGAGAGCCTGCAGTTCCTGGGTTACCAGCAGATCCAGAATCTTCTGCCGAAGGTCGGCGTGCTGGTCCTGAGCTCGATCAGCGAGGCATTGCCGCTGGTAGTGCTGGAGGCGTTCGCGGCCGGCGTGCCGGTGGTGACCACCGATGTTGGCGCATGCCGCCAGCTGGTGTATGGCCTGGATGGCGACGACGCCGATATCGGCCGAGCCGGCGGGGTTGTGCGTATTGCCGATCCGGCCGCTTTGGCAGAGGAGGCGCTCAAACTCCTGCGCGATCCGCAATACTGGCAGGCTGCGCAGCAGGCGGGAATCCGCCGCGTCGAGCGCTACTACACGCATGACCGCATGGTGCAGAGCTATCGCGAAAGCTATAGCCGTTTGCTGGCCATGCCGGATCTGGCCGATGCGGATGGCGAGACGCCACCCGCCGTGTGTCCGATGGGCGGAGGGAAACGCTGATGGCTGGCATCGGTTTTGAATTGCGCAAGATGCTGCAGAAGGACACCCTGCTCGGGGTGATGAAGGCGTACACCTACGCCGGTATCATCAGTGCAGGTCCGTGGGTGCTGTCGATTCTCGGCATCCTCATGATCGGTGTGCTGAGCCTGCCGTTCGTGATTCCCACGACCCTCATTACACAATTCCAGGTCTCGGTGACAGCGCTCATCATGGGTAGCCTGATCATCACCGGTCCGTTGCAGCTGGTATTCACGCGCTTTGCAGCGGACCGCATCTTCGAGCGACAGGAAGAGCTGATCCTGCCCAATTACCACGGCGCGTCGCTCATCGCGACGGCTGTCTCGGGCTTGTTCGCACTGGTCGTCGCCGGCTTCTTCATGGCCGAGCAATCGTTGCTCTACCGCCTGCTGATGGTCGCCGGCTTCGTGGTGATGAGCAATGTGTGGATCGCGATCATCTTCATGTCGGGCATGAAGCAATATCTCGCGGTGGTCTGGATCTTCTTTGGCGGCTATGCGCTGACCGTGCTGCTGGCCTTGTGGCTGCGCAGGTACGGGCTGGAAGGATTGCTGTTCGGTTTCGTGGTCGGGCAACTCGTCCTGCTGGCGGCGACAACCACCATGATCTACCGTTCCTACACCAGTCGCGTGTTCATCTCCTTCGAGATGTTCAACCGGAAGAGCTTTTATTTCAGCCTGATGGCGGTCGGTCTCTTCTACAACCTCGGGGTGTGGATCGACAAGCTGATGTTCTGGTACAACCCGGCGACGGGCCAGCAGGTAATCGGTCCGCTGTATGCCTCGGTAATCTACGACATTCCCGTTTTTCTGGCCTACCTGGCAGTGATTCCGGGCATGGCCGTGTTTCTGGTGCGGATCGAAACCGACTTTGCCGAAGCCTACGACGGCTTTTTCACTGCGGTGCGGGAAGGCAACTCGCTGGAGCGGATCGAACTGCTGCGCAACCAGATGGTGAGCAGCGTACGGACCGGTCTGTATGAAATCCTCAAGATCCAGGCCATTGCTGCGCTGGTGCTGTTCGCGGCCGGTGGGGCATTGCTGCGGCTGCTCGATATTTCCGAGCTGTATCTGCCGCTGCTGTATGTGGACGTGATCGGAGCCAGCCTGCAGGTGTTGCTGCTGGGCGTCCTCAACATCTTCTTCTATCTTGACCAGCGGCGCGCGGTGTTCGGTCTTTCCCTGGCATTCGTGGCGCTCAACGGCTTCCTGACCTGGGCAACGCTGCAGCTTGGTCCCGCGTGGTATGGCTACGGTTTTGCCGTGGCGCTGTTGATCGTGGTGATGGTGGCCGTCTATGTGCTGGATCGCAAGCTTGAATCGCTGGAATACGATACTTTCATGCTGCAATAGCACTGCCATAGGCCGCGCTGACGGCATACATCCGATTTTGTCCTACATTGCCTGCAACGGCCCGGAATTGTCCCCGGGCCGTTTTTTTGCCTGGAACACTCATAACCCTTTGTTATACAAGGCGTTCGGCGCGAACCTCCCCAACGGTGAGCGCTCTACGGCAGAACTCGCACGGGCACCTGTCCGACAGCCTTTTCAGTCATTGTCTGACAGGACGGACGCGGCAGAGCCAATAGTATGAAACCACGCTTCCGAGATCGCAGGGAGCAGATTCCAGTGCCGGATACCGTTGCAGGACGGGTGAGCAAGCGATGCCCGGGCGGCCTCGCTTGTGGACCGGAATCGGCGCTTCATTCATCGACAACCTTGAAAGGGCGAGCTTATGAGCAATACCAGCCAGAATCCGATGCAGACTCCTTCCCGACCGTCGTCCAACCGGGGCTTTGCCGCGATGGACAGGGCGCGCCAGCGCGCCATCGCTTCTGCCGGCGGACGTGCAGCGCATGCCAAGGGCACGGCACATGAATTTACGTCCGACGAGGCGCGTGATGCGGGCCGCAAAGGTGGCGAGGCCGTGAGCCAGAATCGCGAGCATATGGCTGCGATCGGCCGCATCGGCGGGGGGAACAGCCATGGCAGCAGCCGTTCGCGTACCACGCAGTCGGTGCGCGCGGAGGCGGGCGGCGGTGCCCCTTCGAGCGCGCCAATGGACCGCGAAAACAATCTGTGAACCCGGCATGGCGGCGGCCCGGGGGCCGTCGGCATGTCGATACGCCACGCCAGCTGCTTGTTCAGGGCTGGCGTGGCGTTTTGTTTGGCGCGCCGTTGTTTCGAGGCGGTTACGCGGCCTGCATGGCTGGCAACAGGGTCAGCGCCAATCCGGCCACGGCGCTGGCCAGGATCACCGGAATCACGCCCACGCGATACCGCACCAGGGCGAGGGCCGCGCAGAGGCCAATGGCGGCCGACCACCAGTCGAAACTGCCGCCGTTGGGCCACAGTACATGGTAGGCAAAGAACACCGCCAGGTTGACAATGACGCCAACCACGGCTGCCGTGATGGCTGTCAGGGGAGCCGTCAGGGACAGATTGCCGTGCGTGCTTTCGATGAAGGGTCCGCCCAGCAGGATGAAGATGAACGACGGGAGGAACGTGAAGTAGGTCACGACGCAGGCGGCCAGGATGGCGGAAGCCAGCGCGTGCTCGGTGCCCAGGAAGGTCGTCGTCCAGCCGCCCACGAAACCGACGAAGGCCACGATCATGATCAGCGGACCTGGCGTCGTCTCGCCAAGCGCCAGACCGTCGATCATCTGCGCAGCGCTGAGCCACTGGAAGTGCTCGACCGCGCCCTGGTAGACATAGGGCAGCACCGCGTAGGCACCACCGAATGTCATCAGGGCGGCCTTGGTGAAGAACCATCCCATCTGCACCGGCACGCCACGCCATCCGTATGCCAGTGCGAGCATCAGCATGACAATGGCCCACAGGCCAAGCCCCGCGAGCAGGACCAGCGTGAAGCGCTGCCAGGTGAAGCGTGTATGCGGGGCGATGCCGGCGACATCATCGAGCAGGGCGCTTGGTGCCGCTGTGTGGCCTGTTGCGCCGTGGCCGCTCTCGCCACGGAACACGCCGGGCGCGAGGCGGCTGCCGGCGTAGCCGACCAGGGCGGCGACCGCGATGATGACCGGGAAGGGCAGGCGCAGCGCGAAGATCGCCACGAAGGCGGCGATGGCGATGCCCCACAGCCAGGCGTTCTTGAGCGTGCGCGTGCCGATGCGCCACGCCGCTGCGATGACGATGGCCGTCACGGCCGGCTTGATCCCATAGAGCACGCCCGAGACCGCTGGCACATCGCCGAAGCGCAGGTAGATCCAGGTCAGCAGCATCAGCAGGAACAGCGAGGGCAGCACGAACAGGCCGCCAGCGATGACGCCGCCCCAGGTGCGGTGCATGAGCCATCCGATGTAGGTGGCGAGCTGCTGCGCTTCCGGGCCGGGCAGCATCATGCAGTAGTTGAGGGCGTGCAGGAAGCGTTTTTCCGAGATCCAGCGTTTCCGGTCGACCAGGTCTTCATGCATGATGGCGATCTGGCCAGCCGGCCCGCCAAAGCTGATGAACCCGAGGCGTAGCCAGTACCAGAAAGCCTCGCGGAGCGGCACTGGGCGGACGGATGCGGGCGGCACTTGGGTCATGGGGCGGATCTCCGGGCATGCTGGAACCGGGGGCGGGCGCCAACGCTGTGGCTGAGCGTCCCGCCGATGTGGGGAGGAGGGCGGCGTCAGCCGGCCATGTCATCGTCTTCGTCGAGAAAGTCGCGGCGCAGCAGCCAGTTGCGGATCGCTTCGTCGCATACCTTCTTGAGGCGGCCCTTGTCGCCGGGCGGGTCGAACAGCTGGAAATTGACCAGCGCCATGCCGATGTCGGTGATGTAGAACATGCGTGCGGCGTCGTCGAAATGCACGATGCGGCCATCCACATCGACTTCATCGGATTCCTCGTCATCCGCCGGCATGTCTTCCAGCTCGACCACGCGGCAGGAGAAGCGCGGCGCCTGGGTATGTGTCAGATACTCGAACTCGTCGTGCATCACTTCGCCTCCCTTGCCCGTGGTGATGGCGAAGCCCCAGATGAAGCGCGGGGTCGGCAGGTCAGACAAGTCGTCGATCTCATCCATTGTGTTCTCCAGCAGAGATGATTGCGTCAGCCGTATTATCGCCTGTCGCATCGCCCTGCAGGCAGTTTTGCGACGGATTGCCATAAATTTGCGCCGTGGCCGCAAGCGTCGCCAGCTGTCCGGTGATCCACTCCGGTCCGTGCTCCAGCTCGTCGGCCAGAATACGCGCCACGGCTGGCGCGGCGGCACGGGCGCTGGCCGCGTCCAGCAGCAGCAGGCGGCAGCGGCGGGCCAGCACATCTTCGACGCTGCGCGCCTGCTCATAGCGCGCGGCAAAGCGGACATGCGCCTCGGTCAGGCCGCCGCCAGCCGTCAGCGACACATCGGCCCCAGGGAGTGCGAGCAGGTGCGGCGCATCGGTGCCATAGACGTTGCCGGCGCCTTCCGGCGCGCCATGCAGGCGCAGATGCGCCGTGCGGCACGGACGCGGCGGCAGCAGGCCATGGCGGATCGCATGGTCGATTGTGTCCTCGGCCATGCGCCGGTAGGTGGTCCACTTGCCGCCGGTAATGGTCAAGAGACCGCCGGGCGACATGCGGATGGCATGCTCGCGCGATACCGCGCGCGTCGGCATGTCTGCGCCGGCGCGCACCAGTGGCCGCAGCCCGGCCCACATGCTGGTGATGTCGTCGCGGGTCGGCGGTGCGGCGAGATAGCGTGCGGCGGTCGACAGGATGAAATCGATTTCCGCCTCCCCCGGCACTGGCTCCAGCGGCAGGTCGCTGCGCGCCGTGTCGGTGGTGCCGAGCAGCGTGTGTCCGCCCCATGGCAGCATGAACAGGATGCGGCCATCGTTGGTACGCGGGACCAGCACGGCGTGTGAGCCGGGCAGGAAACGGCGCGGTACCACGAGATGCACGCCCTGGCTGGGTGCAACCATGGGCAGCGCGGCCGGGTCCTCGAGACGGCGGATGGCGTCGACCCACACGCCGGTGGCGTTGATGACGCAGTCCGCCACGGCATGTAGGCGTTCACCGCTCTCGGTATCCTCCAGCGCCACACCGCAGACCAGTCCATTGCGCACCGTCAGCGCACGCACCACCATGGCGTTGAGCGCGGTCCCGCCAAGATCGATGATGGTGCGCATCAACGCGATGGCCAGCCGCGCATCGTCGAATTGTCCGTCGTAGTACAGCACGCCGCCTCGCAACGTGCCTTGCGGGCCGCGCGCGGCGAGCCCTGGCGCGGCGGACTGCGCTTCGCTGGCGGACAGGATGCGGCTGCCTGGCAGGCTGTCGCGGCCGGCCATGGCGTCGTAGAGCTTCAGTCCTGCGCCATAGAAGGCCGTGTCGAGATGGCTGTAGGATGGCACCACGAAACCGAGCGGCCACACCAGATGGCTGGCGTTGTGCAGCAGCAGCTCGCGTTCGCGTAGCGATTCGCGTACCAGTCCGATATTGCCCTGGGCCAGGTAGCGCACGCCACCGTGAATCAGCTTGGTGGCCTTGCCCGACGTGCCCTTGGCGAAATCATGGGCTTCGACCAGCAGCGTGCGATAACCGCGTGATACGGCGTCGAGGGCCGTACCCAGACCAGTGGCTCCGCCGCCGATCACAATCACATCCCAGCGCTTGTGCTGGCGGATTTCGTCTAGTAGGGCGGTACGGTCGATGGGCCGAGGCGGCGGCGTTGCAGTGAGGACGGCGCGCATGTCAGGGTGTCTCGTGTAACGGTGCGCCGGTATCGGGTGCTGGCGGTGTAGCGGCATCCTCGCGTGCCCAGTCACGCGCGCGGTCAACGGCACGATGCCAGCGGGCGCGCACGGCTGCACGCTGATCGGCGGACATGGCTGGCTCGAAACGCCGCTCGGCGTGCCATTGCGCGGTGAGTTCGGCGGTGTCATGCCAGTATCCGGTGGCCAGGCCGGCCAGGTAGGCCGCGCCGAGCGCCGTGGTTTCCGTCACGCGGGGGCGCACCACGGGCGTGCCGAGCAGGTCGGCCTGCATCTGCATCAGCAGATCGCTGCGTGCAGCGCCGCCGTCCACACGCAGTTCGGCCAGTGGAATCGATGCGTCGAGCTGCATCGCGTCGAGTACGTCCACGCTTTGCAGGGCAATGGCTTCAAGCGCTGCACGGGCAATCTGCGGGCGGCCGGTGCCACGTGTCATGCCGATCAGCGTGCCGCGCGCATACGCGTCCCAGTAAGGCGCGCCAAGTCCGGCAAAGGCCGGCACCAGCACCATCCCGCCGGTATCGGTGCACTGTCGCGCGAGTGTTTCGGCTTGCGCCGCGCTGTCGATGATGCGCAGTTCATCGCGCAACCACTGCAACGTCGCGCCTCCCATGAACACCGAACCCTCGAGCGCGTATGCGGCCTGGCCATCGACCTGCCAGGCGACAGTGGACAGCAGGCGGTTGCGCGACGGCACGGGCGCGGTGCCCGTATGCATGAGTACGAAGCAGCCGGTGCCATAGGTGTTCTTGGCCATGCCGGGCGTGAGGCAGGCCTGGCCGAACGTCGCTGCCTGCTGGTCGCCGGCAATGCCGGCAATCGGGATGGGGCCGCCGAACAGGTCGGGCATTGTGTGGGCCACCGTGCCACTGGACGGCACGATCTCGGGCAGCAGGCCAGGTGGAATGTCGAGCAGCGCCAGCAGCTCGGGATCCCATTGCAGCGTATGGATATTGCATAGCAGTGTGCGCGAGGCATTCGAGACATCGGTCACGTGCCGTTGCCCGCCGGTCAGTTGCCAGACCAGCCAGCTGTCGATGGTGCCGAAGGCGAGTTCGCCGCGCAGGGCGCGGGTGCGTGCATCGGGAATGTGGTCGAGCAGCCAGCGCAGCTTGGTGCCAGAAAAATAGGCGTCGATCACCAGTCCGGTGCGTGCCTGGAATAGCGGGCCATGCCCTTCGGCCTGCAGCGCGCTGCAGAAATCGGCGGTGCGCCGGTCCTGCCAGACGATGGCCGGCGCCAGCGGTTGCCCGGTCGCGCGGTCCCACAGCACGGTCGTTTCGCGCTGGTTGGTGATACCAAGGGCGCTGATGCGCTGCCACGGTACGCCGCTGCTGCGCAGGACCTCGCGGGCCACGTCGAGCTGGCCCTGCCAGATCGCCAGCACGTCATGTTCCACCCAGCCCGGTTGGGGGTAATGCTGCGCAAACTCGCGCTGCGCGCTGGCGACAATCGTCCCGGTCCGGTCGAACAGCATGGCCCGCGAGCTGCTCGTGCCCTGGTCGAGCGCCAGCACGAGCTGGCCGTCGGGCACGGCTGGGAGGGGTGACGGCGGCGGGCGGGACATGCAGAACCTCCGTGGTGGCCTGTCGGCAATCGAATGGAACGGTGCTCACAGGAGCGGACCGCATACGCCATGCGCGTCCGTGTCCCCGCATGGCGCCAGCGCATTGCGTGGGACGCCGCGCTATGCGGGGTGTCCGGTGCGCGAGTTTCATGTGCGGGCACGCCCTAGCGTAGCGAAGTCCGCCGGCGGGGACAAGCGGGCGCCGGTGGATGCCTTTATGCCAGCAAATGGCCGGCAACTTGCTATCATGTGCGGTTACCGCGATTGATTCGCACCAATCCGACCCAAAGATACGATTTATGAGCACCCCAGGCTTTATCCTGACGCTGTCCTGTCCCGACCGTCCCGGCATCGTGCATGCCGTGTCCGGCCTGCTGTTCGAGCAGCAATGCAATATTCTCGATTCGGCGCAGTATGGCGACGCTTTCACCAACCGCTTTTTCATGCGCGTGCATTTCGCCGTGGACCAGGCCACCGGGCTGGAAGCCCTGCAGGCTGCATTTGCGCCCGTGGGCGAGCGCTTCGGCATGGACTGGAACATCTACGATGCGGGTGTGCGGCCGCGTGTGCTGATCATGGTGTCCAAGATCGGCCACTGCCTCAACGACCTGCTGTTCCGCGCCAAGTCGGGCGGCCTGCCGGTAGATGTGGCGGCCATCGTCTCGAACCATCGCGATTTCTACCAGCTGGCCGCTTCGTACGACGTGCCGTTCCTGCATTTTCCGCTGCTCGGCGCGACGCCCGAGCAGAAGGCGCAGCAAGAAGCCAAGGTGTGGGAAGTGGTGCAGGAGCAGAACATCGACCTGGTGGTGCTCGCGCGCTACATGCAGGTTCTGTCCGATGACCTGTGCCGTAAGCTGGCTGGCCGCGCCATCAATATCCACCATTCTTTCCTGCCGAGCTTCAAGGGTGCCAAGCCGTACTACCAGGCGCACGACCGTGGCGTGAAGCTGATTGGCGCGACCGCCCACTATGTGACCGCCGAACTGGACGAAGGCCCGATCATCGAGCAGGACGTCGCCCGTGTCGATCACAGCATGGAACCTGACCAGCTGACCTCGATGGGCCGCGACGTGGAATGCGTGACGCTGGCCCGCGCCGTGCGCTGGCATGCCGAGCATCGCATTCTGCTGAACGGCCACAAGACCGTGGTCTTCCGCTAAGCGTTTCAGGCGACTGGTGCCGGTGGCTCGCCAAACAGGCCGAGCTGTGCGGTATCTCCCGCTTCCACCAGCCGCACGCCCGCGCCCAGCAGGCGTACCGGCCGGCGATGCCGCTGCCAGCCGGTGTCCAGCAGTTCACCGAACACGGCCGGCGTGACCTCGCCATGCACGGTTTCCACCGTCGTCTGCCGGAAATTGTCGAACTTGATCTTCACGAACGCCTTGTGGACCAGCGGTCCTGCCGCTGCACGGGCGATGCGCTGCGTCAACAGCGGCAGCAGTTCGGCCAGCGCCGCCTGGCAGGCCTCGGGTGTCGCCAGGTCGACGTCGTAAGTGGTTTCCACGCTGATCGACTTGCGCGGCAGGTCTGGCGAGACAGGGCGCTCATCTTCTCCACGGCACAGGCTGTGCAGGCGCAGGCCGAAGGCGCCGAAGGTCTGCTGCAGATCGAGCTTGCTCCAGCTGCGCAGGTCGCCGCAGGTCTTGATGCCCAACCGCTCCAGACGCGCCGCGGTGACCCGCCCGACGCCATGCAGCTTGCCGACCGGCAGGGCTGCGACGAACCCATCTGCGTCCTGCGGACGCACTACGTAGAGTCCATCTGGCTTGTTCCAGCCGCTGGCGATCTTGGCGATAAACTTGTTCGGGCCGACGCCAGCCGAGGCGGTAATCCCGACTTCCTGCCGGATGCGCGTGCGGATTTCCTCTGCCATGAGCGTGGCGCTGCCACGGCAATGCGGGCTGTCGGTGACATCGAGGTAGGCTTCGTCGAGCGACAGCGGCTGCACCAGGGGCGTGTAGTCGCGGTAGATGGCCAGAATGGTGCGCGAGGCCGCGCGGTACTTGTCCATGGACGGCGGCAGGATCAGCAGGCCGGGGCAGCGCTGTACCGCCTGCGCTGATGACATGGCCGAGCGCACGCCGTAGCGGCGCGCGACGTAATTGCAGGTAGCGATTACGCCGCGCCGGTCCGGCTGGCCGCCGACCGCTAGCGGGAGCTCGGCAAGCGCCGGGTTGTCGCGCATTTCGACGGCTGCGTAGAAGCAGTCGCAATCGCAATGGATGATTTTCCGGACGTCTGGCGCTGAGCTTTCCTGATGAAGAAACATATAGCCTTGCTAGGAGCACCGCCCAGCAATCTAGGAGGCATGGTCTGTAACGAATCGAGGCCAGAGGAGGGATCAGCTTTTCCTCTTGTTATCCATCTGACCATAGTAATGGTCGGGCTCCAAATCGATAGTGGACTAATCTCTATACAAGAGCAGAGTCCTGTCTATATCCAGGCGTCGTGTCTCGAGTTCGTACGCATGTTTTACCTGCAAGTTCCCTGTCCGATAGAGCCCCGTTGCTATGCTACTATGCACCGCTACTGGCAACCCAAAAAATCGATCGAGTGCACTGTGTTGCAATTTCTTAAACAGTATCGCAAGGCTTATTTAACCAAATTTGCCCGCATCTTTTATTCCCAATTTGGGGAGGATGTGGTGCTGCGGAGCCTGATTGGTAAGCAAAAGCGAGGCGTCTACGTTGATGTTGGATGCTTTCATCCTAAACGGTTTTCCAATACATATTTTCTGTATCGAAGGGGGTGGCGCGGCATTAATATTGATATGGAGGAGCACAAGATTGCATTATTCAATATAGCGCGTCGTGGAGACCATAACGTTACTGCTGCAGTTTCTGACGTCTCACAGCCTTTGTATATTTCCACCAAGCGCGCACATGCGCTCGAATCCGCACTGTCTATTGATGCCGTGGCTGGTGCAGAGGTGATCCCCCGTACGCTAACCTCAATTATTGATGAAAGCCCCTACCGCAACGCGTCTATTGACGTGCTCTCGGTCGATGCAGAAGGACACGACATCAACGTACTTCGATCCTTGGACTATTCGCGCTATCGCCCGCGTATTGTGATTGCTGAGGTCCTGACGAAACGAATTGAGGAGGTTCTCACTTCTGATGTACATGTTTGGCTTTCTCAGCGCGGCTATCTTTTGCGTAGTTGGACAATTTGTTCGTTGATCTATGTCCTAGAGGACTAGAAAAACCGCAATCATAGTAAGTGAGCTTCCGATTAGATTCACACCGTATGGCCATGCCTGCCGGTGTAATTCAGCGCCAGCATCATCCCCATCCACGCCAGGATGAAACGGCCTTCCGAGAAGGTGGAGAAGTGCGAGCTGGTCAGGCTGGTGGCGCACCACGCTGCGGTGACCGCCAGGCCGAGCGCACGGTAGGGTTGCGGCACCTGCCGGAACGGTGCGGCCACGAGAATGGCGAACAGCAGCAGCAGGCCCGCGATGCCTTGCTCGACCCAGATCTTCAGGTACTGGTTGTGCGGATCGGCTACGTCCACGGCCTGCCAGCCCTGCTTGTCCTTGATCAGCTCGTGATAGGCGGTCTTGAAGCTGCCGGTGCCGTAACCGCGTAGCGGATGCGCCTCCAGCAGGGTCAGCGTATGCTGCAGCATGACGACGCGGATGCCCATGGAGGTCAACTCCTGGGATTGCCGATAGGTCTCCATCTCATGCACACCCTGCATGATGCGGTCGCGCGTGGCGGGAATGGTGGCGAGCGCCGCGCACACTGCAACGAACAGCGCACCGGCCAGCAGCAGCTGGCGCAGCCCGAGCGGCGCGCGCACCCAGGTCATCGGCAAGGCGGTGGCGAGCACCAGTAGCACCACATAGCCGCTGCGCCCCGGTGTGACCAGGGCGATATTCAGCAGCAGTCCGGCCAGCCCGGTCAGCAGCACGAGGCGCAGGCGCCTGTCCATGCCATGCCAGCCTTCGCGCAGCAGGATCACGATGCAGAAGCTCGTGACGGCGAACATGATGCCTTGCGTGGCATGGTTGCGAATCGCGATCCCGATATCGAGCTTGTACAGGTGGATGCCCAGTCCCCAGGAGACGAACGACGCCACCATGCAGACCAGCACCGCGCCGACGAGCCAGTGCACCACGCGCGCCTTCCACGCACTGTCGTCGAACAGGGCGGCGCCGAGCGGCAGCAGCAGGATCTTGCGCCAACCGATGACCGCTTGCCAGGCGTCGCCGGGCGGGGCGACGCTGTAGGTGGCGGCCAGGGCAATAAGGAGTGCCAGGGCGACGGCCGCGGCGACCATCGGTTCACGCACCACCACGGCGAGCCGGCTGCGGATGTCGCGCGAGACGATGGCGACCGCGAACAGCAAGCCCTCGAACAGATTGACCAGCGGCGGTGAAAACAGCAGGGCCAGCACCAGCGCGATCATCAGCACACGCGCCAGCGTCACCGGGTCACGCGCGCCACCGCGCGGTTGGGCAAAAGCGGCTGGGATCATGGCAGCCTCCAGCGTGCCAGCCATTCGCGCAGGCGACGGCGGCGGAACTTGTTCCAGCGGTAACGCAGCCGGTTGTACAGGTCCGAGTGCTTGAGCCGGTTGCCGTCGAGCGCGGTGGTGAACATGCCGGTCACGCTGCCTTGTTCCACCAGTGGCGCGCGGCTCCAGTACTGGGCGATGCCCTGTTCGCGGTCGATCTGGTTCATCAAGTGATCTGCAGGGAGGCTGATCCGGTGTGTCTCCAACCATGCTAGACGTTGCTGCATGGCTTGCAGGTCGGTCACGTAGCCTTCCGTCGTCGGCACGGGCATCGGAAACAGCGGCGCGGATTCGCGGAAAAAAGCATCCGGCAGCTTGGCATCGGCCCCGCCGAGAAAGACCAGGTAGCCAGGCGGCAGGCGATCCGCTGCTTGCAGCGCTGTGGCGAGGCCGTCCGCAAAGCCCGGCACGAGCAGGACATCATCCTCGAAGACCAGGATACGCCGGTGGCCATGGGCGACGCCGTCGCGCCATGCGGCGATGTGCTTGAGCACCAGCGACTGGTGCGGTGGGCGCAGCCTGTCCGGGACGAAGCGTGCACGCTGGGCGTCCGTCAGGTCGGGGACATCATGGTCGAAAATGAACTGAAAGGCGATGCCGTGACGATGCAGTTCGCCTTGGATGTGGGCAATCCGGTCGGTGTAGGTCTTGACGGTCAGGACGTACACCGCGTCTACCAGCTGGTTGACTTGCGGCAATTGGTGCGCTTCCTCTGCACATGGAATCAGGCGTAACTATACCTGACCCGGGGCCGCGTTCCGGACGCCCAGAGAGGTGGGCAGGCGGTCCTGAGCAGGCTGGACCGGATAGTGTGGAAGCGGCGTCACGCACGTGCGACCGTGCGTGACGCGCTATGCCCAGCACAGCTTACTTGTACAGCACCGAAGGCAGCCAGAGGCCGATTGCCGGGAACATGTACAGGAGGATCAGCGCAATGATCTGGATGCCCATGAATGGCATCATGCCCGCGAAAATCTGATTCAGCGTGACATGCGGCGGCGCCACGCCCTTGAGGTAGAACGCCGACATCGCGACCGGCGGCGAGAGGAAGGCGGTCTGCAGGTTGATGGCGACCAGCAGCCCGAAGAACAGCGGATCGATGTTGAAGTGCGCCAGCAGCGGAATGAAGATCGGCATGAAGATGACGATAATTTCCGTCCACTCCAGCGGCCAGCCGAGCAGGAAAATGATGATCTGCGCCATGATCATGAACTGCAACGGCGTCAGGTCCATCGACAGCACCCAGGCTTCCACCAGCGCCTGCCCGCCGAGCAGGGCGAAAGCTGCCGAGAAGATCGACGAGCCCACGAACAGCCAGCACACCATGGCACTGGTCTTGGCGGTCAGGAACACCGATTCCTTCAGCACCGGCATGGTCATCTGGCGATACATCAGCGCCAGCAGCGCACCGCCCAGCGAGCCGATGGCCGCGGCCTCGGTCGGCGTGGCAAAGCCGAACACGATCGAGCCAAGTACTGCGAGGATCAGGATCGCCAGTGGAAAGAACGAAGTCAGCAGCATCTTGAAGACTTCAAGCTGGGCGAAATTGAAGAAGGCGTAGAAGATCAGCAGGCCGACGGCAGCAACTGCAAAGGTGATCCACAACCAGGTCGGCACTGGCTCGCGCGCTGCTTCGTCGCCCGCGGCTGCGGTCTCGTTGGCTGTCGTGGCGTCGGCTGGGGCAGCTGGCGGGGCATCCGCTGCGGCTGCGGCCGGCGGCGTTGCGGCTTCCTGTGCCACCTCCGTGGCGGTTCCGGACTCCGGTGGCGGGGCCAGGCTGTCCAGCTCCTCGTGTGCCTCGTCCTGGATGCCCCCACCCATTTCGACCAGGCCTTCGGTCGAGACGATGCGCGCGGGTGCAGTCACGCCTTCGTAGGTCAGGCCGAGCATGCCGACGATGACGATGAACGGCAGCAGGGCGATCAGCAGTTGGCCGGCGGCCTTGCGCCGCCAGCTCTGGCCAGTCGTGCCCACGGCGCGGACCAGCGAGGGCAGGGCACGGCTGCTGAACATGCGTTCGATCGCGGCGAGGAAATCCGGCAGGGGCACCTTACGCTCGCTTTCCGAGAGCGGCGGGGCGTATTCCGGCTTGAGCTTGGCGATGAGCATCACATAGCCGACATACAGTCCTGCGAGCATGATGCCGGGGAAGAATGCGCCCGCGTATAGCTGCACCACCGATACCCCGGCAGTGGCGCCGTACACAATAAGCAGCACGGACGGGGGGATCAGGATGCCCAGGCAACCGCCCGCCGTGATCACGCCGGCCGTCAACCGGATGTTGTAGCCCGAGTTGAGCATGGCCGGCAGTGCCAGCAGGCCCATCAGCGTGACCACTGCGCCCACGATGCCGGTGGCGGTGGCGAAGATCGCACAGGTGACCAGCGTTGCCACCGCGAGCGAGCCCGGAACGCGGGCCAGCGCGAGGTGCAGGCTCTTGAACAGCTTGGCGATCAGGTTGGCACGTTCGACCAGGTAGCCCATGAATACGAACAGCGGGACCGAGATGAGCACATCATTGGTCATCACCGCGTACGTTCGCTGCACCATCAGGTCGAGCGTCTGCTGGATGGCCAGATCGGGATTGGCATGCCGGTAGGCCAGCCACGCGAAGAACACGCCCATGCCCATCAGCGTAAAGGCCGTCGGAAAGCCGAGCATGATGGCGATGACGATCAGGGCCAGCATGAGCAGGCCCAGGTGGCCATTGGTGATGTTCTCGGGCGAGGGCATCAGGTACGCCGCCAGCGCGACGACCAGTGCCATGATGCTGAAGCCGAACCACAGTTCCTTTCTCATGACATCCGTCCTCCCGCTTGGGGCGCGGCATCGCCATGGGCGGCCACATCCACCATGTCGTCGTGCACGCTCTCCTTCAGTTTTTCGACGTCCACTTCCTCGACGTCATCCTCGCGGCGCGGCCAGTCGCCCACCCGGATGCAGATCACGCAACGGATGATCTCCGCCACGCCCTGCAGCAGCAGGAAGGCCCCGGCAATCGGGATGACGAGCTTGAATGGATAGATCGGCGGGCCGTCTGCCGCAATCGATGAGCGCTCGTTCTGTGCCAGCGAATCGCCGAAGAATTCCCAGCCGGCCCAAACCAGGGCGATGATGCCGGGAATGAAGAACACGACGTACAGCACCAGGTCGATGCTGGCCTGGACGCGCGGCGTAAGAAAGCCGTACAGGATGTCGCCGCGGACATGGCCTTTCTTGGCCAGGGTGTAGGCGCCTGCCATCATGAACAGCGTGCCGTACATCATGTTGCTAACATCGAACACCCAGGCGTGCGGTTCACCGAGTGCGTAGCGGGAGAAGACTTCGTAGCTGATCATCAGCGTGAGGCTGACGATCAGCCACGCGAAGATCTTGCCAACGAAGGTGCTGATGGCGTCGATACAGAGCAGGAATTTTTGCATGGCCGTCTTCAGTGTGTCGGGAAACTGCCCCCCGGCACGGGGCCGGAAGGCAGGTCGTACAAAACACGAAGCCGGTCAGGCTCAGGTCTTTTTCGAGAAGTAGCGCGTCTGGGCCAGCCGGAAGTCGACCAGCGTATCGCTCTGCCAGCGTGTCGTGCGCTGCGCGAAGGCCTTCATCGAGGCGTTGACCTTCTTGAACATCGGGTTCTCGGCCTCTTTCTTCTTGACCACTTCGTCCCAGGTCTTGAGCTGATCCTGCAGGATGGCGTTTGGCGTGGCGTAGAACTTCACGCCTTGCTTCTGCATTGCCTCATAGTCCTTGGAGTAGCGGTCGATGGCTTTCCACGACATATCGGCCGACGACGCTTCCACGGCATTGTTGATGATGGCCTTGAGCTTGGGCGGCAGCGCATCGAACTTGCTCTTGTTGAACAGGATTTCGAAGGTTTCCGAGCACTGGTGGAAACTGCGCAGCATGCACACCTTGGAGACATCGGGGAAGCCCAGCACGCGATCGGAACTGGCATTGTTGAATTCCGCCGCGTCGAGCAGGCCGCGATCCATGGCCGGCACGATCTCGCCGCCCGGCAGCGCGTTCACTGCCGCGCCCATGCCGGAGAAGATGTCGATCGACAGGCCGACCGTGCGGAACTTGAGCCCTTTCATGTCCTCGGCCTTGGTCACCGGTTTCTTGAACCAGCCGAGCGGCTGCGTCGGCATCGGGCCGTACAGGTAGGACACCACGTTGAGATTGAGGCCCTTGTAGATCTCGGCCATCAGTTCCTTGCCGCCGCCGTACTTGTGCCAGGCCAGGACCATGTTGGGATCCATGCCCCAGGCCGGACCCGAGCCCCACAGCGCCAGGGCGGAGTTCTTGCCGTACCAGTAGGCGCATACGCCATGGCCGCCATCCAGCGTACCCTTGCTGACCGCGTCGATCAGGTCGAAGGCCTTGACCACCGCACCGGCGGGCAGCAGTTCAATCTTCATGTCGCCGCCGGTCATGTCGTTCACCTTGGTGACGAAATCGGCGGCGTACTCATGGAAAATATCTTTTTGCGGCCAGGTGCTTTGCCAACGCATCGTAACAGGGCCCTGGGCCTTGACGATGCTTGGAAAACCCATTGTGGCGGCACCGGCTGCCGTGGCGACGCTTGCACTACCGAGAAACTTGCGGCGAGAATCGCGCCCCTTCCTGGACTGATCTGCTGACATGCTACCTCCTCGTGGCTGGATGGAAACACACATGCAGGGCTATGACGGGCCCTGTCTTCTGTGTCCGTTCGGTCCCACAGCTGGCGCATCTGACCTTCTGAACATCGCCTTCCGGTCACCGACGTTTGATTGTATGGAGTGACGCATGCGGCAACATATGGGGGATTTCCCGCGCTTTGTTCCGGATTGCGGTCCCCGGCGTCCCGAGGGAGGCCTGGCGATGCGGGGGGGCCGGCTATTCGGCCAGTGGCTGCGGCCAGTCGCAAATGCGCTGCTGTCCGGCGCTGGCATCCGAAACCGCGGGAACATAGCCGCGCGCGCGGCTGCGGGCGGCTGCCTTGCGCGCACGGTCGACGTTTTCGCACTTGCCGACATAATCTAGCGTGCCAATCCAGAAGCGTTGCTCTGGGCGCTCACTGCTCCAGGCCCGCCAGAGCGCGAGTTGGGCATCGGCATCCGCATCGTGCTGCGGGGCAAACACGCTTTCGTGGGCAATGCCGTCCAGCAGTGTCGGAAAGGGCACCCCGCCGGCCTGACCCATGCGCGTGACCGGGCCGGCCGTGTTCTGCAGGATGATGGTCAGCTGGGGGTAACGCGCCCGCAGCTTATACACCAGTTCGAGGCCGCCCCGGCGGCAGGCATCGCCGCATGGGCCATTGTCGGTGCGCACCCCGTGCTCGACGATTTCCATATTGTCGAGATAGAAGCCGTCCACACCTTGCGCCACCAGGCGGGGTGCCAGGTAGTCGAGAACCAGGCGCTGGTGATCGGGGTCGGACGGATCCATCCAGACTTCGTCCGGGTAGCCGTGATAGACGCCACGCTGCGCCCGCCGGTTCGCGCCGCAGCCGGGGATCGCCGTGCCGGTCGTGCGCCAGTAGGTGCGAAAACGTTCGCAGGAGCCGATGTTCAGGTAGCTCAGCACGCGGTTGCGGCCGCCGTCGCGCAGCTGTGCAATCTGTTCCGGGGTGAAGTTGTGCTGCCCCGGGTCGGCGTCGATCACCAGGAGCCGGTAGGTGCGCGCCACCTGTTGCAGATCGAGCTTCGACGCTGCCCCGTAGTAAGTGGTCCACGGGCCGGGCACGTCAATGGCGCGGCTGCGCGCCGTTTCTGCGTGGACGCAGGGCGGGGCGCCCGCCATGAGTAGCCCCAGCAGGGCGGCCGCGGTGCGCATGCGCCGGCCCTGCTGCTTTACCAATAACATATGTCCTGCAGGCCGTGGGTCGAGTCCGAAACATACGGCGAAAACCCGCGCGCACTGCTGGTCGCCATCACGCTGTTGGCCGCCGTGCGGTCCGTGCAGTTGCCGACATAGTCGAGCGTTCCTACCCAGAACGCCTGGCCGCCAGGCTTGAAGCCCACGTCACGCCACAGGCCCAGGCGGTTGTCGTTGTAGGCGCTGTAGGTCGGTGCGAACACACCTTCGCCGGCCACGCCGTCGAGCAGCGAGGCAAAGCGCACGCCACCGGTCATGCCTTGCAGGGTAACGTCCTCGAGCGCATTCTGCATGACAATGGTCAGGTCCGGATATTTCTCGCGCAGCTTGCGGATCAGATCGAGCCCGCCTTGCCGGCAGGTTGCGTCGCAGGGGCCGTTCGAGGCCGTGGCGCTGTGCTGGACGATTTCCATATTGTCTAGATAGAAACCGTCGGCGCCCATGGCGACCAGACCCGGCGCGACATGCTCGAGAATGAGCTTCTGGTAGTCCGCATTGCCGGGGCTCATCCAGACTTCATTGGGAAAGCCCGAGTAGGCGCCACGCTTGGCCGAGGTGTTGGCATTGCAGGAGACGATGCCGGCCGGCGCGGTGCTCCAGTAGGAACGGAACTGCTCGCAGGCGCCGATATTGAGATAGCTGAGCACGCGGTTGTTACCGCCGGCCTTGAGCTGCGTGACCTGCGCAGGGCTGAAGTTGCGCAGGCCCGGATCGAGATCGAGGACCATTAGCCGGAAGGTACTGGCCATGCGCGGCAGATCGGCCGCCGCCGCGGTGTTGTAGTACGCCACCCAAGGTCCGGGTACGGCGATGCCGCGCGGCGAGACTGTCGTCGGGGGCGTGCCGCCGCCGTTCTGACCGCCACCTTGCCCGCCACCGATGTTCGTCGTCCCACCATCCCCGCCACCGCCGCCGCAGGCGGCCAGTGCCGCAAGGCTCAGCGCGGCCAGCCAGCGTCCGGCGTGGCGGGCGCATGTCCGCAGAAAAAGGGCGTATGAGGAATGTGTCGCATGGGGTGCACGAAGGGCATGGGAGGCCAGATGACACGGGGCTGTCATGAATATCATCCTTTAGAGGGGTAAGCCGCCGCCAGTGTGCCAGCAAATCGTTGCCGCGGCGAGTGCGTCCGGGTCATATGGATGTCCGGTGGCGATCAGCAAGGCGGGGAACTTCCGGGCGCAGGCGCAAGGAGGCGGCCCGCATCGTTTCAGGCCGGCCCGAACGAACAGCCGCAGAAGAGCCGTTGTCCGGCTCAGTGACTTTTTAGTGGCACTTCAGGAAGCGCAGCGTCCCGCTGCGCAGTACGATGCAACTCGAGGTGGTGCCAAGCAGCATCCAGCGCGCGGCCGATTCGATCTCGGCGCGGTGTGCCCTGAAGGCATCATGCAGGTCCGTCTCGCGGATCGATTTGGCACCGAAGTGATCCTTCAGCGCCTCGGCACTGATGCGGCACTCCACATGTCGCCCATCCACCATGGCCGGAAAGGCGAGGCGGAGATCGACACCATGATAGACGGGCACCACGCCAGGAAACTCGATATCCATGCGAACCTCGATGGCACAGGTTGACTGCTATCACTGTAGTGCACCGCACGGATTTGGCAAGTTGCACGTGCGGCCGCGCTCCGGAGGCTGGCGGGCGTGGCTGGGGCTCGGTTAAGCTATGCGCCGTACGCCCATCTTCCGGAAGCTGTCTTGCGATACGAACTGACCGACCTGCGCCTGTTCCTGGCGATTGCCGAAGCCCAGAACCTGTCTGCCGGGGCAGCGGCCGTGCACATCACGGCATCCGCCGCCAGCTATCGCCTGAAGAATCTCGAGCAAGCCATGCATACACCGCTGTTCGTACGGGCGGCGCGCGGCATGGAGCTGACGCCAGCCGGTGAAACCTTGCTGGCGCACGTGCGCGAACTGTTCGTCAATATCGAGCGCATGCATGGCGAGGTGGGGCGCTTTTCCGCAGGACTCAAGGGGCATATCCGCCTGCTGGCCAACAGCAGCTCACTGAACGGTTTCGTCACGCGGGCCGTCAGCCGTTTTCTGATTGCCAATCCCGATATCAACATCGAACTCGAGGAGCGCGCCAGTCACACCGTCCTGCCGTCGATCGTGGCGCAGGAAGCGGATGTCGGCATTTGCGCCGGCACGGTCGAGAGTGCCGACATGCGCGTGCTGCGCTATGCCGTCGATGAACTGGTGGTCGTCACGCCGCCGGGACATGCGCTGGCCGGCCCGGATCCGATTCGCTTCGTAGCCGCGCTCGACTGCGATTTCGTGTCGATCAACCGCAGCACCAGCAATTTTCAGTTTCTGCGCGAGACCGCGCAGCGTGCCGGCAAGCATCCCAATGTCCGGCTGCATGCGCACGATTTCGACGCCGTGCTGTCCCTGGTAGCCGATGGCGTGGGCGTGGCGCTGGTCCCGCGCAGCGTGGCGAGCGAGGCGCTGGCGCGGGGCAGTATCGCAGCTGCCAGGCTCGACGAACCGTGGGCGCGGCGAGAACTGCAGCTGATTGCACCGCCGGCTGACCGCCTGCCGGGGTTTACCGAAACATTCATTCAGTTCCTCGTCAACGATCCGCGTGTTGTCGCGACGCGGGGCGATGTGCTCAGCGCTTGCGGTTGAGGAAGGTCTGCATGTGGTGCTGCGGCTCGCCTGTCTCGAAGGCGCTGCCAAATTCCGCCACGCTGTTGCCAATGGATGTTTCGAGCGGCTCGTCTTCCCACTCGCGCAGCAGGCGTTTCTGCTGGCGCATCGCCACCGGCCCGCATTCCGCCAGGATGCCGGCCACACGCCCGACCTCGGCATCGAGTTCGCCCAGTGGCACCACACGGTTGACCAGGCCCCATGAAAGGGCCTCGGCGGCGTCGATGACTTCGCCGGTCAGCAGCATCCAGTTGGCGCGCGACTGGCCGACCAGGCGCGGCAGCAGCGCGGCATGGATCACGGAGGGAATGCCGACGCGCACTTCGGGCATGCCGAAATGGCCGTTGTCGGCGGCGATCCGCAGGTCGCAGGCCAGCGCCAGTTCCAGCCCGCCACCGAGGCACCAGCCCGGCATGCGTGCGATCACCGGCGCAGGAAACAGCCGCAAGGCATCGCACAGGGCCCGCAAGCCGCTGATAAAGGCTTCGCCGCTAGTACGCTGCAGCTGCACCATTTCCTTGATGTCTGCGCCGCCGATGAAACCCTTCTCGCCCGCACCGGCCACGACCAGCACGCGGATGTCGTCGCGGGCGGCCAGCGCCGCCACGGCGGCGCGCAGATCGTTGATGACCAGCGTGCCGAGGATATTGAGCGAGCCTGCGTCACGGATCGTCAGCGTGGCTATGCCACGGCTGTCGACGGCGATGCCGGCATGCTTGAACGTGATGTCCTGCGTCATGGCTGGCCTTACTGCAGTTTGGTGAACTTGATGTCGGTCACGAGTTTCTGCCAATGCTTGTTCTGGCTCTCGATCAGGTCGCCGAAGGCCTTGCGGCTCATCGGAGCAGGGAAGGCGCCCTGCTTCTCGATGGCCGCGATCACCTCCGGATCGGCCAGCGCCTGGCGCACGGCCTTGTTCAGCGTATCGAGCACCGGGCCAGGCGTGCCAGCCGGCGCACCGAGACCGAACCACGAGGGGTTATTCATGATCGGCAGACCCATTTCCGCATAGGTCGGCACGTTCGGTAGCGATTTCAGCCGCTGCTTGGCCGCCACGGCCAAGGGGCGGAGGCGCTTGCCTTCGATCAGGCCGGACGACGACGGAATGTTGTCGAACACCACCTGGATCTGGCCAGCGACGGCATCGTTCAACGCCGGGCCGAGACCCTTGTAGGGGACGTGCAGCATCTTGGTGCCGGTGGCATGCATGAACAGCTCGCCGTTCATGTTGCTCAGCCCGCCGTTACCCGAGGAACCGAACGAGTACTTGCCCGGATTGGCCTTCAGCAGCTTGATGAATTCCGGCAGGTCCTTGGCCGGGAAATCGGGGTTCACCACCAGTACGTTCGGCACGTCAGCGAGGTTGCTGATCGGCGCGAAGTCCTTGACCGGATCGTAAGGGGTCTTGACGTACACATTCGGGTTCACCGCGTGCGAGCTTTCCACCACCATCACCAGCGTGTAGCCATCAGGCGTCTGCTTGGCCGCGAATGCGCTGCCCACTGCACCGCCTGCACCGGGGCGGTTATCTACCACGAACGGCTGCTTGAGGATGGTGCTCAGCTTGGTGCTGACGATGCGCGCGACGATGTCGGTGGTGCCGCCGGCCGCATACGGCACGATCAGCTTGACTGGGCGGTCCGGATACTCCGCCTGTGCG
Source organism: Imbroritus primus (assembly GCA_000272025.2). Lineage (GTDB taxonomy): Bacteria > Pseudomonadota > Gammaproteobacteria > Burkholderiales > Burkholderiaceae > Imbroritus > Imbroritus primus. Next base: position 588,491 of record AKCV02000015.1, read on the forward strand.
GCAGTGGTGAAGCCGGCGAGGGCCAGTGTTGCGACAGTAAGGGCAGCGTACTTGTTCATTGTGTCTCCTGCATCGATCGTTGTATGGGCGGGGGTGACTGTGTGACTAAAAAAGAAAATGGATCACTCATGACCGTTCGCCGAGCAGCGGCGGCGGCTCTAAGCGGGCGTCGGGTGCATCGGCCAGCATGGGGTTGCGTACCATCGGGATGCGCCCGAGTATCGGATGGTCGGCATGCTGGACCAGCCTGCGATGCACGACTTGCGGGTGCGCGAAGACTTCCTCGAGCGTATTGATCGGCCCCCACGGTACGCCGGCGGCATCGAATGCGTCCGTCCAGGCCTGCCGTGTGCGCATGGGGAACACCTCGGCCAGGATGGCGCGCAGGGCCGGCAGGTTTTCGATGCGTGCCGAGTTCAGCGCATAACGCGCGTCGCCGGCCAGCGCTTCCAGTCCGGCCACCTCGCAGAAACGGGCGAACTGCGTGTCGTTGCCGATGGCAAGGATCAGGTAGCCGTCTGCGCAGCGGAAGACTTCATAAGGCGCGCAATTGGGGTGTGCGTTGCCGCTGCGTTCCGGATTCTTGCCGGAGATCAGGTAGTTCGCGCCCTGGTTGGCATTCAGTGCAACTGCCGCATCCAGCAGCGCAATGTCGAGATAGACGCCGGTACCGGTGGCATGCCGCTGGTACAGCGCTGCAAGTACTGCGGTGGTGGCATACATGCCGGTGGTCACGTCGATCACCGCCACGCCTGTGCGCAGGGGCCCGGCACCCGGCATGCCATCGGGCTGGCCGGTGTAGCTCATCAGGCCGCCCATGCCCTGGAAGACATAGTCATAGCCGGGTTTGTCAGCCATCGGGCCAGTCTGGCCGAACCCCGTGATCGAAACATAGACGAGGCGTGGATTGAGCGCCCGGAGCGTGTCGTAGTCGAGGCCATAGCGCGCCAGCGTGCCGGCTTTGTAGTTCTCGACCAGTACGTCGGCCTCGGCAGCCAGGCCACGCAGCGTGGCAAGACCTTCCGGCGTGGAGAAGTCGAGCGTCATGGAGCGCTTGCCGCGATTGCAGCAGATGAAATAGCTCGACATGCGCGCCGAGCCGTCGGGCGATTCGAGGTAGGGTGGGCCCCAGCCACGTGTATCGTCACCGCCCTCGGGGCGCTCGATCTTGGTCACCTCGGCGCCAAGGTCAGCCAGGTTCTGGGTGCACCAGGGACCGGCGAGGATCCGTGACAGGTCCAGGACCTTGATGCCCTGGAGGGCGTTGTGCAGCATGATGTCTCCGCTCGATTCGTTCTGCGGAGCAGTATATGGAGCGGCCCATGGCGCGACCAGCGCACATTTTCGAAAGCTGCGTTCGTGGATTTTGAACGCTGCGCCGGACCACGCCGGATGGTGCTGAACCGCGCCAGATACCTCAGACAGGCGCCTGGGCGGCCTCGGTCAGGTAGCGGATCAGGGTGTCCGCGAACTGCGGCAGGTTGCCGCCCGGGCGCCGGCACAGGCGCATCTCGCGGCGTGCCCACGTATCGGTCAGCGGTACCATGCGCAGGTCCTTGCGGTTGGCATAGCGCATGGCACAGGAGCGCGGCACGATGGCGATGCCCGCGCCGGCTTCGACCATGCGGCACACGGCATCGAAACTGCCAACGCGGACCCGCAGACTGATGCGCTTGCCGAGTCCGGCTGCCATGCCGTCGAGAAACGACTGGATGGCGCTGAATTCGTTCAGGCCGACGAAGCGGTGCGCGTCGAGCAGGTCAGCAAAGCGCAGTTTTTTGAAGCTCGGCAATGGGTGATTGATCGAGGCGATGACGATCAGGTCATCGCTACCCAGCAATTGGACCTCCAGCCCCTCGGTGGCGACGCTGCCGGCCACAATGCCGAGGTCTGCGCCGCCGGCATTCAGTGTCGCCACGATTTCCTGCGAGAGCTGTTCTTCCAGCTCGATGTCGACGCCCGGGTTGTCGGTGAGGAAGCGCGACAGCGCATCGGCGAGAAAGGAATGCGTGGCCGTGGTATTGGCCAGCACGCGCAACCGGCCCTTGACGCCTTGCGCAAATGGCTGCAGGTCGGCGTGCAGGCATTCCAGCTCGCGGAACACCTCGCGCGCATGCTGCAACAGCATGTGGCCCGCGGGGGTGAGCTGGACCCCCTTGGCCTGGCGCACCAGCAACTGGGTTTCGAACGCCTCCTCCAGCTGCTTGATGCGATTGCTGGCCGCCGGCAGCGACAGGCAGGCGCGCTCGGCCGCACGTGTCAGGTTTTCGGTGTCCCCTACGTGCAGGAAGAGGCGCAGGTCGGTGAGGTCGTAGTGCATGAAGGCAGGTGCCGGGAAAATGATGAGAGCAACGCCCGAGTGTAGCGGAGTCTCCGTGCCGGCGGAACACAGGGAGACTTCAGCTGCGCGAAACCCGCGCTTTGGCACATGCGAATAGGCAAGACTCGGGGGCGCGGGCATAGTGGCCGCATTCCCGTGCTTTTGGCTGCTTTATGGACCCCGCTCACCTGGACCCCACCCACCTGGACCTCACCCACCTGCAACAGTGGATCGGCCGCACCGAGCGGCACGACGACCAGATTACCCTGACCCCGGTGGCGGCCCTTGCGGCCACGCTCGATCGGGATGATCCCGCGCCTCGTGCCGGCGATGCGTTGCCGCCGCTGTGGCATTGGCTCTACTTCCTGCCACTGCACCGCCAGTCCGAACTGGGCCCGGACGGCCACGCCAGCCGCGGCGGCTTCCTGCCGCCAGTGCCCCTGCCGCGCCGCATGTGGGCCGGCGGGCGGCTGGCATTCCATCGCGCGCTGGCGCTTGGCAGTGCCGTCACGCGCACGTCGACCGTGGGTGATGTGCAGGTCAAGTCAGGCCGCAGCGGTACGCTGGCCTTCGTGCTGGTACGCCATGAGGTCGCCGATGCCGAGGGCGTATTGCTGAGCGAGGAGCACGACATCGTGTACCGCGCCCAGCCACAGCCGGGCGACCCCGCGCCCAAGCCGCAGCCGGCGCCTCAGGATGCGCAATGGTCGCGCGAGATCGTGGCCGATGCCACGCTGCTGTTCCGCTATTCGGCCTTGACTTTCAACGGCCATCGCATCCATTACGACTTGCCGTACGTGACGCAGGTCGAGGGCTATCCCGGGCTGGTGGTGCACGGCCCGCTGATCGCCACGCTGCTGGTGGACCTGTTGCGCCGCAACCTGCCGGATGCCACGGTGCGTACCTTTGATTTCAAGGCAGTACGACCGACATTTACGCCACATGTGTTCCGCGTTAGCGGCGCGCTGGATGAGGATGGCAAGACCGTGCGCCTGTGGGCGCAGGATCACGAAGGCTGGCTCACCATGACGGCGACCGCCACGATCGGCTGATCGCTATTCATCGATACATTCTGTTTTGACTGATTCAAGGTAATTTCATGACGCTCGATACCACCGACCAGTTCCAGGACATCCGCGAAGCGGTGCGCGACCTGTGTGGCCAGTTCTCCTCCGAATACTTCCGCAAGGTCGACGAGGCCCGCGGCTATCCCGAGGAATTTGTGGATGCGCTGACCAAGGCCGGCTGGCTGGCAGCGCTGATTCCGCAGGAGTACGGCGGCTCCGGGCTGGGCCTGACGGAGGCCTCGGTGATCATGGAAGAGATCAACCGTTCCGGCGGCAACTCCGGCGCCTGCCACGGCCAGATGTACAACATGGGCACGCTGTTGCGCCATGGCTCCGAGGCCCAGAAGCAGTTCTACCTGCCAAAGATCGCCAGCGGCGAACTGCGCCTGCAGTCCATGGGTGTGACCGAGCCGACCACCGGCACCGATACCACCAAGATCAAGACCACGGCGGTGCGCAAGGGCGATAAATATGTGATCAATGGGCAGAAGGTGTGGATCTCGCGCATCCAGCATTCAGACCTGATGATCCTGCTGGCGCGCACCACGCCGCTGGCCGAAGTGAAGAAAAAGTCGGAAGGCATGTCGATCTTCATCGTCGACCTGCGCGATGCGATTGGCCACGGCATGACGGTGCAGCCGATCCTGAACATGGTCAACCACGAGACCAACGAACTGTTCTTCGATAACCTCGAAGTGCCGGCGGAAAACCTGATCGGTGAGGAAGGCAAGGGCTTCAAGTACATCCTCGACGGCCTCAACGCCGAGCGCACGCTGATTGCCGCCGAATGCATCGGCGATGGCTACTGGTTCATCGACAAGGTGACCAAGTACGTCAACGAGCGCGTGGTGTTCGGCCGCCCCATCGGCCAGAACCAGGGCGTGCAGTTTCCCATCGCGCGCGCCTATACCAATATCGAGGCGGCGAACCTGATGCGTTTCAAGGCGGCGGCACTGTTCGATGCGCAGAAGCCGTGCGGCACGGAGGCGAACATGGCCAAACTGCTGGCGGCTGACGCCTCGTGGGAAGCCGCTAATGCCTGCCTGCAGTTCCACGGCGGCTTTGGCTTTGCCGCGGAGTACGATGTCGAGCGCAAGTTCCGCGAGACACGCCTGTACCAGGTTGCACCCATCTCCACCAACCTGATCCTGTCCTACGTCGCCGAGCACGTGCTGGGCATGCCGCGTTCGTTCTGAGGAGATTGCCATGCGCCCGCTCGACGGCATCACTGTCATCACGCTCGAACACGCCATTGCCGCGCCATTCTGTACACGCCAGCTGGCGGACATGGGGGCGCGCGTGATCAAGGTGGAGCGGCCGGGCGTGGGCGATTTCGCCCGGGGCTACGATGATCGCGTCAACGGGCTGGCATCCCATTTCGTCTGGACCAACCGCTCCAAGGAAAGCCTGACGCTTGACGTCAAGCATGCCGAGGCGGGCGACATTCTCGACAGGCTGCTGGGCGAGGCCGACGTACTGGTGCAGAACCTTGCACCCGGCGCGGCGGCGCGCCTGGGGTTGTCATATGAGGCACTGCACGCGCGCTATCCCCGGCTGATCGTGTGCGATATCTCCGGCTATGGTAGCGACGGACCTTATCGCGACAAGAAGGCCTACGACCTGCTGATCCAGAGCGAGTCGGGTTTCCTGTCCGTGACCGGTACGCCGGAGACGCCAGTGAAGTCGGGCTGTTCGATTGCCGATATCGCGGCCGGCATGTACGCCTATACCAATATCCTCGGCGCGCTGATCCAGCGTGGCAAGACCGGACATGGTTGCCGTATCGACATCTCGATGCTCGAATGCATGACCGAGTGGATGAGCTTTCCACTGTACTACGCCTTTGAGGGCGCTGCGCCGCCGCCGCGTGCCGGTGCCGCGCATGCCACGATCTTTCCATATGGTCCGTTTGTCGCAGGCGATGGCAAGGCAGTGCTGTTGGGCGTGCAGAATGAGCGCGAGTGGGCCGCGTTCTGCACGACGGTGTTGGGCCAGGGCGCGCTCGCCAGCGATGCACGCTTTAACAGCAACACCCAGCGCGTGGCGCATCAGGCGGAACTGCGCGAACTGATCACGGCGGCATTTGCGGGCAAGACTTCGGCCGAGGTCATCGGCCTGCTTGAAGAGGCCAATATCGCCAATGCACGCATGAGCGAGATGCAGGATGTATGGCAGCATGCACAGCTCGCGGCCCGCCAGCGCTGGACCGAGGTCGCCACGCCGGCCGGCACCGTGCCGGCGCTGCTGCCGCCTGGCGTCGCGCCGGGCGAGCCGGTGCGCATGGATCCCGTGCCTGCGCTCGGCGAACATACCGACAGTATTCTCGCCAGCCTCGGCTACAGCGCGGAGGCAATTGCCACGTTGCGCGCCGGGCACGCCATCTGACATTGACCTCGCGGCGCACGCCAGGAGCATATTCCATCATGACCACCACCCCCAGCCAGACCCTGGCCAGCTTTGCGGCCACGCTGACATTCCAGGACATTCCCGAGCCGGTGATCCGCCGTGCCGAAAACCTCTTCGTCGACTGGGTCGGCTCAGCGCTGGCCGGCAAGGGCGCCCGCGCCGTGACTGCCATCGAACGGTTCTGCATGGCCATGGGGCCAGTGCCCGAGCCTACGGGAAGCCATACGGTGCAGGGCGCGGCCGAGATCCTCATGTCGCGCCGCACGACGAGTCCGTACCTGGCGGCAATGATCAACGGCGCCTCGTCGCATTTCATTGAGCAGGACGACGTGCACAACGGTTCCGTGTTCCACCCGGCAGCCGTGGTTTTTCCTGCCGTGCTGGCGGTGGCGCAGGCGACCGGCCGCTCGGGCCGCGACCTGCTGACGGCGGCCGTGGCGGGGTACGAGGTCGGCATCCGTGTGGGTGAGTTCCTCGGGCGCTCGCATTACCGCATCTTCCACACCACCGGTACCGCCGGCACGGTGGCAGCAGCGGCCGCGGTTGGCAATCTGTTGCAGCTGACACCGGAACAGATGCTGCATGCTTTTGGTTCGGCTGGTACGCAAGCCAGCGGGCTGTGGGAATTCCTGCGCGACGCCGCGGACTCAAAGCAGCTACATACCGCTAAGGCAGCGGCCGATGGTTTGCTAGCAGCCTATCTTGCGGCGGATGGCTTTACGGGCGCGCGCCAGATTCTCGAAGGTGCGCAGGGCATGGCAGCAGGCATGTCGCAGGACGCCGACCCGGCCAAACTGACTGACCGCCTTGGCACACGCTGGGCGCTGGCTGAAACCTCCTTCAAGTTCCACGCGTCGTGCCGCCATACCCACCCGGCGGCGGATGCGCTGCTGGCGGTGATGCGCGAGCACGATCTGCGCCATGCCGACATTGCGCAGGTGGTCGCCCGCGTCCACCAGGGCGCCATTGACGTGCTTGGCGCGGTGACGGTGCCGCAGACAGTGCACCAAGGCAAGTTCTCGATGGGTACCGTGCTCGGGCTGATTGCCGTGAAAGGCGTGGCGGGTGTGCGCGAGTTCGAGCAGGATTACCTGCATCCCGAGGTGGCGGCGTTCCGCGACAAGGTCGAGATGGTGCTCGACGAAGAAGTCGACCGCACCTACCCCGTGCGCTGGATCGGCAAGGTCACGGTACACACCAACGACGGCCGCGTGCTGGATGGGCGTGTCGATGAACCGAAGGGCGATCCTGGCAATACGCTCAGCCGCGAGGAAATCGAGCAGAAGGCATCACGCCTTGCGGCATTTTCCGGGGCTGCCTCGGCGTCTGACATGGCGGCGTTCTACGCGTGGGCCTGGCGCCTGGCCGATCATCCGCATGTCGGCCGGCTGTTTTCCGGAGCATCCGCATGAGCGAAGCAGCATTGCCCCGTTCCTACCTGTTCGTTCCGGCCAACCGGCCCGAGCGGCTGGACAAGGCGTTGCAGTCTGGCGCGGATGCCGTCATCGTTGATCTCGAAGATGCCGTGCCGCCCGCCGACAAGCGCGCTGCCAGGGAGAGCCTGCTGGCATGGCTGACCGCTGAGGCATCTGTGCTGGTGCGCGTCAATGGTCCGGATACCGAATGGTTCGAGGACGATGTCCGCCTTGCCTCCCATCCCGGCGTGGCGGGCATCGTGCTGCCGAAGACCGAGCGTCCGGCGCATCTGGCGCGTGTTGCCGCGCACTGCCACGAGGCTTGCGGGTTGTATCCCATTGTGGAAACCGCGGGGGCCTTCGAGGATCTTGTGGCGCTGGCCCGCAGCCCGCGCGTCGTACGCCTGATGTTTGGCTCGCTCGACCTGCAGGTCGACCTGGGGGTGACCGAAGCAGCGGGCGATGAACTGTTGTTCTTCCGCGCGCAGGTCGTGCTGGCTTCACGCCTTGCCAATATCGCGCCACCCGTGGAGGGTGTGACGACCGTGCTCGACGACGCTGAAAGGATCGAGGCCGATACGCGGCGCGGGCGTACGCTGGGATTCAGGAGCAAGTTGTGCATTCATCCGCGGCAGGTGGCCCATGTGCATCGCGGATTCGCCTGGTCCGAGACCGAGCGTGACTGGGCGCGGCGCGTGATGGAGGCTGTCGCGTCGAGCCAGGGTGCAGCGGTTGCCGTGGATGGCAAGATGGTCGATATGCCGGTGATCCGGCAGGCGACGGAGATCCTGCAGGCACGGTAGCCGGATCGCGGCACCACCCATCATGACCTGGCGAAATGGTCGGCCACCCACTGTCGGCATTCCGCCCAGAGCGCCGGCGCGCCGCGCTCGATGGCAGGTCCGTAACGGGACATCACCTGCTCGAGCGACACGCCATTCTCGGTCCAGGTTCCGCCACCGGCGACCACATTCACCAGCAGCGGCTGAAACCGGTCGAGCGCCTTGGCGAATCTGGCATCCTCGGTCTCGGCATCTTCGAATTCCTGCCACAGTGCCAGCAGCTCGGCGCCCTGCGGCTGCGGCAATAGCCCAAACAGCCGCCGGGCTGCCACGCGTTCGCGTTCCGCCTGTTCTTCCTGCGCATGCCCGCCATGAATCGGAGTATCGCCGACGTCGATCTCGACGATGTCATGCAGCAGGAGCATGCGGATCACGCGGTTGGCATCAACCGGTCCGACGGCATATTCATGCAGTAGCAGCGCGTACATGGCCAGATGCCAGGAGTGCTCGGCGGAGTTTTCCTTGCGGCTGCCGTCGAGCAGGGGAGACTGGCGGACAACGGATTTCAGTCCGTCAATCTCCTTGAGGAAGCGCAGTTGCTGGGCGAGGGCTGTCAATGGCATGGGACCGTATTCCGGGCGAGGCGACACCACGACTATACATGGCGGCGTCATGCCGGGCGGGCCGGCGTTGCAGCTTTTCCACCTTGCAGCAGGGATGCGGGATCTGGCTGCGACGAAGTGTGCCTTCAGCCTAGGCTGCGCGCAGGAGATCGACAAGCGGTACCGTGGTATCGCCAACTTGCGCGGGCGCGGGATGAATGCCTGCCTGCAGCATGCGCCGGGCGGCCAGATGATCCCCCGGCGCATTCATCGATTCCACGCACACCAGTGTATCGCCGCGATAATGGAATAGCGAAAAGGACGAGGTATCCGGACCCTGGCGCATCACGCTCGTGGAGACATCGGGCGGCAGCAGGCCGGCCATCTGCAGCCGCAGCGTGCCCTGGTCCGACCAGAACCACGGCACTGCGGCATACGGCTTGGGCTCGCCGCGCAGCGTGGCGACGGCGGTACGCGCCTGATCGTTCGCGTTCTGCACGGATTCCAGGCGTATCGATGGCAAGCCGTTGCCGGGGCACAGGCGGGCGCAATCACCAATCGCGAGGACTTGCGGCACACTGGTCTGCATCCACGGATCGACCAGTACGCCATCGTCGCATGCAATGCCGGCCTGTTCGGCCAATGCGGTTTCCGGCAGGGCGCCGATGCCGACGATCACGAGATCGGTTGGCAAGGGCTCGTTGCCGAACATCAGATGTGTCACCCGGCTGCCGTCCACGCGATAGTCGGTGACGGACGTCCGCAGGCGGATATCCACGCCGGCCTGCCGGTGATGTGTCTCGATGCGGCCCGAGAGCTCCGGCGATACCGCGCGGCCCAGCAGCCGTGGCGCAGCTTCGATCACGGTCACCGTCTTGCCGAGCGACGCTGCGGTTGCCGCGATTTCCAGGCCGATGAATCCGCCGCCAATCACCGTGACATGGCGGGCGGCCGACAGGCGTTCGCGCAGGCGCATGGCATCCTGCACATGCCGCAGCGTGGCGACATTGCCGAATGATTCCAGGGGCGCAATGGTCCGTGCGCGCGCACCCGTGGCCAGCCCCAGCCAGTCCCAGCCAAGCGTGGCGCCGGAAGCAAGCTGCAGCGTCTTGCCGGCGATGTCGATGGCGGTTGCCATCTTGCCCTGGTGCACGGTGAATCCCTGCGTGACAAGCTGATCGACCGACAGTAGCGGCTGGGCGACCGCCTGCGGATCCTGCAGGAAGCGCTTGGAGAGTGGCGGGCGCTGGTAGGGTGGTTCGGCTTCGGCACACACCAGCGTGCTCCGAGGTCCCAGGCCGGCACTGGCCAGGCCCTGGCATAACTGCGCGGCGGCGTGGCCACCGCCGATGATGACGATGCGCTGGCTCATGTCAGATCGCACCGCCGATCTGCTCGGACGGAATGGCGACCTGGATACCGTCGAGCCCGGCATGCATGACGATCTGGCAAGCCAGGCGGCTTGTGCCACTGCGCTCGGGCACCATCTCGAGCAGCACTGCTTCGCTGGCTTCCGGTTCTGGCAATTGCGCGAACCATTCCGGGCCGACCTGCACATGGCAGGTCCCGCAGATCGCGCCGCCGCCGCATTCCGCCACGATACCTTCGAGGCCATGCATGCGCGCACCCTCCATCAGCGAATGGCCTTCCTTGATTTCAATGGTGGTGACGGTTCCGGCGGAGTCAGTGAAGTGTGCTGTCGGCATGGTCGGGAGTCTCTGAAAGTCTGGATTTGCGAAATACGCTTGTCTCGTTGCGTGATCACATGATATCGTATTATACGATAAACCGACAATACAGTCGGACCCATTCATGTCTTTCTTTTTCGATGAGGTTCAAACATGCAGAACGGTAAGCAAGCTGTGGTGGTCTCGGTGAATTTGCCTGCGGATCTTCAGGGCGCCCTGCAGGAGCGTTTCGAGGTCCATCCGGTCGCGCCTGGCGAGCGCATCGAGAAAGCCCTGGCTCCAGACGTGGCGGCACGTATCCGTGGCGTGGTCGGCACCGTGCGCACACCCCTTGATCAGGCTTTCTTCCAGTCCATGCCGGCAGTCAGGGTAGTGTCGAATTTCGCGGTGGGCTATGACAATATCGACGTAAAAGCCGCGACGGCTGCCAACGTTGTGGTGTGCAACACCCCCGGCGTGCTCGATGCCGCCGTGGCGGACCTGACGCTCGGCCTGATCCTGTGCACGGGCCGCAATCTCGTGGGTCTTGACCGTTTCGTGCGGGATGGCCGCTGGGCCAAGGGCGCCGCGCCCTTGTCGTACGATCTGATGGGCAAGTCGCTGGGCCTCCTGGGCATGGGCCGCATCGGCCGCATGGTGGCGGAGCGGGCGCGTGCCTTTGGCATGAAGGTGTTCTATCACAACCGCAATCGCCAGGCTGCAGCGGAGGCCACTGGCATCGGCTATCTCGAGCGCGACGAACTGTTCCGCACCTGCGATTTCGTCAGCGTGCATGTACCCCTGACAGATGCGACGCGCAATTCCATCGGGGCGCGCGAGTTCGGCATGATGAAACCGAGTGCGATCTTCATCAACACTTCGCGCGGCGCGGTGGTGGACGAGCCGGCCATGATCGAAGCGTTGAAGAATGGCACCATTGCAGGCGCGGGTCTCGACGTATTCGTGAAGGAGCCGCTCGATCCGGCTGCTTCCGCGCTGGCGGGCATGGACAACGTTACGCTGCTGCCGCACGTGGGCAGCGCCACGCATGAAACGCGCCGCGCCATGATCGACCTGGCCGTGCACAACCTGATCGATGTGCTGGAAGGTGCCAGGCCGGGTGCCGCAGTGAACCCGGAGGTGGATCACTACGGGACCCTCAAGGAGCGTGCGTGAGCAAACCATACAAAGGTCTTGACGACGGCCTGACGCAGTATGGCGACCTCGGCTTTGCGCGCTACCTGCGCAGGTCTTTCGCGTCGTCGATGGGCTACAGCCGTGAGGCGCTCGACCGGCCGGTGATCGGTATCGCCGACAGTACGAGCGGATTCAACAACTGTCACCGGCATTTTCCGGAACTGCTTGCCGCGGTGGAACGCGGCGTGCTGATGGCGGGCGGTCTGCCGCTGCGCTTTCCGACCATCTCGCTGGGCGAAGCCTATCTCAACCCCACCAGCATGAAGTTCCGCAACCTCATGTCGATGGATGTGGAGGAAATGGTGCGGGCCCAGCCGATGGATGCGGTCGTGCTGGTCGGTGGTTGCGACAAGACCGTGCCGGCGCAACTGATGGGGGCGATCTCCGCCGGCAAGCCGGCTATCCAGCTGGTCGGTGGCCCGATGATGACAGGCCGTTTCGAAGGCGAGCGCCTGGGCGCGTGTACCGATTGCCGCCGCTATTGGGCGCGCCATCGGGCAGGCGAAGTATCGGAAAGCGTGATCAAGGTGGTGGAGGGCAATCTCGCCACTACCACCGGTACCTGTGCGGTGATGGGTACTGCCAGCACCATGGCCTGCCTTGCCGAGGCACTTGGCTTGTCTTTGCCGGGTACGGCTGCCATCCCGGCGGTACATGCCGACCGCTTGCGCGCCGGCGAGGAATCCGGCAAGCGCGCAGTGGCACTGGCGCTGCAAGGGGTAAAACCCGATACGTTCATTACCGAGCGCTCGGTGGAAAATGCCTTGCGCGTGCTGCTGGCGATCAGCGGTTCGACCAACGCGCTGGTGCACCTCACGGCCATTGCTGGCCGTGCCGGTATTCGCATCGACCGTGCGCGGCTCAATGCCCTGAGCGAGTCCACGCCGGTGCTGCTCGATCTCAAGCCGACGGGCGAGCATTACATGGAAGACTTCCATGCCGCGGGTGGCATGCCTGCCATCCTGCGGGAGCTGAAGCCATTGCTGCATCTGGATTGTCCGACAGTGGGCGGCCTGACCATCGGCGAAGTGATCGAAGCCGTGGGCTGGAGCAATACCGATATCGTCCGGCCGATGGACCGGCCGATTGATCCGGTGGGCGGCCTGATCGCACTCGAAGGGTCGCTGGCGCCGAATGGCGCGCTGCTCAAGCGGGCGGCGGCGGACAAGCGGTTGTTCGAGACCGAGGGGCGGGCCGTGGTGTTCGAGAATCTCGAGGACCTCGCGGCACGCATCGATAGTCCTGACCTCGATGTCGAAGTTGGGGATGTGCTGGTCCTCAAGCATGCGGGTCCGAAAGCGGCCGGCATGCCCGAGGCCGGTTACCTGCCGATCCCGAGCAAGCTGGCACGGCAGGGCGTGAAGGACATGCTGCGCATCTCCGACGCACGCATGAGCGGTACGGCCTATGGCACGGTGGTGCTGCATGTGTCGCCCGAAGCGGCAGCAGATGGCCCGCTTGCCCTGGTGCGCAATGGTGATCGTATTCGTCTGTCGGTCGAGGCGCGACGGATCGATCTGCTGGTGCCGGAGGAAGAACTGGCGCAGCGCCGCAAGGTGCGTCCAGCCCCGGCAGCCGCGCCTGCGCGTGGCTACGCAAGCCTGTTCGAGCGCCACGTGATGCAGGCCGAGGACGGTTGCGACTTCGATTTTCTGCAGGCGGATCCGGCGGCAGCGGTGCCGTCATCCACTTCATCTTCACGCTAGACCGCGCGGCCCTCCTCAACGAGGTGGGCTGTCGCCAGGAGGAACCAGCATGTCATTGATCAAGCAGATCCACACGACCAATCTCGGTGAGGGCGAGCAATCGCGCTGCGCGCCGGAGCGCCTTCTGGAAGGCGAGCCACTGTACACCTCGTGGGAGCAGGACCAGGCCGGCGAAATGGTACGTACCGGCGTGTGGGCCAGTACGCCCGGCAAGAATATTTCCATGAAAGGAAGCATCTATGAACTGTGCCACCTGCTCGAAGGTACGGTAGAGATCGCGGGGGAGGATGGCTCGATGCAACGCTTCTCCGCTGGCGACACTTTTGTGATGAAGCCCGGTTTCAAGGGGACGTGGAAGACGGTGACTCCCGTGCGCAAGATCTACATGATCGTCGACACCGCCGCGACCGCAGCCTAGTGCCTGTGCCGCGCGCGATGGCAGTCATCGGCGCGGCCATGGCGCGATGTGCCGGTGATTGGCAGAAAGGCCGCCCGAACCGGGCGGCCTTTTCACTGATGCGCCTTGCCCTGGATGTACGATGCCCAGGGCATGGTCGCCGGCAGGGTCAGGCCGCGAGATAGGCCGTCTTGACGGTCGTGAAGAATTCCTGCGCGTAGCGGCCCTGTTCACGCGGGCCGTAGCTCGATCCCTTGCGGCCGCCGAAGGGGACGTGATAGTCGACGCCGGCGGTTGGCAGGTTCACCATGACCATGCCCGCCTGGCTGTGCCGCTTGAAATGCTGTGCGTACTTCAGGCTGGTGGTGGCGATCCCGGAGGACAGGCCGAAGGCGGTATCGTTGGCGAGCGCCAGTGCTTCCTCGTAATTGCGTGCCCGCTGCACGGTGGCGATCGGGCCGAAGATCTCTTCACGGTTGATGCGCATGCGATTGTCCGTGTCGATGAACAATGCCGGGCGCATGTAGTAGCCCGGCGTGCCGCGCTCCAGGCGCTCGCCACCGCAGCGCAGGGTAGCGCCTTCTGCCTGGCCAATGGCCACATATTCCAGGTTCTGCTCGAGCTGGCCAGCGCTGGCCACCGGACCGATGTCGGTATCGGCTGCCAGGGCATGCCCGACCTGGATGCGCTGCAGACGCGCTGCCAGGGCATCGACGAATGCGCCGTAGATGCCGCCGGTTACGATGATGCGGCTCGAGGCGGTGCAACGCTGGCCAGCCTGATAGAAGGCGCTTTGTGCGCACAGTTCGACCGCCTGCTCGAGATTGGCGTCGTCGAGTACCACCTGCGGATTCTTGCCGCCCATTTCCAGTTGTACTTTCTTGCCGGCCGCCGCACAGGCCGCGCCAATGCGCTGGCCGACCGGTACCGATCCGGTGAAGGTGATGGCCGCGACGGCAGGATGGTTGACGAGGGCATCGCCCACCACGCTGCCACGGCCCATGACCAGATTGAACACGCCCGTGGGCAGGCCCGCACGTGAAATGATCTCGGCCAGCGCCCATGCCGAAGCCGGCACGAGATCGGCCGGCTTGAAGACGACGCAGTTGCCATAGGCCAGGGCGGGGGCAATTTTCCATGCCGGGATTGCCAGCGGAAAATTCCAGGGTGTGATGATGCCGATCACGCCGAGCGGTTCACGCGTGATCTCGACGGAGACGCCACTTCGCACCGATGGCAGCAGTTCGCCCGACTGGCGTACGCATTCGCCGGCAAAGAACTTGAAGATATGCGCGGCGCGCAGGACTTCGCCATGGGCTTCGGCGAGCGTCTTGCCCTCTTCGCGTGCCAGCAGATGTGCCAGCTCGTCCTTGCGGGACAGGATTTCGGCGCCGATCTGCTCCAGCGCTTCGCTGCGTGCCTGGATACCGCCTGTGGACCACGTGGGGAAAGCTGCCTCGGCGGCGCCGATGGCCCGCTCGACATCGTCCGTGCTGGCCTGTGCATAGCGGCCGACGACATCATCTGTATCACTCGGGTTGCGGTTCTCGGTGACACCATTGCCACGGCACCATTCCGCGGCAATGTAGTTGGCGTATACCCCATCGTGGTGCATTGTGGTCCTCAGAAGATAAGCTGCTTGGCAGCGGGTTTGGCGCCGCCGCGATTCTTGCTGACCGGCCGGAGGATCCCGGTGGACGAGCGCAGGCGGCTGGCGGTGTTTTCAAGGTGCGTGCGTGCGGCGGCCCGCGCCAGTTCGGCATCGCCCTTGTGAATGGCGGCGACGATGCGCTCATGCTCTTCCTGCGCCAGTTCGCCCCGGGAGGCCTTGGCCGAACGCGAGCGCGAGGCGAGCAGGTTCTTCTTGTAAAGCTCGGTGAAAAACTCGAAGAAGCGCACGTAATTGGGATTGCGCGTGGCGCGGGCAATTGCCTGATGGAAGGCGAAATCGGCATCGACGCCGGCCTCGACCTGGCCGGCATCCAGTGCCGCTCGCATATCGGCCAAGGCCTGGCGCATGGCGGCGAGGTCGCTGTCGTCACGGCGCATGGCGGCGAATCCGGCCGCCTCGATCTCGAAGCCGGTACGCAGTTCCACGATGCCGATCAGTTCTTCCACATCGTCCTGGTTGGCGGCGTGCAGGCGGAACACGGAAGAGGGACGGGCATCGAGAATCACCAGCCCCTTGCCTTGCTTGCTGGCCACCAGTCCTTCCACCTTCAGGCGTGAAATGGCCTCGCGCAGCACAGTGCGCGAGACTCCCAGCCGTTCCGCGATCAGGCTTTCCGGCGGCAGCACGTCGCCGGCCTCGAATGTCCCGCCGGTGATCTGCGTGCGCAGCAGCGAGGTGATCCGGTCGGTCAGGTTGGTGTTTTCCTGTTTGCTCAGCGTATCCATGTTGGACCCTTTTCGGTCGGTGTGTCGATCAGCTCATATTATAAGTTGGCGCGGATGACAGGGCCGATCCTTTGCATATGGCGTCATCATACCTCTTTTCTTTTGGTAAATACGATAATAAGATTTTCATAGAATCTTGGCTGGATTCTTGCTTGAGCAAAAACATCCCGGTGTGGCCGGGCTTAGACATGAGGAAGGGACTGCAATATGCGATCGATTCAAGAACTCGTGCGGGCGGACGAGGGGCTGGTGAGTCGGGAGATCTTCTCCAGCGCCGAACTGTTCCAGGCGGAGCTGAAGAACATCTTCTCCCGCGCCTGGCTGATGGTGGGGCATGAAAGCCTGGTACCCAATCCCGACGATTACTTCGTCTCCCGCATGGGCGGCGAGTCGGTGATCCTGACGCGTGACCGGCAGGGCAGTATCCAGGTGCTGCTCAATAGCTGCGCGCACCGGGGCATGAAGCTGTGCCGCTACGACAGCGGGAACAATCGTGCCTTCTCGTGCCCGTACCACGGTTGGAGCTTTTCTACCGACGGCGATCTGGTGGAGGCGCCGGGCGGGCTGGTGGGTGTGCCGGGTTTCGCTTCGCACTACAAGGGTGAGCTGAACAAGCGCGAATGGGGCCTGAAGCGTGTGGCGCAGGTTTACAACTACAAGGGCACCATCTGGGCGACCTGGGATCCGGACGCGCCGGATTTCCTGGACTACCTCGGCGGCATGAAGATCTATCTCGATTCTCTGCTCGATCATCGCGATGGGCGCGAGGGCGGCTCCGAGGTCGTGGGTGGCATCCAGAAGTGGCGCGTGAAGTGCAACTGGAAGTTCCCGCCGGAGAACTTCATCGGCGACAAGCACCACGACATCAGCCATCGTTCGGCCGATCTCGTGGGCGTCGGCCCGAGTCCGGGTCGCGGCCGTCGTGACCTGACAACCAAGCGCATGTGCGTGGCTTTCCCCGAGCTGGGGCATGGAGCGATTGCGCGCCTGCCGCACTTCGAAGAGTTCGACTATGTCCCGCAGTACCAGGGCGTGCCGGTGCTCGAAGAGTATTTCCAGGATGTGTACGAGAAGCGTGTGGCCAACCTCGCCGACACCATGCGTGTCACACCGCACGCGACGGCGACGATCTTTCCGAACATGTCGTTCCATGCGCTGCAACCGCGCTCGATCGGCTTGTTCCACCCGATCAGCCCCACGGAAACGGAAATCTGGCGGATCTATCTGGTCGACAAGGACGCGCCGGAGGAAGTGAAATCCGCGACCCAGCACTACAACATCACCTACCACGGTCCCGCCGGCATGGCCGAGTCGGACGACATGGAGAACTGGGCCTGCGCGACCGAATCGTGCCAGGGCACGATGGCCCAGCAGCTCGATTTCAACTACCAGATGGGACTGGGCCACGCCGAGCCGGTACCGCATCTCGACGATGCGGTCTTCGCCGATTTTTCGGAAGAGGGTGCCCGTGCGTTCTATCGGCAGTGGGGCAAGTTCATGGATGGGCAGAGCTGGAGCGAGATCCGTCCGCTGCGCAAGGAAGGAGCCAAGGCATGACGCAACTCACCATTCCCGGTATCCCGACGACTGCTGAATCGATGGCAACGTGGTGGGAAATCAACCAGTTCTATTCGGCCGAATCGGCATTGCTGGATGCACGCCAGTACGAGGAATGGCTGGCGTTGATGCACCAGGAACTCAGCTATGTGGTGCCGATTGCGCGCAACGTGCGGCGCGACAAACTGGCACAGGAATACACCCGTAGCGGCGAGACCTGCTGGTTTGACGAAGGGCACGCCACGCTTTCCAAGCGCATTGCCCAGCTCAAGACCGGCATGCACTGGATCGAGGAGCCGTCCTCGCGTTTCAGCCGCATGGTCACCAACGTTCAGGTGCATGGCTACGACGCGGCGGCCAGGTCCGCCGATGTCGAGTCGCGCTTCCTGGTCTATCAGAACCGGCTCGACGCCGAAGTCTCGCTGTTCGCCGGGCGGCGGCGCGACACGCTGGTCCGCGAAGGGACATCGTGGCTGATCAAAAGACGTGAGGTCTACCTCGCGCAAAGCACTTTGCTATCCAAAGCACTTGCACTTTTCTTCTAAGGGGCCCCACAGCATGAGCAAGCATCCGTTTCCTGTATCACGCCGTACGTTTCTTGCGTTTTCTGCCTTGACCGGCATGAGTGTGTCGTTGCCGTCCGCCTTTGCAAACCAGGCGTACCCTGCACGCCAGGTGAAGATTGTCGTGCCCGGTGCGCCCGGACTTGCGCTCGACATTGTCGTGCGGATTGTTGCCGAAGCGCTCGGCACCAAGTATGGCCAGGCCTTCGTGATCGAAAACCGTGCCGGTGCAGGCGGCATGATCGGCATGCAGGCCTATGCGCGCATGCAGCCGGACGGATACACGCTGATGGCGGGCGGGCTCGGGCTCAATGTGCTGCCGCCAGCCGTGTTCACCAATCTGCCAATCGACATCCCGACGGTGTTTACGCCCATTGCGCAGATGGCCGAGTCGGCCAACCTGCTGGTGGTGCGCTCGGACCTTGGCGTGAACAACCTGACAGAACTGGTGGCCCTGGCCAAGTCGAAGCCGGGCGAGCTGGCCATGGGATGTCACGATCGTGGCAGCTCGATGCACATGTCGTATGAGCTGCTCTCGCAGAAAACTGGAACGAAATGGTTGTACACGCCATACAAGGGACCCAGCGAGGTACTGGCGGGCCTGCTCTCGGGTACCGTTCATGCAGGCTTGAGCAGCGTCGGTCCGTTTGTGCAGATGATCAAGTCGGGCAGGCTGAAGGCAATTGCCGTCACCACCTCGTATCGCCAGCGCATGTTGCCCGAGGTGCCGACGATGCAGGAGGCTGGCGTCCCGGGTTTCGATGTAGGCAGCTGGCTGAGCCTGCACGGACTGCCTGGCACGCCGCCGGCGATTCTCGAGCAACTGAGCCGCGATATCGTCGAAGTGGTGCAGCAGCCGGAGGTGCGCAAACGCCTCGAGCTGGCGGGTTATACCCCGCGGCCGCTGGGTACCCGCGAGTTCAAGGCCAAGCTGGACAGCGAGCTTGCGCGCTGGAATGATGTTGCGAAACAGGCCGGGGTCGTGATGGACTACCGGACACGAACCTGAAGGAGGAGCAGGAGATGGCCGATTCGAAGTCGATCAATCTGGTGGAGTTGTTGCCGGGTACGCATGTGGGGCTGGATTCGGGCGAACGCCTGGAGATCGTTGAAAACCCGGGTGATGGCATGTGGATCATCTGCCGTCCGGTGGCAGCCGCCGGCGACGCATCGGCCGGTGCGGAGAAGGAGCGCCCGGTGTTTGCCGGCGATGTCGTGGAGGTGTTTTCCTGAAACACCGGGAATCTGCGCAATCGATCCGCATGGATAGAAGCCGGCCGGAAGGCCGGTTTTTTCTTTTTGCCTGACGGAGTATCGACGTGATCGAACTTGCCCGTCGGCATGTTGCCGGGCGCACATTGGCCAGATAGTGCTTGTATTAGGCGGCATGTGACGTACAATGAATACTCTGTTAGTTCTTCGCGCGTGCGCCGGGTTATCAATGTCGGCACGCGTTCCATTGCCTTATCCATGCTTGAGGCTGAACAGCCCAACGCGTCCTCCAAGAGCCGCGACACTTCAAGGGTGGCAGTACCACGTCTTTGGAGTAGTCATGCCTGCGAAATATCTCCCACTCATCGCGGACTACGAGTCCCGTATCGAGCGAGCATTGTCTGAAGGTAATCAGCTCGAAGCATTTCATTTGCTGGATCGGTTGCGTGAGTTGCCGAACATGCCGGATTTCCCCGCTGCCGTCGCGCCGCGGCTCCAAGAGGTGATGGATCGCTATTGCCGGCCGGAAATCTTGCAAGGACTGGATTCTGCCCCCGCTGCGAGTGAGCCACGATAGTGCGCGCGGGACATTCCGCGCTGCGCCGGGAGCAGATGCGCGATGTGGCGCCAGAATGCGGGATAGCCTGAAAAACCAGAAAACAAAAAAGCCAGCTTCGTGAGCTGGCTTTGTCGCATGATCTGCGCGTTCCGGTATTGCTGGGCGCTTGGTGGGTGGTACAGGGATTGAACCTGTGACCCCTGCCGTGTGAAGGCAGTGCTCTACCGCTGAGCTAACCACCCGAATGCAGAACAGTTGAAGATTATGGCATGGTCTTGATGTGCTTGTAAAGCCCTGTTCATGCTTTATTTGCGGGATCCGCAGTGGCGCTGCTCTCCTGGGCAGTCGGCGCGGTCCAGACTGTCTTGCCGCCGCTGGCTTTGTCGAGCCCGGCCAGCACCTGGGCATGGGCCTCTGCCTCCGCGTCCGTGGCGCGGCGCACGATCAGATCGAGCGTGGCGAAATCGATGCGGTCCACTGCATCGCCCGCCGTGGCGGAGGAATCGAGCATGTCGATGACCAGGCTGTTCTGGCCGCGCGTCATCGCGAGGTAGACCTCGGCGAGGATCTCGGCATCCAGCAATGCGCCGTGCAGCGTGCGGTGCGAGTTGCTGACGCCCAGGCGGTCGCACAGCGCATCGAGCGAGTTGCGCTTGCCGGGGAACATCTGGCGCGCCTCGTAGAGCGTGTCGATCACGCCGCCGAGGTGCTCGCGGAAGGGCGGCAGGCCGAGCAGTTTGAACTCCATATCGAGAAAGCCCAAGTCGAATGGCGCGTTGTGGATGATCGCTTCCGCGTCCTGGACGAAATCGCGGATGTCGTTGGCCACGGCGCTGAAGACCGGCTTGTCGACCAGGAATTCATTGGTGATGCCGTGCACCGCAATGGCGCCCGCGTCGATCTCGCGTTGCGGATTGATATAGAAGTGCAGGGTGCGGCCGGTCAGGCGGCGGTTCACCATTTCCACGCAGCCGATTTCGATGACGCGGTCACCGGTGGCGGCATTGAGGCCGGTGGTTTCGGTGTCGAGAATGATTTGTCGCATGACGGTATCCGGTGCAATGAAGATGAGAAGGTCAGGCCACGCCGGTCAGGCTGGCAACACCCTTGTTGGCCAGGGCGTCGGCGCGCTCGTTGCCGGGATGGCCGTTGTGTCCGCGCACCCAGTGCCATTCGATCTGGTGCGGCCGGGTGAGATCATCAAGGGTTTGCCACAGGTCGGCGTTCTTCACGGGCTTTTTGTCAGCGGTTTTCCAGCCGCGCGCTTTCCATCCTGGCAGCCATTCCTTGATGCCTTTCTGGACGTACTGCGAGTCGGTATAGACGGCGATGCGGCAGGGCCGCTTGAGCGCGCGCAGCGCTTCGATCACGGCTGTCAGTTCCATGCGGTTGTTGGTCGTGCCGGCTTCGCCGCCGAACATTTCCTTTTCGTGATCGCCCGAGACAAGCACGGCTCCCCATCCGCCGGGGCCGGGATTGCCTTTGCAGGCACCATCGGAATAAATCGTTACGTCTTGCATCAGTCCTTGTGGGTTGAAGGTATAGAGAGTGTAGTGGGCGGCCTTGCATCACCTGCTGCTGACCGCACGCGGTGGCGGCTGCTGGGCGAGGCTGGCGCGGCCACTGGCGCAAGCGCACCGGCTGCAGTGTTCTGGAATGCCGGGCCGACCATGCGGATGGCGCGCACGCGCTTGACGGCCGTAATACTATAGATTGCACCGAAGATCGGCCACCACCGGTCGCCGGCCTTGTCCATGAAGGCAGTGCGCTGCAGCCACCGCTCGGTGCGGTTGGGCGGTGCATAGCAGCCAAAGCGTCCGCGGATGATCTCGAAGCCGAGCAGCTTGAGCCAGTCCTTGAGGCGCTGGAAACCGATGAACTGGCCGTCGCGCGGCATGAACGGGCGCGCGCCGAGACGTCGCATGCCCTGGCGCATGCCCCACAGGCTGTACGGGTTGAAGCCGGTCAGGACCACCTTGCCCTCGGGCATGAGGATGCGTGATACCTCGCGTAGTACTTCGTGCGCATCATTGCTGAATTCCAGCACATGCGGCATGGCGACGAGATCCACGCTTTGTGCGGCGAACGGTAGTTCGTCAAAGCGGCAGTGTACGGTCTGGCGCGTAGTGCCTACCACGTCATTGCCGGAGATCGCGTTACCATTGGGACTGGCGCTTTCGTCGAGCAACTGCGCGGCAAACGGTATGCGGTTCTCGCGCAGGGCGTCGATGCCGGGCATGCCAAGTTGCAGGGCGTGGTAGCCAAAGATGTCCGCCACGGTGCGATCGAATTGCGCCTGTTCCCAGTGCAGCATGTATTGCCCGGGTGGTGACGCGAGCCAAGCGTCCCAGTCAGAAAGTCTTCGTTGTGGCATAGGAGGTGTGGTTTGCAGATCGTTCCGATTCAGGCGTTTGACGATAACTATATCTGGGCGGTTCACGATGGCCATGCGGCGGCCATCGTCGATCCGGGCGATGCTGGGCCGGTTCTGCGTTTCCTGAAGGATAACGCTCTGCTGCTTGGCGCTATTGTAATCACTCATCACCACCGCGATCACGTTGGCGGGATCGGCGAGCTGCTCGACTACGCGCCGCGCGTGCGCGGACTCGACGGTGTGCTGCCGGTCATCGGCCCCGCCACCGAGGAGATTCCGCATCGCACGCGTGCCGTCGAGGAAGGGGAGACCGTGGAACTGGCGATGCCAGCACTGACGCTGCGCGTGCTCGAGGTGCCCGGACATACGCGCGGGCACGTGGCCTATGTGGGCGATGTCGATGGCCCGGTGCTGTTCTGCGGTGACACGCTGTTTGCCAGCGGATGCGGCCGGCTGTTCGAAGGTACGCCGGAGCAGATGCTGGCGTCGCTTGACAAGCTGGCGGCGCTGCCTGCACAGACGAGGGTGTATTGCGCGCATGAATATACGCGCTCAAATGTGGCATTTGCCAGGCACGTCGAGCCAGAGTCAGTGGCAATCGCCCAATGGCAGGAAGAGGTAGCGCGGCTGCGCCAAGCGGGGCAGCCGACGGTGCCGACCACGCTCGCACATGAGAAGCGTGTGAATCCTTTTCTGCGCAGCCGGGAGGACAGCGTGCGTCGTAACGTGATGATGCACGAAAGGATGACGAGTGATGCGGGGATATCGGACGCGGCGATGTTCGGGGCGCTGCGGCGCTGGAAAGATGGATTTTGAAAGGAAGCAGACGCCACCGCATCGGGTGGCGTCATGGTATTGACGTGTTGATGCACGCAGTGCCGAAGCGACTGTTTAGTCCCAGTCAACATCCGGTGGAGGGGTGACGCAGATGAAGTTCCCGTAGTGATCCTGAACCACGATCATGTTCGGGCCGCAGATAGGATCTGCCGAGGCGGGGGTGAGCGCGGCCAGACCGATGATGGCGATCATTGCTGCAATCAGACTTCTCATTGACTTCTCCTTAGGGACATCTTGTAGGCCAACTTGTATGCGATTGGGAATCGCAGGGTCAGCGTAGCTGCTGCCCGGCAAAAGAGAAGGGCTTTTCACAATTGCACCGCAGATTTAGAAATGGCTTACTGCGGAATAAAGCGACAGGGGACAAGGTACGCGGTCCGGTTACATTTTCCGTCGCGCTGCGCGTGCTTGCGATCCGGGCACGACCCCGGAGCGGAAAGGCCGAGTGTGAAGCGATATATCGGGTCAGGGAAATGTAAATCCGATTGACGCGGCTGCCCGGGATTTTTACATTAGTGCATTTTTAGCATCCATCCACCGAGGAACTGATGCGAATCATGCAATATCTCGCAGGATTGACAGTCGCGCTGCTGCTGTCGGCCTGCGCCACATCGACCACGGAGCCGGCGCGCGAAGCCGCCCGGCCCGCAACGACCCGGCCGGTGTCGAATATTCCTCCCGATCTCGCCACGCCGCTGGTGGATCTGGACCGCGAACAAGTCAGCAACCTGAATGCCCCGGCGTCCAATATCTGGTCACGCATCCGCCGCGGTTTTGCCATGCCCGACCTGGAGTCCGATCTGGTCGAGGACCGTACGCAGTGGTATGCCAAGCGCCCTGACTATATGGAACGCATGGTTGGGCGTTCGAGTCGCTATCTCTATCACATCGTCGAGGAGCTGGAGCGGCGCAACATGCCGACGGAACTGGCACTGCTGCCTTTCATCGAGAGCGCCTTCAATCCACAGGCGGTGTCGTCGGCCAAAGCCGCCGGCATGTGGCAGTTCATACCCAGCACCGGAAAATCGTTCAACCTGCAGCAGAACATGTTCCGCGACGAGCGGCGCGATGTGCTGGCGTCGACCGGCGCGGCGCTCGATTACCTGAGCAAGCTGTATGGCATGTTTGGCGACTGGCAGCTGGCGCTGGCGGCCTACAACTGGGGCGAAGGATCGGTGGCGCGGGCCATTGCGCGCAACGAGTCGCGCGGCCTGCCTGGCGACTACCTCAGCCTCAACATGCCGAACGAGACGCGTTACTACGTTCCCAAGCTGCAGGCGGTGAAGAACATCATTGCCAATCCCGAACGCTATGGCGTGGTGCTGCCGGACATTCCGGATCATCCGTACTTCGTGACCGTGACCACGTCGCGCGACATCGATGTGGCGCTGGCTGCCAAGCTGGCAGGCCTGCCGCTCGAGGAATTCAAGGCGCTCAATCCGTCGTTCAACCATCCGGTGATCATCGGCGCGTCGCGGCCGCAGATCCTGCTGCCGTACGACAATGCCGAGACCTTCCAGTACAACCTCAACACCTTCCGGGGCGGCCTGTCGAGCTGGACGGCGGTGACGGTCAACAGCCGGGAGCGGGTCGAGGCGCTGGCGGCACGCCTGAACCTGGACGCGGAAACGATCCGCGAGATCAACCGGATTCCGCGCGGCATGCGCCTGAAGGCCGGCTCGACGGTGGTGGTGCCGAAGTCGGACCGCACGCAGGGCGATATCAGCGCGACCATCGCCGAAAGCGGCACGATGGCTGTGGAGCCGGATGTGCCGGATGCGCGCCGCGTGGTCGTCAAGGCGCGCAAGCGCGATACCGTGGCCGGCCTGGCCAAACGTTATGGCGTGACTGCCGGCCAGGTGCGGCAGTGGAACAAGCTCTCGGGCAATCGGCTTGATGCCGGTGAAAGCGTGGTGTTGATGCTGCCGGTACGCTCGGCCGTGGCGCGCCGTGCCGTGGAGGCGGATCGCGATGAGCCTGTGGCGCGCGGCAAGGCCCGCACGACTGCCAAGGCTGAGGCCAGATCCAGATCGGGCAAAGCGGTCGAGAAGCGGTCGGCACGACGCGAGGTGGTTGCGACGCCGCACAATGCGCGTGCCGGCAAAGTGGCGGTGAAGAAGGCGTCACCTGTCAAGGCATCTGCCAGCAAGACATCGCGCCGGTAAGAGCGCTGTAAGGATTGCGTCGCACACTCGGTCTCATCCGGAGCCTGTGCCCCCTGTACTGACGTGCAAAGGGCGGCACGCTCCCAACACAATTGCCGGGTGTGGCTTCGCGCCATGCACCAGGCAGGAGGAGACCCGCAATGCCGCGTTACGAGGACTTCTATCGCCATTCGATCGAGCAGCCCGAAGCGTTCTGGGCGGATCAGGCCAAGCTGATCGACTGGCATGAGCCCTGGACCGAGGTTCTGGACACGACCCGGTCGCCTTTTACGCGGTGGTTTTCCGGCGGCCGCACCAATCTGTGCCACAACGCGGTCGATCGCCATCTTGCGGAACGCGCAGCGCAACCGGCGCTTATCTACATTTCCACCGAAACCGGCATCGAGCGTACGTACACGTATGCGGAACTGCATGCCGAGGTGGTGCGCATGGCTGCCATCATGCAGGGTCTTGGCGTACAGCGCGGCGATCGGGTGCTGATCTACATGCCCATGATTGCCGAAGCAGCCTTCGCCATGCTGGCCTGTACGCGTATCGGGGCGATTCATTCGGTGGTATTCGGCGGGTTTGCCTCGGTGAGCCTGGCATCGCGCATCGACGATGCAGCACCCAAGCTCATTGTCAGCGCCGATGCGGGGTCGCGCGGTGGCAAGGTGGTAGCGTACAAGCCCTTGCTGGACGAGGCGCTGCAGCGCGCAGCGCATCAGCCCGAGCACGTGCTGCTGGTGGACCGGGGGCTGGCGCCCATGGCGCATGTGCCGGGGCGCGATGTCGACTACGCCGGCGCCCGCGTCCAGGTTGCCAATGCCGATGTGCCGTGCGTCTGGCTCGAGTCCAACGAACCCTCGTA
The DNA here is from genome assembly GCA_000272025.2 of Imbroritus primus. Taxonomy (GTDB): domain Bacteria; phylum Pseudomonadota; class Gammaproteobacteria; order Burkholderiales; family Burkholderiaceae; genus Imbroritus; species Imbroritus primus. Next base: position 614,564 of record AKCV02000015.1, read on the forward strand.
TATCCTCTATACCTCCGGCACCACCGGCAAGCCCAAGGGCGTGCAGCGCGATACAGGCGGCTATGCAGTCGCCCTCGCCGCATCGATGCGCCTCATCTTCGGCGGGCAGCCGGGCGATACGATGTTCACCACGTCCGATATCGGCTGGGTGGTGGGACATAGCTACATTATCTACGGACCGCTGCTGGCCGGCATGGCCACGGTAATGTACGAAGGCACGCCACTGCGTCCGGATGCCGCGGTCTGGTGGCGCATCGTCGAGCAGTACAAGGTCAACCAGATGTTCAGTGCGCCCACTGCGATCCGTGTACTGAAAAAGCAGGATCCGGCGCTGCTCAAGCGCCACGACCTGTCGTCGCTGCGGACCTTGTTCCTGGCTGGCGAGCCGCTCGACGAACCGACCGGCCGCTGGATCCACGAGGCCATCGGCAAGCCGGTGGTCGACAACTACTGGCAGACGGAAACCGGTTGGCCCATGCTGGCGCTGGCGCGCGGCGTGGAAGACTTGCCCGGCAAGTTCGGGTCGCCAGGCCTGCCGGTCTATGGCTTCAAGCTGGACGTGCTGGACGAACTGACGGGCGAGCCTTGCGCAGTTGGCCAGAAGGGCGTGCTGACGCTGGCTGCGCCGCTGCCGCCGGGCTGCATGTCGACCATCTGGAACAACGATGCGCGCTTCGTCGATACCTACTGGTCGGCGTTTCCCGGCCGTCAGCTGTATTCGAGTTTCGACTGGGGCATGCGTGACGAGGACGGCTACGTGTACATCCTGGGGCGTACCGACGATGTCATCAACGTCGCCGGCCACCGGCTGGGCACACGCGAGATCGAAGAGAGCCTCAGTTCCCACGCCGCCGTGGCCGAGGTGGCGGTGGTCGGCGTCGAGGACAAGATCAAGGGGCAGGCTGCCATCGCATTTGCCATTGTGCGCGACGCCGCGCGCGTCGCCACGACCGAGGGCCGGCTCGCGCTCGAGGGCGAACTGATGAAGACGGTGGAGGGCCAGCTCGGCGCAGTGGCGCGGCCGGCGCGCATCTATTTCGTCAACGCGTTGCCGAAGACCCGTTCGGGCAAGCTGCTGCGGCGCGCCATGCAAGCCGTGGCGGAAGGGCGTGATCCTGGTGATCTCACGACCATCGAGGACCCGACGGCGCTAGATCAGGTGCGTGGTGCTTTGAGCGGCACATAACGGGCGGAAAAAGGGTGGACGGTGAGGGCGGACATCGGTCTGCGCCGTTGAAGAAAAAGCGCTCTCAGGGTATAATCGTCAGGTTTAAGTTCAGAAACCCATCACCCTAGCGCCTACCGCAATCTACCTTCCGCCTGCCGACCCGGTTTTCGTCATTTTTGCCTGTTTTGCGCCTATTCTGTGTGCATGCGGGCCGCACGAAAACGGCGTCATCCGCCCGGCTGTCCTGCCGCGGATGTGAAGGTCGGCTTCCAGGCGTGAGCGGAGCGGCAGCAGGGTGAACCATGCAGGAGCTACCCGTGTTGCCGTCTTTACCCCCAGCCATTCTCGCGCTTGCAGACGGCACGGTCTTTCGTGGCTATTCCATCGGTGCGTCCGGTCATACGATCGGCGAAGTGGTGTTCAACACCGCACTGACCGGGTATCAGGAAATCCTGACCGACCCGAGCTATTCCCGCCAGATCGTGACCCTGACCTACCCGCATATCGGGAATGTCGGCGTGAATGGCGAGGACATCGAAGCCACCAAAGTCCATGCCGCCGGCCTGATCATCCGCGACCTGCCGATCCTGGCCTCCAATTTCCGTAAGGAACACACGCTGGCCCATTATCTCAAGCAGGAGAAAGTGGTGGCCATTGCCGGCATCGATACCCGCAAGCTGACACGCCTGCTGCGCGAGAAAGGTGCGCAGAACGGCTGCATTCTCTCCGGCGAGGACAATGTCCAGAAGGCCATCGACCTGGCCCGTTCGTTCCCTGGCCTGGCGGGCATGGATCTCGCCAAGGTCGTGTCGGTGACCGAGCCGTACGAATGGACGCAGCGCGAATGGGCGCTCGACAAGGGTGACGGCGCACCTGGCTACCGCACGCTGACGGAGCCGCGTTTCCACGTGGTGGCCTATGACTACGGCGTGAAGTTCAACATCCTGCGCATGCTGGCCGAGCGCGGCTGCAAGGTCACCGTGCTGCCGGCACAGGCCACGGCCGCCGACGCGCTGGCGCTCAATCCGGACGGCATCTTCCTGTCGAACGGCCCTGGCGATCCGGAGCCGTGCGACTACGCCATCCGCGCCACGGCCGAGCTGATCGAGAAAGGGATTCCGACCTTCGGCATCTGCCTCGGACACCAGATCATGGGCCTGGCCTCGGGCGCCAAGACTGTGAAGATGGCCTGTGGTCACCATGGCGCCAACCATCCGGTAAAAGACCTGGATGATGGCCGCGTGGTGATCACCTCGCAGAACCACGGCTTTGCCGTCGATACCGATAGCCTGCCTGCCAACCTGCGCGCCACGCATGTGTCGCTGTTCGACGGCACGCTGCAGGGCATGGTCCGTACCGACCGCCCGGCGTTCAGCTTCCAGGGCCACCCGGAAGCCTCGCCTGGTCCGCACGACATTGCCTACCTGTTCGACCGCTTCACCGCGATGATGGCGGAGGTGCGGAAGTAAGGCACGCCGCGAGACGGCGCGCCTGATTCACGGAGAACTGCAATGAATGCCCTGATGAGCACGTTCGGCATCACCGATTTCTGGACCTTTCTGCTGGGCACGATTGTCATCGTGCTACTGCCGGGCCCGAATTCGCTGTACGTGCTCAGTGTGGCGGCGCAACGCGGTGTGGCGGCAGGGTATCGTGGCGCGTGCGGGGTGTTCCTCGGCGATGCGATCCTGATGCTGCTGTCGGCGGGCGGCGTGGCTTCGCTGCTCAAGACGAGTCCCGAGCTGTTCTACGTGGTGAAGTACATCGGCGCGGCGTACCTGGCCTGGATCGGCCTGCAGATGCTGCGTGGCGCGTGGCGTAACTGGCGCGAACGCGGTGTGCTGACCCCGGTGGAAGCCCCCCCGCAACGCGAGGACTTGCTGCAGCCGTTCCGCAAGGCGCTGCTGGTCAGCCTGCTGAATCCGAAGGCGATCCTGTTTTTCGTGTCGTTCTTCATCCAGTTCGTCGACCCGGCCTATGCGCATCCGGCCTTGTCGTTCGCCATCCTCGGGGTGGCGTGCGAGCTGGTCAGCGCGACCTACCTGACGGTGGTGATTTTTCTCGGCGCACGCCTGGCGGACCATTTCCGTCGCCGCCGCGCGCTGTCCGCAGGCCTCGGAGGCGGGGTCGGCACACTGTTTATCGGCTTTGGCGCCAAACTGGCGACGGCCACACTGAATTGAAATTAGAGAGAGCGTAATGCCAAAACGCACAGACATTCAAAGCGTTCTGATCATTGGAGCCGGCCCGATCATCATCGGCCAGGCCTGTGAATTCGATTACTCCGGCGCGCAGGCCTGCAAGGCGCTGCGCGAGGAAGGCTACAAGGTCATCCTGGTGAACTCCAACCCGGCGACCATCATGACCGACCCGAATACGGCGGACGTGACCTACATCGAGCCGATTACCTGGGAAGTGGTGGAGTCGATCATCGCCAAGGAGCGTCCGGACGCCATCCTGCCGACCATGGGCGGCCAGACCGCGCTGAACTGTGCGCTCGACCTGCATCGCCATGGCGTGCTTGCCAAGTACAACGTCGAACTGATCGGCGCATCGCCGGAAGCCATCGACAAGGCGGAAGACCGCCAGAAGTTCAAGGACGCGATGACCAAGATCGGTCTCGGTTCGGCCAAGTCCGGCATTGCGCATTCGATGGAAGATGCGCTGGCCGTGCAGGTACGCATCGCCGAGGAAACCGGTACCAGCGGTTATCCGATCGTGATCCGCCCGTCGTTCACGCTAGGTGGTACGGGCGGCGGTATTGCCTACAACCGCGAAGAATTCGAAGAGATCTGCAAGCGCGGTCTCGACCTGTCGCCGACGCGCGAACTGCTGATCGAAGAATCGCTGCTCGGCTGGAAAGAGTACGAGATGGAAGTGGTGCGCGACAAGGCGGACAACTGCATCATCGTCTGCTCGATCGAAAACCTCGACCCGATGGGCGTGCACACCGGCGACTCGATTACCGTCGCGCCGGCCCAGACGCTGACCGACAAGGAATACCAGATCCTGCGCAATGCCTCGCTGGCCGTGCTGCGCGAGATCGGCGTCGATACCGGTGGTTCGAACGTGCAGTTCTCGATCAACCCCAAAGACGGCCGCATGATCGTCATCGAGATGAACCCGCGCGTGTCGCGTTCGTCCGCGCTGGCATCGAAGGCCACGGGTTTCCCGATCGCCAAGGTCGCGGCCAAGCTGGCCGTGGGCTACACGCTCGACGAGTTGCGCAACGAGATTACCGGCGGCCAGACCCCGGCCTCGTTCGAGCCGAGCATCGACTATGTCGTGACCAAGATCCCCCGTTTCGCCTTCGAGAAATTCCCGCAGGCCGATAGCCATCTGACCACGCAGATGAAGTCGGTGGGCGAGGTGATGGCCATCGGCCGCACCTTCCAGGAGTCGTTTCAGAAGGCCCTGCGCGGCCTGGAAGTCGGCGTGGACGGTCTCGATGAAAAGACCACCGACCGCGACGAGATCGTCGAGGAAATCGGCGAGCCAGGTCCGGATCGCATCTGGTATCTCGGCGATGCCTTCCGTCTCGGCATGTCGATCGAAGAGGTCTATGCCGAAACGTCCATCGATCCGTGGTTCCTCGCGCAGATCGAAGAAATCATCAAGCTGGAAAAGACGCTGGCGACGCGCAAGCTTGACAGCCTGTCGAAGGACGAACTGCGCTTCCTCAAGCAGAAGGGCTTTTCCGATCGTCGTCTCGCCAAGCTGATGTCCGCCGAGGCAGACGACGTGCGCGCGCTGCGCAAGCAGCTCGACGTGCGCCCCGTGTACAAGCGTGTGGATACCTGCGCCGCCGAGTTTGCCACCAACACTGCCTACATGTACTCGACCTACGAGGACGAGTGCGAGGCCGCGCCGACCGACAAGAAGAAGATCATGGTGCTGGGCGGCGGCCCCAACCGGATCGGACAGGGTATCGAGTTCGACTACTGCTGCGTGCACGCGGCACTCGCGCTGCGCGAGGATGGCTATGAAACCATCATGGTCAACTGCAACCCGGAAACCGTGTCGACCGACTACGACACCTCCGACCGCCTGTACTTCGAGCCGCTGACGCTCGAGGACGTGCTGGAGATCGTCGAGAAAGAAAAACCGGTTGGCGTGATCGTGCAGTACGGCGGCCAGACGCCGCTGAAGCTGGCGCTGGATCTCGAGCGCAACGGCGTGCCGATCATCGGCACGAGCCCTGACATGATCGATGCCGCGGAAGACCGCGAGCGCTTCCAGAAGCTGCTGCACACCCTCAACCTGCGCCAGCCGCCGAACCGCACTGCGCGGACCGAAGAAGAGGCGCTGACGCTGGCTGCCGAGATCGGTTATCCGCTGGTGGTACGTCCGTCGTACGTGCTGGGTGGCCGCGCCATGGAAATCGTGCACGAACCGCGCGACCTCGAGCGCTATATGCGCGAGGCCGTGAAGGTGTCGCACGATTCGCCGGTGCTGCTCGACCGCTTCCTGAACGATGCCATCGAATGCGACGTGGATTGCATCTCGGACGGCAAGCGCGTGTTCATCGGCGGCGTGATGCAGCATATCGAACAGGCCGGCGTACACTCGGGCGACTCTGCCTGTTCGCTCCCGCCGTACTCGCTGTCGCCGGAAACCGTCGCCGAGCTCAAGCGCCAGACGACCGAAATGGCCAAGGCGCTGAATGTGGTGGGCCTGATGAACGTGCAGTTCGCCATCCAGCAGAATGATGGCAAGGACACCGTGTACGTGCTCGAAGTGAACCCGCGTGCGTCGCGGACCGTGCCGTACGTGTCCAAGGCCACCAGCCTCTCGCTGGCGAAGATCGCCGCGCGCTGCATGGCCGGTCAGTCGCTGGACGAGCAGGGCATTGCGAACGAAGTCGTGCCACCGTACTACAGCGTCAAGGAAGCCGTGTTCCCGTTCAACAAGTTCCCGGGCGTTGATCCGGTGCTCGGACCGGAAATGCGCTCCACTGGCGAAGTCATGGGCGTGGGCCGTACCTTTGGCGAAGCGCTGTTCAAGAGCCAGCTGGCTGCCGGTTCGCGCCTGCCCGAGTCAGGCACGGTGCTGCTGACCGTCAAGGACAGCGACAAGCCGATGGCCGTGGAAGTGGCACGCATGCTGCACGAGATGGGCTATACCCTGGTCGCCACGCGCGGCACGGCGTCGGCCATCGAGGCGGCTGGCGTACCGGTGCGCGTGGTCAACAAGGTCAAGGATGGCCGCCCGCACATCGTCGACATGATCAAGAACGGCGAACTGGCACTCGTGTTCACGACGGTGGACGAAACACGTGGCGCGATTGCCGATTCGCGTTCGATCCGTACTTCGGCGCTGGCCAACCGCGTAACCTACTACACCACGATGGCCGGTGCTCGCGCCGCCGTGGAAGGCCTGAAGCACCTGCAGAACATGGAGGTCTATGACCTGCAGGGCTTGCACGCTTCGCTGCAGTAAGGTCCAATACGCTTCAAGAAGGCGAATGTCCGCTGCGCCCGCTCCATGCATCATGGGCGGGTGTGCGGCCCTTGCCTTGAATCTGGCCGGGAAATTGGCCTAAACTACGTCATAACCCATCAGTCAAACTGACAGCCGCGGTTGAGCGGATTGCGCACAGTGCGCGTCACGCTCCGCTGCGGCTCATTTTTTTGTCGAGAGACTATGAGCACTATTCCCATTACCACGCGTGGCGCCGAGATGTTGCGCGAGGAACTGCACCGTCTGAAGGCCGTGGAACGGCCGAACGTGATCAACGCGATTTCCGAGGCGCGCGCACAGGGTGACTTGTCGGAGAACGCCGAGTACGATGCCGCGAAGGAAAAACAGGCTTTTATCGAAGGCCGTATCCTGGAGATCGAAGCCAAGCTGTCGGCCGCGCAAGTCATCGACCCGAGCCAGCTCGATACCGATGGCCGCATCGTGTTTGGCGCGACGGTGGAACTCGAGGACCTGGAATCGGGCAAAGCCGTGACCTACCAGATCGTCGGCGATGATGAAGCCGATCTGGAAAGCGGCAAGATTTCTGTCAGTTCGCCGATCGCACGCGCGCTGATCGGCAAGTTCGAAGGCGATGTTGCCACCGTGGTGGCGCCCGCTGGCGACCGCGAGTACGAAGTCCTGGCCGTCAAATACCTCTGATGATGCCGCACCGCGTTTCCCTGCTGCTTGCGACCGTCTGGGCCGGCAGCCTCTGGACCATCGGTTACCTGGTGGCGCCGACGCTGTTTGCCGTGCTCGATGATCGCCAGGTGGCAGGCATGATCGCGGGACGACTGTTCCGCGCCGAGGCGATCCTCAGCGTGGTGTGCGGCGTGCTGCTGCTGGCCCTGGCCAATCTGCTCGTGCGTCGCGGCGAGGCATCGTACCGCGCGGTGCGATGGGTCGTCCTCGGCATGCTGCTGTGTACGCTGGTGGGCTATTTCGGCGTCCAGCCGTTCATGGAAGTGCTGCGGAACAAGGCCGAGGCCATGGGCGTGGCGGTCTCGGAGTCGCCATACAAGACGCAGTTCGGCATGCTGCACGGTGTATCTGGCAGTATCTACCTGCTGCAAAGCTTGCTGGGAATTGTGCTGATCTGGCGTTTGGGCGCACGCCCCGGACGCCTCTGAGGACTTTCTGACGACCGTCCGGCAAGGTACCGGATAGATCCGGGTGACGCAAAGCGGAAGCGGGGCCATAGCCCCGCTTTTCCGTGTCAGGACAGGGCTTTCTTCTTCTGGCTGACGGGGCGGGCCTTGGCGCGCTTGACGGTGCCGGCCTTGGTGATGCGTTCGTTGCCGAGCACGGTGACCTTGGACGGCTTGGGCGGGCGCGTGGTGCCACTGCTTTTCTTGCGCACTAGCACGGTACGGATGCCGGCGCCGCGAATCGCTTCAGTGGCGGTGTCGGCGCGCTTGTCGCGGTTTTCGCGCAGCACGGGCGAGCCGGAGCGCCAGATCACCAGCAGCTTGCCGATATGCTGGACCGGCGCGGCATTGAGCGTGTCACAAATTTCCTCGTACATGGCGATGCGCACATCGCGGTCATCGCCGAAGACACGGATCTTGATCAGGTCGTGCGCGCTCAGGCTGCGGTCGATTTCGAGCAGGACGGCACGCGTCAGGCCTTCGCTGCCGACCATGACGAGCGGATGCAGGGCGTGGGCGCGGGAGCGGAGTTCCGACCGTTGGGCGGGAGTGAGGTGTTGTGCGGGCATGAATCTTCGAGAAAACAGGGTTGGCGCGTATTATCCGCCAAGTTGACCGGCTCGGGCGGAAAACCGGCAAGAATCCCCGGAATCGCCGAACTCTGCCAGAACGGCCGGGCAGAATTCGGGTACAGGGGCCAGGCAAGGCTCTGGTAGCAAATGCAACATGGCGAACGCAATGGCAAAAGGCAAATCCAAGAACAAGTTCAACCAGTCGTGGCTGCACGACCATATGAACGATCCCTACGTCAAGCTGGCGCAGCGCGAAGGCTATCGTGCGCGCGCAGCCTATAAGCTCAAGGAGATCGATGAGCAGGACAAGCTCATTCATCCGGGCCAGGTCATCGTCGACCTGGGCGCCGCGCCGGGCAGCTGGAGCCAGTACGCGCGCAACAAGCTGGCGGACTCCCCGCGTGCCAAGGATGGCCGCATCGACGGTGCGATCATCGCCATCGACCTGCTGCCGCTGGAGCCGGTCGCCGATGTCACCTTTATCCAGGGCGATTTCCGTGACGATGCAGTGTACCGGCAGCTGGAAGAAACCGTGCTGGCTGCGTCAGGTGGAAGCAAGGTAGACCTTGTATTGTCAGACATGGCCCCCAATCTATCCGGTGTCGAGGCGGCCGATGCGGCGCGCATCGAGCACATCTGCGAGCTGGCCCTGGAATTTGCGCAGGCCCATTTGAAACCGGACGGAGCATTGCTGGTCAAATGTTTTCACGGTAGCGGCTACAGCCAGATCGTGAAGCGTTTCAAGGACCAGTTCAAGGTGGTGGCGCCCCGCAAGCCCAAGGCCTCCCGCGACAAGTCGTCCGAGACGTTCATTCTCGGGCGATACCTGAAGACTCCCTGACTGGCCGCTGGCCGGCGATAGGGATTGGCTCTGGGCCTCATTGATACGTTCAAACAGGCCAGGCAGCCGCGCGGGGCCGCGGTGCATTACAATGAAGGCATTCCGTGCCAAGGCATTTACGGTTAAAGGAGTTCGGCCTTGAATAACAACTGGTTTCAAAAGGCGGCAATCTGGCTCGTGATCGCGCTGGTATTGTTCACCGTCTTCAAACAGTTCGACAAGCCGCGCGCGCAGGAAAGTGTGACGTATTCGCAATTCATGGACGATGCGAAGAACGGCAAGGTCCAGCGTGTCGACGTGCAGGGTCGGAATCTGGTCGTGACCCCGAACGACGGCAACCGTTACACCATCATCTCCCCCGGCGACATCTGGATGGTGGGCGATCTGATGAAATATGGCGTCCAGGTCACCGGCAAGGCTGAAGAAGAGCCGAACATGCTGGTGTCGGCCCTGTATTACCTCGGCCCGACCCTGCTGATCCTGGTGTTCTGGTTCTACATGATGCGCCAGATGCAAGGTGGCGGCAAAGGCGGCGCTTTCTCGTTCGGCAAGTCGCGTGCACGCCTGCTCGATGAAAACACCAATTCGGTCACCTTCCAGGATGTCGCCGGCTGCGACGAAGCCAAGGAAGAAGTGGTCGAGCTGGTCGACTTCCTGAAAGACCCGCAGAAATTCCAGAAACTCGGTGGCCGCATTCCGCGCGGCGTGCTGCTGGTCGGCCCTCCGGGCACCGGCAAGACGCTGCTCGCACGTGCCATCGCGGGTGAGGCCAAGGTTCCGTTCTTCAGCATTTCCGGCTCGGACTTCGTGGAGATGTTCGTCGGCGTGGGCGCAGCCCGCATGCGCGACATGTTCGAGAATGCCAAGAAGCAGGCACCATGCATCATCTTCATCGATGAAATCGACGCCGTGGGCCGTCATCGCGGCGGCGGCATGGGCGGTGGCAACGACGAGCGCGAACAGACGCTGAACCAGATGCTGGTCGAAATGGACGGCTTCGAGGCGAACTCGGGCGTGATCGTGATCGCTGCAACCAACCGTGCCGACGTGCTCGACAAGGCGCTGCTGCGTCCGGGCCGCTTCGACCGCCAGGTGTATGTCGGCCTGCCGGATATCCGTGGGCGCGAGCAGATCCTCAAGGTGCACATGCGCAAGGTGCCGATTGGCAATGACGTCGATGCATCGGTGCTGGCGCGCGGCACGCCCGGCTTCTCGGGCGCCGATCTCGCCAACCTGATCAACGAGGCCGCGCTCTTCGCCGCCCGCCGCAACAAGCGCGTGGTCGACATGCAGGACTTCGAGGATGCCAAGGACAAGATCTACATGGGTCCGGAGCGCCGCTCGGCTGTCATGCGCGAGGACGAGCGCAAGGCCACGGCCTACCACGAGGCAGGACACGCCGTGGTAGCCAAGCTGCTGCCGAACGCCGATCCGGTGCACAAGGTCACTATCATGCCGCGCGGCTGGGCACTGGGCGTGACGTGGCAGTTGCCCGAGCATGACAAGTACTCGAAGTACAAGAACAACATGCTCGACGAGATCGCCATCCTGTTCGGCGGCCGGGCTGCGGAAGAGGTGTTCCTCGATAAGATGAGCACTGGCGCGTCCAACGACTTCGAGCGCGCCACCAAGCTGGCCCGCGACATGGTCACGCGCTTTGGCATGAGCGATGTGCTGGGCACCATGGTGTACGTGGATACGGAGCAGGACAGCCTGTTCGGCAAGATGTCCTCCAAGACCGTGTCCGAAGTGACCCAGCAAAAGGTCGATGCGGAAATTCGCAGCATCCTCGACGGCCAGTACGCACTGGCCAAGAAGTTGCTGGAGGAGAGCCGCGACAAGGTCGAGGTGATGGTCAAGGCCCTCATGGACTGGGAGACCATCGATGCCGAACAGGTCAACGACATCATGGAGGGCAAGCCGCCGCGTCCGCCGCGTGGTGCCAGCAGCGCCGGCCCGAGCGATGCGCCGCCGGGCGGCGGTACGCCGAGCCCAGTGACGCCACCGGCGCCTGCGACTGCCTGATGCAGGGCTGAGCGACGGGGGGCGAAGAGTTCGATGGCTTGCTTCCTGGCTGGCCCCTGCCATATCAAAGCCGACGCTTCTGCGTCGGCTTTTTTTTGGCATCGTTTTTCGTGCCGGATTTCGCTATCCTTGAGGCCTTGCGGCCGAAATCCGGTCCGCCTCTCTACAAAATTCTCAGCTAGAACCTGAATCCAACGATGTTCCAGTGTGGCCGATTCGACTTCACATCCCGCCAGCGACCGCTGGTGATGGGTATTCTCAACGTCACGCCCGATTCATTCTCGGACGGCGGGCAGCATGACACGCTCGACGCCGCGCGGCGCCGCGCCGACCAGATGGTGGCGGAGGGCGCCGACATCATCGACATTGGCGGTGAGTCGACCCGGCCCGGCAGCCCGCGTGTGCCGCTGCAGCAGGAACTGGACCGCGTCCTGCCCGTGGTCGAGGCGCTGCGTGATTGTGGTGCGGTGCTGTCCGTCGATACCTACAAGCCGGACGTCATGCGCGCCGTCCTGCGCACTGGGGCGGACATGATCAACGACATCTGGGGCTTCCGCCAGCCAGGGGCGGTGGAGGCCGTGGCTGCGCCGGAAGCCGGCCGCGCCGCGCTGTGCGTGATGCACATGCAGGGCGATCCGGAAACCATGCAGAAGGATCCGCACTACGACGACGTGGTGGGCGAGGTGCATGATTTCCTGCAGGCGCAGGTCGAGACGCTGCAGGCCGCCGGCGTGGACCGCGCGCGCATCGTGCTCGATCCGGGTTTCGGCTTCGGCAAGACGTCGGCGCACAATCTCGCCTTGCTGAACCGTTTGCCGGCCTGCGCGCCGGCCGGGTATCCGATCCTGGTTGGCATGTCGCGCAAGTCCATGCTCGGCGCCGTCACCGGACGCGATGCGGCAGGGCGCCTGCACGGCAGCCTCGCCGCTGCGCTGATTGCCGTGGAGCGTGGTGCGGCGGTGGTACGGGTGCATGATGTGGCGGCGACCGTGGACGTGCTGCGCGTCTCGTGGGCGGTGCGCCAGGAAAATGCCAAAGCCGATTACTGACAAGAAAATCAAAATCGCTGGCGTATCCTTTTCGCCGGTGCAAGCAAGGGAAATCATGTCCAGAAAATACTTCGGAACCGATGGAGTGCGCGGACGGGTCGGCGAGGCACCGATCACGCCGGATTTTGTCATGCGTCTTGGTTATGCCGCCGGCAAGGTGCTGGCCCAGGGCAAAGCCGCCAATGGCCGGCCGACCGTGCTGATCGGCAAGGACACGCGTATCTCCGGTTATATGCTGGAAGCTGCGCTGGAGGCAGGCTTTACTGCCGCTGGCGTGGATGTGCTGCTGACCGGCCCATTGCCCACGCCGGGCGTCGCCTATCTGACGCGGGCGCTACGCCTGTCGGCTGGCGTGGTGCTGTCGGCCAGCCACAATCCCTTCTACGACAATGGCATCAAGTTTTTCTCCGCCCAAGGTGACAAGCTCCCCGATGCCGTGGAGCTGGCCATCGAGGCGGAGATCGACGCACCCATGACCTATGTGCCGTCCGAAGCCCTCGGCCGTGCGCGCCGCATCGAGGATGCGGCAGGGCGCTACATCGAGTTCTGCAAGAGCACCTTTCCCACGCGTCTCGACCTGCGTGGCATGAAGATCGTCGTCGATTGCGCGCATGGTGCGTCGTATCACATCGCACCGCATGTCTTCCATGAGCTGGGCGCGGAAGTGATCGCCATCGGCAACCAGCCGAACGGCCTGAACATCAACGATGGCTACGGCGCGACCGATCCGGACAACCTGATTCTCGCCGTGCGCGCCAATCATGCCGACATCGGCCTAGCCTTCGACGGCGATGCCGACCGGCTGCAGGTGGTCGATGCCACCGGCCGGCTGTATAACGGGGATGAGCTGCTGTATGCGTTGGTGCTTGACCGCCTGGCCAATGGCGAACACGTGCCGGGCGCGGTTGGCACGCTAATGACCAACATGGCCGTCGAGCTGGCGCTCAAACGGCGTGGCATCGAGTTTGTGCGGGCCAAGGTGGGCGACCGTTACGTGCTGGAAGAGCTGGCGGCGCGCGGCTGGCTGCTGGGCGGCGAAGGCTCGGGTCACCTGCTGTGCCTCGACAAGCACAGCACCGGCGATGGCATTATCTCCGCACTGCAGGTGTTGACGGCGATCCGTCGTGGCGGTCAGCCGCTGGCGGAACTGATCGCGGATGTACGGCTGTTTCCGCAGACGCTCATCAATGTGCGTGTCGAGAAGGGTTTCGACTGGCAGTCCCATGCCGGTCTCAAGGCCGCACGTGCCGAGGTGGAGCAGGAGCTCGATGGCAAGGGCCGGGTCCTGATCCGGCCGTCCGGCACCGAACCGGTGGTGCGCGTCATGGTCGAGGCCGAGCAGCCCGAACTGGCGCAGCGTTGTGCCGAACGTCTCGCGACTGTCATGAAATCATGATGGCCGGGTGGCGCGGGCGTCATGTTCGTGCCACCCCGGCTATCCTTCCCCGCTATTCACCAGGCTGAGCCCGCACGGCTCATCGCCTGTCGATACCCGCCGCCGCCGTCGATGGCGGCGTACTCCCGTCCGCCTTCCACGCTCCTTTCCCCCGTTCCAGCAGGGTTTCCACGGCATTCCGCCTATGCCCGCATTCCTCGGGGGCTTGTCCCGTAGTGTGTTCCGCGCCGTCTTTCACGCTGCTTTCGACAGTCTTCCAAGTAAATTTCGTGTTGTCACTGATCTGTCATATTGAGGGCATACAGTTCGATATGTCAAAAATCTGTCATGCCACAACGTGTCTTGGAGGACATATGAAACTGGTAAAAACGACGGTCGCAGGTCTGGTGTCCCTGGCGGTCATGGGTGCTGCATTCGCAGCTGAAGTCACTGGCGCAGGCGCTTCGTTCCCGGCCCCGGTCTACTCGAAGTGGGCTGAAGGCTACCAGAAAGCCACTGGCAACAAGGTCAATTATCAATCCATCGGTTCGTCGGGCGGCCTGCGCCAGATCAACGCCAAGACCGTGGATTTCGGCGCTTCCGATGCGCCGCTGAAGGATGACGAGCTGAACAAGTCCGGCCTGGTGCAATTCCCGACCGTGATCGGCGGCGTGGTGCCGGTGGTGAACATTCCCGGTATCAAGCCGGGCGAGCTGACCATGACGGGTCCGGTACTGGCCGATATCTTCCTGGGCAAGATCAAGAAATGGAACGATCCGGCCATCCAGTCGCTGAACCCGAAGGCCAAGCTGCCGGCTCAGGACATTCTGGTGGTGCGCCGTGCCGACGGTTCGGGCACGACCTTCATCTTTACCAACTACCTCTCGAAGGTCAGCGAGGAGTGGAAGAGCAAGGTGGGTGAGGGTAACAGCGTGAACTGGCCGACCGGCACGGGCGGCAAGGGCAACGAAGGCGTGTCGGCCTTCGTACAGCGCCTGGGCGGTGCCATCGGCTACGTGGAATACGCTTACGCCAAGCAGAACAAGATGGCGCACATGACCATGAAGAACGCTGATGGCGCAGTGGTTTCGCCGAGCGAAGAGTCGTTCAAGGCTGCTGCGGCTGGCGCCGACTGGAAGAAGACCTATTATCAGGTTCTGACCAACCAGCCCGGCAAGGCTGCCTGGCCGATCACCAACGCAACGTTCATCCTGATGCACCAGAAGCAGGACAAGCCGGAACAGGCTGCCGAAGCCCTCAAGTTCTTCGAGTGGGCCTACAGCAACGGCAGCACGATGGCCAGCGACCTCGACTATGTGCCGCTGCCGGCGTCGGTGATCAACCAGATCCGCGCCACCTGGAAGGCCAACATCAAGGACGCATCGGGCAAGCCGGTCCTGAACTGATCGACTGACTTTCCGATAATGTGCTTGACCGCCCGTCCACGCTTCCGTGGACGGGCGGCATCGACAGGTAGCCACCGTTATGACATCTATGTCTGAATCAACGGGTGTACGCGCCCCCAGTGCCGCAGGCGACATCCTGTTCGGCGGACTGACGCGGATTGCCGCACTGATCACCCTGCTGTTGCTGGGTGGCATCATCATCTCCCTGGTCATCAGCTCCTGGCCGACCATCGAGCGTTTCGGTCCCAGTTTCCTGTGGACCGCCGAATGGAATCCGCCCGCTGACATCTACGGTGCATTGATCCCGATCTATGGGACCATCGTCACTTCGCTCATCGCCCTGATTATCGCGGTGCCTGTCAGCTTCGGCATCGCCCTGTTCCTGACCGAGCTGTCCCCGGCCTGGCTGCGCCGCCCGCTTGGTACCGCCATCGAACTCCTCGCCGCCGTGCCCTCGATCGTGTATGGCATGTGGGGCCTGCTGGTGTTCTCCCCGATCTTCAGCAAGTACTTCCAGACACCGCTGGCTGCCACGGTCGGCCAGCTGCCGGTGATCGGCAAGCTGTTCCAGGGCGCGCCGCTCGGTATCGGCCTGCTGGCCGCCGGCGTGATCCTCGCGATCATGATCATCCCCTATATCGCCTCTGTGATGCGCGACGTCTTCGAGGTGACGCCCGTGTTGTTGAAGGAGTCGGCCTACGGCATCGGCTGCACGACCTGGGAAGTGATGTGGAACGTTGTGCTGCCGTACACCAAGGCCGGCGTCATCGGCGGCATCATGCTCGGCCTGGGCCGGGCACTCGGCGAGACGATGGCGGTGACTTTCGTCATTGGCAACACCAATTTCCTCAACGATGCTTCGCTGTTTTCGCCAGGCAACAGCATTACGTCAGCACTGGCGAATGAATTCGCCGAGGCTGGCCCCGGCCTGCATACCTCGGCGCTGATGGAGCTCGGCCTGATCCTGTTCCTGATCACCTTTGTCGTACTGGCGCTGTCCAAGCTGCTGTTGCTGCGCCTCGCCAAGGCGGAGGGTGGAAAATGAGTTCGAATCCCACTGTCACCATGAATGACTCCGCCATGCCTGCCGTCCATCCCGAATCCAGTGCACTGCGCACCCGCCTGCAGGCACGCCGGCGTAACGTCAACCGCGTGGCACTGACGCTGTCGATTGCCGCAATGTTGTTCGGCTTGTTCTGGCTCGCGTGGATCCTCTGGACCACGATCTCGCTGGGGATCGGCGGCTTGTCCATCGACCTGTTCACAAAAATGACGCCCGCGCCGAACACGGCGGGCGGCGGCCTTGCCAATGCCATCTTCGGCAGCCTGGTGATGGTGGCGATGGCCACGCTGATCGGCACGCCACTTGGTATCCTGGCCGGCATCTACCTGGCCGAATATGGACAAAAATCGCCGCTGGCCAGCTTCATTCGCTTCATCAACGATATTCTGCTGTCCGCACCGTCCATCGTCATCGGTTTGTTCGTGTATGCCGTGGTGGTAACGCGCATGGGTAATTTCTCTGGCTGGGCGGGCATCTGTGCGCTGGCGCTGCTGCAGATTCCGGTGGTCGTGCGAACCACGGAGAACATGCTGCACCTGGTACCGAACGCCATGCGTGAAGCGGCGTTCGCGTTGGGCACGCCGAAGTGGAAGATGGTGCTGTCCATCACCATGAAGGCTTCGTATGCCGGCATCATCACCGGCGTACTGCTGGCGGTGGCGCGCATCTCAGGCGAAACCGCGCCGCTGCTGTTCACCTCGCTGTCGAACCAGTTCTGGAGCATGGACCTGGGCAAGCCGATGGCCAACCTGCCGGTGACCATCTACTCCTTTGCGATGAGCCCGTTCGTCGAATGGCAGCAGCTGGCCTGGGCCGGCGTGTTCCTGATCACGCTCGGGGTGCTGGGCCTGAATATCCTGGCCCGCACGCTGTTCAAGACGCGCACCTGAGCGCCAGCCCACGATCCGAATTTGAAGCGAGAATCATAATGACCGCGACTGTGATTGATATTCCTGAAGATGTGCGTACCAAGATCGATGTGCGCAACCTCAATTTCTACTACGGCAAGTTCCATGCGCTGAAGAACGTCAACCTGTCGATTCCGGACCGCAAGGTGACGGCCTTCATTGGCCCCTCGGGTTGTGGCAAGTCGACGCTGCTGCGTACCTTCAACAAGATGTATGCGCTGTACCCGGAGCAACGGGCGGAAGGCGAGATCAACATGGATGGCGAGAACCTGCTGACATCCAAGCAGGACATCGCACTGCTGCGCGCCAAGGTCGGCATGGTATTCCAGAAGCCGACGCCGTTTCCGATGTCGATCTACGACAATATCGCGTTCGGTGTGCGCCTGTTCGAAAAGCTGTCGCGTTCGGAAATGGACGATCGTGTGGAATGGGCGCTGACGAAGGCCGCGCTGTGGACCGAAGCCAAGGACAAGCTGCACCAGTCCGGCTACGGCCTGTCCGGCGGCCAGCAGCAGCGCCTGTGCATCGCGCGCGGCATCGCCATCCGCCCCGAAGTGCTGCTGCTCGACGAGCCGTGCTCCGCGCTCGACCCGATCTCCACCGGCAAGATCGAAGAACTGATCGCCGAGCTGAAGAACGACTACACCGTGGTGATCGTCACCCACAACATGCAGCAGGCGGCGCGCTGCTCCGACTACACCGCTTACATGTACCTGGGCGAGTTGATGGAGTTTGGCGAAACCGAGAAGATCTTCATCAAGCCGTCCCGCAAGGAAACGGAAGACTACATTACCGGTCGCTTTGGCTGACCAGGAGAACATCATGTCCGACAAGCACTTGTCCACGCAGTTTGATGCCGACCTGAATGCAATCTGCACCAAGCTCCTGCAGATGGGTGGGCTGGTCGAAGCCCAGGTGGCAACCGCCATGCGTGCGCTGACCGAATTCGATGCGACCCTGATCGAGCAGGTGATCAAGCGCGAGAACGATCTCAATGCCCTGGAAATCGAGATCGACGGCGACTGCAACAACATCATCGCCCGCCGCCAGCCGACGGCGCGCGATCTGCGCCTGATCATGGCGATTTCCAAGTCGATTACCAACCTCGAGCGCGCCGGCGACGAGGCCGAGAAGATCGCCAAGCGCACCAAGCGCATCATGGAAGACCATGCCGCGCATGCCATCAACTATTCCGAGGTCAAGCTGGCCGGGCAGATGGCCACCAATCTGCTGCGTAACGCCCTTGACGCCTTTGCGCGCCTGGACACCGTGGCGGCTGCGCAGATCGTCCGTGAGGACAAGGCCATCGACGAGGAATTCCGCGCGTTTGTGCGTAAACTGGTGACGTACATGGTGGAAGATCCGCGTACCATCTCGGTCGGGTTGGATTTCCTGTTCGTTGCCAAGGCGGTCGAGCGGATCGGCGACCATGCCAAGAATATCGCAGAGTTTATTATCTATATCGTCAAGGGCACCGACGTGCGCCATATCTCCCGCGAGGAGATGGAACGCGAGGCCCTCAAGTGAGCGAGGTGTCTGGAGAAACCTATGCCAAGTAGCATTCTGGTGGTTGAGGATGAGCCGGCGATTGCCGAGCTGATTGCGGTGAACCTGCAGCACGCAGGCCACTATCCCATCCGCGCCTATAACGCCGAGCAGGCTACCGCGCTGATGAGCGATGTCCTGCCGGACCTGGTATTGCTCGACTGGATGCTGCCGGGCAAGTCGGGTGTAGCCTTTGCCAAGGATCTGCGCGCCAACGAGCGCACCAAGCAGATTCCGATCATCATGCTGACCGCCCGCAGCGAGGAGCAGGACAAGGTCATGGGGCTGGAGGCCGGCGCCGACGACTACGTCACCAAGCCGTTTTCTCCCAAGGAACTGCTGGCCCGCATCAAGGCCGTACTGCGCCGCCGTGCGCCGCAGCTGACGGACGATGTGGTGGTGGTCAGCGGCCTGCGCCTGGATCCTGCCACGCATCGCGTCATGGCGAACCAGGACGCGAGCGACAATGCCATCCGCGTCGAACTCGGCCCGACCGAGTTCCGCCTGCTGCATTTCCTCATGACGCACCCCGAGCGCGTGCACAGCCGCTCGCAGCTGCTCGACCAGGTGTGGGGCGATCACGTGTTCGTCGAGGAGCGCACGGTCGACGTGCATATCAAGCGGCTGCGCGCCGCACTGGCGCCTGCCGGCTACAGCAACATGATCGAGACGGTGCGTGGCAGCGGTTATCGGCTTTCCCGGGCGCCGGAATAGAGTGCCGAGGCTGTGGGTCGGCACCTGACGACCGGTACGCCGTCCACCCCGAAGAAAGCCGCGCACATTGCCGCAACATGCGACAATGACTGCGCGGCTTCTTGATTGAGCGATCCGAATTCCAGCGATCCAAATAGCGACCTGACACGGTACTGCATGAACGTCATCTGGGCCCGCATGGCCGTCATTTTTTCACTGTTGCTGCTGGTGGTCGGCGGCCTGTACCTGTTCGTCGGTCACCTGTCGGCGGTCGTGGTGCTGCTGGTGTTCCTGCTGGCGGTCCTGGCGTACTACGTCTATCAGGTGCAGCGCCTGTGGCGCGTGCTGGATGCTCCCGCCTACGGCGAAATCCCGAGTGCGCTCGGTCTCTGGGGCGAGGTGTATTACCGCCTGCACCGGCTGGTCAAGCGCTGGCGTATGCAGGTATTGCAGGTGGAGCAGCAGCATCTGCGTTTCATCCAGGCCATGCAGGCATCGCCGAATGGCGTGCTAATGCTCGACGACAACGATCAGATCGAATGGTGCAACGCCGTCGCAGAAGCGCACTTCGGCCTGAATGCCAAGCGCGACATCCGCCAGCGCATTACGCATCTGGTCAGGCATCCGGGGTTCGTTAAGTACATGTCGCTGCATCATTTCGATGAGCCTCTGGTCATCCGCGATGCTGGGGCCTACAAGCAGAATGTCATCGAGGTCGAGGTTTTCCCATATGGCGAGAACCGCAAGCTGCTGCTTTCGCACGACATCACCAAGCTCGAGAATACCGAGGCCATGCGCCGCGACTTTGTCGCCAACGTGTCGCATGAGCTGAAGACGCCGCTGACGGTGTTGACCGGATTCCTTGAGACGGTGCGCGATCTGCCGCTGTCCGCGGAGGACCGGGCGCGCTATCTTGAACTGATGCATGGCCAGTCGATGCGCATGCAGCACATTGTGGAAGACCTGCTGGCCCTGGCCAAGCTGGAAGGCGACTCGGAAGCGCCGCCGATGGACACGGTGCCGATGGCGCGTGTCATGCTACAGCTCCAGCACGATGCGGAAGCCTTGTCCGGCGGCAGGCACATCATCGAGGTCACCTGCGTGCCGGGGATCAATGTGCGGGGCGCGGAGATGGAGCTGTTGTCGGCATTCGGCAATCTGGTCTCGAACGCAATCCGCTATACACCGGAAGGCGAGCGGGTGCATCTGACCTTGCGGCGCGAGGGGGATCGCGCCGTGTTCGAGGTTGCCGATACGGGGCTGGGCATCGAGGCCGAACATATCCCGCGCCTGACGGAGCGCTTCTACCGTGTCGACCGCAGCCGTTCGCGCGATACGGGTGGTACCGGCCTCGGTCTTGCCATCGTCAAGCATGTGGTGTCGCGCCACCAGGGCGAGTTCGAGGTGCGCAGCGAAGTGGGGCGGGGCAGCCAGTTCATCATCCGCTTCCCGTCGGAGCGCAGCCTGATCGAATCGGACGGCCCGCCTCGGGCAGCAGCCTGATTGTCGCTGCTGGCCTGGGGATGGGGCCTGTCATGTGCGCGTGGTTGCCGTCTTGCGACCCCGTATCCGGACCATCGGTAAGGAATGGCCCCGTTTCCCCGATGATCAGCCCGGCACGCTGCTGAAGCGCGCCAGCAGTTCCTGCTGGCTGATATGGCGGGTCTTGCTCTTCGAGCGCTTGCGGCGATAGCTGCCGTCGCTTTGCATGATCCACGCCGAGGTGTTGTCGCGCAGGTGGATCTGCAGGCTTTCGCGGATGACCCGTGCCTTCAGGCTCTTGTCCAGTACGGGGAATGCCACTTCCACGCGGCGGAACAGGTTGCGGTCCATCCAGTCGGCGCTGGAGAGGTAGACGGTTTCCTTGCCTTCGGCATGGAAGTAGTACACCCGATGGTGCTCCAGGAAACGCCCGATGATCGAGCGTACGTGAATGTTGTCCGACAGGCCCGGCACGCCCGGCCGCAACGCGCAGACGCCGCGCACGATCAGCTCGATGCGCACGCCGGCACGCGAGGCCTTGTACAGCTCGTCGATGATGGTCGGCTCGAGCAGGGCATTCATCTTGGCGATGATGCGGGCGCGCTTGCCGGCGCGCGCGGCACGGGCTTCGGCGCGGATGTGGTCGATGAGGTTGGGGTGCATCGTGAAGGGCGAGTGCCACAGGTGATGCAGCTTGACCTGGCCGCCGGTACTGGTCATCAGGTGGAAGACGTTGTGCACGTCCTCGCAGATCTGCTCATTGGCGGTCATCAGTCCGAAGTCGGTGTACAGACGGGCGGTGCGGGGGTGGTAATTGCCGGTGCCGAGATGCGCATAGCGACGCAGTTGTACCCGACGATGTTTTGCGCCGCTCAGTTCGCGGCGTACGATCAGCAGCATCTTGGCATGGCACTTGTGGCCGACCACACCGTACACCACATGCGCCCCAGCGGATTCGAGCCGCTCCGCCCAGTTGATATTGGTTTCCTCATCGAAGCGTGCCAGCAGTTCGACTACCACTGTCACTTCCTTACCGTTCTGCGCTGCCTTGATCAACGCCTCCATGACCGGCGAGTCATTGCCGGTGCGGTACACCGTCTGCTTGATGGCCATCACGTCGGGGTCGCGGGCTGCCTGCTGCAGCAGCTCCAGCACGGACGAAAAGCTTTCGTACGGATGGTGCAGGAGAATGTCGCCGCTGCGGATCACATCGAAGACATTGCTCGATGCCGCCATGGCCTTGACCGGCGCGGGCACGAGCGGTGCATACTTGAGCGAGGGATTGTCGACCAGGTCAGCCACCTGCATCAGCCGCACCAGGTTGACGGGACCGTGGACGCGATAGCAGTCGCTCTCCTGCAGGCCGAATTCGACCAGCAGTCGCCGCGTCAGCGCTGGTGGGGTTTCGGCGGATACCTCGAGCCGCACGGCGTCGCCGAAGTGGCGGGCCGGCAGTTCACCCTGCAGGGCCTCGCGCAGGTCGGTGATGTCGTCATCCGAGACAAACAGGTCGGAGTTGCGCGTGACGCGGAACTGGTAGCAGCCCCGCACCGAGATCTGGGGAAACAGCTCGTGCACAAAACCCTGGATGAGCGAGGTCAACAGGACGAAACCGTGGGGGTGGCCCGACAGGGCCTCGGGCATGCGCAGCAGGCGCGGCAGCGAGCGCGGCGCCTGGACGATGGCCAGTTCTGCCTCGCGGCCGAAGGCATCCTTGCCGGACAGTTCGAGAATAAAGTTCAGGCTCTTGTTGAGCACGCGCGGGAAGGGGTGGGCCGGATCCAGCGCCATGGGCGTCAGCACCGGCAGCAGGTCCTGCTGGAAGACGCTGCGCGCCCACGCACGCTGCTCCTCGGTCCAGCTGTCGGTGAGGTGGATGTATACTCCGGCCTTCTCCAGCAGGGGCATGACCGTATGGGTCAGCATCCTGTACTGCTCTGCCACCAGCGCGCTGGCCCGTTCGCTGACCATCTGCAGCGCCTGCTGGACCGACATGCCATCGGGCGTCAGGCCCGACGGATTGTCGCGCAGTTGCTCCTTGAGACCTGCCACGCGGATCTCGAAGAATTCGTCGAGGTTGCTGGATACGATGCAGATGAATTTCAGCCGCTCCAGCGCCGGAACATCGGCGTCTGCGGCCTGCGCCAGGACGCGCGCATTGAATTCGAGGAGGCCGATTTCACGATTGAGCAGACTGTCAGCGGAGGGCATCGACATGATGGCGGTTTTCTTATGTAATATCGGATGATCGACTTTCGCACGTTCGCATGTCAGTTTGATGACATCGCCATTTTTGTCATGATGCTGCAATAATAAAGTCATAGTTTGCAGGCATCCATGCCCAGATCCCTTTCCCTATCCTTCCGATGAATGCCAATGCACGCCTGCTGGCCGCGGTCGATCTCGGCTCGAACAGTTTCCGCCTGATGATCGGCCGGGTCGACGAGAGTATTACCGCAGAAGGCTCGAGCCGGCAAATCTTCCAGGTCGACGCCATGCGCGAACCGGTGCGCCTGGCGGCCGGCCTGACGCCGGACAAGTATCTCGACCAGCCCTCGCGCCGCCGCGGGCTGGATGCCCTGCGCCGCTTTGGCGACCGGCTGCGTGACTTCGACCGCGAGCAGGTCAGGGCGGTGGCGACCAATACGCTGCGCGTGGCCAAGAATGCCCAGGAATTCCTGATCGAGGCCGAGGCTGCGCTGGGATTTCCCATCGACGTCATCGCCGGACGTGAAGAAGCGCGCCTGATCTATCTCGGTGCTTCCCACGATGCTCCCGCCTGTGTCGGCAACCGGCTGGTGGTCGATATCGGTGGCGGTTCGACGGAATTCATCATCGGCAACGGCTATGAGCCGCAACTGATGGAGAGCCTGTACATCGGCTGCGTGTCGCACAGCCGCCAGTTCTTCCCCAATGGCACCGTGGATGAGTACGCCATGAAACAGGCCGAACTGGCGGCCCGCCGCGAGATTCAGGTGCTGGTGCAGCAGTATCGCCATACAGGGTGGCAGCAGGCTGTCGGTTCCTCGGGCACGGCGCGGGCGCTGGCTGAGCTGATCGAACTGAACGGGTTCAACGATCAGGCAAACGAGTTGGGCATCACCCGACAGGGTCTGCTGCGCCTGCGGCGCGCGCTTATCAAGGCAGAGAACACGGGCCGGCTGAAGCTGCAAGGGCTGAAGCCGGACCGCATCCCGGTATTGCCGGGCGGGCTGTCGATCATGCTCGGCGTCTTCGACGAGCTGGAACTCGATCGCATGGAAGTGACGGATGGCGCGTTGCGGCTGGGCGTGCTGTACGACACGCTCGGGCGCAACCATCATGCGGACATGCGGCAGGTCACGATCAGCCAGTTCGTGCGCCGCTACGGCGTCGACCGTGCGCAGGCGGAACGCGTGCGGCAGGCTGCGCTGCAGTTGCTGGCGCAGTTTCCCGAGCCGCCGCACGAGCGGCGCGACGAGAACCTTGCGTTGCTGGGCTGGGCAGCCAATCTTCATGAGATCGGCATGTCGATCTCGCATGCCGGCTATCACAAGCATTCGGCATACATCGCCAATCATGCCGACATGCCCGGCTTTTCGCGTACTGATCAGGCGCGCCTGGCCACCTTGCTGCTGGGCCATGCGGGCAAGCTCGGCAAGCTATCAGCCAGCAGCAAGTTCTTCGACTGGCGCATGCTCTTCAGCCTGCGCCTGGCGTTCGTGCTGTGCCGGCGGCGCGCCGACGTGACGTTGCCGGATATCCGCGTGCAGCAGATTGAAGGCGATCTGGTGGAAGGATTCGCCGTGTATCTGCCGCAGGCATGGATCGAACGCAATCCCCTCGTCGAATACAGCCTGGCGCAGGAGGCGGATGAGTGGGAGCGCGTCGGCAAGCGCTATAAGATCGTCTACGACTGATCTTCCGCCCGCGGTTGGCAAGCGGCGGTTAGCAGAGCGGGGCAGCCGGGCGACCACGCATGGCCCGCCCGGCATCACTGGAGCAACTCACGCCTTGTTCAGGAAGTGTCGTGCGTAACGCGGATTCATGCTGGAGATCCGCAGCAGGGTCAGGAAGTCGGCCACATTGAAATCGGGATCCCATGCCGGGGCGCCGCAAATCTTGGCGCCGAGCCGCAGATATCCCTTGACCAGCGCCGGGGGCTCCACGTCGAGGTGCTGGTTCAGGTTCTCCACCGGCAAGGGCAGGCGCGGGAAGGCGTGATACTCCACCGGCGCCAGCGCGCCGGCAGCGAAGCTGTGCGACAGGCTGGCCGCGTAGTGTCCGCCATCCGCCATCGACACGCTGGCGCAGCCGAGCATCGTTTCGAAGCCGTGCTGTGTCATGTATTCGCCAAGGCCGCCCCAGAGTGCCATGATCACGCTGCCGGAACGGAAATCGCGGTGCACGCAGGAACGTCCCACTTCCACCATCTTAGGCTTGAGATGCTGCAGGCGCACGAGATCGAATTCGGCCTCCGAATACAGGCAGCCGATGCGCTTGGCCTGGTGCGGCGGTAGCACCCGGTAGGTGCCGACGACCCGCAGCGTTTCCTGGTCGCGCACGATCAGGTGATCGCAGAAGGCATCGAACATGTCCACATCGATACCGCTGGCCGCCGACGCCAGGCGTGCGCCCATCTCCTCCGCAAACACCTTGTAGCGCAGACGTTGCGCTTCCTCTACTTCATCCTGGTGCCGGGCCCACGTAACACTGAAAGCATGCTTCTCACGCGCAGCCGCATCCGCTGTGCGATGAAGTCCCCTCCGGACCGACGGCGCGAGGCTGACCGTCGGCAAGGCATCGACCAGAGGCTGGGTGGGGTTCGGAAGCTCGCGCATCGATATTTCCCTTTCGTGACAGATTGCGGCTGATTCTAGAGACCGCAGATGACACTTCAGAGACGTTTCGATGACATTTCATGATGCGCGGACGTGCCGCAGATGCCCGGACGGGCGCGCGGGATGTCAGAGGAGGTCGGGATTGATGACCGCGCGCAGCACGACCTGGGCTTCGCCTTCACGCGTGCGGCTGGTGAGCCACCAGACACCGCCTTTGCGAACACTCCACGGTAATTCCGATCCTGCCAGTAGCAGGCTGGCGGTGTTGCCGATCCATGGCTGGTGGCCGACCACCACCGTGTCGGGACCTTGCGGCCAGCCCACGCGCGCCAGGACTTGGCTGACATCGGCGCCCGGTTCCAGTTCCTGGGCAATTTCGGGTTGTGGAGTCAACGCCTGGGCGGTCTGGATGGTGCGCAGGGCGGGGCTGGTGAGGATCCGGGCGGATGCCGGCAGGCGTTGGCGCAGCCAGTGGGCAATCCGTTCGGCCTGTTTCTGGCCTCGCTCGGTGAGAGGGCGCTTCAGATCGGCAGCACGCTGGATGCTGAGGTGTGCCGGCAGGTCTTCGGCTTCGGCATGGCGCCACAATACCAGGTTCATTCCCTTTCCTTACGATGCGCCATGTGAGGCGCATACAGTGTGCAGCTGGCGCGTGACGGGGGTGTGTCGCGGGTGCGCTGTGTGTGCGCCTGTTCCCGACCGATGATACCCGGACCGGCAGGGCGCGGCTAGCGCATTGACGCTCTTGTTCAAGGCGGGATATACTAGTTGGCTTCGGAGCGTAGCGCAGCCTGGTAGCGCATCTGATTTGGGATCAGAGGGTCGTAGGTTCGAATCCTATCGCTCCGACCAGTATTTGTAGTGGAATCAAGGGTTTACGGTTTGCGCCGTAGACCCTTTTTTCTTTCCCTGAACCGATCCCTAATCGTTTTCTCGCCCATCCCTGGCCAGCAGTGGCTGTCCAGCCCCGGCTGCAAACTGCCGCAGGCTCTCTGGGCCAGACTGCTTCTTCTGCGCATTGCGTATCTGCCGTCTCCGGCACGCCCTCGAGGGAGAGCGTGCTGCCGGCATGTCCCTTCAAAATTTTCTCTGCCCTGAACCCGGTGTGTCGCGCCGGTCGTTTCATATCCAGTTGCCGTCGCATGGCCAGACAGCGGTCCCGACGGCTTTTCAGCGCTTCAGCGTTTTTTCCTGGCAGGGCACAAGATGAACAAGACGACAGCCTTGTTGAGTCGCGATGAATTCAGAGAGGGGGTGTTCGCCAGGGATCGGCATACATGCGTCTTTTGCGATAGACCTGCCGAGGATGCGCACCATATCATCGAGCGCCGCCTCTGGCCGGATGGCGGTTACTACCTCGACAACGGTGCATCGGTCTGTGGTGAGCACCATGTGCTGTGCGAGCAGACCGTGACCTCGGTGGAAGAAGTCCGGGATGCCTGCGGCATTACGCGCGTCATCGTGCCACCGCACCTGTACGCGGACCAGCGGTATGACAAATGGGGAAACCCGGTCCTGGCAAATGGCCAGCGTCTCAAAGGCGAGCTGTTATTCGATGAAAGCGTGCAGAAGATTCTTGCTTCGGGCCAGGTGCTCGCGTTGTTTTCCAGCTGGGTGAAATATCCGCGCACGCACCATCTGCCCTGGTCCGCCGGGGTCAATGACGATGACCGCGTGCTCGGCTCGCTCTCGGCCTTCCATGGCAAGCGGGTGATTGTCACCGAGAAGATGGATGGTGAAAACACGACTCTATACCGGGACTACACGCATGCCAGAAGCGTCGATGGCCGAGGCCATCCGAGCCGGAACTGGGTCAAGCAATTCTGGAGCGGAATCAGCGCGGATATTCCGGACGGCTGGCGCGTGTGCGGCGAGAACCTGTATGCCCGGCATTCGATTCATTACACGGCACTGCGAAGCTACTTCATGGGCTTTTCGATCTGGAATGAGGGAAATGTCTGCCTGGGCTGGGATGAAACCATGGAATGGTTCACCCTTCTTGGGATTACACCGGTGCCGGTACTGTATGACGGACTCTTCGACGAGAAGACGATCCGGCATCTCTGGCAGGAGAGTCGCTGGGGCCATAGCGAAGGCTATGTAGTGCGCCTGGCGGAGCCGATCGGTTACGGTGAGTTCCGGCAGAAGGTCGGCAAGTTCGTCCGCAAGGGGCATGTGCAGACCATCAGGCACTGGATGCAGGGGCAACCCATCGAGCGCAATGGGTTGGCCGCGGACATCTGAAAAGCGCAGCCAGGACGCATGCCTCGATGCGTCTGGCTGGCTGTCCGCGTGGTGACGCGGGCTCCGGATTACTGGTCGGCGCGGATGTCTGCCTGTTTTGCCGCTGAGGTATAGCGCGCCTCCTCCTCCTTGAGGAACGATTCGAACTGCGCGGTGCTGCCACCCACCGGTTCGACGCCGCCATCCATCAGCTGCTTGCGCACGGCCGGATCCTGCAAGGCTTGATTGATGCTCTTGTTCAGCCGTTCGATCTCCTTGGCGGGTGTGCCGGCCGGGGCAAATACACCCATCCAGTTGGAAAAGCGGTAATCCTTGACCTTGAGGATTTCAGCGACGGTCGGCACGTCGGGCAGGGCCGGCGAACGCTTCGGCGTGGTGACGGCGAGAATCTTGACCTTGCCGCTGTTGTGGTGCGCGATTACCGGCGGCAGGCCCATCACGCCGAGTTTCACCTGCCCGCCGAGCAGGTCATTCAGGGCCGGTGCAGCGCCCTTGTAGGGCACGTGCAGCAGCGAGACTTTGCCGGAAAGGCTCAGGACGGCGCCCGCGAAATGCATCGAGCTGCCGCTGCCGGGCGTGCCGTAACTGATGTCTTTCTGCGGGCTATTCACGAGCTGCTGCAATGAAGTGACGCCAAGTGAGGGGTGCGCGACGATGGCCAGCGGCGTTTCGCCGATCAAGACGACCGGTACGAGATCGCGTTCGGGGTTGTAGGGCAGCTTGATTCCAGCAGCCTTGCTGACGACGATTTCAGCGGGCGAGGCGATCAGGAAGGTGCTGCCGTTGGGCTGGCTCTTGGCCACCACGCTGGCGCCAATGGCACCGCTGGCACCGCCGCGGTTGTCGACCAGGTAGTTGGTCTTGTCGAGGTCCGTCAGCTTTTGCGAGACGATGCGGGCGACCGCGTCGACACCGCCGCCAGCGGGGTACGGCACGATGACGCGTACTGCCTGATTGGCGGAGGTGGTACTGGTGAAGGATAGCGCTGCCAGTGTGGTCAGCGCGGCCAGCGTGGTCTTGAAGCAGTTCATGGATGTCTCCTCCGGTGAGGTCGTTTTTTTTGCTGTGCTGCACGGGTGGCTGCAGGCCATGCTGGCATGCAGTCCGCGCAGTGGGGGCGTGGAGTGTGGGCCGCCTGGTTAATCGAACGTGATGGCGGCACCAGGCGGCGGGCTGAAGCCAAGGTCGCCGCGGCGGACCACGTAGTCGCGGCCGCCGTTGGCCTCGAGCAGTTCGGCCTGGCGCTTGCGTACGCGCTTGTCGACCGCGACCGGATCGCACATTGCCATCAGGCGTGCGTGGCAGATCTCGCGCGTGGCGGCGTGGGCCGGGTCGCTTCCGAGGTCATGGAGTTCTTCCGGATCAGCCTTGAGGTCAAACAACTGGGCAGGGTAATCGACGTAGTAGATGTACTTGTATTGCCCATGGCGAATCATGAAGGCCCCCGTGGCCGATCCCATCCCGTGGTATTCGGAGAGCACGTTGCGATCCGGCTGCGCGCCCTCGGCGAGGGCCTGCAGCGAGACGCCAGGGAAACCTTCCAGCAGGGCGGGAGTGGCGGCGCCTACCGCTTCGAGGATATAGGGGTACGCGTCGACATGACTCACGGGCGTATCAATGGCCTTGCCCGCGGGCACGTCCGGTCCCGCCATGATTAGCGGCACGCCCGCGGCCTCTTCGAACAGCGTTGACTTGCCCCACATGCCGCGTGAGCCGAGGTTGTCGCCGTGGTCGCTGGTGTAAATGACACGGGTGTCGTCCGTGAGCCCTGCATCGTCCAGCGCCTGCAGCACCTTGCCGATGTTCTCGTCGAGGAAGGAGCACAGGCCGTAGTAGCCTGCCAGTGCCTTCTTCAGCTTGACGGCATCGAAATAGTCGTCGTAGTTGAAGCTCTTGCGGTAGTCCACCTGGTAAGGGTGGGTGGGGCGCTGGTCGTGGGCATACAGCTTGGGTAGCGGCAGGGCCTGGTCGTAGTACTTGTAGAAATGTTCGGGCGGCGCGGTGAGCGGAAAGTGCGGGGCGACGAACGACACGAACAGTACCCACGGCTTGTCATGTTCTGCTGTCGCCTGCTCGCGCAGCCAGACTTGCGCACGCGCGGCGATCTCGCGGTCGTAGAAAGTGTACTGGCTCTCGCCGGGGCCGGCGAGGTCCGCCATCTTGTAGGCGCCCTTGCGCACCGGCAGGTCGCTGCGCACGAGGCCCATCAGGTCGCCTTTGCCTTCGACGATGTGCATGGGGATGATTTCCTCCGAGAAGCCGTGGTCCTCACCTTCCTCGCGGAAATGCAGCTTGCCGATCGACACGACCTTGTGGCCACGGTCGCGCAGCTTGTGGTGCCAGCTCGGGATGGCACCGTCGTAGGCATCGGCGTTGTCGGCATAGCCGATTTCATGGATGTACTTGCCGACCGCGAAAGATGCGCGCGCCGGAATGCAGACAGGGCTCGCGCAGTATGCCGAGCTGAAACGCGTGCCGCGTGCGGCGAGGCGGTCGAGATTGGGGGTTTCGACGATCGGGTGACCAGCGCACCCCAGCATCTTGGGGTTGTGCTCGTCGGACATGATGATCAACAGGTTCTTTGCAGGCTTGCCCATCGGTTTTCCTTATTTGCTATAGAGCTATATAGGTCTTGCTGGCGAAAAAAATTTTGCGGAATGCAACGTCGTTCGGTATTCGGCGCTGCCGAGGTCCAACCGCGAGTCCTCTGGCGCGTTCCCTATCTCCGCATACACTGCATTCCTCCCACCACCGCTCGCCATTCAACGCCGGTTGCCCAGTATGCCGTCCGGAATCACCAGCGTGCGTTGCGTCGGCGGAATGAAAAATTCCTGGTAATACACACAAGTTTCACGCCCCATGTACGCACCCGCCTGCAGGAACATCCCGGTGGCAGGGGGGTCCAGCTGAAGCGTGGCGGACACGTCTTCGTCGAACTGCATGGCGCGCACCAGATGCTCGATGCGTGTGATCAGCATGTTCGACTCGCGCATGATCAGGCGCTTGAAATTCACGCCATGCAATGTAGGCAATGGCTTTTCCCACAGGGCTGGCAACTGTCGGCGATCGGTAAAGAATCGCGACAGGATGTTGAATTCGTTGTTGACGCTGATGACCCGGTCGATGCGGATAGCGTTGTCGCCCGCGTCCGGAAAATACCGGCACCATGCGCCCGGCCGGGTCACCGCCTCGCGTTTCACCGCCTTCGAGTAGATTGGCAGCGGCCGCTCCCCAGCATCGTCCAGGAACCGGCAATGCCACGGATCCTCCATCTTCAGATCGGTTTCGGCCACGAAACTGCCCAGGCCATGCTGCCGCACCACAATGCCCTGTTCCGACAGCTGTCGCAGGGCGCGCTGGACGGTCCCGAGGCTGAACGGGGTCATCTCCGCGAGTTCTTCCTCGCTCGGCAGCTTGTCGCCGGGCTTCCAGTGGCCAGACGTAATGGCTTCCAGCAACGCATCGCTCAGGCGTGCGTACTTGGGTTGCCCGTTCTTGCTCGGCCGGCGCAGGGTTTCAAAAAGGTCGGCACGGGCAGGGGCGGGTGGGTTGTTTCGTGTGGCCAAAATGTCATCTCAAACAGGATCGAACTGGGCAATGATGCCCGGAAACCGCTGTGCCAGCCAGTCACTGTGCCCGCTCGTCCTGCGCCGGGTTGAACTATAGTCCTATATAGTTCTATTGGGAAGCATAAAGAGAGTCAGGGAATACCCTTGGTTGGCACTCAGGGAGTACCTCACAGCAGAGTGGCGGGTTGGGGCGGACAGCCGGCCCGCCTGATGACGCTTGCCGCGTCAGCGTGTCTTCTTCCTCGGGCCGAGTGCGTCCGGCTTCAGGAACGGTTGTTGCACTCGTGCAGCAGGGTCACGGTGCCGTCGGGGCGCAGCATTTCCAGGCGGGTAGTGAAACCCCACAGGTAATACAGATGTTTCATCACGGCTGGCGTCGTGTCGCCGAGCGCGTGCCGCTGGTGCTCGAAGCAACGTACGGTCAGGGAGCGATCGCCACGAACGTCGACATTCCAGACCTGCAGATTAGGCTCGCGCACGCCGATGTTGTACTGCTCGGACAACGCTTTGCGCACGGCGATGAAGCCGGTGTCATCGTGAATCGCTTCCACCTGCAGGGTGGGGCGCGAGTCGTCATCGAACAGCGTGAACATGCGGAAGTCGCGCATCACCTTAGGTGACAGGTACTGGGCGATGAAGCTTTCGTCCTTGAAGTTGCGCATGGCAAAGTCCATCACCTCGCGCCAGTTCTTGCCGGCGATTTCCGGGAACCATGCGCGGTCCTCATCGGTGGGCTGCTCGCAGATGCGGCGGATATCGGTCCACATGGCATAGCCGAGTGCATACGGGTTGATGCCGCCGTACATCGGGTGGTGATAGGGCGGCTGCGCGATGACACTGGTATGCGACTGGAGAAATTCCAGCATG
Organism: Imbroritus primus; assembly: GCA_000272025.2. Taxonomy (GTDB): domain Bacteria; phylum Pseudomonadota; class Gammaproteobacteria; order Burkholderiales; family Burkholderiaceae; genus Imbroritus; species Imbroritus primus. The sequence goes on from AKCV02000015.1 coordinate 646,799, forward strand.
AAGCCGTCCGACAGCCGGCCTTCGTCGTACAGCGTGTTGAGCAGGTTGTAGTGCCAGAAGCAGGCCCAACCCTCGTTCATCACCTGCGTCTGCCGCTGCGGATAGAAGTACTGGCCGATCTTGCGCACGATGCGCACGATCTCGCGCTGCCATGGATCAAGCAGCGGCGCATTCTTTTCGATGAAGTACAGAATGTTCTCTTCCGGCTCGGCGGGAAAGCGCGCGGTGGTCGGCGCGACATCCTTTTCTTCGCGGCGCGGCAGCGTGCGCCACAACTCATTGACCTGTTGCTGCAGGTACTCCTCGCGCTCCTTCTGCTGGGCGCGCTCCTTCTCCAGGGACAGCTTGGCGGGGCGCTTGTAGTGGTCGACACCGACATTCGACAACGCGTGGCAGGCATCGAGCAGGCGTTCGACTTCTTCGTAGCCATACCGCTCCTCGCAGTCTGCGATGTAGTTGCGGGCAAAGATCAGGTAATCGACAATGGCGTCGGCCGTGGTCCACGTGCGGAACAGGTAGTTGTTCTTGAAGAAGGAGTTGTGGCCGTAGGCGGCATGGGCGATCACCAGCGCCTGCATCATTAGCGTGTTTTCCTCCATCAGGTACACGATGCAGGGATCCGAGTTGATGACGATCTCGTAGGCCAGGCCCATCTGTCCGCGCTTGTAGTGCTTCTCGTGAGCGAGGAAATGCTTGCCGAATGACCAGTGGTGGTAGTACACCGGCATGCCGATAGAGGCATAAGCATCCAGCATCTGCTCGGCGGTGATGATCTCGATCTGGTGCCGATAGGTGTCGAGTTCGACACGCTTGGCCACGCGCGCAATTTCGGCGTCGTATTCCATCAGCGCCTCGAAGCTCCATTCGGAACCATGCGGCAACAACTGGCTTTCTCGGGTTGCGCTCATGCGAGTTTCTTCCGGAAAAGTTCGCGAAACACCGGGTAGATATCGGTCAGGTCGCGGATCTGTTGCATGGCGAACCGGCCCTTGAACTGGTCCCGTAGCTGTTCGTACTCCAGCCACAGGTTTTGCGGATCGACCGTGCTGATCTCGATGTAGGCGAAATACTGCACCAGCGGCAGGATGTTCTCGCCGAGCAGGGCCCGGCATTGCGGCGAATCGCCATCCCAGTTCTCACCGTCGGACGCCTGTGCGCAGTAGATGTTCCAGACGCTGCTCTGGTAGCGGTCGGCGATGATCTTGTGCATCAGCTGCAGGGCGCTCGAGACCACCGTGCCGCCTGTCTCGCGCGAGGTGAAGAAGTCCTCCTCGCCAACCTCGACCGCCTGCGTATGGTGGCGGATGAACACCAGCTCGATATGGTCGTAGGTGCGGGTCAGGAACAGGTAAAGCAACATGAAGAAGCGTTTGGCGATGTTTTTCTTCTCCTCGTCCATCGACCCCGAGACGTCCATTACGCAGAACATCACGGCCTGCGTCGACGGGCGTGGGATGCGCACGCGATTGTTGTAGCGCAGGTCGATCGAATCGATAAACGGGATGGCCTCGATGCGTGTGCGCAGCTTGGCGATCTCGCGGCGGATCTCGCGGGCTTCCTCGGATTCCTCGCCAAAGCGTACGACGGCATCTTCGAGTTGCGCCTTCAGCTCCTGCAGCCGGCGTGCGTGCACAGCCGAGAAGGCAATGCGCCGCCCGGCTGCGCCACGCATCGAGCGCGGGATACTGATATTGGCAGGCACGCCGGTCTGCGTGTAGCCGGCGCGTATGCGCTGGTACTCGTCGATGCGGGCAAGCTGGGTCTTGACGAGATTCGGCAGCGCCAGGTCCTCGAAGAACAGCTCGAGGAATTCCTCGCGGCTGAGCGTGAAGGCGAATTCGTCCATGCCTTCGCCCTCGTTGCTGGCTTTTCCGCTGCCACTACCGCCTCCGCCACCATCGGGACGATCGATCTCGTCGCCGCTGTGGAAACGGTCGTTGCCGGGCAGCGTACGCCGCCAGACACCGCCGCGCCCGTGCTGGAACTGGGGCTCGGAGATGTCCCGTGCCGGAATGCTGATCTTCTCCCCGCTATCGATGTCCCGCACGCCCCGCTGGTTGATGACATTGGTCACCGCCTCGCGGATCTGCCCCTTGAAGCGGCGCAGGAACCGCTGGCGGTTGACCGTGCTCTTGTTCTTGCTGTCGAAGCGCCGGTCGACGATTCGAAGGATGCCACTCCTTCCGCGATCCATGGGCTACGCTCCTTTTGTCAACTCATGCTGACTTGCGCACGCGCAGGTACCACTCGGCCAGTAGCCGTACCTGCCGCTCGGTATAGCCTTTCGCCGTCATGCGATTGACGAAGTCCTGGTGCTTCTTCTGTTCGTCCGCACTGGCCTTGGCGTTGAAGGAGATGACCGGCAGCAGGTCCTCGGTGTTCGAGAACATCTTGGTTTCGATCACCGCGCGCAGCTTCTCGTAGGACGTCCACGCCGGATTCTTGCCTTCGTGCTGCGCTCGCGAGCGCAGCACGAAGTTGACCACCTCGTGGCGGAAGTCCTTCGGGTTGCTGATGCCGGCCGGCTTCTCGATCTTCTCCAGATCGTCGTTGAGCGCCGCGCGGTCGAGAATCTCGCCGGTATTGGGATCGCGGTACTCCTGATCCTGGATCCAGAAGTCGGCGTAGGTCACGTAACGGTCGAAGATGTTCTGGCCGTATTCGGAGTACGACTCCAGGTATGCCGTCTGGATCTCCTTGCCGATGAACTCGGCGTAGCGCGGCGACAGGAATTCCTTGATATAACGCAGCAGCCGCTCTTCCACCTCGGGCGGCAGCTGCTCCTGCTGGATCTGCTGCTCCAGCACGTACATCAGGTGCACCGGGTTGGCTGCCAGTTCGCGGTGGTCGAAGTTGAACACCTTGGAGAGGATCTTGAAGGCAAAGCGTGTCGAGATGCCGGTCATACCCTCGTCGACGCCTGCGTAGTCGCGATACTCCTGCAGGCTCTTGGCCTTGGGATCGGTATCCTTCAGGTTCTCGCCGTCGTAGATGCGCATCTTCGAATAGATCGAAGAGTTCTCGGGTTCCTTCAGCCGTGACAGCACCGAGAACTGCGCCATCATCTTCAGCGTATCCGGCGCGCAGACCGCGTGCGACAGCGAGGAGTTGGCGAGCAGCTTCTCGTAGATGTGGATTTCCTCGGTCACGCGCAGGCAGTACGGCACCTTGACGATATAGATCCGGTCGAGGAAGGCCTCGTTGTTGCGGTTGTTGCGGAACGCCTGCCATTCGGCCTCGTTCGAGTGGGCGAGGATCATGCCATCGAACGGAATCGCCCCGAAGCCCTCGGTGCCCTTGTAGTTATTTTCCTGGGTTGCGGTCAGCAAGGGGTGCAGCACCTTGATCGGCGCCTTGAACATCTCGACGAACTCGAGAATGCCGCGGTTGGCCAGGCACAGGCCGCCCGAGTAGCTGTAGGCGTCGGGGTCGTCCTGCGAATAATGCTCAAGCTGGCGGATGTCGATCTTGCCCACCAGGGAGGAAATATCCTGGTTGTTCTCGTCGCCAGGCTCGGTCTTGGCCACTGCGATCTGGTTCAGCACGGAGGGGTACAGCTTCACCACGCGGAACTTGGTGATGTCGCCATTGAATTCGTGTAGCCGCTTGACCGCCCACGGCGACATGATGGTGTTCAGGTAGCGGCGCGGAATGCCGTAGTCTTCCTCGAGGATCGGACCGTCCTCGACGGGGTTGAACAGACCGAGCGGCGTCTCGTGGACCGGCGAACCCTTGACCGCGTAGAACGGCACCTTTTCGATGAGCGACTTGAGCTTTTCCGCCAGCGAGGACTTGCCACCACCGACCGGACCGAGGAGGTAGAGCAACTGCTTGCGTTCTTCCAGGCCCTGCGCGGCGTGGCGGATGTAGGAGACGATGCTTTCGATCACCTCTTCCATGCCGTAGAAGTCGCGGAAGGCAGGGTAAATGCGGATGACCTTGTTGGCGAAGATGCGCGACAGGCGGGGATTGGAGCGGGTATCCAGCAACTGGGGCTCGCCAATGGCCATCAGCATGCGTTCGGCGACGCTGGCGTACGCTGTCGGGTCTCGCTTGCACAGGTCCAGATATTCCTGGAGCGACATTTCCTCTTCCTGACCCGCGTCATACCGGGCTTGGTAGCGGTCGAAGATCGACATGGTTTCACCTCCTGCTGTGTGAAGTTGATCCTGTTCTGTGCGCGCCCACCGGCGTCATGCGGTCTACATCTGAGACTCCCCGTTTGCCATTCTGTTTCCGTTTTTTTCATGATGCCACTTCATGGCGCAGCTTGCACGAGAGATTTCAACTGCGCGTTTTCAGATTAGTGCGTTTGCGCAACAGCACTGGCTCGCGCCTTAAGTTTTCTCTCATGCCGGTCGACAACCAGGATGTGGATTCGCGATCAGCGGACCCAGTCATAAAGTATCGCGGCACAACTGTTCAGTCACGCGCTGCGCTACCGTGTTCGGGCGGCGACTGTGGCGTGACAATTGTTGACAGTACCCATCGCGGAAATCCGTATCCTCTCGGTAACAAAACATGTCAGTAGAAGGGGATTTCCATGAAGTCGTTCGCGCCTGTTTTCGCCGTGCTGGCCGCTGTGCTGGCCACGGGTTGCGCATCGAGCCAGCTGGATCGGCGCAGTGAGGAAACGAGCAATCGTGCCGCCGGCCTGGAAGTGCGGCAGACGGACGAGGGCGTTGCCATGCGCCTGCCTGACACTGTCCTGTTCGAATTCGACAAAGCCGCGCTGCGTTCGGGCGCTGGTGCCGCGCTGGACCGCTCGGCGACGCTGCTGCGTCGCAGCGACAAGCTGGTGTCCGTGGAAGGCCATACGGATAACGTCGGCAGCCCCGAATACAACAAATCCCTGTCCGAAGCGCGCGCCAAGATCGTCTACGACGCCCTGCGTGAACGCGGCATCAATCCGGCACGCATGCGTGCGCGCGGCTTTGCCGCAACCCGCCCGGACGCCGACAACGGTACGCCCGAGGGACGCATGCGCAATCGCCGTACTGAGATCTTCCTGATTGGAGAATCAGTCGACACCATTCTGGGCCCGGTCAACTGACCTGGTCCGCAGGATTCCGCGGCCGTGGGGGGCGCGGAATTGCGGCCCTGCTTCTTGGGGAGGGGCCGCTTTTGAGGGCGGAGCGGTGTCGTGCCGCTCCGCTTTTTTTTGCTGCGGGGCGTTTCTGGTTCGCGAGCGCGCTGGTCCGTTCGCTGGTGTTATGGGCGGGCGTTCGAGCCTACGTCAGGACGCATCCTGTCCTTCAAGGGTGTTGGCCCGCGCCTCATATGCCGAACTTTGCTAGAATGCGTCCCCTATCGCCCTACATGAGCCACTTTGCTCGCAGGCGCATCGACTGCCCATAGCTCAGTTGGATAGAGCATCGGCCTTCTAAGCCGAGGGTCGGGGGTTCGAATCCCTCTGGGCAGGCCAGTTTCCGCGTTATTTCTCGCGTTTTCCCCGCCTTCCCTGCTACCTGAGCGCTGGCTCGCGGTGTGGCTGTCTCCATCAGCCGTTCGTGAATAGACAGTCGGCGCGCCGCCCATCATTCGGCAGTTGCCCTCTGTCTGCTGCACGGCGTGAAGAATTGGCAGGCTCGGCTGGCTTAAGCGCGAGCACGGCCGTGTCCGACAGCGAACACCGGTGCAGGAGCGCCAGGTGAGGTCGCACGTGCAGACCCGTCTCCGCGTTTACCGGAACACCAGGACAGGGAGCTGGCTGTGCGTCAGCACTTTCTGGGTTTCGCTGCCAATGATCGTCGCTTGAATGCCGCGTCGACCGTGCGAAGCCATAGCGATCATATCGCAGTCCTTGGCCTGGGCGGTCGAGATGATGGCTTCATAAGGGTGCTCGTGGGTCAGCGTGACCACCTCACAGGGAACGTCAGCAGCCCGGGCCGTCTCGGTAACGTCGGCCAGGATCACCTCCGCCTGACTGCGGGCGTGCTCCAGATATTGGGTTTCGGTGTCTTCCAGCATTTCCGGCACGAATGTCACCACCCGGAAAGGCTGCATGACATGTAACGCGGTCATCCGCGCGCCGAGTTTGCTGGCAAGTGTCACGGCCTTGCGGACCGCGTGGGTGGACAGGGGTGACCCATCTGTCGCCACCAGAATATGCCTCAACATGGTGCTCTCCATGGCGCTGGCGAGCCCGGCTGCAGCGCCGACAGAATGACGTTCCGGCGTTGCCGCGCGCCGGTAGCCAGGGCACTTTCAGTATAGTCCGTACCGTACTTTCCGCATGAGTCGGCTTGTCGCGAACAGGCTACGCAGGGCAGAGAGGACTAACGCTATGTATGGGGCCGCGGCTCAGTTGTCGCTGAGCAGCTTGCGTGCGTTTTCCTGCGGTGGGGTACTGACGAAAACACCACTTGCACGCAGAATGCGCCGATCCCCGACATGAAGGAAGCAGTTGGCGTAGGAAATCCGCTTGCCGATGCGTTCGATGTCGACGTGTGTCTCGACCCAGTCGCCGAGGCGCGCGGCCTCGAGAAATTCCATGCTGAGGCTGGCCGTGACCATCGGGCCGCTGCTCGGGTGTACCTCGTAGATGGCGAGGCCGAGCGACGCGTCTGCCAGGCTCGTTAACAAGCCGCCATGGCCAATGCCGACGGCGTTGACGTGTTTTTCCTGGATGAACAGGCCAAGGCTGAGCACGCCGTTGCTGTCCTTGGCGTAGTAGCAGGGGCCGATCAGGCCGAGATAGGGGCTGGCGTGCAGAAGTGCATAGCCGGTGGGGGGAACGGGAAGCGGAATGCTGCTCATCGTCGTGTGTGCTGAGAGGGGGGGCGGCGAGGTCAGACGACCTTGCCGGGGTTCATGATGCCTTGCGGATCCAGGGCCTGCTTGATGGCCTGCATCAACCTGATTTCCAGGGGAGACTTATAACGCACAATTTCCTCGCGCTTCAGTTGACCGAGGCCATGCTCCGCCGAAATCGACCCGTCATGCGCATGTACGCTGTCGTGCACCAGACGGTTGATGCTCGCCTGATTGACCAGGAAGGCGTCGTAGTCCGTCCCCTCGGGCGGCGAAACGTTGTAATGCAGGTTACCGTCGCCGAGATGGCCGAAGGTGACCATGCGCAGACCGGGGAAGGCATCCGCCAGCGCAGCGTCGGTGGCTTCGATGAAGTCGGCGATGCGCGAGATTGGTACCGAGACGTCGTGCTTGATGTTCTTGCCCTCGTCGGCTTGCGCCAGCGGGATATGTTCCCGCAGGTCCCACAAGGCCTGCGACTGTGCGCCGGACTCCGCGACGACGGCGTCTCGTACGATGCCTTGCTCGAATGCGGCTTCCATCAGCCGCTCGAAAATCTCGCGCGCATGGCTTTCGCTCTCGCTGTCCGACAGTTCCAGCAGTACCGTCTGCGGTTGCCGTTCGGCGAACGGGTAGCGCATGTGCGGGTAATGCTTGCCGACCAGGGCCAGGCAAAAATCCGACATCAGTTCGAAACCGGTCAATAGCGGTCCCGCCATTCGTCGCGCCAGGTCGAGCAGGGCCAGCGCATCGCGCGGCGTCGCCAGTCCGGCCAGCGCAGTCAGCTGGGCAGCCGGTGCCGGATAGAGTTTGAGGACCGCGGCCGTGATGATGCCGAGCGTCCCTTCGGCGCCGATATACAGGTCGCGCAGGTCGTAGCCGGTGTTGTTCTTGCGCAGGCCGCGCAGGCCGTCCCACAGTTCGCCTTGCGGGGTCACGACCTCGAGCCCCAGGCATAGCTCGCGGGCGTTACCATAGCGCAGGACGCCGGTCCCCCCAGCGTTGGTGGAGAGATTCCCACCGATGGTGCAACTGCCTTCGGCAGCCAGGCTAAGCGGGAACAGCCGGCCCGCGGACGCCGCTTCTTCCTGGATGACCTGGAGGATGCAACCGGCTTCGACGGTGATCGTATCGTTGATGGTGTCGACGTTGCGGATGCGGTTCAGGCGCTGCAGGCTCAGCACGACCTGCCTGCCCGAGGTGTCTGGCGTGGCGCCGCCGCACAGGCCGGTGTTGCCACCCTGCGGCACGATGGCGACGCCATGCGTAGCGCACAGCGCCACTACATCCGCCACCTCGCCGGCGCTGCCCGGCCGCAGCACCGCGAGCGCCGTGCCTTGGAAACGCTTGCGCCAGTCGAGCAGGAACGGCGCCGTATCGGCGGGGTCGGTCAGGACGTAGTGCTCACCGAGGCGCGCACGGCACTGGTCGAGAAAATCATTTGGCATGGCTCTGTCTCGCACGGCGTTTGAACGGACGAAGATACAGCACGGTGCTGGCGAAGAACACCAGCGACAGGATGACTTCCGCAAGCGCCAGCCACGACACCGGCGGCGGATCGGCGAAGCCGCGCACCACGCCTTCCGTAAAGTAGAGCAGGATGAACATGGTCGACCACTGCATGGTATAGCGGTTGCGGCGTAGCAGCCCCGGTAGCGGCGTGGCCAGCAGGGCGGCCTTGAGCACCAGCCAGGAACCGCCCGGGCGGAGGGGCGCGAGGAACCACTCCCATGCCGCGCACAGGGCGATCAGCGCCAGCAGGCTGCCGACGCTGATGGCGTACAGCCCGGACTGGTGCAGGGCAGCGTCGGAAGTTTCGGGGGTAGCGCGGGGAGTGGTCATGATGCAGCCAGTTTCAAGGCGGTTTGTGCGAGGCGCCGGCCCATTTCGATGGCCAGGGCGGCTTCGGATTCATCGATCCGCCCCTGGCTGCCGCCGTGGGCGTGGTGGCTGGGTCCGTAGGGCGTGCCGCCGGCGCGGGTGCTGGTCAGCTCAGCATTCTGGAACGGCAGGCCGAGGATGAGCATGCCATGATGCAACAATGGGAGCATCATGCTGAGCAGGGTACTTTCCTGCCCGCCGTGCAGGCTGGTGGTCGAGGTGAACACGCAGGCGGGTTTGCCGGCAAGCGTACCGGAAACCCACTGGGGCGCGGTACTGTCGATGAAATACTTGAGCGGCGCGGCCATGTTGCCAAAGCGGGTGGGCGAACCGAGCGCGAGTCCGGCGCACTCATCGAGGTCGACGGGTTCGACGTAGGGCGGGCCGTCATCGGGGATTTCCGGGGCGCTGGCTTCGCATACCGTCGAGACCGGTGGGACCGTGCGCAGGCGCGACTGCGCGCCGGGCACGCTGTCGATGCCCCGGGCGATCAGCTGCGCGAGTTTCCGGGTGGTGCCATGGCGGCTGTAGTAGAGAACGAGGATGTCTTTCATCATGATCCATCTGGCGGACCGGGTATTATAAGAGCAGCACAATGGCGGAGAAGGCATGAAGCAAGGACGTTCACCGGCAGGGCCGCGGGCCGGCTGGCGAAACGCTGGCGCGGCATTCGGCCAGTGGGATCTCGACAAGGTACGCGCGCTGCTGCAGTACGCGGGACGGCGCGCCCGCGAAGACCAGCTGATGCAGGTCGCCGGCAGCCTGACATTTACGACCGTGCTGTCGCTGGTGCCGGTGCTGACGGTCGCCTTTGCGCTGTTCTCGGCGTTTCCAATCTTCCAGACCTTCCGCCAGGCCCTCGAGGGCTTCCTGTTCGCCAACCTGATACCTGGCAATGTCAGCAACTCCATCACCGGCTATCTGGGCGAATTTTCGCGCAACGCCAAGGGGCTGACCGCGGCTGGCCTCGGCAGCTTGCTGGTGACGGCTGTCCTGACGCTACTGACCGTCGAAAATGCCTTCAACGCGATCTGGCGCGTCAAGCGTGCCCGGCCGCTGGCCCAGCGGATCCTCGTGTTTTGGGCCGTGCTGTCCTTCGGACCGGTGCTGATGGGGGCCAGCCTGTCGGTGAGTTCCTACCTGATTTCGATCTCGGCGGGCTATGTCAATGGCATGACGATTGGTCTCGGCATCTTGCTGGCCATGTTGCCGGTGCTGTTGTCCGCCCTCGCATTTGCCTTGCTCTACGTGGCGGTGCCCAATACCCTGGTGATGTGGCGTGATGCCTTGGTGGCCGGGCTGGTAGCCGCCATTGCCTTCGAGCTGACCAAGCGCGCGTTCGGTGCGTACATCACGCAGTTTCCGGCGTACACGGCGGTCTACGGCACCTTTGCCGCCTTGCCCATCTTCCTGTTGTGGATTTACCTGAGCTGGCTGGTGACGCTCCTGGGTGCGACCATCGCCGCCAATCTCCCGGTGATCCGTGAGGGGCACTGGCAGCGTCGCGTGTTTGCGGGCAGCGAGTTCTACGATGCGCTGGGCGTCCTATTGCTGCTGTACCAGGCGCGTCACGCCTCGCCGCGCAGCATCGGCGAGCTGGATCTGGGCCGCAAGCTACGGGTGGAGGCCGATTACCTGGCGACGTTGCTGACGCGCCTGAAGAGCATGCATCTCGTCGGCAAGCTGCAGCAGGAAGGGCGGCAGGCACATTGGGCGCTGCTGTGCGATCCCTACACGATGACCCTGCGTACGCTCTACGAGCGGCTCGTGCTGACCCTGCCGCGCCTGCACCGCACGGCGCTGGCGCAGCATCTGAAAGCGCCTGAGGCACTGGCCGGCCTGCTCGACAATGCCGCTCTCGATACGCCGCTTGGCGAGATTTTCGAGATGGCGCGCGATGCGCATGGCCACGATGCACAGGCTGGCGGCGTGCCAAAGGCATCGACCCCGGCGGATGCCGGGCCGGGCGCCGAATCAGTGCCGCCCGGTGAAGGGCAGAAGCCGTCGCCGCGCCTTGAAGTCGTTCCGCCGGGCTGGCACGGTCAGGTCTGACATGTGCCGCCGGACCGGGCAATGCACGCAACGGCGCGCCGGGCGAGGATTTTGCGGTGCAACTGGTTTACACTAACAACCAGAGAAGATCAGCCGGTGCGGCACGCGCAGCCGCTTTCCATTCCGCCAGCACCGGACCCGGAGGACACATATGAAAGTCAGCGACATCCTGCATATCAAGGGCAATACCCTCTACACCGCCAATCCCGATACGCCGCTGCTGTATGCGGTCAACACCATGGCGGAAAACGATATCGGTTCGCTGGTGATCATGGAGTACGGTGAACTGGTGGGCATGCTGACCTTCCGCGAGATCATCAAGACGGTATCGGCCAACCAGGGCAATGTCGGTACGATCAGCATCCGCAAGGTGATGGACGACCACCCGCTGACCTGCACCCCGGAAACCGATGTCAATGAAGTACGCCGCATGATGCTGGAACGCCACACACGCTACCTGCCGGTGCTGGACAGTCGCACGCTTATGGGCGTGATCTCGTTCTACGACGTCGCCAAGGCCGTGGTCGAGGACCAGAGCTTCGAAAACCGCATGCTCAAGGCGTATATCCGTGACTGGCCAGACGAGGGCGCGCGCGAGTAAGCGGGGAGAGGCAGGCCACGCTGGAGTTGGGCTGCCACCGTGTGGCGGTGCCGCGCTGGGCGCCTGAGCGTACGTCCTGCAGGGCTGGATGCCGAACGTCCTGCCAGGTACGGCGCTGTGCAGGCGACACCGATGCAGCACGCCACCTCTACGAATGTCGTTGATCGTCGCTGCCCGTATCTGGGGCGCGGCGTCCGTGATCTCCCGCATCTTTCCCATTTCATTCTTCACTGTCAGGCGTCCCGACGCCATCTCCCGAGCCGCTTCCATGAGTGAGCCCCGCCAGTTTCGCCTGCTTGGCCAGCGTCGCTTCGCCCCATTCTTCTGGACGCAGTTCCTCGGGGCGATGAACGACAATGTCTTCAAGGTCGCCTTCACCTCGCTCGTGACCTACCATACGGCGCTTTTCAGCGGCATTGATGCCGCCACGGCGGCGTTCCTGATCTCGGCGATCTTCATCGCGCCATTCGTGCTGTTTTCCGCCACCAGCGGACAGATCGCCGACAAACTGGAGAAATCGCAGCTGATCCGCTTCGTCAAGACGCTCGAGATCGGCATCATGCTGATCGGACTGGCCGGTTTTCACTGGCATCACACCGGGCTGCTGTATGCCGCCACATTCCTGATGGGGCTTCATTCCACGCTGTTTGGCCCGGTGAAGTACGCCTACCTGCCGCAGCATCTGGAGCGCCGCGAACTGACCGGCGGCAATGGCCTGGTCGAATCGGGCACCTTCATTGCCATCCTGCTCGGTACCATCATCGGTGGCGAACTGGCCAACATGCAGAGTGGCGGACAACTGGTCGGCCCGCTTTATGTCGGCATGGCGTGCGTGGTATTTGCCGTGGCCGGCCGTCTGGCGGCGCAGCGTGTGCCGCTCTCGCCGGCGGCGCAGCCGGATCTGCGCATCAACTGGAATCCAGTGTCGGAAACCTGGCGCAATCTGGTTCTCGCCCGCAGCAACCGGGTGGTGCTGCTGAGCATGCTGGGGATTTCGTGGCTATGGTTCGTTGGCGCCACCTTGCTCACGTCTTTTTTTCCCTTCGCCAAGAACGTGCTGGGTGGCGACCAGAGCGTAGTGACGCTGCTGCTGGCGGTGTTCTCGATTGGTATCGGCATCGGCTCGCTGCTGTGCGAGCGCTTGTCGGACGGGCGGATCGAGGTAGGGCTGGTGCCGCTCGGTTCGATTGGCATGACCGTATTCGCCGTCGATCTGTATTTTGCCAGCCGTCACGGCGCGCCATCCGGCCTGATGGGCGTCGGCCCCTTCCTGGCGGAGCCGGCGCACTGGCGCGTGATAGCCGACCTGTTCCTGTTGTCGCTATTCGGCGGACTGTACAGCGTGCCGCTGTATGCGCTGATCCAGACGCGCTGCGAGCCGACGCACCGGGCGCGCATCATCGCTTCCAATAATATTCTCAATGCCTTCTTCATGATCGCGTCGTCGCTACTGGCCATGACGGTGCTCGGCGCAGGCTTCACGATTCCCGAACTGTTCCTGTTGACCGGCATCCTCAACGCGCTGGTCGCGCTCTTCATTTATACCCAGGTGCCCGAATTCCTGCTGCGTTTCCTCGCGTGGCTGCTGGTCCATACCCTGTACCGCCTGAAGAAGGAAAACGTCCAGCATATTCCCGAGCATGGCGCGGCGCTGCTGGTGTGCAACCATGTGAGTTTTGCCGATGCCGTGGTGCTGATGGCTGCCGCGCCGCGGCCCGTGCGCTTCGTCATGGACCACCGGATTTTCCGCGTGCCGGTACTGTCATGGCTGTTCCGGCAGGCGCGGGCGATTCCCATCGCTCCGGCGCACGAAGATCCGGAGATGCTGGCGCGGGCCTACGATACAGTTGCCGAGGCGCTGCAGGATGGGGAGCTCGTATGCATCTTTCCCGAAGGCAAGCTGACGGCAAATGGCCAGATCAATCCGTTCAAGCAGGGTGTGCAGCACATCGTGCAACGCACGCCGGTGCCGGTGGTGCCGATGGCACTGCGCGGACTGTGGGGCAGCATGTTCTCGCGGCGTCACAAGGTGAGCGGCGTGCAGATACCGCGTCCGCTGCGGCGCGGGGTGCTGAGCCGCCTCGAACTGGTGGTCGGCGAGCCGGTCGATCCGGATGCCGTGACGCCTGAGAGTCTCCAGCAACGTGTGACGCAGTTGCGCGGGGTCTGGCGCTGACCGGTGTTCCGCAATTCCGCCATTCCACCGTATCGGTATCCGCCATCATCGCAGGGCAAGCCACGCCTGCGCTGCGTTAGGACCTTGGCCGCGAGCCCGGTACAATAGCGGCTGACGCAGCATCTTTCGCCAACCCTTTCGCCTTCACGCAGGTTCCCATGTCCGGCAATACTCTCGGTCTGCTTTTCACCGTCACCACCTTTGGCGAGTCCCATGGCCCGGCCATTGGCGCCGTGGTGGATGGCTGCCCGCCGGGCATGCCGCTGACCGAGGCCGACCTGCAGGGTGATCTGGACCGCCGCCGTCCCGGCACCTCGCGCCACGTGACGCAGCGGCAGGAGGCCGACCAGGTCGAGATCCTGTCTGGCGTGTTCGAAGGCAAGACCACCGGCACGCCGATCTGCCTGCTGATTCGCAACACCGACCAGCGTAGCAAGGATTACAGCAATATTGCCGAAACCTTCCGCCCCGGCCATGCTGACTACACCTACTGGCACAAGTACGGCATCCGCGATCCACGCGGGGGTGGCCGTTCCTCGGCACGGCTGACCGCACCCGTGGTGGCAGCTGGCGCGATTGCCAAGAAATGGCTGCGGGAAAAATTCGGTACCGAGATCCGTGGCTACATGTCCCAGCTGGGCGACATCAAGGTGCCGTTCGTGTCGTGGGATGCCGTGCCGCAGAATCCGTTCTTCGCCGCCGATCTGGCAGCCGTGCCGGAACTGGAAGCCTATATGGATGCGCTGCGCAAGGATGGCGACTCGGTCGGCGCGCGTATCGAAGTCGTCGCCACCGGCGTACCAGTTGGCCTTGGGGAGCCGCTGTTCGATCGTCTCGATGCCGACATCGCCCATGCCATGATGGGACTCAATGCTGTCAAGGGCGTGGAGATTGGCGACGGTTTTGCCAGTGTGGCCCAGCGCGGCTCCGAGCATGGCGACGAGCTAACGCCGCAAGGGTTCGCCAGCAATCATGCCGGCGGGGTGCTTGGCGGCATTTCTACCGGACAGGCAGTACGCGTCTCGCTGGCGATCAAGCCGACCTCGAGCATCCGTACCCCGCGCCAGTCCATCGACAAGGCAGGTGAGCCGGCGACCGTGGAAACCTTCGGCCGCCACGATCCGTGCGTCGGCATCCGTGCCACGCCGATTGCCGAAGCGCTGCTGGCGCTGGTGCTGATGGACCACGCGCTGCGCCATCGCGCCCAGTGCGGCGACGTTCAGGTCGAGACACCACGGATTGCGGCTGACCTGCCGCCTTCGGCTGCCTGAGCGGGGCGCCTTGCTCCCCGCCGCGCTGCGCGATGCGCGCTTCGGGCTGTTCTATCTCGGCTACTACGGCTACATCGGCGTCCTGACGCCGTTCGTCAGCCTGTTCTTCGCCTGGCGCGGCTACAGCGCCTTTGAAATCGCGGCGCTGGTCGCGGTCTTCCAGATTACCCGCATCATCGGTCCCTACTTGTGGGGCTGGCTGTCCGATCGGCTCGGCACGCGCGTGCGCATCATGCGCGCCACCGCCTGCCTGGCCTTGCTCGCTTTCCTCATGGTGCCCGCCACGCATAGCTATGGCGGCATGATGGTGCTGATGGTCGTGCTGAACCTGCTGACGAGCGCACTGTCGCCGCTCGGCGATGCGCTGACGATCACGTGGCTGCGGCACGCGCCACAGGGATTCGAGCAGCGTTACGGACATATCCGCATGTGGGGTTCAGCCGGTTTCATCGTGACGGTGCTGGGTGGCGGCGCCTTGCTTGAATACTTTGGCACGGGGCTGTTTCCCTGGATGGCGATCGCCATGCTGACCGGCTTGACCATGGTGCTCTGGCGTCTCGACGACATCGAGGACCATACGGTGTATCCGCCCGCGCCGCCGGTCCTGTCGCTGCTGCGACGCGCGGACGTGAACTGGTTCCTGCTGTCCGCGTTTTGCATGATGTTCGCGCATGCCGCGCTGTACGTGTTTTATTCGCTGTGGCTGGAGCAGCTCGGCTATTCCAAGTTCGTGATCGGGGCGATGTGGACCATCGGCGTAGTCGCGGAAATCATCCTGTTCTGGTTCCAGGGGTGGCTGTTCCGGCGCTGGTCGCTGCAGGCCATCCTGACCGGCACGTTTGTGCTGGGCGCACTCCGTTTTGCTGCCATCGGTTATCTCGCCGACTGGTGGTGGATGCTGGCCGTGGCCCAGGTGTTGCATGCCGCAACCTTTGCCGCGCATCACAGCGCCAGCCTCAAGCGCCTGCAGCACTGGTTTGCCGGACCGCTGCAGGCCCGCGGCCAGGCGCTGTACACGGGTGTGTCGTACGGCCTGGGCGGCACACTGGGCGGCCTGGCGATGGGCGCCGCGTGGAATGCATTCGGGCCTGCCCATACCTTTGGTCTGGCTGCGCTGGTGACGTTGATCGGCGCGCTGGCGGTCGTGCTTGGCTTCCGTGTACAGCCGTCGCTGCCGCCTGTTGTCGCGGCAACGGCTCAGCCGGCCAGCGCTGCCGCAACCCGTTCTGCCACGGCCAGCGAGGCAGTGAGTCCCGGCGATTCGATGCCGTAGAGCTGGACGATGCCGGCACAGCCGTGGACCGCCGGTCCGTCGATGCGGAAATCCGCTGCCGCCTCGCCCGGTCCGGTGATCTTGGGCCGCAGGCCGGCATAACCCGGTTGCAGAGCATGGTCGGGCAGGGCGGGCCAGTACTTGCGGACCTCCGCATAAAAGCCATCGGCGGCGCGGGGATCGACCCGGTAGACGTCGCCATCGTCGCGTTCCACCCATTCGACATTCGGCCCGAAGCGCGCCTGCCCGCCCAGATCGAGCGTCAGATGCACGCCCAGGCCGGCGGCTTCCGGCACCGGATAGATCAGGCGCGAGAACGGCGAACGGCCCGACAATGAGAAATAGCATCCCTTGGCGAAATACGCCGGCGGCACGGTGTCGTGCGGAAAGCCGTCCAGCGTCCGGGCGATAGCCGGCGCGCGCAGTCCTGCGCAATTGATGACGATGCGGGCCGCCAGCGTCATGGGAGATTCGCCGCCGACGTCGAGGACTGCGCCCTGTTCGGCGACGCGGCCACGCAGCACCGGCGAGCGTACCGCCAGCATGGCACCGGCGGCTTGCGCATCGCCGAGCAGGGCGAGCATCAGGCCATGGCTGTCGATGATCCCGGTGGACGGCGAGAGCAGGGCGGCACTGCAGCGCAGTTGGGGTTCTAGCGCCGTGGCTTCTTCAGCCGACAGCCAGCGCAGGTCTTGCACGCCATTGGCTGCGGCTTTCTGGCGGATTTGCTCGAGTGCGGGGTGCTGGGCCGGATCGGTGGCCACGATCAGCTTGCCGGTCCGCTGATGCGCCACGCCGTGGCTGGCGCAGTAGTCGTACAGCAGGTCGCGGCCACGTACGCACAGCGCTGCTTTCAGCGAGCCTGCCGGATAGTAGATTCCCGCATGTATGACCTCGCTGTTGCGTGCGCTGGTGACAGTGCCGAAGGCTGGCTCGGCCTCGAGGATGACTACTTCCCGGCCGGCTTCGGCCAATTGTCGGGCAACGGCGAGGCCGACGACGCCGGCGCCGATGACAGCGCATTCCACCTGTTCCATCGTGAGCGATCCCTGCTGGCCCGGACGCAGGCCAATGAAAAAACGCGCACCGGCTGGGGCGCGTTCACATGGTACCGCGTGGCCGGGCCGCGCGGAAAGACAAGCAGACCCTATGCATGGCGCCCGACACTTCCGTGCCAGGTGGGCCTTACATGTTCGGGTAGTTCGGCCCGCCCCCGCCTTCCGGCGTGACCCACACGATATTCTGGGTCGGATCCTTGATGTCGCAGGTCTTGCAGTGCACGCAGTTCTGCGCGTTGATCTGCAGGCGCTCGCTGCCGTCTTCGTTGGCCACGAATTCGTACACCGCAGCCGGGCAGTAGCGCGATTCGGGACCAGCGAAGGTCTTGAGGTTGATGTTGACCGGCACGCTCGGGTCTTTCAGCGTCAGGTGCGCGGGCTGGTTCTCCTCATGGTTGGTATTCGAAATGAACACCGAGGAGAGGCGGTCGAAGGTGAGCTTGCCATCGGGCTTGGGATAGACGATCGGCTCGAACTGCGATGCAGGCTTCAGGCATTCGTGGTCGGCGTGCTTGTGGTGCAGCGTCCAGGGCACGTTGCCGCCCAGCAGTTTCTGCTCGATACCGACCATCAGCGTGCCGACGTACAGGCCCTTGCTCATCCATTGCTTGAAGTTACGCGCCTTGTTCAGTTCCTCGTGCAGCCACGAGTTCTTGAAGGCTTCCGGATAGCGGCTCAACTCATCGTGCTGGCGGCCTTCCTGGATCGCGCCGTAGGCGGCTTCTGCCACCAGCATGCCGGTCTTGATGGCTGCATGGCTGCCCTTGATACGCGATGCGTTCAGGAAGCCGGCTTCGCAACCTGCCAGCGCGCCGCCCGGGAACACCAGCTTGGGCAAGCTCATCAGACCACCGGCGGTGATCGCGCGCGCGCCGTAGCTCACGCGCTTGCCGGTTTCCAGGTATTTGCGGATTTCCGGATGGGTCTTGAAACGCTGGAATTCCTCGAACGGCGACAGGTACGGGTTCTGGTACGACAGGCCGACCACGTACCCGATCACCACCTGGTTGTTCTCCATGTGATAGAAGAACGAACCTCCGTAGGTGTCGCTGTCCAGCGGCCAGCCAGCCGTGTGGATGACCAAGCCCGGCTGGTGCAGCGCCGGATCGATTTCCCAGATTTCCTTGATGCCGATGCCGTACGACTGCGGGTCGCTGTCGGCATTCAGGTCGAACTTCTGCATCAGCTGGCGGCCCAGATGACCACGCGCGCCTTCGCAGAACAGCGTGTACTTGGCATGCAGTTCCATGCCGAGCTGGAAGTTCTCGGTCGGCTGGCCATCCTTGCCGATGCCCATGTTGCCGGTCGCCACGCCCTTGACCGAGCCGTCGTCGTTGTACAGTACCTCGGCCGCCGGAAAGCCCGGGAAGATCTCCACGCCCAGCGCCTCGGCCTGCTGGCCCAGCCAGCGCGTCACATTGGCGAGGCTGATCACGTAGTTGCCATGGTTCTGGAAACAGGCCGGCAGCATCCAGTTTGGCACGCGGCGGGCAGATGTTTCCGTCATGAACAGGAAGCGGTCTTCCGTGACCGGCGTGTTCAGGGGTGCGCCGCGTTCCTTCCAGTCGGGGAACAGTTCCGAGATGGCGCGCGGGTCCATGACCGCGCCCGAGAGGATATGGGCGCCGACCTCGGAGCCTTTTTCCAGCACGCAGACGTTGATCTCGTTGCCTTTTTCCTGCGCCAGCTGCTTGAGCCGGATCGCCGCGGACAGGCCAGCCGGGCCGCCACCGACGATCACGACGTCGTATTCCATGGCTTCGCGCGGACCGTACTGCTCCAGGAGATGTTGATCCATTGTTGACAACTCTTGTATTGGGGACGCGGTCAAAATGACTCTGGCATTGTCACGCGGACGATTGGCGCGGGTGGCGTGATTCTTCGTCTTGCGCGTGCGGCGTGCGCATGCGCTGGTGCGCGCTTGCTGCGCGGCGGACGCCTGCGATCCGGAGGCAGCCCGCTGTGGCCAGAAACGCCTTGTTCCGTTTGATCGCGTCGCTCGATGATCAGAGGATGGAAAGGGTTCCCTGAGGAGCCGTTCCAGCGTTTAGAATGCATTGTCCGGGAAGCCTTTTACCGGTGCAAGCTTTTTTTGGAACGGTCGTTCGTTTCTGTAAAACCGAGACTTGCGGGATACGAAACTCTGGAATACGGGGGTGACATGGGGCTGTCGATCAATCTGGAAGGCAAGGTCGCACTGGTGACCGGCGCCTCGAGCGGGCTCGGGGCGAGATTCGCGGAAGTGCTGGCGGCTGCCGGCGCCAAGGTCATCCTGGCATCGCGGCGCGTCGAGCGGCTCAAGGAGCTGCGCGCCGACATCGAATCGCGCGGCGGTAGCGCCCATGTGGTGCGGCTCGACGTGAGCGACCCGGAAAGCATCAACGCCGCCGTGGCCCATGCCGAGACCGAGGCGGGCACCATCGACATCCTGATCAACAACTCAGGCGTTTCCACCACGCAGCGCCTGGTGGATGTGACTCCGGAGGATTTCGACGATCTGTTCGACACCAATACGCGCGGTGCTTTCTTCGTGGCGCAGGCCGTGGCCAAGCGCATGATCGCGCGAGCCAAGGGCGCGGAGAAGAACGGCCACCCGCTGGCCCAGTCGCGTATCGTGAATATCGCTTCGGTGGCCGGACTCCGGGCGATCTCCCAGATCGGCGTGTACTGCATGAGCAAGGCCGCCGTGGTGCAAATGACCAAGACCATGGCGCTGGAGTGGGGCAAGTTCGGCATCAACACCAACGCCATTTGCCCTGGTTATATCGAAACCGAGATCAACCAGCATCACTGGGAAACCGATGGCGGCCGCAAGCTGATCGACATGCTGCCGCGCAAGCGTATCGGCAAGCCGGAAGATCTGGACGGGTTGCTCCTCCTGCTATCCTCCGATGCCTCGCAATTCATCAATGGCGCGATCATTACGGCCGACGACGGCATGAGCGTAGGGACATGAAGCACCTGTTTACACATGATCTCAGCGTACGCTGGGGCGATATGGATGCGCAGCAGCACATCAACAACTCCGTGTTTTTTCGCTACGTGGAAGATGCCCGCGTCGCCTGGCTCATGGCGCTGACCAACGGCTGGCGCGGCCTGGACGGGCAGGCTTCGGTGGTGGTGCATACCGCCATGACTTTTCTGCAGCCGGTGCATTATCCCGCGCGCCTGCGTCTGACCCTGCGCGGCGGCAATGCCGGGCGCAGCAGCTTCGACACCACGGTGACCATCCAGCCGCTTGATGCGCACGGCGAACCCGGTGCCGCGGTGGCGGAAGGTACGGCCAAGATCGTGTGGTGCGATCAGTCGACTGGCAAATCCATGCCGTTGCCGGAGATCGTGAGGGCGCGTCTGGCGTGACGAGACGGCGCCCGCTGCGCTAGCACTGCGGGGCAGTGCTGCAGTAACGTTTTCAGGGCGCCTTAGTTTCCGGTCAGCCTCTGCACCAGTTCGGTAGCGGTCCCCGCGCCGAATTTCTTCATTAGCCGGGCGCGATAGATATCCACCGTACGCGGGCTGATCGCCAGGATGCGACCGATCTGCTTGCTGGTCCGCCCGTTCACCAGCTGGGCCGCGATATCGCGCTCGCGCGGGGTCAGTTCGGTGGTCACCACCCGTCGGGCCGACAGGTCCTCGAAGGTCCAGATCCCCGCGCCGAGCGGCTGGGCCCGGTCGAGCGCGCGGCCGGTGACATGGCACCAGAACAATTCCCCGTTCGCCCGTTTCATAATACGTTCATCTGAATAGGTACCATGGGCATGCATGACCGGCACGATGCGCGCACCCGTACGCTCGTATTCGTCTGAGGACGGGTAAAGCAAGGCGAAGGTCTGGCCGACCATGGCCTCGCGCGGGTAACCGAAAATGCGCGCCACTTCCGCGTTGCAGTCCTCGATGATGCGATCGCGGGACAGCACCATACCCACGGGGGCAAGCTGGAAAGCCGTCTGGTAGGCGATGGCGGGCATATGCAATAGTACGTATTGAAGCGTGGTGGATACCCTGCGTATCCTTGCGCAGGAACGAAAATTGTACAGTGACACCGGGCCCGGCCAGCGCTCCTGCCGAACGCGGCCGACCCGGAACGACGGGAGAACGACGATGAACAAAGTCTATGCCAGTGCCGCCGAGGCGCTTGCCGGGGTGGTCGCCAGCGGCCAGACCATCGCGGTGGGCGGTTTCGGCCTGTGCGGCATTCCGGAAGCCCTGATCGCTGGTCTGCGCGACAGCGGCGTGCGCGACCTGACCTGTATCTCCAACAATGCCGGTGTCGATGGCTTTGGCCTCGGCCAGTTGCTGGCCACCCGCCAGGTCCGCAAGATGATCGCTTCGTATGTGGGCGAGAACAAGGAGTTCGAGCGCCAGTATCTGGCCGGCGAGCTCGAGCTGGAATTCACGCCCCAGGGCACGCTGGCAGAAAAGCTTCGCGCTGGTGGGGCGGGCATCCCGGCGTTCTTTACCAAGACCGGTGTCGGTACGATCGTAGCGGAAGGCAAGGAGCTGCGCGAATTCGACGGCCAGACCTACGTCATGGAGCGTTCACTGACGGCCGATGTGGCACTGGTCAAGGCCTGGAAAGCCGACAAGGCCGGCAACCTCGTGTACCGCCGTACCGCGCGCAACTTCAACCCGATGTGCGCCATGGCGGGCAAGATTACCATCGCCGAAGTCGAGATCGTCGTGGAAACCGGCGAGCTCGATCCGGACGAGATCCACACGCCCGGTATTTTCGTGCAGCGCATCGTGCACAACGCCACCCCTGAAAAACGCATCGAACAGCGCACCGTGCGCGCCGGTTGAGGAGAACAAGATGGCTTGGACCCGTGATGAAATGGCCGCGCGCGCGGCGCAGGAGCTGGAAGACGGTTTCTATGTCAACCTCGGCATCGGCCTGCCGACGCTGGTTGCCAACCACGTGCCGGATGGCATGGAGGTGTGGCTGCAATCCGAGAATGGGTTGCTCGGCATCGGCCCATTCCCGACCGAGGCGGAAGTCGATGCCGACATGATCAACGCCGGCAAGCAGACCGTCACGACGTTGCCGGGCTCGTCGATTTTCTCGTCGGCGGATTCATTCGCGATGATCCGCGGCGGACATATCGACATCGCCATCCTCGGCGCGATGCAGGTGAGCGAGAAGGGCGATCTCGCCAACTGGATGATCCCCGGCAAGATGGTCAAGGGCATGGGCGGCGCCATGGATCTGGTCGCCGGTGTCGGCCGCGTGGTGGTGCTGATGGAGCACACCGCCAAGAAAAAAGATGGCTCGGAAGACCTGAAGATCCTGCCGGCCTGCACATTGCCGCTGACCGGCGTGGGCGTGGTCGACCGTATCATCACCGACCTGTGCGTGCTCGAAGTCACGGACGGCGGTCTCAAGCTGCTTGAAACGGCTCCTGGTATCAGCCGCGAGGAAGTGCAGGCCAAGACCGGTGTAACCTTGCTGTAAGTTGTCGAGCGCTGCTGCGCCAGTTGCAGCGGCGCTTCCGTGGGTGGTGCCTTGCTGGAGCCGCGGCCGTAACGATGTCAAGAGGGATAATCTGATTGCCTGGATTGGCGCAGCAGATTCGATTACGCGATCCGCTGCGTTAGCATACTGCCGTGCGATCTTACGAACGTCCCTTGTACGAGCGGTACACGGAAGACTTGCCGTCCGCCTGCACCAGCAGCACATCATACGGATCCACGCGCCCACTCGCCACCTCCATGCCCGGCGAGCCCACCGGCATCGCCGGCACGGCCAGCCCCACCGCCGCCGGCCGCTCCGCCAGCAGCCGCTTCACCTCGGAAGCTGGCACATGGCCTTCCAGCACATAGCTGCCCACCTTGGCGGTGTGGCATGAGCCAAACTTCTCCGGCATGCGCAGCTTCTGGCGCATGGTGCTGGTGTCATCCACATTGTGTGCCCGCACGGTAAAGCCGCTCTTCTGCAGATGCTCGATCCATGCGCCGCAGCAGCCGCAGCTCGGGGTCTTGTAGACGTCGATCACGGGCAGCGCGCCTTGCGCCGCCACCGGCAGGGCCGCGACCAGCGTAGCGCCAGCCAGTGCGGATAGAACCTGACGTCGAATGGAATTCATGAATCTCTCCGGAAAACGATTAAAAGCAAACAAAAAGTGAGAAGTGAGCGCTGCTTGCGACACCTCTCCTGCCTCGGATTTTACGCCGCGAGGACGCTCTGATATGCGGCTGCTACTGCGGTATATCCGGGGCAATTTAATAGACAACGTGTCATGGGCTTGGTTCTGGGCGGGTTTTGCCATTGTTTTGATTCGTATCCATCCCCATTCCCGAACGATCTTCCTATCATCACCGCCTTCAGGTTGATAATTTTTTGGAGGTCATGATGGAACCAAGGATTGGGCCAGCCGTGCCAGGTATTCAAATCCCCAACGTGCCGAGGCGAGTGGGACAACAGGCGCCAATGCCGCGCCAGCGCGTATATGCGTCAGCAACCATGCCTGCCCATTTGCGGGCATTCAATGACATCAATCTGGCGTCTCAAATCATCGGACATCTGGATCCTGCCAGCCGCTTGCAGTTCAAGCAGGCAGCAAAATGCACGTTCAATGTGACTGAACGCGTCATGCAGCTTTACATCACGAAGATGGAGAGGCTGACGCCGGCACAGCGCACGGTAATGTTCAACACATTGCTGGAGCGCCGCCAATTTCATGCACTAGAGACGCAGGCGCTGATTGCGTTAGGAGAAGGGGTGAAAGAGATTGGAGTGTTGCGGTCAGATTACGCGGCGCGACCTCCTTCTCAAACAGGCATGCCATTCGTGCATTGGTGCCTTGACCACGCGATTACTCGGGACGACGCGAGGCCGATGCATCTGGCGCTGTGCTTGCCTGAAACGGATGTGAATGCGATGTATGAAAGCGGAGGAAGCAGTTTCGCTCCTCTGCATATCATTGCTAGGACGAATCACCCACCCGCCAAACTAACCATTGTTCGGGAGTGCATGGCATCATTGCTTGCCCATCCGAGGATTGATGTCAATCTCTTTGGTGGAGACGGCCTCGTTCAGCGTACCCCGCTGTTAGTGGCGGTAAGAGCGAAGCACACAATGTTGATGGAAGAGCTCATCAAACATCCTGCCCTGGAGTGGAATTTGCCAGCGCAGCCTTGGAGAGAAACTGCATTGCATGAGGCTGCACGCGACGGTTCTAGTAAGGAGAAGCTGCGGATACTTCTCACTTGCAGGAGCAGAGTGAACCTCAATGCGCAGGATGCCGCTGGAAATACTCCGCTGCATGTAGCAGTAAGGTCTCCCTTAGAAACTGGTCATGTGCGGCTGCTGATCGATGCAGGTGCCGATCAAACGATCCGCAATAACCAAGGCTGCAACGCTTACGACGAAGCCATCGCACGCAAGAAAGATCATCTGCTGCAGTTGTTCTCATCTCCCGGGCTTGCTGCGCCGGAGCCTGGCTCGTGGCAGCACGTACTTGGCGTGGGGTGCGATGAGCGGCGCTATGCCGTGGTACATCAGGTCTATAAAACGCGGATTTGGATCGCCCATCCGGACAAGGGCGGTAGCATTGAGGCACTCCAGAAAGTCCAACGCGCGTGGGAGCAGGCCCAGCCACTGCTGGAAAAGAATTAGCGTTTCATCTGCGGTCGCGCGTCGATCGCCACCCGCGCACCGCGCGGCCGTTCATTGCGCCACCCACCCCCCATCCATATTCCACGCCGCCCCCCGCACCTGCGCAGCAGCCTCGCTGCACAGAAACACAGCCAGCGCGCCCAGCTGCTCCGGCGTCACGAATTCGCCCGAGGGCTGCTTTTCCATCAGCAGTTCGCGCTTGGCCTGTTCGACCGGAATGTGTCCGTTCTCGGCACGCGCATCAACCTGTTTCTGCACCAGCGGGGTCAGCACCCAGCCGGGGCAGATGGCGTTCACGGTGATGCCCGTGTGCGCGGTTTCCAGGGCCCCGGTCTTGGTGAGGCCGACGATGCCGTGCTTGGCGGCGACATAGGCCGACTTCTGGGCGGATGCTACCAGTCCGTGGGCCGAGGCGATATTGATGATGCGCCCCCAGTTCTTTTTTCGCATGCCAGGAATCGCCAGGCGCATCGTGTGAAAGGCCGATGACAGGTTGATGGCGATGATAGCGTCCCAGCGGTCAACCGGAAAATCTTCGATATTGGCGACGTGCTGGATCCCCGCGTTGTTGACGAGGATATCCACGCCGCCGAAATCCGTTTCCGCATAGGCCATCATGGAGGCGATCTGCTCGGCCTTGCTCATGTCGGCATTGTGATAGCCGGTGCGGATGCCATGCGCCGCGCCCGTCTGGGCAATCTCCGCCCGGGCCGCATCCACGTCTCCGAAACCGTTGACGATGATATGCGCCCCCTGTGCGGCCAGCGCCTTGGCGATGCCGAGGCCGATACCACTGGTGGAGCCGGTGACGAGTGCTGTCTTGCCGTTGAGCATGAGGATTCCCCTGGGCTGAGATGGCGAACGTGGTGGATGCCGCCACGCCGGGCGCAGCAGCCATGCCGATTCCAGCATTGTAATGGCTGCAGCGTACAATCCTGTTTTCGACAGCGTCCGGCGCGCGCCGTTCGCGACCCGGAGTGAGGAGACCGCATGCCAGCTTCGCCACGCCTTTCCACCGTGCAGTGCCTGAGCCCTGCCGGACTGCACCGCATGGCCTACCACGAGTGGGGTGATCCGGCCAATCCGCGCGTGCTGGTGTGCGCCCACGGCCTGTCGCGGACCGGTCGCGATTTCGATGTGCTGGCCCAGACACTCAGCCACGAGTACCGCGTGATCTGCCCCGATGTCGTGGGCCGTGGCCGGTCCGACTGGCTGGCTAATCCTGCGTACTACACCATCCCGCAGTATGTGGCCGACATGGTGACGCTGATCGCGCGCCTCAACGTCGACAAGGTTGACTGGTTCGGCACCTCGATGGGCGGCCTGATCGGCATCAGCCTCGCCGGCCAGGCCGGGTCGCCGATCGGCAAGCTATTGCTGAACGATGTGGGGCCGCGCATGACTGAGACCTCGCTGACGCGCATCGGTGCGTATCTCGGCTTGCCCGTGCGCTTCAAGACCTTCGACGAGGGCCTGAACTATTTGCATACGATCAGCGCATCGTTTGGCCACCATACGCCGGAACAGTGGCGCGAGTTGAACAGCGCGATTCTCAAGCCGATGCCGGGCGACAGCGGGCTGGAATGGGGGCTGCATTACGACCCGGCGATTGCCGTGCCGTTCAAGGCGGTGACGCCCGAGATGGTGCAGCAGGGTGAAGCGATGCTGTGGCAACTGTTCCAGGCCATGGCATGCGAGACCCTGGTAGTGCGTGGCGCGGAGTCTGATCTGCTGACACGCGAGGCGGCGGCGGAGATGGTGCAGCGTGGCCAGCACGTGCGCACGGTGGAAATTCCCGACGTGGGACACGCGCCCACGTTCGTGCAGCCGGAGCAGGTGGCTATCGCCAAGGCTTTTTTTACCGAATAATGTTGACGACCTTATTGAGAAGCAGGAGCACACAGCATGCAGGACACCCAGCTGATTCGCCACCACGTCGGCAAACGCCTGTCCGAGATGGCAATCTATCGTGGCGTGGTCTATCTCGCGGGGCAGGTGCCCGAGAATGATCCCGACGCAGACATCAGCGCGCAGACGCGCGAGGTTCTGGGGCATATCGACCGCTTATTGGCCGAGGCAGGCAGTGACAAGCGCCATATCCTGTCGTGCCAGATCTTCCTGCGCGACATTGCCGACATCGGGGCCATGAATGCGGTCTGGGACGAATGGGTGGCGGAAGGTACCGCCCCGCCGCGCGCCACGGTGCAGGCTGCGCTGGCCGACCCGCGCTGGGGCATCGAAGTTGTCCTGACCGCCGCCGTGGTCCAGGAGCGTTGAGCCGAGCAAGGTAGCAGCAGCATGAATACGAGTGAGTCTCCTGGCAATACACAAGGCGACCGGCAGCTGGTCGTGCAGGCGCTCGACTTTGTCCGGACGCGCGGGGAAGGGCATACCGTCTTTACCGGCGAAAGCATGCTCTCGCACGCCGAGGGCACGCTCAGGGTACTGGAGGGGCTGGATGTCGGCCCGTCGGCGGAAGCGGCTGGTTGCCTGTTCGCAGTTGCCGCTGCCGTGCCGGGCGCGGAAACCGAGATCGAGACGCAGTTTGGCGAGGAGGTAGCGCGGCTCGTGCGCGACATCCGCCAGCTGCTGCGCATTGGCGCGATCGCCACGCACGCAGACGCTGTTGGATCGTCGAAGAACGAGGCGGAGGCGCGCCAGCATCAGGTCGAGTCGCTGCGCAAGATGCTGCTGGCGTTTGCGCAGGATATCCGCGTCGTGCTGGTGCGCCTCGCGTCGCGGCTGGCCACGCTGCGCTGGCTTGCGCAGAACAAGCGCGAGGCACTGCCCGGCATGGCGCGCGAGACGCTCGACGTGTATGCGCCCCTGGCCAATCGCCTGGGGATCTGGCAGATCAAGTGGGAGCTGGAAGACCTGGCTTTCCGCTTTGCAGAGCCCGAGATCTACAAACGCATCGCCCGCCTGCTGGATGAGAAGCGCATCGAGCGGGAAGGGTTTATCGCCGAGGCCATTGGCCGGCTCAATGCCGAGTTGCGCGATGCGGGCGTGCGTGCCGAAGTGACGGGCCGGCCCAAGCATATCTACAGCATCTGGAAGAAGATGCGCGGCAAGGAACTCGATTTTGCCGATCTCTACGATGTGCGCGCCTTTCGCGTGATCGTCGATGATGTGAAGGACTGCTACACGGTGCTTGGCATCGTGCACCATATCTGGCACCCGATTCCCAAGGAGTTCGACGACTATATCTCGCGTCCCAAGGCCAACGGCTATCGCTCGTTGCATACCGTGGTGATCGGCGATGATGGGCGCGCGCTGGAAGTGCAGATCCGTACGCGCGAGATGCATCATTTCGCCGAGTATGGCGTGGCCGCGCACTGGCGCTACAAGGAAGCCGGTTCCAAAGGCTACAGCGGCCAGTTTTCCGCCACGGAACAGTATGATGAAAAAATAGCCTGGCTGCGCCAGTTGCTGGCGTGGAAAGACGATGCCGCACATCGCGTGTCGGGTGACGAGGCGCCGTGGGAGCAACTCAAGCAGACCACGCTCGACGACCATATCTACGTGCTGACGCCGCAGGCGCGCGTGATTGCCTTGCCGCAAGGTGCGACGCCGGTGGATTTTGCCTATTACCTGCATACCGATCTTGGTCACCGTTGCCGTGGCGCACGCGTAGATGGCGCCATGGTGCCGCTCAACACGCCATTGAAGAATGGCCAGACGGTGGAGATCGTGGCGGTCAAGCAGGGTGGTCCATCGCGCGACTGGCTGAACACGGAACTGGGCTATCTCGCCAGTTCGCGCGGGCGTGCCAAGGTGCGTGCCTGGTTCAATGCACTGGAACTGCAGGAAACGACTGCGCAGGGCCGGGCCATCATCGACAAGACACTACAGCGCGAAGGCAAGACCTCGGTCAATCTCGAGGAGCTGGCGGTCCGCCTGGGTTTCCGTGGACCGGAAGAACTGTATCTGGCTGTTGCCAAGGATGAACTGAGTCTGCGCCATGTCGAACAGGCGCTGCGCGACAACGGTGCGCCGCCACAGTCCGTGCCAGACGAAGAAGCTTTCACCCGCAAGAGCCGCGCCACCAGCGTGGCCCGCGGCGCGCGCAGCGGCGTGCTGGTCGTGGGCGTCGACTCACTGATGACCCAGCTGTCACGCTGCTGCAAGCCGGCGCCGCCGGACGATATCGCCGGGTTCGTCACTCGTGGCCGGGGGGTATCGATCCACCGCAAGTCGTGCGCGACTTTCCAGCAGCTCGCCGCCCGCGATCCCGAGCGTGTAATCCAGACCGAATGGGGCAAGCGCAACGAAGCCGTCTATCCCGTGGACATCCTCGTCGAGGCGCTCGACCGCCAGGGGCTGCTGCGCGATGTCTCGGAAGTGCTGTCGCGCGAGAAACTCAACGTGACCGGCGTGAAGACCATGTCGTCGAAGGGGGTGGCGAAGATGCAGTTCGTCGCGGAGATCAGCGAGTCCGAACAGCTGCAGCGCGCTCTTGCCCACATTCAGGAAGTGTCAGGGGTATTGTCTGCGAAAAGAAAGTAGTGCTATACTCGCGTCTTCGCTAGGCTCGTAGCTCAGCTGGTTAGAGCACCACCTTGACATGGTGGGGGTCGTTGGTTCGAGTCCAATCGAGCCTACCAATATTCCGGTAGGAACATGGCGAAGGCACGGCAGTCAGGTGCCGCACCGTGATGCAAAAATCGCAAGAACCCCGTTGCTTTCAGGCAGCGGGGTTTTTTGTTTTCTGGCGCGTCGCGAGATGGGCGGCAAGCTTGCGGGCAGCCGGCGACAGGCCTTCGAGATCGCGATATCCCAGCACCAGTTCACGCCTGGCCCACGCATCCGACAGACGGACACGCCGCAATGGCAGGCCGCGCGGACTGCGCCGGGCAGCGGTATCCGGCACGATGCCGATGCCGACACCTTCCGCCGCCATCCGGCAGATACCATCGAACGAGGCCATGCGGATGCGCACATTCAGCGTGCAGCCGAGCGCGCGGGCGTGCGCATCGACGTGGGCCTGCAGGGCGCTGCCCGGCGGCAGGCCGATGAATGCCTCGTGGCGTAGCGTGTCGAGCGCCAGCGCAGGCGCATTCGCGAGCGGATGGCTGGCCGACATGACCGCGACCAGCCGGTCGACCGCGAACGGATGCGTCGTCAGTCGCGGATGTTCGACCGCCGCAGAAAAAATCCCGATATCCGACAGTCCTCCATCGAGCGCCGCCGCAATCTCGGCGCTGGCACGTTCATGGAGGTCGATGCGCACGCGTGGGTGCGCGGCTAGCCAAGGGGCGAGGGCATCGGGCAGGAAGGCGGTCAGCGCGGCCGTATTGGCCAGCAGGCGGATCGTGCCGCGGTCGCTGTCGGCAAAGACATCCAGTTCGCGTTGCAGCAACTCGCTCTGGCGTAGGATCAGCCGCGCATGATGCGCCAGCGCATCGCCCGCCTCGGTCGGGATGACGCCGCGCCGGCTGCGCTCCAGCAACCGCACACCGGCCTGCTCTTCCATACCGCGCAAGCGTTCACTGGCCGATGCAAGGGCCAGGTGGCTGCGCGTGGCGCCATGGGTGATGCTGCCGGCTTCGATGACATGGAGAAACAGGCGCAGGTCGGTCAGGTCGAAACGCACAGAGGCTTCCTTATCGAGTGCCTGGCCGCGGTGGTGGGCCGAAGCCTTCGGTGGATCCGAAGGATGGTTGCGGATCATCCGCATTGTGCTGCGTCATCGCCTGCGCGTAAATAGCCGCATGGATACGACATTCTGGATCATCGCCACCTTCGTGCTGGCAGGCATCGTCAAAGGCGTCAGCGGCATGGGGCTGCCTACGGTTGCCATGGGCGTGCTCGGGCTTGTCATGCCGCCCGTGGCGGCGGCTTCGCTCATGCTGGTGCCCTCGTTCGTCACCAATGTCTGGCAGTTGTGGAGCGGCGCGCATCTGGCGTCGCTATGGCGGCGCTTGTGGTTGATGATGGCCGGCATCTTTGCTGGCACGGTGGCTGGTGCGGCCCTGCTGGCTGACGGCCAGGCTGGATGGACCACGCCAGCGCTGGGCGCGGCGCTGGTGGTGTATGCCAGCTACACGCTGCTGGCGCGGCCGCTGCATGTGCCGGCACGGCTGGAGCCATGGCTGTCGCCGCTGATGGGCGTGGCGACCGGCATCATCACAGGCGGCACGGGCGTGCTGGTGGTGCCGGCAGTGCCGTACCTGCAATCGCTGGGCCTGCAGCGCGACGATCTCGTGCAGGCGCTGGGGCTGTCGTTTACGGTATCGACGGTCGCACTGGCTGCCGGCCTGGTCTGGCATGGCGCCTTCGACGCGGCCCGGCTCGGCTGGTCGGCGGTTGCCGTGGTACCCGCCTTGCTTGGCATGTGGCTCGGGCAGATGCTGCGCAGCCGGATCTCGCCACCGCTGTTCCGGCGTGGCTTTCTGCTGTGCCTCCTGGTGCTGGGCGGGGAGCTGCTGTTGCGGGCATGGCGCTGAGCGAGGTGGCATCGAGCCGCAAACCGGGCTGACCGGCGGCACGGATGGGCTTACACTTACGGTCTGTCCATTTCCATCCGGTCATGTGTATCGGCAAGACGCCATGTGCGCGTCCGCCGGGCGTGCCCTCCAGAGTCCATCATGCGTCTTTCCACTTTCACGCTTGCCAACGATGCGCCGTTTGTCCTGTTTGGCGGCGTCAATGTGCTCGAGTCCCGCGATTTTGCGCTGCGTGCCTGCGAGCACTATGTCGAGGTCACGGCGCGCCTCGGTATTCCCTATGTGTTCAAGGCGTCGTTCGACAAGGCCAACCGGTCGTCGATCCATTCCTATCGTGGCCCGGGGATGGAAGAAGGGCTGCGTATCTTCGAGGCCGTGAAGCAGGCGTTCGGCGTGCCGGTCATCACTGATGTGCATGAGACCTGGCAGGCCCAGCCCGTGGCAGAGGTGGTCGATGTGCTCCAGTTGCCGGCTTTTCTCGCGCGCCAGACCGATCTGGTGGTGGCGCTTGCCAAGACGGGGCGACCCATCAACATCAAGAAACCGCAGTTTCTTAGTCCGACGCAGATGGCCAACGTGGTGCAAAAATTCGAGGAGTGCGGCAATCCCGATGTCATCCTGTGCGACCGCGGCACCAACTTCGGCTACGACAACCTCGTGGTCGACATGCTGGGCTTCGGTGTGATGAAGAAGGTCAGCGGCAACAAGCCCGTGATCTTCGACGTGACGCATGCGCTGCAACAGCGCGATCCAATGGGTGCGGCCTCAGGCGGGCGGCGCGAGCAGGTGGCGGAACTGGCGCGCGCCGGTATGGCCACGGGCCTCGCGGGCCTGTTCCTGGAGGCGCACCCGGATCCGGCCAATGCCAAATGCGATGGCCCGAGCGCATTGCCACTGGCGAAGCTGGAGCCCTTCCTTGCGCAGGTGAAGGCGATCGACGATCTGGTCAAGTCATTTCCCCCGCTGGATACGCGCGGCTAATGCTATACTTGCAAGCTGTTGCCGGATATGCGCGGATTGCTTTTTGCCTGGCATTCAGCTGATCCGGCAGTCCAACTTTCCCAGGAACCTACAACCATGATGGTTATGACACCGCGAACTACCACCGCTTTCGAGCGACAGTAGCCGAGGTGCGTCTCCCGCCATCGTCAGGTTTCCCCAAGCTGGAATACGGACGGATAAATTCAGGAAAACGCGGCCAAGGCCGCGTTTTTTCGTATGCGCCGCCGGCGCTGGCAAGTGCCCCGGGCATACCGCCTGAGAACCAGAGCGTGTTAGGCACATTTATGTGCCCGCGTTGCCCCCAGAGGCTGGTGATCGCAAGGCGCAGTGCGCAGCCAAGGCCGGGGCCTTGGCAAGCGGTGTAACACCGCGAGCGCCTGCCTCTGGGGGCAACCCTTTGGGAATGCCGGGGAAAGGCCCGGCCACGTTGTTGCAGGCCGCTTGCAGTATTCATACTGCGGCGCGTCCTGCGTCTAGTTGCCGGGCCTTTCCCCGGCATTCGCGGGCACATAAATGTGCCTAACACGCTCTAGAGACACGGAGTGAACAGAATGATCGCAATTACGCTGCCCGACGGTTCCCGCCGCGAGTTTCCGGAGCCGGTGACAGTCGCCGAAGTGGCCCAGAGCATCGGTGCTGGTCTCGCCAAGGCGGCGCTGGCCGGTCGCGTGGACGGCAAGCTGGTCGATACGAGCTACCGTATCGAGCGGGATGCCGATCTGGCCATCGTCACGGACAAGGATGCCGACGGCGTCGATGTGATCCGCCACTCCACGGCGCACCTGCTGGCCTACGCGGTCAAGGAACTGTATCCCGATGCACAGGTGACGATCGGCCCGGTGATCGACAACGGCTTCTACTACGACTTCTCCTACAAGCGTCCGTTTACACCCGAAGACCTCGTTGCCATCGAGAAGAAAATGGCCGAACTCGCCAAGAAGGACGAGAAGGTGACGCGGGAGGTGTGGAGCCGCGACGAGGCCATCAAGCTGTTCGAGTCGATGGGCGAGAAGTACAAGGCCGAGATCATTGCGTCGATTCCGCAGGACCAGGAAATCGGCCTGTATCGCGAAGGCAGTTTCGTTGACCTGTGCCGCGGCCCGCACGTGCCGTCCACCGGCAAGCTCAAGGTCTTCAAGCTGATGAAGGTGGCCGGCGCCTACTGGCGCGGCGACGCGAAAAACGAAATGCTCCAGCGCATCTACGGTACGGCCTGGGCCAAGAAGGAAGACCAGGAAGCCTACCTGCACATGCTGGAAGAGGCCGAAAAGCGCGACCACCGTAAGCTGGCCAAGCTGCTTGACCTGTTCCACCTGCAGGACGAGGCCCCGGGCATGGTGTTCTGGCACCCGAAGGGCTGGCAGCTGTGGCAGTCGGTGGAGCAGTACATGCGTGCGCGCCTGAACGAGGCCGGCTACCGCGAGATCAAGACGCCGCAGGTGATGGACCGTACGCTGTGGGAAAAATCCGGCCATTGGGAAAACTACCGCGAGAACATGTTCACGACGGAATCGGAAAAGCGCGACTACGCGATCAAGCCGATGAACTGTCCGGGCCATGTGCAGGTGTTCAACCACGATCTGCGCTCGTACCGCGACCTGCCCCTGCGATTGGCCGAGTTCGGTGCCTGCCACCGCAACGAACCGTCGGGCGCGCTGCACGGGCTGATGCGTGTGCGTGGGTTTGTGCAGGATGATGCACACATCTTTTGTACGGAAGGCCAAATCGTCTCCGAATCTATTGCCTTCAACGAGCTGGCGCTGTCGGTCTATCAGGATTTCGGTTTCAAGGATGTAGCCATCAAGTTGTCGCTGCGCCCGGAAAAGCGCGCCGGGTCCGATGAAGTCTGGGACCGGGCCGAGGAAGGCTTGCGTACCGCACTGCGCGCTTGCGGGCTGGAATGGGAGGAGTTGCCTGGAGAAGGTGCTTTTTACGGGCCAAAGGTTGAATATCACATCAAGGATGCCATTGGCCGCTCCTGGCAATGTGGTACGCTGCAGCTCGATTTTGTGCTGCCGGAGCGACTTGGCGCCGAATACGTGGCCGAAGACAACAGCCGCAAGCGCCCGGTCATGCTGCACCGCGCGATCCTGGGATCGTTCGAGCGTTTCCTCGGTATTCTCCTGGAAAACCACGCCGGGGCGCTCCCACTATGGCTCGCGCCGGAGCAGGTGGCAGTCCTGAATATTGCCGATGCGCAGTCGGAATACGCCACTTCTGTGGTTCAAACGCTGAAAAAACAAGGGTTTAGGGCGTCGGCCGATTTGCGCAACGAGAAGATTACGTATAAAATCCGCGAGCATTCGTTGCAAAAGCTCCCGTATATCCTCGTCGTTGGCGACAAGGAGCGGGACACGGAACAGGTGGCCGTGCGCGCCCGTGGCAACGTGGATCTTGGCGTCATGCCGGTATCCGCGTTCGTCGAGCGGCTCAGTAAAGAGCTGCAAGACAAGTCCTGAGGCTGCACGGCCTGTTTATTTGATTGGATAAGAGGTAAGCAACATCGCTACTGAAAAAGGTCACCGCATCAACCGCGAAATCTCCGCACCCGAGGTGCGTTTGGTCGGGGTAGATGGAGAAGCGCTTGGCATCATGAAGTTCTTCGATGCCCTGCGTCTGGCAGAGGACAAGGATCTGGATCTGGTCGAGATCGCGCCCAATGCGGCGCCTCCCGTGGCCCGGATCATGGACTATGGCAAATTCAAGTATGAAGAAGCCAAGCGCCAGCACGAAGCCAAGCTCAAGCAAAAGGTCATCCAGGTCAAGGAAGTCAAATTCCGCCCGGGCACGGACGATGGCGACTACAACGTCAAGCTCCGCAACCTGAAGCGCTTCCTGGAAGAAGGTGACAAGACCAAGATTACCCTGCGGTATCGCGGTCGCGAAATGGCGCACCAGGATATCGGCATGCGCATGCTCGAACGCCTGCGCGCCGACCTCGACGAGGTTGGCACGGTCGAGCAGATGCCGAAGATGGAAGGTCGCCAGATGGTGATGGTGCTGGGGCCGAAGCGCAAGAAATAAGCGTTCGGCGCCTGCCTCCGGCAGGACAGGTCGCGCTCACGGGCGCGACGTGGATTTCGGATGCGTGCCGGCAACGGTGCGTGGCCGGAACACGGCGAGATGGAAACCCGTTTCCGTCTCGACCGTAAAACAAGTGGCTGCGGGTCATGCAAGTATCGGCGTTTGCCGGTCACCTGTACGCCATATAAAACGGAGTTGTTTCATGCCTAAGATGAAGACCAAGAAAAGCGCCTCCAAGCGCTTTGTGGTGCGCGCAGGCGGTTCCATCAAGCGCGGCCAGGCCTTCAAGCGTCACATCCTGACGAAGAAGACCACCAAGAACAAGCGCCATCTGCGCGGTGCAGTCCAGGTTCACGAGTCTGACGTGAAATCGGTGCGCGCAATGATGCCGTACGCCTAACCCTAACAATTACTTCAGGAGCATTCCATGCCTCGAGTCAAACGTGGGGTTACCGCACGGGCCCGCCACAAGAAAGTCATCAACGCAGCCAAGGGTTACCGCGGCCGCCGCAACAACGTCTACCGCGTTGCCAAGCAGGCCGTCATGCGTGCCGGCCAGTACGCCTACCGCGATCGCCGCAACAAGAAGCGCGTATTCCGCCGCCTCTGGATTGCGCGTATCAACGCGGCAGTGCGTCAGCATGACATGACCTACAGCGTGTTCATCAATGGCCTCAAGAAAGCCTCGATCGAACTAGACCGCAAGGTGCTGTCGGACATGGCAATTCACGACAAGCCGGCATTTGCCGCGATTGTCGCGCAAGTGAAGAGCCACGTTGCCTGATTGGCTTGTCTGACGCTTGGCGCATACCACCTCGGCATTCCTCGTGATGCCGGCGTGGCGCCAGTCTGATTGACGGGGCTCCTCACCGGGCCCCGTTTTTCATTTCCACCCTGATTTCCATACCATTCAGCAGATTTCCGTCATGTCCCAGGATCTGGATCAAATCGTTGCCGACGCCGAAGCCGCTTTCGCCGCCGTGTCCGACAATGCCTCCCTCGAAAACGAGAAGGCACGCTTTCTCGGCAAGACCGGTGCGCTGACCGAACTGCTGAAGGGTCTCGGCAAGCTCGATCCGGAGACGCGCAAGACCGAAGGTGCCCGCATCAACCAGGCCAAGGTGCGTATCGAAGCGGCCTTGCAGGGCCGCCGCCAGGCACTGGCCGACGCACTGCTGAACGCGCGCCTCGCCGCCGAGCAGATCGACGTGACGCTGCCGGGCCGCAGCGTCGCCAAGGGCAGCCTGCATCCTGTCATGCAGACCTGGGAGCGTGTCACGCAGATCTTCGGTTCGATTGGTTTCGACGTGGCCGATGGCCCCGAGATCGAAACCGACTGGATGAACTTCACCGCGCTGAACAATCCGGATAACCATCCGGCCCGTTCCATGCAGGACACGTTCTACGTCGACGGTAAAGACAGCGAAGGCAAGCTTCTGCTGCTGCGCACGCACACCAGCCCGATGCAGGTGCGCTATGCCCGCATGCATGTCGAGAAGTACAAGCATCTCGATACGATGCCGCCGATCAAGGTCATCGCCCCGGGGCGTACCTATCGCGTCGACAGCGACGCCACGCATTCGCCGATGTTCCACCAGGTCGAAGGCTTGTGGATTGCCGAGAATGTAAGTTTTGCCGACCTCAAGGGCGTGTATTCCGATTTCCTGCGCAAATTCTTCGAAAGCGACGATATCCAGGTGCGTTTCCGCCCGTCGTACTTTCCGTTCACGGAGCCGTCGGCCGAGATCGACATGGCGTTCGGCAGTGGCCGCTGGCTGGAAATTTCCGGCTCGGGCCAGGTGCATCCGACCGTCATACGCAACATGGGCCTGGACCCGGAACGCTACATCGGCTTTGCTTTCGGTTCGGGCCTCGAGCGCCTGACCATGCTGCGCTATGGCATTAATGACCTGCGCCTGTTCTTTGAGGGCGACATGCGCTTCCTGCGCCAGTTCGCCTGAGCCGCCGCATCGAACGCACGACCGACAAGCTGCACCGACAAACCGAATACGACTGACTGACACATCGCCATGCAATTCCCGGAATCCTGGCTTCGCACCTTCGTCACCCCGCCGCTCTCGACCGACGCGCTGGCCCATCAGCTCACCATGGCCGGCCTCGAAGTCGAGGAGGTCAATCCGGTCGCGCCCCCGTTCGACAAGATCGTCGTCGGTCATGTGCTGTCCACGGAAAAGCATCCGGATGCCGACCGCCTGAACGTCTGCAAGGTTGACGTCGGTAGTGGCGAACCCCTGCAGATCGTCTGCGGCGCGCCGAACGTCAAGCCTGGTATCAAAGTACCGTGCGCGCTGGTCGGTGCAGTGCTGCCGCCGGCTGAAGAAGGCGGCAAGCCCTTCGCCATCAAGATTGGCAAGCTGCGCGGCGTGGAAAGCTACGGCATGCTGTGCTCGGCCCGCGAACTGAAGCTCTCGGAAGACCATGGCGGCCTGCTGATCCTCGCGGACGATGCGGCGGTTGGCGCAAACGTGCGCGACGTACTGGCGCTCGATGACAGCGTGTTCGTCATCAAGCTCACGCCCAACAAGGCAGATTGCCTCTCGATTCATGGTGTGGCGCGCGAAGTCGCCGCGCTCAATGGCCTGCCACTGACGGTGCCGGCCATGACGCCGGTGCCGGTGACACTGTCCGACGTACTGCCCGTGAAGATCAGCGCACCCGATCTCTGTGGCCGTTTTTCCGGCCGTATCATTCGCGGCGTCAATGCGCGTGCGGCAACGCCGGCCTGGATGGTGCAGCGCCTCGAGCGCGCTGGCCAGCGCAGCATTTCGGCGCTCGTCGATATTTCCAACTATGTGATGCTCGAGCTCGGTCGCCCGTCGCACGTGTTCGATCTCGACAAGGTGCATGGCGGTCTCGACGTGCGTTGGGGCAAGCTGGGCGAGCAGATCAAGCTGCTCAATGGCAACACGATCGAACTCGACGCCAACGTTGGTGTGATTGCCGCGGAGCAGGGCGTGGAAAGCCTTGCCGGCATCATGGGCGGCGATGCCACGGCCGTGTCGCTCGACACCACCAATATCTACCTCGAAGCCGCGTTCTGGTGGCCCACCGCCATCCAGGGCCGCGCACGCCGCTACAATTTCTCCACCGATGCGGCACACCGTTTCGAACGGGGCGTGGACTACGCCACCACGGTCGAGCACATCGAACGCATTTCCGCGCTGATCCTCGACATCTGCGGCGGACAAGCCGGTCCGGTGGATGACCAGATCGTCAACCTGCCGCAGCGTGCGCCGGTCAAGCTGCGCGTGGCGCGTGCCGTGCGCGTGCTGGGCGTGCCGCTGAGCGCGCAACAGATCGGCGACATCTTCACGCGCCTTGGCCTCGAACACACGCTCGATGGTGATGTGTTCTCCGTTACACCGCCGACCTACCGCTTCGACCTCGAGATCGAGGAAGACCTGATCGAGGAAGTGGCGCGGATCTACGGTTTCGAGAACATTCCGGCCAATCCGCCTGTCGCGGTCAGCGAGATGCGACCGACCAACGAAGCGCAGCGCTCCGTGCACGCCATCCGTCATCGCATTGCGGCGCGCGACTATCAGGAAGTCGTCAACTTCGCTTTTGTCGAAGAAGAGTGGGAGCGCGACTTTGCCGGCAACGATACACCGATCCGCCTGCTCAACCCGATCGCCAGCCAACTGGCCGTGATGCGCACCACGCTGATCGGCAGCCTGGTGGACAAGGTGCGCTATAACCTCAATCGCAAGGCCAGCCGCGTGCGCCTGTTCGAAGTTGGCCGCGTCTTCTTGCGCGATGCCGCAGTGGCCGATGGCGGACTCACTGTTGCCGGCTATCGCCAGCCGGTGATGGCCGGCGGCATTGCCTATGGTCCTGCCAATGAAGAGCAGTGGGGCGTGGCCACACGCCCAGTCGATTTCTTCGACGTCAAGGGCGATCTGGAAACCATTCTCCTGCCGCTGCGGGCACGTTTCGAAAAAGCCGAGCATCCCGCGCTGCATCCGGGCCGCTCCGCGCGCATCGTCATCGATGGCCAGCCTGCCGGCTGGCTTGGTGAGTTACATCCACGCCTGCTGCAGAAGTACGAGCTGGCACAGTCGCCTGTCATTTTCGAGCTTGCGCTCGATGCAATGCGCGCCATCGGCATGCCCGCATACCGCGAGGTTTCGCGGTTCCAGGCAGTGACGCGCGACTTGGCATTGGTCGTGAAACAGGATGTCAGCGTCCAGTCCGTACTGGATGCCATGCAGGCCGCCGTGGCACGCAGCGCCCATGCCGGCATCGTTCAGGCCATTGCCCTGTTCGACGAATTCCGCCCCAAGAACGCCGGATCCAGCCTGGCGCAGGACGAGAAAAGCCTTGCCTTCCGGATTACCATGCAAGATACTGGATCGACCCTTCAGGACGAGACGGTAGAAGCCGCAGTGG
This sequence comes from Imbroritus primus, assembly GCA_000272025.2. Taxonomy (GTDB): domain Bacteria; phylum Pseudomonadota; class Gammaproteobacteria; order Burkholderiales; family Burkholderiaceae; genus Imbroritus; species Imbroritus primus. The sequence goes on from AKCV02000015.1 coordinate 686,358, forward strand.
CCGTGGTGCGTGAAGGCGCCACCGCCTGCGGCGCAAAGCTTCGATAAGGCGCGACGCCATGTTCCCTGCCGACTCCCAGCTGACGGACCATGACGCCATGCCATCACCGGCTTCCGATATTGCGATGATGAACCAAGACTCCGTCAAATCCGCCCACGATCTCGTTGATCAGTCCGCCACCGACGGACGCCAGTCCACCGCCGCTGGTGCGCGCAGCGCACGCGGTGCGGACGTGCCGACGCTGACCAAGGCAGAGCTGGCTGAGTTGCTGTTCGAGCAGGTGGGTCTCAACAAGCGCGAGTCCAAGGACATGGTCGAAGCCTTCTTCGATGTCATCTGCGAAGCGCTCGAGCAGGGCGACAGCGTCAAGCTGTCGGGCTTCGGCAATTTCCAGTTGCGCGACAAGCGCCAGCGTCCCGGCCGCAATCCCAAGACCGGCGCGGTCATTCCCATCACCGCACGGCGCGTCGTCACGTTCCGCGCCAGCCAGAAGCTCAAGACACTCGTCGAAGAACGGGCGCTGCCTGACACGGCTGCTGCCGTTTGAGCACGGCCGGAGCCGCCACCATGAGTGAACGACGTTCCGAGCGCGATGCGCTGCCGCCGATTCCAGCCAAACGCTACTTCACCATCGGCGAAGTGAGTGAGCTGTGTGCCGTCAAGCCGCACGTACTGCGCTACTGGGAGCAGGAGTTCACGCAGCTCAAGCCGGTCAAGCGACGCGGCAACCGCCGGTACTACCAGCATCACGAAGTGCTGCTGATCCGCCGCATCCGCGAACTGCTGTACGAACAGGGCTTCACCATCAACGGCGCGCGCAACCGACTGGAAAGCCAGCGGCAAGGCGCGCCGGAGAGTGTCGCGCCAGCCAGTACGCCTGTCCCTCCCGTTGCAGCCGTGTCAGGCGTGACCTCCATCGACCCTAACCTGCTGCGAATTGAGCTTGCCGAAGTCATGCGCCTGCTCAATGTGGTTCGTTTCGGCGTCATCGATCCCGAAGGGCGCGACAGCTCTGACGCAGGGGGCGAGCACTAGTCATTTGCGGCCGGGCTCTGTTATACTTGCCGGCTTCGGGGCGTAGCGCAGCCTGGTAGCGTACCTGCATGGGGTGCAGGTGGTCGGAGGTTCAAATCCTCTCGCCCCGACCAGACAGAACCCGCACAGTCGTTGGCTGTGCGGGTTTTTTATTTTCTGCGTTGGGTAGCGCGCATACCCTTCTATTTGGATGACATCCAATATTCATGCCGTGGGCGCCGCCGCATGACGAGCGAAGCAAGAACTTCGCGCTGGTGGCACGAGCAGCTCAGTCCGTGCCCCCATCCGGTTTTCGCCAAACTATGCAAGAATCCGACGAAACAGAAGACAACACCAAAGGAGGGATGCATGGACCCGCTCATCATCGATCTGGTTCGGCAGTACATTTACATGGTGGTACTGGCTTGTGTCGTCATGGCTGCCGCGTTCTTCTGGCGCCGTCCGGCGGAACGCAATCCTGTCAGCAAAGGTGCCATTGTGGCCATGGTGCTGATGGCAGCGGTCTTCATGCTTGTCGTTTCCCTGGTCGCGCAGGCTGTTCTCGGGTTTATCTCAACGTCTGCCGACAACATGACCATCGTGGCGAGAGTCGCGCTGCCGCTGGTCGCGGGGTTCTGGTTTGCGCATTCCCGTCTGCGCGTGCTCTGGACGGGTGTGCGTTAGCAGGCAATCTTGCCCGGACGAGCGGGGCAGCGATGACCCGCATGGTCCCAGCGCGGTACAGCCAGTGTGCCAGGCCTATGGTAGGTCACCGCACGGTCGGTTGGCGGTTCGCCCTGGCGTGATCAAGGTGTGTCTGCGAGCCCGTCCGAAACAGCCCCAGAATCACGACCTGCCACGCGACCGCGATGGCGCCGACGATGAACACGACATCGCCGAATGTGCGGAGCCAGCGCAGCGTTTCGAGGAAGGCCTGCTGCAGGAATTCGGCACTGCGCGCATACCACATGCCCGTGGTCACGCTTGCCTGGAACTGGAACAGGCCGACGGGGAGCAGGCTGGTGAAGATCATGAGCACAAGCCCCGCATTCAGGCCCCAGAAACCGGTGCGCATCAGCCCCTCGCTGAAGGTGATCTCCGGCCGGATGTAGCGCAGTACCAGAAGCGTGAAGCCGAGCGCAAGGAAGCCATACACGCCGAATAGCGCGGCATGGGCATGCACTGCCGTAGTGTTGAGTCCCTGCAGATAGAAGAGCGCAACCGGCGTGTTGATCATGAAGCCGAACACGCCCGCACCCAGCATGTTCCAGAACGCGACGGCCACGAAGCACATCAGCGGCCAGCGCAGCGGGCGCATCCATGGTGCGCGGTCGCGCAGGCTCCAATGTTCCCACGCTTCGTAGCCCAGCACGATGAGAGGCACGACCTCGAGCGCGCTGAATGCCGCGCCGACCGCGAGAATCGGCGTTGTGGTTCCCGAGAAATAGAGGTGGTGGAAGGTGCCCGGTACGCCGCCGACCATGAACAGCGATGCCGAGGCGAGGCTGGCGGCCGTGGCGATGCGTTTCGAGACCAGCTCCATCGAGGCGAAGATGAAAGCGATGGCAGCTGTAGCGAAGACTTCGAAAATCCCCTCGACCCACAGGTGGACGACCCACCAGCGCCAGTACTCCATGATGGTGATGTGCGTACGCTCGCCGTAGAACAGGCCCGAGCCGTAGAACAGGCCAATCGCGACGGTCGACACGGTGAGCAGGGCGAGCAGGCTCTTGTCGCCGCCTGGCTTGCGCAGCGCCGGCAGCATGCAGCGCAGCATCAGCGCCAGCCAGAACAACAATCCGCCAAACAGCGCGATCTGCCAGAGCCGGCCGAGGTCGAGGTATTCATAGCCCTGGTGCCCCAGCCAGAAGCCGAGTCCGCTGGGCAGAACCTGGGCAATGGCCAGATAGTTGCCGATGAACGATCCCGCAACGACGAGAATCAGCGCCCAGAACAGGATATCGACCCCCAGTTTCTGATGCCTGGGGTCGCCGCCGTGGATAACGGGCGCCAGGAACAGGCCGGCGGCCAGGAATGCTGTGGCAATCCACAGCACTGCGCTCTGGATATGCCACGTCCGGGTCAGGGCATAGGGAAACCACTGTGACACGTCGATGCCATAGAAGCTCTGCCCCTCGATCGTGTAATGCGCGGTGAAGCCGCCAATGAACACCTGGAAGGTAAACAGGGCAGCGACGACGAACAGGTACTTGCCGAGGGCCCGCTGCGAGGGCGTCAATGTGGCGAGCGTGAGCGGGTCGCGTGCGGCGGCGACGAGCGGGGTGTCGTCATGGCGGCGCAGGAAGGCCCAGCCCCAGATCAGCGTGCCCACGCCGGCAATCAGGATGACGACACAGGCGAGCGACCAGAGGATGTTCTCGGCCGTTGGCTGGTTGCCGATCAATGGCTCGGGTGGCCAGTTGTTCGTATAGGTGGCGACCGTGCCCGGCCGCTCGGTCGATGCGGCCCAGGCGGTCCAGAAAAAGAAATTCGCCAGCTTCTGGCGTTTCTCTGCGCTGGGTAGCGTGGCTTCCTTCATTGCATAGTGATCGCGCATCTGCCGCAATGCGAGATCGTCGCCATACAACTGGTCATAGTGGCTGGCCGTCAATGCGATCGCACGGGCCCGGCGCTCCGAAACCGTGACGGCACCTGTTGCGGCGTCGTAGCTGTTATGCCGGTACTCTTCTTTCAGTTGATGCGTCAATCCCGCTTTCTGCGCCACGTCGAGTGCGTCGAACGTCTTGCCATGCGCCTGCTGCGCAGCGAGATCCAGCCACGCCAGCAGTTCCCGGTGCAGCCAGTCTGCTGTCCAGTCGGGTGCCTGGTAGGCGCCGTGCCCCCAGATGGAGCCGAGCTGCATGCCGCCGGTGCTTTGCCAGGCTGCTTGCCCGGCCATGATGTCGTCGTGCGTCATCAGCACCTGGCCTGTGCTGGTGACAACCTGGGTGGGGATAGGTGGGGCCTTGCGATAGACCTCGACGCCTGAGACGCCCAATATGGCAAAGGTCACCGTGAGGACGGCGATCAATGTCCACCAAAGCTTGCGGTACTCTCCCATCAGAGCCTCCCTTGGTCTTGACAGCTAGTACGTCAGGTGTCCGGCAGGTGTTTCTTCGTGTGGCTTGGTGCGGCGTGATGTGGTCTGGTGTGGCCCGGTGGGGCGAGGCGGGCAGCCCGCGAGGCAGCCATGATCGTCTCGGACACACCTGTTGCCCTGTCGGCAATTTGATTCCAGACAGGGAAAAAGCCACGTCGGCTATGTTCAAGCATAGCAAAGCTGACCGCAATATCTTTGCGCTGGATCAAATTGCGATGCTTTCGATGGGTGGGGCGTGGCGACGTGGCTGGATTGCCCTCGTGATGCGGGGGCGAAAGCCTGACGCCCGGACCAGGTTGTTGGTACCTTGGAAGAAGGTTGCGTCGGAGCGTCGCCCGTGTCTCGTCACAGTGTGATACCTGCGTGCATGCGACCTGCTGTGCCGCTGTATCCGGGAGCGCGCGAAAAAATTACCGGTCGCGTGTCCGCAGATATGCCAGGACCGGCTCCAGGGCAGCTAGCGCCGGTGCAGCCTCGCATGCTTTGCTCGGGGTGGACCATGGATACGAAAGCCGTGCCAGCCAGCCATCGAGGATGACCTTGGCCGTGTCGGCGGGCAGGACTTCCATCGCTTCGATGACGATTTCCAGCGTTTGCACGCGGCGATCTTGGCGGGCCTTCGTGAAGGTCCACCCATAGCTGCCGCAGCCGACGCGCACATTGCCGCTCTGCTTGTCCGTCATACCGACCAGCCAGTCGCAGCGATAAGTATCTGCGTCGGCAGCGGGCGGGGTGCCGGCCAGGCAGAAGGTGTAGACATTGTCGTAGGTCTGTCCGAAGCGCCGGACCAGCACGTCGGTGATGGCAGCCAAGCCTTCGCTGCGCGCCGGGAAAGAAATCGCATCGGACTTCACCGTCATCTGCAGCGTGGCGTCAGAGGCAAAGGCATGCGGCATGAGGTGCGGGCGGTTCTCGTCCTTGGCGCGGATATATGTGCGGATCAACGCAGCGGGATCGAGTGCGTGGGTGCGTCCGGCTGTGGCGGGGGCGGTCATCTCTGGCGTTCCTTCAAAGGGCGTAGCGCATGCACGTTGCAGCGATCAGGGCATCATACTCCACGACGCATCCACGGTATGCCGCCATGATGCTGCAAGTCGTTACATGACAAGCTACAGGCCCAGAAACCTGAATGGTGCCGATGCCTTGAAGTGTGTGTTGACCGCGCCCGCAAAGGTGTGCGACTGGCCCGGGCCGAGATCAAGCTTGCGCACCGTGCCCGTGCGCTGCGAGAAATCGATCTGGTTCAGGTCGACCCAGAAGGTATTGGGCGTCGACACCGACTCGAAGAAATAGAGCTTGCGCTTGTGGTCCGCAACCGTGCGCCAGCGGGTGGAGGAGATATTGGGCTGATCTGGCGTCGAGATGCCGAAGGGCACCGATACATTGCGGATCACGCTGAAAGCACTGGCCAGCGTTTCGACCGGATCGCTAGTCTTGGGAATGGCGTTGACATAGAACGACGCGCGGGCGAAACGGTCGGCCGCGCGGTTGGTGCCAGGCAGTACGACGGTTCCGCCGATTTCCTTCCAGTACTCGTTCAGCGCGAGCTGCTTGTCAAAGGTAGGCGAGTTGGTCATGACCTGGTAGCGCCAGTCATGGTGAATTACCTGCTTGCCATCGATGTACTCGATGATTGCGCTGTCGCCACTCGAATCCGAGAGCGAAAGATGCAGCGTAGCGAGCCGCTCCTCGCCAGGCACATTGTTCGTTACCACCGTAAAGGGCTCACGTTCCAGCACGGCGATGGCTTCCTGGACCGTCGCGAAATTGTCGAGCGCATACTGCGCCCACGCTGCCAGGGAAAGTCCCGGCGATTTGCCATCGTACTGGGGATAGGTCGATTCGGCCAGCCACAGCACGTTGGCGACCAGGCCGGCTTCGTTCATGCCGTCGGTGGTGGAGATGTCATAGCCCGAGGCGATGACACTGCCATAACGCGAGGTCCAGGTGATGGAGTTGGGGCCAACCTCGCCCGTGCGCTGCATGCCGCGCGGAAAGATCCACAGGTTGGTGCCGGTATCGGTTTTCCAGTCCATCGAGCGGGCTGTGATGACCTGATTGTCCGTGCCCAGGTAGACGAAGCGTGTACATGCCTGGCTCATGGTGGACACCAACATGGTGGAGGAGACAAGCGTGGCAATGATCGTTGTACGAAGGCTGTGGCGCAGGGACATGGGTTCCTTTCTTGCAGGACAACGTTCGGGTAGGCGGCTCTCAGGCACGCTTCGGAGTTCCAGGCTAGGCAATGAAAAATGTAACGACAACGGCAATGACAGACGCAGCGGCAGGCGCGCAGGACGTGAGTGTGGCACGGGCTCGGCAGTCCTACAAGCGGCTGCCCGCGATGTGCCGGACCGGCACGCTGCCCGGATCGAAATCAATGAGGCAACGGGTGTTGATCGCCCAGCCATCGAATGGCCTTGCGCCGGCCGCGCGCTCTACCGCCGTGGGGTGGCTCGGCTGGCGAAAAGGCATGATGCCGCAGGTCGGGCAGATATAGTCCGCACCCGTCATCGATCCCCAGCGATAGACATGCAGATCTTCAGCAGGTGTAAGTAGACGGAACGCCTCGGCCGGCACCCGGTAGATCAGGGCGCCGCGCCGCCGGCATATGGAGCAGTCGCAGGCGCGTACATGGTCGATCTCCGCTTCGATTTCAAAGCGGATGGCTCCACAGTGGCAGGTGCCGCGATAGGTCTTCATGCGGTTGTCTGTTCAGTGAGGTGACGTATACCACGCCGGTAGCCTGCTGGCAGGGGGTTCGGCTGGTGATGCCTTGCGCGTGCAGGCTGATTCCGATCCTGGCATGCGCAATAGTGCATGCATCCGCACGGGCAGGGTAGAGATACAAGTACAAGGGAAAACCCTTGAAGAAAATCAATTGACGCGCTGCGGAAGATTTAGCATACTTACTAGACAGTAAGTATATTGATCCGGGCGATGAGAAGGGCCAAACAAGGTGCCCCGTTGAGTGCTGGACGAGTGCGGCATGTTCCCAGAGGCACGTCCGGCGGGCCTGAGGGGATGGTTTACACTGCGGCTGGGCAGAAAGATTAACTTTCTGGAAAGTATGCTTTGTGTAACAGAAGACCGGGATGCCATGCCGACAACACAGAAACGACGGACGAAGCAGGAGCAGCGCGACGCCAGTATCGAAAAAATCCTCGCGTCGGCCGAACAGCTTTTCATCACAAAAGGGTTTCATGCAACCACGACAGAAGAGTTGGGGGCGCATGCGGGACTGACGAAGGGCTCGGTGTACTTCTACTTCGGAGACAAGAACAATGTGCTGTTGAACCTGCTGGAGAAGGTGCAGGCAAAGGTGCTGACGCCGCTGATCGAAAAGCTGGAGCGCGGGTCGGGCTCGCCACTGGAGCGCGTACGCGAGTTTCTCGTGCATCAGGCGCGGCTGGCCAAGGAAGAGCCAGCGATGCTGCTGCTGCCGATCATGGTGTCGATCGAGTTTGCCGGCACGGGTGAGCTGGCGGAAAAACGGGTGATGTGGGGCTATCGCCGCACTGCCCAGTTGCTGGTCAAGGTGATTACGGAGGGGCAGGCCGCCGGCGTATTCCGGCGTGACCTGGGGGCCGAGCAGCAGGCGTCGATGATTCTTGCGCTGAATGACGGCACGATGCTGGAGTGGTGGCGCAGCGACAGGCGCATCGCCGGGCGCGGCCTGTTCGATGCCCTGTATGCGGTGCTGTTGTCGGGAATCGTGCAGTCATCGCCTGCCGCTGAGGATATGGCGGCGCTGGCCTTGCCGATAACAGAGGGAAAACACGGTCGGATCAAGAAGGAGAAATGAATGCAGCACCCCATGGATTTGAGCGGCAAGGTCGCCGTGGTGACTGGCGGGAATGGCGGGATTGGTCTCGGGATCACAAAAGGATTGGCATCGGCCGGATGCCACGTGGCAATCTGGGCGCGCAATGCTGCCAAGAACGAGGCCGCGGTGCAGGCCTTGCAAGGGTTGCCCGGCAATGTGCAAGCCTTTGCGTGCGATGTCACGGACCGCGCCAGCGTCGATGCCGCCGCCGCTGCCACGCTGCAGCGCTTTGGATTTATCGATGGCATGTTTGCCAATGCCGGGATCGGTGGCGGCGGGCGCGAGTCGTTCCTGGTCCGCAAGCCGGAAGACTGGGGGCAGATGATCGACGTCAACCTGTACGGCGCTTTTCATGCCTGCCAGGTCGCGCTGGCGCAAATGAAGACCCAGTCGGAGCAGGGGCGCAAGCACGGACGCATCGTACTCACGTCGAGCATCGCCAGCCATTTCGGTACGGCAGCCAATGAACACTACGCGATGACCAAGGCAGGGCTGACTTCGCTGGCCCGCTCGATTGCGGTGGAATTCGCGCGCTATGGCGTGACGGCGAATGCGTTGCTGCCGGGCTATACCGCGACCGAAATGACGACGGGCCTGTTCGACAACGAAAAGTTCGTGAAAGCCGTGATGCCGCGCATCCCCCAGCGGCGGTTCGGCAGCAGCGATGATTTTGCCGGCGTGGCCATTTACCTGATGAGCGACCTGTCGTCGTATCACACCGGTGATGCCATGACCATCGATGGCGGATACTCGATCTATTGAATCCGTTCAGTGTTGCTCAAGAAATATACTGACTGGATAGTTAATATCATGGCAAGCGCGACCCAGGGCCGTGTTGCCGGACGAGAGGGACGGACATGAAGGAAGAACTGCTGGAGCAAGGTGCCATGCGCGACGAGGAAATCCGCGAGCGCTCGCTGCAACTGCGATTGCGTGCAGGACACCAGATCGAATCCGAGGAGGAGATGACGCCCCGGTATCGCGAGGTGCTGGTCCAGACCATGCTGATCGCGGCCGACCTGGAACTCATGACATTGCCTTCCTACTTCGGTGCGCTGTGCAATGCGCCGACGCTCGATGACAAGATTTCCGTCGCCTCGGCGATCCAGGACGAAATGGGGCACGCCCAGGTGATGTACCGCATGCTGGAGGATTTCGGCATGGATGCGCAGGAGCTCATCATGGGTCGCCCGCCAGAAGCTTTCAAGTCATTCGAGCTGATCGAGCAGGATTGCGGTGACTACATTACCTGCGTCGTCATGATGGCACTCGGCGACCGTGCTGGTTACACCACCACACGCGACCTGGAGGCCAATTGCTCGTTCGGTCCGTACACGCGCTCGCTGCGCAAGGTCAACTACGAGGAGCGCTTTCATGTGACGCATGGCGAACGCTGGGTGCGGCACTTCTGGAATCATTCTCCGCGTACCCGTGAGCGGGTGCAGGCTGCCGTCGACCTGCTGTTCCCCATGGCCGCCAGTTGGTTCGGCACACCAGACAGCATGAAGAAACGTACTGATCAGCTGACCTATCGTATCCGCGGCCTGAGCAATGACGAGCTGCGCCAGCAATGGCTGAACGAGGTCGTACCGTTCTGCGAGTCGGTCGGCATCCGCATTCCCGCGCACTTCGACACTACCGAAGGCCGCTATGTGCTGAGCTACGAAGAGCCTATCGCCTGGGATGCGGAGGCGCGCCAATGGAACTACGAGAACCGGATCACGTGGCCGGAAAAATTCGCGCACTGGAAAAAAGGCGGCCCGATCAAGCGGGCCGGCCTGGAGCGTATCCAGAACGAGCGCTGGGGAGCCGCGCTGTGGTGAGCCAGCAGCACCTGACGGAGGTGGTCGGCGCCGTGCACGATCCGCACCTGCCATTCGGCTTGGCCGAGATGGGCATGCTCGAGCGGGTCATCGCGTCGCCGGAGGTGGTGCAGGTGGTGGTCAACGTGCCGTGCCATCACTGCCCGGGATTGCAGATATTGCGGGACGATATTGAGACCGCATTGCGCACGGCCGGGGTAACACAGCCCATCCGTATTTCGTTTCAGGGGCGGGAGGCATGGCAGCCCGTCAGCATGACACCCGAGGTTCGGGCAGCGATGCGCACCATGGGCATCCAGACCGTGACATCCCGGAGCATTGAAGAAGGAGCGCCTGTATGAGGCAGCGGTACCCCGAATCGTTTTATGAAGTGTTTGCCCGCAAGAACTCGGCCGATGCCCTGCAGCATGTCGGCAGCGTCAAGGCGCCCAACACCGAAATTGCCATTGCCCGTGCCTGGTACGTGTATGACGAACACGCCTGGTCGGAGATGTGCCTGGTGCCGCTGGCGGCCGTGATACCCGTGACCGAGCGCGACAAGCGCGTCAAGATCAAGCAGATCTGACGTGGCATTGATCTCCGATTTGATGAGGCATTCCTGAATGAATATGGCATCTGGCGATACACATACCGTCCTGCGCCTGGCGGATACCAAACTGGTCCTGGGCAATGTCTGCGCCACCAGTGTCTTCAACGGCCGTTCGCTCGGCGACTTTGCCACGCTGCTCGCCATCACCGGCACCTCGCTCGGCGCCACGCGCGCACTCTATCGCTGGCTCGAGTCGCAGGGAGAGTCGTATGCGCGGCTGGAGCGTGGGCGCGGTCCGGAAGCGATTGCGTCGATGGATGTCATGGATGCGCCGCCCGAGTCCTGGGCGGATCTCATGATCACGGTATTCGTGACCGAGGCGGCCACTTCCGCCGTCGCCGGACGTCTGGCAAACCATGCAGACCGCCTGCTCGCCAACCAGGCCAGCATGGTGAGTCGGGATAGCGCGTTTCACATGGCGTATTGCATTGGCTGGCTCAAGGTGATTGCGGAGCATGAGATGGAAAGCCTGCGCGCGGCAATGGAGATGCGCTTGCCCCTGGCCTTGCGCTGGGTGGAGCAAAGCGACATGTCAGCGCGGGAAGCTTTCCTGGAGGCTTGTGCGCCGCTGGCCGGGCTGGCCAGCCGGCCCTTGCCTGGCGCCGCGCCGCGTCCGCAGCAATGGGATACGCGGCTCGCGCGCCCCCAAGCGTTGCCGGAAGGACTCTGGAATATCGTCCGGTTCAAAGATGCCGAGCTGCTGGCATGAAACATACGCGGCAGCTGCCGGATGCGGAGGATTTCGGCATCGATGTCAGTACGGTGGAGTGCCCCCTGTGCGAATCGCCTTCGGTACGCTTCGAAGGCATGACCGGTGGGGCCGCAAACGAGCTGCTGATGCGGTGCAATGATTGCAAGTCGTTCTTTTTTGTATTGAAGGACCCAGCGTTCCTGGTCATGCGCCAGGACACGTCGGACTAGGCAGCACGCTGGCTGCGCCGGGCATGAAATTGCCCCTTATGCAGCCAGTGATTCGGTCTTGACGAAAACATTCGTTGGGTGCTGGAGAGCCAGTCGCTATGCTTTTTCCGCCCTATGACGAGGCACCCATCTCAAGACTGAAGGGAGTACGCAGCGATGTTTCAAATCAAACTAAATGAGGGGACAATGAAAAACAATCTGCTCAGAATCATGTTGCTCGCCGCAGGCCTGCTGCTCGGAACCACCCAGGCGATGGCCTATCCGGACAAGCCGGTGCGCGTGATCGTGCCTTGGCCCGCAGGCGGTGGCGCAGACTATGTCGGGCGCGCCTTCGGCAAGGAGCTGTCGGAAATCTGGAAGCAGCCGGTGGTCATCGACAACATTGGTGGAGCGGGCTCCATCGTGGGCGCCGAGCGTGCGGCACGTGCAGCGCCAGACGGTTACACATTCATGGTGACCATCAACGGCACCATCACCAGCAACCGCTTTCTCTACAAGAATATGCCTTATGACCCGGACCGCAGCTTCATGCCGGTGTCGCTGCTGGTGCAGAGCGGGCAGCTGATTCTCGTCAACAAATCCGTGAAGGCGGACAACCTCAAGGATTTCGTCGACTATGTACGCAAGCAGCCGGGCGGCGTGAGCTATGCATCCTATGGCAACGGGACGCAACCGCACCTGCTGTTCGAACTGCTCAAAAAGCGCGAGAAGATCGACATGCTGCACGTGCCATACAAGGGTCTCGCACCGGCATTGACCGGTGTGATGGGCAACGAAGTGCAATTGACCATCGTCAGCCCTAGCAGCGCGACTGCCGCGCTCGGGTCGGGCCGCACCAAGCCGCTGGCGATTGGTTCATCGACGCGTGCCAGTGTCATGCCCAATGTGCCGACCGTGGCCGAGTCGGGCTATCCGTACCTGAATGCCACGATCTGGTTCGGCATGTTCGCGCCCAAAGGCACGCCGCAGGCGATTATCGACAAGGTACAGCAGGATATCGCCACGGTGGTCAAGCGCCCCGATTTTGCCAAGGCGCTGGAAGAGCGCGGCTTCGATATCGTTGCCAGCACGCCTGCACAATTTACCAAAGTCATTCAGGAAGAAGTTGCCCGCACTGCCGAAATGGCGGAAGCCGCCAACGTCAAACCTGAGTGACCGTCACACGCCGAGCGCAACGTCGACCGCCACAACTTTTGCATTAACGTTTTCCAGGAGCCTGTTTCAGCATGCACACCCCATCCGCACTGGACGCATTTTTCCAACCGCGCAATATCGCCGTGATCGGCGCGTCGGGCGATCTCGGGAAAATGGCGTCGCGGCCGCTTACCTATCTCCGCAAGCATGGATTCAAGGGCGGCATCTATCCGGTCAATCCCAAGTATCAAGAACTCGGCGGGTTCAAGTGCGTGGACGAGATCGAGGCATTGCCGGCGGACATCGACCTTGCGCTGATTTCCCTGCCGGCAGCGATGATTCCGGATACGGTGCGGCGTTGCGCGGCCAAGGGCGTGCGCGCGGTCACCATTCTCTCCGGCGGCTTTGGCGAGCTGGGCACGGAGGAAGGGCTGGCGATCGACACCGCCCTGCGGCAGGTAGTAGCGGATACTGGTATCCGCGTATGCGGGCCGAACTGCCAGGGTGGCGTGAATCTGTTTGACCATGTTGCGGCAACGTATTCGGGGGCACTGTCGAGCGAAACGCTCAGTGCCGGCCCGATTGCGCTGGTGACGCAGAGTGGCGTATTCGGCGGGCTGGTGTTCGCTGCCGCGCAGGAAGAGGGTATCGGTGTCGGCTTCTGGACCAGCACGGGTAACGAACTGGATCTGACTTTCAGCGACTTCCTCGACTATGCCGTGCTGGATGACCGCATCCGTGTGGTGGGTGGTTATCTGGAAAGCGTGAAGGACGACGGCGAGCGGTTTGTCACGGCGTTGCGCAAGGCGCGTGAGGCGGGCAAGCCGGTCGTGTTGCTGAAGACCGGCCGGACCGATGCCGGGCGCGCCGCAGCGGCATCGCATACGGCTGCATTGGCGGGTTCGGACGAAGGGTATACGGCGGCGTTCCGCAAGGGCGGGGCGGTACGCGTGGCGTCGTCGGATGCCTTCCGCGACCTGGTCGCGGCGTTCTCGACTGGTCGCATTCCGCGCGGCAAGCGCGTTGCCGTGCTATCTATCTCCGGTGGCGCTGCCACCCTGATGGCTGATGACTGCAGCGAGCGCGGGCTGGAGATCGCATCATTTTCCGAAGCCTTGCGCAACCGCCTGTCAACGGTGGTGCCGACATTCGGCAGTGTGCTCAATCCGGTCGACCTGACCGGGCAATTGGTGGCCGATGCCTCGCTGCTCGAAAAAGCTGCGAGCATCATCATCGATAGCGGCGAGGCGGATGTATTGAGCATCTTCATCGGCATGTGCGATGGCAACAAGGACGAGCTGGTAGAAGTCATCGGTCGCCTGGCACGCGCGACGGACTTGCCGATCTTCGTGACCTGGGTGGCAGCCGCGGATCGTACCATCTACCCGCGCATCCGCACCCTTGGCATTCCGGTGTTCCATGATCCGACAGCCTGTATCGCCACGGTGGCCAGCATGGTGGAATGGGTCGAGGACTGTGCGTTGCCCGCGCAGCCGGACATTCCCGCAGGAGCACATGCCGGCCTCCTTGAGACATTGCGTGCGCGCCCGGCTGGGATGATGTCGGAGGCGACGGTCAAAGGCATGCTGGCGGCGGCTGGACTGCCGGTGCCGCTTGGCCAGCTGGTACGCCAGCCGGATGCGGCGCGGTGTGCGGTGACTGAAGTCGGCGGGGATGCGGTGATGAAGCTGCAGGCGGTGTCGGTGCCGCATAAGTCGGATATTGGCGGCGTGCGCGTCGGCGTCTCTGGCGAACAGGCCGAGGAAGCCTTCCTCGCCTTGCAGAAACTGTTTCCGGAAGATGCCGAGGGCGTTCTCGTGGAAGCACGCGTGCGCGATGCAGCGGAGTGCTTCATCGGGATCCAGCAGCATCCGATCTTCGGGCCGATGGTCGCGGTCGGCCTCGGGGGTGTCTTCATCGAGATCTTCCGCGATGTCGCCATTCGCCTCGCCCCGGTCAGCCATGCGGAGGCCGTCACGATGATCCAGGGACTGCAGGGATACCCCATCCTGCAAGGTGCGCGCGGCCAGAAACCACGCGACATCGAAGCGCTGGCGCGGCTGGTGCAGCAGGTGTCCGAGATTGCGGCAGCCGGGCGCGACACCATTCAGGAGATGGACCTTAATCCGGTCTTCGTACAAGCACAGGGCAGCGGCGTCGTGATCGGTGACGCGTTGCTGGTGCGCAAGTAACCAGTCCATATCGAACAACTGAAGCCGGCCGGGCCTGGGCGGCTTCAGCGGTGCGCCCGGACCGGCGCACTTCAACGAGCACGATTCAACCACAAGACAACAAGGAAGGCAGGAGCATGGCAGACGATCTCATTACGCGCGTCGAGAACCGGGTGGGCTACATCACGTTCAATCGGCCCAAGGTATTGAATTCCTTTACCCCGGATTTCCTGCGCACCGTCATGGAGGCGGTACAGGCATTCGAACAAGACAAGGACGTACGCGTCATCGTGCTGACCGGCGCGGGCGAGGCATTCTCGTCGGGGGGCGACAAGGGTTTTCTCGATGCGCTCACGCAGATGACGCCCATCGAGATCCGCTCTACCGTGTACACCTACTTCGCGGGTGCCGCCAAGGCTATCAAGCTGTGCAGCAAGCCGACGATTGCCGCGGTGAATGGTCCGGCCGTGGGCGCCGGCTGTGAAATCGCCGTGGCTTGCGATTTTCGCGTGGTCGCGCGCAAGGCATTTTTCTGCGAGTCGTGGATCGACCTTGGCATCATCCCGCCGCTCGGCGGCATGTTCCTGCTGCCGCGCCTGATCGGCCTGGGGCGCGCCAGCGATATGGTGATGCGCGGCGTGCGTGTGTATGGCGACGAGGCGGCGGCCATCGGGTTGGCCAATCAGGTGGTCGAGGGCGAGGCGCTGGAGCAGGCCACCCGCGAGTTTGCCGAGGATCTCGCGCGCAAGGCGCCGCTGGCGCTGTCGATCGCCAAGGATGGACTGCGCCGTGGTCTCGAGTCGACCATGGAAGGCGAGTGGGGATTCAATGTCTATGCGCAGAGCATGCTGCTGAATGGCCCGGATTTCGAAGAAGCGGTCCAGGCGATGCAGCAAAAGCGCCGTCCGGAATTCTGAGGCGCGGCAATGCAGGAGCAAGCACTGAAATTGGAAGGCAGCCGGGCGAGCATCGCGGTGATCCGGATCGACAGTCCGCCAGTGAACAGCCTGGGCCATGCCACGCGTACCGCATTGGCCGAGAGTATCCAGGCGGCACATGCGGCGAAGGAGGTCGACGCAATCGTCCTGATTGGCGCGGGCAAGCTGTTTTCGGCGGGCGCAGATATCCGCGAGTTTGATCGACCGGAGGTGTGGAAGTCCCCGGACCTGAGCGAGTTGATCGCCCTGATCGAGCGCGGCCCGAAACCGGTCGTCGCGGCGATCCACGGCATGGCGATGGGGGGTGGGCTGGAACTCGCGCTTGGCTGCCATGCCCGAGTGGCGACACATAACGCCTTGCTGGCACTGCCAGAGGTCAAGCTGGGGTTGCTGCCGGGTGCTGGGGGGACGCAGCGATTACCACGTCTTGCAGGTTTGACCCGCGCACTCGACATGATCGTCTCAGGTGAGCCGCAAACGGCAGCTGAATTGCAGGGCACACCGTTGCTGGATCAGGTGATTGAGCATGAGCATGTGTTATTGCCCGCGGCGGTGGCACTGGCGGAGCAGATGGGCGAGCATGGCGAGCGGCCGATGGCGAGTGCACGTACCGTGACGGCGGAGAATGCCGATCTCCAGCTTGCAGCAGCGCGCGAGCAGGTTGCCCGGCGTACACCGCGCGAGCCGGCCAAGCGCCGCTGCATCGACGCCGTAGAAGCGAGCCTGCTCCTCCCGTTCGAGGCAGCGCTCGAGCGCGAGCTGGCCTATTTTCACGAACTGTCGGCCTCACCGGAGTCGCGCGCCTTGCGGCACCTGTTCTTTGCCGAGCGTACCGCCGCATCAATCTCGGATATTCCCAAGGACACCCCGGTCCGTCCGATCCACAGCGCCGCTGTGGTGGGCGCCGGTACCATGGGAGCAGGAATCGCGCAGTGCCTGCTGGATGCCGGGATTCCGGTGAAGTTGCTGGAGGCCTCGCGGGCAGCGCTGGATCGTGGTGTCGCAAGCATCACGAGGCAATACCAGCGTGCTCGTGACAAGGGGCGCATCGATGATGCGCGCATGGCGGCGCGGCTGAAACTTCTGACGCCGGTGCTGGACTACGCCGCACTTGGCGATGTCGATATCGTTATCGAGGCAGTGTTCGAGCAGTTTGATGTCAAGAGCAAGGTTTTCCAGTCGCTCGATGCGGTAATGAAGCCGGGCGCGATCCTGGCAACCAATACGTCGATGCTTGACATCAACCGGCTGGCCGCAACGACCGGGCGGGCAGGCGACGTGATCGGTACGCATTTTTTCAGTCCCGCCCATGTCATGCGCCTGCTCGAGGTAGTGCGCGGCGAGCAGACCCGTGCGGATGTGTTGGTGACGGTAATGCGTCTTGCCAAGAAGCTTGGCAAGACGGCGGTAGTGGCGCGCGTGTGCGATGGCTTCATTGGCAATCGCATGATCGAACAGTATTTGCGGCAGGCCGGTTTTCTGCTGGAGGAGGGCGCCACGCCGGCGCAGGTGGACCGCGCCGTCGAGCAGTTCGGCCTGGCCATGGGTCCGTTTCGCATGAGCGACATGGCGGGCAATGACATCGGCTACGACATCCGCAAGCGGCGCAGCCGCGAAACACCGAGCCTGTTCTATAGCAGGATCCCGGACCTGCTGGTCGAGACCCTCGACCGCAAGGGCCAGAAGGTCGGGCGCGGCTGGTACGACTATCAGGAGGGAAGCTATCAGGCGATCCCAAGTGCCGAGGTCGACGACATGATCGTGCAGTTCAGAAAGGCGCACAACCTGCAGGCACGGCAGATCAGCGACGAGGAGATCGTGAAGCGCCTGGTGTACGCGCTCGTCAATGAGGGATATCGCATCCTCGACGACGGCACTGCGCAGCGTGCCTCGGATATCGATGTTGCTTATGCGACCGGCTACGGTTTTCCGGATACGCGCGGCGGGCCCATGTTCTATGCTGATGAAGTGGGCCTGGACAAGGTACTTGCGGACATGGCTGTGTTCGCCCGGAACCCCCAGGCGGATCCGGCTTTCTGGGTGCCGGCCGCAGGGCTGCTGGCGAGGGTGGAAGCGCAGCGCTGACGACGGGCGTAGCGAAAGCATGCATTGGCCAGCCCGTTGCGGGCTGGCCTTTTTGATAAGGAACGAGTAATGGAAGACGTGGTGGTGGTAGCCGGCGCGCGTACGGCGATCGGTGATTATGGCGGCACGCTCAAGGACATGCCGCCGGCCGATCTCGGTACGGTGGTTGTCAGGGAAGTGCTGGCCCGGGCGAAGGTCGATGGCGCGGAAGTCGGTCATGTAGTGGCCGGACAAGTGATCAATACCGAGCCGCAGGACGCCTACCTGTCGCGTGTGGCAGCAATGCAGGCGGGCATCTCGGAAAAAACGCCGGCATTCAATGTGAACCGGCTGTGCGGTTCAGGCCTGCAGGCAGTGGTGTCTGCCGCACAGGCGATCATGCTGGGCGATGCCAAGATTGCCGTGGCGCTTGGTGCCGAAAGCATGAGCCGCGCGCCTTACCTGGTGCCGTCGCATCGCTGGGGCGCGCGCATGGGCGATAGCGTGATGACCGATTTGCTGACCGGTGTACTGACCGATCCATTCAACCGCGTGCATATGGGCATCACTGCAGAGAATGTCGCGGCGCGCTACAGCATCAGCCGCGAAGAGCAGGATGCCACGGCCTTGCAGTCGCATCAGCGCGCTGCTGCAGCCATTGATGCCGGCTACTTCCGCGAACAGATCGTGCCGGTCCGCATCAAGAGCCGCCGTGGTGAAATCGTTTTCGATACCGACGAACATGTGCGGCGCGATGTCACGGCCGCCAACCTCGCGGAACTGCGGCCGGCATTCCGCAAGGAGAGCGGCACGGTCACGGCGGGCAATGCTTCCGGTCTCAATGACGGGGCGGCGGCAGTCGTGCTGATGTGCGCCAGCGAGGCCACGCGGCGTGCTGCGCAGCCACTGGCAAGGCTCGTGGCATATGCGCATGCCGGAGTTGATCCGGCATACATGGGCATGGGCCCGGTACCGGCAACGCAGGCGGCACTGCAGCGCGCCGGCCTCACGATTGAACAGATGGACGTGATCGAAGCGAACGAGGCGTTTGCGGCCCAGGCCTGTGCCGTGTCGCGTACGCTGGGAATGGATCCGGGTAAGGTGAATCCGAATGGCAGCGGCATCGGGCTGGGCCATCCGGTCGGCGCGACCGGCACGATCATCACCGTGAAGGCGCTGTATGAACTGCAGCGGATTCAGGGGCGCTACGCGCTGGTGACCATGTGCATTGGCGGCGGCCAGGGGATCGCGGCGATCTTCGAGCGTATGTGAACGGATGCATGCGCGGGGTGCGCGCGCATGCCGCCCTTATTTCAAAGGCTTGAGGTCGAGCAGCAATTCACGCTTGCCGTCCGCACCGCGGGTGCCGGGCGCGAGAACAATGCGTGCCATGCATTGCGTCGTGGCGCGCTCCACGTTCTTGTGCTGCAGGCGCCGGCGGAAGTTGCGCGCATCGTTGCCCAGCAGGTAGCCGGCTGCCTGGCCGGCGATCTCCACACGGATCGCGCGTGCATCCGCCGGATGGTCGTCAATGGGCTGCAGGAGGGCTGCTGTGTCATGCTGGGCCGCGTCGCCGGCTAGCCGGGCCAGAGTGGGCTGGTCGGTGGCGTCCTCGGCCAGCCGGACGGCGAACGCACCGGGCGACGGCCACACCAACGCGACCGTCCGTGAGGGCGCCTGCTGCTTGCGCTGTGCGCGACGTTGCAGGTAGTAGACGATGGCCGCGGTGATCACTGCGGCCGCAATCAGGATTTCCAACGGTGTTCCTTCGACGTGACGGCGGGTCACCCAACCCGCCCAGACCGCTATTGTACGCAGCAGGTGCTCGCATCGGGCTGACGATGCTAGGATGGCATGCACACATCGGGAGTCCACCATGGCCAAGCGCGAGCGTACGGCGAAAGTCCTGCAGGAAGAGCTAAGCCGTCGCATTCACCGGATCGACGAGATTGCCGAAGATGGCGCCCGTCTCCAGGTGCCGCTCCCGCAAGCGCATGCCCGCGACGCGCGCGGACGTAACTGGGATATCAAGCGCATCGACCGCGCCACAGGTTATGAACGCGCCATCCGCGCGGTGATCGACGGATTGCGCGATGAGTTTGATCTGGCAGAAAGCACCGGCGGTACTGGTCGCCCGGCGCCGGCCAATCCGTTCGACTGAAGCAGGGCCCACCGCAGTCCCGGTTTCCGCACCATTCCCTCACCGCCGTCCTTTTTCCAGCAACTGAAGCAAGCCGGGCCCGGTCAAGGGCGCCCGCAAAAAGCCTGCATCACCTCCCGGGTAAACCCTTTCCTTCGTTAACTTGTATCTACATGTATTAATACATTAGAATCCAGTCCATTCGCAAACACGAGGGGTGACGGTCATGGGTCTGGCGCACTATCGGTATGCAGTACATCTGTTCACGGGAGTCGTCATCGGGCTGACGGCAGGGGGGGCGGTCGCCCAGGATCCTTATCCGACGCGGCCGGTGCGCATGGTGGTGCCGTTCCCGGCCGGCGGCCCGACGGACATCGTGGCGCGCCCGCTGGCCCAGAAGCTGTCCGAGGCGCTTGGGCAGCAGGTCATCGTGGACAACCGGGGGGGCGCAGGCGGGACGATTGGCGCGGATGTCGCCGCCAAGGCTCCCGCAGACGGTTACACGTTGCTGATGGGCACGGTTGGTACGCAGGCCATCAATTCCTCGCTTTACAAGAAGCTGCCCTACGATCCGGCGCGCGATTTCGCGGCGGTGTCGCTGGTGGCCGCCGCGCCGGTCGCGCTGGTGGCGCATCCGAGCGTGCAGGCCAAATCCGTCAAGGAACTGATCGCGCTGGCCAAGACCCAGCGCCTTGCGTTCGGCTCGGCCGGCAGCGGCTCGCCGGGCCACCTCGCGGGCGTGATGTTCGCTGAGGCGGCAGGCATCGAACTCATGCATGTGGGCTACAAGGGCAGCGCACCTGCCTTGAATGACCTGATTGCCGGGCAGATTCCGCTGATGTTCGATCCGGTGCAGTCGCCGCTGGCCAATATCAAGGCGGGCAAGCTGAAGCCGCTTGGCGTCTCCGGCGCCAAGCGCGCCGCCGTGTTGTCGGATGTGCCGACGATCGCCGAAGCCGGTGTGCCCGGTTACGAGATGACGGCATGGTGGGCCGTGTATGCGCCGCGCGGGACGCCCAAGGAAATCGTCGCGCGCCTCAACACGGAAATCGCCAAGGCCATGAAGTCCGCCGACATGCGCGACAAGCTGCAGCAGATCGGTATTGATCCGATCGGTTCGAGCGTAGCGGAACTGGAAACCTTTGGCGTCTCCGAGACTGCCAAGTGGAAAAAGGCCGTGACGCTGTCGGGCGCCACGGTGGACTGATGGCGGAGCCAGGAATCGCGGAATGACGTGGTGGACTAATACAGCGGCCTGATACAGCGGCCTGACGCAGTGGCCCGATAATGGCGTCTGGATCAGTTCATGGATACATCACTATGCAAGTCAATCGTGATACCGCGGTATCGCTGTACCAGCAGATCGCCGATGCGCTGACGCGCCAGATCGAGGAGGGCGCCTTCGCCGCCAGCGGCAAACTGCCGTCGGAGCATGCGTTGATGGAGCGCTTCCAGGTCAGCCGCGTGACCGTGCGCCAGGCCATCGATTGCCTACTGCGCGACGGTCATGTCGTGAAGAAACAGGGCAAGGGCACGTTCGTGAAGACGCAGAAGGTGCAGCACGATCTGCATACCCTGCGTGGCTTCTACGACGCGCTGATCGAGCAGGGTATCGAGCCGCGCACCCGCTTGCTTGAGTTTAGCTCCGTGACGCCGCCGCCGGCGATTCGCAAGTTGTTTGGCGATGTCGACGGGCCATTCTTCCGGATGAAACGGGTGTACATGGTGGACGAAGCGCCAATTGCGCTTGCCTGGGCCTATTTGCCGCCAGAGGCAGCGCGCGTGTCGTGGGAGCAGGCCGATATCAAGCCGGTGTATAGCATTCTCGAGCACGTGCTCGACATCCGCGTGACGCGTGCCAATGTGCGCATCCGCGTACAGCAGGCGGGCGCCGAAATCGGCAAGGCACTGGGGTTTGCGCCGTCCGCGCCGGTGCTGGTGATGGAGCGCGAGTCGTTCGATGTGCATGGAGCCGTCAAGGAGCAGACCACGTTCTACATCCGGCCGGACCGCTATGAGTTCACGCTGAGCTCATACGGGCCGCTGCCGATCGGATCGTCGATCCGCGAGGTTAACGAACAGACGAAGGAAAAACGTGCCGATCCGGCACGCGCTGTACCGGCGGGCCGTTCCCACCGGGCAGCGGCTGAACCACCCAAGAAGGAGTAGCAATGCAACTTGATGCAGAAGAACAGGCGATGCTGAATGGCGAACGGGGCGAAGCCGTTCAGGAGGCGATCCGCCTGCAGATGGAGATTGGCAAGTTCTGGGGCGCCAAGCGTTTCGTACCGGTGTCGAATGTCCACATGATGGGCGATATCGAAGTGCTGGGCGATGGCGGCAAAGGGTATCTGCAGCGCATGGCCGCCAGCAATGCGCGTGCAGTGTGCTCGACGTCGACCAATGCGCGCTGCGTGGACTTTTCCTATGCCGAGCGCCTGAACCAGGACCCGGAGACGGTGGGCAAGGAAACCCAGGTCATCCGCTTCCTGAAGAAGATGGATATCTCCACCGTCGACACCTGCATCAACTACCAGACCGTCTATCAGCCGCATCTGGGCGAGCACGTGGCGTGGGGCGACACCGGGACGGTGATCTACGCCAATTCCGTGTTCGGCGCACGCACCAATTTCGAAGGCGGACCGTCGGCACTGGCGGCCTCCCTCACAGGCCGCACGCCCGAGTATGGCTTTCACCTCGACGAGCATCGCCGTGGCACGTTCCAGGTCAATATCGATTTCGAACCGCGGGATTATGCGGACTGGGGCGCCATCGGCAAGCTGGTCGGCGAGCCGAACCAGAATTACTTCGCCGTGCCGGTGTTCACGGGAATCAAGCGCCGGCCGTCGGCCGATGAGCTGAAGCATCTCGGCGCTTCGCTTGCCTCATACGGATCGATGGGCATGTTCCACATGGTTGGCGTGACGCCCGAGGCGCGCACCGTGGAAGATGCTTTCCGCGATGCCAAGCCGTCGCACACCATGACGATCACGCGGGCGGATATCGACAGGGTCTATGCCGGTTACTCGGCCAAGGGCAGTCCGCTGAACCTGGTGGTGTTCTCCGCGCCGCAGATGTCGATCTACGAGATGAAGGCCCTGGCTGACCTGTTCCGTGGCCGTCGCATCAAGGAGGGCACGCAGGTGTTCATTACCACCAGCAATGGCGTGAAGAGCCACGCGCAGCAGCTGGGCCACCTGCAGACGCTCGAGGAAGCCGGGGCAGTCATCCTGGAAGGCGTGTGCTTCTACATCCTGCAGAACCTGCCGCAGATGCGGGACGAGAACGGCTGGAAGAATATCGTGACCAATTCGGCCAAGCTGGCCAATATCATCGGCGCGCACAAGTTCAATGCAATCCTGCGGCCGACCGACGCGTGCGTCGATATCGCCGTCAACGGTAAGGAGTAAGCGCCATGACGCAACAGACAACGATCCGCGTCAACCGCGCCTTCGGCGATGTGGTGGAAGGCGAGGCAGTGGTTTCGGAAGAGGGTTTCAGCCCGCGCTATGACCTGGACCGCTGGTCGGGCGAAATCAGCCGGCCCGGTCACAAGCTAGAAGGCACGAACATCAAGGACAAGATCCTGTTCTTCCCGACGGCCAAGGGTGGTATCGCAGCGGGCTGGGCATTCTTTGACATCAAGACCAAGGGCATCGCGCCGAAGGCTTTCATTTTTGGCGTGACCAATCCGGTGATGGTGCAGGGAGCGGTGTTCGCCAACATCACGATCACCGAGGGCTGGGACCAGCCGGTGGCCGATGTCGTGCAAACCGGCGATATCGTGCGCGTGGATCCGGCAGCCAAGACCATTGTGATCGTCAAGAAAAAGAACGGTTGACGGGTGCGGCCGGCCAGGCTGGCCGGCATGTTCCGCAATCGCTTCCATCCGCCGGCCGGACGACGGCTCACAGAAGACCCCGTCCGGCATGCCTGTTTCATCGCAGGCAAGTGCAAGGAGACTGTTCCATGCAAAGCAAAATCTTCCACGCGGTGGCCGTGGCCGGCCTCGTGCTGTCCGCAACCGGTGTACATGCCGATGCCGCATATCCCTCCAAGCCGGTGCGGCTGATCATTCCGTTCGCGCCTGGCGGGGCGACTGATGTGGTCGGCCGCGCGCTCGGCCAGCGGCTGAGTGTCATGTGGGGCCAGCAGGTCATCGTCGAGAACCGCGCGGGCGCTGGTGGCAATATCGGCGCCGACGTGGTCGCCAAGTCGGCGCCGGATGGATACACGATCCTGCTGGCATCGCCGGCGGAAATCACCATTAATTCGCATCTGTACCCGAAGATGCCGTTCGACCCGGCCAAGGACTTCGTGCCAGTCGCCAAGGTCGCGACGGCGCCGTTGGTGCTGGTGGTGCATCCATCGGTCAAGGCGAAGAATGTCAGCGAGCTGATTGCGGAGGCCAAGGCCGCGCCAGGCAAGCTGAACTATGCATCGTCTGGCTCGGGCGGCCCGCAGCATCTGGCCGGTGAACAATTCAAGATGGTCGCGGGCGTGGATATGCTGCATGTGCCATACAAAGGCGGGGCCCCGGCAATTGCCGACCTGCTCGGCGGTCAGGTGCAGGTGTTCTTTGCTGGTGTACCGCCGGCGCTACCGCACATCAAGGCCGGCAAGATCCGCGCATTGGCTGCCACGAGCGCCAAGCGTTCACCGCTGCTGCCGGACGTGCCGACGGTGCGCGAAAGCGGCGGTCCGGACTTTGTCGTGGAGAACTGGCAGGGCATTTTCGTGCCGGCGGGTACGCCGAAGGACATCGTCAGCAAGCTGCACACCGATATCACCGAGATCACGGCAAGGAAGGAGTTTGCAGAGAATCTGCTGGCGCAGGGTGCAGAGGCGACAGGGAGCACACAACAAGCCTTCCAGGCGTTCGTCGACGCGGAAAGTCGCAAGTATGCTGAGCTTGTACGCAAATCAGGTGCGAAGCTGGATTAATACACGCGAAATCGAGCCCGGAAGCGGCCTCTTCCACGCGAGGATGTAACATTCACTTACACCTGCAGCGCTTCTGTTAAAGCTTGCCGAGCCTGTGCCGCTTAAGCTGTGCATGATCCTGCGCACACACATGCAGGAACATACAAGGAGAGTGTCATGAAAATGCTTCTGGCATTGTGCGTACTCGGCGCGTCGCTGCTGGCGGGTTGTGCGGTTTATACACCTGCTGGCCATGTGGTGGTGGACGACGGCGGACCCGGTCCGGGCCCGTATCACTGCCCACCGGGACAGGCCAAGAAAGGGCGCTGCTGATGTATTGCATCTCGCGGCACGAACCCGTGAGATGCTGAACGGACCGCCCGGCGATCATGCCGGGCGGTCCGTTTGTTTTGTGGGTGACGCTATGGCCGGCGTTGCGACTGAGGGAGGATGGTCAGCGCGGCGGCAGCAGTTTGGTAGGGTCGGCCGGCTGGCCGTTCTGGCGCAGTTCGAAATGCAGCGAGGCCGGGCCTTTGGCCACGCGCCGGAAATGCCCGATGCGGTCGCCCTGGCGCACTTGCTGGCCTTCCTTGGCAGTGGCCTCGCCGAGATGAGCATAGGCGGTCATGCGGCCTTCCGTGGCCTTGATCAGCACAATGGTGCCGTAACCACGCAACTGGCCGCTAAAGGCGACGCGGCCATCATGGGCGGCATAGACGGCATCGCCGGACAGTCCTTCAATATCCAGCCCCTTGTTCCCCTTTTCCTCGTAGCCGCGCGTCACCTTACCGACGGTGGGCCATTGCAGTGCATAGCCGGGCACGGCCTTGGGCGGTGGCGACAGCCGTGCTGGTGCGGGTAGCTTGGCATCCGGTGGGTCGGTGTCCTCCGGCATGGGTTTCATCGCCGTGGATGAGGGTTCGGGGCGAGTTGAGGCAGCCGGGTGTTCCGTTGCCGCGGGAACCTTACTGGTTCCCGCAGGCGGTGTTACACGCAGGACCTGTCCGACCTGGATGACATTCGCATCGCTGAGCTGGTTCCATGCCTGCAGTTCGATGTGCTTGCGGCCATGGCGGCGCGCAATGGCCAGCAGCGTATCCCCGGGTTGCACGCGATAGTGCCCCGGCGGTACAGGCGCCTGTGTTGTCTCGGGTTTGAACAGCGGGGCAGGGGTGCTGGCGCTTGGCGGCGTGTCGGGTTTGCTCCAGGGATCCTGGTTCCAGCCCGCTGGCGGGGCGGGCATGGGCGATGATGTGCAGCCGGCCAGCAGCGCTGCCGGCAGCCATGAGAGGCACAAGGCCAGGCGGCCGAAGTTGACGCGGGAAGTACAGTGGAGCAGACGGCCGGGAAGATGGAAAAACATGTGCGCAGTCGATGCAGCGTGCAAGGCTGCATCCCAGTATGATGGGGGCAGGATTGCGAAAGACCCAAGCATAACGCAAATGGCCTCGACCACTGAAGATCTCGCCCATATTTCCGCACGTACCCTGCAGCATTACAACACGCATGCCGAGCAGTTCCGCACCGGCACGTGGGATCATGATGTCAGCCAGAATATCGCCGCGCTGCTGCGCTTCATCACGGGGCCAGCACCATTCCGCATTCTCGATTTCGGCTGCGGACCGGGACGCGACCTGATGGCGTTTACCGCGCTGGGCCACACGGCAGTTGGTGTCGACGGCGCGGAACGGTTCGTCGAGATGGCGCGGCAGGCGTCTGGATGCACTGTCTGGCATCAGGATTTCCTGCATCTGGCGCTGCCGCCAGCGATGTTCGATGGCGTCTTTGCCAATGCCAGCCTGTTCCATGTTCCGAGCAGCGCGTTGCCAGGCGTCTTGCGTGCCCTGTATGCGACATTGCGGCCAGAAGGCGTATTATTCTGCTCCAACCCCAGGGGCGCCAACCAGGAAGGCTGGAGCGGCGACCGTTACGGCACGTTCCATGATCTCGAGCAGTGGCGGGCATTCATGTCGGATGCGGGGTTTGTCGAGCTCGAACATTATTATCGTCCTGCCGGGCTGCCGCGCGAGCAGCAGCCGTGGCTGGCGAGCGTGTGGCGGCGTCCCGCCGAAACTTGATCCGCCCCGACCCGATCCGCTTCGATTGTCAGCATGACCGCTCCTGATCCGCATTCCACGCATGGCCCGGCATCTACCGGCGCCAGTGCGTTCAAGCACCCACCCGGCGCCGGCCGGCTCGCACGTGCCACGCGCGCTTCGCTGCTTGGCTTGAAGGCTGGGTGGCGGCATGAGGCCGCCTTCCGCCAGGAGGTCTGGCTGGCGCTGATCCTGCTGCCGCTTGGTATCTGGCTCGCGCCTTCGCTGGCGTATGGCGTGCTAATGGCAGTCTCCATCGTGCTGGTATGGTGTATCGAGATGGTCAACTCGGCGGTGGAAGCGCTGGCCGATGCGATTTCGCTCGAGCACCATCCATTGCTGGGCCGTGCGAAAGACCTCGGTAGTGCGGCAGTATTCTTCAGCCTGCTCATTGCCGCAGGCGTGTGGCTCATGGCTGCCTACCTGCGCTTTTTTGCATAGACCGCACCATGATGTTGTTCGATACACGATCGGCTCGTCTTGCGTGGACAGGAATCGCACTGCTCGCGCTTAGTGCATTATTGCTGCTCTGGTTGGGCACGACCCGGCTCGATGTTAGGCTGGCGGCTGCCATTTATGACCCGGCCGCCGGCGGATTTCCATTGCGACACGCATGGTTTGCTGAAGTCCTCGCACACCAGTGGCTGAAGTGGTGCATGCTGGTCCTCGGCGCTGGCATCGTGATACTGGTGCTACGGGACGCATGGCGTCCGCTGGCCTCGATATCGGCCGGCCTGCGCACGCGGCTGCGCATCGTGGCGGCCTGTTCCATCAGCGTGCCGATGGTGGTGAGTGTGCTGAAGCGCTTGAGCGCCTCCCACTGTCCGTGGGATATCGTCGACTATGGCGGTAGCGCCCCCTATGTCCATCTGCTCGAAGCGATGCCCGCTGGGGTCGCTGCAGGGCATTGCTTTCCGGCGGGCCATGCGACAAGCGTACTGTGGCTGGTCAGCCTGTGTACGCTCTGGTTGCCATCGCAGCCGCGCCGCGCATTTATTGTCGCGATCATGGCCCTACTGTTGGGCGGCGTGGTGGGCGGGATCCAGCAACTGCGCGGCGCGCATTTTCTCTCGCACACCTTATGGTCGATGTGGATTGCATGTGCTGTCACGTTCTTGTGGTATCAATGGCTGACACGCCATGAAGCGCATCGCCAAAGGCGCGCGGGACAAGTATGACGCGCTCGCGCCGTAGCTGATGAAAATCGGCGCGGCATGGTATTGTTGAGACTCGAACCGTCGTTTGCCAGACAGCCAGCATGGCTGCAGAGCGAGGCGTAACAGTGCGGCAGGGGATGCCGAACGAAGCGACGCCAAGCGCACCGCAAGGTTTTTCACCGGTGTTCGCGGCTGATCGTGTTAGCATCCTGTCTCACTTGCAATCGGAGGGCTGTATCGATGGACATCAAGTTCCAAGAGCAAGAAAGCTACGACATCAACAATGAGGGACTGCTGTTCCAGGCTATCGTCGATGGTAAAAAGGTCACCTGCGTGGTGACACGGGAAGCGTTGTGGGAAGGTTTCAGCGCTGATCAGGTGTTATCGCTGGAAGCCGCATTCCGTGCTGGCCAGGACATCATCCAGCGCGCCGCGGCGACGCTGATCGCCCAAGGGGCGCCCGAGCCGGTAGTCATCAAGCGGGCTCATCTTCTGTAGTTTTTCACCGCACGGGTGGCGGTCGCCGCAAATGTTGTCGAGCGACAGTCTCGCATGAGATTGTCGGATCAGCGGATCAAGCGGCTCCGCACTCCCGGTTCATTTTTCTTCACACCGTTTTTGCATCACCGTCGTTCGTTCCCGGCATGGCTGTCGAGCCTGCTGCAGCGGACTGGGCTGCCTGCGCCTGTCGTTGACGGCACTCATCGAACACACGGGCGGTACAACGCGCGCAGATCGCGGGATCGAGGTGTTCGTAGATGCGGTGGACCGCTTCTTCCTTGCTGGAGAAGATGTGGTCGGCGCCCAGCCGCTCGATGAAGCCGGTCTGACGCCATGTTTCCATGACCTGTGTGCGGGGACGGTGGAAGTACAGGTCGCCGCCCATTGCACGGCGCTCGCGGCACTCTGTTTCCCACATCTCGGCCCCGGCCAGGTCGATGAAGTTCATGCTCTTCGTCATTACCAGCAAATGGCGCTGCTCCGGTGCCTGGCGCCGGAAACTGTGCAGACGGTCGGTGACATAGGCCACTGCGCCGAAGAACACCGAACCTTCCACGCGGACCAGCTTCAGTTGCGGGCATTCGGGCTGCGGACGGCGCAACTCATTGAGCGGTGTGAAGCGGCGCGCCGGATCGTCGATATCGGGCACCATCGGCCGCACGCCAGGGCGCGAGGTGCGATACAGATACGCCACCAGCGAGAGGATCGTACCCAGCAGGATGGCAATCTCGAGGCGCATGACCAGGGTAGCGGCAAAGGTACTGAGCGCAATAAGGAATTCGGTATTGCTCAGGCGGCGGATCTGGCGGAAGCGATCGAAATCGAACAGGCTCCACGACACCAGCAGCAGCATTGCGGCGATGGCCGCCAGCGGAATCTGCCCGAGCAGCGGCGCGCTGATGGCAACCAGTCCCACCAGCAAGGCCGAAGAGAATACCGCAGCGAGCGGTGTACGTGCACCAGCCTCATAGTTCGGCACCGAGCGGTTCAGTGAGCCGCACGACACATACGACGAAAAGAACGAGCCGGCAATGTTCGAGAGCCCCTGGCCGATGAATTCGCGGTTGGCGTCGATATGCTGGCCTGAGCGCAGCGCGACGGCCTTGGCAATCGAAATGGCCTGGCCGAGCGCGACAATGGTCAACGCCGCGGCGATACCCAGCATGTCGCCAAACGCATGCCACGACAGCAGCGGATTGGTGAAGGGCGGCAGCGCGGCGGGAATCGCGCCGACCACGGCCACATGATGGAAGGGGCCGGCTTCACGCACGTGATTGAGCAGGAATGCCATGGCATAGCCGGCAATCAGGCCGAGCAGCATATGGGGTGTGCGCGGCAGCCAGCGCCGCGCCGCCAGCGCGCCGATCAGCGTGACGACGCCGACCGCGAACGCGGACAGGTTGATGTCGGCGTAGTCGGTGAACACATGGCGCACGACGCCGAAGGCCTTGGTGCCGGCTGGCACTTCGAGACCCAGCAAGTCCTTCAGTGCAAACAGCGCGATCAGCATTGCGGCGCCACAGGTAAAGCCGAGCAGGACGGATGGCGAGATGAAATTGGCCAGCATGCCGAGGCGCAACGCGCCGATCGCCAGCTGCATGATGCCCACGAGCAGCGTGACGGCCAGCACGAGCTGGATGTACTGGGGGCTGCCCGCCAGCGCAAGGGGCGAGAGCATGGCGAACAGGGCCAGCGAATTGGCATTGGTCGGCCCTGACATGACGTGCCAGCTCGATCCGAAAA
Organism: Imbroritus primus; assembly: GCA_000272025.2. Taxonomy (GTDB): domain Bacteria; phylum Pseudomonadota; class Gammaproteobacteria; order Burkholderiales; family Burkholderiaceae; genus Imbroritus; species Imbroritus primus. The sequence continues at coordinate 716,498 of AKCV02000015.1, forward strand.
GTGCAGCGACGATGCACGGCACCACAGCGGTGTAGATGCCGTACTGAGGCGGCAGACCGGCCAAGGTCGCAAATGCTACACCCTGGGGAAGCACGAGCAGAGCGCCCAGGAGGCCGGCGATGAGATCCGCACGCAGCGTCTCCCGTGATACACGGTGGCGCCAGGCTGGCAGCCACCTAAACATGAGAGACGCGAAATCTGGGCGCACGGTAAAACAGTCTTAGGGCAGGGGATTGAGGGAAAGGGTGGCAACGACGGGCGTATGGTCCGAGGGCTGCTCCCATGTCCGTGGCACCTTGTCGATGGTGCAAGCGGTACAGGCCTTGGCCAGCGGATCGGACAACAGGATATGATCGATCCGCAGGCCCGCATTGCGCCGGAAGGCCAGCATGCGGTAGTCCCACCAGCTATAGAGCTTGGGGGGCTGTTCGAATTGCCGGAAGGCATCTGTCAGTCCGAGCCCTTCGAGCGCACGGAAGGCAGCGCGTTCTTCGGGGGACACCAGGTTTTCGCCCTCCCACTTGGCGGGATCGTGCACGTCACGGTCTTCCGGGGCGATGTTGTAGTCGCCGAGCAGCGCCAACTGCGGATAGCGCGCGAGCTCGTCCCGCAGCCACGCGGTCAGCGCCTCGAGCCAGCGCAACTTGTAGGCGAACTTGTCGGAACCGACGGCCTGGCCATTGGGGAAGTACGCTGAAATGACACGCAGTGGTCCACCGGCTGTTGCGTAGGTGCCAGCGACCACGCGTTGCTGGGTGTCTTCGAAACCAGGGATGTTGCGTACGACGTCGGTCGGGGTGGGCAGGCTGGTCGTGCGGGCCAGGATGGCGACGCCGTTGTAGGTTTTCTGGCCGGTGTAGATGCTGTGGAACCCTGCGCTTTCGAGTTCTGCCAGGGGGTACTTGTCGTCCGGCAGCTTGAGTTCCTGCAGGCAGAGCAGGTCGATGGGCTGGTCGCTATCCTCCTGCGCCAGCAGCCAGTCGAGCACATGTGGCAGGCGCACTTTCAGCGAATTGACATTCCAGGTGGCGAGCTTCATTCCGTCTTCTGTGGGTGTCTGGGGCTCCGGGCAGATCCCCGGCGCCCTGCGCAACGCCTTGCCGGCATCCGTTCGGAACGTGCCAGGCAGGGCGCGTTGCAGCCGCTATTGTCGCACTACCTGGCCCGGAAGGGGAAATGCCCGCCGATAATGGCATTTAGGCGGCCATGCCGCCATGGCGCAGCAACGCATCGATGGTCGGCTGGCGGCCCCGGAAGGCCTTGAATGATTCCATCGCCGGACGGCTGCCGCCGGCTTCAAGGATGGCCTGGCGGTAACGCATGCCGGTTTCCGGGTCGAGCACCGTACCGCGTGTCTGCGCCGCTTCCTCGAAGGCGGCATAGGCGTCGGCGGACAGGACCTCGGCCCATTTGTAGCTGTAGTAGCCAGCGGCGTACCCGCCTGCAAAGATGTGCGAGAAGGAATTCGGCCAGCGCGACAGCGTCGCCTGCGGGATGACGTGGAAAGTATCGTTCACGGTGCGAGCCAGTTCGAGTACCGACTGGTTGCCGCGGGGATCGAAGTCCGTGTGCAGTTGCATGTCGGTGACCGAGAACACGATCTGGCGCAGCGTCATCATGCCATTCTGGAAATTGCGCGCGGCCAGCATGCGGTCGTAGAGTGCACGGGGCAATGGCTCACCGGTCGTGGCGTGGCGCGTCATGCGCGACAGCACCTCCCATTCCCAGCAGAAATTTTCCATGAACTGCGAGGGCAGTTCGACGGCATCCCATTCGACGCCATTGATGCCCGACACGCCCAGGTCCTCGACCTGCGTCAGCATGTGGTGCAGGCCGTGGCCGAACTCATGGAACAGCGTGATGACTTCGTCGTGTGTGAACAGCGCCGGCCGGCCGCCGACTGGTGCGGAGAAGTTGCAGGTCAGGTAGGCCACGGGCGTTTGCACGCTGCCATTGCCGAGCCGCTTGCGGCCACGCGCATCGTCCATCCAGGCGCCACCGCGCTTGCCTTCGCGGGCATACAGGTCGATATAGAACTGCGCCAGCAGGCGGCCATCGCGCGACGAAACACGGTAGAACCGCACATCGGGATGCCATGTGGGCGCCTCATCTACGGCGATGACAACATCGAACAGTGTCTGGACCACGTCGAACAGCCCCGCCAATACCTGCGGCTCGGGGAAGTACTGTTTCACTTCTTGCTCCGAGAACGCATAGCGTTGCTCGCGCAATTTCTCGGAAGCGTAGGCGAGGTCCCACGGTTCGAGCTTGTCGAGGCCAAGCGATTCACGGGCGAACGTTTGCAGTTCGGCCCAGTCGGCTTCCGCGAAGGGGCGTGCCTTGTCGGCCAGTTCACGCAGGAAGGTCAGGACTTGTTCCGGCGACTCCGCCATCTTGGGTACCAGCGACAGTTCGCCAAAGTTGCCATAGCCCAGCATGCGCGATTCTTCCTGCCGCAGGGCCAGTTGTTCGACCATGTTGGCGCTGTTGTCCCACTCCGGCTTGCCTTGGTTGTAGGCGGTCAGCTCGGAGGCCCGGGTAACGTTGGCTTCGTACAGCGTCTGGCGCAGGGTGCGGTCGTCTGCATATTGCAGCACAGGGAAATAAGACGGGAAATGCAGCGTGAATTTCCAGCCAGCCTTGCCGTCCTTCTCGGCGGCGGCACGGGCGGCTTCCAGCGCATCCTCGGGGACGCCCGCCAGGCGCGCTTCATCCTCGATGAAGAGTGCATAGGCATTGGTAGCGTCGAGCACATGGTCGGAGAAGGCCTTGCTCAGATTGGCTTGGGCTTCCTGGATTTCGGCAAAGCGCGCCTTCTGGTCTTCCGGTAATTCGGCGCCGCCCAGGCGAAAGCCGCGCAGTTCATGTTCCAGCAGCATCTTGCGTGCCGGTGAGAGACCAGCAAACTCCGGACCTTCCGCAATCGCCTTGTACTTGCGGTAAAGCGCGAGATTCTGTCCCAGCGCGGCGCTGAATTCGGTCACGCGCGGCAGGTTTTCCGCATGGGCCTGGCGCAGCGCCGGGGTATCGACCACGGCGCTGAGATGGCTGACGATGCCCCAGGCGCGGCCGAGCGGCTCGGTGGCGGCTTCAAGGCGCGTCAGTACCGTATCCCATGTTGCCGGTGCGGTATCGTTTTCGATGGCCTGGACGGCGGCCTGGGCATCGGCCAGCAGGCGGTCGAGTGCCGGCGTGATGTGTTCCGGGCGGATGGCGTCGAAGCGCGGCAGGCCGCTGAAGTCGAGCAGGGGGTTGTCGGCAGGCGTCATAAGGGCAATCCGTCATGGGTAGAACAGTTCAGACACATAGCAGATAGGGGCGGTTCATGCGATTCCAACCCCGCTGCGGATGTGCTCCGGCATGCACGGGTATGCTCAGGCGGCTGCGCGCTCTGCCGATTCCAGCGTGTTGATCAGCAGCATGGTGATGGTCATCGGACCCACGCCGCCCGGCACGGGGGTGATCCAGCCGGCCACTTCCCGCACGCCCGCAAAGTCGACGTCGCCACACAGCTTGCCCTCGTCGTTGCGGTTCATGCCGACGTCAATGACCACGGCGCCGGGCTTGACCATATCCGCGGTAATCAGGTTGCGCTTGCCCACGGCCGCCACGATGATGTCCGCCTCGCGCGTGTGCGCTGCGAGATCGCGGGTCTTGCTGTTGCAGATCGTGACCGTGGCCCCTGCCTGCAGCAGCATCATGGCCATCGGCTTGCCGACGATGTTCGATGCGCCTGCCACCACGGCTACGGCGCCACGCAATGGCATGTCGATGGATTCCAGCATTTTCATGCAGCCATAGGGCGTGCAGGGGCGGAACAGCGGTGCGCCGGTCATCAGTGCGCCGGCATTGGCGACATGAAAGCCGTCCACGTCCTTGGCGGGTGCGATGGCCTCGAGCACTTTGTGGCTGTCGATATGCTTGGGCAGCGGCAGTTGTACGAGGATGCCGTGAATCTTGGGGTCGGCGTTGAGTTCGGCGATGCGTTCCAGCAGGCCGGCTTCGGTCAGGTCGGCGGGATAACGGTCGAACACCGAGTAGAAGCCATTTTCCTCGCATGCCTTGATCTTGTTGCGCACATAGACCTGGCTGGCCGGGTCTTCGCCGACCAGGATGACGGCCAGGCCGGGCTGGTGGCCTTTGGCGGTCAGGGCCGCGGCGCGTGCGGCGGCCTCGGTGCGGAGTTTCTTGGCAAGGGCGTTTCCGTCGATCAGTTGGGCGGGCATGTGGGATACCGGAAGAAGTGTCTGGAAAGGGGCTGCGGGCTTCGATGGTTCGCTCAGGGAGCCCGAATTCCCGCACATTATAAAGCGCCGCGCCGTGGCAGCAGAAATGCGGCGCATGGCCGGGCAGGACATCGCTCGGCTGATGTGGCGCAGGGAAGGGGGGCGTGGACGCGTTGGGGGCAGAGAGGCAGGCGCGCTTGGGTCTGGCGCCGGACGAGCTGGGCGCTGCCAGGCCCGCAGCGTCCCTGGCAGCGCTGCCGGATCAGGACTGCGGCTTGGACAGCGCCAGGCGCAGCAGGTCGGCCACCGTGCTGACGTTGAGCTTTTCCATGATATTGGCGCGATGGGCTTCCACGGTCTTGATGGATATGCCCAGGTCATCGGCGATCTGCTTGTTCAGGCGGCCGGCGACGATGCGTTCGAGCACCTGCTGCTCACGCGTGGTGAGGCGTGACAGCAGATCCTGGGCGGCTTTCTGTTCACTGGCGGCGGAGAAGTCGGCCCGGGCTTTGTCCAGCATCCGTTCCACGAGCGTGCGCAGCTCGCTTTCATCGAACGGCTTCTCGATGAAATCGATGGCACCCTTCTTCATGGTCGACACCGCGAGCGGCACGTCGCCATGGCCGGTCACGAAGACGATGGGCAGGGCCTTGCCTTCGGCGACCAGCCGGTCCTGCAGTTCCGGTCCGCTCATGCCGTGCATGCGCACGTCGAGGATCAGGCACGCGACCTGGGCGGTATCGTAGGCGGCCAGGAACTGTTCGGCGCTGTCGAAACAGCGGACCTGGTAGCCGTTGCCTTCGAGGAGCCAGGTCAGCGAGTCGCGCACGGCTTCGTCGTCATCGACGACAAAGACAGTTTCGGCGCGGCTGGCGGTGGTGGACGAGGCAGTCATATCTAACTCCGGTTGTCGATTTACTGATCGTGCAGCACAGGTGTGAGCGGCAGCATGATTTTAAACGTACATCCGACGCCATCGGCATTGTTTTCGACCCACAGGCGTCCCTGGTGCGATTCGATGATTGAGCGGCAGATGTTCAGGCCCATGCCCATGCCATCGGATTTGGTGCTGAAAAATGGCTCGAACAGACGCTCCTTGGTGGCTTCGTCCACGCCCGGGCCCTGGTCGATGACGTCGATCATGACCACGCGGCCCAGCTCGGAATCGGCCTCCTGGGCGTGCAGGCGGACCACGCCGGTCGCCCGGAAGCCCTGCAGCATGCCCATGGCTTCGACGGCGTTTTTGAGCAGGTTCACCAGCACCTGTTCGATCAGTACCGGGTCGACGAAGAGAATCGTATTGCCCGCGGGCAGGCGCGTAACCAGCGTCACCTTGCGCCGCGAAGCTTCGATTTCGGCCAGGCCAACCGCATCCTCGACGATGTCCCGCAGTATCGTCTCGCGTCGCTGCGGCTGGCTACGCTTCACGAAGCCACGGATGCGCTGGATGATGGTACCCGCGCGCACGGCCTGGGTGGCGGTTTTCTCCAGCACCGGAATCAGGTCCTCGGGCGAACTGCGGCCCGAGCGCAACCGTGCCACCGCACCCATGCAGTAGTTGCTGATGGCGGCCAGCGGCTGGTTGAGTTCGTGCGCCAGCGAGGAAGCCATTTCGCCCATCGTGGTGAGGCGGCTGGTGAACTGCAGGCGCTCCTCATGCTGGCGTGCCATGTCCTCGGCCATGCGCCGGCTGGTGATGTCGGTGGCGATCTGCATCTGCGCGAGATGGCCATCCACCCACTGGATGTAGCGGCGGCGCACTTCGAACCACTTCTGCATATCCGGCATATAGACCTCGCGCGCATCGGTGCTGAAGGTCGTCAGTTCGGAGGCGGGCAGGCCGGCGAAGGCGTCTACGTAATCGGTGACATCGCCGGTATTCTGCTCCGGATCAGTATCCTCGAGCGCCAGGTGGCCTTCCGCGCCATTGCCGAACAGCTGTTGGTAGTAACGGTTGGCAAACAGCAGTTCGCCGGTGACCGGGGCGACCACCGACACTGCGGAGTCGAGACTTTCCAGCACGGTGGTGAAGCGCTCGTGCGCGGCGGCCAGTTCTTCCCGGGCCCGCTTGGGCTCGGTGATGTCGGTCATCGAACTCATCCAGCCGGTATGCACGCCGCGGCCATCGACCAGGGGCGAGACGTACATGCGGGCATAGAAACTCGTACCGTTGCGGCGCATCACGCGCATCTCGTAGCCGGTCGGCGGCGCCTTGCCCGCCAAGGTGTCGTCGATGCGCTGCTGCATCTCGGCGTCGCGGTTCGGTGGCCAGTACGGGAACGGCGGGGAACGGCCGACCAGCTCGGCTTCGGACCAGCCCGTCATCCGGCAGAACGCGGGATTCACATAGGTGATGCGGCCGCTGAGATCGAGCGCGCGCAGGCCGATCAGCATGGAGTTTTCCATAGCGCGCCGGAACGATGTTTCCTCAAGCAGCGCGCGCTGTGCTTCGGCTCGCTGCCGGGTGTGCCGCCAGACAGACCACAGGCTCCACAGCACGAAGCACGACAGCCCGCCCACCAGCCAGGCCATCATGGTGTTCGGCAGGTTCGAGCGCGGTGGGTAGGCATCTGCGCGTAGCGACAACGAGTGCCCTGGGGGATCGAGCAGCACCTCGTAGCTCAGCGACGGGTTCGGCGCCGGCCGGCGCGAGGTGCTGGCGCGCAGGATATTGTTCTTGTCGATCAGCGAGAACTTGTAGCGCTCGGTCAGTTCGGCCGGCATCAGATGCGTCAGGATGCCGTTGATGGAATACACCGCGCTCAGCGTGCCGAGAAAGTCGTTGTCGCGCACGATCGGGACCAGCAGCAGCATGAAGCTTTCGCCGCGGGCATTGAGCAGCGGCCGTGAGTAGACCACGCGTTGCGTCTCGCGTGCGGTTTCGAACGTCACCGCGATGTCGGGATCGACCGGCTCATCAGGCGTCTCGCGCATGCGCGAGGCGAACTCCGAGGTGGAGGGCAGGGCCCAGCGCGTGCGGCGTCCCGCGTCGAGCCAGTTGATGAAAACGATCTCGGGGTGTTCGCGCAAGATTTCCTGTGCGGTGACGCGGTAGGCGTTCTGGTCCAGTTGCGCGGCGGCAATGTCGCGCGCCAGCGAGGCCAGCTGATCCTGGTTGCTGAGCAGGCTCAGGCGGACCTTCTGCTGGGCCCACGCTGCATCGCGGTACAGCGAGTCGCGTTGCTGCTGGATTTCTGTCTGGTGCAGTGTCCACAGGATGAGTGCCATGCTGCAGGCAAACAGCACCATGGCGACCACCGGTACGAGGATGTACCAGCCAGATCGCCAGCTGCGCCACCAGCGCAGGCGCCAAAGTCCCTTCGGGCGGCGGGTGGATGTGGCGGCATACTCCCCCGCCAGTTCGGCCGCGGCCGCATCGAGTTTTTCCGATGGCAATTGGGGGTCGCGCGGATGGAGTGGCGCGGAAGCTGAGCGGAAGCGTTGACGCAGGCGCTGGAATAACGGCATGGATGACAGAGGGTTAAGACCCGCAGTGTACCGGCATTCAGGGCCCGCGTCGCTGAGGGAAAGCGCCTAGGGGATCGGCCGGGCGGGTCGAAGACCGGATTGGCCTTGTCACGGCTCCGTGATGTTGCCGCGATGGATGGCATCGGTTTGGCGGTGCCGCTATTGCGATGGTGGAGCGGGTTTGGGGAAAGTTCGGGCGGATGGCTTGTCCAACCGCATACCGGTATGTCTGGTGCTGTCCCGATGCACTGTCCGGAGTGGCAGGCGGGACATTGGTCCGGAGGGTGCCGAGCACACTTGTAGCGTTCTCCGCCGGACGGCTTGGATGCGTCGCGGCACGCGCATTGTGCTGTCTGTACTCAAACGGGTATCCGTAAAAATGTTGCGAATATCGCCGAACGGCAGATATTGCACTGCAACTAACTCATATTGCGATGCCGCATTATTTCACATTATAAGAAACTATACCGTAATTTGAAAAATTGACTTGTCTTGCCTGCTAGCCCCCCATAGAATCGGCTCATCCGGGAAAGTCCTCCAGGGGACGCGTGCGGCCCTATCAGGACCGCCCTCCGAACCAGTGCCTGGGTTTCCCGAACACGCAAAAATGCCATAAGCATAGGAGACAGATATGTCCGCCGTACCCGAACAGGTTCTCGGTAGTTCAGTTGCCAGCAATGACGCCGATCCGCAGGAAACCCAGGAGTGGCTTGAAGCGCTGGAAAGCGTGATCGGGATAGAAGGCAGCGACCGCGCCGCCTATCTGATCGACCGCCAGATCGAATTTGCCCGCGTGAATGGCGTGACCCAGCCGTTCCATGCGGAAACGCCTTATATCAATACCATCCCTGTCGAGCAGCAGGCCCGCATTCCGGGCGACCAGGATATCGAGCACCGCATCCGCTCGTACACGCGCTGGAATGCCATGGCGATGGTGCTGCGTGCCAACAAGCACACCAACGTGGGCGGCCATATCGCCTCGTTCGCCTCGGGGGCCACGCTGTATGACGTCGGTTACAACCATTTCTGGCATGCCCCTTCGGAAAAGCACGGCGGCGACCTGATCTTTGTGCAGGGCCATTCTGCGCCAGGCACGTATTCGCGCGCCTTCCTGCTGGGCCGCCTGAGCGAGAACCAGCTCGACAATTTCCGCCAGGAAGTGGACGGCAACGGTATTTCCTCGTACCCGCACCCGTGGCTAATGCCCGATTTCTGGCAGTTCCCGACTGTATCGATGGGCCTTGGCCCGATCATGGCGATCTACCAGGCGCGCTTCATGCGCTACCTGCATTCCCGCGGACTGGTCACCACCGAAGGTCGCAAGGTCTGGGCGTTCCTGGGTGACGGCGAGACCGACGAGCCGGAGTCGCTTGGCGCGATTGGCATGGCTGGCCGTGAAAAACTCGACAACCTCGTGTTTGTCATCAACTGCAACCTGCAGCGCCTGGATGGACCGGTGCGCGGCAACGGGAAGATCATCCAGGAACTGGAATCCGAATTCCGCGGTGCGGGCTGGAACGTCATCAAGGTCATCTGGGGCAGCCGCTGGGATTCGCTGCTGGCGCGCGACACCAAGGGCCTGCTGATGAAGCGCATGATGGAATGCGTGGACGGCGAATACCAGACCTTCAAGGCCAAGGGCGGCGCATACGTGCGCGAGCATTTCTTCAATACGCCGGAGCTGAAGGCCATGGTGGCCGACTGGTCCGACGAGGACATCAACAACCTGAACCGCGGCGGGCACGATCCGCACAAGATCTACGCTGCTTTCCACGCGGCCACGCAGCACAAGGGCCAGCCGACGTTGATTCTCGCCAAGACCATCAAGGGCTATGGCATGGGCGAATCGGGCGAGGCCATGAACATCACCCACCAGCAGAAGAAAATGCCGGTGGATGCCATCCGCAAGTTCCGCGACCGCTGGAACCTGCCGGTGCCGGACGACAAGCTCGAGGAAGTACCGTACCTCAAGTTCGAGGAAGGCTCGAAGGAACTCGAGTACATGCGCGCCCGCCGCATGGAGCTGGGCGGTTACCTGCCAGTGCGTCGCCAGAAGGCCGAGCCGCTTGCCGTGCCCCCGCTGTCCGCGTTCGATGCGCTGCTCAAGGCGACCGGCGAAGGCCGCGAGATTTCCACGACGATGGCATTCGTGCGCGTGCTGAATATCCTGTTGAAGGACAAGTCCATCAACAAGCACATCGTGCCCATCGTGCCGGACGAGTCGCGTACCTTCGGCATGGAAGGGTTGTTCCGCCAGATCGGTATCTGGAACCAGCAGGGCCAGAAATACATTCCTGAAGACCATGACCAGCTCATGTTCTACAAGGAATCGCAGACCGGCCAGGTGCTGCAGGAAGGCATCAACGAAGCCGGTGCGATGTGTGACTGGATCGCCGCGGCTACCTCATACTCCACGCATGGCGTGCAGATGGTGCCGTTCTACATCTTCTATTCGATGTTCGGCTTCCAGCGTATCGGTGACCTGTGCTGGGCGGCCGCCGACATGCGTTCGCGCGGCTTCCTGCTGGGCGGTACCGCTGGCCGCACCACGCTGAACGGCGAAGGCCTGCAGCATGAGGATGGGCATTCGCACATCTGGTCGGCCGCCATCCCCAACTGTATCTCCTACGATCCGACGTTTGCCTACGAACTCGCCGTAGTAATCCAGGACGGCATGCGCCGCATGTATGCCGAGCAGGAGGATGTGTACTACTACCTGACGGTGATGAACGAGAACTACGAGCATCCGGCCATGCCGGAAGGTGTGGAGCAGGACATCATCAAGGGCATGTACGCGTTCCGCAAGGGCGCTACCAAGGGCAAGGCGCCGCGCGTGCAACTGCTCGGTTCCGGCACGATCTTCAACGAGGTTATCGCCGCTGCCGAACTGCTCAAGCAGGACTGGGGCGTCGAAGCCGACCTGTGGAGCTGCCCGAGCTTTACCGAACTGGCGCGCGATGGCCACGACGTGGCGCGCTGGAACATGCTCCATCCGCTCGAGAAGCCGCGTGAATCGCATGTGGAGCAGTGCCTGAAGGATGCCAAGGGGCCGGTCATCGCCGCCACCGACTATGTGCGCGCCTTTGCCGATCAGATCCGTCCATTCGTGCCGGGCCGCTACACCGTGCTCGGCACCGACGGGTTCGGCCGTTCCGATACGCGCGAGAAACTGCGCCATTTCTTCGAGGTCGATCGTCGCTGGGTCACGGTCGCCGCGCTCAAGTCGCTCGCCGATGAAGGCACGCTGCCGCGCGAGAAGGTCGCCGAGGCCATCACCAAGTATGGCCTGGATCCGAACAAACCGAACCCGATGAGCGTTTAAGCCCCGGTGGCCAGCTCAGGAGACATCGAATAATGAGTCAAACAATCGAAATCAAGGTACCGGACATCGGTGACTACGATGCGGTACCGGTCATCGACGTGCATGTGAAGCCGGGCGATACCGTGGCAGCCGAGGATTCGCTGATCACGCTCGAATCCGACAAGGCGACGATGGATGTACCGTCGCCTGCAGCCGGCGTGGTCAAGGAGGTCAAGGTCAAGGTGGGCGACCAGCTGGCCGAAGGGGCGCTAATCCTGTTGCTGGAACAGTCGGGCGCGGAAGCGGCCCCGCAGGCGGCAGCGAGCGCACCGGCTGCGCCTGCTCCGGCGAACAATGCGCCGGCAGCCGCACCTGCTGCTGCACCGGCTGCCCAGCCAGCGCAAGCTGCCGCAGCTGCACCGGCCGCCGCGGGTGGCACCGTGGAGGTCAAGGTACCGGACATTGGCGACTATGACGGGGTGCCCGTCATTGAAATTCACGTCAAGGTTGGCGACACGGTCGCCGCCGAGGATTCGCTGATCACGCTCGAGTCCGACAAGGCGACCATGGATGTACCGTCGCCGTCCGCTGGCATTGTCAAGGATATTCGCGTCAAGGTCGGTGATCAGGTCGGCGAAGGTGCCGTCATTCTGCTGCTGGAAAGCACAGGCGGCACAGCTGTTGCGCAGCCGGCTGCTACCCCGGCGGCTGCGCCCGCCCCGGCTGCTTCGGCTCCCGCGCCAGCGGCTGCACCTGTATCCGCTCAGCCTGCCCAGGCTGCCGCCTCCGCTTCGGCAAGCCAGGGTGTCACCGGCAAGGCTGCCCATGCCAGTCCTTCGGTGCGCAAGTTTGCCCGGGAGCTTGGCGTTGATGTCCACCATGTGCCGGGTACCGGTCCCAAGGGCCGCATCACGCAGCAGGACGTGCAGCTGTTCATCAAGAACGTCATGACCGGCCAGCAGGCCAACCCGGCGCGCGGCGGCGCGGCGGCTGCGACCGGTGGTGGCGAGCTTGGGCTGATCCCCTGGCCGAAGATCGACTTCACCAAGTTTGGCGAGATCGAGTCGGTGCCGCAGTCGCGCATCAAGAAGATTTCCGCGCAGAACCTGCATCGCAACTGGGTCATGATCCCGCACGTCACCAACAATGACGAGGCGGACATCACCGAACTGGAAGCCTTCCGTGTGCAGTTGAACAAGGAATTCGAGAAGTCGGGCACCAAGGTCACCATGCTGGCTTTCATGATCAAGGCCACGGTCGCGGCGCTGAAGAAATTCCCGAATTTCAATGCCTCCCTCGATGGCGACAACCTGGTGATGAAGAAGTACTTCAACATCGGGTTTGCGGCTGATACCCCGAATGGCCTCGTCGTGCCGGTCATCAAGAATGCCGACAAGAAGGGCGTGATCGAGATCGCCCAGGAAATGGGCGAACTGGCCAAGCTGGCGCGGGACGGCAAGCTCAAGTCCGACCAGATGCAGGGCGGCTGCTTCTCGATTTCGTCGCTCGGCGGTATTGGCGGGACCACGTTCACGCCGATCATCAATGCACCGGAAGTGGCCATCCTCGGCGTGTGCCGCTCGGTCATGAAACCTGTCTGGAATGGCGAGGCGTTCGAGCCGCGCCTGATGCTGCCGCTGTCGCTGTCGTATGACCACCGCGTCATCGATGGCGCCGATGCAGCCCGCTTCAACGCATTCTTTGCCGGCATCCTGGCGGACTTCCGCCGCGTGCTGCTGTGACGCTGCCGACAGGAGACAGAAACAGATGAGCCAGATTGAAGTCAAGGTGCCGGATATCGGCGAATCGGGTGATGTCGATGTAATCGAGGTCCTGGTCAAGCCGGGCGATACAATCGAACTCGAGCAGTCGCTGATCGTGCTGGAATCCGACAAGGCCAGCATGGACGTGCCCTCGTCGGCGGCCGGCAAGGTGGTCGACGTCAAGGTGAAGGTCGGCGACAAGGTCAATACCGGCAGCCTGATCCTGACGGTCGAAGCACAGGCCGCCACGGCAGCCGCACCGGCTGCTCCGCAGCCAGCCGCTGCGCCAACGGCGCCCGTTGCGAGTGCAGCGCCTGCCGCGCCCGTGGCCGTGCCCGCTGCAGCACAACACAGCGGTTCGGCTGACATCACCTGCGACATGCTGGTGCTGGGTGCTGGCCCCGGTGGATACTCCGCCGCGTTCCGCAGCGCCGACCTTGGCATGAGCACGGTCATCGTGGAACGATATGCGACGCTTGGCGGCGTGTGTCTCAACGTCGGATGCATCCCGTCCAAGGCGCTGCTGCATACCGCAGCCGTGGTCGACGAGGCCAAGGCGATGGCGGCGCATGGCGTGTCGTTCGGCGAACCGGTGATCGATCTCGACAAGCTGCGCGGCTACAAGGAACAAGTCATCGGCAAGCTTACCGGCGGTCTTGCCGGCATGGCGAAGATGCGCAAGGTGCAGGTGGTGCGTGGCGTCGGTACCTTCCTCGATCCGCATCATCTCGAAGTGGAGTTGACGGATGGTGAAGCGCAGGCGCGCACCGGCAAGAAAACTGTGATCCGCTTTGAGAAAGCGATTATCGCGGCCGGCAGCCAGGCTGTGAAGCTGCCGTTCATCCCGGAAGATCCGCGCATCGTCGATTCGACCGGTGCACTCGAATTGCGCGAGATTCCGAAGAACATGCTGGTGATCGGTGGCGGCATCATTGGTCTCGAGATGGCAACGGTCTACAGCACGCTCGGCACGCGCATCGATGTAGTGGAGATGCTGGATGGTCTGATGCAGGGCGCGGACCGCGATCTCGTCAAGGTCTGGGAAAAGGTCAACAAGCCGCGTTTCGACAAGGTCATGCTGAAGACCCGTACCGTCGGCGTGGAAACGCGCAAGGATGGCGTCTATGTCAGCTTCGAAGGGGAGCAGGCGCCCTCGGAGCCGCAGCGCTATGACATGGTGCTGGTGGCCGTCGGCCGCAGCCCGAACGGCAAGAAGATCGGCGCAGACAAGGCCGGCGTGGCCGTGACCGATCGCGGATTTATCGAGGTCGACAAGCAGCAGCGCACGAACGTGCCGCATATTTTCGCCATCGGCGATATCGTTGGACAACCCATGCTCGCTCACAAGGCGGTGCACGAGGGCCACGTGGCTGCCGAAGCGGCACATGGTGAAAAGGCCTACTTCGATGCCAAGCAGATTCCGTCGGTAGCCTACACTGATCCCGAAGTGGCCTGGGCTGGCCTGACGGAAGAGCAGTGCAAGGCGCAGGGCATCAAGTACGGCAAGGGCGTCTTCCCGTGGGCAGCCTCGGGACGCGCCATCGCCAACGGCCGTGACGAAGGCTTCACCAAGCTGCTGTTCGACGAGGAGACGCATCGCATCATCGGTGGGGGCATTGTCGGCACGCATGCCGGTGACCTGATCGGGGAAGTGTGTCTCGCCATTGAGATGGGCGCAGATGCCGTGGATATCGGCAAGACCATCCATCCGCACCCAACCCTGGGCGAATCGGTAGGCATGGCCGCGGAGATCTACGAGGGCGTCTGTACCGATGTGCCGCCGGTTCGCAAGAAATGACTGCGGCGAGGGTGTAAGAAAAGCACAGGGCGGTTGTCCATCCGAGCACGTCCTGGCTCATGCGCAGCCATGGGCGGATTGATCGACGACCGGTAACCGAGGTAACCGGTATCCGGTGCGGCAGTACAGAAACAGGCGGCGTGATGCCGCCTGCTTTTGCTTATAAAATGCAATTAACCGCCGATCAGCACGGCACGCTGAATGTATTCGAGCTTGCAGCAGAGGCTGGGGAGGGACATCTGTGGGTGTGCCGTTCTGCGCGTATCCACTGTGTTGCAAGGTATGGTCGCCCCCGGTGGATACGCGCGTTCTTCAATGTCAGGCATTGCCTGCGGCTTTCTTCTTGCGCTGCGCCCGGCGCGCCAGCATGTTGAGACCTTCGATGGTGGCCGAGAACGCCATGGCTGCGTAGATGTAGCCCTTGGGCACGTGGGCGCCAAAGCCTTCGGCCAGCAATGTCATGCCGATCATCAGTAAAAAGCCAAGTGCCAGCATCACGATGGTCGGATTGCGCTCGATAAAATTGGCCAATGGCGTCGCAGCCAGCAGCATGACGGTAACCGCCACGATCACGGCGGCAAACATGATCGGAATATGTTCCGTCATGCCCACGGCGGTGATGATGCTGTCGATGGAAAAGACGATGTCGAGCAGCAGGATCTGCCCAATGGCGGCGGAAAAGGCCAGCGCGGCCTGCGGGCTCCCGAACATGTCGCCTTCAGGTGGCGGGTCGACGTGATGATGGATCTCACGGGTGGCTTTCCAGACCAGGAAAGCGCCACCGGCGATCAGGATCAGGTCGCGCCACGAGAAATCCTGCCCGAAGGCCGTGAAGAGCGGCGTCGTGAGCTGAACGATGAATGCCACAGTACCCAGCAAGGCCAGCCGCAGCACCAGCGCCCCGCTGATGCCGATCCGCCGGGCCCGGGCGCGCTGTGCTTCGGGCAGCTTGTTGGTGAGAATGGAGATGAAAATCAGGTTGTCGATGCCAAGGATGACTTCCATGGCAATGAGGGTGGCGAGGGCCGCCCATGCAGCGGGGTCGACCAGCAGGTGTGACAGGTTTTCCATGCGCGCTCCCGGACTGAGCCGTCGTGTCCCGTGATTGGGACGGGCCGTTCATCCTAGCAAGGGAGGTGCTTACCCGCCAAGGTTTGCGTCAAAAGTGTTGTGTCGGGCGCGGGCCGATTGCTGCCGCGCTTGCTGTCAGAGTGTGGGACGCGCTAGACGCAATGGCAACCTCAGAATCCGTTGTAGCCAACGCGTGGCCCGCATGCATGCCGCGCCCGCCAATCCGGCGCCAGCGAGTCCGGCGAGCCAATGGCCCTGACTGAACAGGTAGGCGCCTGCCATGACCACGGGGAGACACATCAGGCATGGCAGGATCAGCATGCAACGCGCCTCGCAACGAGGCAGTCTGATCAGTTGGCGCAGCACGTGATAGCGAAGCGGGCGTAAGTGCAGGTTGAGCCTTGTGTGCGCACTGCGCAAGACCCGGCCAGCCGCCGCGGGAGCACGACGCATGAGGAGTGGGTGCGAAACGGTCATGATGGGTGTCGGAGATGGTTGGCTCAGGCCGGTCAACGCAGCCAATCCGGCAACGGGCTGGTGAGGAGCCCAACGATTGGGGCGACACAATTTTCCACGCCTTTGGCCTGATGGATAGCGTGAATATGAAAAGCTTGCACGAGGCGCGAAGTGATGTTTGCAAGAAAATGTGCCTTGGCTGAGGGCCATGTTGAAAAAGCCAAAAGCCACGCAGGAAATCATTGCATGTCCTGGTGCGGGCATCTATGCGGCGCGTCGCGAAGGGCGACAGAGCGCCGTCGCTCTCGACTTGATCAACCGCTAGGGTGTGGTGGGGCGGTGCGAGGGAAGAGGGCAGCCGAACAGGCGACACGTAGAGAATGCTTGCTTGCGGTGATCTTGCCGATCAGGCTGGTGACCAGGTGAAAAGAAAAACGGCGCCAACCCCAAGGGGATGGCGCCGTTTTCAGGGAGGCGGTTGCCTGTGGGTCAGGCAGCGGCCTTCTTGGCGGACGTGCGAGCTTGCGCAGTGGCTTGCTGTGCAGCCTTGGCAGCAACGTTGGTGGCTGCGTGGAAATTGCTTTCGGCGATTTCGACAGCCTGCTTCGTTGCCTTTTGCACCGAGTCATACGCATTGTTGGCTGCGGAGATGGCCGACTTTGCGAGGGCGACGGCGCTTTCCGAGCCAGCCGGTGCATTGCGGGCGATGTTGTCGACGAGCGACTGCACGCGCTGGCTGCTTTCGGCGATCTGCGATTCAGCGACCTTGTTGAATTCCGAACCGGTGTCCGAGGCGATCTCGTACAGGTGACGGGTATAGGCCAGGGCTTTTTCGGCGACCGGCTGGATCAGGGCGGCCTGGACGGCCATGAGCTCCTGGGCATCCTTCACGGACAGGACCTTCTTGGCGGTATCGACGTTTTCCGCAAAGCTGGCCTTGACCACTTGCAGATTCAGTTCGACGAGCTTCTCGACGCTTTCGAAGGCCTTGGTGGTGAGGCCGAACAGGGTTTCGAGGTTGGCTTTGTTGGCAGCGGCGATTTGTTCCGGCGTCAGCATTGCAGTCTCCAGTATCATCGGGGTACGACAGTTGAACGGTGGATGCCCTCAAACGCTACATGGCCTCGATGTCGAAAGTGTGACGGCGGGCTCCGGGCACGGAGCGAAGCATCTTTTTGATGCGTCGCAACAATTCCTATTCTATTGACCGAACATCGGATGTCAAGCGATTTTTGTGCGTTGCACAAAAAATTCAAGTCAGATCTAAGCGATGTGAAATGACCGGGCGGAAATCGTGTTGCAGCGGTCACTTTTGACGCGAACCGTGTTTGTGAATGTGCTGTACACGCCGCTGGCGGGCAGTATGCAGTGCTACCATGCGCCATGTGGTTTTCACGGTATTCCCCTGATCACACCTCGTTTTCTGCAGTTCATCCTATCCTGATGCACGCTTATTACGCTGACCACTTCGTCTTGCCTCTGCCGGAAGGGCATCGTTTTCCGATGCAGAAATACCGGATGCTGCGCGATGCCGTGACAGCCTCCAATGCCGGCATCGCGTTGCGGGAGGCGCCCCGTGCCTCAGATGCTGATTTGCTGCTGGCCCATACGGACGAGTATGTGCAGAAGGTGTCGGCGGGCACCCTGGAGCCGGCGCGTCAGCGCGAAATCGGCTTTCCATGGTCTGAGGCCATGGTGGAGCGTTCAAGGCGTTCCGCCGGGGCGACGATTGCTGCGTGCCGCCAGGCCATGCGTGACGGCATTGCAGTCAATCTCGCTGGCGGTACGCATCACGCCTATGCGGACAAGGGCGGCGGATTCTGTGTGTTCAACGACTCGGCCATCGCTGCGCGGCGCCTGCAGCAAGACGCCGATGCCGAGGGTCGCCAACTGCGTGTCGCGGTGATCGATCTGGACGTACACCAGGGGAATGGCACGGCTTCGATCCTGCGGGATGATGCGACGGTATTCACGCTGTCGCTGCATGGCGAGCGCAATTACCCGTTCCGCAAGGAAGCGAGCGATCTCGATGTCGGCTTGCCCGATGGCTGTAGCGACGCGCAGTACCTTGATGCCTTGCAGGGCGCGCTCGATCTCATGCTGGGGCGTTTCGTGCCGGGACTCCTGATCTATCTCGCGGGGGCCGATCCCCATGAAGGCGATGGGCTGGGTCGGCTGCGTCTGACCATGGATGGCCTGGCCGAACGCGACCAGATGGTTTTCGATGTTGCGTGTACCCACGGCATTCCCATTGCGGTCACCATGGCCGGTGGCTATGGCAGTGAGATCGCGCACACTGTGGCGGTGCACGAGCAGACCGTGTTGCTGGCGGCACGCATGCATGCCCGTCTTCACGCAGCGAGAACGGCTGCATGACGTGCCCAACGCTCTCGCCGGACGACACGGCGCAGCCGGATAACCTGTGGCTGCAGATGATGCCATGGGTATTCGTTGTGATCTGGAGTACCGGCTTCATTATCGCCAAGTATGCGATGCCGCATGCGGAGCCGATGACCTTCATGTTCGTGCGGTGTGCGGGCGTGGTGCTGTGCATGGCGCCGATCGCGCTGCTAACGCGGGTGCCGCTGCCCCATGCGCGCGGTCGCATCGACTGGCGCGCCATCGGCCATCTCTCGGTCGCCGGATTACTGTTGCAGACCGGCTATATCGGGGGGGTGTGGGCTGCCATCCGGCTCGGCATACCGGTAGGCCTGTCGGCGCTGATCGTTGGCATGCAGCCGATTCTCACCGCGGTGTATGCATCGGCTACCGGTGAGCAGGTGTCGGCGCGCCAATGGAGCGGATTGCTGCTGGGCATCGTGGGTGTTGCGCTGGTTGTATCGAACAAGCTGGATGTGGCTGGCGTCACGCCCATCAGCCTGGCCTTGTGCGTGATGGCGCTGCTATCGATCACGGTCGGCACGATTTATCAGAAGCGTTTTTGTCCGGTATTCGATCTGCGCATGGGATCGCTGATCCAGTTCGCTGCCGCAGGGTTGGCGTGCCTGCCATTCATGTTCCTGTTCGAAACCCGGGAGATCGAATGGGCGCCGGAACTGATCGGTGCCTTGCTGTGGGCCGTGCTGACCATGTCGATCGGCGCCATGTCGTTACTGTTCCTGCTGATTCGTCGCGGTGCTGCGACCAGTGTGTCGGCGCTGATGTATCTGACGCCACCCACGACGGCATTGATGGCGTGGGGCTTGTTTGGCGAGAGCTTCAGGCCAGCGGCCATGGCCGGCATGGTGCTGGCCGCGGCGGGGGTAGCGCTGGTCCTCCGCAGGCCTGCGCGACGCGCTTGATGCAGTGTGTGGCGCTTTCCATCAAGCCTGTCGATGGTTGTATCGAGCGTACGATGAGCATTTCCGTGAGTTGCCATGAAACCTGAGAATTCTGCCCCAGATGCAGCCGCCATTGCCGCGGTTGACGCCGCCATCACCTCGCGGCGCTCGGTGCGCGCCTACCTGCCGGATGCCGTACCCCGGTCGACCATCGATGCAATTCTTGGTGTCGCCAGCCGGGCGCCGTCAGGGACCAATGCCCAGCCATGGCATGTCCACGTGCTCACCGGCGCAGCGCGGCAGCGGCTGTCCGAGGCCATTCTCGAGGCGTATCGCAATCCTGAGACGGCGCAGGGGCATTACGAGGAATATGCGTACTATCCCAAGGAGTGGTTCTCGCCGTATCTGGACCGACGCCGCAAGGTTGGCTGGGACCTGTACGGGCTGCTGCGTATCCAGAAGGGCGACAAGGAAAAGATCAGCGCCCAGAACGCGCGGAACTACGCGTTCTTCGACGCCCCTGTGGGGCTGATCTTTACGATCGACCGGCGGTTGGGGCAGGGCAGTTGGCTGGACTATGGCATGTTCTTGCAGAACATCATGATCGCGGCGCGCGCCCGGGGGCTCGATACGTGCCCGCAGGCGGCGTTTACCCGCTTTCACCGTGTGATTTCAGCACAGCTGGCGTTGCCCGCCGAGCAGATGGTGGTGTGCGGGATGTCGCTGGGCTGGGCCGATCCGGCGGCCGTGGAGAATTCGCTGACAACGGAACGGGAAGCGGTAGCGCAATTCACCCGCTATATTGAATAAAACCCTTAATTGTTGCTGCTTTGCAACATAATTTTGAGGTCTCCCGTACGCGACCGAAGAAATTTTTCATCAAGTGAAAAATCAGGGTAAACCTGCTTTAAATAGATTCGGTAAGTCCTTCATCTTGATCAGAAATTTATTTTTGCATACACTAACGCCACCCCAGCCCCCGCGCGCGCCAGCCACCATGCTTTTCTTAGACTCCCGATTTCCCCGCTTTTCCGGCGCGCTCGCCTCGGTAGCGGCTGCTTGCCTTATGGCCCTTTCTGCCGCGTATGCTCCTGATGTGGCCGCTGCACCGGGCAAGAAGAGCGCGACTGAAACCAAGAGCGCTTCCAAGAAATCGAACGCCAAGCAAACCACGGTCAAGCGCAAGGAAACGGGCACGCGCAAGGGCGGCAAGGTGGTTGCGACACGTGCCGGGAGCAAGAAGGCTGCGGCGCGGGGCAGCCGTCAGGAAGCAACCAGGACCGTGGCCGTGCGCCGTGTGACGGTGGTGAACGGCAAGCGCCGTGTGGTGGTGACCCGCGTGCGCCAGGCCGAACCGATGCGTGCAGCATTTACACCTGCACCGGCCCGCCCGTCGCTCGGCGAGGCGCTGGGCCTGCGCGATACGCAGGATGCCCTGGACCTGCGCTCCAGTGTGGCGCTGGTGATGGACCAGAATACCAATGAAGTGCTGTTCCAGAAAAATCCGCTGGCAGTGTTGCCGATTGCCTCGATCACCAAGCTGATGACTGCGCTGGTGGTGATGGATGCGCGCCAGCCGATGGACGAGATCCTCGAGGTAAGCGAAGCTGACCGTGACCTGGAAAAGGGCACCAGCTCGCGCCTGCAATATGGCTTGCAGCTGCCGCGCCATGAATTCATGCTGCTGGCATTGATGTCATCTGAAAACCGTGCCGCATCCGTGCTGGGTCGCCATTACCCGGGCGGCCTGCCGGCGTTTGTGCAAGCCATGAATCGCAAGGCGCGCGAGCTTGGCATGACGGATTCGCGTTTCGTTGATTCCAGCGGCCTGTCGAGCAGCAATGTGTCCAGCGCGGCGGACCTGGCCAAGCTGGTGGTCGCGGCTCATCGTAACCCTGTAATCCGCAGCTACTCGACGCAGACGGAACACAGCATTACCGCGCTCAATGGCCGGACGCTGCACTATGTGAACACCAATCGTCTGGTGCGTGGCGGCGACTGGGATATCGGCCTGCAGAAGACCGGCTTTATCAGTGAAGCTGGCCGTTGCCTGGTAATGCAAGCCAAGGTGCAGGGCCGCGACGTGGTGATGGTGTTCCTTGATTCCGCTGGCAAGCTCTCGCGCTTTGCCGATGCGGTGCGCGTACGCGACTGGCTTGAGCATACTCCGGTGCCGCGTGGCCCGTACACGCGTTCGCCGAACGCGCCGCAGCAGGTGCTTAGCGGCATGGCGCCGCGCGGGACTTGATGGAAGTCGATGCCTCGGTCGTATCGAGGGCGTAAAAAAAAGCACCTGTGACCAGGTGCTTTTTTATTGGTCCTGCCCCGATGAAATATCAGGTTTCTTCCAGGTAGCCCATGCCCCTTGAGATCTGCAGCGCGGTGTCCTTCAGATGCTCCAGCCAGCTGTCCTGCAAACGATCGGCTGGCGCGGACAAGGAGAGTCCGGCGACCAGGCGGCGCGAGTCATCGTAGATTCCGGCGGCAATGCAACGCACGCCGAGTTCGAGTTCTTCGTTGTCGCGTGCGTAGCCATTGGTCCGCACCCAGCTCAGTTCACGCTCCAGCTTGGCCGGATCCGTGATCGACGTGCTGGTATGGCCTGAGAGCCCGGTTCGCGTCGCATAGGCACGGACGCGGCCGATTTCATCGGCGGCGAGAAATAGCTTGCCGACCGAGGTCAGATGCAAAGGTGCGCGTCCACCGATGGCACGTACCACCTGCATGCCGGAACGTTCGCTGTAGGCCCGTTCGATATAGACGATCTCGTCGCCCTGGCGTACCGACAGGTTCACCGTTTGCCCGGTCAGGCGGTGCAGGGCGCGCATCGGGACCAGCGCCGCTTCCCGTACCGACAGGCGAGCCTTTACCAGGTTGCCGAGCTCCAGCAGGCGCATGCCAAGCCGGTAGCTGCCGGGATCGGAACGGTCGACAAAACGGCAGGCGACCATGTCGTTCAGGATACGGTGCGCAGTGGAAGGGTGGAGGCCGGTCGCGAGAGACAATTCCTTGAGGCTGACCGGATCCGCATGCAGGGCCAGCGCATCGAGCAGCATGACCATGCGTTCGATGACTTGAATGGAGGTTTTGCCTGGTTCTTTGTCGACCTTGTCGGCATCAGTCATTGCAGCGGGATCTTGAGATGTGTGGAACGGCTCCATTCTATCTCACATTGTGAAAATTTCAAGTGGTGAAATGCCGTGCGGCATGCTGCGCTTGCGCCATCATGTGTGGTTGCTGCTTCACATGCCTGGCAGACAATACGTAATGGGAACGTCTAGGATACGCCGATTTTGCTGCATTGCGATATCGATGGCTGATTTGCCTACGCATCCCGCCGCACGCCATAATGCGGGGACGCAACTATCAACAGGGGTGCTGCCATGCGCGTCGGACTGTTCGTGACCTGCCTGATCGACCTGATGCGCCCCGATATCGGTTTCTCCGTGGTCAAGCTATTGGAGCATGCCGGCTGCGATGTGATGGTGCCGCAGGCCCAGACCTGCTGCGGGCAGCCTGGATACAACTCCGGAGATCGCGCGGCGGCACGCGATCTTGCGGAGAAAATGCTGCGCGAGTTCGAGCAGTTCGACTATGTCGTCGTACCATCCGGATCCTGTGGCGGCATGATCCGCTATCATTACGGCGACCTGTTCCGTGACGACCCTGAACTCCAAGGGCGCTACGCACGCCTGCAGCCGAAGGTGTATGAGCTGACCGATTTCCTGGTCAACGTCGTGCAGCTGAAGGACCTGCCGTCACAATTTGCCGGCCACATTACCTACCATGATTCCTGCTCCGGGCTGCGCGAGTTGGGCGTCAAAGCGCAGCCGCGCGCCCTGCTGGCGAAGTTGCCAGGCGTCACTGTGACCGAGATGCCCGATTGCGAGGCCTGTTGCGGGTTCGGCGGTACGTTTTCACTGAAGTACGGCGATATCTCTACTGCCATCGTCGACGAGAAATGCGCCAGCATCGCCGGCAGCGGCGCGGACGCCGTGGTGCTCGGCGATGTCGGTTGCATGCTCAATATTGAAGGGCGACTACGCCGTACCGGCAACGAACACACACGTGTGCTGCATGTGGCGCAGGTGCTGGCCGGCGACGCCTGAGGGAGAAGATCGTGCAGGTCCAATCCATGAACTTCAAGGCGCGTGCTGGCGAGAAGCTTGCCGATCAGCGCCTGCAGAATAATCTCAAGAAGCTCTCAACCAAGTTCGTAAGCGCGCGCGCCACGGCGATTCGGGAGATCGACTTCGAAGCGACGCGTGCAGCGTTGAAGGAGCGGCGCAACCGCGCGCTGGAAAACCTGGATGTGTGGCTCGAGCAGTTCGAGACCCAGGCCGCGCAGCGTGGCACCACGGTGCTGTACGCAGAAACCACGGCCGATGCGGCGCGGCTGGTGGCCGAGATCGCGCAGCGCCACGGTGTACGGAAAGTCATCAAGAGCAAGTCGATGGTGACGGAGGAAATGCGCCTCAACCAGGTGCTGGCGGAGATGGGCGTGCAGAGTGTCGAGACCGACCTTGGCGAGTACATCCTGCAGATCAATGACAACGAGCCGCCTTCACACATCATTGCCCCCGTGGTACACAAGGACAAGGACGAAATCGCCGATCTGTTCGCGCGCGTACATCGCAAGCCGCGGCTGACCGACATATCGGAAATGACCCGGGAAGCGCGCGACACGCTGCGTCCGGAATTTCTGAGCGCGGACATGGGCGTCACGGGCGGCAATTTCGTGATTGCCGAAACCGGCTCGGTGGCCATCGTGACGAACGAAGGCAATGAAGGCATGTGTACCGTCATGCCACGCGTGCACGTCGCCGTGACGGGCATCGAAAAAGTCCTGCCGACGCTCGAGGACCTGGCCACGGTGATCCGGCTGCTGCCCCGTTCGGCGACGGGGCAGTCGATCTCGAACTACCTGTCGTTGCTGACGGGGCCGCGTGCACCGGGTGAACGCGACGGACCGGAGCACATGTATATCGTGCTTGTGGATGGGGGACGTTCCGGATTGCTGGGCGGTGAGTTCCAGGAGATGCTGCGCTGTATCCGCTGCGGCGCGTGCATGAATCACTGCCCGGTGTACCAGAAAATCGGCGGCCACGCCTATGGCTGGGTCTATCCCGGTCCGATGGGCAGCGTGCTCACGCCGAGCTACACCGGGATCGAGAACGCGCTCGATCTGCCGCAGGCTGCGACCTTGTGCGGCGAGTGCAACCGGGTGTGTCCCGCTTCGATTCCCTTGTCAGACCTGTTACGCAAGCTACGCGAAAAACAGATGGAGCGCGGCCTGCGTCCCTGGCAGGAACGGCTCGGCCTGAAGCTTTGGGCCTATATGGCATTGCGCCCCAGCCTGTATGCCTTGGCGACACGCCTCGCAGCCTGGACACTGAAGCGCATGGGTGGCGACCAGGGGCGTATTGCCCGTATGCCGTTGGGTAAAGGGTGGAGCGCGACGCGCGACATGCCGGCGCCCAAGGGCGGCACATTCCGCGAACAGTACCGAGAATATCGTCGAAGCAACCAGGAGAGGTAAGCGATGCAATCTTCCCCCATGCCGGCCATCACGCCTGAACAGCGTGTGCTCGACAACCTGCGCGATACTTTGCAGGCCTATGTCGCGGGAGATGTGGCTGCTACGGCCGTGGTCACGGTGTTTCGTGGGCAGGCGCCTGCGCTGGCCCTGCCGGAGGCGTTCCAGCGCGTGCTCGACGAGCTGCTGCGCCGACTGGAGATGGCTGACGTCTTTTCGCAAGACAGCTGCTCCTTCAGCAGCACCGGTATTCAGGAGCAGCTTGGCGTGTGGCTCGACAAGGCGGAGGCTCGCGTCAGCGCGCGTACCGCGTGAGCATGCCTTGCGGTGTGGCGGGACGGATGAACGCTCAGGCGAGCGCCTGCGCCGCTTCCCGCACGAGCGCCGGGCCGCGATAGATCAAGCCCGTGTATAGCTGAACCAGTTGGGCGCCGGCATCGATCTTTGCGCGTGCATCCGCGCCGTGCATGATGCCGCCTACGCCGATGATCGGGAAATCATCGCCGACGATTGCACGCAATGCCCGGATGACGCGCTGCGAAGCGGTACGGACGGGTGCGCCCGACAGTCCGCCGGCTTCTTCGGCATGACGCATGCCCTGGACCGCCTCGCGCGACAGTGTGGTATTGGTGGCAATCACGCCATCGATTCCAAGACGCAGTAGCGCGTCGCCGATATTGCGGATCTGGTCGTCATCCAGATCCGGGGCGATTTTCAAGACCATTGGCACATAGCGCTTGTGCTGCTCCGCCAGTCGCTGCTGCGCCGTGCGCAAGGTCGAGAGCAGGCCGTCCAGTTCGCTGGCGCCCTGCAGTTGACGCAGGTTCTTGGTGTTCGGCGACGAGATGTTGACGGTCACATAGCTCGCGTGCGGATACACCCTTTCCAGGCAGTACAGGTAATCGTCCACGGCGCGCTCGATGGGCGTATCAGCATTTTTGCCGATATTCAGGCCCAGCACGCCGCCGGCGGCCCGCCATGACGATGCCTGCACATTCGCCAGAAAGGCATCCACGCCGCCATTGTTGAAGCCCATGCGGTTGATCAGCGCTTCGCTCTGCGGCAGGCGGAACATGCGCGGGCGGGGGTTGCCCGGCTGGGCGCGTGGCGTGACGGTACCGACTTCAATAAAACCGAAACCCAGCGCCGCCAGCGCATCGATATATGCCCCGTCCTTGTCGAGCCCTGCGGCCAGCCCCACGGGATTGGGAAAGCGGATGCCCATGAGCGTGAGCGGATTGTCGGCGATGCGGTTGCCGATCAATCCGGACAACCCACAGGCATGCATTTGCTTGAGGCTGCGCAGCGTGAAATGGTGGGCATCTTCCGCATCCATCGCAAACAGGGCGGGGCGGGCGAGGGGATACAGCGCGTTCAGCACGATGGGCTCGGGGTCGGATCGGTCAAGCCGGCATTGTAGCCGAGCGCGCTCCGTCAGCGGTCGCAGGATGCTTCGGGAAAGGCGCTTTCGAACGGCTGCCAGCGATGGTCGACCAGGACTTCGAGCGGACGGAAGTTGGCCTTGTAGGCCATCTTGCGGCTATTGCGGATCCAGTAGCCGAGATACAGGTAGGGCCGGCTCAGTTCGCGCGCCTGGGCCAGTTGCCAGAGGATGTTGTAGGTGCCATAGCTCGAGTGCGGTACGTCCGGATCGTAGAAGGTGTAGACCGAGGACAGGCCGTCATCCAGCACGTCGATCATGCTCACCATGCGCAGCTTGCCGGGGTCAGCGGCGTCGGCGGGTTCGCGGAATTCCACCAGGCGCGAGTTGACGCGGCTTTGCAGCAGGAACTGCTCGTACTGTTCGCGGCTGTCCGCATCCATGCCGCCGCCTGCGTGGCGCCGGGACTGGTAGCGCAGGTACAGCGCGTAATGTTCTTCCACATAGGTGAGCGGCGCCACCAGGGCGGTCAGGCCGCCATGCTGCCGCCAGCTGCGCTTCTGCGCCCGGTTCGGCGCGAAGGCCTGCGTAACCAGGCGGCACGGCGTACAGGCGCGACAGTCGTCGCAATAGGGGCGGTACGTGAAGATGCCGCTGCGGCGAAAGCCTGCGCGGACCAGCTGCGAATAGACGTCGGCGTTGATCAGATGGGCAGGCGTGGCAACCTGCGAACGGGCCAGGCGGTTATCGAGATAACTGCATGCGTAAGGGGCTGTCGCATAGAACTGCAATGCGGAAAGCGGAAGTTCCTTAAGCTTACTCATGGTAACGGCGGGTCCAGGGAGAAAGCACCGATTTGTCGAACTGCCATGGCTCGATGCCGGGCAAGGCCGTGGCGCGTCGAACATGATCGATGAACTCGGCGCGCGCGATGGGCGACGCGCCGAGCGATGCCAAATGCTCGGTCTCTTGCTGGCAGTCTATCATCGCTACACCGTGTTTGCTGAGAAACGCACACAGGGCGGCGAGAGCGATTTTCGAGGCATCCGTACGATGCGCGAACATCGATTCGCCATAGAACATGCGGCCCAGGGCAACACCGTAGAGGCCGCCCACGCGCTCGCCCTGGTACCAGGCCTCCACCGTGTGGGCCATGCCCTGCAGGTAGAGGGCGCTGTAGGCCGTGCGGATCTCGTCGGTAATCCAGGTGCCGTGCTGACCTGGCCGGTATGCACTGGCACAGGCTCGCATCACGGCGTGGAAATCGGTATCGACGCGGATCGCCCAGTCAGGATCCGTTTCGACGCGGCGCAATGTTTTGCGGAAGGTGCGGGAAACCTTGAACGCCTCCGGCTTCAGCACCATGCGCGGGTCGGTGCTCCACCACAGGACCGGCTGGCCGCTCGAATACCAGGGAAAAATGCCCTGGCGGTAGGCGCTCAGCAGGCGTTCCGGCGAGAGATCACGGCTGGCTGCCAGCAGGCCGGGCGCATCGGTCCCGGCACCGAGTGCCTGTTCCACGTCCGGAAACGGATCGTGCGGATCGAGCCAGGCAATCATGTGTCAGGACAGTGAGTGGCCGTCGGGTCCCAGCGGTTGCAAGGGCTTTTCGATGTCCATCGTGTGCAGGCGGAAGCTACCGTCGCGCACGCGCCCCGCATCGCGGTCTTCGAAGAAAAAGCGCAGGGTATGGATGACGGTCGGGAAGGCCAGTTGGCTCCAGGGAATCTCCTCCTCGTCGAACAGCCGGACTTCGAGGCTTTCCTCGCCGGCTGCGATGTCGAGGTCATTGAGCTGCGCCAGATAGAACAGATGCACCTGATGCACGTGCGGCACATTCATGATCGAGAACAGCTCCCCGACGGTGACGCGTGCGCCGGCTTCTTCCAAAGTTTCACGTGCGCCGGCCTCCGCCGTAGTCTCGCCGATTTCCATGAAACCCGCGGGAAGGGTCCAGTAGCCGTAGCGAGGCTCGATCGCGCGGCGGCACAGCAGGATCTTGTCCTGCCACACGGGCACAGTGCCGACGACGTTACGCGGATTCACATAGTGAATCGTGTGACAGTTGTCGCAGACATGGCGTGGGCGCGTGTCGCCTTCCGGTATGCGGAGGGCGACCGCGTGGCCGCAATTCGAACAGAATTTCATGAGCGCATCCGACGTGGAATCCACGCAGTGTATCATCCGCGCCACCTGTTGGAGCCCGCCCGTGCTTCCACGAAATGCTGCGCCGCCGGCCGCTGAGCGCGGCAGCATATATCACTTCGTGATGAAAGCTGTTGCATTGCCGCAAAGATTGCGTTATAGTTACAGCTTCAACGGACGCGGGGTGGAGCAGTTGGCAGCTCGTCGGGCTCATAACCCGAAGGTCGTAGGTTCAAGTCCTACCCCCGCAACCAGATTCAAAGACATGCCGCTGGCAGAAACTCAGGTTTCGCAGCGGCATTGTTGTTTCTGGCGCCGGTATTGCTGGATTGTTGCCCAGGGTGCGAAGTTGCTAGGTTGCGAAGAGGCCTGTTGGCCCGTTCCAGTCGGCTAGCCATCGACCGGATGCGCTGGCGTGTCCAGCAGTAGCTGATAGAACGCAAGATCAAGCCAGCGGCCGAATTTGAATCCGACCTGGGGCAGCGTGCCGACATGGCGGAACCCGAGTCGCTCGTGCAGGGCGATGCTTCCGACGTTCGTCGCGTCGATGCCGCCGATCATGGCATGTACCTCGCCTTGCCGCGCACAGGCGATCAGCGCCTGCAACACCGCGCGGCCCAGTCCCTGGCCACGATGATCCTTGTGCACGTATACAGAATGTTCGACAGTGTATTTGTACGCCGGCCAGCTCCGAAAGGTGCCGTAGCTGCCGAACGCCCTCAGCCTGCCATCCGGATCTTCCATGCCGAGCACGGGAAAGCCGCCGTTGCGCTTGGCTTCGAACCACGTTGCCATGCTTGAAGTAGTACGTGGTTGGTAGTCATATAGCGCTGTCGAGTTGACGATCGCTTCGTTGAGGATATACAAGATTGCATCGGCATGGCGTTCGTAGCTGCAGTGTACGAGGACATGCCTACTCATTGCGGTCTCCTGACGGTCTGGGATTGGTGCGGGATTGATGTGGCTGGCGTTGCCGCATAGCATGCGCGCGAGCCGGCCGGCTTGCAACATCCTGCGGTACATCCCATCGTGCCGCCGTGAGGCCGCGTCGTGTCGAAACAGCTCTAGCGCATGGTTGGCGCTAGCGCGGCTGCCAGTTCATCAATCAGCATGCGCACGCGACGTGGCTGCGCGATGGCGGACGGGTAGACAATCTGCAAGCTCGTCCGGCTTGCGGAAAACTCCCCGAGCAACTCGACCAGGGCGCCGCTCGCCAGATCCTCTTCGACGTCGCGCTCGGATTTCAGGGCAATACCAAAACCGGACTTGCACCAGTGGCGCACAAGCGCACCGTCGTTGGCGATGCGCCGACTGTTCACCATGAACTTGCGAATCTTCCCGTTGATCATGAATGGCCATTCGCGGTCGAGGTTCTGGCCAAACCGCATGACGATGCACAGGTGCTGCGCCAGTTCCTCTGGGTGTTCGGGCGAGCCATGCGCATCGAGATAAGACGGTGCGGCGCACACCACGCGACGGTGTTCCCCGATGGCGCGAGCGCGCAACGTGCTGTCTGCCAGCGTACCCTGGCGAATGGCGAAGTCGATGCCCTGGCCAACAAGATCGACATAGCCGTCGGTCAGGTTCAGGTCGATGGTGACTTCGGGGTGGGCAATCAGAAAAGCATCGATAACTGGCACGACGCGATGGCGGCCAAGGTCTTCGGGCGCGCTCAGGCGGATCGGCCCCGAGATGCGTTCTGTGCCGAGGCGGATGCGATTCTCGAGATCCTCGGCATCGGCGACCAGGCGACGCGCGCCTTCGACCAGCAGGCGGCCTTCATCGGTAAGGCTGATGGCGCGGGTCGTGCGGGTCAACAGGGTTGCGCCATAGTGTGCCTCCAGTGCGGCGAGCCGTTCGGACACGGTAGCGGGCGACAGGCCGAAATCCCGGCCGGCAGCAGCAAGACCGCCTTTCTCGACGATCCGCAGGAACAAGGCAAGGTTGTCTAGCATAATTATTTGGAATAATCGAATTATTAATTGATTTTAAGGCGAATTATGTATTCCTGGCGCATGAAGTACAGTTCAAGTATCGAGCGATGGCGCGTGGTGCAGCCATCGCATGAATCGACTTCCCGGAGAGTTTTATGAAAGCCGTTGGCTTCTATCGTTATCTGCCTGTCACCGATCCCGACGCCTTTGTCGATCTGGATCTGCCTCGGCCCACGCCGCAGGGGCGAGACATCCTGGTTG
Organism: Imbroritus primus; assembly: GCA_000272025.2. Lineage (GTDB taxonomy): Bacteria > Pseudomonadota > Gammaproteobacteria > Burkholderiales > Burkholderiaceae > Imbroritus > Imbroritus primus. The sequence continues at coordinate 747,119 of AKCV02000015.1, forward strand.
CGGTCAAGGCTGTGTCGGTCAATCCGGTAGACACCAAGGTGCGCGCACCCAAGGACAAGCAGGAGCCAGATGGCCGTGTCATTGGCTATGACGCGAGCGGTATCGTCGAAGCCGTCGGCCCGGAGGTGACGCTCTTCAAGCCGGGCGACGAGGTGTACTACGCCGGCGATATCACCCGGACCGGAACAAACCAGGAGTTCCATCTGGTTGATGAGCGTATCGTCGGGTGCAAGCCGCGCAGCCTGTCATTTGCCGAGGCCGCTGCGCTGCCGCTGACGGCGATCACCGCCTACGAGTCTTTCTTTGACCGCTTGCGCATTGCGCGGGACGGAGCGGATCGCGGGCAATCGATCCTGATCATCGGTGGCGCCGGCGGGGTGGGTTCGATCGGTATCCAGTTGGCGAAGCAGGCCGGCCTGATCGTGATTGCGACCGCGTCGCGGCCGGAAACCATTGAATGGGTACGTGCCCTGGGTGCAGATCATGTCGTTGACCATCGCGGCTCCCTGGTCGAGCAGGTGCGTGCGGCGGGGTTCCGGTACGTGGATCACATTGCGATCTTCAATGACATGCGGCACTGGGATGCCGCCGTGGAGCTGATCCGCCCGCAAGGCGGCATTGTGTCGATCGACGATGCGAGCCTGCCGACGCCCATGGCTGGCATGAAAGTCAAGGCCGCCAGCTTCCATTGGGAGTACATGTTCGCGCGCGCCATGCACCAGACACCGGACATGATCGAGCAGCATCGGTTGCTGTCGCATGTGGCGGAGTTGATCGACGCTGGCCGCCTGCGTACGACCCTGGCGCAGGTACTCACGCCCATCAATGCCGCCAATCTGCGCGAGGCGCATCGCCGTGTGGAAGCCGGACAGATGCGCGGCAAGATCGTCCTCGAAGGCTGGGGCAACTGATCAGTGTGCCGCCGCCGTGTGACGGCGCACCTCACCGCCCGGTCAGGCGGCCCACTCGCTGGCTTCGAATTCGTACTGCTCGCGTTGCATCAGGTCATCGCGCTGCCAGATGACACGGTCGCGGCGGATCGTCAGCATCCACGTCGTCGTTGTGAGTGGAGCCGGCGCGCAGAAGGCTGACGGCTCGAGTACCGCATGGCACACACCGCCCGGATCGCGCACGGAGGCGTAGCGGATGACGCCGACCTCGGCCTGCCGGGCAACCCGCGCCATCCCCTGGCAGGGGCCATAGTCGCGTGGATCCGTCCATAGGGCTCTGTCGCTATCGAAAGGGGGCGCATCGAGCGCAATGCCCCGCGCCTTCACGCACACCTCGAAAACCGTTTGCGGGCGTGCATCGATAGCCCGCAACGCCGGACTGTCCATCAGGAAACGCCAGCGCCAGTAGCCGAGTTCCGCGCAGGCCGTGCGTGTCGTCGGCGCGCCATAAAAAATCCCCGGATCGTGGGGTGCGCGAAAGCGCGAGCCATACGGTGAGGGTGGATAGCGGAATGGCGTGAACAGCAGGTAGTGCAGCCCGCGCGCCGCAGCCGGAACGGGCGGTTTGCCGGCATCGAGAATATCCTCCAGCAACTGCTGCTCATCCAGGCTGTCGACCAGCGCCATGGTCGACACCACGTGCTGCGCCTCTACGGCGCGCCACAGCGTCAGCTTGAATGGCTGACGCTCAGACGCGACCGCGGATGGCGTCCAGGTAGTGAACGACACGGACCAGTCCCTCGGTTGAGCGCATCAGTTCCACTGGCTTGCCGCCGAGCGCCAGGTTGTCTTCATGCAGCCAAGTTCGCGCCTGTTCCCCGTGTCCGAGGATGGCGTCCAGCGAACGGAACATGCGTACGAACAGCACGCCGAATTCCCATTCCTTGCGATGGTTGTCCAGCACGTATTGGCCCCCCGCCATACGCGAGACCGAGGCAGCGCTCACCCCCAACACGCTGGCGACCAGCGATTGGCTGAGTCCAAGATGGCCGGCCGCACGCATGACCGCCTTCGTTAAGGTCGCGCCAGGGTCTGGCACCGGCCGGGATGTAGAGAGTGGGCGATTCAGAATGGACATGGCTGACTCCTTTCTATGGAATCATTATAGATGATTTATTTCTATAGAGAGTATATAGCGCGGGATAGGTAGCTTGCAGATCACGTAATGATGTCTTCCCGCCACATCGGATTAGCCGCCTATCAAAAGCATGGGGCCGAGAGTAAAATGGCGCGCTTGTGCACTGCAATATAAAACCGGGCGCGGCAGTTTCCGCCGACGACACGGAACAATGGAAATCGAATGAGCAACGTCGCCTCGCATTCATTGCCAGCCAACGGGCATGCATCCGAAAACCAGAGTCTTCGGCTCCTGATGCTCGGGGCGATTGGCGTGGTCTTTGGAGACATCGGCACCAGCCCGCTGTATGCCCTCAAGGAATGCTTCAGTCCGGAGCACGGTATTCCATTTTCCACTGAAGCCACCTACGGCATCATTTCCATGCTGTTCTGGGCGCTGATCCTGGTTGTGACGGTCAAGTACGTGGCCTTCGTCATGCGTGCCGACAATAACGGCGAGGGCGGTGTGCTGTCGCTGATGGCGCTGGCCTTGCGTTCAGCGGCGCCGGGCTCCGGCCGGGCGCGCATGTTCATGATGCTGGGTGTGTTTGCCGCCTGCATGCTATATGGCGAGTCGGTCATCACGCCGGCGATTTCGGTGCTATCGGCAGTTGAAGGACTGGAAGTGGCTGCGCCAGGCCTGAATCACTACGTCATTCCCATTACTGTGACGATCCTTACGGCCATCTTCCTGATCCAGCGTTTCGGTACCGAGGCGGTGGGCCGGCTGTTCGGTCCGATCACACTGCTGTGGTTCGTTTCTCTGGGCGCGTTGGGGCTGCTCAATATCATCAAGGCGCCCGAGATCCTTGTTTCGATCAATCCCTTCTATGCGTATGAGTTCGTTACCGAACATACGCTGCAGGCGTTCATCGTCATGGGTTCGGTCGTTCTGGTCGTCACGGGTGTGGAGGCGCTCTACCTCGACATGGGCCATTTCGGCGCCAAGCCGGTCAGGCTGGCATGGCTGTTCGTCGTGTTGCCGTGCCTGCTGCTGAATTACTTTGGGCAGGGTGCATTGCTGGTGACGACGCCGAGCGCCATCAGCAATCCGTTCTATCTGATGGTGCCAGAATGGGCGCTGTTTCCGATGGTGCTGCTGGCCACCTGTGCGACTGTCATTGCCTCGCAGGCCGTGATCTCGGGAGCGTTCTCGCTCACCAGCCAGGCCATCCAGCTGGGCCTGATGCCGCGCATGCTGATCCGTCACACGTCAGCCGCAGAGCGCGGGCAAATCTATATTCCGATCGTCAATTGGACGCTGCTCATCCTGGTTCTGATTACGGTCGTGTCATTCAAGAAATCCGAGAATCTGGCGGCTGCCTATGGTATTGCCGTCACGACCACCATGCTGATCACGACGCTGCTTGTCTCGGTCGTGATGCGGCGCGAGTGGGGGTGGAATCCCTTGCTGATCATCGGGTTGGTGATTGCCTTCCTCGTGATCGACATCGCATTCTGGACTGCCAACCTGATCAAGCTCAAAGACGGCGGCTGGTTCCCGCTATTGCTGGGATCCATCACGTTCTTCCTGCTGATGACCTGGTATCGTGGACGCGCATTGCTGCGCGCCCGCACGCTGGAGGACGGTATTCCGCTGGAGCCGTTTATTGCCGCGCTGCTGGCGTATCCGCCCCACCGCGTCGAAGGGACTGCAGTGTTCCTGACGGGCAATACCGAATCCGTGCCAGTGTCGCTGCTGCATAACTTGAAGCACAACCGGGTGCTCCATGAGCGCGTGGTCTTCATGAGTTTCGTCACGCGCGACATCCCTTATGTCAGCGACCTCGAACGCCTGAGCCTGACTGAACTCGGGAGCGGCGTGTACATCCTCAAGGCGGATTTTGGCTTCAAGGAAACGCCTGACGTCAACCAGGTGATGCAGCTGGCGCAATCCCAGCTGGACATGCCGTTCGAGCTGATGGACACGTCGTTCTTCATTGCACGCGAATCCGTGGTGCCGTCCAAGCTGCCGGGCATGTCGATGTTCCGGGAGCGCATTTTTGCCTGGATGCATCAGAATGGCGCAAAGCCTTCGGACTTTTTCCATATTCCCGCAAACCGGGTAGTGGAACTCGGGACGAAAGTCGAGATTTGACGGGGGGAAGGGGCGCGGCCCCTTGGAGAGATAGCGGGCGTTGCGGCCAACGAGATCACTGTGCCCGCGCAGTCGGTCACCGTAGGCCGAGCAAACGTCCTGGCTACCTAGCTAACTCTTGAGCAGGCATGTGCCTGGGGTACATCACCGCAGCGCGGCAGCATGCTGTATGACCAGGGGAGGCCCCGGTCATGCAATGACATCACATCAGGATCATCAGCGCTTCAGCTTGGCAAATGCCGCTGCCATCGCGCCGCCCATGGCCGGCTCGGCGGCTTGTCGGGGACCGCTCTGCCGAGGGCCGCGTGCCGCAGGTGCGCCGCGATCCGCGCCGGGGCGCGCAGCCTCCCCCGGCGTGTCGTCGAGCCGCATGGACAGGCCGATACGGTTGCGCTTGGCGTCCACCTCCATCACCTTGACGCGGACGATCTGTCCGGCCTTGACCACTTCATACGGATCCTTGACGAACTTGTTCGACAGCGCGGAGATATGCACCAGACCGTCCTGGTGCACGCCGATGTCGACGAATGCGCCGAAAGCGGCCACGTTCGTCACCACGCCCTCGAGCACCATGCCCGGCACCAGGTCGCGAATATCCTCCACGCCTTCCTGGAAGGTGGCTGTCTTGAATTCCGGACGCGGATCGCGGCCCGGTTTCTCCAGTTCGGTGAGGATGTCGCGCACCGTTGGTTCACCGAAACGTTCATCGGTAAACTCCCGGGCCGAGAGGCCACGCAGCGTCTCGGAATTCCCCATGACATCGCGGATTCCCTTCTTGATCCGCTCCAGGATACGCTGCACCACCGGATAGGCCTCGGGGTGCACCGACGAGCGGTCGAGTGGATTCTCGCCATCGTTGATGCGCAGGAAGCCTGCTGCCTGCTCGAAAGTCTTGTCGCCAAGGCGCGGCACTTTCAGCAAGGCTGCGCGCGAGGCAAACGGGCCATTAGCATCGCGGAACTCGACGATATTGCGTGCCAGCGTGCTATTCAGGCCGGATACGCGCGCCAGCAAAGCGACCGAGGCGGTATTCACATCCACGCCGACCGCATTCACGCAGTCTTCCACCACGGCGTCGAGGGCACGCGCCAGCTCGCGCTGGTTCACGTCGTGCTGGTACTGGCCCACGCCGATTGATTTCGGTTCGATCTTGACGAGCTCGGCCAGCGGATCCTGCAGGCGGCGGGCAATCGACACTGCCCCGCGCAGCGATACATCCAGGTCCGGAAATTCCTTGGCCGCGAGTTCCGATGCGGAGTACACGGACGCGCCGGCTTCGCTGACCACGATCTTGGTCATGCCAAGGTCGGGCAGCCCTTTGATCAAGTCCTGTGCCAGCTTGTCGGTTTCGCGGCTGGCGGTGCCGTTGCCGATGGCAATCAACTTCACGCCATGCTTCTTGCACAGCGCGCCGAGCGTCGCCAGCGAACCATTCCAGTCGCGGCGCGGCTCATGCGGGTAGATCGTGCTGGTATCGAGCAGCTTGCCGGTCGCATCAACCACAGCGACCTTCACACCGGTTCGCAAGCCTGGATCGAGACCCAGGACGGCTTTGGGGCCAGCTGGTGCAGCCAGCAGCAGTTCGTGCAAATTGCGGCCAAAGACCTTGATTGCTTCAGCCTCAGCAGCTTCGCGCAGTTGCATCAGCAATTCGCTTTCCAGATGCGGCTGAACCTTCACGCGCCAACACCAGCGACAGACATCCGAGAGCCACTTGTCGGCCGGGCGACCTTCGTTGCGAATGCCGACGTGTGCAGCGATTACACCTTCGCAGGGATGCGGCACGAGCGCATCCTGCTCTTCGCCCAGCCCGAGGCGCAGCATCAGCACGCCGGCATTGCGTCCCCGGAACAATGCCAGTGCGCGATGGGAAGGCACGGTGCGGATCGTTTCCGAATAGGCATAGTAATCGCGGAACTTCTCTTCCTCGGCGGTTTCCTTGCCGGCCACCACTGTCGAGGCCAGCACGCCTTGCTGCCACAGCATGTCGCGCAGGCGGCCGAGCAGGGGGGCGGTTTCGCCGAACTCTTCCGAGAGGATATCGCGTGCGCCATCCAGTGCGGCCTTGGTATCGGCCACGCCGCCTTCGTTGGCCGGCTTGTCGTTGACGTACTTGGCGGCTTCGGTCTGCGGATCAAGCATCGGATTTTCGAGCAGCGCGCGTGCCAGCGGCTCGAGGCCGGCTTCGCGGGCGATCTGCGCGCGGGTGCGTCGTTTCTGCCTGTAGGGCAGGTAGAGATCTTCCAGTGCCTGCTTGGTCGCGGCTGCCTCCACTGCGGTACGCAGCTCATCGGTCAGCTTGCCTTGCTCTTCTATCGACGCCAGGATCGCAGCACGCCGGTCTTCCAGTTCGCGCAGATACAGCAGGCGCTCTTCGAGCTGCCGCAACTGCGTATCGTCGAGGTTGCCAGTGACCTCCTTGCGGTAGCGTGCGATAAAGGGCACGGTGGCGCCTTCGTCGAGCAGGGCGACCGCAGCGGCGACCTGGCGGGGTTGTACGGAGAGTTCAGCCGCGATATGCGACACGATTTTCTGCAGTACGGAATCGGACATTCAGTGGGTCTCGCTTGCTTGCAATCACAATGCCGGCACGCAAACGTGCCGAAAGCGGGGCATTTTGCCACAAGCGTACGGTGCGTCTGCCAGTCGCTCCGTGCGAGGGCCCGAGTGATAGAATTCGGCCATGGGTATGCAACTTCATTTCCGACTTTCTTGGGCTCGCCTCGTGCGGCCATGGCTGGCCATGCTGCTGGCGGTTTCTGCCTGGAATTGCCAGGCGGCAACGGCGCAGGGCGGACGCGACTTCGACGCCGAGCGCAACACGCTTGATGCCGCGCGGCAGTGGACCGAATATCGCTTCAAGGAAGCGGAGCATGCATGTTATGACCGCTTTTTTGTGAACGCCTGTCTCAACAAGGCAGAGGATATTCGCCGCGAGGCACTGCAGGATATCCGCCGCCGTGAAATCGCGGTGAACGACGCCGAGCGTGCGCAGAAAGCAGCCATCCGGGATCGCGAGGCGGCCATCCGCAAGGCCCAGTACGAGGCAGAGCAGGGCCAACGCGATGCCGAGGCGCGCCGCAACCAGGCCGCTTTTGACGAAAAACAGCGCGCCCACGCAATGCGTGAAGCCGAGCGTGCTGCGGAAGCCCCACAGCGTGCCGAGAATGCGGCCGAGCATGCCCGCAAACAGGCGGATTTCGACGCCAAGATCCGGCAGGCTCACGAGGAAGGCGCGCGAAAGGCGCAGGAACGTGCACGTAATGTTGAGGCCTTCGAGCAGAAGCAGCGCGATGCGCAGACCCGCCAGCAGCAGCTCGAAGAGCGCCGCGAGAAGGCAAAAGAGCGTGCCGAGAAAGGCCAGCCTCGTAGCCCGTTGGGCAATTGAATCGGCCGGAACGACCGCAGCATGCGCACCCTGTCCCCGGGTGCGCCGGGAGAACAGAAAAATGGATCAGGACCTGAATACCATTTCGCGGCAACTGATCGAACTGCAGATCGAGCACCGCGATCTCGACTATCTGATCGACCGGATCGCCGCCGCACCGGATTGCGACGAGCTGCATCTGAAGCGGCTGAAGAAGCGCCGGCTCAAGCTCAAGGACACGATCATGCTGCTGCAGTTGCAGCTCGAGCCTGATCACCTTGCCTGAAATGATGTTGGCGGCAATGGCCTTGCCGCCCGTGCAGAACGATTTTGTCCGACACCACGCCTTCCCACACCCCAGTCTCCACTGATACGCCAGCGCGCATATCTGCAGCGCGTCCATCGCCCGCGCATGAAGCCGAACTGCAATCGATGTTTGCCGAGGATGGCGCCTTCGCTGCAGCTATTCCCGGATACCGGCCGCGCCAGTCGCAGCGCGACATGGCATGCGCGGTCGCCGGCGCCATCGAGGCCAATGGCTCGCTGATCGTCGAGGCCGGGACCGGCACCGGCAAGACCTACGCCTACCTCGTCCCGGCGATGCTGTGGGGCGGCAAGGTCATTGTGTCGACAGGCACGAAGAACCTGCAGGACCAGCTATTCCTTCGCGATATCCCGGCAGTGCGAGGGGCCCTCAATGTGCCCGTCACCGTGGCGCTACTGAAAGGGCGTAGCAACTACGTGTGCCACTACCACCTCGAGCGGGCCAGCCAGAATGGGCGGCTCGCGTCGCGGCAGGATGCGGCGAACCTGCGTGAAATCAATCGCTTCCTGAAGACCACGCGCAGCGGCGACAAGGCGGAGCTGTCGTCCGTACCGGAGAATGCCCCGGTATGGCAACTGGTGACATCGACACGCGATAACTGCCTGGGATCCGATTGCGCATACTACAAAGACTGCTTCGTCATGCAGGCCCGCAAGGAAGCCCAGCAGGCGGACGTGGTGGTGGTCAACCACCACCTGTTCTTTGCCGACGTGATGCTCAAGGACACTGGTATGGCTGAGCTGCTGCCCGCAGCCAATACCATCATTTTCGACGAGGCGCATCAGCTTCCGGATACGGCAACGTTGTTCTTCGGTCAGACCTTGTCGACCAACCAGATTATCGAGCTGGCTCGCGATACTGTGGCAGAAGGACTGTCGCAAGCGCGCGACGTAGCCGATTGGGCGGCCGTCGCAGCGCCTGTGGAACGGGCTGCGCGTGATCTGCGTCTGGTGTTCCGTCAGGACGGCGCGCGCCTGTCGGTCACGCAGATCGAGGCCGATGCCGACATGGGCCGACAGTTCGGCGAGACGCTGGAGGCCTTGCGCAGCGCACTGTCGGATTTTGCGGCAGTGCTGGAAACGCAGGCAGAGCGTGCCGAAACGATCGAGCAGTGCCATCGCCGCGCTGTCGCGATCTGCACGCAACTGGAAGCGTGGATTGCACCAGACAAAGCGCCGGCCGAGGCGGAATCGGTGCGCTGGGTGGAGGTGTTTTCTTCCGCCGTCCAGCTGCACCTCACGCCGCTGTCGATTGCCGGTATTTTCAGCAAGCAGCGTGCAGGTGTGCCGCGTGCCTGGGTATTCACCTCGGCGACGTTGTCCGTCAAAGGCAATTTCACGCACTATGCCGCGCAACTGGGGCTCGACCGCGAGGCATCCATGACGCTGCCCAGTCCCTTCGACTACGGCCGACAGGGATTGCTGTATGTGCCGCGCGACCTGCCGCAACCGCAGTCGCCGCAGTTCACCGATGCCGTGGTCGATGCGGCTTTGCCGCTGATCGAGGCCAGCGGTGGGCGCGCCTTCCTGCTGTGCACCACGCTGCGTGCCGTGGAAAGGGCGGCGGACCGCCTGCGCGATGAGTTCGAGTCGCGTGGCTGGGAGATGCCGCTGCTGGTGCAAGGGCAGGCGAGCCGTACAGAACTGCTGGACCGTTTCCGCGAGCTGGGCAATGCCGTGCTGGTCGGCAGCCAGAGTTTCTGGGAAGGCGTCGATGTCAGAGGCGATGCCCTGTCACTGGTGATCATCGACAAACTGCCGTTCGCGCCGCCGGACGATCCTGTACTGGCGGCCCGCATGGAGGTCTTGCAGAAGAAAGGCCTTAGCCCGTTTGCCGTGCATCAGCTGCCGCATGCCATCATTGCGCTGAAGCAGGGCGCAGGGCGCCTGATCCGTTCGGAGAGCGATCGTGGTGTGCTGATGATCTGCGATGTGCGACTCGTCGAAAAGGCTTATGGCAAGCAGATCTGGCAGAGCCTGCCGCCATTCCGCCGCAGCCGCGAGCGCACTACGGCCGTGGAGTTTCTACGCCGTGTCCGGCACGCAAGCAAGGCCGGCGAGGCTGGATCGGCGACGCCGTCATCGGACACGCTATCCGAGGCGGTAGGCGAGTAACGCCCCGCATCATTGTCAGGAACATGCCTTGCCCAGGCTCAACCATGAGGGCCGCATTCGCAGCATGAAAAAAAAACGGCGCTCAGGGGCGCCGTCTTTCGTTTGAGGTCTCAGGCATGAGGCCTGGCTGTAGCTATCCTCAAGTTATTGCTTCTCAGGGATTGCTCGGACCCCAGAACTTCCACCACGGCCGGTCGACTTGGCGTGCGCCATAGCGAATGAAGTCGCTGTCCGGGAAATTCTTGTCGAGCACGCGGCGTGCATCGTCGCGCAGATCGGTCATGCCGAGGGCATCGTACGATTTCACCATCAGGTACAGCGCTTCTTCCAGGGCGGGCGCCTTGTCGTAGTCGCGCAGCGCTTGCTGGGCACGGTTGGCGGCGGCGACATACGCGCCACGCTTGTAGTAGTAGCGAGCGGCGTGGACTTCGTGCTGGGCCAGCGCGTTGACGATGTACTGCATGCGCAGCGCCGCATCGGGCGTGTACTTGCTGTCCGGATAACGCGTGGTCAGCACGTTGAACGCATCATAGGCGGCACGGGCAGCCTTCGGGTCGCGCTCGCTCAGGTCCTGGCCCGAGAAGCGGCCGAGAAAGCCCAGGTTATCGTTGAAGTTGATCAGGCCTTTCAGGTAGTAGGCGTAATCGATGTTCGGGTGGTTCGGATGCAGCTGGATGAAGCGGTCGACTGCTGCAATGGCGGCCGCGGGTTCACCATCCTTGTAGTTCGCATATGCGGTATCGATCTGCGCCTGCTGGGCATACCGGCCGAACGGATAGCGCGCTTCGAGTTTTTCGTAGAGCTTGACGGCTCGCGTAAAATCCCCGGTATCGAGAGCATCCTTGGCTTCGACATACAGCTTGTTGGCCGACCAGCCAGCGGTTTCGTCTACCTCGTCGGGCAGCAGTCCGCAGGCGGAGATCAGAACACAGCTGCAGGCGACCAGCGTTGCGCCGACATATGCGCGCCAACCGGTGCGTTTCGTGCTCAAGCGTTCCATGTGCAGGTTTCCAGAATGGTGAAAATTAGCGCGTTCCATTATATCCGAACCCCGAGCGCCAAAAGCCGCCCGGCGGCTGACTTTTCGGATGTCGCGGGCGGTATCGGCCAGCCCGCTTCATCCGATGACACGGATTTTGACGAGAATGAATTCGACGGGCTGGCGATGCCCGGCGCCACCACCACGGGGCACGGAGAGTTCGCTCCCGTGGTGTTCGAAGCGGGCACGGCACAGCATGGCCAGCGGCTCGACAAATCGCTGGCGGCGTGGATGCCGGCATTTTCGCGCAGCCGTATCCAGCAGTGGATCGAGCACGGCGCGGTGCAGGTCAACGGTAAGCCGAGCAAGACCAAGGCCACGCTGATGTTGGGTGATCGCATCGATGTCGCGCCCGAACCCGCGCCGGAGGACCTGGCATTCGCCCCGGCCGATGTGCCGCTCGATGTCGTTTATGAAGACGAGAGCCTGCTGGTGATCAACAAACCGGCTGGTCTGGTGGTGCATCCCGCGGCCGGCAACTGGAGCGGCACGGTACTCAATGGCGTGCTGTATCGCGATCCGCAAGCCAGTCGTCTGCCGCGCGCCGGTATCGTGCACCGGCTCGACAAGGAAACATCGGGCCTGATGGTGATCGCCCGCACCTTGACGGCGCAGACGGATCTCGTGCGCCAGCTGCAGGCGCGCACGGTCAAGCGAACCTACCTCGCGCTGGTGTGGGGCGAGCCGCCGGAGAGCGGCACCATCGACGCGCCGATTGGCCGCGATCCGCGCGAGCGGACGCGCATGGCAATCATCGAATCCGCCAGTGGCAAGCCGGCGCGCACCCATTTCGAGACCTTGCAGACCGTCGATCTTGGACGGAGTGCGATTTCCCTGGTGCGCTGCCAGCTGGAAACCGGCCGGACCCACCAGATCCGTGTCCACTTCCAGGCCTTCGGCTATCCCTTGGTGGGCGATCCGGTCTATGCGCGCGCAGTGACGCGCGGGCGGGCCCAGGTCATGCGCGCACCGCTGCCGTTGCCGTTCGAGCGCCAGGCCTTGCATGCGTTCCGTCTCGGATTGCGTCATCCGGTGGACGGGCGTACGCTCGAATGGCGTGCAGCGCCGCCAGCGGACATGCTGGCGCTCATGGATGCCCTGGGGTTCGAGACCGATGCCGACGACCGCAATGCTGACGACTGATGACCTGCTGGTGCCAGAGTGGCCCGCGCCGCCCAATGTGCGGGCCCTGTCCACGACACGGCGTGGCGGTGTCAGCCTGCCGCCCTATGGCGCAACGGCAAAGCTGCCGGGCGGCTTGAACCTGGGTACGCATGTTGGCGATCTCCCTGGACATGTCGCAGAGAACCGCCTGCGCCTGCAGGCACACCTGCCGCACACGCCGCTGTGGCTCGAGCAGGTGCATGGCTGCAGTGTGGTCATGGCGCCGGTCGAAGGCAGCACGCCGTCTGCCGACGCCAGTATCGCCACGCGGCCACAGGCGGTCTGCGCCGTCATGACGGCCGACTGCCTGCCTGTCTTGCTGTGCGATCGCGCAGGCACGGTGGTTGGCGCGGCGCATGCCGGCTGGCGCGGCCTCTGTGCCGGCGTGCTCGAACAGACACTTGAGCGGATGCGCAGTCATGCCCGCGAGGGCGACGCAAGCGAGTGGCTGGCATGGCTTGGCCCGGCCATTGGTCCCACCGCATTCGAAGTTGGTAGCGAGGTGCGCGATGCCTTCCTTGCCGCGGCGCTGGAGAGCGAGCGCGCTACCACCAGCGCGGCCTTTGTGCCGCATGGCGATGCCGCCGCACGGCGTGCCGGCAAATATCTGGCCGATCTGTATGCGCTGGCGCGCATTCGACTCGCGCGGGCAGGTTACGTGGAGGTCAGCGGTGGTACGCGCTGCACTTACACGGAGGCCGATGTGTTCTATTCGTATCGCCGTGACCAGCGTACGGGACGGATGGCCTCACTCGTGTGGCTGGCGGACTGACGGCGGTGCCTGCGGTGGCTCGCTTGGTGGAGGTACAGGGCGTGCATCCATACCAGATGTCGGCGCTTCTTCCTGTGCGGAGGGTGACGCATCGCGTTCGTGCCCTTGCCGGCGACGGCGCCGCGCTGGCGTGCCCACCAGCCATAGAAACAACGCCAGCGGCGCCAGCCCATACAGCAGAAACGTAGCAACGCCCGCGACTACCGACCGCTCGGTCAGGGACATCATCAGGACGACATACAGCCAGGCGATCGCTACGATATACATGGGGCAGTTTGATGAAGATCTAACAATGCGTGGATCCATGCATCGATTCGATGTTGTAGGGGGCTGGACGCATTGACATGTCCGCGCACGCCGTGCAACATGATCCAACGACATGAATCACCAGAAACAGCAGCAGGCGAAAGCATACCGCATGCGGCTGCGTGTACCCGGTGCCATGCATGGCACCCGGCCGATCCGGCCAGACCGTGATGACCGCAAAGCCCACCGGGTTGTTCCAGGTGTGTATACCGCAGACGCGCATTGCGCTGTTCAGCCGACGAGGACAACATGGTTTCCAGATCTTCCTCTTCAGCGCAATCGACTGAAGACAAGTCAACGCCTTTTTCCATGTTTTCCCAGATGACCGATCCGACCAGATGGCTCGAGGCCATGCAGCAGTGGCAGGGCCATACCGGCGCTGGCGCCGCGCTGGCAGGGCTGCCGACAGGTACACGCGTCGATCCCGATCGCATGCTCGCGATTCAGCGCGACTACACCAACGGCGTGCGCCAGCTCTGGCAGGGGATGCTGAGCCAGGGTGCAACGCCAGCACTGCCGGATCGCCGCTTTGCCGGCGAGGCATGGACCGGCCACGCCCCATATGCCTTTACCGCAGCCTTTTACCTGCTCAATGCACGGGCCATGCTGCAGATGGCGGAAGCCATCGAGGGCGAGCCCAAGGTCCAGCAGCGCATCCGCTTTGCTGTTTCGCAATGGGTCGATGCGATGTCGCCGGCCAACTTCCTGGCAACCAACCCGGAAGCGCAGCAGGCGCTGATCGAATCGCATGGCGAATCGCTGCAGCATGGCATTCAGCACATGCTCGAGGATCTCGGCAAGGGCAAGATTTCGCATACCGATGACAGCGCCTTCGAGGTCGGACGCAACCTCGCCGTCACGCCGGGCGATGTCATCTACGAGAACGAATATTTTCAGCTGATCCAGTACCACCCGCTGACGGACAAGGTGTTCGCGCGGCCGCTGTTGATCGTGCCGCCGTGCATCAACAAGTTCTACGTGCTCGACCTCCAGCCGGAGAACTCGCTGGTGCGCTACGCGGTAGAACAGGGGCATACCGTCATGCTGGTGTCGTGGCGCAATCCCGGCAACGACATGGCCGACCGTACGTGGGACGACTATATCGAGCATGCGGCTATCCAGGCCATCCACGTGACCCAGGCAGTCAGCCGCCAGAAGCAGATCAATGTACTAGGGTTCTGCGTAGGCGGCACGATCCTGTCGACTGCGCTGGCCGTGCTGGCGGCACGTGGCGAACATCCAGCGGCCAGCATGACGCTGCTGACGGCGATGCTTGATTTTACCGATACCGGTGTGCTCGACGTATTCGTGGACGAAGCGCATGTCGCCTTGCGCGAACATACCATCGGCGGACAGGGCGGAACGCCGGCCGGGATATTGCATGGCACGGAACTGGCTAATACCTTTTCATTCCTGCGTCCGAACGATCTGGTGTGGAACTACGTGGTCGACAACTATCTGAAAGGCAAGTCGCCCACGCCGTTCGATATCCTGTACTGGAACGGCGATTCCACCAATCTGCCCGGGCCCTGGTACTGCTGGTACCTGCGCCATACCTATCTGCAGAACGATCTGATGCATCCGGGGCGGCTCACCGTGTGCGGTGTGCCGGTGGATTTTGGGCAGCTCGACATGCCAGCGTATCTGTACGGTTCGCGCGAGGACCATATCGTGCCATGGACGACAGCATATGCATCGGCTGCGCTGTTGCGTGGCGACAAGCGGTTCGTGCTGGGCGCCTCGGGACATATCGCTGGCGTTATCAACCCGCCGGCAAAGAAGAAGCGTTCCTACTGGACCGCCGAGACGCTCCCGGCGAAGGCAGAAGCCTGGCTTGCGTCTGCACAGGAGCATCCCGGCAGCTGGTGGACCGACTGGTCGGCATGGCTGGCCGGACATGGCGGGGCGCGCAAGGTGGCGCCGCGTACCACGGGCAACGCGCAGTACCAGCCGATCGAGCCAGCGCCGGGCCGGTATGTGAAAGCACGCGCATGATCGTTGCATGACGTGTGCACGGGATATGCATCGAATAGCGGCGTGTGTCGATCCGCAATCTGACACACGCCTGTGATATATCGTTGGGCAGGCAAGCTTGCCCCGATGGCAGCATGGCGAAGCAGACGTTTCAACAGAAGTTTCGCGGCATTGGAAAGAGTGCATTACAAAACGAGGACTGGACATGACAGACGTTGTGATTGTTTCCGCCGCACGGACCGCGGTCGGCAAGTTTGGCGGCTCTCTGGCACGCGTGGCTGCACCGGAATTGGGCGCCACGGTGATTCGCGCCGCACTGGAGCGCGCCAAAGTGGCGCCGGACCAGGTCAGCGAAGTCATCATGGGCCAGGTGCTGGCGGCCGGCTCGGGGCAGAATCCCGCGCGCCAGGCTTCCCTCAAGGGTGGCCTGCCGGTGATGGTGCCGGCCATGACCATCAACAAGGTCTGCGGCTCGGGTCTGAAGGCCGTAATGCTTGCCGCGAACGCCATCATGGCGGGCGATGCCGATATCGTGGTGGCTGGCGGGCAGGAAAACATGAGCGCCTCCCCGCACGTACTGTTGGGCTCGCGCGACGGCTTCCGCATGGGCGACGCCAAGATGGTCGACTCGATGATCGTCGACGGGCTCTGGGATGTGTATAACCAGTACCACATGGGCATCACCGCCGAGAATGTCGCCAAGGAATACGGCATTAGCCGCGAGGCCCAGGACGCCTTCGCGGTGGATTCCCAGAACAAGGCCGAGGCCGCGCAGAAGGCTGGCCGCTTTACCGATGAAATCGTTCCGGTGATGATTCCGCAGCGCAAGGGTGATCCGCTGGCCTTCGCGACCGATGAATATGTACGCCAGGGCGCCACGCTGGATTCCATCGCCAGCCTGAAGCCCGCTTTTGACAAGGCAGGCTCGGTGACCGCTGGCAACGCTTCGGGGCTCAACGATGGCGCGGCCGCTGTGGTCGTGATGTCGGCCAAGCGTGCCGAACAGCTTGGCCTCACACCGCTGGCACGCATCAAGGCCTACGCGACCGCCGGCGTGGATCCAAAAGTGATGGGCATGGGGCCCGTACCGGCTTCGCAACGCTGCCTGTCGCGCGCCGGCTGGTCGGTGGACGACCTCGACCTGATGGAAATCAACGAGGCGTTCGCCGCCCAGGCGCTGGCCGTGCACCAGCAGATGAAATGGGACACGTCCAAGGTCAACGTCAACGGCGGGGCCATCGCCATCGGCCATCCGATTGGCGCATCTGGCTGCCGCATCCTGGTGACGCTGCTGCATGAAATGCAGCGCCGTGGTGCGCACAAGGGCCTGGCATCGCTGTGCATTGGCGGTGGCATGGGCGTGGCACTGGCTGTCGAACGTCCCTGACCAGGCCGGAGCGCATCAGCACCAATCATCCCGGGTCGCACCAAGGTGGAGCGGCCGGGCACTCGAATAGAACGCAAGCGGAGCAGACATGAGCAAGAAAATCGCGTACGTCACGGGCGGCATGGGTGGCATCGGCACCGTGATCTGCCAGCGCCTGGCCAAGGAAGGCTATACGGTGGTTGCAGGCTGTGGCCCCAATTCCCCGCGCCGAGCCAAGTGGCTCGAGCAGCAAAAGGAACTCGGCTATGATTTCATTGCCTCCGAAGGCAACGTGGCGGACTGGGATTCCACCAAGGCTGCCTTCGACAAGGTCAAGGCCGAAGTCGGACAGATCGACATCCTTGTCAACAATGCCGGCATCACGCGCGACGTGGTATTCCGCAAGATGACGCGCGCCGACTGGGATGCCGTGATCGACACCAACCTGACCTCGCTGTTCAACGTCACCAAGCAGGTGATCGACGGCATGTGCGATCGCGGTTTTGGCCGCGTCGTCAACATCTCGTCGGTGAACGGCCAGAAGGGGCAATTTGGCCAGACCAACTACTCGACTGCCAAGGCGGGTATCCACGGCTTCACCATGGCCCTGGCGCAGGAGGTGGCAACGAAGGGCGTGACGGTTAATACCGTGTCGCCGGGTTATATCGCCACCGATATGGTCAAGTCGATCCGTGAGGATGTGCTGGACAAGATCATTCAGACCATTCCGGTGAAGCGCCTGGGCACGCCAGCCGAGATTGCCTCGATCTGCGCGTGGCTGGCCTCTGAGGAAGCCGGCTTTGCAACCGGGGCCGATTTCTCGCTGAACGGCGGCCTGCACATGGGCTGATGGCCACCTTTTGTGTCGCGGCAAGCTTTGTTTGCCGCGATGCAATACCGGCCTGCCGGGCCGTTCGATCGCACTGGCTCGGGTTTTCCCGATTCGTGTGATCTTTCCTTTGCGCCTTGATGGGCTTAGAATCGGATGAAGAGGACGGTCCGTACCCGTGGGCCGATACCCGTGTTTCCGATCACCAGCGCGATGCGCATTGCCGCACTGCATCCAATGCGGCGCAGCAGCCACCAAGCGAAACAACAGGACAGGATCAATGGCCACGAGCAAAAAGAGCGCGGAACGACTGATCAAGAAATATCCCAACCGACGCCTGTACGATACGCAAACCAGCACCTACATTACCCTTGCCGATGTGAAGCAGCTGGTGATGGAGTCCGAGGACTTTCGCGTGGTCGATGCCAAATCCGGCGAGGACCTCACGCGCAGCATCCTGCTGCAGATCATCCTGGAAGAGGAAACCGGCGGGGCGCCGATGTTCTCCGGCCCCATGCTGTCGCAGATCATTCGTTTCTACGGGCATGCCATGCAGGGCATGATGGGCACGTATCTCGAAAAGAACATCCAGGCCTTTATCGATATCCAGAACAAACTCGCCGAGAATTCCAAGGATCTCTATCCGGGTAGTCCTGCGCTCAATGCCGACGTGTGGTCGCAGTTCATGAATATGCAGGGCCCGATGATGCAGGGCATGATGAGCAGCTACATCGAGCAGAGCAAGAATCTCTTCATGCAGATGCAGGAGCAGATGCAGTCGCAGACTCAGAACATGTTCGGCACGTTTCCGTTCAATCACCAGAACGACAAGAAATCGTCCTGAGTATCGTCGCCATATGGTCGCCATACCGGCGGCATCGCAAAAAAGGGAGCCAATGGCTCCCTTTCTTGTTGGTACCGTTTGTGTCGCCGGTATCAGTCATGCGGGCGCGCGTGCACGCCGTGCGCCGGGCGTGCCGATGCGCCTGATCAACCGACGCACCTGATGTGCCCCTCTAGGCTGGCAGCAATTGCTTCAACGTCTGCTTGATCATTTGCGCACGCTTGGCCACATCGGCGAGATCGCCTTCGATCCGTAGCCGGTCCTGCCCGGCCAGCTTGATATTGCGGTTTTTCTGTACCAGGTCGATGATCTTCAGCGCGTCCACTGGCGGATTCGGCATGAACTGCATGACGATGGTCTTCTCGCCCGCGTCGATCTTGCGAATTCCCAGTGGCTTGGCCGACAGGCGCAGGCGATGGGTCTCGATCAAAGCCTGCGCCTGTACGGGCAACTTCCCGAAACGGTCGATCAGTTCCTCATGCAGCGCATCGATCTGTTCCGCCGTCTCACAATTGGCGAGGCGCTTGTAGAGCGACAGGCGTTCGTGGACGTCGCCGCAGTAGTCGTTTGGCAGCAGGGCGGGGGAGCCGAGGCTGATCTCCGTCGTGGCATGCAAAGGTGCCATCAGATCGGGTTCCTTGCCAGCCTTCAGGGCCTTCACGGCTTCGTTCAGCATCTCGGTGTAGAGCTGGAAACCGATTTCCTGGATCTCGCCCGATTGCTTGTCGCCCAGCACTTCGCCGGCGCCGCGAATTTCCAGGTCATGCATGGCGAGATAGAAGCCCGAGCCGAGCTCCTCCATCTGCTGGATTGCTTCCAGCCGGCGATAGGCCTGCTTGGTCATACCATCCAGATCCGGCACGAGCAGGTAGGCATATGCCTGGTGGTGCGAGCGGCCGACCCGTCCGCGCAACTGATGCAGCTGCGCCAGGCCGAACTTGTCAGCCCGGTGGATCAGGATGGTATTGGCGGTGGGCACGTCGATACCGGTTTCGATGATGGTGGTGCACAGCAGGATATTGGCCCGCTGCGCCACGAAATCGCGCATCACGCGTTCGAGATCGCGCTCGTGCATCTGGCCGTGGGCCACCACGACACGGGCCTCTGGCACCAGCGCCTCCAGGGCGGCGCGCTTGTTCTCGATGGTCTCCACTTCGTTGTGGAGGAAGTACACCTGCCCGCCGCGCTTGAGTTCACGCAGGATCGCTTCGCGCAGCACGCCGTCTTCCTCGCGGCGCACAAAAGTCTTGATCGCCAGTCGCTTCTGTGGCGCCGTGGCGATCACCGAGAAATCGCGCAAGCCTTCGAGCGCCATGCCCAGCGTGCGCGGGATCGGCGTCGCGGTCAGCGTCAGGATATCAACCTCGGCGCGCAAGGTCTTGAGCGCTTCTTTCTGGCGCACGCCGAAACGGTGCTCCTCGTCGATGATCACCAGGCCGAGGCGCTTGAACCGTACGTCCGGCGACAGCAGCTTGTGCGTGCCGATAACGATATCGACCGTGCCGTCATTGATAGCCTTGACGGCGGCATCGATTTCCTTCTTGCTCTTGAAACGTGAGATTTCCGCGATCCGCACTGGCCACTCGGCGAAGCGGTCGGTCAGGGTCTGGAAATGCTGCTCGGCCAGCAGCGTTGTCGGTGCGAGGATCGCTACCTGCTTGCCGCCCATCACCGCCACGAAGGCGGCGCGCAACGCTACCTCGGTCTTGCCGAAGCCGACGTCGCCACACACCAGCCGGTCCATCGGCTTGCCGGAGGTCATGTCGCCGATCACCGCCTGGATGGCGGCAGCCTGGTCGGGTGTTTCCTCGAAGCCAAAGCTGTCGGCAAAGGTTTCATAGTCCTTGTGCGACAAGGCGAAGGCGTGGCCTTCGCGGGCCGCACGGCGTGCGTAGAGGTTCAGCAATTCCGCCGCGGTATCACGGATCTGTTCGGCTGCGCGGCGGCGCGCACGTTCCCACTGGCCCGATCCGAGCTGATGGATCGGCGCCGATTCTGGATCAGCGCCCGAGTATCGCGAAATCACGTGCAGCTGGTGCACCGGCACATACAGCTTGCTGCCGCTGGCATAGTCAAGGTGCAGGAACTCTTCTTCGCCCTGGCCGAGGTCAAGCGTGACCAGTCCTTGGTACCGCCCGATGCCGTGTTCGCTGTGTACGACCGGATCGCCGATCTTCAATTCGGCGAGGTCACGCACCATGGCATCGACAGCGCTTGCCTGCTCCTGCTTGCGGCGGCCGGTACGGCGCATGGTCGCCGCGAACAGTTCGGCTTCGGTCACGAAGGCCAGGGCTTCGGCGGGAATCGCAAAGCCTGAATGCAGGGGGGCGACGCTCAAGGCAAAACGTGCATCAGAGGCAAGAAAGGCCTGCAGGCCATCGACCTGGGCTGGCTGCAAGCCGCTTTCGCCGAAGAGTTGTGCCAGCGTCTCGCGCCGGCCGGCCGAATCGGCGCACACCAGCACGCGCGCATCGCTGCGCATCAGGAACGACTCGAGATTGACCAGCGGATCCTCGGCGCGGCGATTGACTGCCACATCAGGAATCGGCGTCGTCAGGGCGTCCGGGGATGGGTCGGCCTTGAGCACGAGACGTGCGTGTACGCCTGCCGCGATATGGAAGGCATCTTCCTGCAGGAACAGCGTCTCAGGTAGCATCAGCGGTCGTTCGCGGTTGTGCCGCATGAAGTTGTAGCGCTGTTGCGTGTCCTGCCAGAAACGGCGGATGGCGTCTTCGAGATTGCCCACATAGGCAATCTGCGTCTCGGTCGGCAGATAGTCGAACAGCGTCGCCGTGCTGTCGAAGAACAGCGGCAGGTAGTACTCGATACCCGCGCTGGGCACGCCGTTGCCGATGTCCTTGTAGATCGTTGAGCGGCTTGGGTCCCCCTCGAATATCTCGCGCCAGCGGCCGCGGAATGCGGTGCGCGCGGCCTCGTCCATGGGGAATTCGCGGCCTGGCAACAACCGGACCTCATCGACCGGATAGAGGCTGCGCTGACTGTCGGGATCGAAGGCACGGATGCTGTCGATTTCGTCGTCGAACAGGTCGAGGCGGTACGGCAGGCCGGAACCCATCGGAAACAGGTCGATCAGGCCGCCGCGTACGCTGTATTCGCCGGGGCGCATCACGGCGCTCACATGCTCGTAGCCAGCCAGCGTCAGTTGGGCCTTCAAGGCCGCCTCGTCGAGCTTCGCCCCGCGCTTGAAGAAGAAGGTGTAGGCGGCCAGAAAGGCGGGCGGGGCGAGCCGATAGAGCGCAGTCGTGGCCGGGACGATGACAATGTCGCATTGTCCTGTCTGGATGTCATGCAGCGTCGCCAGCCGCTCCGAGACCAGGTCCTGGTGTGGCGAAAAGCTGTCGTACGGCAACGTCTCCCAGTCCGGCAGCAAGCGGATCTTCAGGTCTGGCGCATACCAGCCGATCTCATCCGTCAGGCGTTGCGCATCCACTGCGCTCGCGCACACTACGGCGAGCATGGGAACCGTCGCACGGTGGCGCAGGAAATACCGGGCCAGCAACAACGCGTCGGCGGAGCCGTGCAGGCCGGCAAACACAAAGCGCTGGCCAGCTTTGACCAATGGAAGGGCTTCGAGGCGGAGATCGGACATAAAAACGGCAAAACCCCGCCGGACGTGCGGGCGGGGGTGGTTCCTGTGTGGGGCAGCGGCACCGGCGCGGCAAAATGCCGGGGTGT
Organism: Imbroritus primus; assembly: GCA_000272025.2. GTDB lineage: Bacteria > Pseudomonadota > Gammaproteobacteria > Burkholderiales > Burkholderiaceae > Imbroritus > Imbroritus primus. Next base: position 769,079 of record AKCV02000015.1, read on the forward strand.
GCAGACTGCGGTCAACCGTTATTATAAAATCCCGGACGGCATTGCTGCAGCATTGCCGTGCCAATCTGCGTATTTTCGATGGTGCTGTCCGTTGCGGGCCGAACCGTCCTACCGTCGCCCGCGGGGCGTGCCTGATGACCCTGTCTTTCGATCCTGCTGGATCCCTCCGTCCTGCCGATGATACCGCGGCGCCTGGCTCACCTCGCTTCTACGGCCTGATTCCATGTGCGGGCGTCGGGTCGCGTGCAGGCACAACCCAGCCCAAGCAATATGAGCCGCTCGCCGGTGTGCCGATGCTGCGCTATGCGTTGGCGGCGTTCTCCGCCAGTCCTTCGATTGCCCGTACCGTGCTGGTGCTGGCGCCAGGCGACCAGTCGCTGCATCGCCGTTTCGACGAGGCGCTGTTTGCGGGGCTGCGTTTCGATGTTGCGTATTGCGGCGGCGCGTCGCGTCAGGCCTCGGTGCGTAATGGACTCGATGCACTGGTCGCGCAGGGAGCAGGGGCGGATGACTGGGTACTGGTGCATGATGCAGCCCGGCCGGGGCTGCTGCCCGGCATGATCGAGAACCTGGTCCGGCACGCGGACGGCGACGGCGCATTGCTCGCCCTGCCGGTGGCCGACACCCTGAAACGGGCAGATGACACAGCTTGCAGCGCCGGTACGGTTTCCCGGGACGGCCTGTGGCAGGCGCAGACGCCGCAGATGTTCCGCATCGGCCGCCTGATGGATGCGCTCGATCAGGCCGAGGCCAGCGGGGCTGTCGTCACGGACGAGGCCAGTGCGGTGGAGTTGCTGGGGGACCGGCCGGTGCTGGTGCGGGGCTCGCTGCGCAATTTCAAGGTAACGTATCCTGAAGACTTCGCGCTGGCTGAGTGTTTTCTCGCTAGCAATCCTCATTCTTCCAGGCGGGAACCATGATTCCATTCGACGTTCGGGTCGGGCAGGGCTATGACGTGCATGCGCTGGTGGCGGGCCGCCCGCTGATTCTTGGCGGCGTGACGATTCCCCATGACAAGGGCCTGCTCGGCCATTCCGATGCCGATGCCTTGTTGCATGCCCTGACCGATGCGCTGTTCGGCGCGGCCGGGCTTGGCGATATCGGTCGCCATTTCCCCGATACCGATCCTGCGTTTGCCGGAGCGGACAGCCGCGTGCTGCTGCGTGAAGCCGCCGCACGCGTGCGCGCCGCCGGCTATGCCATCGGCAATGTCGACGCGACCGTGATTGCCCAGGCGCCCAAGCTGGCGCCGCATGTCAACGGCATGGTCGAGAATATCGCGCAGGATCTTGGCATCGCTGTTGAACGTGTCAACGTCAAGGCCAAGACCAACGAAAAACTGGGTTACCTGGGCCGTCAGGAAGCCATCGAGGCGCAAGCCGTGGCCTTGCTGCTGCGTTGCGAAGGTGAATCGAAGGATTGAGGCGAGGGCTGCAACGGACAAAGGCCGCAGTGGAACGCTGGCACCTTGTTGCCGATGAGCATTCAGGCAAGCGGAAAACTCGCACGCACGATCAGGCCGCTGCCAGGCGGTTCGCGGTTTACCATCGTCAACTGGCCGCCGGAACGTTGCACGATACGACTGACGATGGACATGCCCAGCCCGGCACCCTTGGCCTCGGTGCGCGCCGAATCGAGCCGGTAGAACGGACGTGTCAGTAGCGGCAATTGATCGGCCGGCACGCCCTGGCCGTGGTCCATGACTTCCAGGATCGCCGCGCCATGCTCCATGCGCGTGACGATCACGATTTCCGCGCATTCCTTGCCTGGCGTCTTGCCATAACGGCGGGCGTTTTCCACGAGATTGTCAAGCACGCGCAGCACATCCATGCGGTTCGACAGGGCCGCGACGGAAGGCGCCAGTTGCAGTGTCAGCGTGACATCGGCCAGTGTGGCATAGCGCGGCACGGCTTCCTGCACAAGTTCCGACAGATCGACGGGACTCGCCGCGGTGTCCGACGGGCGGGCGTATTCCAGGAACTGACCGATGATCTGGTCCATCTGCTCGATGTCGCCGATCATGGCATCCCGCGTGGCCTGGTCGGCCGGGCTCATTTCTGTTTCCAGCCGCAGCCGGGTCAACGGTGTGCGCAAGTCATGCGAAATGCCGGCCAGCATCACCACCCGGTCGTGTTCGAGCTGGCGGAGATCCTTCACCATCTGGTTGAAACTGTGATTGGCCAGCGCCACCTCGCTGGCACCGCGCTCGGGCAGCGGCGCGGGCTCCTGACCGGTACCGAGCTCGCGAGCCGCGTTGGCCAGCACCTTGAGCGGATGATTGACGCGCGAGGTGATGAACGCCGCGCCCAGGATCGACAGTACCAGCGCCGCAATGCTCCACCAGAGCCACTGCAGGCCCGGCACATGCTCGAAGCGGTCCTGGCTAATGGCGACCCAGTAATCGTCGCCCTCGATCTGGAAGCTGATCCATACGCCGGGAATGTCGTTCACGGCTGTCGCGATCACGGTATCGTCGCCGAGCCGGGCGCGGATCTCGTGCTGCACCAGCTGCGTCAGGAATGGACTGGCAGTGGGTACTTTGTAGTTGTCCTCTTCCTCACGCGGATAGACCTTGATGCCTTCGTTCTGCACGAGGTCGAGCAGCAGGAAGCGCCGCCGCACCGGGTCGGAATAGAGCAGGGCCGCGCGGGTCAGCTTGACCACGCTGACCACCTGCAGCGCAATCTGCTGGGCGCGCGGCGCGCGCTCGAAGATGCGGAAGCTCTGGAACCACATGCCGAGCGACAGCACGATCAGCAGGGCAATCAGCATGAAGGTCCGCCAGAACAGCGAACCGAAGAAGTCGGAGAAGACGCGCCTGAACACGATACGGCAGTGCCGTTATTTCACGCCATCCGGAATAAAGACATAGCCAAGTCCCCACACCGTCTGGATGAAGCGCGGATTGCTCGGATCCGTTTCGATCAGCTTGCGCAGGCGCGAGATCTGGACGTCCAGGCTGCGGTCGAAGACTTCATATTCCCTGCCTCGAGCCATTTCCATGAGCTTCTCGCGCGACAGGGGCTGGCGCGGGTGACGGGCGAAAACCTTGAGTACCGAGAATTCGCCGGTCGTCAGCGTGATTTCATCCTCGCCCTTGGTCAGCGTGCGGGTCGCAAGATTGAGGACGAAATCGCCGAAGGCAAAGCTTTCCGGCGCTTCCGATGGCGCACCCGGCACTTCAGCGGGGCCTTTGCGACGCAGTACCGCGTGAATGCGCGCAATCAGTTCGCGCGGATTAAAGGGCTTGGGCAGATAATCGTCCGCGCCCATTTCCAGCCCGACAATGCGGTCCACATCCTCGCCCTTGGCAGTGAGCATGATGATCGGCGTCTGGTCATTGGCTCCGCGGAGCCGGCGGCAGATCGACAGGCCATCTTCCCCGGGCATCATCAGGTCGAGCACCAGCAGGTCGAAGCGCTCGCGTAGCCAGAGCTTGTTCATCGCCGTGGCGTTTTCCGCCACCAGTACCGTAAACCCCTGATCGCCCAGATAGCGACGCAGCAGATCGCGCAAACGGGGGTCGTCGTCTACGACAAGAATCTTGTAGCTGGTATTTTCCATGGCGGTATCTTAGCGATAAAAGCAAGCCGGTTAAACAGACAATCGCGGGGAATCAACGAAAGAGAAACAACTGGTTACATACTTTACGCGACCACGGAAGGCCTTGTGCACCCTACGCCCGCGCGTGCACGGTAAACTTTCGGGCAGCCACCGAACTCCATCGGACTGCCGATCGACCAAATCATTCCCGCAGACTGACGCGCCATTTTCCCATGCCTTTATCCCGGCTGCTTGTTTCCGTTGCCTTGCTGTTTGCGGCGTCCGCATTGGCGCTGCCGGAAGGCGTCGCCCATGCAGCCGGAGACCGCAAGACGAAGATGCGCAAGGACACAGGGCGGCATGGCAAGGAGCCGGGTCAGGCAGCCCGTCGCGAGCGGGAACGCCGGGCAGCACCAGCGCATGGACACCAGCAGGGACGCCAGCAGGGACGCCATGGCGGCGGGCACATGCTGGCCCCCAACGAGCGGCAGAACCTGCGCCAGAGCGTGTACGATGCCATGCGCGATATCTATCACGGCGGCTGATCCAGCGGAATACCCCGTATGACGCGTTATCGGCCTGCAAGCGGCAGGTCGCCAGTGAGTTGCGTCCATAATGTGTGTGCTGCCTGCAGACCGCTCCGAACTGCGCTTTCCAGCGTAGCCGGATAAGGTCCAGCCGTGTAGTCGCCGGCCAGCACCAGCCCTGGCAAGCCGGTCGCGTTCTCGGGACGGCAGATGCCGGGGCGGCTGCGGAAAGTCGCCTGCTTCTCCGTGATGACCAGCGCCTTGTCCGGCAGCAGGCATGCCTGCAGATCAGCCGCGGGAACCACGCCGCGCAACTCCTCCAGCAATTGATGGCATACCGCCGCGGCAAGATCGGCCCGTGGCCGTTGTACCGCATCGTCTGCGACGCTGATGACGATGGCCCAATGCTCGTGATCTGGCGAACCGGGGGGAGCAGACAGCTGGCCGCGATCGAAGAGAAACTGCCCGAAGGCGCCGGATGCGGGATCGCAGCGTAGCGCCAGCATGGGGTGTGGGAGGCGGACGCCGGGTGCGGGCAGGTATACCGTCGTGATCGGCGCATGGGTGAGTGCTGCGAGTTGCGTGCAGAGTGCCTCGCGCGCCAGTACAGCGCTCGCGTCCGTCAACGCGATGCCATTAATCAGTCGGCTGGCGTCGCGCGGTGCGGTGGCGAGGACGATGCCGTCGACCTCAAGCTCATCCGGCGTCGTCATCACATTCCAGCCGGATGCACCGCGCATGAGTCCTCGCACTGGCTTTCCGAGGTGGACCTGGCCGCCATGCCGGGCCAGCCAGTTGGCTGCAGGTTCGGCGAACAATGCGCCGAAGTCGATGCGTGGCACGAGCATATCGCTGCTGCCCGGTCCGGACAGCAGGGCGTCGCGCAGGACATTGAGAAAGACCTGGGCGCTGGCCTCTTCGATGGGCGTATTGAGCGCCGAGATACAGAGTGGCTGCCAGATCCTGTCGATGGTTTGAACGGGTTCTCCGGCCAGCCATTGCGCGACGGTGAGAGCGTCGTGGCAACGCCAGCCGCGCATGGCGGCGACTGCCAGCTTGCGCACCAGCCGCGCACGTTCACCGAGCGGGATGCTGCGCGCCTGCCACAGACCCGCGAGCAGGTGCCATGGTCGGCCACCTGGCGTGGCGGCGAGCGCAAATCCGTCGGCATAGCGGATCTGCAGCGGCAGCCGCAGCAGTGCCGTGGCCGGCGTCACGCCGACCCGCTGCATCAGATCAAGACAGGTACGATATGCGCCGAGCAGGATGTGCTGGCCGTTATCGAGGCGGAGCCGGATAGTCCGATCGCGGTTGTCGTCCGTCAGCGCGCGGGCGCGGCCGCCGAGCGTGCGCGCCCGTTCCAGCACCGTGACAGTGGCCCCGAGCGTGGTCAGCTCAAGTGCCGCCGCCAGCCCGGCCCAGCCACCGCCAATCACGGCAACATGTGGGTTGGCGGCATGGTGTGCGGCAGCATGCGGCGAGGCGACCCGGGATGCCGCAACCTGCGGCGAAGACTGGCGCGAAGTCTGCGGGGGCAGGTGCGCGCGCGTCACGGTCAGCGTGCCTGGAAGCTGGTCTTGCTGGCGATCCACAGTTTCCGGACCGGGGTGAGGGCGATGCGCTGGTGCAGGACTTCAAACCCAGTAGCTTCGATTTCGTCCAGCAGCGTTGCATAGATGGCGCCCATGATCAGGCCGGCCCGTTGCGCACGGCGATCTTCCGCCGGCAGCATGGCAAGCGCTTCGCAGTAGGTCGTACGGGCGCGTTCCGCCTGGAACTTCATCAGGGCGCGATACTTGTCCGAGTAGCGCGCCTGCATCAGGTCGGCTGCTGGCACTTCGAAGCGCTGCAGGTCTTCCATCGGCAGGTAGATACGGCCATTGCGGGCATCCTCGCCGACATCGCGGATGATATTGATGAGCTGCAGGGCGAGGCCCAGGCGTGCCGCATACTCAAGCGTAGCGGGTTGCGTGCAGCCGAAGATGCGTGCCGACAGCAACCCCACCACGCCGGCGACACGATGGCAGTATTGGCGCAGTCCGGCGAAGTCCAGATAGCGGCTTTGCCGCAGATCCATTTCCATGCCTTCGAGGATCGCCTCCAGGTCTTCCTGCGGCAGGCCATATTCCGGCACATGCGGGGCCAGCGCCTGCGTGACCGGATGCGTGGGCTGGCCGGCATACAGCCGCGCCAGCTCCTGTCGCCACCAGGCCAGCCGCACATGGGCCAGCTCGCCGTGGGGAGCATCCGCCGTGGCATGCTGCATCGGGTCGCCGTCGACGATATCGTCGACCTCGCGGCAGAATGCATACAGCGCCACGATGGCGCGGCGACGAGGGGTAGGAAGGAACAGAAAGCTGTAGTAGAAACTGCTGCCGCTTTGCGCGACTTTCTGCTCGCAGTACTGATCTGGCGTCAAAACGGTTCCGTCGAAAAGAGGTCTCTGGGCCGCCCTTGATGAGCGCTATGGGAATGACTGCGACAGGACAGCGTTGCCGCGTTGCGCATGCTCGGCTGCCTTAGCCGGCAGGAGGCACGCGCATGACAGCGGCGCGTGCGAGCATGATGCACCAGTCGGCTGCGCGCAGCGTGGGGCGTTGCCTGAACACATCGTACCGCGCGGCTTCAATACGCTCCAGGATACGCAATCCGCCCTGTACGATCAGGCGTAGTTCCCAGCCGATCCGCCGTGCCGTACCGGGCGGCATGCCAAGTGCCAGTGGCGCGCCGGATTGTAGCATTGCGCGCGTCCGATCGACCCACTCCGACATCAGCGCGCGCCACTGTGCATCACAGCGGCCTTCGGCGAAATGGGCATCAGTCACGCCATGCCGGGCGCAGGCATCCGTGGGCAGGTAGACGCGTTGCTTGCGCCAGTCCACGGCCACATCCTGGCAAAAATTCACCAGTTGCAAACCCGTGCAGATCGCATCCGACTGGGCGAGACGTTCCGGCGTGGCCGCGCCGTAGAGGTGCAGCATCAGGTGACCGACCGGATTGGCGGAGCGGGTGCAGTAGTCGAGCAGCATGGCTGCGTCCGTCATGCGGACAAACCGCGCATCCTGTTCGAAGGCCGACAGCAGTTCGTACAGCGGCTGCAGGGGCAAGCGATACTGGCGCACGACCTCAGCCAGATCCTGGAACATTGGCGCACGCGCCGGCATATCCTGTGCGATGCGGTCGAGCTCCGCGCGATATTCGGCCAGCAGGGCTAGCCGCTCAACGGCCGGAGCATCGCCTTCGTCGGCAATGTCGTCGGCGCTGCGCGCGATACGGTAGATCACCGCCACCGGCCAGCGCAGCGCCTTGGGCAACAGCAGGCTGGCAACCGGGAAGTTCTCGTAATGATCGATCCGGGTGTCGGTACGGGCGGCCATCGGGGTGCCGGCTGCAGAAGGTGGAGAGGGGCGGCCTGAGGTCATGGCGCGATTTAACCATAGGTTAGTGTCCTGGCATCTTTTGCGGGCCCTGGTTCGCGCGCCAATTCGAGCAATGATTCGAGAAGTTATCCGCGCAGCCATGCGAGCAGAATGGATTGATGGTACAGGCTGGCTGTGAGGCTAAATCAGGCCAGAGCGCATGTTTTACGCCTATGTCGGGAAGGTGATGCTCAAGCGCCATCGGCACCGTTCTCGTTTGACGCCTCCCAACCCCTTCGATATATTACTGACCCATCGGTAATTTACTGGAATGGTCATGTCGGATTTGCGCATCCCAGGCGTTCGCCCGGGCATTGCCGTCGTACCCCGAGCACCCACGAGGACGGCGGGCAGTCTCTGGCGGCGGATTGCAGCAGCTGGTGCAGTGGCGTGTCTGCTGGTGGCATGCGGCAAGCAACCCGAGGCTGAAGCCCCGCCACGGCCGGTGCGCCTGATGAAGCTGCAGCCAGCAGGCGCCGACAGTGCAGTGACTTATTCCGGCAATGTGCAGGCGCGCATCGAGTCGCGTCTTGGCTTTCGCGTCGGCGGCAAGGTGGCTGCGCGCCTGGTCGACGTTGGCGCGACGGTCAAGAAAGGGCAGGTGCTTGCGCGGCTCGATCTGGCGGATCTGAAGCTGGCCGAGAGCGGTTCCCGGGCCCAGCTGGAAGCTGCCCGGACCGAACGCGACCTCGCGCACAGCGATCTCAAGCGTTTCGATGACCTGTACGCCAAAGGCTTCATCAGCGCCGCCGAACAGCAGCGCCGCAAGGCGACGTACGATGCCGCAGAGGCGCGCTACCGGCAGGCGCAGGCCGGGCTGAGCAGCCAGTCCAACCAGCTCGCCTATGGCGAACTCCTGGCGGACGCAGAGGGCGTGGTGACGGCGATCGAAGCCGAGGTCGGGCAGGTGGTGTCGCCTGGCCAGCCGGTCGTGCGCGTGGCGCAGACGGCAGAGAAAGAGGTGGTCATCGCCTTGCCAGAGGATCAGGTTGGGCAGGTACGTGTCGGGGCTGCCGCGACGGTACGCCTGTGGGCTGATGAAGCGCGCACGCTCCCAGGTCGTGTGCGCGAGATTGCTCCGGCAGCAGACGCCGCCACCCGAACGTATACCGTGCGCGTCGCGCTGCCCAATCCGCCCGCCGAGCTCCGCCTGGGCATGACGGCAACGGTCATGCTGGCCCGCGATGCCGCTGCGCAGGCGTTGAGCGTACCGCTCAGTGCGCTCCTGCAGGTCAATGGCCACAGCCAGGTATGGATCTATGATCCGGCCAGCCAGTCGGTGAGCCCGGTAACGGTCACGCTTGGCGATCCAGTGGACAACCGGGTGACGGTGACACAAGGCCTTCAGCCTGGGAAGCTTATCGTGACTGCGGGTGTTCATCTGCTCAAGCCTGGCCAGAAAGTGCGCGTGATGGGCGATGAGGCAGGCAACGGGCATCAAGCGGCCTCCACGCCAGCTACGGCCCCCAATCGTACAGCGCCGGCCCGGTAAATCGCCTCATGAACCCTTCCCGCTTCAATCTTTCGCGCTGGGCGCTCGAGCATCAGGCGCTGACGCGTTACCTGCTTGTCGTGCTGCTGCTGGGCGGCATGCTCGCCTTCTTCCAGCTCGGTCAGGACGAGGACCCGCCGTTTACCTTCCGTGCCATGGTGGTTCGCGCAGTCTGGCCGGGAGCGACGGCGGAGCAGATCGCCGTCCAGGTCACCGACAAGATCGAGAAGACCCTGCAGGAAGTGCCGTACGCAGACAAGATCCGCAGCTATTCCAAGCCAGGCGAAACGATGATTATCTTTCAGTTGAAAGATAACTCGCCGGCCAAAGAAATCAGCCAGATCTGGTACACCGTCCGCAAGAAGGTCGGCGACCTTGCCGGTACGTTTCCGGCGGGCGTGCACGGCCCGTTCTTCAACGACGAGTTTGGCGATGTCTACGGCTCGATCTACGCGCTCTCGTCGGATGGCTTCAGCTATCGCGAATTGCGCGACTACGCCGATGCCGTGCGCCAGCAGTTGCTGCGCGTGAAGTCGGTCGCCAAGGTCGAATTGCTGGGCGTGCAGGACGAAAAGGTCTATATCGAATTCCAGCAGGGGCGCATGGCGCAGCTCGGCCTCGATATCAACAGCATCGCGACGCAGATTGCCCAGCAGAACAATCTGGAAGGCAGCGGCGTGCTGGTGACGCCGACCGACAACGTGCAGATCCGCCTGTCCGGCGCATTCAGCGATACCGCGGACCTTGCCAACCTGGTGTTGCGGGTGCCTAGTGGTGCCAATACGGGTTCGAATGCCGGCCGCAATGTCAGGCTCGGCGATATCGCCACGATCCATCGCGACTATATCGACCCGCCCAACTCGAAGATGCGCTTCAACGGCAAGGAAGTCATCGGCCTGGGAATCTCGATGGCCAAGGGGGGCGACATCATTGCCCTGGGCAAGGCGCTGGAGCAGACGGTTGCCGAGGTGCGCCAGGGCCTGCCGGTCGGGATCGAGCTGGCCCAGGTACAGGACCAGCCGCAGGCGGTCAAATCGTCTGTCAACGAGTTCGTGAAAGTGCTGATCGAGGCCGTGGTCGTGGTGCTGGCCGTGAGCTTTCTGTCCCTGGGACTGCATACGCGTCCGCTACGCATCGATACGCGGCCGGGTCTGGTCGTGGGCCTGACGATCCCGCTCGTGCTCGCCGTGACATTCCTCTTCATGAACATCTTCGATATCGGCCTGCACAAGATCTCGCTGGGCGCGTTGATCATCGCGCTCGGCTTGCTGGTAGACGATGCCATCATCGCCGTGGAGATGATGGTGCGCAAGCTGGAAGAGGGCTTTTCCAAGATGGAGGCGGCGACCTTCGCCTATACCTCCACGGCCATGCCGATGCTGACCGGTACGCTGATCACCGCGGCTGGCTTCCTGCCTGTTGGCCTGGCGCGCTCCACTGTTGGCGAGTACACCTTCGGCATCTTTGCCGTGACCGCGCTGGCGCTGGTGCTGTCGTGGTTTGCCGCCGTGGTGTTTACTCCCTACCTGGGCTATCTCCTGCTCAAGACCAAGCCGCGCGGCCAGCACGGCGGTTCCCATCACGAGCTGTTCGATACGCCGTTCTACAACCGCTTCCGCCGTCTCGTTGACTGGTGCGTGACCTATCGCAAGATCGTGATCGCGGCGACGCTCGCTACGTTCGCACTTGGGCTGTTCGGGTTCCAGTATGTCGAAAAGCAGTTTTTCCCGGACTCCAGCCGCCCCGAACTGATGGTCGAGATCTGGCAGCCTGAAGGTTCCAGCTACACGCAGAACGCAGCCGATGTGAAGCGCTTCGAAACCCTGATCGCGCAGGAGCCGGACGTCGTCAGCATCACGTCGTTCGTCGGCACCGGCGCGCCGCGTTTCTACCTGCCTTTGGATCAGATCTTTCCGCAGACCAACGTCGCGCAGATCATCGTCATGCCGTCCGACCTGAAGGCGCGCGAGCGTCTGCGCAAGCGGATCCAGACTGTGCTTGACGAGTCGTTCCCGCATGCCCGTGGCCGGGTCAAGCTGCTGCCTAATGGACCGCCCGTGCCATATCCCGTCCAGTTCCGCGTGGTGGGGCCAGACATGAAGCTGGTGCGCAAGTATGCGGATGAAGTCAAGGCCGTGATGGCGCAAAATCCCTATACCGTGGGCGTGAACGACAACTGGAACGAATCCGTCAAGATCCTGCGGCTCGATATCGACCAGGACAAGGCGCGCGCCCTGGGCGTCACCACCAATACCATCGCGCAGGCGACGCAAGCCATCCTCACCGGCGTGCCGGTCGGACAGTTCCGCGATGGCGTGCGGCTGATCGATATTGTCATGCGCACGCCACGCGAAGAGCGCGACACCATGTCCGACCTGCAGAGCGCGGTCGTGCGGACCAGTAACGGGCAAAGTGTGCCGTTGACGCAGCTTGTCCGTATCCGCTTGGCCTCGGAGCCGGGCGTGATCTGGCGCGAGAATGGCGATTTTGGCATTACCGTGCAGGCTGACGTCGTCGACGGCATCCAGGGTCCCACGGTAACCGCGCAGGTCAATCCGCAACTCGACGGCATCCGCAAGCGCCTGCCGATGGGCTACCAGATCAAGATCGCCGGCGCCGAGGAAGAGAGCGCCAACGCTGGCGCCTCGATTGCCGCGCAGATGCCATTGTGCATCTTCCTGATCTTCACGCTGCTGATGCTCCAGCTGCACAGCTTCTCGCGTTCCGTGATGGTGTTCCTGACCGGCCCGCTGGGACTGATCGGCGCGGCCGGTACGCTGCTGCTCCTGCAGGCGCCGATGGGCTTCGTGGCGCAGTTGGGCATCACGGCCCTGATGGGCATGATCATCCGCAACTCGGTGATCCTGGTTGACCAGATTGAGCAGGATATCCAGGCCGGTGTGCCGGTTTGGACTGCGATCGTGGAGTCTGCCGTGCGGCGTTTTCGGCCGATCATCCTGACGGCGGCAGCGGCCGTGCTGGCCATGATCCCGCTGTCGCGCAGCGTGTTCTGGGGACCAATGGCCGTTGCCATCATGGGCGGGCTGATCGTTGCCACCGTGCTGACACTGCTGTTCCTGCCAGCCCTGTATGCCGTGTGGTTCCGTGTCAAGCGGCCCGAGGCCGAGGGCGGTGTGCCAGCGCACAGCAGCTGACATGCCTTGCGTTCCTGTCCGGCGCTGCAGTGTTCCGGATCGGGATGCCACGTGGGCTGGCACCCCCCGCGGGGGTACCTGGCCATTGCCTCGATTAATGAAAGGTGGCAGGACAATCTGGACGCATCCTCTTCCGATCGGTCAGGGATATCGCTGGCCTCCCGAGGATTTCGATATTCCCCTGCTTGAAGCCCTTGAAACCAAGTATCAGGACGCACTGCGCGCGGTACGCGACATGGGCGCCTGAGTGATGCCCTCGCCAGCGGGGTCGATGCGATACGGCTGGCGTGTCACGCGAAGCTGCGAATCAGCGCGAACTGGTGACGCTAGCTGTGTCGATGGCCACGGCGGTGGCGTAGAAGGGAGTGCGGGGAGTGCAGGGCGGTTCGACTGCCACGCGCCGCTGGGGCCAAGGCGGGGTGCAGCGTAATGTGCGCGAACCCACCAGGGTAGCGGAGAGACTCGTGCTGAACCGCGCTTGGAATCCTGCTTCCGTGAGTTGGCAGGGCTTCACCCAGTGACCCACAAGGATTCGGGTGAAATTCCGGTGATATCGAGAGATGGTGCGAGGGAGGGGACTCGAACCCCTACACCATTGCTGGCGTCAGGACCTAAACCTGGTGCGTCTACCAATTTCGCCACCCTCGCACGGTCCCGGTTCGCCATTGTTTGGCGAAGGGCGGATTGTATCGCAATCCGCCCGCTTCGATCCAGTCGTTGTGCAATTTTATCCCTCGCGAGGCGGGTTGAGTGGCCTGCGACGCCGCAACCGACGGCCCGCGTTGCACCAGCCCGGCTTTGGCGCATGGAGGCTGCATCAGGGATTCCCCGGCGCGCAAGCGGGTCGATCTGACAAGGAGTCTGCGCCCGGCAGTAAGCTATCGCTTTTGCCATGCCGTGGAGGCTGCCGGTGAAACAACGTTTGAACCTCTCCCAGGCCACGCCCGAACTGTATCGCGCCATCGCTGCGCTGGACGCGGCGGTGAAGCATTCGGGCATCGACCAGCAACTGCTACACCTCATCAAGCTGCGCGCCTCGCAGATCAATGGCTGTGCGTTTTGCGTCAATATGCACGTTAAGGAATCGCTGGCCGATGGCATGCCGGCGCAGAAGCTTCATCTCGTGTCCGTATGGCGGGAGTCACCGCTGTTCGATGCACGCGAGCGCGCGGTCCTCGCACTGACGGAAAGCGTGACGCGCCTGTCGCAGAATGATGTGCCCGATGCGTTATATGAAGACGTGCGCGCGCATTTCGATGAAGTCGGCTTCTCGCAGCTGATCGTGGCGATTGGCGCCATCAACGTGTGGAACCGCGTCGCCGTATCGACGCGGATGGTCCACCCGCATTGATCCTGCCGTCCTGATGCCGCTGCGCTAATCCTGCCGCGCTGGCGGCACGGTCGACCCGCGGACAATCAGCTCCGCCTCGAACTCGATGTGGATCGGCATCGGCTTGCCCTCGAGATGCGACACCACGAAGTCGGCGGCACAGGTGCCCATCTCGATGGCCGGCACCCGGATGGTGGTGAGCGACGGTGTCATGTGCGATGACAGTTCGAAGTCGTCGAAACCTGCAATGGACAGATCCTGCGGCACCGAGATGCCGGTGGCGATGCATTCGCAGATCGCGCCGAATGCCAGGATGTCGTTGCCGCACAGGATCACCGTCGGCGGTTCCGGCGCATGCATCAGCACGCGCAAGGCGCTGCGACCGGCGGCAATTGTGTAAGGACTCTCGATGATCCGCTCGGGCGGCAAGGCAATGCCGCGTGCCGCCAGCGCCGCGCGGGCCCCCTCGAGCCGCTGCGCCGCGCGGTCGTTGTTCTGCGTCAGGCCCGCGATCATGGCAAAGCGGCGATGCCCAAGATCCAGCAGGTAATTGGTCAGGCGCATCATGGCCGCGCGGTTGTCGAAGCCGATGCACGGAGCCGGGCTGGCCGGGTTGTAGATCCAGGTGTTGACGAATGGGATGCGTTTGCTCTCCAGCAGCCGCAACACGCCCGGATGATGGGTTTCGCCGACGAGCACGATGGCATCCACGCCGTGCTCGATCAAAGACTGCACCTCCGCCACCTCGCGCGCTGCGTCGTAGTGGTTGCTGGCCAGCAGCAAGGTATAGCCATGGGCGTTCAGGCGGCTCTGCAGTGCATGCAGGGCCTGCGCAAAGATCGCATTGTCGATGGTCGGCACAATCGCGCCGACTGCCTTGAAGCGTTTCGAGACCAGCGAGCCCGCGGCACGATAGGGGATGTAGCCCAGCGCGTCGGCGGCGGCACGCACCTGCGCCACCATCTCGGCGCTCGCACGGCCCGGCTTGTTGAGCGCACGCGATACCGTCGCTACCGACACGCCAGCCTTGCGCGCAACATCCTTGATCGTGATGGGCGAATCTGCAGGTTTCATCGCATTATGGAAAACGTTTTCCGGTTAGGCACCTGCTTATTCTAGCGGCGAAAAGGCGAGCCAAGGGCACTTTTTATATCTCTAGTAATTCCGCTATTTGATTGGGCTTATCAGTGTTTGTACTAGGTCTGGGATTTTGCCGGCCTGATCGTCTTGACAGGAGCTTTTACGGTCTACTACTCTGAGCCATGGCAAACGTTTTCCATCGCAGTCGAGAGCGTGGTTGTTCTCGGCGGATTGGATGATGTGTCCGGACGGCATTCGTCCGAAGCGATCGCGGTGGTGCCTTCAGCGGCGGTGATCCCACCCGAAAGGGCTGCTGGAATGCATGACCTGATCGCGCGGTATAGCCGGTTGATGCTCGCAGGTGGCAACAGAACAGCCTGTCGTGCCAATGGCACGGCAGTCCAGATTCGGTAGGCAAGATGGAGCTCAGGATGGAAAGTCGCGGTATGGCAGGGTTGTGCGTGGTGGTAACAGGCGGCGCCAGTGGTATCGGTGCGGCCACGGCTCGCAAGGTGGTCGAAGCAGGCGGCCATGTCGCTATCATGGATCTGAATGGCGAGGCCGCACAGACCCTCGCGCAGGCGCTTG
Organism: Imbroritus primus; assembly: GCA_000272025.2. Taxonomy (GTDB): domain Bacteria; phylum Pseudomonadota; class Gammaproteobacteria; order Burkholderiales; family Burkholderiaceae; genus Imbroritus; species Imbroritus primus. The sequence continues at coordinate 784,213 of AKCV02000015.1, forward strand.
GCGCCAGGGCACGCGGCATTCGCGTCGATGCGCTTGACCGCGACGCCGTCGCGGCTGGCTACGCTGCGGTCGCGGCTGACCTCCCGCCCATCAATGGCCTTGTCAATTGCGCAGGGTTGCCGCAGGTTCCCCGGTCGATCGAGGATTTTCCCGTCGAGGAATGGTCGCGCATCCTCGATTCCCATCTCAAGACGACGTATCTCGCCTGCCAGGTGATTGGTGGCGATATGGCTGCGCGCGGCGCAGGCGCTGTCGTCAACATCGCCTCGGTGCTGGCATTCCGCTCGGGACCGGTGCTGGCCTATGGCGCGGCCAAGGCTGCCGTCGTCAATCTGACCGAGGCCCTGGCCGTGCAGTGGGCAAAACGTGGCGTGCGCGTCAACGCGGTGGCGCCGGGCTGGACTGATACCCCGTTCCTGCGGCCCAAGGAACGCGGTGGCGAACGCGATTTCGGGCCGATCATCAACGCGACGCCGCAAGGCCGCCTCATGCAGCCATCGGAAATTGCCGAGGTCATTTATTTCCTGCTGAGTGCCAGCGCCAGCGGGGTGACCGGCGCAACGATTCCCTGCGATGGCGGCGTGACCATCGGCTGTGGCTGGATGCCATACGGCGGACTGCCTCAATAAGGCCATTCCGGGCGCATCTTCGCAACGCGGGACATTCAGAACAAGAATACCCGGGGTGATCTGGAAACGCCTCGAAGGAGGGATGGATGCAGCAGAAAATCAGCAGGGGAGGCACATCGGCCATGTCCGCGCCGTTATCGTCTGGGCGAAGCAAGCCAGCGCTTTCCATTGAGCAGCGCCATCGTCGGCTGCGCTGGACGGTGAGGAGCGGGCTGATCGCCGCGCTCATGGCATTCTGGTATCTGGCGACCGGCCCGCTGGAGCTGGTCGCCCCCATCAAGTTCCCATCGATCAGCGATGCCTATGCCGCATTCCGCCTTGCGCTCTCGCCTGGCTATGCGGGCTCTACCTTGCTCGCACATATCGGATCGAGCCTCGGCCTGGTGCTGCTTGGTTTCGCCGCCGCCATCCTCACGGGCGTGCCGCTCGGCCTGCTCATGGGCTGGAACCGCATGGCCGATGCCTACCTGAACCCGATCTTCCAGATCATGCGGCCGATTGCCCCGATCGCCTGGATTCCGCTGACGATCCTGTGGTTCGGCCTCGGCATTTCCGCCAAGGTATTCGTGATCTGGCTGGCGGCCTTCTCGCCGGCACTGATCAATACGCACACCGGTATCCGCAACATCAACCCGGTGCTGGTAGAAGCCGCGCGCGTGCACGGCGCCTCGACCTGGCAACTGCTGCGCGACGTGGTCATTCCCAATGCCTTGCCGACCATCTTCACCGGTTTGCGGATCTCGTTGCAGGCCTGCTGGATGGTGCTGGTGGCGGCCGAACTGGTCGGGTCGTTCATGGGGCTCGGCTACATCATGATCAATGCCACGCGCGATCTCGATCCAAGCATGATCTTCGTGGCCATGGTCACCGTGGCGCTGCTCGGCGTGCTGATGAATACGGCACTGACCGTCATCGAACGGAGGGTCATGCCATGGAAGCGCTGATGCTCGAGGAAGATCGCGCCGCCAAGCGACGCGCCCAGCTGGAGGGCTGGATCCTGCCGGTACTCGGGGTGCTCACGCTGCTGGGTGGGTGGGCGCTGGTCACGGAATCGGGCCTGGTGCCGGAGAACTTCCTGCCAAGCCCGACACTGGTGTTCAAGGAGATGCTCTTGCTCACGCACGAGCCATACTCCGGCGCGCTGCTACAGGAGCATCTGCTCGCCAGTCTGCGCAAGTTTGCCATCGCCTATGTGCTGGGCGTGATCGTCGGTGTGCCGCTTGGCTTGCTGATGGGGCGCTTCCGCATCATGGAGTGGGCCTTCGGTCCAGTGATCGAAGCGCTGCGCTTCGTCCCGCCGATTGCCTGGGTGCCATTCTCCATTCTATGGCTCGGCACGGGCTTTCTGTCGCCGACGGTAGTGATCTTTTCGGGAGTGTTCTCGTCCTGCGTGGTCAATGCCTACAGCGGTGCGCGCCAGATCGACAAGCCTCTGCTCGAAGCCGCACAGATGCTGGGCGCGAGCCGCTGGCTGACGCTGACCGAAGTGCTGTTTCCCGCCGCGCTGCCGCAGATCGTCGCAGGCATGCGCATCGGCGCCGGCTTTGGCTGGCAGTCGCTGATCGGCGCGGAACTGATCGTCGGCTCGACCGGCCTGGGCTACATGATCATCCAGGGGGAGAGCAATCTCGCCGCACATGTCGTGGTGGTCGGGATGATCACCATCGGCGTGGTCGGTGCATTGATCGACTACGTGATGCGCCGTGTCGAACAGCGTATCCGCCGCAACTGGCGCAACTGATCCGGCGCGGGCCCGCGCCGTTGCGGCACGGGTCCGCGCTCTGTACAACACACCCGCCAAGGGGAGGAGGCAAATGATGAGGCATCGCTATATCAAGGCACTGGCAGCACTCGCAACATCTTCGGTTCTCGCGGCAGCATTCAGCGCGCCGGCGGTCGCCGCGCCGGGCGACGACAAGGCGCCGGTGAAGATCCGGATTGCCCAGCAGCCGCAGCGCTGGGGGCTGGAGTGGTATATCGCCACGCAAAAGGGGTGGTGGAAACAGGTGGGCCTCGACCCGGTCATGTCGACGTTCTCCTCAGGGGCGCCGGAAATCGCCGCCGGTGCGTCCGGCTCGTGGGATGTCGGCGGCGCCGGCAATATTCCCTCGGTGCTCGGCGCTTCGCGTTATGGCCTGCAGACCATTGGCCTGGCGGATGGCGAAGCGGCCATCATTTCCATCATGGCCACCAAGGACAAGGCAGACGCCTACGCCAAAAATCCTGCCTTGCTGAAAGGCAAGACCATTCCGGTGACGACCAATTCGACCGGTCACTGGGGCGCGGCAGTGTGCCTGGAGAAGAAGTTCGGCCTCAAGCCGGATGACTACCGCTTCGTCAATCTTTCGCCGTCCGAGATCAACGCCGCGGTCAACAGCGGACGCTATGACGTTGCGCAGGTGTGGGCGCCCAACACCTACATCCTTGAATCGACCATCGGTGCCAAGGTGATCTGCACGGGTGCGGATGTCGGCCTGCCGATCACCAGCAACCTGTTTGTGACGCCGGCCTTCGCCAAAGAGAATCCGGATGCCGTAGCCAAGTTCCTGGCCGTGTACCTGCGCGCTGTTGCCTGGCAGCGTGCCAATCCGAAGGAAGCCGAAGCTTACCTGGGCGCTTTCTTCAAGTCTGTCGGCGTCAACATTCCGCCCGAGTACCTGGCCCGCGAGCTGCGTGACCGGCCGGCCTATACGCTGGCGGAACAATTGAAGATCTTCGATGGCGGCGAGAAGTCGCAGATGGCCGACTGGTGGATGCAGGTCAGCAAGTTCATGGAATCCGTGGGCGTGGTGCGCAAGATTCCTTCGGTCAAGGATCACGTGACCAACAAGTACCTGCTGATGATCCAGAACGATCCGAAGCTGAAGGCATTCGCCGAGAATACTGGCGACTGAATGCGTATATGGAAGGCGCCGTGCAATAGTGCGCGGCGTCTTCCAGCGCGGTTTCGGGATAGGAGACCACATGAGTCAGATCACATTCGAACAGGTGCGGCGCATCTTCCGGCGCGGGGATGAAACCTTCATGGCTTTGCGTGACGTCAGCTTCGAGGTGCGCGAGAAGGAATTCGTGGCGATTGTCGGGCCATCTGGCTGTGGCAAGACCACGCTGCTGCGCATGGCCGCGGGCCTGGAGTTTCCCTCCAGCGGCGCGGTGAAGGTGGGGGGCAAGCCCGTGAAAGGCCCCGGTCCCGAGCGTGCCGTGGTGTTCCAGCAGTTCGCACTGTTTCCATGGAAAACTGTTCGCGAGAATATTGCCTTCGGCCTCAAGTGCCAAGGTGCGGACGCCGCGCGGCAACAGGACGCGGTGACGCGGTATCTCCGGCTCATGGGTCTGGAGGGCTACGAGAATGCATTTCCCCACCAGCTGTCGGGCGGCATGCAGCAGCGGGTGGCGATTGCCCGCAGCTATGCGCTGGATCCTGACGTATTGCTGATGGATGAACCGTTCGGTGCGCTCGATGCGCAGACGCGCGTGGTCATGCAGGAAGAACTGGTGCGCCTGGCCCGGGTGAATCCACGTACCGTGCTGTTCATCACGCACAGTGTGGAAGAAGCGGTGTACCTCGCCGACCGCGTGGTGGTGCTGAGTGGCCGGCCCGGCCATGTGCAGGAAATCATCGATGTGGCGACCGTACGCAAGCAGGATGCGTGGGACAGTTGCGAGCACATCGAGGAAGTCATGGATCTGGAGTCATTCGTGCATCTGCGCACGCGTATCTGGCGCCTGCTGCGGGAGCTGGAGCAGGGTGCGCCACGAACGCCGGCGGCGGCCGTGGCGTGATACTGGCGTGTTACCGTTGTGTTGTAGTTTCCTCGCTTTCCGGCCCGCGTGGCCGGATTTTTTTGGGGAAGGCGTCATAAGGCAGCGAGCGCGTTGGATCGGCAAGGCGAGCGCCCGGAGGCGCTCCTTCCATCACCAGCTTTCGCGAATCAGTGCGGTGTACTGCTCCGGCGTCGCGACGCGGGGATTCGTGCCATGGCAATGGTCGTGCATAGCTTTTTGCACGGCTTCGCCGACAAAGCTCTCGGGTACGCCCATGGCGCCGAGACCGGACGGGATGCCGATGCGCTGGTTGATTTCGACGATCAGCTCGTCCAGCTGACGGTCCTGTGCGAGGCCGACGGCGCGCTTGAGCCGCGGGTACTTGTCGTCGGCAATCACGCTTTCGGCAGATTCGTTGAAGCGCAGAACGGCAGGCAGGAGCACGGCGTTCAGCGTGCCGTGATGCAGGCTCTTGCCCGCATAGCTGCCAAGCGCGTGGGAGAGGGAGTGCACGGCACCCAGGCCTTTCTGGAAAGCCATGGCGCCTTGCATGGAGGCCGACATCATGTGCTTGCGCGCCTCGCGGTTCTTGCCGTCGTTGACGGCAACGTCAATCCATTTCATGGCCCGCTCCAGGCCATCGAGGGCAATGCCTTCGGCAGGCGGGTTGAAGGCTGGTGACAGAAATGACTCGATGCAGTGGGCGATGGCGTCCATGCCTGTGGCAGCCGTGAGGGCAGGGGGGAGGGCGAGCGTCAGGTCGGGGTCGCAGATCGCGCAGCGCGGCATGAGATGCCATGAGTGGAAGCCTACCTTGCGGCCATCGTGCAGGATGATGATGGCGCCGCGTGCGACTTCGCTTCCGGTGCCCGAGGTCGTCGGAATGGCGATGGTGGGGGCGCAGGCATCGGTAATCTTGTTCGAGCCGCCGTCGATGGTGCAGTACTGCGCCAGCGGACCGAGGTGCGTCGCGGCAATGGCCAGCGCCTTGGCGAGATCGAGCGCCGAGCCACCGCCAATGGCGATGATGCCGTCGGCATCGTGGGCCCGATAGGCCGCGAGCGCGGCTTCGACTGCGGCTTCGGTGGGGTTGCCCGGCGTTTCGTCGAAGATTTCGAGTGGCAGTTTTCCCGAGACGGAGGCCAGGGCCATGTCCGCGACGCCTGCAGCCCGTACACCCTTGTCGGTGACGACCAAGGGGCGCTTGATATTGGCCTTGAGGCATTCGGCATGCAGCAACGAGACTGCGCCGTAGTCGAACTGGATATCGGTGAGGTACTTGATAAATGCCATGAACAGACTTTCCTTTTGATAGGGACCACACATTTTTCACGCACGCCCGTCCCCTCAGGCATGCAAATGGTGGCGTGCCTGTCCGGCCTACGTGATACCTCCTTGTCCGCTCATCATCGAAATGTTTAGCGGCTCGCGCCCAGATAGGTATTGCCGGTGTCGTTCGTCAGCAGCTTCACGACCTGTTCCCGGGCGTTCTGCACATGGCGGCGCACGCTCGCTTCCACCAGCGCGGCATCGCGCTTTTCGAGCGCCTCGAAGATCGCCACGTTCTCGTCGTAGACCTGGCGCTGGCGCGGCGCATGCACGCGGATCAGCATGCCGCCCACCAGGCGGGCGCGATCGATGATCGGCGTCATGACCTGCTCGAAGAACCCATTGCCCGAGGCCACAACGATCTCGGCCTGGAAACGGCGGATCGCCAGCAGGAACTCCACATACTTGTCCGGATCGAGCAGCGCTTCGCACTCGGCGAGAATGTGGCGCAGTCGTTCGAGCAGGGCGTCATCCACGAACGGCAATGCCTCCAGTGCAGCTTGTACCTCCAATACCTCCCGAATCCGGTACGCGTCGACGATCTCCTTCAGGGAAATCGGGCGCACATAAAAACCTCCGCTGCCGCCTTTTGTCACCAGTCCGTCTTGCTCCAGCCGGCTCAATGCCTCGCGAATGGGCGTGCGGCTGACCTCCAGGCGGTTGGCCAGCTCAAGTGCACTCAGGTGCTCGTTGGGCTGAAGCCGGAAGCAGAGGATCTCTTCCTTGATGAATCTGTAAGCAAAGTCTTGCGCCGTGACTGCGTTGCGTTTATCGTTTGCATTCATGCTGAATTCACATTAATCAAGTCAGTCGGAGAAATCAAGGGAAACGCCGCTAACCGGTATTTGCGTGGCCTCCCGCCAACACCGAAGGATGCGGGCTTGACGGATCAAAGTCCAGCATGTAGTGAGAATTCATGGTGAATTCACAATACAAGAGGAGACTATGGCGAACGTACTGGAGCAGGTCGTACCCGATTTGTATCGGGACCAATGCTGGATCAACGGCGAATGGGTGAGTGAGCGGGGGCGCAGGGTTCTGGAAGTGACCAATCCTGCGGACGGCAGCGTCATCGGTGAGATTCCCAATCTCGGACCGGCCGATGTCAAGGCTGCGATCGACGCCGCCAGCGCGGCGTTCCGGACATGGCGCAAGACGACCGCAGCGGAGCGGGCGGATGTGCTGGACCGCTGGTATCGCGAAATCCTCGCATGCAAGCGTGAGCTCGCGACCGTGCTGATGCTGGAGCAGGGCAAGCCACTGGCAGAGGCGCTGGGGGAAATCCAGATCTCGGCCGATTACGTGCGGTGGTTTGCCGAAGAAGCCCGTCGGGTGGCTGGAGAGGTGATTGCCAGTCCATGGCCGGGGCAGCAGCTGCTCGTCCTGAAACAGCCTGTCGGGGTCTGCGCGGCCATTACACCGTGGAATTTCCCCAGTTCGATGGTGACCCGCAAGCTGGCCCCGGCGCTGGCGGCCGGTTGTACCGTGGTCCTCAAGCCCGCCGAGACCACGCCATTCTCGGCGCTGGCGCTTGGTGTCCTGGCCGAGCGTGCCGGTGTGCCAGCCGGCGTGATCAACATCGTCACAGGCGATGCCGCGCCCATCGGCGAGGCGCTGTGCGCGGATCCCGTGGTGCGCAAGATTTCATTCACCGGCTCGACGCATGTGGGGCGACTCATCGCGGCGCAGTGCGCGCCGACGATCAAGCGGCTATCGCTCGAACTGGGCGGCAATGCCCCTTTCATTGTCTTCGATGATGCGGATATCGAGGCAGCGGTCCAGGGGCTGATGATTTCCAAGTTCCGCAATACCGGCCAAACCTGTGTCTGTGCGAATCGTGTCTATGTGCACGCGGGCATCTACGATGCGTTCGCCCAAGCCCTGGCACAGGCTGTCGACAAGCTGATTGTCGGAAACGGTGATGCAGAGGGCGTTACCCAGGGGCCGCTGATCAACAGCCGGGCGCTGGAGAAGGTGGAGGAGTACGTGCAGGACGCGCTTGACCATGGCGGCACCCTCCTGCGCGGCGGCAGGCCGCATTCCGCGGGTGGTACGTTTTATGAACCGACGATCATCACGAACGTGTCGCGGCAGGCGCGGATGGCGCGCGAGGAGATATTCGGCCCGGTCGCGCCGCTGTATCGCTTCGAGTCGGAGGCTGAGCTCCTGGAGATGGTCAACGATACGGAGTTCGGCCTGGCGGCCTATGTCTATACCCAGTCACAGCCGCGCATGCTGCGCATGATGGAGTCGATCGAGTGCGGTATGGTCGCGATCAATAGCGGGTTGATGACCACGGTCTCGGCGCCTTTTGGCGGGGTCAAGCAATCCGGGCTCGGACGCGAAGGCGGGCGCCAGGGGATCGATGAGTACCTGGACGAGAAGTACATCTGTATCGCGCCCTGAGGGCGCGCTTCATACGCGTCCCTCACACGCGTTCGTCATGCGCCCGGATGCGCACTGAAAGCATCCGGACGTATGACAGGTGGTGCAACGGTCAGTCTGCTTAGATCGAACGCACCATCCGTTCGATTACCTCACCGGCCAGCACCATGGCTTCCGCCTGCGGCATATGCCCAGCCTGCGGCACCAGGTGCAGGGCTGCGCGTGCCGGGGCGTTCAGCGCGTGCTGCCACGGGATGATCGCATCGCTGCGGCCATGCACGATGGTGATGGGGCAGCGCAGCGCTTCCAGATCTGCCTGGATGCTGAACTGCTGCACGCCCTGCACGCCGATGTCGCGGCACAGCGCACCGAGCGGCTCGGCCTTGGCCTGGATCCGCTCGCGCAATTTGCGCAGGTAGGCGGCTGACAAGTTGACAGCCGTAGCCGTCAGCTTGCGTGCCTCGCGCTCCAGGGCTTCGTCGGAGTGCGCATGCAGCATGCCGTCGATGAACGACTGGTTGATCTCGGTGCCGAGTCCGGCCGGGGAGAACAGCGTCAGTCCGCGTACCTGCAGCTTGCCCTGGCGGGCGATGCGTGCCGCGACGGCGGAGCCGAGCGAATGCCCGGCCAGCAGGACCGGCCCACGGCACAGCTTGTCGAGCGCCGCCGCCACCGTGTCCACCAGCATGGTGAAACTCGTTACGGAAGCCGCGCTGCGGCCATGACACGGCAGATCGAGCGCCAGGACATTCAGGCCGGTGCGGGTCAGCGTGCTGACCGTGCTGGCCCAGGTGTCGGTGTCGCCGAACAGGCCGTGGATCAGCACCACGGTCGCCGCGTTGCCGCGTGCGGCGGACCAGCGCGTGGCGAAGACCGTGCCGTGAGGCGTGGCGACCTGCAGTTCCTCCTGTGCCGCGCGCGCACCTGCTGCGCCCGCGCCAGTACCAGCAGTCGTGCCGGGCGTGGCCGACATGGCATCGGCCACGGTGATGCGGCCACCAGGGCCTGTGCCCGTCAGGGCTGCGAGATCGATCCCGCGCTCAGCGGCTACACGGCGCGCCGCAGGCGTGGCGAATACGCGTGCGCCTGCCGGCAGCGGGGTCGGCGTGGAAGGTGCGCTGGCCGCAGGCGCGGCCGTTGCCTGCGCACGTGTCTGGGCAGCAGGGGCTGCCTGCACGTCGTCTAGAGGGGCTTCCCCGGCCACTTCGATGCGGGCGACCGGCGCCGTGGCATCCATCGACTCGCCGGTGGGCACGAGCTGCTCGACGAGCTTGCCATCCTCTTCGGCTACGACTTCGACGATGGACTTGTCGGTCTCGATCTCCAGCAGGATGTCGCCGGTCGCGAATGCCGTACCGGGCGCGACATTCCAGTTCACCACGCGGACGCTGTCGATGTCGCCAAGGCGCGGTAGGAGGAAATCCTTGATGTAGAAACCGGGCTGCGCATTGCTGGCCGAGGAGGCGAGGGAAGCGGCAGGGGAGGAAGCAGATGCCGCTTGCTCCTCGTCCGGCGCTTCGCCAGTCACCTCGATGCGGGCGACCGGCGCCGTGGCATCCATCGACTCGCCGGTGGGTACGAGCTGCTCGACGAGTTTGCCATCCTCTTCGGCTACGACTTCGACGATGGATTTGTCGGTTTCGATTTCCAGCAGGATGTCACCGGCCGCGAATGCCGCACCGGGTGCGACATTCCAGTTCACCACGCGGACGCTGTCGATATCGCCGAGGCGTGGCAGCAGAAAATTCTTGATGTAGGCCATCTCTTGTCAGTCCTTCTTGATGCCAGCAAGTTGTTCGAGGATCAACAGCATGGCCGTGCAATCCTGATCGGCGCGACCCATGGCCGGCGCCATGCCGAACAGCTCGAGTGCCGAGGCCCCCAGGAACAGCGGCGTGCCGAGTTCATGGCCCAGCGCCAGGCCGAGCGACAGGTCCTTGTAGCCAAGCGACAGCGGAAAATCCGGCGTGATGTCGCCCGCCAGCACCTTCTTCGGAAAGTTGGTGTTGATCTGCCCGCGACCGGCCACGGTGTTCTGCAGCACTTCGACGGCTGCCGGCGTGGCAATGCCGGCCTTCTTGGCCATGGTCAGCGTTTCCGAGGTCAGTACCATGCTGACCATGGACATGTAGTTGTTGATGACCTTCATCTGGATGCCGGTGCCGAGGGCGCCCATGTGCAGCACCTTGTCGGCAAAGCACTCGAACAGCGGCTGGGCATCCACGAAATCTTCCTGGCTGCCGCCGGCCATGACCAGCAGGCGGCCGGCGCGGGCATCGGCCGGGGTGCGGCCGACTGGCGCATCCATCATGCGCAGGCCGGCAGCCTGTAACTGCTGCGCGATATCCAGGCTGGTACGCGGCAGGATGGTGCTCATCTCCAGTACTAGCGTGCCGGGTGCGGCGTGGCGGATCACGCCATCTGCACCGAGCAGTGCCTCGCGCACATGCTGGTCGCGCGGGAGGATGGTGATGATGGTGTCTGCATTGGCACAGGCTGCGGCAATGCTGGCGCACGCCGTGCCGCCCGCTGCTTCCAGCGCGGCAACCTTGGCGGGATCGAGGTCGACGCCCTGCACATGGTGGCCGGCCTTGGCCAGATGTGCAGCCATGGGGCCGCCCATCGTGCCGAGGCCGATGAAGCCGATGGTTCGTTTCATTCTGTCTCCGGATATTCTGCGTGTTCTGGCACTCGGTGTTATGCGTCGGGCGACAGCTGGATGAACTCGGTGATCGCGCCTTCCGGCTCTGTCACATAGATCACCCGGCTCCGTCCGCCACGCAAGGAACGCGGCGGTGCGGTGGTCTTGTAGCCAGCCTTGATCACCTGCTCGTACACCGCGTCGACATCCTCGACCTGGAAGGCGAAATGGCTGTAGCCAAAATCGCACTGGCGTCGCGCCTGCGTATCGCCTTGCGGCGTGTAGTACTTGAACAGTTCGATGCGGTGCGGGCCATGCGCCAGCATGGCCCAGCGGATCACTGCGCCGGGCAGGCCGACGACTTCACCGAGCGCGGCTTCGTCGCGATGGTCCATCTCGCCTTCGAGCGTAAAGCCGAGAAAGTCGATGTAGAACGCCTTGGCGCGTTCGAAGTCATTGACGCAGATGGCGGTATGGTGGGTCTTCAGGAGCGGATCCTTGAGTTGCATGGCGGGCTCCCGGTTCAACGACCGCCACGGCGCGCATCGAGCGCACGCAGGGCTTTTTCGACTGTGCCGGCATTGGCCAGCGCAGCCTGTTCGAGGACCTTCGACACCACTGGCGAGGCGTGGCCGCCGGTGACATGCACAATCTCATGGTCGAGCCAGTCGAAGAGGCGTTCCTGGGCATCACTGACGATGCGCGAGCCGATCGACGTGCCGCGCGCGGTCTGCTCGGCAATCATCAGTGCATTGGTACGCTGCACGCTTTCGCTGATGGTGTCCCAGTCGAGCCCCAGCGGATCGAGCGTGCGCAGGTCGATGACCTCGGCATCGATGCCGGTGCTGTCCGCGACATTGCTGCAGATGTCGACCATCGGACCATAGGCCAGGATGGTGCAGCGGCTGCCCGGGCGGGCGATGCGGGCCTTGCCGAACGGTACGATGTAGTCCCAGTCGCCGGTCGGCACCATGCCGGGCTTCTTGAACAGTTCGTTGTACTCGACGATCAGCACAGGATCGTCGCAGGCGATGGCGGCGTTGACGAGACCGATGTAGTCATAAGGACGGCTGGGTGCGACGATGCGCCAGCCCGGGTACAGCGCAAACAGGCCGCTGGCATCCATCGAATGCTGCGAGCCATAGCCGGTACCCGCGGAGACGCGGCTGCGTACGACCACCGGTACCGGGAACTTGCCGCCGAACATGTGGCGGACCTTGGCGATCTGGTTGAACAGCTGGTCGGCCGCAACCAGCGAGAAGTCGGGATACATGATTTCCACGACGGGACGCAAGCCGTTCAGCGCCGCGCCGAGCGCCATGCCGGTAAAGCCGTTCTCGCAGATCGGCGTGCCGATCAGGCGGTCCGGGAAGCGCTCGCCGATATTGCGCGTGGCGCCGGCGGTGCCGCCGCGCAGGCGGTGCACGTCCTCGCCGAGGATGATCAGGTTGTCGAACTTTTCCATGTTACGCAACATGGCTTTCGACATGATGTCGAGGAACTTTACTTCCTCGAGTTCGGCGGCCGGCACGTCTTCAAGCTCGCGCTGGCGGTAGCTGGCCAGTTCGCTGAGATCGCCGCGAATGCCCTCATCGGCTTCTTCCGGCTTCGGCCACAGCGCCGGGAAGATGCGTTCCTTTTTCTCGTTGCCGTAGTGCTCGATCAGGCGTTCGAGCGCGCCGTCGAGCACTGCGTTGACGCGTGCGTCGATCTGCTCCAGGCCCTTGTCGGTCAGCACGCCAAGTTTCTTCAGTTGTGCCGGGAACACGGTTGCGGGGTCGCGTTGCTGCCATTCTTCTTCTTCCGTTTTCTCGCGATAACCGAAAGCGCTGCCCTTGAGCGCGCCGGACTGGTGGAAGAAGCGGTAGGTGCGGGCTTCAAGTAGCACCGGGCCGCCATCGCGCTGGATGATGTTCTTGGCTTCCTGCATGGCCAGGCGCGCGGCGACCACATCCATGCCGTCGAATTCGATAGCCGGCACGCCCAGCGACAGGCCGCGCGCCGACAGGCGCGTTTCGCGCGTCTGCTCGGAAACATGCGTGGAGACGGCGTACTGGTTGTTCTCGATGAAGAAGACGGTGGGCGTGTTGTACAGCGCCGCCAGGTTCATTGCCTCGTAGGCGGAGCCGATCTGCGTGGCGCCGTCACCGAAAAAAGTGACCGAGATATTGTCGTTGCCGAGCATCTTGTCAGCAAAGGCATAGCCCACGGCGTGCGGCGGATTGCCGCCGACGATGGCGTTGGAGCCGAGTACGCCGGCTTCCGGATAACGCAGGTGCATGGAGCCGCCGCGTCCGCCGCAGTAGCCGGGGGTGAGGCCGAGAATCTCGGCATAGGTGCGGTACACCACGTCGTGGAAGGCTTCCGGCACGTCCTGTTCGAGCGGCACGTAGCCCTGCGGCGTGGCGTAGTTCAGCGACTTGGCGAGGAACTGGTGGTGCATGCGGTGCGTGCCGTTGATCTTGTCACCCGTGGTGAGCATCGACATGGCCCCGACTGTGGCACCTTCCTGTCCGATACTGGAGTGCGCCGGCCCGTGGAGGATGCCGGCCACGCTCAGGCGCAGCAGCTTTTCCTCGAAGCGGCGGATCAGCAGCACCTGCTCGAGCATGCGCAGCAGATCGGCGTGGTCCGTCGCCTTGACATCGGCTTCGGTGACTTCCAGACGCAGCCACGGCGTCTTGGTTTCCAGGGGCACCATCCTTACTGCCATTTCACTGTCTCCTTGGGTGAAACCGAGTGTCCGGCGGCTGGGTTGCTGCGCGGCGCCAAATCGGTCGTATCAATTTATGATTTGTACAGTATCATATGGTGATACTATGTCAAGGACGGAATCGTATCTTGCAGCTGGTTTTGCAGTGCACAGGAAGGGTGGATCCTTATAATCCGTGGACTCGGGCAGCCGCTTGCCCGCTGCGCCCCGCACAACGGGTGATGCAGGCGGGATGCCGGTATTGGGCCATGCAGCACGTGGCGTGAAGACTTTCCAGGTACTCCAACGTATGTCATCCGACTCTCTTGAACCGATTGATCAGCCGGCCGATGTTTCGACCGAGAGCGCAACCGATGGCGCGGGCGCGCTGTCCAAGGCGCTCGACGTGCTGGAACTGGTCATGGGCTCGGTGTATCCGCCGTCCGCGGCGGCGATCACCGATGCACTGAACCTGCCACGGCCGACGACCAACCGGATCATCGGCAATCTCGTGCGTCTCGATTTCCTCAAGCGCGACGCGCGCCAGCGCCAGCTCATCGAGGGTGACCGCCTGCTCAAGCTGGCGCTCGACGTGGTGGCCCGCGCGACCCAGCGCGGCCCGCGCCATGACATCCTGCGTGAACTGTCCGACCGGACGGGAGAAACCTGCAACGTCGGGGTGATCACCGGCGGGCGTGTACGTTATGTGGATCGTGTGGAGGCGCGCTGGCCGCTGTCCCTGCGGCTCGAGCCTGGCAGCGAGATTCCGCTGCACTGCACGGCCATTGGCAAACTGCTGCTGGCCTACCTGCCGCCCGTGCATCGCGAGAAATACCTGATGACCATCGAGCTGGTGCGCCATACCGAGCACACCATGACCGATGTGGATGCATTGCGCATCGCGCTCGACCAGATCGTCGAGGAGGGTGTATCGCTCGACGATGAAGAGTATCTGCCAGGCGTGGTCGGGATGGCGGTGCCGATTCCCAATGGCGACAATCCGCCGATCATGGGGCTGGCTATTGCCGCGCCGCGCGCACGCGCGAGCGCGGCGGAGTTGCGCGACAGCCTGCCATTGCTGCGCGAGTTCGCGCAGCGCATGACACTCTGCTACTAGGCGGAAACATGTTGCGGACGGCTGGTTTCTTCTTTCTGGATGTCCGCAGGCGGCGCGCTCGTGCCGCGCACCACAATCTCGATCGGCAGACACTGGCTGGGCGGCACTTCCCTGGTTGCGAGCCAGTGCAGCACGGCTTCCGCAGCACGCTGACCCAGTTCATAGGTGGGCAGCAGGATAGTCGTCAGGCCTGGCGGAATCTGCGACGACACCGGCAGGTTGTCGCAGCCGACCAGCGACAGCGCTTCGGGTACGCGAATGCCCATCGACTGCGCCTCGAACAGGCAGCCCAGCGCCAGCATGTCGTTGCCGCAGAAAATTGCCGTGGGGCGCGGCCGCAGCTGCATCAGCAGTTGCAGACCGGCGCGGCCGCCTTCGAAGCCGAACGGTTGCTCGACCACATTGGCATCTGCAAGCCGGCGGCCATGTTCGGCCAGGACTTCGCGGAATCCCTCGACGCGATGGCGGGCCCGGTCATTGTGCCGGCAGTAGCCGG
Source organism: Imbroritus primus (assembly GCA_000272025.2). GTDB lineage: Bacteria > Pseudomonadota > Gammaproteobacteria > Burkholderiales > Burkholderiaceae > Imbroritus > Imbroritus primus. The sequence continues at coordinate 799,267 of AKCV02000015.1, forward strand.
ATACCACGGCCAGGTGCTGGTGCCCGAGCGACAGCAGGTGGCGCGCCGCCAGCCGGCCGATTTCATGGTTGTCGAAGCCGATCGATGGCTCGTGCTCGCTGCTGCGCGCCCAGGTAATGAGCAGGGGTACGCGGCTGCCGCGAATCACTTCCCATGTCTGCGGTGCATGGTCCGCGCCCACCAGGATCAGCGCATCGATGGAGCGCTCGAGCAGGGCGCGTACCAGTTCATGTTCGGCCGAGAGATTGTATTCATGGGCCGCGATCAGCAGCTGGTAGCCGGAGTTCGAGAGCGTCGTCTGCAGGCTCTGCACCGCGCGCGCAAAGATCGCGTTATCGAGCGTCGGCACGATCGCCGCCACGGTGCGCGCCCGGCCGGAGGCGAGGGCGCGGGCCGAGCCATCCATCACATAGCCCAGCTCGGCAATGGCGGAGCGGATGCGCTGTTGTGTCTCGGGATGTACGAGATCCGGATTGGACAGGGCGCGCGAGACGGTAGCGGTGGACACCCCGGCTCGGGCAGCAACATCGACGATGCGTGGGCGCGTGGCCATGTAATACCTATGATCAAGAATGTAAATGTTTTCATTATTGTAATCTGGCGCAGAAATGCACGTCGGGTAAACGCGGCCTTGCAATTGGCCTGAAGGTTCAATATGATGAAATGAAAGCGGTTACATGATCTCGCATCACAAAGTACCCAGATGAGCACATCAGGAGTAGCGAGACCAGGAGCCATTCCAGAAAACCAGACAGATCGAACAGGCGGAATGTAAATATTTTCAGTCTTGTGATGTGCTGCTGAATGATGCGTCGGGTATACGCTGACTTGCAGGCTGATCGCACATCCAATAGTATCCAAATGAATTCATAGTGAATTCACTCGCAAAGCAACACCAAAACCAAAACCATTCGGAGACAGGCGGTGCGAGCAAAAGCGTTGTTATCCCCCCGCGGTCAGGCCGGCATCCTGACACTCGGCAGCACTCTGGCGCTGTGGTATGTGCTGACCACGGTGACCCAGATCATCAACCCCATGACTTTCCCCACTCCCGGAGAGGTCTGGGATTCCCTCGTGCAAATCGCCACCACCGGCTATGGCGATGGCCGACTCGACCAGCACGTCCTGCAAAGCGTCAAACTGGTTCTGCTGGGCTTCCTGGCTGCCATCGTCATTGGCGTTCCGCTTGGCCTGTCGATGGGCTATTCGCGCCGCGCGGAAGCCTTCTTCAATCCCGTGTTCAGCTTGATCCGGCCGATTCCGCCGCTGGCGTGGATTCCGTTGGCCATCGTCTGGCTGGGCCTGGGCGATGCCGCCAAGATCATGGTGATCTGGATGGCGGCCTTCGTGCCGGCGGTGATCAACAGCTACGCGGGCGTGCGCAATATTGAACCGCAATTGCTGGAAGCGGCCGACATGCTCGGCATCCGCCGTGGCGCGTTCGTGTGGGAGGTACTCGTGCCCGGTTCTCTGCCGATGATCTTCACTGGCCTGCGCCTGTCGCTGCAGGCGGCATGGACCACGCTAGTGGCAGGTGAACTGGTTGGCGCGCTGCTGGGCCTCGGGCATGTCCTCACACAGGGCTCGCTCGATATCTACCCGTCGATGATTCTGGTGGCCATGCTGACGATTGCCGCGCTTGGCTGGGTAATGACATGGTGCCTGGGCATGCTCGAGCGTCGCGCCATGCCGTGGAGGGCTACATCGTGAGGAGTGCGAATTTGACCGCGGATCAACGGCTGACGCATCAGGCCGCACCGGCTGCGCCCGCAGCCAAGGCCAAGAAAGCCCGCCGCAGCGGGGCAGGGCAATACTGGCTGCTGTCGCTGGCAGGCTTGGTAACTTTTTTCGGAATCTGGTGGGGCGCCGCTGCCACCGGCCTGGCGCCGCCGCAGTTCCTGCCGACACCGCCCCAGGTCCTCGCACGCTTCGTCGAGTTAACCCAGGCGCCGTTTGCCAACTACACGCTGCAGACGCACCTGTGGTCAAGCCTTATGCGCTACCTGATGGGCTTCCTGCTGGCGGCAGCGATCGGTGTGCCGCTTGGCCTGCTGATGGGGTGGTTCCGCTGGCTGGACTACATCGTCTCGCCGCTGTTCGAGATCCTGCGGTTTATCGCGCCGATCGCGTGGGTGCCGTTTGCGGCACTGTGGTTCGGTACGGGGATCGGCGGGCCGGTACTGATCATCTTTGCCGGTGCGTTCCCACCCTGCGTGGTCAATGCATATCGTGGCGCCAAGTACGTGGATGCCAAGCTGCTCGAAGCGGCCCGCATGCTCGGTGCATCGTCACGCATGATCCTGCTGGAAGTCCTGCTGCCCGCTGCGCTGCCGTCGATCATGGCGGGGCTGCGTGTATCCGCCGGCCTGGGCTGGATGTCGTTGGTGGGCGCCGAGCTGATCGTGGCCTCCAGCGGTATCGGCTACATGATGGTGAAAGGCCAGAGCAATATCGATACGCCAATCGTGATGAGCGCGATGATCGCCATCGGGATCGTGGGCGGGCTGATCGATGTGCTGCTGCGCCAGATCGAAAATTTCGCGATGCGTAATCGTCGTCGTGCACTTAAGTAAAAGGATGGAAGTCGATGGCCGATATCGTTTTTGACAATGTCACGCGCGTCTTCCAGCGCAACGGCGAAGACCTGCTGACGCTGGATGGCATCAACCTGCATATCCAGGATAAGGAGTTCGTTGCTATCGTCGGACCCTCCGGCTGTGGCAAGACGACCTGCATGCGGATGGCAGCGGGACTGGAGTTTCCGACCAGCGGCACCGTCTCGGTGGCCGGCCGCGACGTGCGCAGCCCGGGCCCGGACCGCGCGGTGGTGTTCCAGCAGTTTGCGCTGTTTCCATGGAAAACCGTGTGGGAGAACGTCGACTTCGGCCTGCGCAGCAAAGGGCTGGCGACGGGTGAACGTCGCGACATCATCGAGCATTACCTCAAGCTCATGAATCTTACCGGCTACGAAAAAGCATTCCCGCACCAGCTGTCGGGCGGCATGCAGCAACGTGTGGCGATTGCCCGCGCCTACGCGCTCGATCCGGGCGTGCTGCTGATGGACGAACCGTTCGGTGCACTCGATGCGCAGACCCGGGTCGTCATGCAGGAAGAACTCGTGCGCCTTGCACGCGTGAATCCGCGTACGGTGCTGTTCATTACCCACGCAGTGGAAGAATCGGTGTATCTGGCCGATCGCGTGGTCATCATGACCAGCCGTCCGGGCCGCGTGAAGGAGATCATCGACATCAAGTCGGTGCGCGAAGCCAACCGCTGGGATGAACAGGCCACCATCGAAGACGTGATGGACCTCGAGTCCTTCGTGCATCTGCGCACGCATATCTGGAAATCATTGCGTGCCGAGCACGCTGGTCACGAACATTGAATCGAATCGCTGTCTGCAAACAGGCGATGCACCGCGAGGTGTGTTGCCGTTGAATTGTCGCAGGAAAAACAAGGAGAGGAAGATGCAGGGACTTCGCAAGTTGGTGAAACGCGGTGTGTGGGCGGCGGCGCTCGCCGGTATGGTCAGCATGCAGGCCGGCGCGGCAGAACTTACGCCGATCAAGGTCAGCTACCAGCCCGCCGTGTACTGGGCGCTGCCGTTCTATGTGGCATCGGAAAAGGGTTGGTGGGCTGAGGTTGGCCTTAAGCCCGAGTTCTCGATCTTCCCCGCAGGCGTCCCGCAGATGGCAGCCTCGGCCTCGAAGTCGTGGGACGTGGGCGCGACCGGTTCCGTGCCGGCAGTACTCGGCTTCGTCCGTTTCGGCGTCAAGACCATCGGCCTGTCGAACGACGAGTCGCAAGCCAACCTGCTGCTGGTGAGCCAGTCGAAGTACGACCAGGTGAAAGCCAATCCGGCGTCGCTGAAAGGCCAGACGATCGTCCTGACCTCGAACTCGACAGGCGACTATGCCGTGCAGGCCTGCCTGAAGAAGTTTGGCCTGAGCAAGGCGGACGTCACGCTCAAGAACATGGGTCAGGCCGAGATCATTTCGGCGGTGTCGTCGAACAACGCTGACTACGCCGGCGTGTGGGCGCCGAACAGCTACACGCTGGAAGAAAAGGCCAACGCGAAGGTCCTGTGTACCGGCAAGGACGGTGGCGCAGTGGTGCCGGGTGCCCTGATCGCGCGCGGCGACTACGCCAAGGACAATCCCGAGAACGTCGCCAAGTTCCTGGCAGTGTACCTGCGGACCCAGAACTGGCTGAAGTCCAATCCGACCGAAGCCGTGGCGCTGATGAAGAAGTTCTACCAGCAGGGTGGCGTAACCATCTCGGAATCGGCGATGCAAAAGGAATTCTCGACGCGCCCGGTCTTTGACCTGCAGCAGCAGCTGGCAGCCATGGACCGTGCCAAGGGCGCTTCGCAGATGGATAGCTGGTTCACTCAGATTGCTACCTTCATGCAAGGTTCGGGCGCGCTGGCGAAGGTGCCGGCTGCGAAGGATTTCATCGACAGCAGTTACATGGCGAAGGTGCAGGCGGATCCGAAGCTCTCCGCGTTCGCCGCACAGGGTAAGTAAGCACAGTTCCGGTCGACGCATGCAATATGCGTCGACCGGAATAGTCGGGTCAGGGCCGGTGTCTGCAGTGTGCCGGCCTTTATTCAGAATCTGTATGTAAGCGATTTCATTTTTGCAAGGAAATTATTCCCATGGCCACCCAGTACCTCAAGCGCGCGTCCAAGACGCCCGAAACCGAAACCGCCACTGCCCAGAAAGTAGTGAACGAAATGCTGCACGAGATCGAGACCCGGGGCGAAGCCGCGGTGCGCGAGTATGCGAAGAAGCTCGACAAGTGGGACGGCGACATCATCATGACGCCTGCACAGATCGACCAGGGCATCAAGGATGTGCCGGCTAGCGTCAAGGCGGACATCGAATTCGCTGCGCAGCAGGTCTATGACTTTGCGCTGGCGCAGCGTCGTTCGCTGGAAGATTTTTCCACCGAGCTGTATCCGGGCGTGACGGCCGGGCAGCGCGTCATTCCCGTCAATGTCGTGGGTTGCTACGCGCCTGCAGGTCGCTACGCACACATTGCGTCGGCCTACATGGGGGTGGCGACCGCCAAGGCGGCCGGTGTGAAATCTATCATCGCGTGCTCCAGCCCGTTCCGTGGCGGCGGCATGCATCCCTACGTGCTGTACGCCTTCAAGGCGGCTGGCGCGGATACCATCATGACGCTGGGCGGCGTGCAGGCGATTGCCACGATGGCCTACGGCCTGTTCACTGGCAAGCCGGCTGATGTGGTGGTCGGCCCGGGCAACAAGTTCGTGGCCGAAGCCAAGCGTACGCTGTTCGGCAAGGTGGGTATCGACGTGTTTGCCGGTCCGTCTGAAGTGGCGGTGATCGCCGACGAGACGGCCGATCCCTATATCGTGGCGAGCGACCTGGTCGGCCAGGCCGAACACGGCCACGAGTCGCCGGCTTGGCTGTTCACCACCTCCAAGGCGCTGGCCGATGAAGTGATGGGTCTCGTGCCGAAGCTGATCGAAGATCTGCCGCCGACCGCACGCGATGCTGCGTACTGCGCATGGCGCGATTACGGCGAGGTGGTGCTGTGCGATACGCGCGAAGAAGTGGTCGAAGTGTCGGACCGCTATGCTTCCGAACACCTTGAAGTGCATACCGCCGATCTCGACTGGTGGCTGGCCAACCTGACCTGCTATGGCTCGCTGTTCCTGGGCGAGGAAACCACGGTCGCTTTCGGTGACAAGGCCAGCGGCCCGAACCACGTGCTGCCGACCAAGGGCGCGGCGCGCTATTCGGGCGGCCTGTCGGTACACAAGTTCGTGAAGACCCTGACCTGGCAGAAGATGACGCGCGATGCCGCCAAGCGCATCGGTGAGGTCACGGCCCGGATCTCGCGTCTCGAAGGCATGGAAGCCCACGCGCGCACGGCCGATGACCGCCTGCGCAAATACTTCCCGAACGAGACCTTCGATCGCGGCGAACCGGTGCAGGTGTAAACATGGTTGAACGGCGCAGCCTGGCTGCGCCGTTTCAGTTTGGAGGAGTGGCGGGGCAATGGACATCAAGCAACTATTCGATCTGCAGGGCCGTACGGCCCTGATCACAGGGGGAAACGCCGGCGTGGGTAACGCCATGGCGCGCGCCCTCGGTATGGCCGGTGCGCGCGTGGTGCTGGTGGCGCGCCGGGAGGATGTGCTGGCAAACGCCTGCGCCGACCTGCGCGCGGATGGCATTGAGGCGCATGCGCTGGCGTGCGACCTTTCCGATGCCGCAGCCGTCCGGAGCTGCGGCGAGCGTGCGCTGCAGGCCCACGGCACGATCGACATCCTGGTGAATGCCGCAGGCGTCAACTTGCGGCAGCCCTTCCAGGAGGTCACGCCGGAGGCGTGGAACCTGCATCTTGCCTTGCACCTCGGTGCGCCATTCTTCCTGACGCAGGTGCTGGCGCCGCAGATGAAGGCACGCGGCTGGGGGCGGATCATCAACATCGGCTCGCTGCAATCCTATCGCGCGTTTGCGAACAGCGCGCCATATGGCGCGGGCAAGGGCGGCATCGTCCAGCTGACTCGTGCCATCGCGCAGGAATGGTCGAAGCATGGCATCACGTGCAACGCCATCGCACCGGGCTTTTTTCCGACTGACCTGACGGCGGCGGTATTCGCCGATGAGACGTTGGCAAAGCGCAATGCCGAGGCGACGTGCATCGGCCGCAACGGGGAGTTGTCGGATCTGTATGGCGCGACAGTGTTCCTCGCCAGCGAAGCCTCCGCGTACGTCACCGGCCAGACGCTGGCGGTGGATGGCGGCTTTACCGCCAAGTAACGAGCCTCCGATGCGATCAGGCAACTGCCGCCCGTGTAGTGCGGCGAATGACGAAAATTTTGATGTGAAGGATGAGTGCCATGAAAGCACTGGTATATACGCAGCCAAACGAAGTGATGGTGCAGGAGCGCCCGTATCCCGAGGTGGCCGATGGCGAGGTGATTCTCAAGATCGACGCCGTGGGGATCTGCGGCTCCGATATGCATGCCTATCACGGGCACGATCCGCGTCGTAAACCCGGCCTTGTGCTGGGCCACGAGTTTGCCGGCACGATCGTCGAGAGCCGTGTGCCAGCGTTGGCCACGGGGCAGCGTGTCACGGGCAACCCGCTGATTACCTGCGGTCACTGCGAATTCTGTGTGCAGGGGCGGACCAATCTGTGTTCGAACCGCACGATGGTCGGCATGACGCGTCCGGGCGCGTTTGCCGAGTACATGTCGATTCCCGCATCGTGCATCGTCGAAATTCCGGAAGACATGTCGGCGCTGCATGCTTCGCTCACCGAGCCGGCGGCAACGGCGCTGCATGCCATCAACCTGTCGATGCGCGTACTGACGCGACCCTTGCCTGAGGCCCGCGTGCTGGTGATCGGCGGTGGCGCCATCGGGCTGCTGGCCGCGCTGCTGCTGAAATCGTATGGCTGCCGCCATATCGACATGGCAGAAGTGAATCCATTGCGCCGGGCCTCGGCCGAACTGCATGTCGGCTGCCGGACCTACAACCCGCTCGAAGAAGCCGTCCGCGACAGCGCCTACGATTACGTGATCGATGCCGTCGGGTCCAAGGCGACGCGCAATGCCGCATTGGCCGGCGCCAAGCCGGGCAGCGTGGTAATGCATATCGGCCTGCAGGACTGGGCCAGCGAGATCGACATGCGCAAGCTGACGCTGGCGGAGATCACCTTGCTGGGCACCTACACCTACACGATCGCCGACCTGCGTGCTGCCGTCGTCGCATTGCATGAAGGCGCATTCGGGACGTTGGAATGGGTCGAGGAACGGCCGCTGACCGAGGGCGGAAAGGCATTCCAGGATTTGGATCAGGGCAGGACTGCATCAAGCAAAATCGTGCTGACTTCACCGTAAATCCAACCGGATCCGGCCATATGGCCGGTAGATCTTCGCGCTGTACCTCGAAGGCCGGGTAGGCGCGGCTTGCTGTAGAGCATCATCTCAAACGCTGTACTGAGGCCATTTGTGCGAGATTCCAGGATGCGGATCCTGGAATCTCGGCGCATAATATGCCATCGCCTTGGCATGTTGCATGGCCCGGCGTTCCTGCGCCACGCGGCATTGCCGTCGATGAACAGGTATTCCATATATTGATAATAATGGAGGAGTCAGGTGATGGGTAAAGTGTGTCTTGTGACCGGTGGCACCACGGGAATCGGCCGGGCGACGGCGATTCTGGCGGCGCGCGCCGGCTACGCCGTGGCGCTGACGGGGCGCTCCGCAGCGAGCGAGCAGGCGCAGTCGGCCGTGCGCGAAATCGAGGCCGCAGGTGGCCGCGCCGTTGCGCTGTCGATGACGCTGTCGGATCGCGCATCCATCGAGCAGGCATTCCTGGATGCCGAACGCACACTGGGTCCCATCGACGCCGTGGTCAACGCCGCCGGCACGATCAGCAAATCCGAAGTGGCGGAGCTGGACTTTGACGTGACGCTCGAATTGATGGCGAGCAATGTCGTTGGGCTGATGTATTGCTGTCGTGAAGCCGTGCGCCGCATGGCGGTATCGCGCGGCGGCAAGGGCGGGGCGATCGTCAATGTATCTTCCATGGCTGCTACCAACGGTGGCCGCGCGGCATCGTGCGCCTATGCCGCTTCCAAGGGCGCGGTCGATACCTTTACCGCCGGATTTGCCCGCGAGATCGCGGAGGATGGCGTGCGCGTCAATGCCGTGCGGCCGGGCATCATCGAAACCGCCATGACTGCCTATCTCAAGGATCCGGAGCGCCGCAAGGAGTTGTCCGCCACGGTGCCGATGGGGCGTGTCGGGCAGCCGGAAGAAGTGGCCGAGCTGATTCTGTGGCTGCTGTCTGACCAGGCGTCATTCGTCACTGGCGCACACGTCAATGTCAGCGGCGGCGGCTACAAGATCGGCAGCGGCAAGTAAGGTTTGCGACGCGGCTGGCACACGGTGGGCCAGGGGCGCCGGCTAGTACGGCTGCACGGCTAGTACGGCGGAAGAGGGGCTGTCACTCTTCCTGCCATTCAAGCTGGTACGACGCGCCGGCATCCTGCGCCAGTGCCTCGCACAGCCACGGCATCACGGTCTCGAGCATGGGCCGCAGGGTCCACGGCGGATTGATGATGAACATGCCGCTACCGTGCAGGCCAAATCCATCTTCGCGCGGCGCTGCGACTGTCAGGGAGGCATGCAGCCACTGGCGCACACCGAGGGCTTTCAGTTGCTCCGGCAGGCGTTCCGAGGCGCGCCGCTGTACCTGCGGATACCACACGGCATAGGTGCCAGTGGCGAAACGCCGCAGGCCGTCACGCAAGGTGTCGAGCACGTGCGTGTAGTCTTCCTTGTCCTCGTATGAGGGATCGATCAGCACGATCGCGCGCCGGGGCGGGGGTGGTAGCAAGGCTTTCAATCCAGTGAAACCATCACCGGGATACACCATCACGCGCCGGCCCGCGCTACGGAAATTGTCGCGCAGGATCTCGATTTCGGTGGAGTGCATTTCGAACAGGCGCAGGCGGTCTGCGTCACGCAACAGCGAAAACGCCAGGTAGGGCGAGCCCGGGTAGATGCGCAACTGGCCGTCCGGATTCAGGGCGCGGATTTCGTCGAGGTAGGCCGTCATCGCCTCGGGCACATCGTTGCGCTGCCACAGGCGGCCGATGCCGGTGTTGTATTCCGCATTCTTGCTTGCGAACGCGTCGTCGAGCGCATAGACCCCGGCGCCGGCGTGCGTGTCGATATACCAGTACGGTTTGTCCTTGCGATTCAGGTACTGAAGCAGTTCCACGGTCAGGAAATGCTTGAGGACGTCGGCGTGATTGCCGGCGTGAAAGCCGTGGCGATAACTGAGCATGCAGAGCGGAACGAAATAAGCAGCGGGGAACGTGAAATGCGCAACGGCATGTTTGGCACGCCATCGGGTATGAGTCGGGCGAGCACTGGTATCCGTCGATGTGCGCGGATAGCGTATCCTACCACTCCGTTGCGCGGCGGACCGCCATGCCGCATGTTCTCTCCATCCAGCCCACCAGTTTGATGTCCGACAGATCTTCCCGTGTTGCCCCGTTCCTGCGCACGCTTGCATGCGCGTGGCGGACGCATGTGCATGCCGCTGCCCTGTATGTCGGCCAGGCGGCGCTCCCGGCATTGTTGGCGGCGTGGCAGGCGTGGCGCGACAGCCCCGCACCGCGCGGCCGTCTTCATTTGGTGTGGGTGGCGCGGCCCGATGAGCAGCGTACTGCGCTGGCGGCATGCGCGCATCCGCTGGCGACGCAGTTGCATCTTCCAGAGGCTGCAAATGTGCCCGGGCTGCTGCGCTTCGAGGCCGAAAAAGAAGTCGTGATCACACTGGCAGTGGGTGAGCCGCAGTGCGTGGTCGAGCGACTCGCGGGCGGATTCGACGGCCTGTGGGTGGCGCCACAGCATTCCGGTATCGAACTGATACGCGCGGCAGGCCGTCTGATGCGCGAGGGTGGATCTCTCGTGGCAACGTTGACCGATCAGGCCATGCTGCAAGGGCTGCGGCGCGCGGGGTTTACCGTTGCCGCCCCGGAGCAGGCGAGCGTGGGGCATGCCATCGAGGCAACCTTCCAGCCACGCTGGCGGGAGCGCCGCCAGCCGCCGCCGGTGGCCGGCCAGTGGGCACGCAGGCAGGCCGTGGTCATCGGCGCCGGATTGGCCGGATGTGCCGTCGCCCACCGGCTGGCAGCCCGCGGCTGGCAGGTAACGGTGCTCGAACGCGAGGGCGGCCCGGCCCGGCTGACTTCGGCACACCATGCTGCGGCGTTGCACCCCCATGTCTCGCCGGATGACAGCCATCTGTCGCGCCTGACGCGTGCCGGCCATCACTATGCACTGGCGCACTGGGCCGCGTTGTCGGCGGCCGGGCATGCTGTCGGCTGGCATGCGAGCGGCCTCCTGCAGGCCGCCATGTCGGAAGAAGAGGCTGCCTTGCAGCGACGCACCGTGGAGCAGCTCGGCTTTCCCCCGGAAATCGTACGCTGGGTCACGCCGCACGAGGCGCAGGATGCCTGCGGCGCCGAGGTTACCTACGGCGGGTGGTGGTTTGGCCTGGGCGGCTGGGTAGCGCCGCCGGCGGTGTGTGTTTCGCAATTGGCCGATGCCGCTCCGAATGTGACCACACGGTGGAATTGCCATGTCGCCAGCCTCCGGCGCGTCGAGGATGCCTGGCAGTTGCACGGGCCGGCGGGGGAACTGCTGGCCAGCGTACCCGTGGTGATTCTGGCCAACGGCGGAGCCGCGCTGGAGCTGCTCCCGCGCGTAGCCATGACACTATCACCGATGGCTGGCCGCCTCACAGATATCCCCGCCGCCCTCATCGGCGGCAATCCCGCATCCGCCGGTTGGCCGAGGGCCGTCGTGTCTGGCAACGGCTATGTATTGCCGGCCGATGCCCGGGGCGTCCGCATCGGCTCGACTTATGAAACGCCTCCACAAGTGCTCTCGCCGGCGGAGGCGCATGCGGAGAACCTGACACGTATTGCAGCGCTGTTGCCGGCATGGCGCGCGCGACTGATGGCACTGGATCCCGCGGCCCTGGATGGGTATTGCGGTGTGCGGTGGGTGACACATAACCGGCTGCCACACATCGGTTCTCTCGCCGACGAAGCGGTGGCGCTGGCGCAAGCCGAGCGCTTGCGTGGCGCGCATCTGGCCGACCTGCCGCGCCTGCCTGGGCTGTACGGCCTGTTGGGTCTGGCCTCGCGTGGCCTGACATGGGCAGCGCTGGGCGGCGAACTGCTGGCCAGCCAGATCGAAGGCGAGCCGTGGCCAATCGAACGTGATCTGGCCGGGGCCGTCGACCCCGCGCGCGAGTTATTGCATCGCCTGCGCCACGGGTTGCCGCAAGGGTTGTCGCATTGACGGTTCGCGCCGCAGGCGCGCGCATCTGTACGATGCAGTACGCTGCTGCCGGCTGGTGTGCCAATACCATTCCAGGTGTCGCAAAACGATGCGCAAAACGCCGAAAGCGAAACTTTCCGTGCGATAATGCGCGTTTTCCGTCCGCTGGGCCCAAGGCTCCGGGCATGGCGCGCAGTCCGGTGCAATCTGGCGCAATCCGGTCGCCTACCGAATACAAATCATTGAGTGAATTGGAAAACCACCATGGCAACTGTCATTGAAAATCTGGGCAAACTCGAACGCAAGGTCACGCTGGCTGTGCCGCAGGCCGAAGTCGAGCAGGAAAAGCAGCAGCGTCTCGTCAAGTTGTCGAAGACCGTGAAGATGTCGGGCTTCCGCCCGGGCAAGGTGCCCATGAAAATGGTCGAGAAGCAGTACGGCCAGCAAGTCGAGATGGAAGTCCGGTTCGACAAGGCTGCCCGTCTGTTCTTCGACATCACCAAGGAACAGGATGTGAAGGTGGCTGGCCAGCCGCGCTTCGAAGTCAAGACTGAAGGCGTGGCCGACGGCGAGGTCGCGTTCGATGCCACCTTCGAGGTGTATCCGGAAGTGAAGATCGGTGATCTGTCGGGCGCTGAGCTGGTGCGCACCAAGACGGACATCACCGATGCAGAAGTCGAGAAGACCGTCGACATCCTGCGCAAGCAGCGCGTGCATTACCACCCGCGCGGTGAAAAGGGCGAGCACGGCGACGGTGACGGCGACGTGGTGGCCAAGAACGGCGACCGTATCACTGCCGATTTCGTCGGCACCATCGACGGCGTGGAATTCGCCGGCGGCAAGGCCGAGGATTTTGCTTTCGTGCTCGGCGAAGGCCGCATGCTGTCGGAATTCGAAGCCGCTGCCGTTGGACTGAAGGTGGGCGAGAGCAAGACGTTCCCGCTGACCTTCCCCGAGGATTACCACGGCAAGGAAGTGGCCGGCAAGACCGCCGAATTCAAGATCACCGTGAAGCAGATCGAGTGGCCGCACCTGCCGGAAGTGAACGAGGCATTTGCTACGTCGCTGGGCATTCCTGGCGGCAGCCTGGAGAAAATGCGTTCCGACATTCGCGACAACCTCGAGCGCGAAGTCAAGCGTCGCACGCACGCCATGCTGAAGGACCAGGTCATGGAAGCGCTGCTGAAGGCCAGCGAGCTGGATGTGCCCAAGGCACTGGTCGAGCAGGACCAGGAGCGCCTGGTGGAAATGGCCCGCCGGGACCTCGAGCAGCGCGGCATGCCGAACGCCAAGAATATGCCCATCCCGGCCGAGATGTTCGCCCAGCAAGCCGAGCGCCGCGTCAAGCTCGGCCTGATTCTGGCCGAGATCGTCAAGGCCAACGGCCTGGAAGCGAAGCCGGAGCAGATCAAGGCAGAGATCGAAGATTTTGCGAAGAGCTACGAAGATCCCAAGGAAGTGATGCGCTGGTACTACGGCGACCAGCAGCGCCTGGCGGAAATGGAAGCCTACGTGCTCGAAAACAACGTGGTAAATTTCGTATGCGGGAAAGCCAAGGTGACCGAGAAGGCCGTGTCCTTCGAGGAACTGACCGCTGCCAATGAAGGCAACGGCCAGGCAGCCTAAGTTGGCAACCCAGCCGGCTTTTTGCGCACGATACTCAGGAGAGTTTGCATGACCCGTAACGATCTGCTGGACCGTATGGTCACGACCCAGGCTTCCGCGCTCGATACGCAGGGACTTGGACTGGTGCCGATGGTCGTGGAGCAGTCCGGCCGTGGGGAGCGTGCATTCGACATCTACTCGCGCCTTTTGAAGGAGCGAGTAGTGTTTCTGGTCGGCGAAGTGAACGACCAGACCGCCAACCTCGTGGTTGCCCAGCTGCTGTTCCTGGAAAGCGAGAATCCGGACAAGGACATCTCGCTGTACATCAATTCTCCGGGTGGCTCCGTGTCCGCCGGCCTGGCGATCTATGACACGATGCAGTTCATCAAGCCCGACGTGTCCACGCTGTGCATGGGCATGGCCGCCAGCATGGGTGCGTTCCTGCTGGCCGCGGGTGCGAAGGGCAAGCGCTTTGCGCTGCCGAACTCGCGCATCATGATCCACCAGCCGCTCGGTGGCGCGCGCGGCCAGGCTTCCGATATCGAAATCCAGGCGCGCGAGATCCTCTACCTGCGCGAACGCCTGAACCAGATCCTGTCGGACGTGACCGGCCAACCAGTCGAGAAGATCGCCCGCGACACCGATCGGGACAATTTCATGAGCGCCGACCAGGCCGTGGAGTATGGTCTGATCGACAAGGCCATCGGCAAGCGCGCCAACTGACGCATCATCCGGATGCCGCGCTGGCGACGGCGTGGCATCCGGGCGGAACCGGGCGCGGAAACCGATTTCCGGTGCCGCGCCCGGTTTTTCGCCCGGGTTCCCGAATTGGCGTATGATGCAATTACAACTTCTGAATCACTCCTATGGCGGATAAAAAAGGCTCCAATAGCGAAAAGCTGCTGTATTGCTCCTTTTGCGGCAAGAGCCAGCACGAGGTCAAGAAGCTGATCGCCGGCCCGTCGGTCTTTATTTGCGACGAGTGCATCGACCTGTGCAACGAGATCATCCGCGATGAAGCGGCGCTGTCTGACAAGGATGCGTCCGGCGCGGCCAAATCCGACCTGCCCACGCCGCATGAAATCCGGCAGAGCCTCGACCAGTATGTGATCGGCCAGGATGCTGCCAAGAAGATTCTGGCCGTGGCGGTGTACAACCACTACAAGCGTCTGAAGCACTTGGGCCGCAAGGACGACGTCGAGCTTTCCAAGAGCAACATCCTGCTGATCGGCCCGACCGGTTCCGGCAAGACGCTGCTCGCCCAGACACTCGCACGTTTGCTCAACGTCCCGTTCGTGATCGCCGATGCGACCACCCTGACCGAAGCCGGCTATGTCGGCGAGGACGTCGAGAACATCATCCAGAAGCTGCTGCAGAACTGCAACTACGAAGTCGAGAAGGCGCAGCGCGGCATCGTCTATATCGACGAGATCGACAAGATCTCGCGCAAGTCCGACAACCCGTCCATCACTCGCGACGTGTCGGGCGAGGGCGTGCAGCAGGCACTGCTGAAGCTGGTCGAGGGCACCATGGCCTCGGTACCGCCGCAAGGCGGCCGCAAGCATCCCAACCAGGATTTCCTGCAGGTCGATACGACCAATATCCTCTTCATCTGCGGCGGTGCGTTCGATGGCCTGGAAAAGGTCATCATGCAGCGTTCGGACAAGACTGGTATCGGTTTTGGCGCGGAAGTGCAGAGCAAGGAAGAGCGCGAGGCCAGCGAGGTATTACCGCAGGTCGAGCCCGAAGACCTGATCAAGTTCGGCCTGATTCCCGAGCTGATCGGCCGCCTGCCGGTGGTCGCCACGCTCGCCAAGCTGGATGAGGCCGCTCTGGTGCAGATCCTGGTCGAGCCGAAGAATGCCCTGATCAAGCAGTACCAGAAACTGCTGGCGATGGAAAATGTCGAACTGGAAATCCGTCCCGCGGCGCTCTCGGCGATTGCCCGCAAGGCCATCAAGCGCAAGACCGGCGCGCGGGGGCTGCGTTCGATCATCGAACAGGCGTTGATGGATGTGATGTATGACCTGCCTAGCTACAAGGGTGTGAAGAAGGTTGTCATCGAGGAAACGACGATCAGCGGGGATGGAAAGCCGTTGCTCGTCTACGAGGAGCAGCCGAAGGTGGCCGGTTCCAACTGACACGTGACGGAAAATGTTGTTCAAAAAGCCGTTCGTGTCGCTGCGAGCGGCTTTTTTTCTTGAAAATCAGTTTTTTTGTGGTGGTGTCGGGTACGTGTTCTGCGTGGGCTCTTGCAAAAGGCCGCCGCAGCCCAATTTAGCCTGTAATTGACTGACTGGGGATAAATGATGTCTGGAACCCAACTCCTCCCTGCCGAGCAGATTCACCTGCCACTGTTGCCGTTGCGCGATGTGGTGGTGTTTCCGCATATGGTGATTCCGCTGTTCGTTGGTCGTCCCAAATCCATCAAGGCCCTGGAAGCCGCCATGGAAGCGGGCAAAAATATCATGCTCGTGGCGCAGAAGACCGCGGCCAAGGATGAGCCGACCGACAAGGACCTGTACGAGGTTGGCTGTATCGCCAACATCCTGCAGATGCTCAAGCTGCCCGACGGTACCGTCAAGGTACTGGTCGAAGGCACGCAACGCGCCAATATCGTCGACGTGACGGAAGACGAGTCGCATTTCACCTGCGAGGCCGTGCCGGTCGCGCCAGGTCCGGTGGAATCGGCCGAGACCGAGGCGCTGCGCCGCGCTATCGTTTCGCAGTTCGATTCCTACGTCAAACTGAACAAGAAGATCCCGCCCGAGATCCTGACTTCGCTGTCCGGTATCGATGAGCCCGGTCGTCTGGCGGATACTATTGCCGCCCATTTGCCGATCAAGCTCGAGCAAAAGCAGAAAGTGCTCGAGATGATGAGCGTGACCGAGCGTCTCGAAAGCCTGCTGTCGCAGCTCGAGGGCGAGATCGACATCCTGCAGGTAGAAAAGCGCATCCGTGGCCGCGTCAAGCGGCAGATGGAGAAGAGCCAGCGCGAGTACTACCTGAACGAACAGGTCAAGGCCATCCAGAAGGAACTGGGCGAAGGCGAAGAGGGCGCGGACCTCGACGAACTCGAGAAAAAGATCAAGACGGCGCGCATGAGCAAGGAAGCGCGCAAGAAGGCCGAAGGCGAGTTCAAGAAGCTCAAGCTGATGTCGCCTATGTCGGCCGAGGCGACGGTCGTGCGCAATTTCATCGATACCCTGGTATCGCTGCCGTGGACCAAGAAGAGCAAGGTCAACAAGGACCTGTCGAACGCCGAACGCGTGCTCGATTCGGACCACTATGGCCTCGAGAAGGTCAAGGAACGTATCCTCGAGTACCTCGCGGTGCAGCAGCGCGTCGACAAGGTGAAAGCGCCGATCCTGTGCCTCGTCGGGCCTCCTGGCGTGGGCAAGACCTCGCTCGGCCAGTCGATCGCCAAGGCCACGAACCGCAAGTTCGTGCGCATGGCGCTCGGTGGCGTGCGTGACGAGGCCGAGATTCGCGGTCACCGCCGGACCTACATCGGCTCGATGCCCGGCAAGATCCTGCAGAGCCTGACCAAGGTCGGCGTACGCAATCCGCTCTTCCTGCTCGACGAGATCGACAAGATGGGCCAGGATTTCCGTGGCGATCCGTCTTCCGCGCTGCTCGAGGTGCTCGATCCGGAACAGAACCATACGTTCCAGGATCACTACATCGAAGTCGACTTCGATCTGTCGGACGTGATGTTCGTGGCGACCTCCAACTCGCTCAACATCCCGGCGCCGCTGCTCGACCGGATGGAAGTCATCCGCCTCTCGGGTTACACCGAGGACGAGAAGATCAACATCGCCATGCGCTACCTGCTGCCGAAGCAGATCAGCAACAACGGCCTGAAGCCGAACGAGATCGACGTCGCCGAAGATGCGATTCGCGACATCATCCGCTACTACACGCGTGAAGCCGGTGTACGTTCGCTCGAGCGTGAGCTGTCGAAGATCTGCCGCAAGGTGGTCAAGCTGCTGCTGCTGAAGAAGGAAAGTGGCACGGTCAAGGTGAACTCAGAGAACCTCGACAAGTTCCTGGGCGTGCGGCGCTTCGACTTCGGCCTGGCCGGCAAGCAGAACCAGATCGGCCAGGTGACCGGCCTGGCGTGGACTGAGGTGGGCGGCGATCTGCTAACCATCGAGGCTGCCACGATGCCGGGCAAGGGCGCCATCATCCGAACCGGCTCGCTCGGTGACGTGATGAAGGAATCGGTCGAGGCAGCGCGTTCGGTGGTGCGCTCGCGGTCGCGTCGCCTGGGCATTCGCGACGAGGTCCTCGAGAAGCGCGACATCCACATCCACGTGCCCGAAGGCGCGACGCCGAAGGACGGCCCATCCGCCGGTATCGCGATGACCACGGCGCTGGTGTCGGTGCTGACCGGCGTGCCGGTGCGCGCCGATGTGGCCATGACCGGCGAGATTACGCTGCGCGGTGAAGTGCTGCCGATCGGCGGTCTCAAGGAAAAGCTGCTGGCGGCCCACCGTGGCGGCATCAAGCTCGCACTGATTCCGGAAGAGAACGTAAAGGACCTGCAGGACATTCCGGACAACGTGAAGAACAGCATCGAGATCGTGCCAGTGCGGTGGATCGAGAAGGTGCTCGAACTTGCGCTGGAACGCATGCCGGAGCCGATTCCGGAGGATGATCCCAAGGCGGCGAAACCGGCTGAGGTGGGAGACAAGCCGGATGCCGCGAAAGCAGAGATGACGCATCACTGAGGTATCGCTGAACCAATCGCCCCGGTCATCCGACCGGGGCTTTTTTGCTATACCAAATTGCTCCTGCGGGAGAGCTGGATCTGCCGGATGCGGGCGCAATGTAGGTGCTGCTGGTGCGGTAGAGGTGCCGTCCAGGCGTGCCAGTGGTGCGATGGGCGTGCATTCGCGATGCGTTTTCCGTAGTTGTCGGAGGTAGGGTCGTGGCAAGCCGCATGAATCCTCACGAAATTTTGTATTTCGCCCGGAAAACCGCTTGACATAAGGCTTTGCCAAATGTTTAATGACTTCGCCCGGCATCGTGCCGGCAAACAATCGGCAGGACAGGAAGAGCCAGCAATGCGCCTGTTTTTCTGCCGCACACCATCTGCCATCTATCTCATTCCGAGGGGGCTTACGTGAACAAGACTGAACTGATCGACCATATCGCCAAGCAGGCGGAAATTTCGAAAGCAGCAGCAGGTCGCGCGCTCGACGCAGTCGTCGGCGCAGTCAAGACGACGTTGAAGAAAGGCGGTACCGTGACGCTGGTCGGTTTTGGCACGTTTGCTGTCGGCAAGCGCGCTGCCCGTACTGGCCGCAACCCGCGCACCGGCACGGCGATCAAGATCAAGGCAGCCAAGGTACCGAAATTCCGCCCTGGCAAAGCACTGAAAGATGCAGTAAACTGATGCGCTTTCGGAAATCGACAACCAAGCGTTGGCCGGTTTCCGTCGTTGCGATGAGCGGGTGCTTAGCTCAGCTGGTAGAGCGGCGCCCTTACAAGGCGTAGGTCGGGGGTTCGATCCCCTCAGCACCCACCAGTTCATCGGTCAACGCAATCTGGAGTGGTAGTTCAGTCGGTTAGAATACCGGCCTGTCACGCCGGGGGTCGCGGGTTCGAGTCCCGTCCACTCCGCCAGCATCATCAAAAAAAGGCGAACATCAGTTCGCCTTTTTTTCTGTGACGTTCGCTATTGTCTCTTGGTGGCGATCATGGAAGTGACCATGGCCGTGCTGATAGAATCCCATTCTCCCGCTCGCTGAGCGTTACGTGAAGAAACCGCATGCTTGAGATCGTCCGCAACCACCGCCGGCTGATGCTGTTTGTGCTGCTTCTGTTGGTGTTCCCGTCGTTTGTCTTCTTCGGCATGGAAAGTTATTCAAGCTTCATGAATAACGCCAACGATGCCGCCAAGGTCGAAGGACGCGTCATTACCAATGCCGAAGTCGATAATGCGATGCGCATGCAGAGCGAGCAGATGCGCCAGGCACTTGGCGCGAGCTACGACCCGCGGCAGTTCGAGAATGCCGAGACGCGTCGTGCGCTCCTCGATGGCATGATCCAGGAACGCCTGATCGCCAATGAGGCGACACGCCTGCACCTGACGGTTTCCGATGCGCATCTGCAGGAAGCCATCATGGCGATTCCCGCCATCGCGCAACTGCGCAGTGCAGACGGCAAGTTCGATGTGGACGGTTATCGCCAGCTGCTGGGTGCGCAGGGCATGACCCCGGAACAGTTCGATGCCCGCATGCGTTTCGACCTGTCCACGCAGCAGCTTGTCCGCTCGATTGCCGCCACCGACATCATTCCCGCCAGCCTGATCGACCGCCTGATCGCCATCCGCGACCAGCAGCGCGTCGTGCAGGCTGTCACGTACAAGCCGGCGGACTACGCTGCCCGCGTGACACCAGACGAGGCTGCGCTCAAGGCCTATTACGATGGCCATGCCGCCGAGTTCGCGGTGCCGGCGCAAGCCAAGGTCGAGTACCTGGTGCTGTCGGCCGACAGTTTCGCGCAGGGCGTGACGGTCACGCCGGAGGAGCTGCAGTCTTACTACGAGCAGAACAAGAAGCGCTTCCAGACTGCCGAGGAGCGCCAGGCAAGCCATATCCTGATCGTATCGCCGAAGGATGCTCCGGCTGCAGATCGCGCTGCGGCCAAGGAAAAGGCTGCCAAGCTGCTGGCCGAGGTACGCGCCAATCCCGCATCGTTCGCTGAGGTCGCCCGCAAGAACTCGCAGGATCCCGGCTCCGCCGAGAAAGGTGGTGACCTGGGAACCTTTGGCCGTGGTGCAATGGTGAAGCCGTTCGAGGACGCCGTTTTCGCGCTGAAAAAGGATGAGATCAGCGATCTCGTCGAAACCGATTTCGGCTATCACATCATCCGCGTAACCGGCATCAAGGCGAGCGAAACACGTCCGCTTGATGCCGTGCGGGCCGAGCTGGAAAAAGAGATCCGGACGCAGAAGGCCACCAAGCAGTATGGCGAGGCGGTCGACCAGTTCACCAATACCGTTTACGACCGCTCCGAAAGCCTGAAGCCGGCTGCAGAACGCCTGAAGCTGTCGATCCAGACTGCTACCGGTGTGACACGCCAGCCCAATCCGGCCCTGGGTCAGAGCCCAATCAATAACGAGAAGGTGCTCGCCGCGATCTTTTCGGACGACGTGCTGAAAAACAAACGTAATACCGAAGCGATCCAGGTTGGCCCAAATACGCTCGTCGCGGCGCGTGTCGCTGAATACCAGCCGGCCACGACGCGCAAGCTCGAAGACGTGAAGGACGAACTGCGCGCCAAGGTCGTGGCCCAGGAGGCGGCCGCGCTCGCGCGCAAGGCTGGCGAAGCACGCGTCGCTGCGCTCAAGCAGGCTCCGTCGGATGAGGGTTTCGGCGCACCACTGACGGTGTCACGCAGCCAGGCAGGCGATCTCCCCGGCGCAGCGCTGGAAGCGGTCATGCGTGCCGACACCAGCAAGCTGCCGGCGTTCGTCGGGGTCGATCTCGGTGCCAATGGTTACGCGGTACTGCGTATCAACAAGGTGCAGGAAGGTGCCAAGCCCGATGCGGCGCGCCGTCAGGCAGATATCCGCCAGCTGGAGCAGATTGCCGGACAGAGCCAGTTCGATGCCTATTACCAGAACCTGAAGAGCCGCTCGAAGGTCCAGATCATTCGTCCGGCGACGGCACCGGCTGAGGGCTGACAGGCTCGCGGCAAGAAAAAAGCGCATCTCCGGATGCGCTTTTTTTATGAGAAGAAGGCGGCAGTGACAGGGCAACCCGCGGCTGACGGCTTGCATCACACCGAACACGGCGCGAATATGGCGCGGGCATGGTGCGCACATGATGCGGATAGAGCGGATCGAATACTCCCTCCGCCGTTCAGCCAATGTCTTGCCGGCCACCGTGTAGCCCTTGCGCTGCCGCCGCGAAAGTTTCCTGCCCGGCATCGGTGATGGATACCGACAAGGCATCGCCATACGCCGGAAAGTTGCGCGTCATCGAGCGCGTATAGGTCGGATCGTAGTGGCTGCGCAGCATCGCTTCGACAAACTGGCCCGCTTGCCCCGCCTCCACCAGCGACAGCCATTGGGCAATAGTCTTGTTGCCATGCAGGGGCGCGAGGTAGGCGAGCTGTTCGGCCAACTGGGTCGTGTCCGCCAGGAAGTGCTGATACTCCTCCAACAGCAGCGTGACGCGTACCTGCATTGGTGTTTCCACCCGCAGGCATTGCCCGGCGCGGATGGCTTCCATGAGCGGGTCCGGCACATGCACGCGGCCCACGCGCTTGCTCTCGGCTTCCACGAAAACCGGGCGGGCAGGGTCGAAGCGCCGTAGCGCATCCCACAAGCGCGACTCGAACATCTTCTGCGACGGCTGGCTGGCGTGCGGGTGGGCACCAAGCACCGAGCCGCGGTGGGCCGCCAGCTCTTCCAGATCGAGCACCTGTGCCCCAGCGTCGGCGAGGGCGCCTAGCAATCGCGTTTTGCCGCTGCCGGTCGGACCGCACAGCACGATGAAACGCAGGCGCCCGGAAAGCGGTGCCATGGCCTCAATGACTTCCCGGCGATAGGCCTTGTAGCCGCCTTCCACCA
The DNA here is from genome assembly GCA_000272025.2 of Imbroritus primus. GTDB lineage: Bacteria > Pseudomonadota > Gammaproteobacteria > Burkholderiales > Burkholderiaceae > Imbroritus > Imbroritus primus. Next base: position 821,307 of record AKCV02000015.1, read on the forward strand.
GATCCGCTTTCCAGCCGATCTGAGACAGCACGAGCGCCATCGCGCCACTGCGATTCCCGCCTCGCCAGCAGTAGATCAATGGATGCCACTGTTTGGGATGACCCAGAAACTGCGTTTCGATGTGCCGGGCGATATTGTGTGCGACGAGGGCCGCGCCCACCTTCTTGGCTTCGAACGGCGACACCTGCTTGTACAGCGTGCCGACGCGCGCGCGCTCATCGTTGTCGAGTACCGGGCAATTGATGGCGCCGGGGATGTGGTCTTCGGCAAATTCCGCCTGGGAGCGGACGTCGATGATCGCGGAGTATTGGTCGAGGTCCGGCAGCGCCTCGGCGCTGGGGACCACTCGCGGCAGCTTCATGGCAAGGGAGGAGATGGGGCAATGCCGCGCATTGTAGCGCGGCGCGCGCATGGCGCGCTGACCATGCCCGGCAGGCAGGCGTCAGCGCTTCAGCATGGGCTGCAGGTGTGGCCAGACGGTATCGAGCATGGCGGGCTGGGCGGCAGCCGTCGGATGGATGCGATCCTGCTGGAACCACTCGGGGCGGGTCACCACATGCTCGAGGAAGAACGGCACGTAGCCGGCCTTGTATTCCTTGGCGGCACTGCCGAAGGCCTGGAAGAAGCGCTCGGTGTACTGCTGGCCGTAGTTGGGCGGGATTCGCATGCCAATCACCAGGCTGCGTGCGCCGGCATTGCGGCTCGCGGCCAGCATGGCGCGCAGGTTTGTCTGGGTGGACAGCAGCGACAGGCCGCGCAGTGCGTCGTTGGCCCCGAGCTCGATGATCACGAGGGCCGGCTTGTGCTGCTGCAGGAGTGCCGGCAGACGGGTCTTGCCGCCGCTCGTGGTTTCGCCGCTAATGCTGGCATTGACGACGCTATAATCGAACTTCTGCGCCTTCAGGCGGTCTTCCAACAGGCTGACCCAGCCCGTGCCGCGTGCGAGCCCATACTCAGCCGACAGGCTGTCGCCCATCACCAGGATCACGGGGGCGGCGAACGCCGATGCCGGCGTCAGTCCCAGCGCCAGTGCGGTCGTGACGGCGAGGCCGACCATCGCCGCCAGGCGTTTCAATGCTTTCCATTTGTGCTCGAACATGTCGTCATCCATTCTCGAAGTCGCAGGCCTTGGCAAGACCGTCACCGATGCTACCGGGCCGCTGGCTATTTTGCACGACATCCACTTTTCCGTTGCGGCTGGGGAGAGCCTCGCCATTGTCGGCGCATCCGGCTCAGGTAAATCCACCCTGCTTGGCTTGCTTGCGGGGTTGGACCTGCCGACCACCGGGTCGGTTCGCCTGCTCGGGCAACCGCTGTTCACACTCGATGAAGACGCCCGTGCACGACTCCGGGGCGAGCATGTCGGTTTCGTGTTCCAGTCATTCCAGCTGGTTGGGCACCTCACGGCGCTGGAGAACGTCATGCTGCCGCTCGAGCTGCGTGGTGAAACGGAAGGCGCCGAAGCCCGCGCAGCCGACATGTTGGCGCGCGTAGGGTTGTCGGCGCGTCTGCGGCATTACCCGAAGACATTGTCAGGTGGTGAGCAACAGCGCGTGGCACTGGCCCGCGCATTTGTGACTCGTCCTGCAGTGCTGTTTGCCGATGAGCCGACCGGCAGCCTGGATACGGCAACGGGCGAGGCGGTAATCGGCCTGATGTTCGAGCTGAACCGCAGTGCCGGTTCGACCTTGATCCTCGTCACCCACGACCGCTCGGTCGCGGCCCGCTGCGGGCGCGTGCTGACCATCGAAGCCGGGCGCATCGCCAGCGACGAAATCCTGGCGGCCGACATCTAGGTTTTTCTTCTGTACTTGCTGTTTGAATCTGCCGGTGCGCGGGCAGGAAGCACGCTCAACCGCGAGCGCGGCGGATCAATGCAGCTGTCGACGCATCATGCGGATGGCTGGCGCCGCCGTTCAGCTCTTCGAGAATCGGCTTGGCGAGCACCTTGCCGAGTTCGACGCCCCATTGGTCGAATGAGTTGATGTTCCAGATCGCCCCTTGTACAAAGGTACGATGCTCGTAGAGCGCGACGAGTGCACCGACGGCGTGAGGCGTCAGCGCCGGCAGCAGCAGGGTATTGCTGGGTTGGTTGCCGCGACAGGCCAGGTGCGGTGCCAGTTCCGGCTCGACACCCTGTGCGGTGATGTCATCCAGGGTGCGTCCGTGCATCAGCGCTTCACCCTGTGCAAAGCAGTTTGCCAGCACCTTGGCATGATGGCCAGGAAGCGTATGCGGGGCCTTGAGCGGGACGATGAAATCCACCGGAATCAGCTGCATGCCCTGGTGCAGCAATTCGAAGTAGGCATGCTGTCCGTTGGTGCCGGCCGTGCCCCAGACGATCGGCGACGTGCGGTACGACACGGGCGTACCGTCCTTGCGCACCGACTTGCCGTTGCTTTCCATCTCCAGTTGCTGGAGGTGAAACGGAAATAGTTCCAGCGAGGCGCTGTATGGCGCCATGCAGGTGCTGGCGCTGTCGAAGAAGTTGCGGTACCACACGCCGAGCATGCCGAGGATCATGGGCATGTTCTGGAGCGGTGCGGCCGTGGCGAAGTGCCGGTCCATCGCATGCGCGCCTGCCAGCAGTTCGGAGAAATGCTCATAGCCGATGCTCAGCACGATCGATAAACCGACGGCGGACCAGAGCGAATACCGTCCGCCGACCCAGTCCCAGAACTCGAACATATTGGCAGGATCGATGCCGAAGGCACGCACCGCATCGGTATTGGTGGAGACGGCAACGAAATGGCGTGCCAGTCCTGCCTCCGGCACGCCATGGGCGAGGAACCAGTCGCGCGTGCTGTGCGCGTTGGTCATCGTCTCCAGGGTGGTGAAGGTCTTGGAGCAGACGATGACGAGCGTGGTGGCCGGTTGCACGCGCGCCAGGATTTCCGTGAGTTCGACGCCATCGACGTTCGAGACGAAATGCATGCGCAGGCGCGGCGAGGCGAGATGCGACAGGGCGCGGCACGCCATGCGTGGACCGAGATCCGAGCCGCCGATACCGATATTGATCACATCCGTGATCGCCTGGCCGTCGTGGCCCCGCCATGTCCCGTTGCGTACGGCATCGCTGAAGTCGCGCATGCGCGCCAGCACGGCGGCGACTGCCGGACCGACTGGTTCGCCATTGGCGCAGTATTGCTCGCCGGGCGCGGCGCGTAGCGCAACATGCAGGGCCGCGCGGTGCTCCGTGGTGTTGACCTGCTCGCCAGCCAGCATGGCATCGCGCGCGGCCAGTACGCCGGCTTCTTCCGCCAATTGCATGAGCAGTGCCATCGTTTCAGGCGTGATGCGATTCTTGCTGTAGTCCAGATGCAGGCCGGCAGCCTCGACCGATAAGGTCGCCACGCGTGCGTCGCCGTCACTCCGCGCGAACAGGTCCCGCATCCGAACCGTGCGCATGGTCTGGCAGTGGTGGGTGAGGGCGTTCCAGGCGGGTAGATCCGTCAGCATGTGGTGTGCGGCGTGGTCTTGTCGATTGCGTTGTCAGTGGGCCCGCTGCTCTCAGCGCGCCGTTGCAGTCGAATCGCGGAGTGACTCGCAAAGTGACAGGCAGTGCGACTCGCAGCGTGACTCGCGGTGTGCGAAATAGGGGTGGAGTATAGCGCGCCGGGCCACGGCCTTCCATCGTCCAACGTCCTACAAACCGGGGGATCCCTGCATGAGTTCGACAAGTTCGCGATAGACCGCGCGTGCGGCGCATGCGAGGTCGCCGGCGGCCAGTCCAGCCATGCCCGCGCCCTGGGCGACCAGGCGGTCGGCTGCCGCGCCATGCAGCCACACTGCCGCAAGCGCCGCCTCCCAGCCAGGCATGCCTTGCGCAAGCAGCGCACCCGTCATGCCAGCGAGCACATCGCCTGTGCCGGCGGTTGCCAGCGCAGCATTCCCTGTCGGGTTGATGGCCAGGCGCCCATCCGGCGCGGCCACCACGGTGCCAGAACCCTTCAGTACACTTACCGCACCATAGCGCTTGCTCAGCGCGCGCGCGGCAGCGAGGCGGTCGGTCTGGACCATGGCGATATTTCCGGATAACAGGCGCGCTGCCTCCAGCGGATGTGGCGTGAGCACATCCTGTTCGTTCAGATGCGGCGGCGTGCGCGCCTGCGCCAGCAAATTGAGAGCATCGGCATCCAGTACATGCCGCGCCGTGCGTGGCGTGCCGGCATTCAGCAAATCGAGCCAGGGCTGCGCCCGTGTGCCCTGGCCCATGCCCGGCCCGAGCACGATGGCGTCCATGGCGGCGCGGTCGATCTGGCTTGCTGCGCGCAGCATCAGTTCCGGGTGCTGTACATCGAATGCCGGCGGCGCATCGTTCAAAAAACCCACATGTACGCGCCCGGCGCCCAGCCGTAGCGCTGCGCGCGCGCCCAGCAAGGGGGCGCCGCACATGCCAGCGTCCCCGCCGATGATGGCGAGATTGCCAAAGCTGCCCTTGTGCGAGGCATGCAGGCGGGCCGGCAGGGCGTGGGCAAAGCATGCCGGCTCATTAAGCATGATCTCGGCGGTGACGCCGTCTGGCAGGGGGAGTCCCAGGTCATCGGTACTCACCGTGCCGGCAAAGTCCCGGCCCTGGCCGGTGTAGAGCCCTGGTTTGGCGCCAATGAACGTCAGCGTCGCGGTGGCGCGAATGGCCTGCTGCGCAACGCCGGTATCGGCTTGGAGGCCGCTCGGGATGTCGAGCGCAAAGCGCGGGACCGGTGCATGGTTGAGCTGCTCGATCACGGTGACGAGGTCCCCTTCCACGGCGCGGCTCAGGCCGATGCCGAGCAGGCCGTCCACGATGGCGCTCATGCGGGGTGGAAACGCCGGCAGTACGTATGGCGCCATGCCGGCTGCTGGAGCGGGTGGCGGAAGGATGTCAGTCGGCACCTTCGCGACACAGGCATCGTGCCAAGCCTGAGAAGCATCCGCAGGCAGGCGTTCCGGCGGCGCCAGCAGCCAGACCCGCACCGCGCGGCCGGCGCGATGCAGCATGGTGGCCGCGACCAGCGCGTCGCCGCCGTTGTTGCCGGGACCCGCGACGAACAGCAGCGTCCCACCACCCGGTGCCACGCCGTCAAGCCAGCGCGCGGCGGCGCGGCCGGCGCGGGTCATGACGGCGTAGGAAGGTTCGCGCTGGAACGCGGCGGCCTCGATGGCCCGGATCTGGCGTGTCAGGTAGAGCGGCGTCGGTGTGTCCATGGCGGGTCTACATCAGCCCATCGGGCGGCAGGCCGAGGCCGGCTGAGTGCAGCAGGGTTTCCACTGTCATGGCAGCCGACAGCAGGACTTCGTCAAGCATGCCGGCATGCGATAGCATCAGGCCGACCGGCAGCGCGCCCGGCGGCTGGCACGGCAGCGAGATGGAGCAGCCATCCAGGAAATTGAAGACTGCGGTATTGCGCAGCAGCAGGGCATTGGCGCGGAAGAAGGCATCATCGTGCGCCAGGGCCGCAATGGGCGGGGCCAGCAGGGGCACGGTCGGGCACAGGATGGCGTCAAAAGGCTCGATGCGGGCCTCCACGCGTTCGATCCAGTCTGTCCGCGCATCGATGAGATCGAGATAGTCCGCAGCGCTCATCGCCGCGCCGCGTTCGATGCGGGCGACCACACGGTGATCGACCATGGCGCGGCGCGTACTCAACAGCTTGCGATGCACAGCCCACGATTCAGGCGCGGAAAACCCGCCTGCCGCGTTCAGGGCCGCGAGCTCGCCAAGCTCCTGCAACGGGATTTCCTCAATGCTCGCGCCAGCCTCGCGCAGGAGGCGTAACGCCCGCTCGAAGGCTTCGCCGACCTCCGGTTCGAGTTCATCCAGCAGCAACGTTTGCGGGACGGCGAAACGCAAGGTCGATGCCGGTACGGCGGCCGGCCGCAGCGGTTGGTCGGCGAGCACACTGTCGAGACGCAGGCAGTCGGTGACCGAGCGCGCCATGGCGCAGGCGGTGTCGAGCGTACGCGAGAGTGGCAGGGCGCCATCCAGCGGCACGCGGCGCTGGGTCGACTTGAAACCGGTCAAGCCGTTGAGCGCAGCGGGGATGCGGATTGAGCCTCCGGTATCGCTGCCCAGTGCTGCCACACAGAGTCCGAGTGCGACCGAGACCGCGGCGCCCGAGGACGACCCGCCCGGAATACGTTCGACACTGCGGTCGGTGGGATTGCGCGGCGTGCCGTAATGCGGATTGATGCCGACACCGGAAAATGCAAACTCGGTCATGTTGGTGCGGCCCATCAGTGCCGCACCGGCGGCGCGGAGGCGCCGTACAGCCTCGGCGTCGGACGTTGCCGCAGCAGCGTCGTCACGTGCCACCGAGGCCGAGCGTGTGGTTTCACCGGCCACGTCGTACAGGTCCTTGATGGAAACCGGCAAGCCTGCCAGCGGACCAAGCGGCTCGCCTGCGGCACGCGCCGCGTCCGCAGCCCGGGCTGTGGCCAGGGCGCTGTCGAACCAGGTGTGGAGGTAGACCGAGGTAGCTTCAGGAGCATTGCTGGCGGTAATGCAGCGCTCAAGCAACTCGGTATGGGTCAGGTCGCCAGCGGCAATGCGCGCGAGAATGGTATCGATCGTGGGTAGCATGGCGCACTCAAAAACAGGGCCGGAAGCATGGGCGAACCAGTCTAGCGAGGCCATCGCGGGGACGCAAGGCTCGGCAGGCCTGAGCACGGCAGGAGATGCGAGTGCTGCGCAGTGCGCTTTGCGTCGCCAGCGCAAGGGACCACAGGCATGCGCCGCGCTGCACTCTGGCCGATGGCGCCATATCGCCAGCAGGGCGGGCAGGGTACAATACGGGTTTTGCCGGACGCCGCCTGTTCGTGGCGTTCTTTCACCGCTTTTCACTCAGATCATGGCGCATTTTTCGTGCTTTCCCGGTGCTTCGGCGCTGTCCGTCTTCCGTCAACAACGCCTGCTTGCCGCCCTGCGCGAAATCGATAGCGATATCGAAGCGATTCACGGCCAGTTTGTCCATCTTGTCGCCAGCGATCGCGTGCTCAGCCAGGACGAGCAGGGCTATGTCGCGGCGCTGCTGACCTATGGTGCGCCGTTCACTGCCGAAACCGAAGGCGACCGTTTCGTGGTCATCCCGCGTTTTGGCACGATTTCACCATGGGCCAGCAAGGCCACGGATATCGCGCACAACTGCGGGCTGCCGCAGGTGCGGCGCATCGAACGCGGCGTGGCCTACACCGTGACGTGCAAGAAAGGCCTGCTGCGCGGCCGCAAGAGCCTCGCGCCGGAACAGCGCGAGGCCGTGGCGGCACTGCTGCATGACCGCATGATCGAAACCGTGGTGGCGACGCCGGAAGACGGTTACCGCCTGTTCGACGAATTGCCGGCCAAGCCGCTGCAGTTCGTCGATGTACAGGCAGGCGGGCGTGCCGCGCTGGTGGATGCCAACGTAGCGATGGGTCTGGCGCTGTCGGAAGACGAGATCGATTACCTCGTCGATGCCTATCGTACGCTGGAGCGTAATCCGACCGACGTCGAGCTGATGATGTTCGCGCAGGCCAACAGCGAGCACTGCCGCCACAAGATTTTCAACGCGACGTGGACCATCGACGGCGAGGAACAGGACAAGTCGCTGTTCCAGATGATCCGCAATACCCACGCACTGGCGCCGCAGGGCACGGTCGTGGCGTATTCCGACAATGCCGCCGTCATGGAAGGCGGGATGGCCGAACGCTGGTTCCCGCAAGGAGAACTCCATCAGTACGCCGCGCGCCAGGCGCTGACGCATACCGTGATGAAGGTCGAGACGCACAACCACCCGACCGCGATTTCCCCGTTCCCCGGCGCTTCTACCGGTGCCGGCGGCGAGATCCGCGATGAGGGCGCCACTGGTCGCGGCGCGAAGCCGAAGGCCGGCTTGACCGGCTTTACGGTTTCCAACCTGATGCTGCCCGGTGCGGTACAGCCCTGGGAGAACGCGCGTGACGCCACCCGGCCGGCTGCAGCTGGCGACACCCCGGGCGTGACCGGCAAGCCGGAGCGCATCGCCTCGGCGCTCGATATCATGATCGAAGGCCCGATCGGTGGTGCGGCGTTCAACAACGAATTCGGACGTCCCAACCTCGGCGGCTATTTCCGCGTGTACGAGCAGAACGTCGGCGGTCCCGTGCGCGGCTATCACAAGCCGATCATGATTGCCGGCGGCATCGGCAACATCGATGCCGCGCACACGCACAAGAATGCATTGCCGCCCGATACGCTGCTGATCCAGCTGGGCGGTCCCGGCATGCGTATCGGCATGGGTGGCGGCGCGGCCAGTTCGATGGCCACCGGGACCAACGCGGCCGACCTCGATTTCGATTCCGTGCAGCGTGGCAACCCGGAGATGGAGCGGCGCGCGCAGGAAGTCATCAACGCCTGCTGGGCGCTGGGTGACGCCAACCCGATCCAGTCGATCCACGATGTGGGCGCGGGCGGGATCTCGAATGCCTTCCCCGAACTGGTCGACGGCGCCGGCCGCGGTGCGCGTTTCGACCTGCGGCAGGTGCACCTGGAAGAGAGCGGCATGAGCCCCGCCGAAATCTGGTGCAACGAATCGCAGGAGCGTTACGTGCTAGCTATCCTGCCGAACGATCTGCCGCGTTTCCAGGCTATCTGCGCGCGCGAGCGTTCGCCGTTTGCCGTGGTCGGCGTGGCGACCGAGGCGCGCCAGCTGCAGCTGATTGATGGCGATGCCGATCCCGCGCAGAAGGAACGTTTCCCGGTCGACATGCCGATGGACGTCTTGCTCGGCAAGCCGCCACGCATGCACCGCGATGTCACCCGCGTTGCGCAGACCCTGCCGCCGGTCGATGTCACGGGACTGTCGCTCGACCAGGTAGCCTTCGACGTGCTGCGTCACCCCACCGTGGCGAACAAGTCTTTCCTGATTACTATCGGCGACCGTACCGTCGGCGGCCTGAACGTGCGTGACCAGATGGTCGGCCCGTGGCAGGTACCGGTGGCCGACTGCGCGGTCACGACGCTCGATTTCAGCGGTTACGCCGGCGAAGCCATGACCATGGGCGAGCGTACGCCGCTGGCCGTGATCGATGCGCCTGCCTCAGGTCGCATGGCAATTGGTGAGGCGATCACCAACCTGGCCGCCGCACCGGTTGCCAATCTCGGCCAGGTCAAGCTGTCGGCCAACTGGATGGCAGCGTGCGGCGTGGCGGGTGAAGATGCCAAGCTGTTCGATACCGTCAAGGCGGTGGGCATGGAACTATGCCCGGCGCTTGGCATCAGCATTCCGGTCGGCAAGGATTCGTTGTCGATGCGCACCAAGTGGCAAGACAACGGCGTGGACAAGGAAGTGGTTGCGCCAGTGTCGCTGATCATCTCGGCCTTTGCACCGGTGACCGACGTACGCCGCACGCTCACGCCGCAACTGCGTGCCGATGTAGACACCACGCTGATCGCCATCGACCTCGGCCGCGGCAAGCACCGCATGGGTGGCAGCATCCTGGCACAGGTGACGCAACAGATCGGCAATGAGACCCCGGATGTCGATAGTGCCGAGGACCTCAAGCAGTTCTTCACCGTGATCCAGGCTCTGAACCAGGACGGCAAGCTGCTTGCTTACCACGACCGTTCCGATGGCGGCTTCTTCGCTACCGTCTGTGAAATGGCGTTTGCCGGGCATGTCGGCGTGTCGCTCAATGTCGATATGCTGGCGCTCGATGCGCAGGAGCCGGACCATGGTGATGCCAAGAACTGGGCCCAGCAGGTTGCCGAGCGCCGTAATGACCAGACGCTGCGCGCGCTGTTCAATGAAGAGCTGGGCGCGGTCATCCAGGTGCGCGCAGAAGAGCGCGACGCCGTGTTTGCCGTCCTGCGCGCACATGGCCTGTCAGCCTGTAGTCATGTGATCGGCAAGCCGAACGGCAATGATGTGATCGAGATCTACCGCGATGCCAAGAAGGTATTCGGACAATCGCGTGTCGACCTGCAGCGCGCCTGGAGTGAAGTCAGTTGGCGCATCGCTGCGCTGCGCGACAACTCCGCTTGCGCCGACAGCGAATACGACCGCATCCTCGATGCTGCCGATCCGGGCATGACGCCGCATCTGACCTTCGATCCGACCGATGATGTCGCCGCGCCATTCATCAGCACAGGCACGCGTCCGCGCGTCGCCATCCTGCGCGAGCAGGGCGTCAACTCGCAGGTGGAGATGTCGTACGCCATGGCGCGTGCCGGCTTCGATACCTACGACGTGCACATGAGCGACCTGATCGCCGGCCGTGCCGATCTCGCCGACTTCAAAGGCTTCGTCGCATGCGGTGGCTTCAGCTACGGCGATGTGCTCGGCGCAGGCGAGGGCTGGGCCAAGACCATCCTGCTGAATGGCAAGATGGCCGAGCAGTTCGCCGCTTTCTTCAACCGCGCTGATACGTTCGCGCTGGGCGTCTGCAACGGTTGCCAGATGATGAGCAACCTTGCGCCGATCATCCCTGGTGCGGGTGCGTGGCCGCGCTTCACGCGCAACCAGTCGGAGCAGTATGAGGCGCGTCTGGCGCTGGTGGAGGTGCAGGCATCGCCGTCGATCTTCTTTGCCGGCATGGAAGGCAGCCGGATCCCGATCGCCGTGGCGCACGGCGAAGGCTTCGCGGATTTCTCGCAGCATGGTGACCGCGCTGCGGCGCCGGTCGCGTTGCGCTTCGTCGACAACCACGGCAAGCCCACTGAGGTGTATCCGCTCAACCCGAACGGCTCGCCCGACGGCATTACCTCGGTGACCACCACCGACGGCCGCTTCACCGTGCTGATGCCGCATCCGGAACGCGTGTTCCGCGCTGTGCAGATGAGCTGGCATCCGGAAGGATGGGATGGCGACAGCCCGTGGATGCGCATGTTCCGCAATGCGCGCAAGTGGGTCGGCTGAGCGGCTTGCCGCCACGGCGGAACGACGAGCAGTTCGTCAAATAAAACGGCACCGTGAGGTGCCGTTTTATTTGGGCCGAAAATCCTGTGTCAGGGCTGCGGCCGGATCATGATGAGGCAATGCTGTCAGATATCGTCATCGATCCACGGGTCGTGCTCAGAACTTCTCGAATTTGCCCAGATAGCGCCACTGGCCCGGCGGCAGCGCACCGAGCACAACGCGCCCCATGCGGATCCGTTTCAGGCCCACGACCTGCAGGCCGACGAGCTCGCACATGCGACGGATCTGGCGTTTCTTGCCTTCTCGCAGTACAAAGCGCAGTTGCTCCGGGTTCTGCCAGCTGACCTTGGCCGGCTTGAGCGCCACGCCGTCTAGCGACAGGCCATGTTCCAGCTGCTTTATTGCAGCGGCCGGGAACACGCTCTGCACATCGCGGTCAACGATGCCTTGGGGCGTCGCATAGGCCACGCGCACCAGATACTCTTTCTCGGTCGTGGAGTCCTCGCCGATCAGCGCCTTGGCAATGCGGCCATCCTGGGTCAGCACGAGCAGGCCCGTCGAGTCGATATCGAGCCGGCCGGCCGGCGCAAGGCTCTTGCGGTGCCATGGCTGGAAGCGTTTGCCGGAAGTGTCTTCCTCCCACTGGTTCTCAGGCGTGACCAGTGTGACGGCTGGCGTATAGCCATCCTCGGCCTGTCCGGAGACATAGCCCACCGGTTTGTGCAGCAGGATGGTCACGCGCTCCTCCTGCACGCTGCGCGCGGCGGCGTCGATTTCGATGCGGGCATCTTCAGGAATGCGCGTGCCGAGTTCGGTCACTGGTTCACCATTCACGCGCACCCAGCCACGCGGAATCCATTCGTCGGCTTCACGGCGCGAGCACAGGCCCAGCTCGGACATGCGCTTGGACAGGCGAACGCCGGTCTGGTCATGGACCGCTTCATCTCGCTCGCTGGCCGGCAGCATGTCGGCCGGGGCGCGGGGTGGTCGGGATGCACCTTCGACAGCGCGTCGACGCTCCGGCCTGCTTGCCGGCTTGCGCTGGTCATCCGCATTGCGCGCGGAGGCGTAGTCGGATCGGCCTGCGCCGCGTGGAGGGCGCGTATTCTCGCCTCGGTCACGCCATTCGGAGCGGCGCGGTGCGCCCGGCGCGCGGTCGTCCTCGTCCCTGCGTGTCCGCGGAGCATATGGGCGCTGCTCATTTCCATATTCCCGCGAGCGTCCAGGGGGGCGTTCCGTCGCGTGCCCCGGACGTCGCTCGAATTGCCCTTGCGATTTGCGGTCCTGCCAGGGACGTGGCGATGCGGGGCGCTCGGATGTGTATCCGCCGTCACGCGGTGCGCGTGACGGGCTTCGTTCTCGGGCATCGCCGGGATCACCGCGGAAACTCCGGTCGCCGCGGTCAATGCGATCACCACGGAAGCCGCGACCATCACGGTCGCTGCGGAAGCCTCGGTCAGCCGTGCCTTCGCGATTGTCACGAAAGCCGCGGTCACCTCGCTCGCTGCGGAAACCCCGATCACCGGAATCGCCGCGCTCGCTGCGGAAACCATGGTTACCACGGTCGTTACGCTCACCGCGGAAGCCACGCTCTCCAGCGTTGCTGCGCTCACTACGGAAGCCGCGATCATCGCGGTTCCCACGCTCACCACCGCGAAAGCTCCGGTCACCGGCATCGCTGCGCTCGCTACGGAAGCCTCGGTCATCACGATTGCTGCGATCACCTCCGGCGCCACGATTACCCCGGTCAGCGTAGCTGCCTCGATCGCGATAGCCTCCACGATCCTCAAACCCAGCCGGTTTTGCACGCGCTGGCCTGCCGCGATCGGTGTCGCTCGCACGCTGGGCGGGCGCACGTGCATCGCCGCTCCGGCTCTTGCCGTCAGCCTTGGTGGGCGCCGGGCGAGCGAGGGCAGCTTCGCGCACACGCTTTCGGTTGAGGTCGGAGACGCGCACGGGCCGTGCCGGACGCGCCGGGGCCGACGGGCTGGATGCGGCATCGCCGGCGGGGCGCTTGACGCCAAGGGTACGGCGTGGCCGCGAGGAATCGTTCATGGTGGACTCAGATAACAGGGTGATGTCAATGGTGGTGCTTATACCACCAACGCATCGAGAAGATCGGTTTCCAGCCGCAGTTGCAGCTTGCTGTTTTCGGCGAGGCGGGTGCCGTCGATGAGGAAGACGTCCTCCACGCGTTCGCCGAGCGTGTTGATGTGCGCGGTATGCAGCGAGACGCCGTGGCGTGCCAGCACGCGCGCGATGGCGTAGAGCAGGCCAGTGCGGTCATTGGCGGACACGGACAGCAGGTAGTACTGGCCACGCTCGTCGGGCCGCAGGTCGACGCGCGGCTTGATCGGGAAGCTGCGCGACTGGCGAGACAGGCGTCCGCGCGTTGGCTCGGGCAGTGGTTCATCGCGTTCCAGGTGGATCACCAGCTCGTGCTCGACCAGGGCGATGATGTCACGATAGTGCTGCACGCTGTCCGGATCGGTGATCTGGAAAGTATCCAGCGCGTAGCCGTGCCGCGTGGTGTGGATCTTGGCATCGAGAATCGAAAAGCTCTTGCGGTCGAAGTAGCCGCAGATGCGCGCGAACAGATCGGTCTTGTCCCGCGTGTAGACCGCCACCTGAAGACCCTCGCCGGCCTGCGACAGGCGCACGCGGACGATGGGCGTCGGGCTGTTGACCTTGTCGTGCAGGTGGCGCGTGAGCCAGGCGATGTCGCGCGCGTCATGGCGCAGAAAGAATGCGACGTCGAGCTGGTCCCACAGCGCCTCATGCGCACGGCTGTCCATGGTGACCAGGCGCAGCAGGCTGATGGCTTCTTCCTTGCGCTGGGCGAGCAGCGAATGACGGTCAACCGCGTCGCCGCCGAGCACGCGCAGTGTCATGCGGTACAGGTCTTCCAGCAGCTTGCCTTTCCAGGCATTCCACACTTTTGGACTGGTGCCGCGGATATCGGCCACCGTCAGCAGATAGAGCGCGGTGAGGTAGCGTTCGTTGCCCACGGCCTTGGCAAAGTTGCGGATGACTTCGATATCGCCGAGATCCTGCTTTTGTGCGACCTGGCTCATGGTGAGATGGTGCTCGACCAGCCAGCAGATGAGGTCCGCATCTTCCTTGGCCACGCCATGCTGCCGGCAGAAGCGCCGGGCGTCGCCCACGCCGAGCAGCGAGTGGTCGCCACCACGCCCCTTGGCAATGTCATGGAATAGGGCAGCGACATACAGCACCCACGGTTTGTCGAAATGCGCCATCAGCTGGCTGCAGTACGGAAACTCGTGGGTATGCTCGACGATGGCGAAACGCCGCACGTTGCGTACCACCATGAGGATGTGCTGGTCCACCGTGTAGACGTGGAACAGGTCATGCTGCATCTGGCCGACGATGCGCCGGAAGTTGATGAGATAGCGGCCCAGCACGCTGGTCTGGTTCATTAGCCGCAGTGCATGCGTGATACCGCGTGGCTGCTGCAGAATGGCCAGGAACAGCCGGCGGTTTTCCGGATCGCGGCGCCATTTGGCATCCATCAGGGTGCGTGCGTTGTACAGCGCGCGCAGCGTATTGGCCGACAAGCCTTTGACGCCGCTAGCCTGCTGATAGATCAGGAAGGTCTCGAGAATCGCGTGCGGGTTTTTTTCGTAAATATCCGCTTCGCTCACTTCGAGCATGCCCTGGCGCTCGTAGAAGCGTTCGCTGAGCGGCCGGATGACTGCCGATTCCTGCGGGAACAGCCGGGCTTCGATATTGAGCAGCAGCACCGTGTTGAGCTGCGTGACGGCCTTGGCGACCCAATAATAGCGACGCATCAGCAGTTCGCTGGCGCGCTTGACGTTGTTGCCGCGATAACCGAACGATTCTGCTAGCGTGGTCTGCAGGTCGAACACCAGCACATCCTGACGGCGACCGGCGAGGATGTGGAGACGCGCCCGGATCGTCTTGAGCAGGCGTTCGTTGCGCGACAACTCCTGCGCTTCGCGCCGGGTCAGCAATCCCTTGTCGAACAGCTCGTTCCAGCTGTCGCCGAAACCGGCGGCCTTGGTCATCCAGAGGATCACCTGCAAATCGCGCAGTCCGCCCGGGCTTTCCTTGCAGTTCGGTTCCAATGCGTACGGTGTGTACTGGTACTTGGCGTGGCGCTGACGCATTTCCAGCAGTTTGGCCTGGAAGAACTCGCGTGCATTGACAGTGGGTGCGAAGCGTTGCTGGAAGGTCTCGAACAAGGCCCGGCTGCCAGCGACGAGGCGCGCTTCCAGCATGGACGTTTGCACGGTGATGTCCTGCTGTGCTTCCAGCAGGCACTCCTCGACGGTGCGCACGGCGGAGCCGAGCTCGAGCCCGAGATCCCAGCCCAGGCCGATGAACTGTTCGATGCGCTGGTTGCATTCCGTATCGGTATTCTCCGGGACCAGCACCAGCACATCGACATCCGAGTGCGGTGCCAGTTCGCCACGGCCATAACCGCCCACGGCTACCAGCGCGACTTCGCGCGGCAGTTGCAACACCGTCCACGCTTCGCGCAGCGCCTCGTCGACCATGCGGCGGCGGCGCATGAGCAATGTCTGTACATTGTGGGTCCGCGCGAAGTCCTCGTACAGCTCGCGCGTCCGTGTTTTCAGTCCGGTGCGCAGGCGGGGGGCGAGGTCGGGGTCGGCAAGAATATCCATGGGTGCGCCGTGCGGTCGGGCGGAATTCGACGCCCCTGGGCTGGCCAGGGGCGGGGGCTTGCGTTCAGGCGGCAGCGGGTGCGGCTTGTGAGGGGCGTGGCTGCGTGCCGGCTGAGACGGTCAGTACCTCATGTCCGCTGTCCGTCACCAGGACAGTGTGTTCCCACTGCGCGGACAGGCTGCGGGCGCGCGTCTTGACGGTCCACTGGTCCGGCATGGTACGGATGTCGCGCTTGCCGGCATTGAGCATCGGCTCGATGGTGAAGATCATGCCTGGCTTGAGTTCGATGCCCGAGCCCGGACGCCCGTAATGCAGGATCTGCGGATCTTCGTGGAAGTTCTTGCCGATGCCGTGTCCGCAGTACTCGCGCACGATGGAGTAGCCGGCCTGTTCCGCATGCTGCTGGATGGCATGGCCGATGTCGCCAAGATGCGCGCCCGGGCGGACCTGGTCGATGCCTTTCCACATGCACTCGAAAGTGATCTGGCAGAGTCGCTTGGCAAGGATGGAGCCTTCGCCGACGATGAACATGCGGCTGGTATCGCCGTAGTAGCCTTCCTTGGTGATGACGGTGATGTCCAGGTTGACGATGTCACCGTTCTTCAGCACGCGGTCGCCGGGAATGCCGTGGCAGATCACGTCGTTGACCGAGGTGCAGATCGACGCCGGAAACGGCGGATAGCCGGGCGGGGCGTAATTTAGCGGCGCCGGCACGGTGCCTTGCTCGTCGCGCATGTAGGCGTGGCAGAGCGCGTCGAGCTTACCGGTGGTGACGCCGGCCTGAACGAATGGCGCGATGTAGTCGAGGACCTCTGCCGCGAGGCGGCATGCAACGCGCATCTGCGCGATGTCTTCGGCGGTTTTCAGGTGAATCGTCATGCTGTCCATGGTAAGGCAGCGCGGGGAGGGCGCTGCGGTAGTCGGGCGGGGCGATCTGAAAAGTGATTTTCAGATCCTATTTCCCCGATCAATCCGGATAGCGTGATTATCGCACAGGCGGCGCGCTTGCAAGGCTGGATCGGGGGAGAATGCATCACGCACTTCCCGGTACCTGCGATGTGCTGGCCGCGGCAGTCGGCGGCCGGGCAGGGCGCCCCTCGGGCAACTGCCCGTCCATCTTGAGCCCCAGGGTGAAAGCCTGTTATACTTGCGGGCTAGGCACTTGGGGATCGCGTCCTGTCGGACCCGACTCACTGTGCCTGAATCGCGAGCCGCGCCATCCGGGGTGTTCCTGTTGAGGAATGTCGGGCGCGTCTTCAGACCTAACCCTATTGGAGAATCCTCATGGCTGTGACCATGCGTGAAATGCTGGAAGCCGGCTGCCACTTCGGCCACCAAACCCGCTTCTGGAACCCGAAAATGGCTCCCTTCATTTTCGGCCATCGCAACAAGATCCACATCATCAACCTCGAAAAGACGCTGCCGATGTTCCAGGACGCGCTGAAGTACGTGCGTCAGCTGTCGGCCAACCGCGGCACCATCCTGTTCGTGGGCACCAAGCGTCAATCGCGCGAAATCCTCGCCGAGGAAGCCGCACGCGCCGGTATGCCGTATGTCGACAGCCGCTGGCTGGGCGGCATGCTGACCAACTTCAAGACGGTCAAGATTTCCATCAAGCGCCTGAAGGACATGGAAGCCATGCTGGAATCGGGCGCCGTGGAACAGATGAGCAAGAAGGAAGCGCTGATGTTCGAACGCGAGATGGTCAAGCTGCAAAAGTCCATCGGCGGCATCAAGGACCTCGGCGGTGTGCCGGACGCCATCTTCGTGGTGGACGTCGGTTACCACAAGATCGCCATCACCGAAGCCAACAAGCTGGGTATCCCCGTGATCGGCGTGGTCGATACCAACCACACCCCTGATGGCATTGACTATGTCATCCCGGGCAACGACGACTCGAGCAAGGCCGTGGCCCTGTACGTGCGCGGCGTGGCCGACGCGATCCTGGAAGGCCGTGCCAACGCGGTGCAGGAAGTGGTCGAAGCCGTGCGTGGTGAAGGCGACGAGTTCGTCGAAGTCACCGAAGGCTGAGCCGACAGGCGGGACTTTCCGACCGCCTGCGCGTGAATGCCGGCCGCTTCCGTGCCGGGCAGCGCGTCCAGGGAGTCCTGAGCAAAAAAGGGGCGATGCAGATCGACCCCTTTTTTTTAAGCAGCGGACTGGACATTCCGGTCCCTGCGCCGACCAGACACTGTCATCCGGCAATGGCACCATCGTCGCCGGATCCAACATCAACGGCCGGCCTGAGACATCAGGCGGCACACAAATCTAGGAGCACACAAATGGCTGCAATTACCGCAAGCATGGTGGCAGAACTGCGCGCAAAGACCGACGCGCCGATGATGGAATGCAAGAAGGCCCTGACCGAAGCCGACGGCGACCTGGCCAAGGCCGAGGAACTGCTGCGCGTCAAGCTGGGCAACAAGGCCAGCAAGGCGGCTTCGCGTGTGACGGCTGAGGGCGTGGTGGCTGCGTTCATCGATGGCACCAAGGGTGCGCTGATCGAACTGAACTGCGAAACCGACTTCGTTTCGAAGAACGACGACTTCCTGAAGTTCGCCTCCGACCTGGCCAAGGTCGTCGCCAACGAGCAGCCGGCCGACGTGGCTGGCCTGTCGGCGCTGAGCCTGGACGGCGAGCAGATCGAAGCTGCACGCACCCGTCTGATCGGCAAGATCGGCGAAAACATGACCATTCGTCGCTTTGCCAAGTTCCAGGGCGGCGGCAAGCTGGCATCGTACCTGCACGGCACGCGCATCGGCGTGATGGTCGAGTTCGAGGGCGACGAAGTGGCGGCCAAGGACGTGGCGATGCACATCGCCGCCATGAAGCCGGTATCGCTGTCGTCGAACGACGTGCCGGCCGAGCTGATCGCCAAGGAGCGCAGCATTGCCGAGCAGAAGGCTGCCGAATCGGGCAAGCCGGCCGAAATCACTGCCAAGATGGTGGAAGGTTCGGTGCAGAAGTACCTGAAGGAAGTTTCGCTGCTGAACCAGCCGTTCGTGAAGAACGACAAGCAGACCGTCGAGCAGATGCTGAAGGCCGCCAACACTACCGTGAAGGGCTTCACCCTGTATGTGGTGGGCGAAGGCATCGAGAAGAAGCAGGACGACTTCGCTGCCGAAGTGGCCGCCCAGGTGGCAGCCGCGAAGCAGGGCTGATGCTCTTGGCCTGTTTCCGGCGCAAGCCGGGGCAGGCCGGCGTACCGGGCGGCGTGCCTTGGCCGCTGCCCGCCCGCGGCACCGTATAATGCCGCAGGCCCGTTTTCAGCGTGGCTCCCCTGGCACACCTGGGGCGATGCTGAAAACCGGCTTTCAATCCTATCCGGATTGCATAGCTTGGTCTTTTGCAAGGCCCGCTGTGACATCAAACAGAACATAGCCACACCGAGGGTGACCATGCCAGCCTACAAGCGCGTTCTTCTCAAATTGTCCGGCGAAGCCCTCATGGGCGACGATGCCTTCGGCATCAATCGCAGCACCATCGAAGGCATGGTCAGCGACATCGCCGGCATCGTCAATCTGGGTGTCCAGGTGGCGATCGTTATCGGCGGCGGCAATATCTTCCGTGGCATGGCGGGCGGTGCGGCCGGCATGGACCGCGCCACGGCCGATTACATGGGCATGCTGGCCACCATGATGAACGCGCTGGCGCTGCAGGATGCGCTGCGCCACGCGGGCATCGAAGGCCGGGTGCAGTCTGCGCTGCGCATGGACCAGATCGTCGAGCCGTACATCCGGCCGCGCGCCATCCGCCAGCTGGAAGAGGGGCGCGTGGTGATTTTCGCCGCCGGCACGGGTAACCCCTTCTTCACCACCGATACGGCAGCCGCGTTGCGCGGTGCGGAAATCGGTGCCGAGATCGTGCTCAAGGCGACCAAGGTGGACGGCGTCTACACGGCCGATCCGAACAAGGATCCGAGCGCCACGCGTTACTCCACGATCACCTTCGATGAGGCAATCTCGCGCAACCTGCAGGTGATGGATGCCACGGCGTTCGCCCTGTGCCGCGACCAGAAGCTGCCCATCAAGGTGTTTTCCATCGTCAAGCCCGGCGCGCTCAAGCGTGTGATCCTGGGCGAGGACGAGGGCACGCTGGTACATGTCTGATTTGCCGGCTGCGGCAGACGTGCCGTGGCATTGCATCAACTTAAACTGTTTTGGAGAGCTGTCATGACAGGCGACATCAAGAAGAGCGTCGATCAGAAGATGCAGAAGTCGATCGAGGCTTTCAAGGCCAGCCTGGCCAAGATCCGTACGGGCCGCGCCCATACCGGATTGCTCGACCATCTGCAGGTCGATTATTATGGTTCGATGGTGCCTATCTCGCAGGTCGCCAACATCACGCTGGCGGACTCGCGCACGATTGCCGTGACGCCATGGGAAAAGAAGATGGTGCAGACCATCGAGAAGGTGATCCGCGATGGTGACCTGGGCCTGAACCCGGCGACCCAGGGCGACGTGATCCGCGTACCGATGCCGCCGCTGACCGAAGAGCGCCGCAAGGAGCTGACCAAGGTGGTGAAGGGCGAGGGCGAGGACGCCAAGGTGGCGATCCGCAACCTGCGCCGCGATGCGAACGAGCAACTGAAGAAGCTGGTAAAGGACAAGGCGATTTCGGAAGACGACGAGCGCCGTGCCCAGGACGAGGTCCAGAAACTGACCGACCGCTATGTCGCCGAAGTCGACAAAATGGTGGCAGAGAAAGACAAGGAGATCATGACGGTGTAACCGCCGTGCCTGCCGGTCCGCACTGGCGGGCCGACGCGGCGCTGCACCTGGTCATTACTGCATGCCCCATATCAGCTCCACCCTCGCGGTTCCATCCGCCAGCGATGTTCCCCAGCACGTTGCCATCATTATGGACGGCAATGGGCGCTGGGCGACGCATCGGCATATGCCACGCGTCGCCGGCCATGGCCGCGGCGTGGAAGCGGTGCGGAACATCGTCGAGGCGTGCGCCGTGCGCGGCGTACGCTATCTGACGCTGTTTGCCTTCAGCTCTGAAAACTGGCGTCGTCCCGCCGACGAAGTCACTTTCCTGATGCGTCTCTTCGCCGCAGCGTTGCGCCGCGAGGTAGTGCGTATGCATGCCAATGGCATCCGCCTGCGGGTGGTGGGCGAGCTGACAGCCTTCAGTCCGCGCATCCAGCGGCTGATCCGCGATGCCGAGGCCAAGACACAGCACAATACCGGCATGACCGTGACCATTGCCGCTAACTATGGCGGCCGCTGGGACATCCTCCAGGCAACACGCCGTATGCTTGCAGCATCCCCGGCGATGGCCCCGGCCGATATCACAGAGGAGGCACTGACACCGTTCCTGCAGATGTCATTCGCGCCGGAGCCCGATCTATTTATCCGCACAGGCGGCGAGCAGCGCATCAGCAACTTCCTGCTCTGGCAACTCGCCTACACGGAGTTGTATTTTACCGATACCTACTGGCCGGATTTCGATGCGGCCGCCCTGGATCTTGCGTTTGCCTCCTACCGCCAGCGCGAGCGGCGTTTCGGGCGAACCAGCGCCCAGGTGACGAATGGCACCGCGGTTGAATCTCCCGTGGCCAACTGACGCGGAGATGCCATGCTGCTGACCCGTGTCATTACCGCGCTGTGTCTGCTTCTGGTCATCCTGCCGGTCCTGTTCCTCGGCTCGGTGCCGGTGCTCGGTGGGCTTGCCGCCGTCTTTGTGTTTGCTGCTGGCTGGGAATGGGCGCGTCTCGTGCGCCTGTCTGCGCCATGGACCTACGTCTATGGCATCGCAGCCCTGGTGCTGATGATGATCTGGAGCGACCTGTCCGTCGGGCGCCCACTGGATGGTCCCCTCGTGGCCGCCGCCATTGCCTGGGCCGTCGCGCTCCTCATGCTGCGTCGCGGCGTGCACCCGCTCGACAAATCCGGGGCGCTGCTGGCAGGCGTCCTCGGGCTCATCATGTTGCCTGCTTTCGGTCTCGCGCTGATGCAGCTACGCGCACATGGCATCCTGATGCTGCTGTCGGTCGCCGTGCTGGTCTGGACGGCCGATATCGGCGCATACTTTTTCGGCAAGGCCTTCGGTCACCGCAAGCTGGCCCCGACAGTCAGCCCAGGCAAATCCTGGGAAGGGGCGCTCGGCGGATGGCTGTGCGTCATGATCATCGCCACTGCGATGGTGCTGACCGGCTGGCCGGGCGGCACGTGGCCTCAGCGCCTGGTCGAGCATCATGGCTGGCTGGTTGCGGCTGCGCTGGTGACGGTGCTGGTTGCCGCCAGCGTGATTGGCGACCTGTTTGAATCCCTGTTGAAACGGCAGGCCGGCATGAAGGACAGCAGCCAGTTGCTGCCGGGCCATGGCGGGGTGCTCGACCGGATCGATGCCTTGCTGCCTGCATTTCCGCTTGCCCTCTGGCTCTTATGATGCGCCATGTCACCATTCTCGGATCGACTGGATCCATTGGCGAAAGCACGCTGGATGTGATTTGCCGTCATCCCGAGCGTTATGCCGTGCATGCCCTGACGGCGCATACGCAGGTTGACAAGCTGGCGGCCCAATGCCGCCAGGTGCGCCCGGCGTTGGCCGTGGTGGGTACCGCGGAGGCCGCGCAAGCCCTGGCGGTGCAGTTGCGGCGCGATGGCCTGGCCACCGAAGTCGCCTACGGCCCTGAGGCCCTGGTGGCAGCAGCAGCTGATCCCGCCAGCGATACGGTAATGGCCGCGATCGTCGGCGCAGCCGGCCTGCCGTCTGCCATGGCGGCCGCATGCGCCGGCAAGCGTGTGCTGCTCGCCAACAAGGAAGCGCTCGTCATGTCGGGCCACCTGTTCATGCAGGCGGTGCGCGACAGCGGCGCCACGCTGCTGCCGATCGACAGCGAGCACAATGCCATCTTCCAGAGCCTGCCTGCACAGCACCCGCAGTATGGCGCACACGTCGAGAAGATCATCCTGACTGCCTCGGGCGGGCCTTTCCGCACACGTCCCCTCGATTCACTGCACTCGGTCACGCCCGACGAGGCTTGCGCACATCCCAACTGGGTGATGGGACGCAAGATCTCGGTCGATTCCGCGACGATGATGAACAAGGGCCTGGAGGTCATCGAGGCCCACTGGCTGTTCTCTGCGCCGGCCTCGGCGATCGAAGTGCTGATTCATCCCCAGAGCATCATCCATTCCATGGTGAGCTATCGGGATGGTTCGGTCATCGCGCAACTCGGCAACCCCGATATGCGCACGCCGATCGCCTACGGGCTGGCCTACCCGGAGCGCATCGAGGCTGGCGTCAATCCGCTCGATCTTGCGCGCTCCGGCGGGCTCACGTTCGAGACGCCGGACCTGGAACGTTTTCCATGCCTGCGTCTGGCCTATGAGGCGATGCGGGCGGGTGGAAGCGCTGCAGCAATATTGAACGCCGCCAACGAAGTGGCGGTCGAAGCGTTTCTCGACGGATGCCTGTGCTTCACGGACATCCCGGATCTCATCACGCGCACGCTCGAGCGCTGTACTGCCGATACCCCGACGTCGCTCGACGACGTCCTGGAAGCCGACCGCAAAGCCCGTGCTTGCGCGCACAGCATGCTCTCCAGCCAGTACGTTGTGTAGTCAGGGCATGCAGGCGAGGTGACGGAGTACCCATGCAAACGATATTCGCCTTCATCATTGCCCTTGGCATCCTGATCTTCATCCACGAGATGGGGCATTACCTTGCGGCCCGCTGGTGCGGCGTGAAGGTCCTGCGTTTTTCCGTGGGCTTTGGCAAACCGCTGCTGCGCTTCGTATCGCGTGGCCGTGACCAGACCGAGTGGACCGTCGGCGCGATTCCGCTGGGTGGCTATGTCCGCATGCTCGACGAGCGTGAGCTGGACGAGGTCGGACAGCATGTCGATCCGGCCGACCTGCCGCGTGCCTTCAACCGGCAGTCGGTGTGGAAGCGCTTTGCCATTGTCGCCGCCGGACCTGCCGCCAACTTCCTGCTGGCCATTGTGCTTTACATGATGCTGGCCATGAGCGGCACGCGCGAGCCGGTGGCGATTGTCGATGCACCCCCGGCTGAGTCCGCCGCGGCGCTGGCTGGCATTGTCGGCGGCGAGCGCATCGTTGCCCTGCGCGTAGACGACGATAGCGAGGTCATTCGCTCCTGGAACAGCTTCCGCATGCGCATGTTCGAGCTCGGGCTCGATGGTGCGGAGCCGGTACTCGAGCTGCGCGCGCCAGATGGCCGTACGCGCACTGTCGCATTGCCGGAAGTCCCGGACGTGGGGCGCAATCCGGGTGGCGATCCGCTTGCCGCGCTCGGGTTGCAATTGCAGGGCGGTCCGGTGACCGTCACTGAAATCGTTCCAGACAGTGCGGCCAGCCGCGCCGGACTGATGGTCGGGGACCGTATCGTGGCACTCGATGGCGCGCCGGCAGGCAATGCCGCGAGCCTGATTGCAGCCATCCGAAGCAAACCGGGTCAGCGCGTGACCATAGGGGTCGAGCGGGCAGGGCAGGCGCACCAGCTGCAGACACTGCTTGGTGCCGATGCCGCTTCGGGCACGCCGGTCGGCAAGCTCGGGGCCGGGCTGGCCCAGGCGGTGCCGATGGAAGAGGTCAGCTATGGGCTGCAGGATGCCATGGCACGCAGCCTGGGGCAGGTTTGGTCGACCTCGGTCATGTCGCTGCGTCTGCTGGGCAAGATGCTGGTGGGCGAGGCATCGCTGCAGAACCTGAGCGGGCCCCTGACCGTGGCGAGCTACGCAGGCAAGGCGGCCGACCTCGGAATTCAGCCCTTCATCCAGTTCCTGGCATTGATCAGCATCAGCTTGGGAGTGCTGAATTTGTTACCCATTCCGGTATTGGATGGGGGGCATTTGCTGTATTATTGCGTAGAAATTTTGACCGGCAGGCCCATCCCGGAACACTGGCAGATGGCGCTTCAAAAGGTCGGTATGGCGTGCATTCTTCTGTTGACATCGCTGGCGTTGTTCAACGATTTCAGCCGCCTGCTGCAGACGTAGGAATCACGCACTGTATCCAGTACGCCATCCGTCGTCACAAACTCGAGCACTGGCCGCGTCACGGCGCAGCCGGGACGGCACAGGCGTGCTGTGATGGATATCAAACCGAGGGGATCCAAGTTGATCAGGAAACAACGTCGCTCGCTGAGTCTGCTAACGGCTTCCATTCTGGCGGCGCTCACTGTGCCGGCCTGGGCTGCCGAACCGTTCGTGGTGCGCGATATCCGCGTAGAGGGCTTGCAGCGTGTCGAACCCGGCACGGTATTCGGCTACCTGCCGGTGCGTGTCGGCGAGACGTTCGATGATACGAAGGGCTCCGAGGCGATCAAGACGCTGTACAACACGGGCTTCTTCAAGGACGTACAGATCCGCTCCGAGAACGGCGTGCTCGTCGTGGTGGTGGAAGAGCGCCCGGCGATCTCCCAGCTCGATTTCGTCGGCATCAAGGAGTTCGACAAGGACACGCTGCGCCGCTCCCTGCGTGCCGTCGGCGTGGCCGAGGCGCGGTCCTACGACCGCTCGATGATCGAGCGCGCCGAACAGGAGTTGAAGCGCCAGTACGTAGCGCGTGGCTACTACGCCGCTGAAGTGCAGAGTACCGTCACGCCGATCGAACGCAACCGCGTGTCGGTGGTGTTCAATGTCGACGAAGGCTCGGTCGCCAAGATCCGCGAGATCAATTTCATTGGCAACAAGGTGTTCAAAGAAAGCACGCTGCGCGACGAGATGCAGCTGGCCACGCCGAACTGGCTGTCGTGGTACACCAAGAACGATCTGTATTCCAAGCAGAAGCTGACCGCCGACCTCGAGGCTCTCCGCTCCTTCTACCTGAACCGCGGCTACCTGGAGTTCGCGATCGAGTCCACGCAGGTCTCGATCACGCCCGACAAGAAGGACATCGCGCTGACCATCAACATCAAGGAAGGCGAGCAGTACAAGGTCTCCGACATCAACTTCTCCGGCGAGCTGCTCGGCAAGCAGGAGGAGATGGAAAAGCTGTTGAAGCTGAAGAAGGGCGACGTGTTCTCGTCCGAAAAGCTGACTGAGACGACCAAGGCCATCACCGACCTGCTCGGCACGTATGGCTACGCCTTCACCACGATCAACCCACAGCCGCAGATCAACCAGGAAACGCGCGAGGTCGCCCTCACGCTGGTGGTGGATCCGGGCCGTCGCGTGTATGTGCGCCGCATCAACGTGGTCGGCAACAACAAGACGCGCGACGAAGTGGTGCGTCGCGAAATGCGCCAGTTCGAAAGCTCGTGGTTCGATGGCGAAAAGCTGAAGCTCTCGCAGGACCGCATCAACCGGACCGGCTACTTCACCGATACCAATATCACCACGGAAGATGTGCCGGGCGCACCCGATCAGGTGGACGTCAACGTCAACGTCACCGAGCGTCCGACCGGCCAGCTGACCCTCGGCCTGGGCTTCTCGTCCACCGACAAGCTCGTGCTGCAGGCCGGTATCAAGCAGGAGAACGTCTTTGGCTCCGGCACCAGTCTTGGTCTCGATATCAATACCGGCAAGGCGTTCCGTACGCTGTCCGTGAACCACCACGACCCGTACTTCACGATCGACGGTATCAGCCGCACCACCGACCTGTACTACCGTACCTCGCGTCCGCTGTACTACGCAGGTAATGGCGACCAGGACTACAAGGTGGTGAGCGCGGGCGGCGGCGTCAAGTTCGGCGTGCCGTTCTCCGAGCTCGATACCGTGTTCTTCGGTATCGGCTACGAAAACACCAAGCTCGATGTCACCAACAATACGCCGCAAGCCTACCGCGACTTCGTGCGTGACTTTGGCCGCCAGACGCACAACTTCCCGTTCACCATCGGCTGGGCGCGCGATGGCCGCGACAGCGCGCTGGTGCCGACCAAGGGCCGCTACCAGCAGGCCAACCTTGAAGTCGGCGTTCCGGGGGGTGACCTGCAGTACTATCGCGGCTCGTACCAGCACCAGTACTACTATCCGTTGTCCAAGGCCTTTACGCTGGCATTCAACGGTGAGATTGCCTACGGTCGCGGCTATGCCGGCAAGGCATTCCCGGTGTTCAAGAACTACTTCGCCGGCGGTATCGGCTCGGTACGCGGCTACGACACCGCTTCACTGGGGCCGAAGGAAGCCAATGGCGATCCGATCGGCGGTGCCTCCAAGCTGATTGCCAACGTGGAATTCATCTTCCCGCTGCCGGGCTCCGGTGTCGATCGCACCTTGCGTCTTTTCACCTTCTTCGACGCGGGTAACGTTTACGGCGAAAAAGAGAACTACAATCTGAGCGAGTTGCGCTATTCGACGGGTCTTGGCCTGTCGTGGCTGTCGCCGATCGGTCCGCTCAAGCTCAGCGTGGGTTTCCCGCTGCGCCGCAAGCCGGATGATCGCACCCAGCGCTTCCAGTTCCAGATCGGTACGGCATTCTGACAAAGGATTACATGATGGCCTCCCTGCAAGTTTCCCGTTTCTACGCTGTTTTGGCCTTGTGCGGCGCGGCTGCAGCCTGGGCAGCCCCTGTCCACGCACAGGAGGCCCGGATTGCAGCGGTGAACTCGGAGCGGATCCTGCGCGAGTCGCAACCCGCCAAGGCAGCCCAGAGCAAGCTGGAACAGGAGTTTTCCAAGCGTGACAAGGAGCTGCAGGACCTGGCGAACCGCGTCAAGTCGCTGGCCGAGAAACTCGACAAGGATGGCCCCGTGCTGTCCGAATCCGAGCGTGCGCGTCGTCAGCGCGAGCTGGCTGACCAGGACCGCGAATTCCAGCGCAAGCAGCGCGAGTTCCGTGAAGACCTGAACCAGCGCCGCAACGAGGAACTGGGCCTGGTGCTCGAACGCGCCAACCGCGCCATCCGCCAGATCGCCGAGCAGCGCAAGTACGACCTGATCGTGCAGGAAGCGGTATATGTCAGCCCGCGCATCGATATCACCGATGAGGTGATGAAGTCCCTGAATGCCGGTGGCCGTTAACCTGATCGTTTTACAGCGCACGCTGGTTACGCCACCTTCCGGAGCCGTCTGATGTTCCCCACGCTCGCGCTTCTGGCGCAGGAAGGCGGGGCTCAGGTCATCGGAAACGATAGCGCCACGGTGGGCGGTCTCGCACCGCTCGACCAGGCCGGACCTGAGCAGTTGTCTTTTCTTTCCAATCCCCTGTATCTCCCGCAGGCTGGCGCCTCGCGCGCCGGCGCGATCATCGTTTCCCGCAAGGATTTCGATGCGCTGGCGGAGCAGGGGCAGGCAGGCCAGCGCAACTGGCTGATCGCCGCCAATCCATACGCCTGTTTTGCGCGGATCGCCCAGTGGTTCGAGCGACAGGGCAGGCCTGCAGCATTGCCTGGCGTGCATCCGAGTGCCGTGGTCGCCGCAGATGCTGTGGTCCCGGTCAGTTGCACAATCGGCCCCAACGTCGTGATCGAGTCAGGCGTGCGTCTCGGTGAACGTGTGCGCATCGTGGCCAATGCGTTCATTGGCGCCGGAGCGGAAATTGGCGACGACACCGTAATCCAGCCGCAGGTAACGGTTTACCACGGTTGCGTGGTTGGCCGGCGCGGTATTATCCATAGCGGCGTTGTCATTGGCGCGGATGGTTTCGGCTTTGCCCCGGATTTCGGGCCAACTGGCGGCGAATGGGTCAAGATCCCGCAGACCGGACGCGCTGTGATCGGCGACGATGTCGAGATTGGCGCCAATACGACCATCGACCGTGGCGCCATGGCCGATACCGTCATCGAGCAGGGTTGCAAGCTCGACAACCAGATCCAGATCGCGCATAACGTGCGTGTGGGCGCCTATACGGTCATCGCCGGCTGTGCCGCGATTGCCGGCAGTACGAAGGTGGGGCGCTACTGCATCATCGGCGGATCCGCCAACCTTGCGGGTCACCTGACGATTGCCGACAAGGTCACCATTTCGGGCGGGACGTCGATCACCAAGTCGATTGCCGCACCCGGACATTTCACCAGCGTATTCCCATTCATGCCCCACGCGGAATGGGAGCGCAATGCGGCTATCGTGCGCGGCCTTGGCCGCCTGCGCAGCCGCCTGCAACAAGTTGAAAAACAGATTTCCTCCCGAGCCACAGAAGAATGACAGACGAAAATCAGGCTGCGCCGGACGCAGTCAATATGGATATCCACAGCATCATCAAGCTGCTGCCGCACCGCTATCCGATCCTGCTGGTCGACCGGGTGCTGGAATTCGTGCCGCAGCAGCGCATCAAAGCGCTGAAGAACGTCACGATCAACGAGCCGTATTTCATGGGCCACTTCCCGAATCACCCGGTCATGCCGGGCGTGCTGATCCTGGAAGCGCTGGCCCAGACGGCTGCGCTGCTGACTTTCGGTGGCGAGATGGAGCGCAAGGAAGACCAGGTGTACCTGTTCGTCGGCATCGATGGCGCACGTTTCAAGCGCCAGGTCACGCCCGGCGACCAGCTGCATCTCAATGTCGAGGTGCTGCGCTATATCCGCGGTATCTGGAAATTCAAGGCGTTCGCCACCGTGGATGGTCAGGTGGTGGCAGAGGCCGAGCTGATGTGTACGGTCAAGCAGGTCGAGTCGTAACCGGCTCCTCAACGAGTCGTAAATCCGGAGTCGCAAACCCCGGAGTCGCAAACCCCGCGAGCCGGAAGCCGCGAGGCGGTCCGGCACCAGCAAGGAACAGAGTGCATGACGCAGATACACCCAACCGCAATCGTCGATCCGCAAGCTGAACTGGCCCCTGATGTCGAGGTCGGCCCGTACACGGTCATCGGGCCGAACGTGCAGATCGGCGCGGGGTCCCGGATCGGTGCGCATACCGTGATCGAAGGGCACACCACCATCGGCAGCGGTAACCGCATCGGCCACTATGCCGCCCTGGGGGGCGATCCGCAGGACATGAAGTACCGTGGCGAACCGACGCGCCTGACGATCGGCGATCGCAACACCATCCGCGAATTCACTACGATTCACACCGGCACAGTCCAGGACGAGGGCGTCACCAGCATTGGCGACGACAACTGGATCATGGCGTACGTGCATATTGCGCATGACTGCCGCGTGGGCAACCACACGGTGTTTTCCAGCAATGCGCAGATCGCCGGTCATGTGACCGTGGGCGACTGGGCCATCATGGGCGGCATGTCGGGCGTGCACCAGTTCGTGCGCATCGGCGAGCATGCCATGCTGGGCGGCGCCTCCGCGCTCGTGCAGGACCTGCCGCCGTTCGTCATTGCCGCGAGCGACAAGGGCGGCAACAAGGCCGCGCCGCACGGCGTGAACGTCGAGGGACTGCGTCGCCGTGGCTTCAGCGCCGAGCAGATTGCAGCGCTGCGTACCGCCTACCGGCAACTGTACAAGACAGGGCTGAGCTTCGACGATGCCAAGGCCGCGATCGCGGCGGACATCGCCACCCTGAACGACGCTACCGCCACCGCACCGGTCCAGCGCTTTCTCGATTTCGTGGCCGCATCCACACGCGGTATCGTGCGCTGATGCAGGGAGTGGCACAGGCACCCGCCATCGCGCTGGTCGCCGGCGAAACTTCCGGCGACCTGCTGGCATCCCTGATGCTGCGTGGCTTGGCAGAACGCTTGCCGGCCGCCACCTACACCGGTATCGGTGGACCGCGCATGGCGGCACAGGGCTTCAAAGCCCAGTGGCCCATGGACAAGCTGGCAGTACGCGGTTACGTCGAAGCGCTCCGGCACGCGCCGGAGATTCTTGCGATCCGCAACCGGCTGCGCCGTCAGTTGCTCGCGAATCCGCCCGCATGCTTCGTCGGTGTCGATGCGCCGGATTTCAACCTGGATCTTGAGCTCAAGCTCCGCAGTGCCGGCATTCCCACCGTGCATTTCGTCAGCCCGTCGATCTGGGCATGGCGCGGCGGGCGCATCCACAAGATCGCGCGGGCGGTCGACCACATGCTGTGCGTCTTTCCCTTCGAGCAGGAAATCTATGCCAAAGCTGGTATTGCCGCGACCTATGTCGGGCATCCGCTGGCCGATGTGATCCCGCTGATTCCCGACGTTGCAGGCGCACGCGAGAGCCTTGGCCTGCCGCTGGCGCGCAAGATGATCGCGGTCATGCCTGGCAGCCGCGAATCCGAGGTGCGACTGATCGGGCCATCATTCTTTGGCGCGATGGAGCATATGCAGCGCGCGGAGCCCGATCTCAGTTTTGTGATTCCGGCTGCCAATCCGCATCTGCGTGCCCGTCTGGAAGCGCTGCAAGCCGCGCACGGCCGCCTGAACCTGACCATCACGGATGGCCAGTCGCACGCCGTGATGGAAGCCGCGGACGTGATCCTGCTGGCGAGCGGTACAGCCACGCTCGAAGCGGCGCTGTACAAGAAGCCGATGGTGATTTCCTACAAGGTGCCCTGGCTGACGGCGCAGATCATGAAGCGGCAGGGTTATCTGCCGTATGTGGGGCTGCCGAATATCCTGGCCGGCCGCTTCGTAGTACCGGAACTGCTGCAGGACGACGCCACGCCGGAAGCGCTGGCGCACGAAACACTGCACCTGCTGCACGACGAGTCGAATGCCGCGGCGCTGCGCACGCACTTCACCGACATGCACCTCACGCTCAAGCAGAACACGGCGGCGCTCGCAGCCGAGGTGGTGGTCGACCTGCTGCAAGCACGCGGACGGATCTGACATGCTGTTCGCCGAACTCGACCGGACTGCCCAGCGCCTGTGCGGCGTTGATGAAGCTGGCCGTGGCCCGCTTGCCGGGCCGGTCGTGGCCGCTGCGGTCATTCTTGACCCGGCACGCCCGATCGCCGGACTGGCCGACTCCAAGGCTCTGACCGCCAAGCGCCGCGCTGCACTGTTCGACGAAATCCAGACGCGCGCCCTGGCCTGGCACATTGCCGAAGCCTCGGTCGAGGAAATCGACCAGCTGAATATCCTGCATGCCACCATGCTGGCGATGCAGCGCGCTGTGCACGGCATTCTTGCCAGCGGTATCGAGCCCGATCTGGTGCAGGTCGATGGCAACCGCTGCCCGCAGATTCCATGCCGTGTCGAAGCCATCGTCAAAGGCGATGCTCTGGTGCAGGCGATTTCCGCGGCGTCGATCCTCGCCAAGGTGAGCCGCGACCGCCAGTTGACCGCCCTGCATGCGCTGCATCCGGAGTATGGTTTCGATGTCCATGCCGGTTATCCCACGCCACGCCATCTGGCGGCGCTTAACGAGCATGGCCCGACAGCACACCACCGGCGCTCCTTTGCGCCAGTCCGCCAGGCGCTGCTGGCCTTTGGTCACGCAGTGCCAGGGCGCACGGATGCTGACGTCGCATCTTTCTGATTCGAGTTTTTCGTGAAGCACATCACCTCCCGCGACAATCCGCTATTCAAGCAGTTCAAGGCACTGGCCGGTTCGACACAGCAGCGCCGCAAGGCCGGCCATTCGCTGCTCGATGGCGTGCACCTGGCCCAGGCGTATCTGGCGGCCGGGAAGGTTCCGGTATGGTGCGTCGTGTCCGAGCGCCATGCTACGCGCGCCGATGTCGATGCCGTGCTGGCGCAGGTGCCGGCGCAGGCGGTGGTGGTACTCAGCGACGCGCTGTTCGGGCAGCTGTCGACCGTAGTAAACGGCATCGACCTGCTGCTGGTGATCGACACGCCGGGCGGCCACTTGCCGGCCCGCATCGATACCGATTGCGTGATTCTCGATGCCATCCAGGACACCGGCAATGTCGGCTCCATCCTACGCAGTGCGGCCGCGGCAGGGATCCGTCACGCCTTCCTCGGCACCGGCTGCGCCTTCGCGTGGTCGCCGAAGACCCTGCGCGCCGCCATGGGGGCGCATTTCAACCTCAATATCGTCGAACACTGCACGCCCGAGCAACTGGTGCAGCGCCTGGCCGTGCCGGTCTATGGCACGTCCTCGCACGCGCAGGGCACGCTCTACGAACTGCCGCTGCAGGCGCCGTCTGCGTGGCTGATGGGCAATGAGGGCAGTGGGGTAACGGAGGCATGGCAGCCCCTGATGACGCAGGCAGTGCGCATTCCGCAGCCGGGCGGGCAGGAGTCGCTCAATGTCGCGGCGGCTGCGGCCGTCTGCCTGTTCGAGATGGTGCGCCAGCGTCATCATTGACTGACTGCGGCTGACCGGCACGCCAGGACAGGCGAAGGCGGATGGCAGTAGCCGAGGGCAGGGTCGCAGCCGGCGCGCGCATAGCCGGCAGCCATCCGATCCGCCCCGCCTTTAGATCGTTTGAGTGATCAGAGTCGTCCGGAGTCCGTCAGGACACCACCGCACGAGAAGGCCCGGCAAGGCGTAAAGAGCGGACGGTGGAGCCGGTTCCGTACCTGCACCCGCCTTCCGCCCTAGGGAGCCTGATGCTCAGTAATCCCGCTCGACCTTGATTTCCTGCAGGATCGTCGTGGCGATTTCCTCGATCGACTTGTGCGTGGTTGACAGCCAGGTGATGCCTTCGCGGCGCATCATGGCTTCTGCCTCGTTCACTTCGTAGCGGCAGTTTTCCAGTGCCGCATACTTGCTGCCGGGGCGCCGTTCGTTGCGAATCTCGGAGAGCCGGGCCGGATCGATGGTCAGGCCGAAGATCTTCGATTTGTACGTCAGCAGCGCCGAGGGCAGCTTGCCGCGTTCGAAATCGTCCGGGATGAGCGGGTAGTTGGCCGATTTCAGCCCGTATTGCATGGCCAGGTAGAGGCTGGTCGGGGTCTTGCCGCTGCGCGATACGCCCACGAGGATGACATCCGCCTCGGCGAGGTTCTTGTGCGACTGCCCATCATCGTGCATCAGCGAAAAGTTGATGGCTTCAATGCGGTTCTTGTAGGCCTCTGTATCGGCGTTCTGGTGCAGGCGGCCGATGGCGTGGGTCGATTTCAGGCCCAGCTCGTTCTCCAGCGGTTCGATGAACGTCTGGAACATGTTGAGGATCATTGCCTTGGCATCGCGCAGCACCTGGTTCGCCACCGGATCTACCAGCGTGGTGAACACGATGGGACGCACGCCTTCGGCCTCGAACGCATCATTGATGCGCCGCACAGCCAGATGGGCCTTGTCGATGGTATCCACAAACGGAATACGCACATTGCGGAAGCGGGTTTCGAACTGGGCCAGGATCGAATGGCTGAAGGTTTCGGCTGTGATGCCGGTGCCATCCGAGACGATGAAAACAGTGCGTGGCCCGGCTGGCGCGGGGGAGGGCGAGGTCATTTTGGCGGGTTTTTTCAGTGGGTGCGGCGCGAAAATGCGGTGCAGCACGGTAGAATAGCGGCGATCGTTTCGCTAAGCAATTCTGTCCCCGCTTCTTGAAAGCGGCGGAAAGTGGTTTAATTTCCACTTTGTGCGGCGCAGCAAGCGCTGCGGGCAGGCATGTTTAGCCAAGCGATCGCTCCGGTGGGTGCTTCCCGGAGTGCGCAACCAGTTTCTTACTTGTTTGGAGCAGTTATGACTAATCAGGCTATCGACAGCGCCTATGTGCTGCCGTTCGAGCAGTTGCGCATGCACGACGTCGAAATCGTGGGAGGCAAGAATTCGTCTCTCGGCGAGATGATTTCCCAGCTCGCGGATGCGGGCGTGCGCGTGCCGGGCGGCTTTGCCACCACGGCGCTGGCCTTCCGCGACTTCCTGACCCACAACAACCTGACCGAGCGCATTTCCCAGCGCCTCGCCGGCCTCGACGTCGAAGACGTCAAAGCCTTGGCCGAAGCCGGTGCCGAGATCCGCAACTGGGTTGAAACCGCGCCGTTCCAGCCGCGCCTGGAACAGGAAATCCGCGAGCACTTTGCTCGTGTGGAAGCCGAGTCGGGCGTCAAGGGTTCGTTTGCCGTGCGTTCCTCGGCCACCGCTGAAGACCTGCCGGACGCTTCCTTCGCCGGTCAGCAGGAAACCTTCCTGAACGTCGAAGGCATCGACGACATCCTCGACAAGATCCGCGTGGTGTTTGCCTCGCTGTATAACGACCGCGCCATTTCCTACCGCGTGCACAAGGGCTTCGCACACGACGGCGTGGCACTGTCCGCCGGCATCCAGCGCATGGTCCGTTCAGACGTGGGCGCATCGGGCGTGATGTTCACCATCGACACCGAGTCGGGCTTCAACCAGGTCGTCTTCATCACCTCCAGCTATGGCTTGGGCGAAACGGTGGTGCAGGGCGCGGTGAATCCGGACGAGTTCTATGTGTTCAAGCCGACGCTGGCCCAGGGCAAGTACCCGATCATCCGTCGCTCGATCGGCTCCAAGCTGATCAAGATGGAATTCACGCAGCCGGGCGAAGAAGGCCGTGTCAAGACCGTGGATGTGCCGGGCGAACTGCGCAACCGTTACTCGATCACCGACGAAGATGTCACCGAGCTGGCCAAGTACGCGGTCATCATCGAAAAGCACTATGGCCGCCCGATGGACATCGAGTGGGGCAAGGACGGCAAGGACGGCAAGATCTACATCCTGCAGGCTCGTCCGGAAACGGTGAAGAGCCAGGCTGCCGGCAAGGTCGAGCACCGCTACAAGCTGAAGGGTACCGCCCCCGTGCTGACCACTGGCCGCGCCATCGGCCAGAAGATCGGTACCGGCCCGGTCCGCGTGATCAACGACGCATCCGAAATGGAACGCGTGCAGCCCGGCGACGTGCTGGTGGCCGACATGACCGACCCGAACTGGGAGCCGGTGATGAAGCGCGCTTCCGCCATCGTCACCAACCGTGGTGGGCGTACCTGCCACGCCGCGATCATCGCGCGTGAACTGGGCGTGCCGGCCGTGGTTGGTTGTGGCGACGCCACCGACGTGCTGAAGGATGGCACGCTGGTGACCGTGTCGTGCGCCGAAGGCGACGAAGGCCGCATCTACGATGGCCTGCTCGATACCGAAGTGACCGAAGTCGAGCGCGGCGAACTGCCGGAGATGAACGTCAAGATCATGATGAACGTCGGCAACCCGCAGCTGGCCTTCGATTTCTGCCAGATTCCGAACGGCGGCGTGGGCCTGGCCCGTCTCGAGTTCATCATCAACAACAACATTGGCGTGCACCCGAAGGCCATCCTCGACTACCCGCAAGTCGATGGCGACCTGAAGAAGGCCGTGGAAAGCGTGGCCCGCGGCCATGCCAGCCCGCGTGCGTTCTACGTCGACAAGCTGACGGAAGGCGTGGCGACGATTGCTGCCGCGTTCTATCCGAAGCCTGTGATCGTGCGGCTGTCGGACTTCAAGTCGAACGAGTACAAGAAGCTGATCGGTGGTTCGCGCTACGAGCCGGACGAAGAGAACCCGATGCTGGGCTTCCGCGGCGCCTCGCGCTACATCGCCGACGACTTCGCCGAAGCATTCGAGATGGAATGCAAGGCCATGAAGCGCGTGCGCGAAGACATGGGCCTCGATAACGTCGAGATCATGGTGCCGTTCGTGCGCACGCTCGGCCAGGCAGCCAAGGTTGTCGAGCTGCTCGGCAAGCACGGCCTGAAGCGCGGTGAAAACGGCCTGCGCCTCATCATGATGTGCGAAGTGCCATCCAACGCGATTCTGGCGGAGCAGTTCCTCGAGTACTTCGATGGCTTCTCGATTGGCTCGAACGACCTCACGCAGCTCACGCTCGGCCTCGACCGCGACTCCGGTATGGAACTGCTGGCCGTGGACTTCGATGAGCGTGATCCGGCCGTCAAGTTCATGCTGCAGCGAGCCATCACCACGGCCAAGCAGCTGGGCAAGTATGTCGGCATCTGCGGCCAGGGCCCGTCCGACCACCCCGATTTTGCGGAGTGGCTGGCGAAGGAGGGCATCTCCTCGATTTCGCTGAACCCGGACACCGTGGTCGAGACCTGGAAGCACCTGTCGACGCGTTGATCCCGTAGCAGGATGGTGGCACATGTGCTGCCATCCGCCGGATGCCGTTCCCACACCCCCGGCCCGCTTCATGCGGACGGGGGTGTGGTCATCTTGAGCGTACTGTTTCTGCGGCGCGCTTTCTGCGACACAGTTTTCGCACGTTGCCGCGCAGGTGCATGGACATGGCTGCCCGCTGCTGGCATGCTGTCAGGTGACGGTGGCTTCTCAGCGCCGTCGTGATGAATTGTTGTCGATGGAGGGCTTGCGATGCAGCCGAGCTATGTCTGGTTTTCACTCGCGGTACTGTTGATCATCGCCGAACTGACGACCGGGACGTTCTACCTGCTGATGGTTGCTCTCGGGCTTGCCGCGGGCGGCGTGGCGGCCATGGCCGGGCTGGCGTTTCCCGCACAGGCCGCGCTTGCTGCGCTGGTGGGCGTGATCGCCATCTTGCTGCTGCGGCGCAGCCGCTTCGGCAAGACCCGCCGGGCCGGCAGCGTGGCGAGCAATCCGGATGTCAATCTGGATATCGGCGAGGAAGTCTCGGTCGCCCAGTGGGGTGCAGACCGCCGTGCCCGCGTGTCGTATCGTGGCGCGGAATGGGATGTCGAGCTGGCCGGTGACCAACCGCCAGCGCCGGGGCGGTTTCGCATCGTTGAGTTACGCGGCAACACACTGATCGTCAAACCGCGCCAGGGATAAGCGGAGGCGCCGCGAGCACAGCCGCCGGGAACGTTCCGGCGCACGCTGTCACGGAAGCGCGGTACGCTGTTTCCTGTCATTTATTTTCTTCAACGGAGGCCTTGCATGTTCGAGCTTGGTAGTCTCGCCATTTTTATCCTGATTGCCGCTGTCGTGCTGATCGCCCAGGGCGTGAAGATCGTCCCGCAGCAGCATGCCTGGGTCGTTGAGCGGCTCGGTAAATATCACGCCACGCTGTCTCCGGGTCTGACGATCATCGTACCGTTCATCGATCGCGTCGCCTACAAGCACATCCTCAAGGAAATTCCGCTCGATGTGCCGAGCCAGATCTGTATCACGCGCGACAACACCCAGCTGCAGGTGGACGGCGTGCTGTACTTTCAGGTCACCGATCCGATGAAGGCCTCATATGGCTCCAGCAATTTCGTGCTGGCCATCACCCAGCTGGCGCAGACCACATTGCGTTCGATCATCGGCCGGCTGGAGCTTGACAAGACCTTCGAGGAACGCGAGTACATCAACCACAGCATCGTCAACGCACTCGACGAAGCCGCTTCCAACTGGGGCGTGAAGGTGCTGCGCTACGAGATCAAGGACCTGACGCCGCCGAAGGAAATCCTGCACGCCATGCAGCAGCAGATTACCGCCGAGCGTGAGAAGCGCGCCCTGATCGCTGCATCCGAAGGCCGCAAGCAGGAGCAGATCAATATCGCGACCGGTGAGCGCGAGGCAGCTATCCAGCGCTCCGAAGGTGATCGCCAGGCGCAGATCAACCAGGCACAGGGTGAAGCTGCAGCCATTCTTGCCGTGGCCGAAGCCAATGCCGAAGCCATCCGCAAGATTGCCGCCTCGGTCCAGCTGGCAGGCGGTACGGAAGCCGTCAACCTCAAGGTGGCGGAGCAGTACGTGGATGCCTTTGCCAAACTGGCCAAGACCGGCAATACGCTGATCGTGCCGGGCAACCTCGGCGACATGGGCTCGATGATCGCGTCCGCACTGCAGATTGTGAAAGGCAGCGGTAACGCTTCTGTCCTCGGCGGGCGGACGCCGAACACCTGAATATTGCTCGCTCAAATGAAAACGGCAGGCCGAATTGGTCTGCCGTTTTTTGTTTGGGCATGTGGCCAGCGCATGATGATCTGTATCCGGGATTCCGACTGCGCAAGGATGGGACCAGAGATGCGATGGACCGCGAGCCTTACTTGCCGCGCAGCAGCCGTCCTTTCTCGCGCTGCCAGTCCCGTTCTTTCTCGGTATCGCGCTTGTCGAACTGCTTCTTGCCCTTGGCAAGACCGATCTCGCATTTCACACGGCCGCGCGCGTAGTGCAGGTTGAGCGGCACGAGCGTGTAGCCGCGCTGTTCCACCTTGCCGATGAGCTTGCGGATTTCCTCGGCCTTGAGCAGCAGCTTGCGCGTGCGCACCGGGTCTGGATTGATGTGCGTCGAAGCGGTCTGCAGCGGGCTGATGTGCGCGCCGATCAGGAACAGCTCGGCATCGCGCACGATCACGTAGGCTTCCTTGATCTGCACGCGGCCGGCACGGATCGACTTGACCTCCCAGCCTTCCAGCGCGATGCCTGCTTCATACCGCTCCTCGATAAAGTAATCGAAAAACGCTTTCTTGTTGTCGACGATGCTCATGCAGTGATCAATGACAGAAGGACGGGGTGGCTGCATAGGGGCATCCGCATGCACGGAGGACGTGCCGATCCCGCGCCGCCTGAAGTAAAATCACGATTCTAGCAAAACCCGGCCGCCCGAGGCCGCTTCGACCTTCGCATGGCTGACGTTCACAAAACCGTATTGCTTGGTTATTCCGCCGAACAGATGTACAACCTCGTCACCGATGTGGCGAAATACCCGGAATTCCTGCCGTGGTGCGGCGGCGTGGAGATCTACGAGCAGACCGAGACGCATCTCGACGCCAAGGTCGATATCGACTTCAAGGGCCTGCATCAGTTCTTCCGCACGCGCAACACGCAGCAGCGGCCGACGCGCATCGACATGGAGTTCGCCGATGGTCCGTTCAAGGTCTTCACGGGCTGGTGGACCTTTACCCCGCTGCGCGAAAACGCCTGCAAGGTGGAGTTTCACCTGCATTACGAATTCTCCAGCCTGCTGCTCGAGAAAGTGATCGGCCCGGTCTTCAGCGTCATCGCCAATACCTTTGTGGATGCCTTCGTGAAACGTGCGGAAGTGGTCTATGGCGCAGCCTGATGCCGGGTTGATACAGGTCATGGTGTGCCACGCCACGCCCGATGAGATATTCCTCAAATCGCTGGATGTGGCACCTGGCACCACGCTCGAAGACGCCATCCGTGCTTCCGGCGTCTTGCAGGCATTCCCGCAGGTCGATCTCGGTGTTTGTCGCGTCGGTGTGTTCGGAAAGCTGCGACCGCTCGATACCCAGGCTCAGCCGGGCGACCGCATTGAGATCTATCGCCCCCTGATTGCCGATCCGAAAACCGCCCGGCAACGCCGCGTCGCGCACAAGCGTGCAGCCGGCAGTACCGAGGGGCTCAAGTGGCGGCGGGGGCAGAACTAAGGGCGATGCCCTAATGCACGCCGCTGGTCGAGGTACGGTGGGCTGCGCCGTGGGTCAGCTCGCCGGGCTGCATTCGCGCGCGGCGGTCTCGCGAGCCTGATTCAGTTCCTGGGCGCGGGCCGCATCATCCAGGAATTCAATCGAGCCATCCGGTTTGGTGCGGCTGGCACGCAGTCCACTCTCCAGCGCGCTGACATAGCCGCGCAGGCGCGCGCACCGGGCATCGCGCACCTGTTTCTCCGCATTGCGCTCCCGTTCCGCGGCCTCGGCCTTGAGGCGTTCTTCATGCCGTTTCTGGAAGGCCTGTTCCGGTGTCAGCGCGGCCGGCGCAGCGGGGGCCGAACGTGCATTGGCCTGGGCGCCGGCTGCTGGCGCAGGCGTAGGTTTGGGTGGCGCATCCGGCAGGTTCTCCAGCGGACCGGCTGTGCGGCCGCCCGGCGCATGCACGATCCGGGCTGCGGGGATGGTCGGTGGTGGAGGGACATCACTGTAGACCAGGCGCCCCTGGGCGTCGCGCCATTTCCATTGGGCCTCGGCCGGTGCGGGCAGTAGCGCAAGGCCTGTCGCGGCCAGCAAGGCGGGCAGGACGGAGAGGGCCGCCGGGCGGCGATGGTGCGTCAGGGCAAACAGGGTCCGAATCATCGCGCAACCGGGGTGGCCGGCCAGAATGAGAGTCGCTGCACAGTTAAGCAGACTTGCCGCGGCTGTGCAAGGTCCCGTGCAGGCGCACAGCCCAGGCGACGCCAACGATCAACAGGGCGATGGCCGTTGCTTCGAGTAGGCGTGGCAGCCTGCCCTCCAGCATGAACACATAGAGCAGCGCGAACAGTGACTCCATTACCAGCAACTGGCCGCTCAAGGTCAAGGGCAGCCGGCGACTGGCGCGGTTCCACAGGCTGTTGCCGATCAGCGACGCCCCCAGCGCAAGCGCGCCATTGACGAGCCAGAACATTTGCCAGTCGGGTTGCGTCTCGGCGGCCGTGACCAGCGGGGCGAACAGCAGCCAGCCAAGGATACCGAAGACGACCGACAGCACGCCGGTCGACAAGCCATACAGCGCCGACCACTCGTGGCTGCTGTACTGCGGATTGCGCTGCAGGTAACGGGCATTATCGACCGCGTACCAGGTCCAGCTGGCAAGTGCTCCGGCTGCGCAGGCCACGCCAGCCAAGCGGGTCGCTACCGTGGCCTGGCTGGCGGTGGCGCTGGAGAACAGGTCGACGTTGATGCATGTGATTCCCAGCGCCACCAGCAGTAGCGGCAGGGCCAGTTGGCGCAGCGGCAGCGCGCCCCGGTCGCGTCGTCCGGCCAGCGAGACGCTGATCGGCAGAATGCCGATGATCAGGGATGCAGGGCCGACCCCAGCCAGTTGCACGGCTGCCGCGAGCAGCACGTAATACACCAGATTGCCGGCGCAGGATTGACGCAGCAGGGCCAGGCAGTCGGCGCGCGTCAGCTTGCGTGAAATCCGGCGCAGCAGCGGCAGGCTGGCCACCAGGGCGACCAGTCCGTAGGCCAGGTAGCGGCCGATGGACAGCTCCCACGGCGTAAAGGCTGGTAGCAGGCGTGGGGCGATGAACACCATGCCCCATAGCGCACCGGCCAGCAGGCCGCAGATGATGCCGATTCCCATGCCCTGGCCCTTTACGATTCCGGCCCGGAGCATACCATGCAGGAGCAGGGGCGCGGCAGACCAGTGGTTTGGGGGTGGCTCGCATGGCCCGACGGTGGCGTCATCCGCGCGACGATTCCCCAACAGCAACGGCGTCATTCCTGTATAATCTGCTTTTGCGCCTAGAGGATTTGCTATGCGTCTTGTCCAGAAAGCACTCACGTTCGATGACGTGCTCCTCATTCCGGCCTATTCGGCCGTGCTTCCCCGCGATACCTCGCTTCGTACCCAGCTGACCCGCGACATCCATATCAACATTCCGCTTGTTTCCGCCGCGATGGATACGGTGACGGAAGCGCGTCTGGCCATTGCCATGGCGCAGGAAGGTGGCGTCGGCATCATCCACAAGAACCTGAAGCCGGTGGATCAGGCGCGCGAGGTAGCCAAGGTCAAGCGTTTCGAATCCGGCGTGCTGCGTGATCCGATCACGATTTCGCCTGACATGCGCATCCGTGACGTGATCGCGCTGTCTGACCAGCATGGCATTTCCGGCTTCCCTGTCGTGGAAGGCCGCACGGTGGTGGGCATCATCACCAACCGTGACCTGCGTTTCGAGAACGAACTCGATGCTCCGGTGCGCGCCAAGATGACGCCGCGCGAGAAGCTGGTAACGGTGGCCGAGAATACCGCCCTGGAAGACGCCAAGCGCCTGATGAACAAGCACCGCCTGGAGCGTGTGCTGGTGGTCGACGATGCCTTCGAGCTGCGCGGCCTGATTACCGTCAAGGACATTCTCAAAGCCACCGAACACCCGCTGGCCACCAAGGACAGCCACGGCCAGTTGCTGGTCGGCGCGGCCGTCGGCGTGGGTCCGGACAACGAAGAGCGCATCGAACTGCTGGTCAAGGCCGGCGTGGACGTGATCGTGGTCGATACCGCCCACGGCCACAGCAAGGGCGTACTCGAGCGTGTCCGCTGGGTCAAGCAGAACTTCCCGCACGTCCAGGTTATCGGCGGCAACATCGCCACTGGCGATGCCGCCAGGGCACTGGCAGACCATGGCGCCGATGGCGTCAAGGTCGGCATCGGCCCGGGCTCGATCTGCACCACGCGGATCGTGGCTGGCGTCGGGGTGCCGCAGATTACCGCGGTCTCCAATGTGGCTGAAGCGCTCAAGGGCTCGGGTGTTCCGCTCATCGCCGATGGTGGCGTGCGCTACTCCGGCGACGTCGCCAAGGCGCTTGCAGCGGGCGCGCATGCGGTCATGATGGGCGGCATGTTCGCCGGTACCGAGGAATCGCCGGGCGAGGAATTTCTCTACCAGGGCCGCTCATACAAGTCGTACCGTGGCATGGGCTCGGTTGGCGCCATGAAGGAAGGCGCGGCAGACCGCTACTTCCAGGACTCCTCCTCGAACGCCGAAAAGCTCGTGCCGGAAGGCATCGAAGGCCGCGTGCCGTACAAGGGCTCGGTGCTCGCGATCATCCACCAGCTGTGTGGTGGCGTGCGAGCCTCCATGGGCTATTGCGGTGCCGCCTCGATTGCTGAATGGCACGAGACCAGCCAGTTCGTCCAGATCACTGGTGCCGGCATGCGTGAATCGCACGTGCATGATGTGCAGATCACCAAGGAAGCCCCGAACTATCATCTCGACTGACGGTAGGGCGCGGTCACGGTGTCCGTGGCCACGCCAACCGACCGCTCGCGCCGGCCGGTGGCACGCCTGCCGGCTCCGTGAACCCCTGCCGCTCCCACGACGGGGCGCAGGGCATTCCCGCCCCGGAGGAGTCCGATGAAAGCGCTGTTACGAGTCATCCTGCTACTGGACGCCGTGCTGCAGGTCCTGGTAGGTATCATCCTCTTGCTCGCCCCGATGCAGTCCATCTACGCCGGACTACAACTACCGCAGCCCGCCCCGGCGCTGTATGGCCAGATGCTCGGCGTGCTGCTGATCGGCTTTGCGTGGCTGCTGGCACGCGCGGCCTTCAACGGGCACATGACCGCGCCGGTAGCCAGCGTGACCGGTAATGTCAATCTCGCCTGCGCAGTGCTCATCATCGTCTGGCTTGTCTTCTTCGACCTGCCGGTCAGCGGAGCAGGGCGCATCTGGCTGCCGGTGCTTGCCGCTGTCATGGCACTGTTCGCCGCCGTCGAAATTCCCGCCGCCGCCGCCGTGGTCCGCCGTGAAAAGGCACAGCGCGCCGCAGCTCGTGAAGCCACCGTCGATACCACGCCCACAGGCGTCCCTGTGACACCTGCACCCGCAACGCTCGATCCCACCTGGCGCGATCCGGTGTTCACGCACGACGTGACACCCGTCAATGCCGATTCAACTCAATCCGACCATGCACGACAAAATCCTCATCCTTGATTTCGGCTCCCAGGTTACTCAGCTGATCGCCCGCCGGATCCGCGAAGCGCACGTCTTCTGCGAGATCCATCCGTACGATGTCTCCGAAGACTTCGTGCGCAACTATGGCGCCAAGGGCATCATCCTGTCCGGCGGCCCCAACTCGGTGATCGACGGCGATACACCACGTGCGCCGCAGGCTGTGTTCGAGGCCGGCGTACCGGTGCTGGGCATCTGCTACGGCATGCAAACGATGGCCGAACAGCTCGGCGGCGCATGCGAGAACGGTACCATCCGCGAATTCGGTTATGCCGAGATTCGCGCTCATGGTCATACCGAACTGCTGCGCGACATCGAGGACTTCGTCACGCCGGAAGGCCACGGCATGCTCAAGGTATGGATGAGCCACGGCGACAAGGTGCAGAAGATGCCCGAGGGCTTCAAGCTCATGGCCTCCACGCCGGCATGCCCGGTGGCTGGCATGGCCGACGAGACGCGCCGCTTCTACGGCGTGCAGTTTCACCCGGAGGTCACGCATACCGTGCAGGGCAAGGCCCTGCTCGAACGCTTCGTGGTCGGCATCTGCGGCGCGCGTCAGGACTGGGTGATGGGTGACTACATCACTGAAGCCGTAGAAAATATCCGCAAGCAGGTCGGAGATGAAGAAGTCATCCTCGGCCTCTCCGGTGGTGTCGATTCGAGCGTGGCCGCCGCGCTGATCCACCGTGCTATCGGTGACCAGCTCACCTGCGTGTTCGTCGACCATGGCCTGCTGCGCCTTGACGAAGGCCAGAAGGTCATGGACATGTTCGCCCGCAACCTCGGCGTGAAGGTCATCCAGGTCGATGCCTCCGATGCCTTCCTCGGCAAGCTGGCCGGCGTGACCGACCCGGAACGCAAGCGCAAGATCATCGGCGCGGAATTCGTCGAAGTGTTCCAGGCCGAATCCGGCAAGCTCAAGAGTGCCAAGTGGCTGGCCCAGGGCACTATCTATCCGGACGTGATCGAATCCGCCGGCAAGGGCAAGAACGCTGCGCATGCCATCAAGAGCCACCATAACGTCGGCGGCCTGCCAGACACGCTGCATCTCAAGCTGCTTGAACCGCTCACCGAGCTGTTCAAGGATGAGGTCCGTGAACTCGGCGTGGCCCTCGGCCTGCCGCGCGAAATGGTCTACCGCCACCCGTTCCCCGGCCCGGGCCTCGGCGTGCGCATTCTCGGCGAAGTGAAATCCGAATACGCCGACCTGCTGCGCCGCGCCGATGACATCTTCATCTCCGAACTGCGCGATACGGTCGCTTCCGCACACGACGCCGCTGCCGGCCTGTGCACCGCAGAAGACATCGGCAAGAGCTGGTATGACCTCACCAGCCAGGCATTCGCCGTGTTCCTGCCGGTCAAGTCCGTCGGCGTGATGGGCGATGGCCGCACCTACGACTACGTCGTGGCCCTGCGC
Organism: Imbroritus primus; assembly: GCA_000272025.2. GTDB lineage: Bacteria > Pseudomonadota > Gammaproteobacteria > Burkholderiales > Burkholderiaceae > Imbroritus > Imbroritus primus. Next base: position 866,235 of record AKCV02000015.1, read on the forward strand.
GCGGTCCAGACCACCGACTTCATGACTGCCCACTGGGCCCACCTGCCGCATGAGCTGCTCGGTACCGTGTCGAACCGCATCATCAACGAAGTGCGCGGCATCAATCGGGTGGTGTACGACATTTCTGGCAAACCGCCGGCGACGATCGAGTGGGAGTGAGGTAGAGTTATTCCACCCGCATTTCTAAAGCCCCGCTATTCTCGAGCGAAAGCCGGAACAGCGGGGCTTTGTCATTTACGGCCGGTTCGACTACTCTCGTCAACAGGCATCGGTGAATGGCAGTGGTTCGCCGGCGATAGTCGATGGGTGGTGCGCGGGACCCAGCACTGCCCGCATACCAATCTTGTGTTGCACGTGGGCCATGCTCGGTATGCGTTGTGGGTCTCGCCGATGTTCCGTATCGAGCGACTTGAGGAGCGGATATGAAATACAAGGGTAGTTGCCATTGCGGCAGGATCGCCTTCGATGTGGAAGGTGACATCAAGGGAGCGCTGGCCTGCAACTGTTCCATGTGTCAGCGCAAGGGGGCATTACTATGGTTTGTGCCTCGTGCCGCTCTCCAGCTGCGAAGTCCGGAAGAGGCTGCTAGCACGTATACATTCAACAAGCACGTGATCAAGCATCGCTTTTGCCCAGTATGCGGCATACACCCATATGGCGAAGGACAAGATCCTGAAGGCAGGGCCATGGCGGCCATCAATATCCGCTGCCTTGACGATGTCGATCTTGCGGCGATTCCCGTGCAGCAGTACGACGGGCGTTCGGCATGAGGCGGATCGCAGCCTGCTTGCAGGCTGCGATGAAATACATATCTCGGCTTTGGTGCGCGAGTACATGCAGCGTAGTGGCTCTTGAGCGCGGAAGCCGCCACACGCTACGCGAATCAAATAACCTTGTAGACCGGAACACGATAGCAGAACGACCGATCATGCTGCGTACTGGGCTAGCCTCACCGAACCCGCACTGGTGAGCTGCGATCAAGGCAGGTTCTGCTGCTTCCTGGGGACGGGCTTACCGTACTCGAGGAGCCGCAGCCCATGCTGGATTATGCTTTCCTGCAGCAGATCACCGATACCGCCATCCGCTCCCGCACCACTGTCGGGCTGACGAGACTACGCGCTGCGTTGTCCGCAGAGATACCCGCGCGGACCGCAACTGACACACTCCTGCTGGCAACCTGGAATATCCGCGAATTCGATGCCGGCCGACATGGCTGGCGAGACGGCGAGGCGTACTACTACATTGCGGAGATCATCGGCCGCTTCGACCTGATCGCCATCCAGGAGGTGCGGCAAGGGCTGTACGCGCTGCAGCGGGTGCGTAGCCTGCTTGGCGCGTGGTGGGACTACCTCGTGACCGATGTGACGCTCGGTACCGCAGGCAATGCCGAGCGCATGGCCTATCTCTATGACCGCCGCAAGGTTGCCTTTACCGGCCTGGCGGCGGAGCTGGTATTGCCCCGCGAAGGCAAGGCGCAAGCCGAGCCGGTGCAGATGGCGCGCTCGCCGTACATCGCCGGCTTCCGGGCTGGCTGGGCCGACCTCACCTTGGCCACTGTGCATATTTACTACGGCGAAGCGGCGGCGGCAGAGCCGCGCCGACTAGAGGAAATCACCGCATTCGCCCGTACGCTGGCGCGCCATGCCGGAGCATTCTCCGGCGCACCGCAGGAGTGTCCCGATGTGGCTCCCGGCCCAGGCAATCTCATCATGCTGGGTGACTTCAACATCTTCAACCGCCGGGATGTGACGATGGAAGCAATCACGCGTGCAGGCTTCGTGGTTCCACCGGAATTACAGTCTGTACCAGGCACCAACGTCGCGCGCGACAAGCATTACGACCAGATTGCATGGTACCGGCAGCTGTCGCAGATCAGCCCCACTGGCCGGGCAGGCGTGTTCGATTTCTTTGCGCATGTCTATCGCCTGGAGGACGAGGTACAGTATGCCGCCGTCCGTGCGCCATCGCCGGGCCGCAGCTACCGCGATTGGCGGACGTATCGCATGAGCGATCATCTGCCGATGTGGATCGAGCTGAGCCTGGAAAATGGCGATGCGATTCTCGCTGCAATGCGGGCATCCGTTTCGCGTGAGTAAAGACGTTTCTCCAGTCGCATGCGCAGTCTGCACGATACACATGCAGGGACACGCATCATGACATCACGATGAAACCCACGCCAGCATGCCGCTTTCGAGGGGATATCCATCTGATTTCTTGACTTCCATTCCTGCCAAGGTAAGCTTTCGGCCCGGGAAGCCAGTATTCATGCGCTTCTCCATGCAATCTGTCCGCAATGGCGCACCATATGGACAGCCTGCATGCTGCCGTCATACCAAGCCAGAAAAACAGAAGGGGGTCATCTTGAAGAAGGTTCTAGCATTTCTTGCCATGTCGTTCGCTGTCGCAGGAAATGCGCATGCCTGCCAGTTCAGCTGGTACCACTATGGCGAAGACAGCACGCGCGCGTTGATCGCGCAGGAGATCGGCAGCCATGTCAGCGATGAATACTGTGCGCGCTTCAATGCCAAGCACCAGCTTTTCATCCAGTCCACTGCCTACGTGCTGAACAATGTGGTGATCGGCCATTCCATCGTCGGCATTCGCCCGCGTGGCTCGAAGGTTCACCCGGCCGAGACATTCACCATGGTGAGCTACGATACCGCCGGCCGTACCTCGGGCGATGCGCAGCGCCTGGCCGTGCGCGCCACGGTACGTGCGCTGGACAACCTGATGTCCGAGCTCAAGACCTATAAGGTCAGCGAGTAAGCGTGCACGACGGGAAGGCGTGCATGCCAGCATGCCTTCCCGGCTCCCCCTGCGTCAGACAAAGCCGCCATTCACGCGCATGATCTGGCCATTCACCCAACCGCCATCCGGGCCCACCAGGAAGGCGGCTGCTCCGGCAATATCCTCAGGCGTGCCCAGGCGTTCCAGCGGCGTCATGGCAACGATCTGGGCAATCTGCTCGGGTTGCTTGCCACGCAGGAACAATTCCGTCCCGACAGGGCCGGGTGCCACGGCATTGACGGTGATGCCGCGCCCCCGCAATTCGTTCGCGAATACGCGCACCAGGCCTTCCACGCCAGCTTTCGAGGCAATATAGGCGCCATAGCCCGGCAGGCTCTTGCCGATCACGCTGCTCGACAGCGTGATGAAACGGCCGCCATTGCCGAGGTGCCGTGCGGCATGCGTCATCATCAGGTAGGTGCCGCGCAGGTTGGTGGCCATCATGCTGTCGAATGCTTCCATCGCACCTTGCTCGATGGGGGAGAGCGTCATGATGCCTGCGCTGTTTACCACCGCGTCGATCCGGCCGAATGCCGCCAGCGTCGTGGCGTACAGCGACTGCACGGCGGCATCATCCGCAATATCGCCGCGTACCGCCAAGGCGGTTCCGCCGGCAGCTTCGATACCGGCCACTGCCTGGGCGGCAGCGGCGTCATTGCCGGCATAGTGCAGCGCCACGGCAAAGCCGTCTGCGGCCAGGCGTTGTGCGATGGCCAGGCCGATACCGCGCGTGCCGCCTGTGACGATGGCGGCTTTCTGGATGGAAGTCGTGGTCATGGATACTCCTGCAGTACATGACAAAAAAACGTGCTTGCAGTATGGCTGGCGTACCGGCGTCGATAAAGGCTGGTAAATTGCCAAGACAATTCAATTTTCGTCAACAATTGCTATGGACCGCTTCGATTCGCTGCAACTGTTCGCCCGTATTGTCGAGCTTGGCAACTTCAGCCGGGCGGCGGCAGCGCTGAACCTGCCGCGCGCCACAGCCACGCACGCCATCAAGGCGCTGGAGGAGCGCCTGGGCGCGCGCCTGCTGGAGCGGACCACACGGCATGTCCACCCGACAGCGGACGGGCAGGCGTTCTATGCACGATGCGTCCGCCTGTTGGCTGAACTGGAAGATGCCGAAGCTGCGCTGCGTCCGGCATCGGCCCAGCCACGCGGCATCCTGCGCGTGGACATGCATGGCACGCATGCCGCCCGCATAGTCCTGCCGCGCATGGCGGAATTTCACGCGCGGTATCCAGACATTGAGGTGGTTGTCAGCAGTGGCGACCGACTGGTCGATCTGGTTCGGGAAGGGGTGGACTGCGTGTTGCGCGCCGGCACGCCGCGCGACTCGTCACTGGTAGCGCGCCGCCTGGCGCTCATGCCGCAAGTGGTGTGCGCCAGCCCGGGCTATCTTGCCGCGCACGGCCAGCCCCGGCATCCGCAGGACTTGGCACAGCACCACATGGTGCGGTTCTTTGCCAGCAACGGTGCGCAGGATTACCCCATCATGCTGCAGGTCGATGGGCGCATGCAGACATTCTCCCTGCCGGCCTGGATGGCCGTGAACGATGCGGAAAACTACGTAGTGTGCGGCCTGCATGGCGCAGGCCTGATCCAGTTGCCACGGTTTCACGTGGCGGACGCCTTGCGCGCCGGTACGCTTGTCGAAGTGCTGGCGGCATGGCCCAGCCCGGCGCTGCCGCTGTCCGTGCTATACCCGCGTCACCGCCAGCGTTCGCCGCGTGTGCGTGTGCTGATCGACTGGCTCAGCCGGTTGTATGCAGCGGAGTTCGGCCCGCTGCCATCGGGCCGTGCCTGACAGCCCGCCTTGCGGCGTCGGCCGGATGCCGGGTGCCATGGCGCGGCTTATATGATGCTCACTGGACGGTGACTTTCCCCACCATGCCCGCCTCGAAGTGACCCGGGATCAGGCAAGCGAAATCTACGGTGCCCGCCTGCGTGAACTGCCAAACAATGCCTCCGCGCTTGCCAGGCGCCAGCGTCGCGGAGTTGGGATCGTCATGCTTCATGTCGGGCATCTTGCGCATCATCTCCGCGTGCTCCTGGAGCTCGCTCAGCGTGCCGATCACCATCTCGTGCGGCACCTTGCCTTCGTTCTTCAAGAAGAAGCGGATGGTTTCGCCAGCCTTGGCCTCCACCGAGGCAGGCGTGAAGCGCATCGTGTCGTCCATGGTGATTTCCACCGTGCGGGTCACCTTGGCCGGATCCCCTGGCTGGCCTATTGCACTGGCATATGCACTGGTGCTGCCATGGGAGCCATGTGCGCCGTGAGCGCCATGCCCAGGGGCTGCCAGCGCCGGAAAGGAAAGCGCGGCGGCCAGCGCGGCCACACCGAGCAGCGTGCGTGAAGTCCTCATGAAAACTCCTTGTGGTTGCAATGCCTGTCGGGATCAGAACCAGAAACGAACGCCTGCCACCCAGCGGGTCTGCTGGGCTCGGCCGCCATCGGCGCGGATCATGTCTGCGGTACGTCCAAAACTTGCCGCGCGTTCCACGCCGATATACGGCGCGAACTGGCGGGTGAATTCGTAGCGCAGGCGCAGGCCAGCGGATGCTTCCGCCAGGCCGCGCCCGATATGGCGGGCGGGATCGTCTTTGCCATACAGCTGCATTTCGATACGAGGTTCCAGCACGAGCCGCTGGGTGAGCAGCAGTTCATAGCTGGTTTCGAGCCGCAATGCAGTGCGGCCGTGCGTTCCCACATAGGCCGTAGCGTCGACTTCGAACCAGTACGGCGCCAGCCCCTGCATGCCGAAGGCCAGCCATTGGCGGCCCGGTCCTTCGCCGTGGTCGGCGCGCAGGCCGAGCTGGGTATCCCAGTAGCCGCTGACGGCATGGCTCCACAGCAACTCCGTGCGGCCTTCCTGCAGCTTGCCTTGCGCGACATTGCCTTCTGCCTTGAGGACCGCGCGGTTGTATGTGCCGCCAAACCAGCCCTGTACGCCGTAGGCCGTGGCATTACCACCTCTGCGGGTGAAGCGGCGTTCGAGCGTTTCGGCGCGGAACGCAGCGAACAGGTGTTCGTCCGCCATCATGAGATGGGGGATGCCCGGCACCGCATAGGGGCCGCTGTTACGGGCCAAGCCGTCGGCATAACCATGCGGGTCACGCGCATCGGCCGGGGCCGACCCGCCTTGCATGCGCATGTCGCCATGGTCCATGGCTGCTTCTTCCGTGGCAGGTGTCTCGGAGGCGTGGTCCGCGTGGGCCGCCGGCGCCTGTGCGGAAGCCCCATGGCCCGCATGCACATCCGGTCCTGCAGGTTGTGCCTGCGGCGCAGGTGGCAGGGCAGGCGCAGGCATCGCAGCAGCGCCATGCCCGGCATGTCCCGCGTGACCCGCATCGTGTCCGGTGCTGTGATCAACGTCGGAAGTCGACGGGTTGGCAGGAGCAGGGGCTGCATGTTGTCCGTGCATGGCATGCCCAGCATGGGTGCCATGGCCGTGGCCGGCATGCCCAGAAGCCGGCTTGGCCGGGGTGTGACGCTTGCCCTGCGTGGCCGCTGGCTGGTCATTGTCAGCCGGTGGCGATGCGTTGCCATGCGCGGCGTGATCCTGCGCCATCGCCTGGCCGGAGAGCGCGGCAGCCGCGGCCAGGGCTGCAAGACCGTAAGCAGGACGAAAGATCGGGCGACGGTATGGCATGCGATGGAACGGTGAGGGGTAACGGGTCATGACTGGATTCCTTGCTTGGGGCTCACGACACCACAACTTCGCGGAACATGCCCATGTCCATGTGGAACATCAGGTGGCAGTGCCACGCCCACCGGCCCAGTGCATCGGCCGTGACGAGGAAGCTGATGCGCTGCGCGGGTTGCACCGGCAGGGTGTGCCGGCGCGCGAGGAAGCGGCCGTCCGGGCTCTCCAGTTCGCTCCACATGCCGTGCAGGTGCATGGGGTGCGTCATCATGGTGTCGTTGTGCAGGATCACGCGGACGCGTTCGCCGTAGCGGAAACGCACCGGCGTGGACTGCCCGAACTCCAGGCCATCGAACGACCAGGTGTAGCGCTCCATGTTGCCGGTCAGGTGCAGCTCGATCTCGCGTTCCGCGCCACGCGGATCCATCGGCCCGCCCGGGGTGTGCAGATCGGCCAGCGTCAGCGCGCGCCGCCCGGTGTTGCGCAGGCCGATGCCCGGATCATCGAGGTTGGTGCGCGCCATGTCGACGCGCATGTCGGTGCTGGGCCCATATTCCGTGCGGGCGTGACGCGCCCGCGTGCTGGGCCGGGCCAGCGAGTTCGCTGGATGGCCGGAGGTCGCGTGCATGACGTGCTGGTTCGTCATGCCGCCGTGCTGCATGCCGGTATGTGCCGCAGCGGAGGAAGGAGTCGTGACACCGTGTCCTGCATGTCCGCCACCGCCACCACCGTGGTCCATCGCACCCATCATGTCGCCCATCGTCAGCCATTCGGCCGGGTCGAGCGCTGGCACCGGCGCCTGCAGGCCGTCGCGTACCGCGAGCGTGGCGCGTGCATAGCCGGTGCGGTCCATCGCCTGGGCGAACACCGTGTAGGCATCGTCGCGCGGCTCGACGAGGACATCGATGGTCTCGCCCGGGCCAAAGCGGAATTCATCCACGGTGACCGGCTCCACATCGACCCCGTCGACATGCACGACCTTGAGCTTGAGGCCGGGAATGCGCACATCATAGAAAGTATTGCCCGCGCCGTTGACCATGCGCAGGCGCACGCGTTCGCCGGGGCGGAACAGTCCGGTCCAGTTGCCGGCCGGAGTGGTGCCGTTGGCGAGATAGGTCAGCGTGGCGGATGACAGGTCGGCGAGGTCCGTCGGACTCATGCGCATTTCATTCCACATCTTGCGCTTGCTAACCGCTCCCGCCAGCCCGTCATGCGCGACATCGCGGAAGAAATCCATGACCGTCGGCTGGTTGTAGTTGTACATGTCGCCCTGCGACTTGAGCTTGCCGAGTACCCGCATCGGGTCTTCATCGGTCCAGTCGGAGAACACCAGCACATGCTCGCGGTCGGCGCGGATGGTCTCGGGGCCGGCCGGGTCGATGATAATCGCGCCGTACATGCCGGTCATTTCCTGGAAACCGGAATGGGAGTGGTACCAGTACGAGCCGCTTTGCTGGACCTTGAAACGGTAGGTGAAGGTTTCGCCGGGTGCGATGCCGCCAAAGCTGATCCCGGGTACGCCGTCCATCTGGTACGGCAGGATGATGCCGTGCCAATGGATGGACGTATGTTCCCGCAAGCGGTTGGTGACGCGGATGGTGACCGTTTCGCCCTCGCGCCAGCGCAGTGTCGGCGCCGGCAGCGAGCCATTGATGACCGGCGCCATGCCAGGCTTGCCGGTGAAATTGACAGGCATTTCGCTGACTACGAGATCGAAGGTCGTACCGCGTAGTTCGGGCACGGGGCGTGCAGCAGCTGATTGGGTAACTGGTTGGGCCAGCGCCGCCAGTCCTGGAATGGAGACCGCGGCCATGACGCCACCGGCGGCGAGTCCCTGGACGAAGCGACGGCGCGAGGCACTGGGCGGCGCGACCGACAGGATGAGAGGCGAAGGGCGGTTCATGTCAGGGATGGACTCCAGAAGCCAGGAAGAACTAAAAACCTGCACAAGGCCGGCGAGGGCCGGAATGCCGGATACCATTGGCGCTGCCAAGCCGGCGGACAGCGCTATCAGCTAAACCTTGCGGCTGAGCCATACGATTGAACTGCATGGCCGGCCCCTACTGACGTAGCATGCCCGCACCATTCACAGGCTTGCATGGCAGGGGATCCGAGGAGCATGGTAGGGTGGTGCGGCTGTCCGGAATCTGTCCCGAACATTACATTTATGTCATGTTCACGTCATGTTCCTGTCTGCTGGCCGTCGCTACATTGATCCGGTTGCGGCTGCGCGCGGATGTCTACGGGATGAGAGATGAAACTGCTGGTGATCGAAGACGAAGAGAAGACAGCCGACTACCTCCGCCAGGGCCTGGTGGAGGCGGGGTTCGTCGTGGACCTGGCCCGCAACGGGCTGGACGGCCATCATCTCGCGCTCGATGACATCTATGACCTGATCATCCTTGATGTGATGCTGCCCGATGTCGACGGCTGGCGCATCGTGCAGGCGGTGCGCAACGCAGGCAAGCAGGTGCCGGTGCTGTTCCTGACGGCGCGTGGCAGCGTGGATGATCGCGTGAAGGGGCTCGAGCTGGGCGCGGATGACTATCTGGTGAAGCCGTTTGCGTTTTCCGAGTTGCTGGCCCGTGTGCGGACGCTGTTGCGCCGTGGCAGTGCGCCCGCCCAGCCCGATGTGCTGCAAATCGCAGATCTGGAGCTTGACCTGGCGCGTCGCCGCGCAACCCGCGCGGGGCAGCGCATTTCCCTCACCGGCAAGGAATTCGCCTTGCTCGAACTGCTGGCGCGCCGCCGTGGCGAGGTGCTGCCCCGTTCGCTGATTGCCTCGCAGGTCTGGGACATGAACTTCGACAGCGACACCAATGTGATCGACGTGGCCATCCGCCGGCTGCGCGCCAAGATCGACGACGCCTTCGAGCCGCGCCTGATCCATACGGTGCGCGGCATGGGGTACATGCTTGATGTCGAGTGATCCTCGCCGGGTTCACCGGCCCGCTTCGCTGGCACTACGCGTCACGCTGCTGGTTGGCGTGGTGATCGCGCTGGTATTCCTCAGTTTCAGCTGGCTGGTGGAGCGCTCGCTTGAGTTCCATTTTGCCGAGCAGGATGCCGGCGAGCTGGCTGCGGTCGCCACCGCCGTTTCGCGCGCGCTGGCGGAAACGCCCGGCGACGCGCCTTTGGTACAACGACAGGCGCGGTTGGCCGGCGCCGTATCGGGGCACCACAAGGTGTACTACTACGTGGGTGATGCGCAGGGCCGGCAAGTCTATACAAATGGCGGTCCTGATCTGCATGCACTGTCGGCACGTCTTGCGCCGGTAGCTGCACTGGAAGCGCGTACCGTGTCGGTGTGGGAGGAGGGCGGCAGTACCTATCGCGGTGGCGTGCTGCGGGTGCCGGCACCGTCTGCGAGCGGCGCGGAACCGGCAGACGAACTGCGCATCGCCGTTGCCATGGATATGGATTTTCACATGACCTACCTGCATCGCTTCAAGCGCATGATCTGGTGGGCCACTGGCGTCGTGCTGTGCCTTGCCCTGCTCGTGGCATGGCTGGCGGTGCAGTGGGGGCATGTGCCGATCCGCAAGGTCAACGCCCGGATTCGCGCCATCGGTTCATCGCAGTTGCACGTGCGCCTCAACCCGCAGGAAGTGCCGGTCGAGCTGACCGACCTGGTGGTGGCCTTCAACGACATGCTGCAACGCCTGGAAAACGGCTTTCAGCAACTGTCCAACTTCTCGGCGGACATTGCGCATGAATTGCGCACTCCGGTGACCAACCTGACCACGCATACGCAGGTGGCCCTCAGCCAGGTCCGCAGCGCGGACGAGTACCGCGAGGTGCTGTATTCCAACCTGGAGGAATTCGAGCAGATGTCGCGCATGATCGGCGACATGCTGTTTCTTGCGCAGACGGAAAACGATCCGGGTAGCCGGCGGCTGGTTCCTGTGGATCTGGCGGAACTGGCGGAAGACCTGTTCGACTATTTCGGCCCCTGGGCGGAAGACCGCCAGGTGCATCTCCGGCTCGCAGGCGAGGCATCGAAGGTCAATGCTGACCGCGATATGATGCGGCGCGCGCTGGGTAATTTGCTGTCGAACGCGGTCCAGCACACGGCGCCCGGACAGGCAGTGGAGGTGCAACTTGCCGATACCGGGGACGTTGCGGTGATCCGGGTGTCCAATCCCGGCAAGCGTATTCCGGCAGAGGCGCTGCCGCTGCTGTTCAACCGCTTCTACCGGCTTGATCCAGCGCGCCGGCGCAAGGGGCAGGGCGCCGGGCTGGGGTTGGCCATCGTCAAGTCGATCGTCGAGCTGCATGGCGGGCAGGTACGCGCATGCTCGGATGATGCGCACACCACGTTTGAAGTGACCCTGCCGCTGGCGCGTACCACCTGACGGTGCAGCAGGTCAGGCGGATGCGGTGACGGGCAGGCCGGCGATTTCCAGATACTTGCGTATATCCACGGTATCCAGTTGCGATGGCATCAGGTAGTGCCGCGCATAGTCCAGATAGACACCACTCGTCAGGAACAACTCGAACAGCGCGGGGTCGATGTGCCCGTCGCGTGCCATGGTGGCAAGGATGTTGAGCGACTCCGTGAGCGTCTTGGCTTTCTTGTAGGGGCGGTCCGCGGCAGTCAGCGCTTCGAAGATGTCGGCGATGGCCATGACGCGCTCGGTGATACTGAGGTCTTTCGCCATCACCCGGCGCGGATAGCCGGAGCCGTTCATCTTCTCGTGGTGATGCCCGGCAATGGCGGGAATCCGCTGGAGTCCGCGCGGCAGGGGCAGGCTCTCGAGCATGATGATGGTCTGCACGATATGCTCGTTGACCTTGAAACGTTCTTCGGCGTTGAGCGTCCCGCGGCGAATGCTCAGGTTGTAGAGCTCGCCATGGTTATGGGCGTGGGCGGGCAGGGTCATGCGGAAGCCCCACCGATTACGCGGGTCGTCCGGCTCCACAGGCGGGCGGCGATCTCCCCACACCTGAATATGCTCGGGGCGATCGGATAGCAACGTTTCGACAACCGGCAATGGAGCAGTTTCAACCCTGGCAAGCTGCCGCGTTTCCGCCTCGGAGATGCCGATACTGTTGTCGAAATGCCGAGTCCACGGTTGCTTGCCAATATTGTTGAGCCGTGCGATGTCCGCATCCTCGACCGACTCAGTACCGATGTTGGCATGGGCAACGAAACGGAACATCTCCTGAAGCTCGGCCTGCCGCGTGTCACGCGCTTTCCGCAGGAGAGCAGGATCACCGCCTTCGGCAACCTGTTTCCAGTAGTCGATCTCGGCGTCGCGCCAGAGTACTTCGAACCGCGTGCGGATCTCGTGGATGCGGTTGTAGAGCGTCTCCAGCTTGGTGGCCTTGTCGACGATGAAATCGGGGCTGGTGATCTTTCCGCAATCATGGAGCCAGGCGGCGATGCGGAATTCGTCGAGTTCGGCATCGGTCATGCTGAAATCCGCGAATGGTCCGGTCTTGGCTTCGATCACGCGATTCAGGAGCAGATGCGCCAGCTCCGGTACACGTTCGCAATGGCCAGCCGTATACGGGCTCTTGGCATCGATGGCGCCTGCGAGCAGCTTGATGATCGCATCAAGCAGGCGCTTCTGGTTTTCCAGCAACTGGCGGGTTTCGATCGCGACGGCCAAGGCGCCCGACAAATCACTGACGAAGTTATGGAACGCCTTCTCGAATCTTGGTGTGATGTTATGTTCGGCGGCCAGCTGGAGCACCAGCACACCCAGCAGGTTCTGCGCACGCCCACTCAATGACAGTACGAGATACCCGGGATGGTTGCCGAGGGCGGTGCGCACAGCGGCGACTGCCTCATCGGCATCCTGCGACGTGCACGCTACCTCTTCGGGATAGCGATCCGTTGCCGAAGCAGAGGCCAGCTGGAGCGACGCACCGGTATCGGGAAGCAGGTAGACTGCGCCGCTCGCCACGCCGGAAATGCTCACCAGACGCTGCAGGACTTCATTCAAAGTCGCGTCGAGGCGGATTTCCTGGTTGAGTGTCAGCGTGATTGCCTCGAAGTCGCGAATGGTGCGCGACATGCGGCCCAGCACGTCGCTAAGCGTCTGGACCTCACGCACATGGGAGCGGACGCCGACCGGCTTGCTGAAATCGAATCCGGATAGCTCTTGCACCTGCTGCGCAAGCTGGTCGAGCGGCCGGCCCAACCGTCGCCCCAACACCAGTCCGATCAATAGCATCACGGGGGTCAGGATCGCAATCCAGAGGATCTCGTTGACGAGCACCTTGCGCCCCTCGGCTAGCATCTCCGCAGCCGGGACTGCAATCAACAGGTTGATTTCCTGCTGGCCCAGCCGCGATAGCGGGACCTTCATGCCATACCATTCGGCGCCAGCCGAGGAGTAGTGCGTGGGCTGGGCCGCAATGCCCTGGGCCAGTATCGCTGCGAGCGCCGACTGATCGGTCTCGGCCAGTGCCTTGAGGTGGAGGGGGCCATCGCCTCCGGCCACCGGATTGCCGTGGTGATGTGCGATGACGAGCCCTTGCTCGTCGACGACTGCCAGCTGCGTGCCGGGCGTCATCTGTAGGTCGTCCATGCGGGCACTCAGGTCAGCGACGGACACGTCCAGGCCGACCACGCCATTGTTCCGGGCACTACGCTGGGCAAGCGTGACGCCGGCTTCGCCCGTGGTGAAGAAGGTGTACGGATCGGTCAGGACCATCTTCGCGGTATGCGTGTACCAGGCGCGGGTGCGCGGATCGAAGTCGTAGTCGGGCTTGAGGTCTTCACGCAACAGGTGCAGCTCGGCATCATAGAAACGCCAGTGCCCCTGCCGGCCGCCCGTGGCGTTATTGGTGATGGTCTGGAGCAGGTAGGTGCTGTCCGCGGGCGCGTTCACGCGTGTGCGGGCCGGGGTGTTGCCCAGCCGGCGCAGCAGCAGGAAGTCGCCATTATCGAACCCGGCGTAGACGGCGCTCCACATGGCATTGGAATTGAGGAGCTGAGCGAGCACGGGCAGTCTCGCCAGCCGCCCGGTCATGTCGGTCGCGTTGGCGACAGGGTCGAGCGCGAGAATACGGATAGTTTGCTGGGCTGGTTCCAGGATGCGCTCTGCGCGCTCGTTGACGATGACACCTAACTGTCCGGCATAATCCTCCGCCGCCGAGAGCACGATATTCTGCATGCCGGAATAGCTCCGCCATGTCAGCGTGCCGCCGAGGAGGGCGACCCCCGCAATGATGGCCCAGGCAATCAGGCTCTTGAGCGAGATGCCTCGCGATTTCCCGTTCATGCATGCCTCTCCGAGGGCTTGTAGGCTGGCTTTTCTAGTTGCTGTTGCCTGCGCCTGATTATATGAGCCGGTCATAGCCGGCCTTATTATGTTTTGCGATTATGCACGGCGGAAAGGAGATTATCCATCCATACATTCATTTTTTTTGTATGGGGGTGCAATGAGATCGCTGTGGCTTTATGGTCAATTATCGGCTGGGTTATCCCCCCATGATTATTGGAGGGTATCGATTTGGGCGTTGTCGGCGGTTTTGCGCGCCCGGCTCAATGTCGCAATAATTCGAGGTGCGCCGCTGTGCGGCCATTGGCGGTGCCACGCGACACCGAGAGATGGCGGATTCTGAATATCCTGGTCAAATGAAATGCCAGGCAGCCCCAGGCCGCCATGACACCCATCGAAAGAGGGGGTAATGGGATTATGTATTCCGGGCATCCAGGCCAGTGGCCGGATGCCCGGCCATTTCAGACGCGCGGGGGATCTGTTTCGCGCTCGGGATGGCGGTGCATGGCCAAGGCAGCAACGGTAGCCGCCATCGCACGGGCATCAGCCTGCTCCGCTTGGATGACGCCCGGGTCAGGTGCATCAAGCGGGATGCCGGCGGCCTCCAGTAACTGACGCCCCGCGCCGATGGCGAGAATCGTCTTGGCGTGCCGGTACTGGTCGCGCAGGAATTCCAGCGCACGGCCGTCGTCGCTGAGCAGCGTGATTGCCGCCTGGCCATCCGGAATGATCACGCCGTCGAACAGGCAGGCGGGATGATTCTCCAGAGATGCATCAGCATCCAGCTGCGTGCCATCATCGGCGGCAAAGATGCCAACATGCTGGCCAACCATCCGCACCATCGCGCCTCGGTCGATCAATGCCTGAGCCGTGGCCAGCACGGCGTCGGCATTGACCTGATCTGCCACCAGCAAGGCGATCTGGCGCGTTGCGATGCCGCCGTCGCCCGGGCGCGCCAGCTGGGAAAGTGCCGGCGACACGTCGACTTCCGGTTTCACTTCTACCGCCGTGGCGCGTGGCATGGGTTCCGGCAACGGCATACCAAGGCCCTCCGCCACCTCCGCCGCGAGCGGCTCTGAAACGTTCCGCAGCATGGATACGACGCGTTCGCGCACGGCCGGTACCGTGACCTTGCTGAGTTCGAAGCGGAAGGCCTGCGCAATATGCCGCTGTTCGTGCGGTGCCTGGCTGGCGTAGAACAGGCTGGCCTGTGCGAAATGCTCGGCAAATTTTTCCGGCTTGCCGCGCAGCTCATCGGCAGCGATGGGCTCGGGAAACGGGACGAACCCGGTGGCGCCTGCCTGGAATGGGCACCCGCCGCCGAGCGAGTTCGGCTCGTAGGCGACTCGACCGCGATGGATGGTCTGGCGGTGCATGCCATCGCGCTGATTGTTGTGTACCGCTGCCAGCGGCGCATTGATCGGCAGTTCGTGGAAGTTCGGGCCACCCAGGCGCGAGATCTGCGTATCGACGTAGGAGTGGATACGTCCGGCCAGCAGGGGATCGTTGGTGAAGTCGATGCCGCGCACCACATGTGCAGTGCAGAATGCGACCTGCTCGGTTTCCGCGAAGAAGTTGTCCGGATTGCGGTCGAGCACCATCCGGCCGATGGGGGTAATGGGGACCAGTTCTTCGGGGACGATTTTGGTGGCATCAAGCACATCAAAGCTGAATGCCTCCGCCTGCTCTTCGGTGAAGATCTGTACGCCCAGCTCCCACTCGGGATAGTGCCCGGTTTCAATGGCCTCCCACAGGTCGCGGCGGTGATAATCCGGGTCTGCGCCGGAGATCTTCACGGCTTCGTCCCACACCAGCGAATGCGTGCCCAGCATCGGCGTCCAGTGGAACTTGACCAGCACTGATGCGCCTTGGGCATTGACGAAGCGGAAGGTGTGTACCCCAAAACCCTGCATCATGCGATAGCTGCGCGGGATGGCACGATCTGACATCAGCCACAGCAACATGTGCGTGGACTCCGGCATCAGCGACACGAAATCCCAGAACGTGTCGTGCGCCGAGGCTGCTTGCGGCATGCCGTGGTGAGGCTCTGGCTTGACGGCATGGACCAGGTCGGGAAACTTCATGGCGTCCTGGATGAAGAACACGGGCATATTGTTGCCAACCAGATCCCAGTTCCCCTCATCGGTATAAAACTTCACCGCGAAGCCGCGCACATCGCGGGCCGTGTCCTTGGAGCCGCGCTCTCCCGCCACGGTTGAAAACCGCACAAACACTGGCGTACGCTTGCCTGCCTCGGCGAACAGCGACGCGCAGGTGATATCAGTAAGCGGCGCGTAGCACTCGAAATAACCGTGCGCCGCGGAGCCGCGCGCATGCACGATACGCTCGGGAATGCGCTCGTGGTCGAAGTGCGTGATTTTCTCGCGGAGGATAAAGTCCTTGAGCAGGGCAGGGCCGCGCAGACCGGCCTTGAGCGAACTCTGGTTATCCGCGAGCGGCACGCCCTGGTTGGTCGTCATGACCTGCCCGCCGCCATCGGCGCGGACCCGGAGCAGATCACCGCCCACGCGATTGAGACCCGCCTCGGCGGGGCCGCCCGTCTTGCCGGATGCATTGGTTTCGGAAAGCGTACTGCCTGTGGCGTCCGGCGACGGTGGCACAGTGTGCTGACCGGTGATAGGAACAGCGGTAGCAGCACCGTATTCGGCGGGCTTGTTGGCGTTGAACGGCAGCGAGGCGGCCGTGGTGCCGGTATCGCGAGCCTTTCGCGCCGCGGCTGGCAAGCGCTTACCGGTTGGTGGAAGCGCGGGGCCGCTGTCGGTCGTGCCATGCCCGGTAGTGAGAGAGGCTGCCGAGGCGGCGGATGCTGCGAGCTTATTTTTTCCGCCGGCTCCGCCGGCTGGTTTGCGTGTAGCCATGTGGGGGTCCTCGTAGCAACGCTCAGGCGCGCCGGCCGTTCAGCATCTGGTCGCGCGCCTGCTCGGCACGCGAGGCGCCGATGGCGGTCTCGACCTGCTTGACCTCCTCGGGCGGCGGCAACACGGCCGGAAAACCGAGGGACTCGATCCAGAGTTCGCGCGTCCATCCCTTGGTGTGATACAAGTGATGGTCCTCGTCTTTCTCGACGGCTTCATGCGCCTGTTTCAGCGCCTTGGCAAGATCGCCAGTGCTCTTTTCGGCAACCAGGCCGATCAGCTCCCAATTGGCGTGGTCCTTGGTTTCCGCCAGTACGACGCATTCCCCGGCGACCAACTGCGCGGCGGCGGGGTCGCCCGCCTGCTTAGCCATCTTCATCGCTTTCACCAGCGATTCCCCTTGGTGGCGGACAACCTGGCGGCCGGGTGTCATTTGCTGCGGATCGAGGCCAAGCGTCTCGAACACTGCCATCAGCACACTGTGGTGCGTGGTGGTCTGCTCAAGATACTCCTGCCATTCCTTGCGCAGGTCGTCATTGAGCGCACATTCGATCGCGGTCTCGTAGATCTGCATGCCGCCCGCTTCGGTTTCGAGGGCTTGGTAGAGCAGTTCGTGGATCTGGGCAGTATTGCCTGATTTCTTCGACATTGCGGACTCCCTTGACTGATGGTGGACATGGTTGGGCACTCAGTGTCTGGCCCTCGGCGACATGCAGCCGGGCTGGACAGCCCGTGACATGGCCTTTCCGGTCAGTCTAGGGAGATTTGCCCGCACACTCCGTCAGGGAACGTCTGACAGTTGTGTGGGGATATTCTGGTGTAGACCGGAAATGGGAGTGGCATGGCGTGGGCATCGAATGGGGGCAGCCTCCGCTTCTGTGAGAAAATGCGGCAGGCGGCCGGACGGTCGTCACTTCGATGCAGTTTTCCGCTTTTTTCATGACCTACACCGTCAAAGAGATCTTCTATACCTTGCAAGGCGAGGGCGCCAATGCTGGCCGGGCTGCGGTGTTCTGTCGCTTTGCCGGATGCAACCTGTGGACCGGACGCGAGCGCGACCGTGCGACGGCGGTCTGCCAGTTTTGCGATACCGATTTTGTCGGCACGGACGGCACGCTCGGCGGCAAGTACGCCTCGGCCGAGGCGCTGGCCGCGGTCGTGGCTGCCCAATGGCCGGCGCCGTTGCCAGATGAGGCCGGTGGACGGCCCCTGGTCGTATGCACGGGCGGCGAACCGTTGCTGCAACTCGATGCGCCATTGATCGCCGCCTTGCACGCCCAGGGATTCGAGATCGCCATCGAGACCAACGGCACGCTGCCAGTCCCGGAGGGTGTTGACTGGATCTGCGTGAGCCCCAAGATGGGTGCCGAACTCGTGGTGACGCGTGGCGACGAGCTAAAGGTCGTGATTCCCCAAGCCGGACAAGACTTTGCCGCCTACGAGGCGCTCGATTTCCGCCATCTCCTGGTGCAGCCCATGGATGGCCCGCTGCAGCGTGAAAATACCGCGGCCGCCGTCCGGTTCTGCCAGGACCATCCGCGCTGGCGCCTGAGCCTGCAAACCCACAAGTTGCTGGGTATCCGCTGAGATGCCGAGCCATATCCGCTCGTACCAAACATTGCCGTCATGACTAAACAGGTTTCCATCACTCGCCGCCTCGAATTCGATGCCGGGCACCGCATTCCCAGCCACGGAGGGCAGTGCCGCAACCTGCATGGCCATCGCTACCAGCTCGAATTGACGCTGTCGGGCCAGGTGCTGCACAGCGAAGGCGCATCGGATGACGGCATGATCCTCGATTTCGGCGATGTCAAGACGCTCGCCCACGAGCACCTGGTGTCCAAGTGGGACCATGCCTTTCTGATCTACCGGGGCGATACGGCGCTGCTGAATTTCCTCAACAGCATGGACAATCACAAGACCTTCGTGCTGGACGATATCCCGACCGTGGAAAACCTTGCACAGGCAGCGTTTGCCATGCTCGCGCCGGTCTTTCGCGACTGCTTCGGTCACCAGCTGTACCTGTCGCGCCTGGTGTTGTACGAAACCCCGAACTGCTGGGCCGAGGTCACCATGCAGGCACCGCGTACGGTACAAGACTGATGGCGGCACTGCCCGAACCGACGGCGGAGCAGGATGCGCAGTTCATGGCTGCCGCGCTTGAGCAGGCGCGGCTGGCGCAGGCTGCGGGCGAGGTGCCCGTGGGGGCGGTGGTCGTCCACCAGGGTGCGATCATCGCCAGCGGACACAACCGCCCGATTGGTGCGCATGATCCGTCGGCCCACGCCGAGATGCAGGCGCTGCGGGCCGCGGCGCTGCATCTGGGCAACTACCGGTTGCCCGAGTGCGACGTGTATGTCACGCTGGAGCCCTGTGTCATGTGTGCGGGCGCCATGTTGCATGCACGCGTGCGGCGTGTGGTGTATGGCGCGCCGGACCCCAAGACTGGGGCCTGCGGCAGCGTGCTCAACCTGTTCGCGGAAGCCCGGTTGAATCACCAGACGACGGTCACCGCAGGGTGCGAAGCCGAAGCCTGTGGCCAGATTCTGAAGGACTTTTTTGCCGAGCGGCGTGCGCAGCGTAAGGCGCTCCGCGATATCCAGGACTAGATCCGCATGGAGCAAGGCGGTATGGAACGCGCATACGAGGAACAGCAAGCTGACGGGCATCCGCTCGCCCAGCCACACTTGCATGGCCGATTCAACCGCTTCTCCGGGGTTGCCTCATGCTGATCCGCCTGCACGCGCCCTCCGGTTACCCGCATCCCGTTGAGCGCGCCGAGCGCGGCATTGCCGTGCTGCGCGAGCTGGGCTACCGGGTGGAAGGTGAGGGCGCTATCGCGCGCCGTCACCAGCGCTTTGCCGGGACCGACGATGAACGCCTGGCCGACCTGCACAGCATCGGCGCGGGCGACACCCCGGGCATTGCCCTGATGGTGCGTGGCGGCTATGGCCTGAGCCGGCTGCTCGAGCGCATCGACTATGCGCGCGTTGCGCGGCAGGTGGCGCACAGCGGCACTCTGATGGTCGGGCACAGCGATTTCACGGCCTTCCAGCTGGCCTATCTGGCGCAGACCGGCGGTGTCAGCTTTGCCGGGCCGATGCTGTCAGCCGATTTCGGCGCGGAACCGGTGGATCCTTTCATGGCCGCGCATTTCCGTGCCGTGACCACGACCCCGACCGTGACCGAGACCATCGCCGAGCCGCAGCCGTACGACGTGCCGCTGGAGGGCACGCTGTGGGGCGGCAATCTCGCCATGCTGTGCAGCCTCGTCGGCACACCATGGATGCCGCGCATCCGCGACGGCATCCTGTTCGTGGAGGATGTCAACGAGCATCCGTACCGCGTCGAGCGCATGCTGCTGCAATTGTGGCAAGCCGGCGTTCTGTCCGGCCAGCGCGCGGTGCTGCTGGGCGATTTTTCGTCGTACCGGACGACGGATTACGACAATGGCTACGACCTTGGCGAGATGGTCGCCTGGCTACGCGCGACCTTGCCGGTTCCCATCTTCACGGGGCTGCCATTTGGCCACTGTGCCCGCAAGATGACTCTGCCCGTCGGCGGGCATGCGGTCGTGGCGCCGCACGCTCTGGGCTACACGCTGACGCTTTCCGCCTATCCCGTGCTGTCGGCCTAGGTCCGCCTGGAGCAGGGGCAAGGCGAGGGTGGCTGCGTCGCTGCCATCATGCCTGGGTGGTACAATACAAGGTTTGGCCCGCGCGGAATGCCGCGCCCCGGCGGAATCCACCGCATCCGGGAGGGCCTGCTTTCTCATTGCCTTGCCCGCTACGCGCCCGTTGCCGGGGGGCACAGCTAAATTCAGGATCGACCCGTGCTTTCGACTGCCAACATCACCATGCAATTCGGGCCCAAGCCCTTGTTCGAGAACATCTCGGTCAAGTTCGGCGAAGGTAACCGTTACGGCCTCATCGGGGCCAACGGCTGCGGTAAATCGACGTTCATGAAGATCCTCGGTGGCGACCTCGAGCCGTCGTCGGGCAACGTCATGATCGAGCCGGGCGTGCGCCTCGGCAAGCTGCGCCAGGACCAGTTCGCCTACGAAGACATGCGCGTGCTGGACGTGGTGATGATGGGCCATACCGAGATGTGGGCTGCCGCGAGCGAGCGCGACGCCATCTACGCCAACCCCGAAGCGAGCGACGAGGATTACATGCGCGCCGCCGAACTGGAGGCCAAGTATGCCGAATACGACGGCTACACCGCCGAGGCACGTGCCGGCGAGTTGCTGTTGGGCGTTGGCATTCCGACGGCCCAGCACGACGGTCTGATGAGCAATGTTGCGCCCGGCTGGAAGCTGCGCGTGCTGCTGGCGCAGGCGCTGTTTTCCGATCCGGACGTACTGCTGCTCGACGAACCGACCAACAACCTGGACATCAACACCATCCGCTGGCTGGAAGGCGTGCTGAACCAGCGTAACTGCACGATGATCATCATCTCGCACGACCGCCACTTCCTGAACATGGTCTGCACGCACATGGCGGATATGGACTACGGTACGCTGAAGGTCTATCCGGGCAATTACGACGACTACATGGAAGCCTCCATGCAGGCGCGTGCCCGCGTGCTGGCCGCCAACGCCAAGGCCAAGGAACGCATCGCCGAACTGCAGGACTTCGTGCGCCGTTTTTCGGCCAACAAATCCAAGGCCCGCCAGGCCACCAGCCGCGCCAAGCAGATCGAGAAGATCCAGGTGGACGACGTCAAGCCGTCGTCGCGCCAGAACCCGTTCATCCGATACGAGTTCGAGAAGAAACTGCATAACCTGGCGGTCGAGGCAACCGGCCTCTCGAAGGCCTACGATCGCCCGATCATCAGCAATCTGGATTTCTCCGTGCGCGCCGGCGAAAAGATCGCCATCATCGGCGAGAACGGCGCGGGCAAGACCACGCTGCTGCGCACGCTGCTGCATGGCGCGGTGCCAAACGCCCTGACGCCGGACCGCGGCGAGGTGCGGTGGGCCGAGAATGCCAACGTCGGCTACATGCCGCAGGACACGATGGAAGAGTTCCCCAACGACGAGATCGTATTCGACTGGATGACGCGCTGGGCCCAACCGGGCGATGACGAGCAGGTGATCCGCGGTACCCTGGGGCGGCTGCTGTTCAACGCGGACGATATCCGCAAATCGGTGCAGGTGCTGTCGGGCGGCGAAAAGGGCCGCATGATCTGGGGCAAGCTGATGCTTGGCAAGCACAACGTGCTGGCGCTGGACGAGCCGACCAACCACATGGACATGGAGTCCATCGAATCGCTGCAGATCGCGCTGGAGAAGTTCACCGGCACACTGATTTTCGTCTCGCATGACCGCGAGATCGTCAGCGCGCTGGCCACCCGCATCGTCGAGGTACGCAACGACGGCACCGTCACCGACTATCTCGGCACCTACGACGAGTACCTCGAGAGCCAGGGTATCGCTGGCTGAATTCCTGCCGTTCCCGTGCATCCGCCGGCTCGTCGTCGGCGGCAGCGGCGCGCGCGGCGCCTGCCGCTACTTCTGGCGATTCAGGTATGCCGGTTGAAAACGTTGGGCCGTCCCTTCACGCGTGATCCGTTCCCAGATGACGCGCTTTTCCGCCTCATCGAAAAACACCCAGTTCGCCACCTCCATGGCGGTTCGCCCGCATCCCTGGCAGACCTCGTCGAACAGGGTGGAGCAGATGCCAATGCAGGGGCTGTCGGGGCGGTCGTGAAGCTGGTCGGACATACTCGAGGTTAAATGGGGCAAAGGGGTAAGTCTGGCAGACTACCACGACTGGGGCATGGCAAATGCCATGTCCGTGCCTGCGTTGGGGGCAGATGCAGGTTGCGACGGGCCGATGCCAACACGCAACGCTAGGCCCGGATTTCGCCTCCTTGCTCCGGCTATCGGAAAACGTCGGCAACATACTACATTCCCACGGTTTCAGAGCCAAAATGCGTTGATACGTCAATATTTTCGCGTTCCTGTGCGGTAGAATGCGCTTCAATTGCCCAACACCACAATAATGCGATACCGCGCATGAATTTCCGCTTGGCCGGGCGGGCCTGGCTTTCCCTTCCGCTCCTGTTTGCGATCCTGCTCCTTGCGCCGGTGACATTCTTGCGTGCAGCACCAAGCGATACATTGGATGCCTCGCAGGATATGGCTGTGAGCCAGATTCTCAACGGCATTCTCAGCTACGCACGATGGCCTGCCGGAACGCTGGAGGGGGATACGCTCCGCTTATGCCTGATCGGCTCTCCCAGGCATGCCGAATTCCTCGGATATCACAGCGCCATCATCGACGGCCGGCGCATCGTCGTGGAGCGCAAGACGCCTGCTGATCTGCCTGGCACGTGCAATGCCTTGTATACCGGCGCGCTCGACAACGCGGAACGTGACACGATGGTCCGCAATGTCGTTGGCAAGCCGGTTCTCGTCATCAGCGAGCGGGGCGAAAGCTGTAGCGTTGCAAGCATGTTCTGCCTGACGGCTGTCGACCGGCGCGTCACATTCGAAATCAACCTGGACGCAGTTGCCCGCAGTGGCATTCGCATCCATCCCAGCGTGCTCAAGCTGGCCCGTCCGCAGGTGCGCCCATGAGACGCACTCTACGGCGTGACATCGGTTCACTTCCCGGCAAGTCCACCGGATTACGGCAGATGCTGTACCGCGGAAACCTCTGGATAGCCACGCTGGCAGTGTGCCTGATTGGCCTGCTGATTATCCCGCTTGGCGTGCTGAACCTGCGGGCATATGCCAGCAACAACCTCAACCTGATCGTCCGCTCCATGGCCTACACCGTGGAAGCCGCCGTCGTGTTCGCGGATGCGCAGGCTGCGGAGGACACCTTGCGGCACATCGGCCTGACGGAAGACGTTACCGAAGCCACGGTATTCGACAACCATGGCCAGCAATTCGCACATTGGGAGCAACCTTCTCCGGACGTATTGGACAAAGCGGCGCGCTACGTCCCGGACTGGATTCGCGTGCCGCCGGCCCGCCAGCCCTTGCTGTACCAGGGACGGACCATCGGCGAGATTCATGTGCAAGGGCTCAACCAGACGCTGCTGCAATTCCTGATAGCGGGCGTCCTTGGCATCATCGCCTGCCTGGCCTTGACGGTCGCAGTAGCCGGCATGCTTTCCCGCCGTCTGGTCAGCCGGATTCTCAAGCCTCTCAACCAGCTGGCCGAGGTTGCACATGCGGTGCGCACGGACCGTGCCTTCAATCGGCGTGTTCCGGATTCACAGATTCACGAGCTGCATGCGCTTGGTGGTGACTTCAATGCCTTGCTTGACGAGCTGGAGGACTGGAATACGCGCAATGAAAGCGAAAAAGCTTCGCTGACGCACCAGGCGTTTCATGACAGCCTCACAGGATTACAGAATCGCGCATTGTTTGTGGAGCGCCTCAATGCGGCGATGATGCACGCTCGAGAGACCGGAAGGGAAGTCGCGGTGCTGTTCATCGATGGGGATTCGTTCAAGTCGATCAATGACGAGCGCGGCCATGCCGCTGGGGACGCAGTGCTGATTGCCATCGCGGAACGCATCCGCGCACGCGTCCGAAAGGATGATGTGGTCGTGCGGCTTGGAGGCGACGAGTTTGCCATCATGCTGGCCCCCATGGAAGACAGCGCCCGGGCACTGGAACTTGCCGACGCCATCCTCTCAAGCATGCGGGCGCCGATCCATCTCCCCGATGGCGGTGAGATCATCGCCTCGCTCAGCATCGGAGTTGCCCTCTATCCCCGGCACGGCGAAACTTCCCACGACCTGTTGCACGCGGCTGACGAGGCGATGTATCGCGCCAAGCGCCTGGGGCCCGGCAGTCGCTGGCTGGCGGATACCGGATCAGGTCTGTTGCTGTCAGAGCGCATGACTACCAACTGAGGATTTCAATATGCGTTTTATCCACCTTCCTCACATGCTGCGTGCAGCGCGGTTGTTCCTGGCGCTGCTGCTGGGTGCGGCGGTACTTGCCGCATGTGCATCCAACCCGCGCAAGGAGGGGCTCAGCGAGCGGCAGATTGCGGTGCTGAAGGAGCAGGGATTCAAGCTAACCGAGGATGGCTGGGCTTTCGGCATGTCGAGCAAGATACTGTTCGGCAACGATGAGGACAAGATCAGCGATGAAAGCCGTCCCGTGATTTTCCGTATCTCCCGCGCCTTGCTCGATGCCGGGATCGATAGTGTGCGGCTGGAGGGGCATACCGATTCGCAAGGTGCTGCAGACTACAACCAGCGCCTGTCGGTACGCCGCGCCGAGGCTGTTGCCCAGGTATTCATCGAGGCCGGCATGCCGAAAGCCAATGTTCGTGCCATGGGCATGGGCATGTCCAAGCCGGTGGCGGATAACCAGACTGCCGTGGGACGCCTGGAAAATCGGCGCGTGACGATCATCGTACCGGTGGAGTGAAAGAGGGGCCCATTCACCTGGCAAGGGGATGCAACCCATCGTCGCTCCCGCTTCAGGCCAAACAGCATCACGTCAGTGGTGATACGGCTCGACTCGCGCACTGACCCGATACGCTAACGCGATTCCACGAACTCCAGCAGAGCCTGACGCTCCTCACGTGGCGCCGTGGCGTAGCGGTCGCGTGCGACCGCCGCTGCACCCCCATGCCAGAGAATGGCCTCCTGCACCGTCCGGGCGCGGCCATCATGCAGATAGCCCACGCGATCATTCATCATGTGCAGCAGGCTGATGCCCCATAGAGGCGGTGTGCGCCATTCACGGCCGCTGGCGAGAAAATCAGGGCGATGGTCAGCCAGATCCTCACCCATGTCATGTAGCAGAAGGTCGGTATACGCAGCGATGCGCTGCCCCGACAGATCCCCCAGGAGATGATGCTTTCCCAACGGTAGCTCAGGCCGGTGGCAAGCCGCACATCCCATGGCACCGAATGCCGCCTGGCCACGCAGCACCGCAGCCTTCACCGCCGCGCTTGCCGCAGGACGAGGTGCCGGCGGTGCAAGCCATGCCAGATAGACCTCCAGGTCATCGAGCTGAGTGTCTGTCAGCTCCGGCATTCCGCCGTGGGGTTGGCTTCTGCAGGCGCTTTGCACCGGCGTGCAGTTCTGCGCCGGCATCAGTGTGGTGGTGATGCCAAGATCGCCATGCATGGCGGCAGCAATCTGGTCACGCAATGTGCTGCGGTTGCTTTTCAGGCCATAGCGCCCTGGTATCTGGCGATTCGAGGCAGCGTCGTACACGATGTTCAGGCGGCCCTGCATGCCGGTGCTGCGGGATTCTGCCGCCAGGTCTTTCAGCGTCTGGATCTCGACGCTTTCCAGCAGCCCCAGGCCAAATACTCCGGGCCCGATGCGGGCCGAAACCTGCGCAGGGCCGAGCGGGCCATATCCCGGTTCGTCGATGGCGATGGAAGGGCGCCGCAGGCTGACGGGCTCACCATCGGCCAGCTTGACGATCTTTTCCTGCCAGCTGACGCGTACGCGTCCCTCCGGCGGTACGCCCGGAATACTGTCTTCATTGAGTTGGTCGCCGTACACGGGATGTGGCCGGGGCCCACCATGCTTGTCTTGCCCATCGACGGACAGCCGCAGCAGCAGCGCGCGTGCCCGTTCTCCCGGACCGTTCGGCGCATGGCCCTTGCCATTGCCGTTGTGGCAGGCGATGCAGGAAATACGGTTGTGCAGTGGCCCGAGACCATCGACTTCGGTATCGCGCGAAGGTGCAATCACCCAGTTCTGCCGGAACAATGTCCGGCCCCGGAAAAAAGCATCGCGCAACGCATCGGGTAATCCGGGCAAGGGTTGCCCGAATGCTTCCCGGCTGCGATCTTCGGTAGCCGGTGCCCATGTCTGCGTGGGCATGGCCGTGGCACTGTCGTGCAGCACCACGAGCCCGGATGCAACGACGCCGATGAGCGCCAGCGCAATGACCGACGGCACGAGCGGTTTCATGTGCCGAGCGCTTGCAGCGCAGCATTGGCCTTTGCGCGCTGGTCTGCATGGAATGCTGCCCAGCGCTGCATCATTGCCTGCCTGGGGGCGGGGCCGCCCTCGAGATCCTGACGGAACAGCCCGCGCAACGCCGTGCTGTCTGCCTCGGCCTCGGCAATCGCCGGTGCGCCGAGCAGGGTGCGGATGTGCTGTACCGGCTTGTGCTGCGCTTCGGCGGCATGTACACGGGTCCACAATGCCTGAAGCTCGGCATGCGGGCGCACCACCATTTCATCGAACATCGCCGAGATAATGGCAAGACGCCAGCGGCCGCGTGCATTGTCGTAGGCAAGCATGCCTGCCCCGGCGGCGGCAAATGGATTGAATTCCGCGCCACTCATGTTTTTGGTGGGGTATACCGTCGGGCGTACTGGCAGTTTGCGGATGTTGGGATGCATCAGGAGGCGCTGGCCGGTATCCGACAGGATAAAGGTTGCAAACGCCCTTGCACCGTCCGGGTTGCCCGGGACGGCAGGGTAGGCGATATGCCCAGGATTGATCCCGTTGTGCGCCGGATAATGGGCACTCAGCCTGGCGCCTTGGGCAATCGCTGCCTGCACGAAAAAATCCATCGACAATCCGATGGCTACCTCCCCCGTGCCCACCATGTCGGTAATGAATGTCGAACCGCGCCGCGCCAGTCTGGACAGGGCGCCGATTTCGCTCCAGAGGGCCCAGCCGCGCGCCCAGCCATAGGACTGGAGGACGATGTCGAACATCACAGGCGCAAAGCCAACTTCGCTTGGCACAGGCAGGGCAATCCGGCCTTGCAGACGTGGCGTCGCCAGATCGGTCCAGTCCCTTGGGACAGGCACCGCAAGCTGCCTGAGCCGGGCCTCATCGCAGGCAAACACATAACCTGCGATCTCCGTCGCCAGGAAATAGCCATCGGCATCGCTGATGCGTGTACCGCCCACGGCTTCCGGCAATCCGTTGCGCGGTACATCGAGCGGGCGCAGCAACTGCTCCTCCTTCAGCAGCGAGAAAGTCCGCGGCGAAGCCGACCAGTACACATCCACGCTCCCGTCACGCGCATGCTTACGCAGGTACGGCAGTGCGTCATGCGGCATGCGCCACAGGTACCGGAGGCGGTACTGCGGATATGCCTGTTCGAATGCCGTCTCGAAGCGCGACATCACTTCATCGGGATAGCTGGTGAGCACGTTCACCACGGTCTGGGTGGCCGCCCGGCCAAGACCTGGCAGGGCGGACAGCCAGGGCAGGGCGAGTGCCCCCAGAACCAGCCTGCGGCGGGGCGCCTGTGGTGTCGAATGCAGTGACTTCATGGCGACGCCTCCCGTGCAATACCGGTCAGAATGGGACATTGACTTGCGTAAAGAAGGTCCGGCCAGGTTCCGGGAAGCCTTCCGTGTACATGTAGTTCTTGTCGAGCAGGTTGCGTACGCCGGCTTCGACGGTGGCACCGTTGCTGAACATGTACGAGACCTTGGCGTTTACCACGGCAAAGCCGGGGGCGACCTGGCGGCCATCGGAACTCGAATAGCGTCGCGAACTGCTTTCGATGCTGCCTTGCATGCACCAGTGCGGGGTAATGTTCCAGGCGGTGTAGGCGAAGGCCTTGTGGCGCGACGTATCGGTCAGGAAGGCGTTGTCGCTGCGGTTGTCCCGATCGAGATAGGTATAGTTCGCACCGACCTCCCATGCCCCGATGCGGCCGTTCATCTCCAGTTCGATACCTGAAACATATACCTTGCCGATGTTCTGCATCTGTCCAAGCGTCGGCGTCAGCTGGTTCGACTGGATCATGTTGGTGATGCGGCTGTGGAACAGGCTACCGCCCCAGGTCCAGTCGCTGCCGATCTTGCCGCGATAGCCCAGCTCGAAGTGATTGGCATGCTCTGCCTTGAGGTCCGGATTCGGGATGGCCGTACCCATGCGGTACGAGTACCGGTCCTTGATCGTGGCGAAACGGCTCTTGCGCGCCACGGAGGCGCGCACCTGGTCGCCGCTGTCGAGCTTGTAGAGCACCGCAGCCTGCGCATTCAGTGCATTGTTGTTGGCCAGGTTGAACGGTGTCGGCACACCGCCGATCAGGTCCTCCGCGGTCTTGCCCTCACGCTTCTCGTATGACAGTCCGCCAACCAGCGTGATGCGGTCGTTGAGCTCATGCGTGTCTTCTACCGCGACGGTTTGCGTCTTGTCCTTGAAATTCTGGGTCGGGCCGCCGACCACGCTTTCCCGGTGGACATCCAGCTTGTAGTTGTAGGCAAGCTTCAGCACATTGCTGCTGCCGATCCGGATGTCATCCTGGATGCTGAACCCTTTGGTGTAGTCGTCATATGCACTGGGGCGATTGGTAGGGTGCAGTTGCGTAAAGCTGGCATTGCGGTATTGCACGAGCGAGTTTTCGAATGCATCGTGATACAGCCGCAGGCGCAGCGTGTGGTTGCCAAATTCGGTCTTGCTCAGGAAAGCTACGCTTTCCTTGTCCCAGTATGGCCAGTCCCAATAGCGTACGTTCGTCAACCGGCCGGTGTAGGGCGGGGTGCTTTTTTCACCCTCCTGTTTCATGTAGCTGATTACGTATTCATCCGTGGCATTCGGCGTGAGGCCAAACTTGACGTTGACCTTGCGGTCGCGGTGATTGCTGCGCTCGCGCTTGCCACCATCCTCGGCCGGCACCGGCTGGAAATCGCGCGACATCAGCGAGAAATCCTGGTTGACGTACGACACGCCGGCCTGCATGTACCACATTCCCTGGTTGGTGCCGACATTGGCATACGCCTGCTGGCCGGAGATTCCCCCGCGATCGCCGAATACAATGCCGCCGCCGACTTCGCCTTCAAAAGGCTTGCTCGGCCGCCGGCTGACGAGATTGATCGCCCCGCCCAGCGTATTCGCGCCATACAGCGCAGAGCTGAAACCTTTCGAGACCTCGATACGCGACAGGTCATACGTGGTGAAGCGCGACAGATCGACATAGCCGTCGTACGGCACATACACAGGGATGCCATCGGCATAGATCGGCACTTGCCGCAAATCGAAACCGCGCACGGACATCATCAGCTCATTCCGTGCTCCACTCTTGGTCAGGTTCGTGCCCGGCACCAGGTTCAGTGCGGTACCAACGTTGTTCGTGTCGAAGCGGCGCATTTCCTCGGAATCGATGCTGGTACTGCCGACAGTTGCCTTGCCTGCATCAGCGGATACGACTACCTCGCCCAGCGTAAATACCTGATCGACTGATGCGGCATAAGCGCTGCCGGCAAAGATTGGGAGCAGGGCATAGGCACCCAGGTGATGTTGTTTCATGGCTCGATATATATAGTTTTATATAACGGTTGGCAAAAAATCGCCGGGACGGATCCCGGCCACAGGTCTGGGTCGATTGAGATGCAATACCCGCGCTGCCGCGGCGTTCCCGGGAGGCAGCGGGTGTTGATCTAAGGATCGTTATATTTATTAAAATATAACGGTGACTATAAAGTGCTTTACGGGTGCAGGCAAGTGCTTATTGATCTAAAGATGGGACTTCTGTGGTGTAGGCAGGAACTGGTGCACATGCATGCCAGACTGCCGCCAGAGCACCGTCATCTGGCACCGGCGCAACACATCCGGCAGTGCCAACGTCGGGTTCGGAAGCCTCAGGCCGGACTCGCCACGCGCGTCAGGCTGTACGCAGCGCCGCCTGCATCTCGGTCCGGCCACCGCCGGCACGCTTGGCACGGTACAGCGCCTGGTCAGCCGTATCGAACAGTGCATCCGTGTCGGGATGCTCGCCATCGACCATGGCAATACCGATCGACAGGCCAATGCAGATATCTTCCGGAATGCCCGGCAAGGTCACCGGGGCGGTCACGTTCCGGATCACGCGGTCGGCCAGGGCGCGTGCCGTCATCTGATCCATGTCCCGCGCCAGCACCACAAACTCGTCTCCGCCAATACGTGCAGCAAGATCCTCCGGACGCAGGCTGTCCTGGATACGATGCGCGATGATCGTCAACAGCCGGTCTCCCGCTGTATGGCCATGTGCATCGTTGATCGTCTTGAAGCCATCCAGGTCCATGTAGAGGAGGGCGGCGTTGTGCGCCTGCGGTGCATCGGCCCGGCAGAGCGCATCGACGGCATCGAGGATCCCTGTCCGGTTGGCCAGCCCGGTCAGGGGATCCTGCTTGGCGCGCAACTCGTTGGCGCGCTCCGCCAGCATCGTCGAGACGAGGATCTTGTTCAGCTTCACGGCAGCCAGGCCCATCGCCACGAAATAAAATGGCACCTGAATAAAGGCAATCAGCGTAGATGGTTCCGGCGAAAACATTGCGCCAAGGCACATCGGACCGAGCGTCAGCAGGATCATCGCGCATACCAGCCGCGGCGCACCGTAGTTACGGAAGCAGATGCCGCCCGCCATGGCGCCGCACGACACGCCGGCGAGTGTCGCAGGCAGCCAGTCGCCATGCATGAAGGTAATGAATACGCCGTATCCCACGCTGCCGGCCCATGCGAGCGCAAGGATGATATAGGCATCCGTCAGCGTCCTGCGGCCAGTACGTGCCGCCTTGAGCGATGCCCACAAAACGTAGGCGCGCAGCAGTGCGAGCGCCGTTTCGAAGATGAGCCAATACGTGTAAACCGGCTCCGGTTTCAGCCACGCAATGATCCCCGCGATCATGATGGTATTGACCACGCCGCCCAGAAAAATGGGAATCGTACCGAACAGGCTGGCCAGCAACGCCCCCCGAATTTCCTGTGGAACATCCTCCCCCACGGCGGTCAGCCAGCGCGTCAAGCGCCAGGTGGGCGGGGTGAATGTCGGCGCGGGGCGGGGCATGAGCGATAAGGGACCTGTTGATCTGCGTGCGATAGTCTGCCGGAATACAAAACGGTTCGAATCCGTTCCTGAACAGACCAGGAATCCGCATTGCATTCGGCCATAGCCTGCACGTCGCACCCATGCAGGCTCGGACTAGTGCCTGGACAGCGTGAAGCGACCTGCTGCCAGATCATGCACCAGCAAAGTAAACCAATGTGCTGGACAGAATATCAAATTGCGCCATGCAAAGGTGAGATCTGCATCATATTTTTTGCCGGATAACGGTTGCAGGAGCCAATCGGCAAGGATTGCGCATAATCCAGACCACGTGCCCGACAACGAGACCGGCAG
This sequence comes from Imbroritus primus, assembly GCA_000272025.2. GTDB lineage: Bacteria > Pseudomonadota > Gammaproteobacteria > Burkholderiales > Burkholderiaceae > Imbroritus > Imbroritus primus. The sequence goes on from AKCV02000015.1 coordinate 897,853, forward strand.
AAAATGCTAACCGCATGAACGCGGAAAACAGATACGCCAATATTTGCGGGCGATGTGCTGACAGGCGATTCACATTTCATAATCCGACCTGAGTTCTGCTGATTCCGGCATATGCATGTCACATGCTATCTTCATGCGCCGAACCGGCATGGGTGCGACCCTGGACAGTAGATTCGCCCAGCTATCAAGACGCCAGAAATTGAAGCAGAGAGGCATCAGGGCGTTTGTGCCGGCCGGCCGCACAGGCTGGCGCAGCGCGTTCCAATCAACGACACGCAGAGGCCATCGGTGCCGACTCCGAGCAGCGTGGCGAGGTGCAAGCTCGCGGTGACCGCCGTCTTGATAGAGACTGGCTAATTGCCATGGCAGTCAATTCATTATTTAACATAACATACATTATGCGAAATATAGCCAAGGCCGGAAAACAGCCAATTGACCATGGCCAGTGCCCGGTTCCCTGTACTCCGGCCACGCCCCATGGCCATGGCCGCGAGCACCGTTCTCCAGCCTTGTCGCACACCGATAGCGCTTGGCGACGGAATTCCGCTATGCCTTTCCCGGTTTCGGTTCCGCCTTTGTCTTGTTCATGTTCAGACTCACTGCCGCCTGAATCAGCGCCTTCAATGCCGTTTCGTTGATACTGTCATGCTCGTGGAAGTCAATCGCGCGCCGCGTGTTGCCATCCAGGCTTGCATTGAAAACACCATGAGGATCTGGCAGCGCCGCGCCTTTGGCGAACGTCATCTTCACGACATGCTTATAGGTTTCACCTGTACAGATGATTCCGTTGTGTGACCACACCGGAACGCCACGCCATTTCAACTCTTCAATCACCTCCGGGTCGGCTTCCCTGATCAAGTCACGTAGCCGGCCAAGGAGCGCACCGCGCCAATCGCCAAGCTCCTTGATCTTTATGTCGATCAACTGAGAAATGGGCAGGCTTTCATGCTGTGCGTTTGTGTTCATGCCTGGTTATCCAATGGTGAATCTCCTTGGTTGTCGCTAGTGCCGTGGGCATGTTCTTACACTGATCCAGCGTCGTTTCAGGAGAAAGCTGCAGATTTTAGAGTCCTCAACAATTACATAAGCGGAAGACACCAAACGAAGCATATCAGTCAATACAGTTGAGACAGGTGTGTTCCGTTACTCCAAAAACCTCACGAATGTCCGTGTCAAGTTTTCAAAAACTGAACTGCGAATAATCAGAAAGAATACGTAGCGACGCTCTCATCCGGCTTGCTTTTTTATACAGGCTCAGCAAGATAATCCATACAGAAGCAAACGTTGTCCCCTTCGTAGCACTTCCTCTGCCAAGACTTGGAGCGGGTCATCCAAAAGGCAAGCATAGGTGGTGCTTCAGGTCTTTCATCCACACGGTCAATCCGGCTCATGCCAGAGGGAAAATGGATACCAGCGCGATCAACAGACGTTTGGCTCATCTCAATCGCTGGGTTACCGGCGCCGCAATCCCGGAAGATCCTGAACGGGGGTTGCGTGGAAAGCCCGGACAAGGATCGTGCATCGCTCGCGTTCGGGCACATTTTTTCTCGCAGCCAGGCGGTGCTGAATGGACACTGCAGGCCGGCGCAGACATGACGGCCGCGCAAGCTCCCTTCTCTAATGGACACGGCGGCGGGTATGCCATTGCACACAGCGGCATCAGCGGCAAATACAAGCCAGGCGATGAAGTCGTCCCCAATCCTCCCGCGGCCGAGCATGCCTCTTCCGGCCGTGCGCTGGAAACGCGCCCCATCAATCGCAGTACCGCCAAAAAACTGCATGGCTATCATGCCAAGAGCCGGTCGCAGCGACTCGCCAGCAGCCTGAAGACCTTCACCAAAGAAATCAGCAAGGCGCTGGGTCTGCACGCCCAGCATGCGGAAGCCGGCACGGCCCCCACAGTCTTGCGCCCTGCGCGCAAGGTTGGCGACTTCACCGCACGTCTTCAGGAGGCCTTCGCGGGTTGTAGCGCCAGGGACATCGAAGCGCTGAACACCAAACTCGACCGCATCAAAGGACTGATGCCAGACTGCGGCTACCAGTTCGCCCTGTCAATGCTCGAAGCCTTGTCAGAAGGCTGCTACGGTAATGCCGTGCTCGCCGGCAAAGTGCTCGATGATATGGAGCGCATCCGTGTCATCAGCAATGCAGACGATCATCAGGCGCACGATCCCACGAAGGCTGCCCTCGAGCTGCTGTCGCGCATGCCGCCGTGGCTGGAAATGAGCAAGATCACAGGTCCGAATAGCGCCGTCATGCGCGCCGAATGCGGGCAGGCGCTATTTCGCACCGCGGCACTGTTGTCCGATACCCGTCACACCCCTCATGACTATCAAGCCTTCTGTCTGGCCACCGGCCTGACATCCACACGCGCCATCCGCGAAGAAAGCCGCGGCACCCGTTCCCCGGGCGCTGCCGGACCTCACCGGTTGGATCTCGGTGGGCGGGATATTGGCAAACGGCTCGTTCTCATTGGCCTCCAGGCATTGCAGCAGGACTATGGTCAGGCGCACCCTGATCGCTTGGCTTCTCGCGTGATCACACACGTCCGCAAGCTCGGGCAAATGCTCGGCAACGAACAGTTCATGGCCGCGTTGCCGCAGGCGGAACCTGTTAACTATGAAGAAATCGACGCCGCACAGGAACGCCTGGATCTGGAAGAGCCCAGCCACCTGAGCGAGCTGTCGCAAAGCCAAGGCGATATCGAAGGCGACATCGAAGGCGGCGTGGATCTAGCGGAAAACGAGTTCCCGGATGACAACGACAACGCCGCCGAAAAAGATTTCAACCTGCGAGTGCTCCGTGCCAAACACCGCAATGAAACTGTCGCACGCAACCGCCGCATCGACATCATCATCGGCATTGGCGAACCTGCCGCGGAGGCAGGCATGCCCTCCGGCATCGGCCAGAAAGGCTTTGTCGACCTGATGTGCTGGCTCAACGGCATGCGCACCGATGCCGATATCGAACGTCGGGGCCGCAAGCATATCGATGGATGCGTCAAGCCATTCCTCGTCTGTGATGAACTGGCCAAGCGCCCGCATATGAAACACGCGGGTATCCTGCGCCACCTCATGGTGGGTTCCTCCGCCCTCCACGCCTTGCACAACCGGGGCGATGCCGACGCCAGCCGGCGCCATGGCGACGAAGACGCCGCCGACCACAAAAAGACCGCCGGGGAAATACTCGACACACTACGCCAGCACCTGTGCCGCAATCCGCCACACCACCCCACGCCAGATCAGGCCGCCATCCTGCGCGCCTGCCGGATACGCTATCTGCTGCTGCGCGCCGCCCACAGCCTGCCGAAAGACGCAAGCCCGGCCGACCAGCAGATCGCACTGCTCAATGTCATTGCCGCGGAAGGCGCCGGGGCTGGCGTCCGGCCCGACAACCAGGCGCAGATGGTGCAGGACTACTGTCGCGTCTTCTGCCCCACCCTGCTCGAAGAGCGCCAGCACGCCACGCCAGCCAACCTGATGGAGCTCGTGCAGCGTCACATCCTGCACAACCTCAAGATCGACCGCAGCCATCTCGAAGCGCTGGTCTCCAAGTGTGCGCTCCCGCTCCAGCAGGAAGAACTCCTGCAAGACAAGCTCATGCTGCTCCGCATTATCGAAGAAGGCAACGTCATGCGGGGCCCGGGCTATACCGAGGACATCTGCAAAGCCCTGCAGATCAGTGCTGCCCGCCGGCAAGACAATTCCCAGAAGATCGTCGACGGCGTTAGTGGCGGTCTGTCCCGCGTAGGCGTCGATATTCCGCTCACCCCGGACGGCAACTTCAAGCTCACCATCGCCGCCCAGCTGACCGGCAGCGATGGCCATGTCCTCTTCATCGCCAACGAAAACCATGCCACCCAGATCATGTTTGGGCGGGAAACCGGTCTGAACAAAGTGTTCAACGCCGGCCTCGGCCTCAGCCAGGATGTTGGCGCCGCCACAGTAACAGCGGGCGGCGAAATGTCGATCGGCAAAGAAACAACCAAACTCTCCGGCTGCACCATCTCGATCCTGCGTGATGCGATCAACGACTACGATAATCCCGCCCAAGCAGGCAATACCGACGCGGCAGCTGGCACCCTCACGCCCGGTAAACACGAACTCGCCAAGCGCAACGTCGAGCACCTGGGCGCACTCGGCGAATTCCGCGCCGTGGAAATCAACATCCACGAGCTGCACGCGCTTATGGCGAACAACCCTACCAATCTCACGCCTGAGCAACTCATCTCCCTGCGGTATCCCGAAAAAGGCCGTCCCAATGTCGACCTCCCGGAAGCCGCCAGAAGAATCCGCCCTCTCGATGGCGTCCACCTTACCGAGGAACAGCGCAAAGCCATGCGCCATCCGGACAACAAACGCCTCATCGACGAAATGTCCGGATATGACTATTTCTCGCGCTTCTTCATGACCTTGCGTTATGACGACCACATCGTCCGCGTCACAGAAACCGAACAGAACACCGTCACAGACAAGGTGAACGTCGCCCTCAATGCCAAGTTCAAGGGAAACCTCAACGGCATCGTTCCCGCCGAACTTAAGGCCACGGCAATCAGCCATACCCATGCCCACCAGGTCAATCATCGGCGCGATGTACAGGGTGCCATCAATTTCGAGTACCTCATGAACACCGTCACCGAAAGCACCACACGCGGTGTCAGCGCCACCCTGGCTGCTCCCGACGACACCATCGGCAGCGATATCACCATGTCAGGCGACGGCATTGGCTACACCAAGCGCATCGGTTTCATGATGGAGCGCACGCTCGTCAAGCTGTTGAGCCACGACGAAGGCGGCGAGACCTTTCACAGGAACACCAACACATTCCATACCTACGGCGGGCAGAACTTCAGCGCCAGCAACTTCGATGCATTCGAGCGCGCCATCAAATCCAACCTGACGGCATGGGCCGATGTGCTGCGCGGTCGCCCCCTGCCGCCTCCCCCGGCCAATGAAACACCTGCGCAAGCGGAAGCACGGCTGGAGCAGCAAAGAAAGGACGACGAAGCGCTGATCGACCGGAAACTCGCTGCACTCCGCAAAATGCCGCACAACCAGAATTCCCAGTGGGTGCTCCGCTACCGCCTGCGTGCCAGTGCCGGCGTCAAGCTCGACCAGCTCAAAACCGAAATCCAGCACACCGAAGATACCATCCGCAAAACAGTGGAGGCGCTCCACGGCAGGCGTCGCACCCAGTCAAGCAAGGTTCAGCTGGAGGCCCGCCTCGCGTCGCTGCAAAAGACCCTCTACGCCCTGCACAACGAAAAACTCGAAGTGCTCGGTAGTGGCGAAAGCTGGGAAGCGTTCGGTTTCGGCCTTGGCAATATGACCGCCCATACCGAGACCTCGAGCGGCAAAATCACCGAGAAGATGAAGGCCATCCAGCCCGGCATTCCCGCCCTGCGTGGAGGAGTGCAGCTCACCGTCAGCGCCTCGGCCACCCAGTCATTCATGGAAGTCAATGAAGTCGGCTGGGTCAAGGCGGACGCCGCCTACTCCGATTACAACCACCGCCTGGGCCGCCAGAAAGATGCGCGGGAGCGGGAGGAGCGCTACCTCGCCGCGCTGCTTCAGGAAACCTCGTTCCAGGCTGTGGTCGATGGGCTCACCGGCGCCATTCACGGCGGCTTTCCTCCCAACAGTCTCGACACCCTCGCCCAGCACGCCATCGACCTGCTGCGCAGCGGCCCACACAATCATGATGCCAGCATCAACGGCCCTGCTCCCGCCGCCGCGCGCGCGGCGCTTTGCCGCCACCTGCTCACGCTCGGCAACACGCACCTGATCGGGCAACTCATTGACGAAGGCCATGTCACCCTGCGCAGCCTGCTCGAACAGGCCGTGCACAGCCGGCGCATTGCCGTGATCGAAATGCTGCTGGCCGAAGAGATCCACACGCAAGAGGCAAACGCTGCCGCTGCCGCTGCTGCCCCTGCCCTTGCCCCTGTAGCCGCACCCGTGCTCGATCCCGCCGAGCAGGCCCGTCTGAACGACGTGCGGGCCCGCCGCAACTTTGGCGCCGCCTTGCAGGCCATGTCTAAGAATGATCGCCTCGAACTGCTCTACGGCCTGATGGTGCGCGACCAGCAGCAGGGGCGTGTGCACGACCCGGAGCAGTTAATACAGCAGCCCCGGTACGCTCTCACCGCATGGCAGGGGCGGACCGCCGCCGTGGAGGGCGCGGCAGACAGGCGGGCCCAGCAGCTTGATCGTGCGGGCGTGGAATGGCTGATTGCGGGAGGGCATGTTCAAGCAGAAGAGGCACTCAATCTGCTGATGTACAAGCCCAACCTGCGAACGCTCGATCTGGCGCTCCAGTATTATCCGATCACCGACGATCTAATGCTCCAGCGACTGAGGACGCTCAAAAAGGAAGGCGGCACACATCCCAAGTATTCGTCCATCGACCCTGTGGAATTCTGCCTGCACACCCTCAACAGCTACAGGAATCCCAGGATTGCAGAACGGATGGCTGAGAGTTTTGGGCTGTCGATGCCCGTGCTGTTCACCAAGGCTTTACGTCGAGATGACACCGACTCCATGCGCAAGATGTTCGCGGCAGAGCTCGTCGACATCCGTGCGCTGCTGGCCGATGAGGAAGTTAACCTCTCCGAGGACGCGTGGATCGAGGTGTACCAGATCCGGCAGAGTTGCAGACGCCTTCCGATGGGCAGGTTAGAGCTGCAGGATCTCCTGATCCACGCACTGAAGACAGACGCCACGCGCCTGCTGGAGGCCATTGGCCCGCAATTGTGTGACCGCATGGATGCACCAGGCGCAGACGGCATCGACATCGGCGAGCTTCTCCGCTATGGTCTGCGCCATGTCGAGTGCAAACAGTCCACACTGGAAGCCGTCGTGGATATTCTGTACCGGCATGGGCGTGTCAACGATCTGAGGCGGCTGCTCAGGGATTGCCTGGACAACCCCCAGTGGACCAACCCGGCGCTCTTCAAGGCGCTGGTGCGCCACAACCGCCGCGGCCTGTACACCATTGATGGCCTGCCCATGGCGCAGTGGATGCGGCGGCAGTATCCGGAGTCGCCGCTCTTCGCCCTGGTCAAGCTTCCGCCGAATCCGGCGGAGGCGCATGCCGTCCGCCGGGCGCCCCGTCAACGGCAGGTCAGGCAGGTGGCTCGGGCATAGGCACCCGTTGGCCAATCGGGCGTCTCAGGTAAGGTTTTTCTGTCAGACAGGCGAACCAAACAAGGCCTTCAAAATGCCATGTTGCCACTCCAGGCCAACGTGGTAGGGAACGATCTCAGGCCAATGCGCCAGGTAGGTCAGGATTTTGGTCGCGCCAAATTCCTTCGCCACCCCCTCGACATGCGCCCGCATCTCCCGGGTGCGTACATTTGCGGTGGCGACATCCATTTCCCGTCTGACAATGCCGCTGCCGGGGCGTATGTTCGGCTCGGACACGATTCCGTCAATGAAATGCGGGCTATCCTGATGGCATGCCAGCAGAATGTAGTCATGAAACTGCGATTGACTGAGGTGCGGCTCGTCGTACTGCGTCGTCAGCAACAGTTCCCGTGCAGTTTTAGCTGCCATCACAGTGGCCTGTCTGTTGCCGCCGGGCGTACATTCGTGCATGACCGCGCGCGGAACCGACAGGATTTTTCGCCACATCGCCATGCTGAGGGGCGAGGCACGAACCGATTGCCGCTCGAGATAACTATAATTTTTGAACCCCCAGCTTTCCTCTTCCTCCCGAGAAACGCGAGCCGCGAGCGATTTCATTTCCATTTCCATATAGATGGCGCCGCGGCGGCCGATCCTCCAGCAGTGTTCATGCAGCACATTGAACTGCTCCGTGTATTTCCCCGGTGTTTTCTCCGCATACGCCGCCTTGAACACTTTGGCCAGCGCGTACGTCCATGGCAATGGCAGGTGCTCGGCCGGCACCCTGGCCGCCAGTTGTGCCACCAGCCAGCGCAGTGTGCTGGCATGGGCAAGCGGGTCCGTCACAATTTCTTGCAGCACTTTGGAAAGCGTGGCTTCAAGCCCCCAGGGATGCGGCAACTGGTATTCCTGCCCATACGCAATGGTTTTTTCGTGCAGCGTGGCGAATGTTGCCGCAAACGCATTGCGGTCGGTCTGATACACCGCATCGACAAGCTGGTCTTTGAGCGGGCGGAGGACCCACAGGCGCTTGGCCTGGAACCGCTGCCTGTCGTTCAGCCCCCCACACTGTAAGCTCTCTATCACCGTTTCCGTATCCCACATATATTGCTCGATTTCGCATTCGGGAGCGAGGAGGCGTCGCTGCCACGGCAACGGTGCATCAGGGTGCCGGAGCTCGTCGAGCGTGTCCGGCGCCTCCATCGCCTTTTGCAGGTCAAATGGCGGACGGGGAGGTTTTTCCGTGATGGCATTCAATGGGACCCTGGGCTGTCGCGAAATTGTGTCTGTATGCGATTGGTCCGCACTGTCCATGGCCTTTGCCGTTGACGTAGGGGCTTTAGCGCTGGAAGGCGGCATCGATGCCAGATTTACCCAACGCGACAGCGATCCGGATCTGTCTTCCGACTGGCTGAAGTCATCGAGCCGGCTTCCGCCCGGCTTGGTATAGGACTTGGCCTTGCGCATGCCCGGTACGATTTTTTCGGATGAGTACTCAGAAGAGCGCTCGGATGACCGGCTGGATGAGGATGTTTCATCGAGCGAGCTGCGGCGGACCTTGCCGGAAGACGATGCCGATGCGGGGACGCGTTTCTGGTGTTCCTCGCCTGCCCCACCCTTGCCTCGGCGGCTGGCGCTGCCGCCAATGCCCAGTTGCGAGAACGTGCTGGTGGAGATGGAGATTGTGCTGCTGCTCTCGTCATCTGCCCGCGGGCCGTCCGCCGTACCTTGCAGGGTGCGCGTGCGGGAAGCGCCGGATGATTTGGTGTGGCTTTGCTGGGGAGGCGATGCACGTTTTTTTGCACCCATGGCGCCGAACCCCGGCGCAGTTGCCTCGCCATGCGGTTTGAGCGATGGACTCAGCGAGATATGACCGCTGGGGATGGCAGGACGTTTGGTAGCGCCTGCGGTAGTTGACGTGGTTGCTGTCGCCGTTGTCGTCGTGCCTGCTGTTGTGCCTATCGTCGTGCTCACTGTCGTGGTGCGGGTTGCCGTGCCAGAAGCTGTCGCGTGTTTGGCTGCGGTGGAAAGACGTGCAGCGTCGGACGCGCCAGCCGAGCCGGTACGTGGCCGGCGGCCGCTTTCAGCGGCGAACTTGTATGGCGGCGGCTCGCCGGCGGCCGTCACGATGGTGGAGCGGGTGCTGCTTTGCGAGGGACTGGTATGGTTGCGTGCCGATGCGGTTGCGGATTGTTCCGAGCCCTCGCCGCTCACGGTCTTTCCGGGTTTGCCTGGGCTGCGTGGTTTGTTGACGGGCGCAAGCTGGCCACCGGGCAACACGGTCTGGTAAGAAATTTCATCGCTGGATGACAGGCTGGAGAGTGGCATCGTAGGAATGCTGACATAGCCAGGGCCAGGCTCAGCCAGGAGAGGCGGCGACATCCGCTGCTTGCCTGTGCCCTCCCCGCTGCTGGTCTTGCCTGATTTGGCATGGCTGCGTGTCTTGGTTGCCGGCTCGAAGAGAATGCCACCCGGCAGGATGGTTTGGTACGACACCTCGCTGTTGGACGAGGAGACTGTTTCGGCTGCTCCGATTTGGCTTGCAACCTCGCGGACAGGACTTGCCCCGCCAGGCTGGGCTCGCCGCGACGGTGACGAGGAGTGCTCGGGTGGGCTGCGGCGCTCGTCGCGGCTGGCCGCCGTGGATTTTTCATGTTTTTCGCTCTTGCGCGTTTTTTCCGGTGATTTGAGCGATCTGTGGATGACGGTGCTTTTTTCCACGCTTTTTTCTGCGCTTCTTCCCGTTACACCGCTGGGTTCAGATTTGATGCCCTGCCGCTCCGACAATACGTCGCGCGAGACGTGCGCACTGATGGTTGAAGTGGAGGACGGTTCGGAATGGTAATGACCTGCAAGCCCAGTCTCTTTGCTGCGCACTTCCGGTTGGCCAGCACCTGCCCTGGAAGACGATTTCTCCTTGGCGCGCGCGCTGTCTTTCCTGCTGCTGGAAGAAGAGGAGGTAGTTCCGGCTTTTCCCGATGCCGGTTCAGAGTGTGCTGCCCCGCCGCTGACCTGCCCTGCTTTCATTGGGCGCTCCTTGAAAATATTGGAAAGAATGGTGAATGGCTTGCTGGTGTGGATCTGAACATGCGCTTGCTATCCTTCGCCGCAGACGATGAGGTAAGGCCCTGTGGACCACGGAAATTTGGTGGAATGCCCGCAGCGCGGGCGCTGCCCGGAGGATGCAGACGAGTGCCGGGCCTGGCGCGAGGTAGAGATGGGCGGTAGAAGATTCAGCAGATGTGACGCGGCACAGGTGCGATGGGCATTGCAACGGACGCAATGCGTTCGGCCAGCAGCACCATGGACGACAGGATCAGCCGTCTGGCATGCCGGCTGTGTCGTGAGGTGCAAAGAATGACGGCTCTTTGCGGGACTGAACCGGAATACCTGTTGATGCACTAGCATGCCCACCGCAGCTATGCCCGATGGCGCGCCATGCGCTCAATCGTGCTTGCTGTAAATCATGTGTTAACAACTGCAAGCCACTGGACTTGCCTCTGCGCACTCAAACTCGCCCATGCATTGAACGGCAAAGTGTGGCCGCTATGCAAGGGAAGCTCACAATGATTCACAATGCATTGCGGTTGATATCACCTTAACGTTTAGGTTTTACATCCTCCATGCTGGAGTGATCCGGTTCGATGGACGCACATGGGGGGATGTGTGCGCTCCATAAGGAAACGTCGCTTCGCACACTTTGAGTAAGCGCGATCATTCTGCGGACGGCATCCTGTACCAGGACGCGAGGCTCTCCAGGTTAAGAGGCATTGTGGACAGCATGTAGAAATGACACCCACGTATCAAGCGTAAGCTTCTTTATGAGTTGCTTGCGTCGCATTGGGCTGACGTTGGTGCCCTGTCAGAATGGAAGCAAGATGTGCCTTAGCGTCCGGTCGGAGTACATCGGGAATATCTTTGTCCACAGGGCCATCGCTATAGGGCGCCGGTCCGATGATGGCAGCTCTGATTGGGGCCGGGGCGGTGCAATGCAGGGCAAGCATCAGGATTTTCCTGGCATTGAACGCAAGGCCGTATTTGACGATTTGATCCAGATTATCAGTTGATCTCAGTTCTGGAAATGTGACCAGAAGTGCGTCAATGGTGTGACCGCTGTCGTGAAGGCAGGCAAGCCTGACGTATTTGTCGATCTGATCGCCTACTACCGGTGTCTTGGCAAAATAAGCCAGATCGGCAAGCGAGCGGACGATGCGGGCTGCTGCGAATGTTTCCCACTTCCTGCCCTGTGCATGGCATTGACGCATGATGGATGGCGGCACGGTAGTCAGTTTGCTCCAGAGTTTCCGAGCCGTGGTATCTGCAACGATTAACTGAGCAACAGCGCGCCTCCATCGAGGTAGTAATGCATTGTTAGGGAAAGGCTCAAGCGCCACATTGCCGCGAACGAGAAATTCCGCAGCCTGCAGGAACGTGTCAGCGACATCCCATGCCAAATCCCGCCCATCCGAGTGCCAGGCGTACTCCACGGCCGCCGTGAATTTGGCCTCGTTCTGTTGCACGAACAACGTTGCCAAGGTGCTTGGTGGCAGCGAAGGAAGCTCTACGGGGAGAAACACGTCGCGCAACTGCTGCGACGCCCACCGGAAAAAGCGCGATGGCTGCTCATGGAGAATATCGGAGAGTACCGTCCTGAGCTTGACAAGACTGTCTCCGTTTCTGCCTGCTTTCTTTTTTGATTCAAGCACGGCCAGGACCAGTTCTCTTGCATCGTATGTGCGGATTGCTTCTTGTATACCCTTCTCCCACTTGCCTTTTGACTTCATGGGTTGCCAGACCTGTTTGGCATCTTCTGCCCACGAGTGATACCCCGCCACTCCAAGTGAGTGAGGGTGTCCGGAGTCCACCACCACACAAGTGGTTTGCATCCCTGCACTGGTAAAAAGCATTTCCTGAACGATGACAGGGTTGCAATCCTCCGGTAAGTCCGGCGAAAGAATGGCATCCAGCATGGTGTGGTCGCTGTACCCTGACACACTGTCTCGCATCGCATCTCTGCTTCCGGTCGTCGGACGCATCGGTGATGGTGTCAGCGCGAGGCTCTGGAACTGCGCATCCAATGTTGTCGGTTGGTTAGAGCGCACGGTAGCCGGAGGCGCGCCACCTGAAGCCAATGATTTTCCAGTCTGGACTGAAGAGGTCGTAGTAGATCGGGTGCGAGCATTGCTCGTTACAGATGTTGACTTGCTGGCTAATGTGCGCGGGGTTAATGGCGCCTCGCGGGGCATTTCCGCAGGTATTTCACGTACGCCTGGGTATAAGTGGTGATCGAATTGTGATGTCGAAGGGCTGGTTGTAGAGAGGGTTGTCGACGTTGAAGATGCCGTTGAAGTTGCCCTCACCGTAGTCGGAGGGTGAGCCTCCTCTACAGTCGCGATCGTTGTTTTTTTAGACGCCACCCCACCACGTTCTACCCGGTATGCCGGTACTTGCGAGGTTGGAGTTTTCGTTGAAGACTGTTCGTTCGCCTGGGTTGTGCTGGATCTGCTGCTAGATTTTTCACCTTGCGCGTTGATCTTACGCCCCACGGATTTCTTGGTTTTTGCAGCCTTTCCTTCTGACTGAGATTGCTCTGGCGCAATGTCATTCGTCTGTGGCTCGGACTCAGATGTGGCAGAAGATGATCGATTGCGATAAAAGAGTTTTGATAGTGGATTGTTATGGGTGATCCGGTTGAACATATAAATTGTCCTGTAGCAGAAATTATCAACGGCGACGTATGACCTCCGGCGCGGGCCATTGCTGTATCGCCCACCAAGAATGCTGGGGGAAATAACGACTGACTACAGAAGCATTAAGCCTCTTTGACTGCTCCTTCGCGCTTCAGATAATTAGATGGAAAAGTACGTAGATCAGCAAGACGACCTAACAAAGATTGACATTCAATCATCTCTGGATTGCGCTCGGCTTAATGGATGGCACAGCCGGTTTTTGATGAAAATTCAGAATGGCGCCCACCTTAGGTGTGGAGGCAGTCTCAGATTTACAGCTGCCTTGCTGAGGGTGCGGCTGCATCTGGATGCGGGTGTGTTCGGTGAACCTGCGCACTATCGATATCGATTCATTGTGATACCGCATAAAAGGTTCACCGCGCATGGCCAAGAGTGGTTTCCCGGCCTTCATATCTGTCCGCCTGTTCCCGCAATAAATTTTCAATACCAGGTGCCGCCAGCCGTCGCGCCGGCAATGCAAAGTCGATGCCGAGCGTATCGAGCCGCTTCTTCAGGGCCAGATTGACTGACTGCTGCACGTCCATGTACAGGTTGTAATCCGGGCTGGTGACGAAGTACACCACTTCAAAGTTCAACGCGCTTTCGCCGAATTCCTTGAAGTGCGCGCGGTCGAAGCGCGTGTTGCCCGCCGCTTCGATGGCCTCGCGCACGATGCGGGGGATCTGTTCCAGCTGGGCGGCGGGCGTCGCCTGGGCAATGCCGAAGGCAAACTGGATGCGGCGTTCGGCCATGCGCTTGTAGTTGTGGATGGTATTGGTCAACAGTTGCGTGTTGGAGCAGACGATCTGTTCGCCGCTGAGCGCGCGGATGCGGGTGGTTTTGAGGCCGACATGCTCGACGCTGCCGGCAATGTCGCCAAACACGATGAAATCGCCGATCTCAAACGGTTTGTCGAGGCCGATGGCGGCCGAGGCGAACAGGTCGCCGAGGATGTTCTGCACGGCCAGCGCCACGGCCACGCCACCGATGCCCAGGCTGGCGACCATGGCGGTGATGTTGACGCCCATGTTGGCCAGTACGGCGAGCACGACGAGGGTCCAGACGAACAGCCGCAGAATCCAGGAGATGATGGTGGTGATGACGGGGTTGCCGGTGTTTCCTTGCCGCTGGTCGAGACGGTGCTTCACCCAGTAGCTGATGCCCTGGTTGAGCCACAGACCAATCTGCAACCCAACGACAAGAAACCATAAGTAGTCGATGCGTGTATGCCACCGCTCGGGTAGGTCGAGCATACGGCTGGCAAGGAGGAGCGCACCCGCCAGTAGCGCCCACTGGCGCGTGCTGGCGAGCATCTGACCGAGCAGGTCATCGAAGTTCGTGGCAGTTTGCCGGGCTGCCCTGGCGCTGCGCTCGCCCGCGAAGCGAAAGACGATGCGCAAGACCAGATAGATCGCGAGCCCCGCCGCACCTGCGCTCAACCAGCGCAGCACCGAGTTGCCCAGGAACTCCGTTTCGAACCACGTCATGCAATTGCCCTCCTCACGAGATGGTTGGTAGATGGCGGTTATTGCTGTCGCTCAGCCTCTGCCTGATTGCTGACTCGCTGAGACACCCGCCGCAAGGCTGACAGCACCACCAGCGCCAGCAGCGCGCATAGCACGGCGGTTGCCAGCTTGCCCATGCCGGCAGTGGCGCCGATGGCTGCGGTGAGCCAGATGCTGGCAGCCGTCGTCAGGCCGATAATCTCCTGACTGTCATTGAGCTTGATGATCGCCCCTGCGCCGAGAAATCCCACGCCGGCAACCACGCCCTGCAGGACACGGCTGAGGTCGGCGATTTCCATGCCGGCCTGCAGCGGTACAAGCACGAACAGTGCCGCACCGAGTGCTACCAGCATGTGCGTGCGCAGGCCGGCTGAACTGCCGCGCCGTTCGCGGTCGTAGCCGAGCAGGCCGCCAAGCAGCATCGCGGCCAGCAGCCGCAGTGTTACCCGCACGAACTCCGCGGCATCGGGCATGTCGGCGAATTCCGAGAGCAACGCACTGGTGATCTCGGTCCAGAGATCAGGCGAAAGATGGTCTTGCATCGTTGGCTCCTGTCAAATGTATTCACCTGCAGCATCTGCGTTCCGCGTCACGCATGGATTACGCATTACATATGTATTTTTTTCAGCCAGGGCGTGGTAACGATGCATTGCCCGTGCGCTGCAACGCGGTTCCAGCGCGCTCAGGTATGGCTCATGCAAGGGCGGTTTGTCGTCCGACCCTCTGCTGTCGAGCAAGTTGCATGCCCTGCCCATCCTTTGAAACACTTGCGTCTGTTCGGGACAGATCAGGGAAGAAGCGCCTCGGCATTCAGCGCGAAAGCTGTTATTGTGCAAACTCGACCTGCCTGGTGCCGCAGCGGGTGGCGCGCATCTTGCCTCCCGCCGGTGTTCTGCCATTGCCACCGGAGTCTGTCATGACCTCACCCTTGCCACTGGGACCGTCATCACCCGCCACCCACCTGCCCTTGCTCGAACACTTCCGTACCGTGCGGCGCACGTCGGAGACCCTGGTGGCAGATCTGTCGGATGCCGATGCGACCGTCCAGTCGATGGAGGATGCGAGCCCGGCAAAATGGCATCTGGCCCACACGACCTGGTTTTTCGAGGAGTTTGTGCTGGGTCAGCGAATGCCGCACTACACGCCCTTCAGCGAGCCATTCCGCTATCTGTTCAACTCCTACTATGAAGCCGTTGGCGCGCGCCATCCGCGACCCAGGCGCGGCCTGCTCACACGGCCGACGCTCGACGAAGTGCTGGCCTATCGCGAGACAGTGGACGAGGCCATGGAAACAGTGCTGGAAAGCCCGCATACCGAAGCGGAACTCGGAATCATCGTACTGGGCCTGCATCACGAACAGCAGCATCAGGAATTGCTGCTCACCGATATCCTGCACCTGTTCGCGCAAAACCCGCTACGCCCGGCATATGCGTTGCGCCCCGTGCCCGTGGCGGTGACGGATACCCCGCATCCACCGGAGTGGATTACCTTCGACGGCGGTATCGTGGAGGTCGGTTCGGCCATCGATGCCCCGTTTTCCTTCGATTGCGAAGGCCCTCGCCACGCAGCCCTGCTGCAGCCATATGCCTTGTCGTCGCATCCGGTCAGCAATCGGCAGTGGTGCGAATTCATCGATGACGATGGCTACCAGACCGCTGCCAACTGGCTGTCGGACGGTTGGGCATGGGTGAACCGCGAAGGCATCGAAGCCCCGCTGTATTGGGAGTCGCGCGACGGCACCTGGTGGCATATGACGCTGCACGGATTGCAGCCACTCGATCTCGATGCCCCGGTGACGCATGTCAGCTTCTATGAAGCCGATGCCTTCGCACGCTGGTGCGGCAAGCGCCTGCCGACCGAGTTCGAATGGGAAGCCGCCTCCGCTGGGCTGGCCCTGGACGGCAATTTTGCCGACAGCGGTCGCCTGGCGCCGATGGCCGATCGGCAGCCGAATGTCGGCGTGCTACGGCAGATGTTCGGCGATGTGTGGGAATGGACCGCGAGCCCCTTCCTGCCCTACCCGGGTTTTCAGCCCTCGCCGGGTGCAATCGGCGAATACAACGGCAAGTTCATGTGCGGCCAGATGGTGTTGCGCGGAGGCTCATGCGTGACGCCCGCCGGGCACATCCGGCCGACCTACCGCAATTTCTTCTATCCGCACCAGCGCTGGCAGTTCACGGGGCTGCGGCTGGCCGATGATCGTTGATCAGTCGGCGCAAACGGAAGCGTCTACCACCCGCTACGCGTCCCAGGCTGCAGCTTGCGCAGGCGCGAGGCCAGGCCGTCGGCGATTTCGGTGTGGTCGGCCTGTCGGGCAAAGTCGACGGCGGTCATGTTGCGCTGGTTCTTGAGCGTTACCACCGCGCCTTCATCGAGCAGCAGTTTGACCAGGTGGATGTTGCCGCTGCGCGCGGCCATCATCAGCGGTGTGGTGAGATTCGGGCTTTCGGCATCGACATAGGCGGCGTGGTCGAGCAGATAGCGGGCGATCTCCAGATGCCCGCCGGCTGCAGCGTAGTGCAGCGGCGCCCAGCCTTTCTTGTTGACTTCGGCATCGTGCTTCTCCACCAGGATCTTGACGATATCGAAATGCCCACGTAGCGCGGCCAGCATCAGGGCGTTTTCGCTGCTGCGGTTCTCGGCGTCCGGGTCAAGCTTGGGCGATTTGAGCAATTCCCTGGCCGCTCCGAGCGCATTCTCCTGGATTGCGCTGATCAGCAGCGGCGTGCCCTTGGCATCGGTACCGTTGGGATCAGCGCCCTTGGCCAGCAACTGCCTGATGCCCCAGGCGTTATCCAGCTCCACGGCCTTGCGCAGATCTTCAGCCGGCCCTGCCCAGGCGGCCCCGTGCACGCACAGCAGAATGGCCAGGAAAGCCGGTAGGGCCTGGAAAATTCTCACCAATGACATGAAATTATCGTTTTATCTTGTTGAATAGGCAGAAAAAATTATCCGTCGTCTGTTCAGCGACCTGTTCCAGCGGAAGCCCGCGCAGCGTTGCAATACACTCGCCGACATGGCGCACCCAGGCCGGCTGGTTGGTCTTGCCACGATACGGCACAGGCGCGAGATACGGTGAATCGGTTTCAATCAGCATGCGGTCCAGCGGGACTTTTTTCGCAGTCTCCTGCAGGTCGGCCGCACTCTTGAAGGTCACGATGCCGGAGAAGGAAATGTGGAATCCCAGGTCGAGAGCACGCTTTGCGACGTCCCATGTCTCCGTGAAGCAATGCATCACGCCACCGGCCTCGCCTGCCTGCTCCTCGGCCATCAGCCGCAGCGTATCCTCGGCCGAGGCGCGGGTGTGGATCACCAGCGGTTTCCCGGTTTGCCGTGCCGCGGCGATATGGACGCGGAAGCGTTCGCGCTGCCACTCCATGTCGGCGATGCTGCGGCCGTTCAGGCGGTAGTAATCGAGCCCGGTTTCGCCGATGCCGACTACACGCGGATGGTCGGCAAGCGCCACAAGCTGTTCCACGCTGGGCTCGCTGACGTCCTCGGTGTCGGGGTGCACGCCCACCGTGGCATACAGGTTCGGATGGGTTTCGGCCAGCGCGAGCACATTGGGAAACGCTTCGAGCGTGACGGAAATGCACAGCGCGTGCGTCACCTGATTGTCCCGCATATTGGCCAGCAGTTCGGGCATGCGGCTCGCGAAATCTGGAAAATCCAGGTGGCAATGTGAGTCAACAAACATTTTTAAATCAATTGCTTATGTATGAATTCAGAGAAGTGACTTAAAGTCACGCAAGCCATCTGATACGGCATTGCAATGCATGGGTGCTCAGCCTTCAGGCCGGCTGCATCGCGTGGATGCACGCAAAAGACGGCGTGCCGTCGCGCCAGTCTGCGGTCAGCCGACGCGCGGTGCTGCAGTCTGCTGCGCTCCTAAGCTGCGCCGCTGCCGTGCCCTCTTACAGTGTCTGCGTCGGCCGTTGCGAAGCCAGGGTCTTGCCAAGCAGTTCCTCGACCGTTCGGCGCAGTGCGCGCCCCTGGTCATCATCACCCAACTGCACGCCGATACCCGGCGTCTTGTTGGCCAGGCCGACCGGCGTGATCCACGCCACACGCCCGGCTACCTGGTACTTGTTGGGCCGGTCAAACAGCGAAAGCACCAGAAAGACTTCTTCACCCAGCCGGTAAGGCCGGTTGCTTGGAACGAAGATGCCGCCGTTTTTGAGGAAAGGCATATAGGCGGCATACAAACCCGCCTGGTCCTTGATGGCCAGCGATACCACGCCAGGGCGCGGCATGCCTGAACCACCTAGCGTTCTTGGTGCGGCATCGGAAATCGGACGGGTCACAAGTGGATCGCGCGAGTCGGCGCTCATGGGCGGGCATTCTCCGTGACAAACATGCGGCGATACTCCAGAAACACGCTTTCCAGCACCAGGCGGGCTGCAAGCGGATGATGCTCATGCCGCCGCCGTTCCTGCACGGCACGCAGCATGGTCTGCAATGCCAGCGGCTCAACCAGGGCGGCGCACGCAGCGGCCGCTTCGGCATGGGCCGGAAAATAGCGGGGCCCCCCTGCCATTCTCAGCGAAATCAGGTCGAACAGCCAGCGCTGCAGGGTCCCGAATACCAATGGCAGTGGTGTTTTCTGCAACAGTTCGGCAGCCGCCAAGGGCTCGAACTTACCGGCGCGCGCCAACTGCTCGACCAGCGCGGCCAGTTGTGGGCGCTCATCGGCGCCGGCGGCTTCCAGCGCGGCTAGTGGCGCATTGCCCGATTCCGCCAGCAAGGCGGCGGCATCCGGTACGCCTTGCGTCTTGAGCCAGGCGAGCGCGGCCTCGGGGCGCGGCGGCTGCACAGCATACTGGCGGCAGCGCGACAGAATCGTCGGCAGCAGTCGGTCAATCCGGTCAGTAATCAATAAAAACAAGGTACTGGATGGCGGTTCTTCAAGTGTTTTCAGCAGGGCGTTGGCTGCCTCCACCGGCAGCATTTCCAGTGGATACATCACCAGCACGCGCCAGCCGCCGCGGTGTGTGCCGACGCCAACGGCATCGATCAAGCGGCGCACTTGCTCGATACGGATGATCTTGCTGGGAGCCTTCTTCTTGCTGCCTTCCTTGCTTTCCTTGCCACCCTCGCCGCTTTCGCTGCCTTCGGATTCGTCATCGAGGGCTTCCGGCCGGACCAGATGAAAATCAGGGTGATTCCCCTGCCCGAACCAGTGGCAGGACTCACACTGTCCACAGGCCTGGCCGTCGGCAGCCGGCGTGCTGCACAACAGGGCCTGGCCAAAGGCCATGGCCAGTGCGCGTTTGCCAATGCCGGCCTGACCATGGAGCAGTACAGCATGGGGCATCTGCGGACGCAGTGCGTTCAGTGCTTGCCAGTCCTCAGCTTGCCACGGAAAAATCATGGATTTCAATAGGTTATGGATGATTTCAAGAAATGATGTGAAGACTTTCGTTGTGGAAAAATTCCTTCGAAATCAAATTCTTGCGATCAATTCCTCAAGTTTAACGCGAATGGCATCAATGGGTTCCGTTGCGTCGATCACGACGTAGCGTGCCGGTACCTCTGCCACGCGCCGCAGGTATTCCGCCCGCGTCCGCTCGAAAAAGGCGCGGTTCTCCGCCTCGAACTTGTCGGGCGCGCGGGTTTGCGCCAGTCGTGCACTGGCGGTCTCTACGGGGACGTCGAAGAGCAATGTCAGGTCGGGCCGCAGATCTTCCTGTACCCAGTGCTCCAGGGCCTCCAGCTTCTCGCGCGCCAGCCCGCGCCCACCGCCCTGGTAGGCAAAGGTAGCGTCGGTGAAGCGGTCGGAAATCACCCAGTCACCACGCGCCAGCGCCGGCTCGATGATCTCGGCGATATGCTCGCGGCGCGCGGCAAACATCAGCAGCGCCTCGGTTTCCAGATGCATCTTGCGATGCAGGAGCAGTTCACGCAGTTGCTCGCCAAGGGCGGTACCGCCCGGCTCGCGCGTGGTCACGACCTTGCGCGCGGGGCTTGCCTGCCCGTAGCCCTGGGCTCCCAGCCGCTGCCGTAACAGGTCGGCGAACCATTCGAGGTGGGTGCTCTTGCCGGCACCGTCGATGCCTTCGAACGTGATGAATTTTCCGCGCATGTCATTTACCGCGTTGATACTGGTTAACTGCCCGGTTGTGCTCGGGCAGCGTGGCGGAAAAATGGCTGGTGCCATCTCCGCGCGCCACGAAATAGAGTGCATCGCTGGGCGCCGGGGCTACCGCGGCCATCAGGGACGCCGCGCCCGGCAGCGCGATGGGCGTGGGCGGCAAACCCACGCGGGTGTAGGTATTGTACGGAGTGTCAGTCTGCAAGTCGCGCTTGCGGATGTTGCCGTCAAAGCGTTCGCCCATGCCGTAGATCACCGTAGGGTCGGTCTGCAGCAGCATGCCCTTGCGCAGGCGATTGATGAACACCGAGGCAATCATCGGCCGCTCGCTGGCCTGCCCGGTTTCCTTCTCGACGATGGAAGCAATGATCAGCACCTCGTAGGGGTTCTTGTATGGCAGGTTCGGCGCACGCGCAGCCCATGCGTCATCGAGCCGCTTGCGCATGGCGTCGTGTGCGCGGCGGTACAGGTCGAGATCGCTGCTGCCACGGGCGAACAGGTAGGTATCGGGAAAGAACAGTCCTTCCGGATGACGTTCCTGGATGCCCAGCCGCTCGAGCAAGGCGGCATCGGACATGCCGCGCGTCTCGTGGCGCAATGCCGGATGCGCGTCGATTGCTGCGCGCATGCGTCGGAATTCCCAGCCTTCGATGACCGTCACCACATGGTGCGTCACCTCGCCGCGCGCGAGCTTGCCGAGGATCGACCACGGCGTGGCGCCCTGCTCCAGCTCGTAGCCCCCAGCCTTGAGGTTGGCGCCATTGCCGCTCACGCGTGCCAGCAGTACGAACAGCAACTCCGGCATGGCCACGCCGCCGCGTTCCAGCTGGCGCGCTACGCTCGGCACGGAAGAACCGGGCTTGATGATCACTTCCACCGGCGACGTGCGCAGCGTGACGGGGCGTTGCGCCCAATAGGCGAACAGCCCTCCTGCCAGCATAGCCAGCAACAGGACAAACAGCATCAGCCGGGTGAGGAATCGTCTCATGAATAGTCGTGCGTCGCCGTGCAAACCGCGACGGTGGTATCGTTTGGGGTATGGCGGCATGCCGCGTTTTCATAGTGCGGCATGCTGCGGACCCGTATGATAAACCGGCAAGCGCGGTGGATCATGCGAAACACGACTTCGCGGCGCCACGTTGCGGTTGCCAGCGGCACATCCGCCCGTGCGCCCATGCGCCCGACTCTTTAATTCCGGACGGTTTGTCCCAACATGCCAACCATGTTTACGACCCAATTCAGCATAAGCGAACAATTTGCTGCCGTGAGCGGCGGCTCGGTGGTCTGCGCTCCCAACGACATCAGCCTGATCCGCGTGACTGGCGATGATGCGGCGACCTTCCTGCACAGCCTGTTGACCAATGCCGTGGAAGACCTCGGCCTGGGCGAAGCCCGGCTCGCCGGGATGTGCTCGCCCAAGGGGCGCCTGCAGGCCACCATGATGATGTGGCGCGACAACGAGGGACTACTGCTGCAAGTCCCGGCCGACATCGCGCCGGGGCTGCAAAAGCGCCTGACGATGTTCAAGCTGCGCGCCAAGGTGATGCTGTCCAGTGCCGATGAGGTGCTGCGCGTATTCGGCACGGCCGGGCCCGATGCCTCCAAGAGCCTGGCCGCTTTCGGGCTCGAACTGCCCGCTAGCGTGTGGGGCGTGACGCATCAGCCGAACGGCACGGTGATTCGCCTGCCGGATGCGGCAGACCGCGAGCGCTATCAGGTCATCCTCGCGCACGAACAGGCGAGCGATGCATGGAAGGTCCTGTCCGCCACCCTGCTGCCGGTGGACACCGAGGTGTGGAACTGGCTGCACGTGCAGTCGGGCATCCCGCGCATCGTTACGGCCACGCAAGAGCAGTTCGTGCCGCAGATGATCAATTTCGAGGTCGTGGGCGGCGTCAATTTCCGCAAGGGGTGTTATCCCGGCCAGGAAGTCGTCGCGCGCAGCCAGTACCGTGGCACGCTCAAGCGCCGCATGTTCCTCGGCCATGTCGCCCTGGAAGGCCTCGACGTGCCGGCGCCAGGCACCGAGCTGTTCAGCGAGGCCGATGCTGGTCAGCCGTGCGGCATGGTAGTGAACGCGGCCGGCGCTCCCGACGGCGGCAGCCATGTGCTGGCGGAACTGAAGCTGGACACCGTGGATACGCTCGTCCACGTCGGTTCCGCAACAGGCCCGACGCTCACGCTGGTGGCGCAGCCCTATGCGCTGCCAGTTGCAGAGAGCTGAGCCGCCGCATCCATTGGAAAAGACCCCGCCATGAGCCTCCACCTCTACGTCTATTTCAAGGTGCCCCAGACGGCCGCCGCCGACCTGCTGCCGCGCTGGTGGCACTGGCTCGACACGGTCGAGGATGCCACCGGCGTAGCGGGCTCGCTGTTGCGCCGGCCAGGCGTGGGCAGCGATGGACTGCAGACCTGGATGGAGGCCTACCAGGACATTCCCGAGGCCTTTGCCGAGACGCTCGATCGCCTGTGGTCAGACCGGGGCCTGCAGCCGTTTCTCTCCGGCCCACGCCACACCGAACTGTTTGCCGACCAGGAACGGCCGGACATGGAGCGCTGAACGATGTGCCTGATCTTGACCGCCTGGCATGCGCACCCTGACTATGCCCTGGTGGTTGCCGCCAATCGCGACGAATTCTACGAACGCCCGGCCGATGCGCTGGGTTGGTGGGACGATGCGCCAGATATCCTCGCCGGTCGCGACCGAGCGGCCGTCAACGGCGCCAGCGGTACGTGGCTGGGCCTGGCCCAGGGTGGACGCTTTGCGGCCCTGACCAACTACCGGGCACCGTCCGAGAAACGTACCGATGCCCGCTCGCGGGGCGAACTGGTGCGCGGCTTCCTCGCCGGCAGCGAACAGCCTGACGCTTTCCTGCACGGCCTGCGGCCGCGCCAGGGTGTTTACAACGGTTTCAATCTGCTGGCGTCCGATCTGCAGAGCCTGTGGTGGTACAGCAACCGCGCCGCCACCGGACTGCCGCAGCGTCTGCAGGCGGGCGTCTATGGGTTATCGAATGCGCTGCTCGACACGCCCTGGCCGAAGGTGCGCAGCCGCGTGGCTGCGTTCGCGGAGGCCTTGGCGGCCGATACCGGGCGACGTGGCGCCAGCCCGTCGCCCTATCTCGCTTTGCTGGCCGACACCCGCCAGCCGACCGACGATGTCTTGCCCGAAACTGGCGTGAGCCTGGAATGGGAACGCGTGCTGTCGTCGGCCTTTATCCGTTCGCCACGCTACGGCACGCGTGCCAGCACGGTGCTGCGTGTACGCCATGACGGCAGTTTCGACATGCTGGAACGCAGCTTCGACGCCAGCGGCTGCATCGGCGAACGGCATGAAAGCGGCGTGCTGCGGCACTCGTCGGAAACGGCCTGACGCCGCTCAGCGCCCGTCCAGTGCCAGCCGCATGGTGATGTGCTCGATACCGGCTTCCATGAAAATCTCGCCTTCACGCACAAAGCCGGCGCGCCGGTAGAACGCCTCGGCATGCGTCTGCGCATGCAGTACGACCTCCGCGTAACCGAGTATGCGCGCCTGTGCGATCAGCGCCTGCAGGATGGCCATGCCGACGCCTGAGCCGCGTGCCTCGGCAAGTACCGCCATGCGCCCGATATGGCCATCCGGCAGCAGGCGGCCGGTGCCGACCGGCACGCCTTGCGCATCGGTGGCAATGGCGTGCCAGCAGTCCGCGTCAGCGGCATCCCATTCGAGTTCGGCAGGCACGCCTTGCTCTTCGACGAACACGCGCGTGCGGATGGCGCCCGCCACTGTCCCGACCTCATCCCAGCGTCCCAGGTGAATATGCTGTTCAGGCATGTGGCCCTCCGGTGTTCGATGAAGCGGCGTGCGACGATGACGCAGCCACGGGCGGCAGTATCTCGTACGCCGCGATACGGTCGCGCATCACGGCCGGCACCGGGACTGGCTGTCGCGTGCCCATGTCGGTGCTCACGTAGATCAGTTCGGCGCTGGCGACGTGATCGGCGCCGCGATGCATCTCGATGAGGAACTGCAGGCTGGTGCGGCCGATGCGGGCGATGCGCCCGCACAACTCGAGCTCGTCATCGTAGCGCGCCGACATGTGGTACTCGACCGTGGACTTGACCACGTACAGGTCCACGCCGCCTTCGAGGCGGTCCGGATAGCGCAGGCCGATGGTGCGCCAGTATTCGGTGACGCACACGTCCGCGTACAGCAGGTAGTGCCCGTTGAACACCACGCTCTGGGAGTCGACCTCCGCCCAGCGTACGCGCAGCGGCACCTTGTGCCGGAAATCAGTTCGTGCCATGTCGCTGTTCTCCTGCACGCCCGCGCTCAAGGCCAAATGCGCGCCGCAGGGCATGGCCTGCGTCCGCATGGGCCTTGGCCACGGCTGGCACGAAACGCGCCATCTTGAAGAAATCGTGGATCATGCCATCGTAATGCACCAGTTCCGCCGTCACGCCTGCCGCCTGCAGCTTGCGGGCATAGGCGATGCCTTCGTCGACCAGTGGGTCGAATTGCGCCACGGCGATCCACGCCGGACAGCAGCCCGTTACATCCGCCCCATCTCCACCCGCATCGAGCGGGGCGAAGCGCCAGTCATCGCGGTCTGCATCGCTGCGCAGGTAGTGGGAGAAGAACCACAGGATCATCTCGCGCGTCAGCATGTAGCCCTCGGTCAGCGCGTGGTGCGATGGCATGTCCTGCCAGCCACATGTGCCGGGATAGATCAGCAGCTGCAGGACCGGCGACAAGCCCAGGTTGCGCGCCTCGATGGCCGCTACCGTGGCGAGCGTGCCGCCCGCGCTATCGCCGCCGAGCGCGATGCGTGCCGGGTCTGCGCCAAGGCGCTCGGCATTGTCGAAGGTCCACTGCATGGCATCGAAGGCATCGTGCGCCGCCGTGGGAAAACGCCACTCCGGTCCCAGGCGGTAATCGACCGACAGCACCATGCAGTCGCCCAGCTCCGCCAGCCGCCGGCACAGCGCATCGTGCGTGCCGATGCCGCCGACCGTGAACCCGCCACCGTGGTAGTACAGCAGCACTGGCATCGGATCGACCCACGACGGCTCGCGCGGCGCTACCAGGCGCATGGAGATGGGATGGCCATCACGCGCGGGGATGGTGAAATCCTCCACCACGGCCATGTCTGCGGGCATCAGGTCAAGAATCGGTGCGCTCTTGGCGTAGGCGATCTTGGCATCGGCCACGTCCATCTGGTTCAAGGCGGGCCGTTTGGCTTTCTCGATCAGCTCCAGCAGATGGGCCAGTTGGGGATCGAGGCCAGCGCGGTCGAAGCGCGCGGCGGAGGCGGAGGGATCAGGTGTGTGTGGCACAGCGGAAACGGACTGGAGAGCGTCCGACAGGAAAAGTCTCAGCTCGGCATGGTACACGCGCCGGTCGGTGTACGCGACCGACTGCCCATCACCGGCCTTGCCGGCATGGCGGGAAATACCCGCACATCCGCCCAACCGGAATGACAGGCTGACAGACCCGGGCGCTCAGCCGTCCCCACCCCCTTCGATGGCCTTGCCGCGCGGCGTCGGCATGCTCTTCACATACTTGAACGTGCCGGATCCGCGCGCCACGATGGCGCCGGAGATATCGGTGATCTCCGCCTCGCAAAAGGCCATGGTGGTCGAGCGGTGCACGCAGCGTGCGGTCGTGCGGAGGGTGCTGCGCCCGGGCTGCATGAAGGAACTCTTCATTTCGATGGTGACCAGGCCGCGATCCAGCGGGTCGGCACCACGTCCGGCCACGGCCATGGTGACATCGAGCAGGGTCATGATGACACCGCCGTGCGCGATGCCAAAGCTGTTGCAATGGTGCGGCTCAAGCACCAGCTCGACCTCCGCCTTGCCGGCATCGAGATGTAGCAGCTGCGCCCCCACGAATTCAACGAAAGGGATGCGTTTGCGAAAGCCGTTGTGTTCTGCCATGGTGAGTGATGTGTGGGATGAAGCGAACGCCCCGCGCAGGGCGATCAAGCGAATCGTCTTGGTGTTCAGCCGGTCAACCCCTTGCCAGCAGCGGCAAGGCGCACGAGCAGCGGCGCGGGCTTCCACAGCTCGCCATGGTAGCCGGTGCTGAACGACTGCATGCGCGCCAGTACCTTGTCGAGCCCGACCATGTCGGCATACAGCATGGGCCCGCCGCGATGCAGCGGAAAACCATAGCCGGTGAGATACACCATGTCGATATCCGACGCCTTGGCGGCAATGCCCTCTTCCAGGATCGCAGCACCCTCGTTGACGAGGGCATAGACGAGGCGCTCGACGATTTCTTCGTCGCTGACTTGCCGCTGCGGGACGCCGGATGCCGCGACATGCTTCGCCAGCAGCCCGGCCACGACCGGCGACGGATGCGCAGTGCGGTCGCCCGGCACATAGTCGTACCAGCCCGCGCCGGTCTTCTGCCCGAAACGGCCCAGCGCGCACAGCTGGTCTGCCGTAGTCGAATAGGCCAGATCGGGATGTTCCTGCAGCTTGCGCGTGCGGATTGCCTGCCAGATATCGTTGCCGGCCAGGTCGCACATGCGGAACGGCCCCATGGCAAAGCCAAAGCGCTCGATGGCGCTGTCGATCTGCTGCGGCGTACAGCCCTCGTCCAGCAGGAACCCGGCCTGGCGAACGTACTGTTCGACCATACGATTGCCAATGAAGCCGTCGCACACGCCCGAAACCACTGCTGTCTTGCGCAGGGTTTTGGCCAGCTTCATCACGGTGGCCAGCACATCCTTGCCGGTCTGCGCGCCGCGCACGACTTCCAGCAGTTTCATCACATTAGCCGGGCTGAAAAAATGCAGGCCCACCACGTCCTGCGGACGGGTGGTGAATCCGGCAATGGCGTTGAGGTCGAGCGTGGAGGTGTTGGAGGCGAGAATCGCTCCCGGCTTCATCACGGCATCGAGCTGGCGGAAGACGGTTTCCTTCACGCCCATGTCCTCGAAGACGGCTTCAATGACAAGGTCAGCATCGGCGATGGCCGCATAGTCGAGCGTGGTCTGGAGCAGCGCCATCGCGCGCTCCGCCTTCTCCTCGCTCAGCTTGCCCTTCCTGACGGTGCTGTCGTAGTTCTTGCGGATGGTTGCCACACCGCGCTCCAGCGCTTCCTGCCGTGCTTCCAGCAGGGTCACGGGCAGGCCCGCGCTGAGGAAGGTCATGGCAATGCCTGCGCCCATGGTGCCGGCACCGATCACGGCGACCTTGTGGATGTCGCGGACCGGGGTGGCCGACGGTACATCGGCAATTTTGCCGGCGGCGCGCTCGCCGAAGAAGGCATGGCGCAAGGCGCGCGATTCCGGAGTCGTCAGCAGAAACAGGAAAGCCTCGCGCTCAACCTTCAGGCCCGCTTCGAACGGCAGCCGCACGGCGGCCTCCAGGGCCTCGATGCATTTGAGCGGTGCGGGAAAGTGTGCGGAGCGGGCAGCGATTGCTGCCCGCGCGGCAGCGAGCCGACCTTCAGCATCGGGGGCCTCGATGTTCAGATCGCGCACCAGCGGATGCGGTCCGGGGCGCGTGCCGACCTCGCGTGCGAATGCCACGGCCTCGGCGAGGAGGTCCGCCGGCTGGCTGCTCTCCACGATACGATCGAAGGTACGCGTACCGGCCAGTTGCTCGGAGCGCACGACCGCGCCAGTAGTGATCATGTCCAGCGCAGCTTCCAGGCCGGCCACGCGCGGCAGGCGCTGTGTGCCGCCTGCACCCGGCATGATGCCGAGCTTGACCTCGGGCAGCGCGATCTGCGCGCCCGGCGCGGCCAGCCGGTAATGGCAACCCAGTGCCAGCTCCAGCCCGCCACCCATGGCGACGCTGTGCACAGCGGCCACGACCGGCTTCGGACTGTGCTCGATGGCGGCAATGACCGATACCAGGATCGGTTCCTCCAGCGCCTTGGAAGTACCGAATTCACGGATATCAGCCCCGCCGGAAAACGCCTTGCCCGCCCCCGTCAGCACAATGGCCCGGACGCTGGCATCGGCGGCGGCGCGCTGCAGCCCCTCCATAATGCCCTGGCGCGTCGCCAGGCCCAGCCCATTCACTGGCGGGTTGGCAAGGGTGATGATGGCGACGCCATCCTGGACCTGATACTCCGCTGTCATGCTGATTCCTTGTGCTGTTAGACGGCCGGCGCCGCAGTCACCGCAGGTGGAGGCCGGACGGATCCGCGCAGGGATGGCCGGGCATCCCGCGGACGCGCATTCATATTCGCCGCCCGCTTTCCCGTCGTGCCTTGAGCCCAAGCGGGCCGGGCAGGAAGCGATTTTGCAGCGCAATATCCGTGTTGCCAGGGAAGCATACCTGTAAAAGAACGGTCGTTCAATTTATAGCTGGGCAAAATTGTTGCGATGCGCAAAGTGCCTGTGGCTGCCCTATCTGGTTCATACCGGCGCCGATCCCGCCCTGATCTGGGCGCAATCCGGCCCCGATCCAGTCCAAGCAGCGATTGCCACGTACAATAGGCGATGCCCATTGCAACGCTTCGCGCTGCACGCGGTCTGATGTTGCACATGGCCTGCAACGGCTACGTGCACTGGTCTCCTGGCCGCCGATAGACGACAACCGATCTGTTCATGCCCCACGCTTCTACCACGGCCGCCTCCCCGGCCTCACCCGATGTTTCCAATTCCGGCTGGGATGCTGGGCTGGTACCGCAACCCGGTTTCGCCACGCTTGGCGAGCGCTTCTTCACGCGCCTGCCGCCAGCGCCGTTGCCGGATCCCGTCCTGATCGATTTTTCCGAGGAAGCCGGCACCATGCTGGGGCTGGATCGGCAGGCCGCGCAGGCGCAGGATTTCGTCGAAGTGTTCACCGGCAACCGCATACCGTCATGGGCCGATCCGCTGGCGACCGTGTATTCCGGCCACCAGTTCGGCGTCTGGGCCGGTCAGCTTGGTGATGGGCGTGCGTTGCGCCTGGCTGAAGTGGCTACGGCAGACGGCCCGCTGGAAGTCCAGCTCAAGGGGGCCGGACGCACCCCCTATTCCCGCATGGCCGATGGCCGTGCCGTGCTGCGCTCGTCGATCCGCGAGTTTCTGTGCTCCGAAGCCATGGCTGGGCTTGGCATCCCCACTTCGCGCGCACTCTGTATCACCGGTTCCAATGCACCCGTGCGGCGCGAGGAGATCGAAACCGCTGCCGTGGTTACGCGCCTGGCACCCTCCTTCATCCGCTTTGGCCACTTCGAACATTTCGGCGCGCGCGACGATATCGCTGCGCTGCGCCAGCTGGCCGATTTTGTCATCGACCGTTTCTACCCTCAGTGCCGAGCCGCAGCGCAGCCTTATGCGGCGCTGCTGCGCGAGGTCACCGTGCGCACGGCTGACCTGATGGCGGACTGGCAGGCCGTCGGCTTTTGCCATGGCGTGATGAACACCGACAACATGTCGATCCTGGGCCTGACCATCGACTACGGCCCGTTCGGCTTTCTCGACGGCTTCAACGCCAACCACATCTGCAACCACTCCGACACGCAGGGCCGTTACGCTTACCAGCAGCAGCCACAAATCGGTTTCTGGAACCTGCACTGCCTGGCGCAGGCCATGCTGCCACTGCTGCTCGATCCGCACGGCACTGCCGCGGAAAGCGACGACGAAAGTAGGCAGGAGGCCGCTATCGCTCTGGCCCACGAGTCGCTCGGCGCATTCCGCGAGCGCTACGCAGCGGCTTTCCTCGCGCGCTATCGCGCCAAGCTGGGGCTGGCGACGACGCAGGACAACGACGAGCAACTGCTCGCCGAAATGTTCGGTATGCTGCATGCCCAGCGCATCGACTACACCTTGTTTTTCCGCAACCTGGCCGCCATCTCCAGTACGGACGACAGCC
The DNA here is from genome assembly GCA_000272025.2 of Imbroritus primus. GTDB lineage: Bacteria > Pseudomonadota > Gammaproteobacteria > Burkholderiales > Burkholderiaceae > Imbroritus > Imbroritus primus. The sequence continues at coordinate 928,106 of AKCV02000015.1, forward strand.
AGGATGCGCCGGTACGCGACCTGTTCCTGGACCGCAGCGCCTGGCAGGCCTGGGCGGCATCGTATCGCCAGCGGCTACAGCTCGAGCACTCGGTCGATGAGGCCCGCAGCACGGCCATGCGGGCGGTCAACCCCAAGTACATCCTGCGCAACCACCTCGCGGAAATCGCCATCCGCCGGGCGCGCGAGAACGATTTTTCCGAAGTGGCGCGGCTGCGCCAGCTGCTGTCGCGGCCATTTGACGAACAGCCGGACATGGCACACTATGCGGCCCTGCCGCCGGACTGGGCCGGCGGCCTTGAAGTCAGCTGCTCATCTTGAGATAAGAGGCTGCTGCAAAATGAAGCGAAGCGGTTCTGGCTAGGCGTGGGGCCGCAGACAGTACTGTAGTACGGCAAGGCCCCACAACAACGCCAGAATCATTTTGCAGCAGCCTCTCGCTAATTACAGGAGTCCCCCATGAGCAAAGGCAAGACCGACGCGGAATACCGCGCCACGCTCTCCGACCTCGAATATCGCGTCACCCGCGAGGCCGCCACCGAGCGCCCGTTCACCGGCAAGTACTGGGACCACTGGGCACAGGGCACGTATACCTGCGTGTGCTGCGGCACGCCGCTGTTCGCCTCCGGCACCAAGTTCGACGCCGGCTGTGGCTGGCCGAGCTACTTCCAGCCGCTGGAAGCCGAGGCCATCGACGAGCATGTCGACCGTTCGCACGGCATGGTGCGCACCGAGGTCCGCTGCAGCAAGTGCGACGCGCACCTCGGCCACGTGTTCGAGGACGGCCCGGCACCCACCGGTCTGCGCTACTGCATCAACTCGGCGTCGCTGAATTTCCGCGACGATGCCAGTGATGACTCCACGCCGCCAGGAACATCTGGCGATGCGGCCTGACATTCACTCCAGACTTTCATCCCGATAGGAACCCGCCCCTCATGAAATTCCTGTTCGACCTGTTCCCGGTGCTGCTGTTTTTCGCCGCATTCAAACTGGCCGATATCTACGTCGCCACCGCCGTCGCCATCGTCGCGACCGTGGCGCAGATCGCCTGGGTCTGGCTGCGCCGCCGCAAGGTGGAGCCCATGCAATGGATCAGCCTTGCCATCATCGCCGTATTCGGCGGGGCCACGCTCGCCCTGCACAACGAGACCTTCATCAAGTGGAAGCCGACCGTGCTCTACTGGCTGTTCGGCGCCGTGCTGCTCGGCAGCCTCGCTTTCCGTCGCAACCTGATCCGCAAGATGATGGAAAAGCAGATCGCCTTGCCCGATGCCGTATGGGGCACGCTCAACCTGGCCTGGGCCGGATTCTTCATCGTCATGGGTGTGCTCAACCTGGTCGTGGCCTACAACTTCTCGACCGATATATGGGTCAACTTCAAGCTGTTCGGCGGGATGGGCCTGATGCTGGTCTTCATCGTCATCCAGAGCCTCTGGCTGTCGCGCCACATGCGCGAACCGGACAACCACGATGCCGGAGGAGAACGCTGATGGCTGCAGACCCGCGCGCGCTCGAGGCGCGCCTGCGCGAAGTATTCGCGCCCACCACCCTGACGGTCGAGGACGAAAGCGCCCTGCATGCCGGCCATGCAGGTGCGGCTTCGGGCGGCGGACACTACCGCGTGATCATTGTCAGCGCCGCCTTTGCCGGCAAGTCACGCGTGGCGCGTCACCGCATGGTGTATGATGCGCTGCAGGCATTTTTGCCCGATCAGATTCACGCGCTCGCCATCGCGGCGACCACGCCGGAAGAACCGACTCACACAACCTCGACTTCGCATTCATGAAGAAAACCGTCCTTACGCTCAGCCTCCTGGCTGCCCTGGCTGTTTCCCCGTTTGCTGCCGCACAGAACGCCGCCGTCGTGAACGGCAAGGCCATCCCCAAGGCGAAGCTCGATGCGCTGGTGAAGAGCGCCGGCCAGCCTGACAATCCCGAACTGCGCAACCGCGCGCGCGACATGCTGATCGACCGCGAGCTGCTGGTCCAGGAGGCCAACAAGCGCGGCGTGACGCAACGCCCGGACGTGCAGGAACAGGTCGAGCAGGCCCGCCTGAATGTGATCGTCGCAGCGCTGTTCGAAGATTATGTGAAGAACGATGCCAACAACGAGGCCGACCTGCGCGCCCAGTACGAGAAGATCAAGGCGCAGTTCGGCAATGGCAAGGAATACCGCGCCCGCCACATCCTGGTGGAGAAGGAAGCCGACGCCAAGGCGCTGATCGCCCAGATCAAGGGCGGCGCCTCGTTCGAGGAACTGGCCAAGAAATCCTCCAAGGATCCGGGGTCGGGCCCGAATGGCGGCGACCTGGACTGGGCCAACCCGAATGGCTTCGTGCCGGAGTTCTCGGCTGCCATGACCGGCCTGACCAAAGGCAAGATGACCGAAACCCCGGTCAAGACGCAATTCGGCTGGCATATCATCAAGCTCGAAGATGTGCGCGACGCCAAGATTCCGTCCTTCGAAGAGCTCAAGCCGCAGCTGATGCAGATGATGGCGCAAGACCAGAACTGGCAGCGCGAGAAGTTCCAGGCCATGCTGAAATCGCTGCGTGACCGCGCCAAGATCCAGTAAGCACCCCACCCCCCGGAAGAAACGGCGCCGCGGCGCCGTTTTTCTTGGTAGTCGTTAGAATGACTTTTGTATCAGGATGATTTCAGACCCATGCCATTGATCGTTCAAAGCCCCACGCCCCTCGCCGCAGACAACCTCGACGCCGTACGCGTCGCGGCTGGTGCAAGCGCCTGCCACCTGCATTCGCCGCATCTTGCCGAACTGGCGGATATCGACACGGCGGATGAAGCCCTGCGCGCCCAGCTCGACGAGATCTGCTACGCGCGTGGCATCGACTGGGCGGTGGTACCGGTAGGCAAGCGCCTGGGCGATTTCAAGCTGGTGGTCATGGACATGGACTCCACCCTGATCACCATCGAGTGCATCGATGAGATCGCGGATTTCTGCGGCAAGAAGGCCGAAGTCGCAGCCATTACCGAAGCCGCGATGCGCGGCGAGATTCCTGACTTCAACGAAAGCCTGCGCCGCCGACTGGCCCTGCTGGCCGGTCTTGATGCCAGCGTGCTCGAACATGTCTACAACGAACGCCTCAAGCTGTCGCCGGGCGCGGAAACCATGCTCGCCGGCGTGCGCGCCGCCGGCATGAAGACGCTGCTGGTCTCGGGCGGCTTCACGGCCATGACGGAACGCCTCAAGCCACGCCTTGGCCTCGACTTCACCCGTGCCAACGAACTGGAAATCGTCAACGGCAAGCTGACCGGCAAGGTGCTCGGCGAAATCGTCAATGCCGACGTCAAGGCGCGCATCGTGCAGGAAACCTGCGCTGCGCTGGGAATTCGCACGGACCAGGCCATTGTCATGGGCGACGGCTCGAACGACCTGAAGATGATGGCGCTGGCCGGTCTCTCGGTTGCCTTTCGCGCCAAGCCGGTGGTACGCGCCAAGGCCTCCGTCGCCTTCAACTTCGTCGGTCTCGACGGCTTGCTCGGACTGTTTCCCGGCAGCGCTGCCTGACGCATGTCCATGGGCATTTCCATGTCGTGAATCTCCGTCTCGCCTGGAGACGGAGAACGGGGCACCACCAGGGCAAGCAGCCCGTCAACGCCCCGACGCGCGTGACAGGTCAAGCCGACCCGGCGTCGAAATCGTCCTGAGCGCGCCGCCTAGCGCAGATGCGCTTCCAGGCTTTGTCTCACATCCGCGATCAGATCGCGTGGATCCTCCAGCCCCACATAGAATCGCACCAGTCCGCCGGCCGGCTTGCCTTCTGGCGGCCAGGCGCTGGCCGTGCGCATCGACGGCACATCGTACGGCAAGGCCAGGCTGTGCGCCCCGCCCCATGAAAAGCCGATGGCGAAATGACGCAGCCCTTCGATGAAGGCATCGATCTGCGCCTGGGTGTATTGCGGCTGGAACAGCACCGAGAACAGGCCGGTCGCGCCGGTGAAATCGCGTTTCCAGATCTCATGCCCTGGGCAATCGGGCAACGCTGGATGCAGCACGCGCGCGATTTCAGGCCGCTGGCCGAGCCATTCGGCCAACTCCCGCGCCGCGCGGTCATGCGCGGCAATGCGCACAGGCATGGTTTGCAGGCCGCGCAGCACGAGATAGCAATCGTCCGACGACACGCCCCACCCCATGCGCATGCGCGTGAGCACCAGCCGGTCCTGCAGGGCCTCGTCGTTGACGATGGTCGCGCCCATCAGCACGTCGCTGCCGCCTGACTGGTATTTGGTCAGCGCCTGCACGGAGATATCCACGCCGTGCGTAAACGGCTTGAAGACGAGCCCGGCCGCCCAGGTATTGTCGATGGCTGTGCGTACGCCGCGTGCGCGTGCGGCCGCGACGATGCCAGGCACATCCGGTACTTCCATCGTCACTGAACCCGGCGCCTCGATCCAGATCAGGCGCGTTTCGGGGCGAATCAAGTCGGCAATGCCGGCGCCGATCATCGGATCGTAGCGCCGCATCGTGATACCGAAGTCGCGCGCCAGCCAAGCCCCGTGGTCGCATGTGGGGCCGTAGGCGTTATCCGGCACCAGCACATCGTCGCCGGCCTTCAGGAAGGCGAAATACACCAGCGAGATTGCGGCCAGCCCGGAAGGCAGTAGCAAGGCATGGCTGCCGCCCTCGATCTGCGCCAGTTGCTGGCACAGTGCCTCGCTCGTGGGCGTGCCATGCAGGCCATAACGCCAGTACGGGCTATCGGCCCGGCCATATGCCCGCAACTCGTGCAGATTGTTGAACAGCACCGTTGAACCGCGATGCGTGGCCTGCGGAAAGGCGCGGAAGCCCGGCGGAATATCCAGCGCGGGCTGCACGGCAGCTGTCTGGGGATATGGCGGCGAACTGGGGGGATCGAAGTCAGAAGCGCTCAACTCGTTACCTCTTGGATGATGGGTCACCAGCCGATGATGCTGGAACGGGCCGGACCAGGTGTAGCGGGGAGCGCCGGCGCGCGTGGCGCCGGCATGGGGGCCGGGGCGGCAATCGGTGCAGCGTTGCTGTAGGCAGGATCATCGGACCGGTATGGCGGAATCACCGTCACAGTGACCGGTACAAGCACAAACGGGAGTATGCGGCGGCGATCGAAGGCATCGGTCCACTGGCCGCGCACCACGCCGCGCGCATCGATCTGCCCTTCCCACATGCCCGTCACCGTGGTGCCGTCATCCGACTCCTCCATGAGGAACGTGCCGTCGGCATACTCGCCGGCCACGCGCTGCACCGCGCGCGAGGTGCCGTAATGGTATTCGCCGTGCACGCTGTCCCGCTCATCGGGTTTGGGTCCGAGCCGCATGCGGATGGGCACGTCGCCAATCGTCCCCTTGTACTGCGGATACCTGGCGTAGGCTGGCTCGGGTGCCAGGGGCTGTGGCGCGCTGGCTTGTGGCCCTGCCGCAGTGCGGCGGCGCATCTCGCCCGCCTGGATCGCGTCGTTCAGCCCGAAGGCGCCCTCTGTTACCGTCAGATCCTGCGTGGAAAGCACCTGTTCGCCCGCTGGCTGTGCCCACGCCGCCGCGCCCGCGAAGCAGATGGCACAGCCGAGCGCCATGGCGGCAAGCGATGTGCGCGGCACACTCATGCGGCACCGCCTGTCCTGGGCTGGAAACTGAAAAAGGTCATGCAATGTCCTCGCGGCGGCGACGCCGTATCGTTTGCCTGAAAGTATAGCGAACGCCGCCTGCCCGGTGCTTTGACCAAGCGGTTTCTCAAGCATTCGTGACGAATGGGCTGGGCGGCCTGCAGCCAAGGCAGGAGTGTGTGCCTGCGGTCAGTGTGGTCGATGCGCCAGACACAGGTGGCCACACATCAACCCGACAAGCCGGCAAGACCTCAGACCAGCTCGCCCCACAGGTCGTGGCCGTCGGCACCGGTGATGCGTACGCGCACGAACTCACCGACCTTGACCTTCTGGCGATATGCCGCGCGCTGGCTGACGGAGGCGCGCGGCGGGGCGATAAACACCTGCCCGTCGATCTCCGGCGCATCGGCCACGGAACGCGCAATGCCGCCATCCTGGTTGACCTCGTCGATCAGCACACGCATCGTCGTGCCCACGCGGCGCTGCAGCCGCTTTGCCGACACGGCCTCGGCCACCTCCATGAAACGCGCACGGCGCTCCTCGCGCACCTCGTCCGGCACGGCATCCGGCAAGTCGTTGGCCGTCGCGCCTTCCACCGGCGAATAGGCAAAGCAGCCGACGCGATCGAGCTCCGCTTCAGCGATGAAATCGAGCAGCGTCTGGAACTCTTCCTCCGTCTCGCCGGGGAAACCTGCAATGAACGTGCTGCGGATCGTCAGGTCCGGGCAGATGTCGCGCCACGCGCGGATCCGCTCCATGGTCTTTTCCGCATTGGCCGGCCGCTTCATGCGCTTGAGCACCTCGGGGTGCGCGTGCTGCAGCGGCACGTCCAGATACGGCAGGATCTTGCCCTCGGCCATCAGCGGAATGATCTCGTCCACGTGCGGGTACGGATACACATAGTGCAACCGCACCCATGCGCCATACTGCGCCGCCAGTTCGCCCAGCGCGGCGACCAGCTCCGTCATGCGCGTCTTGAGCGGGCGGCCGTTCCAGAAGCCGGTGCGGTACTTCACATCCACGCCGTAGGCGCTCGTGTCCTGCGAAATCACCAGCAGTTCCTTCACACCCGACTTGAACAGGTTCTCCGCCTCCAGCATCACCTCCGCCACCGGACGCGATACCAGATCGCCGCGCATCGACGGAATGATGCAGAAGGTGCAGCGATGGTTGCAGCCCTCGGAAATCTTCAGATAGGCATAGTGCTTCGGCGTCAGCTTGATACCCTGCGCCGGCACCAGATCGAGGAAGGGATCGTGCGGCTTCGGCAGATGCGTGTGCACCGCCTGCATCACCTCGCCCAGGGCATGCGGCCCGGTCACCGCCAGCACGCTCGGATGCACGCTGGTGATGATGTCCTCGCCCGCCGCATTCTTTTTCGCACCCAGGCAACCGGTGACGATCACCTTGCCATTCTCGTTCAGCGCCTCACCAATCGCGTCGAGACTCTCCTGCACGGCTTCATCGATAAAGCCGCAGGTGTTCACCACAACGAGATCCGCGCCGTTATACGTCGAGGCAATGTCATACCCCTCGGCGCGCAGCTGCGTCAGGATCTGCTCGGAATCGACCAGGGCCTTGGGACAGCCGAGGCTGACGAAGCCGATTTTTGGGGTGTTGGACGGGGAGTTGGACATGGCGACGACTATTCGAAGAAGGTGGCGCAGTGCGCACGTATAGGCAGATAGCGCCACGTACGGGCACGGCAAGCGATTGGCTCGGGGACGGGCCCGATTTTACCTGCTTTTCATGGTGCCGCGGGGCCAGCCAGCCCAAGGCGGCCCCACCCTACCATCGTGCACCGTCATGGCGGCCCGGCCAGTGCCGCCAGCGCACGGCTAGAAACCGAAGAACGTGCGGGTGAACTGCCGATGCTGCGGCTCGGAACCGCCATGGCCATTGAGCGCGATTCGGGTCTGCGCATAGTTGCGCTGCGAGGACTGGGTCAGATCGACCGTCATTCGAGCATAGTTGAACAACCGGGCGGTCGCTCCAGAAAAGAGTAGCTCGACCAGATCCTCGCGCGACAGTGCATCGATTTCTTCCGGGGTTGTGGGCAAGGCATCCAATTGCGCCAGGGCCTCATCCGCGAGTTGTTGAGTAGTCATGCTCTTGACACTATGCGTCCGATCCCAGGCGCGCAACGGTTCGCGTATGCCTTTCAGTGACTCAACGATATTCTCCTTCAATGATGCCAGCAAAGTACGCTGCGGACTGTCGACACTCCCCAGCCGTTCCAAGAGCTTCGCATGCGGAAGAGCAAGAATGTATGTGGCAAACCGCTCCAGAGTCTCCGGGCTGGCGTCGTGGGGAACTTCGTACATGCAGTTGGCGATGAGCTTGTCGAATATCTCGATGTCATGCTCCACCAACCCATTGCGCCAAAACAGACGGGTACCGGTAGCACTGGCATACGTCGGCGCAATGCTGATGTCAGGCTTGACTGCATCCACATGGTCCTCGAATGGCTCGAACAGCCATTTCATCAAGGTAGGCTGGAATTTGCCATGCAGTTGCCAACAGGCATCGATGCGGTTCGATTGTCCGGAAACATTGCGATCGATACCGCGATCCAATATCGTGCCGGGGAAAAACGGACTGGCATCGTATCGTCCGAGGTACGCGGCAAGTGGATTGCCAACAGCCCCGGCAGCACTTCGTTCGCTCCTCGCCACACACTGCGTGGCGGCGAGGTAGGCATCGACGTCAAGGGTCAATACCGCATTGCGGAACCAGGCATTGCTGTCATTCGCTTGTGCTTTGGCGGAGAGATTCGTGCGTACCCGAAATCCATCTGCAGTGATCTGTGCCGCGAGCGCGCGCGATGTTTCCTGGTTGACCCGCCCGCCTGTCAGCAAGGTGCGCCCGTCTTCGGCAACCCGGCACAACTGCAGCCGGTCATCCTTGTAGTACGACGCGGTATACTTTTTTAGAAGCAATCGAACCTCTCGGCGAACCTGCTCGTCTTCGCTGTTCATCATTCGATGCATTTGCTGCAGCGACGTCAATCGGTCCGATGCCTGCTGTAGTGCTGGATTGGCGGGAAATTCGAATGGTTTCGTCAAACCCTTATCCTGATTGAGCTTCCAGTACGCATCGAAATAGGCGTTGTGCGCAGATTGCAATTCGGGCATATCGATCTTCATGTCATCGCGCAAGAATGCACGGACCTGCAGTTCGATCAGGTCATTTCCCATTGGTCCTGCCAGCGTATTCCCCTGCAACACAAAGGTACGGCCTGTGGCGTGAGGCCCATGCTCGATATGCGTGGCCAGCAAGGTATCCAGGTTGCGATAGTCAGCAGTGGCAATCGCATTGCGGATGGCTTGCCAGCCTTGTGATGACTTGATCCGGATCATTCCGACCGCATGCAATGCATACAATTCCAAGGCTGTGTTGCCATGGGTTTCACCCCAGACAAACTCGGTCAGGTTTCCCAGGCCAAGCGGTGCCGGCGACAGCGTGTCGAGATCGATGGCGAGCGTGATGGGTTCCATCGTGCGCTGCCCGTGGACGACACTACGCAAACTATCCAGTGCACTCAGGTGCAGAAGATTGTCAACATCCAGCGACCGCAGCCGTTTCTTGCCCATGCTCAGGGTTGCACCAGGCGCAAACTCGACCCGTCCATCACGAGACCGATACAATGGCCCGCGCACGCCAATGTGCTGCAAGGCCGCCTTGTCGAAGCGAAGGGCTTTCGGATGCTTGAACCAGCTGCCGATCAGGCTAGTGGTATAGGCAAGATCAAGCGTGCCCGTCCGGGCAGCGCGCCAGTTTTCGTGGCCATTGGCATCGCGCTCCAGCACTTCGAACTGCCCGTCACGCTCGCGCATCTGGACCTTGGCGGGGTCATCTAGCTTGAGGCAACTGTCATCCCATACGATGGCCATCCAGGCCAGTAACTTCTGTGCGGTTGGGGTCAGCCGATTGCCACCACCGCGCAATCCCTCGCGCATCTGTTCAAGTAATTCTTCCGCGTCATCCTCGCGATGACCAGGCGTGGTAAACAGCCGATGAACCAGATCTGGCATATGCTTGAAGAGCTTTGTTTGCCCGCCCTCCAGTCGTACGTCCAACAGTTTGATGAACGCCTCGAGTGCCTGCTCGAAGCGTCTCTCTTCGGATCGGAGCGAAGTATTCCGCTTTCCCAGATGCTGGAAAAACCATCCCTTGTTCTTGTAATCGGCGTCGATGGTCGGCGTAGATGATTTCCAATCGATATGCGGCGCGAACGGCGGCTCAGGATCGGCTGGGCAGCCATAGACGTCCAGCGCTACGGTCACGCCCCCTGCCAACGAAGCCGCAGACTTGGTATCGGCCCTGCCCGCCATCTCCACTGCAGCAGCCCGCGCTGATACAGGCTCTTTACCCGGTGGATAGTGGGATGGCATGAAATTGGGGATGACGGAAGCCCCCTGCTTTAGTGCCGTGCCAGCGTGGTCATTGGCAGTGCGGGATGGCGTAGCATCCTGGATTGGAAGCACGGGCGTCGATGGAACGTTCAGAGAGCCGCACGCCTCCGCAGCGATCGCCATCACCGCGACAGCGTTTGCCTCCTGTTTGCCGTACGCGGTGGCGGCCGGCTGGGCCGCCCCGTCATCCTGCTGCATGTTCCGATTCGCCGGGGAACCTGCCTGACGCCATGTCGCATACCGGGAACGCGCCTCAGCAGTCGGCTTTTCTTTCTTTACGTGCTGGATGGCCGGTTCGGCGAGGCGCTTTTCCAGCGCATCGAGTTTGCCCTGCGTTTTGAGAAGTCGCCGTGTAAACAAATTGGAGTCAAGCCGCAGGACTTCTTCAGCATCCAATCTGTCCACCGATAGGTTCATGCGCTCTTCAAGCGCGCTGACGTATCGGGTCAACTCCTCATTGTTTTTCACCAACTCCTTCAGCTTGGCGACATCGCAATTCTTCGGCAAGAGATCAAACCGGATCATATTGCGAGCAGCGTGATTTTCTCGCGATTGATTGAGTGTGGCTGCGCGAATGAGAACGTGCTCTGCGTGGGCTCGTACCAATGAAGTCACACGCCCATCGACATCTTTTCGCCTCTTTGCCCGCCCGATTTCCCTCAGAGCTTTATCAATGTCTGTGTTTTGAGGAGGTGGTTTGGGTACAGATAGAGAGGTTTTCGAAGGGCGGTTTGCGGCAGTGACTGGCATATGGCTTTCCACGAGAACGCGTCTCGCCTCTGTGCGGGCGAGCCGACAGCGGAATGTGCCATAGCACCTTCTGCACTTCTGCAAACAAGTGCAATACCAGGGGAAATACTGGAAAACGCTAGAACGATGCGAAGCAGCGTGCCGCCCCACCGAAGCAAGATAGGCGCAGATCGAGATGGAAAAAGGTGAACGGGCAAACGCGAATGGTTTGCCCGAGCTATCAGGACATCAGTCTGATGTCAGTTCCAGATTGGGAAACAGCACGTCACTAAACCCAAATCTTGCAAAATCCCGCACCCGCATCGGATACAGAATCCCTTGCAGGTGATCGCATTCATGCTGCACCACGCGCGCATGAAACCCTTCTGCGATGCGGTCGATGGGATGGCCATACTGGTCGAAGCCGGAGTAATGCAGGTGCACGTAGCGCGGCACCACGCCGCGCATGCCGGGGACGCTGAGGCAGCCTTCCCAGCCGTCTTCGATTTCGTCGTTGATGGCGGTGAGTGCGGGGTTGATCAGCACCGTCTTGGGCACGGCCGGTGCCTCCGGGTAGCGCGGGTTGCGATCGAAGCCGAAGATCACCACCTGCAGGTCGACGCCGATCTGCGGGGCGGCGAGCCCCGCGCCTTTGGCTGCTTCCATGGTATCGAACATGTCTTCGACGAGCGCGTGCAGTTCGGGCGTGTTGAAGCGTTCGACCGGCTTGGCGGGTTGCAGCAGGCGCGGATCGCCCATGCGCAGGATTTCATGGATCATTCGGCCCCTCCCTTGCTGTGTCAGCCTTGCAGCAAACGTAGCATGCCCTCTTCGTCAAGTACCGGAATACCGAGCTCCTCGGCCTTGGCCAGCTTGCTCCCGGCTTCCGCGCCGGCGACAACGTAGTCGGTTTTCTTCGAGACCGAGCCCGCGACCTTGGCGCCCGCGGCCTCAAGCATTTCCTTGGCGGCGTCGCGCGCGAGGGTCGGCAGCGTGCCCGTCAGGACGATGGTCTTGCCGGCCAGCGGCTGCGGGCCGAGGGCTGCCTCCTGCTCGTCCCAGTGTACGCCGGCGGCGCGCAACTGCTCGATCACTTCCACATTGTGCGGCTCGGCCAGGAAGTTGGCAATCGACTGGGCCACCACGGGGCCGACGTCGCGTACCTGCAGCAGTTCGGCCTCGCTGGCGGCAAGCAGCGCATCAAGATTGCCGAAATGGCGTGCGAGGTCCTTGGCCGTGGCTTCGCCGACATGGCGGATGCCGAGGGCATAGATAAAGCGGGCGAGCGTCGTGGCGCGTGATTTATCGATGGCGGCGACCAGGTTGCTGGCAGACTTGTCGGCCATGCGGTCGAGCGCGGCAAGCTTGGCAACGCCGAGCTTGTAGAGATCGGCCGGCGTGCGGACGATTTGCTGGTCGACCAGTTGCTCGACGATCTTGTCGCCCATGCCGTCGATATCCATGGCACGGCGGCTGGCGAAGTGCCACAGCGCCTGCTTGCGCTGTGCGCCGCAGAACAGGCCGCCGGTGCAACGTGCAATGGCTTCGTCCTCGGGGCGTTCGATATGCGAGCCGCACACAGGGCAGGTGGTGGGCATGACGAACGTCCGCGCATCGGCCGGACGGCGCTCGGCCACGACACCGACGATCTCGGGAATGACGTCGCCGGCACGCCGCACGATCACGGTGTCGCCGATGCGCACGTCCTTGCGGGCGATTTCATCTTCATTGTGCAGCGTAGCATTGGTGACCGTCACACCGCCCACGAACACAGGTTCGAGCCTGGCTACGGGCGTGATGGCGCCGGGGCGGCCGACCTGGACTTCGATGTCGAGCAGCGTGGTCGTCATCTCCTGCGCCGGAAATTTATGGGCGATGGCAAAGCGCGGGGCACGCGAGACGAAACCCAGCGTCTCCTGCTCGGTGAAGGCATTGACCTTGTATACCACGCCGTCGATGTCGTACGGCAAGCTGGCACGCCGTGCGCCAATATCCTCATAGAACGCCAGTAGGCCAGTTGCGCCCTGCACCACCTGCCGTTCCGCGCAGACTGGCAGGCCCAGCGTGGCGAACCAGTCGAGCATGGCGGCATGCGAAGCCGGACGCGCCGCGCCTTCGAGCTCACCGATGCCGTACGAAAAAAAGGATAACGGCCGCTTCGCCGTAATCTTGGGATCGAGCTGACGCAGGCTGCCGGCAGCCGCGTTGCGTGGGTTGACGAAGGTTTTTTCACCGGCGTCGCGCTGGCGCGCATTGAGCGCCTCGAAATCCTTGTGCAGCATGAAGACTTCGCCGCGCACCTCGAGCACGGCTGGCGCCTTGCCATGCAGCTTGAGCGGCAACGAACGGATCGTGCGTACATTGGCGGTAACATCCTCGCCGGTCGTGCCGTCGCCCCGCGTCGCGGCCTGTACCAGCCGGCCCTGCTCATAGCGTAGCGAGATCGCCAGGCCGTCGAATTTCAGCTCGGCGGCGTACTCAACACCAGAGGACTCGCTTGGCGCAGCACTGGTCGACGGTTCCGCGAACAGATCACCCATGGGTGACGCTGCTTGCGCGTCGCGGGCTGCCTTGCCCTTGGCGAGCTTGCCCAGGCCTTCCGCGCAACGTCGATCGAAGGCGACCACATCTTCGGCATCAAACGCATTGTTGAGCGACAGCATCGGGATGCGATGCGTGACCTGCGAGAACACCGACAGCGCCGCCCCGCCGACACGCTGGGTCGGCGATTCCGGGGACTGTAGTTCGGGATGCTCGGCCTCGAGCGCCTGCAACTCGCGAAACAGGGCGTCGTACTCGGCGTCGGGAATGCTCGGCGCGTCGAGGACGTAATACTGGTAGTTATGGTGCTCGAGGGTCTGGCGCAGCCAGTCCACGCGCGCCGCGGGATTGCCTGCCTCCGGTTGCTCCGCTGGAGCGGACGGAAGTGGATCGCCTGTCATGCTGGAAATTCCTTGGAAGAGATACCGGGCGAGCCGCTGCAAAGGCCTGCACCGCCATGCGCGCAGCGTAACCGAACGTCAACGCAAACGCGTAGCGGCATGGGTGGGGCTCCATGCGGGTGACTACAAATCCATGCGACCGAAGCGGTTGGCAATGCTGGCCAGCCCATACTCGACCAGTCAGCAGCGATACCCGTTGTTCATCAAGCCGCGCTCAACCGCGCTCAGTGGCTGAACAGCCGCACCGCCGCCGACGAGCCGGCCGGAATGCCGCGATTGTCGAGCGCTTCGTACAGGCCGTCGAGCTTTTTCTGGATGGCGACAAAGGATGACTCGGTCAGCGGCTGCAGGTTGTCATCAACCACACGTGCACCCATGCGCTGCGAGAGGCTGTAGGCGTACTCGCAGATGAGCTTGAATGGCTTGAGTTGGGCGTCCGAGGTTGGCACGTCGAGCAGCAGCGTGATCTGGTGACCGGCCTTGGCGGTCAGGTCGTCGCGCAGAAAATTGGTATCGCCGAAGTGCAGCGTCAGCAGTGCGCGCTGCACGCCGTCGCTACCCGGATGGAAGCGCGTGAACCGGGCACCGTCGCGCGACAGGACGAGGCCATCTTGCGTGGCGATGTTCTGCACATAGGCTGCCGACCAGGGCGCCCCGTCAGAGAGCACATTCACGCCGAGCTGGATATCGCAGGCAGCCGAGAAGGCATCGAGCTCGCGTGCATTGGCCACGGCCTCGGACATTTCGGGCAGGTCCGCCGAGGCATCGAGCTGTTCGCAGAAGGCTTGTACGGCGCTGATGAATTCCGAGAACTCGAGCGCATTGAGCGGACCGGTGCGATTGGCCAACTGCACGGCCACCTGCAGCTCGCGATAGCGGTGACCGCCGCGCACCAGTTCCCAGGCTGGCGTGTCGCTGCGCAGCCCTTCCACGTGAACCTGCTTGGTACCCGCACGGCGCAGGCGGTTGAGCAGCGGCAGCACCCGGTCGCCGGAGACTTCACCATCGAGGCGGATCGGCACGATGCAGTCGATCAGCGGGTCGATCACGCCGGGCTTGGGGTGCGCATCGCTCCACTGGACCATGCCGGCTGCCGTGGCCGTAGCAGCCGTTGCATCGGCCTGGGCGCTCTCGTGGACGTCGCCCGCTTGCACGACTGCGGCTCCATCGCTGTCATCCAGTTCCGTGTCGGACAAGGTGTGCCCTGCGGAGGCCGGCGCATCACCGGGGAATGAAAAGGACGGTTCGCGTCGTGCCGCGACAGGTGATGCGGCCGAATGGGCTGAGGCGTGAGGCGACACCGGTGCAGTCTGGGAAGGCTGGGAGATCGGCTTTGACACCGACGGAAACACATCCGCGCTGTCGTCCGGCAGGTCGTCCGGTCCAGTGGACAGGTCATCGCCCGGTTGCATGGCGCGCGGCCTGCGTGCCTTGTGCGCCTGCCACTGGTTGTACAGGATCACGCCAACGACCACGAGGGCGCCAATGGCGATCAGGCCGAGCTGCAGATCGGTGAGGAACGGAACCAGGGAATTCTGCTGCATCAGGCGGCCTCCGCCATATTGACGGCGACATCCATGTCCACTGCCACGATCCGCGACACGCCCTGCTCCTGCATCGTTACGCCAATCAATTGTTGAGCCATTTCCATCGCGATCTTGTTATGTGAAATAAACACGAACTGGGTGTTGTCGGACATGCGCTTCACCATATTGGCATAGCGCTCGGTATTGGCATCGTCCAGCGGCGCGTCGACCTCGTCCAGCAGGCAGAACGGCGCGGGGTTGAGCTGGAACATGGCGAACACCAGCGCAATGGCCGTGAGCGCTTTCTCTCCACCAGACAGCAGATGGATCGTAGAGTTCTTCTTGCCGGGCGGCTGTGCCATGACCTGCACGCCGGCATCGAGGATTTCCTCGCCCGTCATGATGAGCTTGGCCTGTCCACCGCCGAACAGCATCGGGAACAGTTCGCCAAAATGCTGGTTGACCTTGTCGAAGGTACCCTGCAGCAAGGCCCGGGTTTCCTGGTCGATCTTGTTGATGGCGTCTTCCAGAGTGTTGATCGCATCATTCAGATCGGCTGACTGCGCATCGAGGAAGGTCTTGCGTTCGCGTGCCGCGCTCAGTTCGTCGAGCGCGGCCATGTTGACCGGTCCCAGCGCATTGATGGCGTTGTTGAGGCGCGTGACCTCGCCTTGCAGGTACGATGGCTTCAGGTCGCCAGTCAGTTTCTCGGCCAGTGCGGCTTCATCGACTTCGGCTTCGGTCAGCTGCGTGGCGTACTGTTCCTGGTTGAGGCGTGCGGCCTGCTCCTTGAGCTGCAGTTCCGACATGCGATCGCGGATAGGCTGCAGGCTGCGTTCGGCCACAAGCCGCTGTTCGTCGAACTGGCGCAGCTGGGCTGAGAGCGTATCGAGTTCGATGCGCGCCGCGGCAAGCTTCTCTTCTTTCTCGGCGCGCCGTTCGAGGGCTTCCTGCAGGCCGGTATGCGCGGTCTGCTCGTTGATGGTCTCCAGCTCGATGCGCGATTCCTCAAGCGTGCCCTGCACGCGTTCGGCCTGATCGGCAGCGGTCTGGATGGTACGGCGGAATTCGTCGATGCGGCTCTGCAGGTTGCGCTCGGCAAACAGCGCTTCCTGTGCGGTACGCTCCAGTTCACGCAAGCGGTTGCGCGCGCCGTTCAGTTCGCTGTCGAGCGCTTCGAAGGCCAATTGCTGGTCTTCGAACACGGCCTGCTGTTCAGCCAGCGCCGCATCATGCTGCTCGAAGCTGGCTTCCGATTCGGCGCGGATGGCGCGCTGCTCTTCGATCTGGAAGGCAATTTCCTCGAGTTCACCACGGATCTGGCCGCTGCGTGCGGCATAGCGCTCCATGGCCTGCGACAGCTTTAGCACCTCCATCTGCAGCGCATGTACGCGGCGCGTGGCCTGCTCGGCGCGCACCCGCGCCTCGCTGAGCGACTGGCTGGCCTGGGTATAGGCAGCTTCAGCGCGTACTGCGGCAGCCTTGGCTTCGTCGGACAGCAGCAACTGGGCGCGCACCTGCTTCTGCAGGTTGTCGATTTCCTGGGCGCGGGCGAGCATGCCGGCCTGCTCGGAATCGGCTGCGTACAGCTGCACCGAGGCGCGGCCGATGAGGTGACCCTGCGCCACCACGAACATGCCGCCTTCCGGCAGGTTGCTGCGCGCGCTCAGGGCACTCGGCATATCGTTGGCGATAAAGACGTTCGCCAGCCAGTCCTGCAGCAATGCGCGCAGGCCCGGGTCGGAGATCTGCACCAGCGACAGCAGCGGGCGCAATCCGGCTGGCGCATCGCTCTGGCGCGCGGCCGGCGGCGGCGAGTAGAACGCTAGCTTGGCTGGTGGCGCATCGGCGGCAAACGCCTTGATCCAGTCGAGATTCGAGACTTCGAGCGCAGCCAGACGTTCGCGCAGCACGGCCTCGAGCGCGCTTTCCCAGCCCGCTTCGATCTGCAGTTTCTTCCACAGCCGCGGCAGTTCGCCCAGACCATGCTTGTCGAGCCAGGGCTGGATCTTGCCATCGGTCTGCACGCTTTCCTGTAGTTGGCGCAGCGCGGTGAGGCGCGCTTCCAGGGAGGCGATGGCGGCGGCTTCGGTCTGTACGCGCTCCTGTGCGGCGCGGCGCGCTTCATCGAGACGCGGCACGGCTTCTTGCGCGTCCTCCAGTACAGCCTGCGCCTCGGCGAGGATTTCTTCCTGCTCAGCCAGTTCGGCGCGCTGCGATTCCAGCAGGACTTCGTCCGGGCGGTCGAGCCCCTGCTCTTCCGACGACAGGCGCTCGCGGCGCTGCTCGAGCTGCTGCAACAGCTGGTCGGCATTGCGCTGCTGTGCGGCTTCCAGCTTGAGGCCTTGCTCGGCTTGCATAATGGCCGAACGCTGCTCGGTCAGGCTCGCCTGGGCATCGCGCCACTGGGCTTCGAGCCCCGGCAGCGCTTCATGTTGCGTGGCGACGGCTTCCTGGGCGGCGACGGTTCGTTCCTCGGCCATCGCCAGTTCTTCCTCGGCGCGGGCCAGGTCGTCATTCGCCTGTTGGCCTTGCGCGCGCCACTGTTCGGCTTGCGCAGTCAGGGCGGCGATCTGCGCCTGGATGCGGTTGCGCGACTCCACCACGTAGCGGATTTCGGCTTCCAGCTTGCTGACTTCGGTATTGGCTTCGTACAGCGCGCCCTGTGCCACATGCATGGCATCAGAGGCGGTGTAGTGCGCCGCGCGCATGGTTTCGAGTTCGGCCTCGACATGGCGCAACTGTGCGGTCTGCGCTTCCAGGTCGATCTGTGCCTGTTCAATGGCGCGCGCATGACGCTCCTGCTCGGCCAGCGCCTCGCGCTTGCGCAGCAGCCACAGCAGATGCTGCTTCTCCACGCCTTCGGCCTGCAGCTCCTGGTAGCGTTTGGCGACTTCGGCCTGCCCCTCGAGTTTTTCGAGGTTGGTACCGAGTTCGCGCAGAATGTCCTCGACGCGGGTCAGGTTCTCGCGCGTATCCGAGAGCCGATTCTCGGTCTCGCGGCGCCGCTCCTTGTAGCGCGACACGCCAGCCGCTTCTTCCAGGAAGATGCGCATGTCATCCGGCTTGGCCTCGATGATGCGCGAGATCATGCCCTGCCCGATGATGGCGTAGGCGCGCGGCCCCAGGCCAGTACCGAGAAAGATGTCCTGGATGTCGCGCCGGCGCACCGGCTGGTTGTTGATGTAGTAGGAAGATGTACCGTCGCGCGTCAGCGTGCGCTTGACGGCGATTTCGGCGTACTGGCTCCACTGTCCGGCGGCACGGCCTTCGCTATTGTCGAACACCAGTTCGACGCTCGCGCGGCCGGCCTGCTTGCGGGCCGTGGAACCGTTGAAAATGACGTCCTGCATCGACTCGCCGCGCAGCTCGGAGGCGCGGGATTCGCCGAGCACCCAGCGTACGGCGTCGATGATGTTGGATTTGCCACAGCCGTTGGGGCCAACGATGCCCACCAGCTGTCCCGGCACCTGGAAGGTGGTCGGGTCGACAAAGGACTTGAAACCTGCAAGTTTGAGTTGGGTCAGGCGCACGTTGGTGTCGTCTTCTCGTCTTCAAGAAACACCATCGGAATGAGCATCCTGTTCTGGCCCGGTGGGCCGCCCGGTCATTCCGGGCCATCCACACCGTACAGCGACGCCGTGCAACTGCGCCAGAATCATTCCGATGGCGTTTCTCAGTCAAAAGATGCCGCCCCGTGCAGGCAACGGCACTATCTGCGCTGGATTCGACTGTCCCCGCACAATTGTCGGCAATCATACCATCGCCGCTTTCCCCTTTTCCGCATTTTCGAGCGGCAGGCAGCTCGGTTCCCCGAAGGGCTTGCGGGAACCACCCCGACTAAGGGAACCCGGCTACCCGCCCTGTGCCACGTTACGTCTGGGCCGCCGCCTCCGATCCGACTGTAGCTGCTGGCCGCGGCCGGTGCACAATCCCTGACAGCGCCCCGGCGGCAATGATGCACAGGCCACCCGCAGTTTCCTTCAGCGTCAGGGTTTCCGTCGCCAGCCACCAGGAGGACACGGCCGCGACCACGATCTCGAACAGCATCAGCAGCGATACGCGGTTGGCCGGCAGGCGTTGCAGGCCGTATTGGGTGACGGCATTGCAGCTGACAAGGATCGTCGCAAGCCCCAACACCAGTGCCAGGAGCGGCCACAGATCGCCCGGCGCAACTTCCGGCAGGCGTGGCTGCGTGACGAGGGCTGTCAAGGCGGCCACGGCAGCACAACCGGCGAATACGACAATCACCCGCAACTCGGCGCGCATTTCCGGATGGCGGTGCGCGGCAAGGCGCGACAACACATTATTGAAGGCAAAACCGATGCCGCCCGCAAGGCCTGACCACTCGGCCGCCGTGGCGGGCAGCGGAATGCCGGCTTCGGGCGTCCACAGCATCAGGCCTGCCCCAAACAGCGCCAGGACGATCAGGCCGATACCGGCCCAGTCGAGCTTTTCGCCGAGGATCCAGCGGGCAATCAGCGCCGTCCACACGGGGGTCAGGTAGAACAGCAGCAGCACGCGCATGACATGGCCGTTGACCGAGCCCCAGACAAATCCTGTATTAGTCACACCCGAGGCCACGCCAATGCCGATGATGATCCACGAGCAGCGGAAGGTATGCAGGCTGCGCCGCAGGGCCACGAGGCCGATCAGCATTGCGATCGTCCCGGTTGCGGCGGCGGCCAGCAGTCCGCCAAGACCGAGCCCGGCCATCAGCCGGTACGGGTACCACGCAAAGCCCCAGACGGAGGCGCCGACGAGAATGGCGAGGACGGGAGCAAGCGAATGGGAATGGGTGGTTGATGTGGCGTTAACAGCGCTCGACATGGCGGCAGGAATCTATCAGCAAATCAATTTGACGATACCGGGAGCCGCATGGAAACGCTGCTGGACTGTCGCGCCAGGGACATCGGGAAGACAGGAGTACTCCCCGGCGGAGCCGACAGTTTCAGGCGCTTCCTCTATAATGCTTCGTTTTAAACCGGCCTGGAAAAACTTCGTGAACCCGCGTCTCGCCTCACTGCAGCCCTATCCGTTCGAAAAACTGAAAGAGCTGGTCAAGGATGTCACGCCGAACCCGGCGCTTGCGCCCATCAGTTTCGGCATTGGCGAGCCCAAGCATGCCACACCTGCGCTGATCCAGCGCGCCATGGCGGATGCCCTCGCGGGTCTGGCGAATTATCCCACAACCGCCGGGTCACTGGCACTGCGCACCAGCATCGCTGAGTGGATCCAGCGCCGCTACGGCCTGCCGAAGATTGATCCGGCGACCGAGGTGCTGCCGGTGACCGGCACGCGCGAGGCGCTGTTCGCCTTTGGCCAGGTGGTAATCGACAGCACCCGGCCCGATCCGCTGGTGCTGTGCCCCAACCCGTTCTATCAGATCTATGAAGGCGCGGCTCTGCTCGGCGGCGCCCGGCCCTATTTCGCCAACAGCGATCCAGCCCGCAACTTCGCTCCCGATTTCGACAGCGTGCCCGATGACGTTTGGGCGCGCGTGCAGCTCGTCTACCTGTGCACGCCGGGCAATCCGTCCGGATCGGTACTGACGCTCGAGGACTGGAAGAAGTTGTTCGAGCTGTCAGACCGTTACGGTTTCGTCATCGCCTCCGACGAGTGCTACTCCGAGATCTATTTCGACGAAGCCCGCCCGCCCCTGGGTGGACTGGAAGCAGCGCACCGTCTCGGACGCGGATTCGAGCGGCTGGTGATGTTCTCCAGCCTGTCCAAACGCTCCAATGTGCCAGGCATGCGCTCTGGCTTTGTGGCTGGCGATCCGGAACTGCTCAAGACTTTCCTGCTGTACCGCACCTATCACGGCAGCGCGATGAGCCCCGTGGTGCAGAGCGCCAGCATCGCGGCGTGGAACGACGAAACCCACGTGCTGGAAAACCGCGCGCTGTACCGCACCAAGTTCGCCCAGGTCACGCCGATGCTGGCCGAGGTAATCGACGTGGCGTTGCCGGATGCCGGCTTCTACCTGTGGGCCAATGTGGCGCGCACGGGGCTGGACGACGCCACCTTCACACGCGAACTGCTTGCCGAGCAGAACGTGGCCATGCTGCCCGGCAGCTATGTGGCGCGCGATGTCGAGGTAAATGGCACGGTCGTTAACCCGGGCCGCAACTATGTGCGTATCGCCCTGGTGGCGAATGTGGAAGAATGCCTGGAAGGCGCACGCCGCATTGTGGAATTTTGCCGCCGGCGGAAATAACGCCTGGCGCCCCGAGCGGATCCGGCGCTTGCCGGATTCAACAGATTTACCCCTAACTTCACGATGGACGCTATGTCGCAAGAACTGCAATCCCTGATCGACCAGGCATGGGAAGACCGTGCCAGCCTCTCCCCCAAGGCCGCTCCCGCCGATATCCGCGACGCCGTGGCTGCGGTGCTGTCGCAGCTCGATGCCGGCACGCTGCGCGTCGCTAAAAAGCGCGATGGCGACTGGATCGTCAACCAATGGGTGAAAAAGGCGGTGCTGCTGTCGTTCCGTCTCGAAGACAACCAACCGATGGCAGCTGGCGGCTTTACCCAGTTCTACGACAAAGTGCCGAGCAAGTTCGCCAACTACACGGCCGATGACTTCGCCAAGGGCGGCTTCCGCGTGGTGCCGCCGGCCGTGGCGCGCCGTGGTTCGTTTATTGCCAAGAATGCCGTGCTGATGCCGTCGTACGTGAATATCGGCGCCTATGTGGATGAAGGCACGATGGTCGATACCTGGGCTACCGTCGGTTCGTGCGCGCAGATCGGCAAAAACGTGCACCTCTCGGGCGGCGTCGGCATCGGTGGCGTGCTGGAGCCGCTGCAGGCCAACCCGGTGATCATCGAGGACAACTGCTTCATCGGTGCGCGCTCGGAAATCGTGGAAGGCGTGATCGTCGAGGAAAACTCGGTGATCTCGATGGGCGTATATATCGGCCAGTCGACCAAGATCTACGACCGCGCCACAGGCGAAGTCAGCTATGGTCGCATTCCGGCCGGCTCGGTGGTCGTGTCGGGCAACCTGCCGGCCAAGGATGGCTCGCACAGCCTGTACTGTGCCGTGATCGTCAAGAAGGTCGATGCGCAGACGCGCGCCAAGACCAGCCTGAACGACCTGCTGCGCGGCGACTGAACCGGGTATCTGTTGAGGCGGCGCGCTGAACCGCGCGCCGCTTCGACGGTCCCACTGCAATGAGCTGGTTGAAATCCGGAAAGAAACGTCTCATGGCCATTGATCCCGCGACTGTCAGTACGGTGCTGTCCGTCCTGCCGACGATTTTCGAGCAGGCCAACAAGACCATCGAAAAGTACAAGGCCAGCCGCCGCAAAGAGGCTGGCGGGGACGCTGGTAGCGGCACGACGCCTGAGGCGCGCCTCGCTGAACTGGAAACCACGGTGATGCAGCAGGCGCAAAGCCTCAAGCTGCTGGCTGAGCAGCACGCCGAAACCATTGCGGCCATCCAGGCCGAATCGCGGCAGTTGCGCAAGCATCTGAAGATTGCCGTCGGGCTGGCCATCGGCGCCGGCGTGCTGGCGGCAAGCAGCCTGATCGTCGTGTTCAACCTCTTGCGCTGAATACCCGCGACTGCCCCCGCGATCCGCGCGACGTGCGGTCATCACCGCTGCCTCCATCCTGCATTCAAGGAATCCGTCATGTCCAAGTCCATCACCCTGTATGGCATCCCGAACTGCGACACCGTCAAAAAAGCGCGCACCTGGCTCGATGAACAGCAGATCGGTTACGTCTTCCATGATTTCAAGAAACAGGGCGTCAGCGAAGACGACCTGCGCCGCTGGCTGAAGCATGTGCCGCTCGAGACCCTGCTGAACCGCAAGGGCACGACCTGGCGCAAACTGACCGACGCCGACAAGGCCCGGGCCGAACAGACCGATGGCGCCATTGCGCTGATGCGCGAGAACACCTCCCTGATCAAGCGCCCGGTGTTCGAGCGCGGCAACACCGTGCATGCGGGGTTTTCCGCCGATACCTATGCCGCGCTGACGGCCTGATGTACTCTTGATGACTTTAGCGGCGGCTGTCATCCCGCGCCCCACCGGCCACCCCACCGCCCGCTCCACCCATTCTGTTTTTGACCATGTCCGCCACCCTCGCCCTGACCGAAGACCTGATTCGCCGCCGCTCCGTCACGCCTGCTGACGAAGGCTGCCAGGCCATCCTGACGCGACGCCTGACCGCGCTCGGCTTTGCCTGTGAAACCATCGAGAGCGGCCCGGACGACTTCCGCGTGACCAACCTGTGGGCAGTGCGCCGTGGCCGGGCCGGCACGGATGGCAAGCTGCTGGCATTCGCCGGGCATACCGATGTGGTGCCAACCGGCCCGCTCGAGCAATGGTCGTCCGATCCGTTCGAGCCGTCGTATCGTGATGGCAAGCTGTATGGGCGCGGCGCGGCAGACATGAAAACCTCCATTGCTGGCTTCGTGGTCGCCTGCGAGGAGTTCATCGCCGCGCATCCCGATCATGCGGGGTCGATTGCCTTTCTGATCACCAGCGACGAGGAAGGCCCGGCGCACGATGGCACCGTCAAGGTCTGCGAGCTGCTGAGCGCGCGTGGCGAACGACTCGACTATTGCTTGATCGGCGAGCCAACTTCCGTGACGCAGGTAGGCGACATGGTCAAGAATGGCCGGCGTGGCTCGATGTCGGGCCGCCTTACCGTGCGCGGCGTGCAAGGCCATATTGCCTACCCGCATCTGGCAAAGAACCCGATTCACCTCGTGGCGCCAGCACTCGCCGAGCTCGTGGCCGTGCGCTGGGACGAAGGCAATGAATACTTCCCGCCAACCACCTGGCAGGTATCCAACATCCACGGCGGCACCGGCGCAACCAACATCATTCCCGGCGAAGTGGTAATCGATTTCAATTTCCGCTTTTCCACCGCCAGCACGTCCGATGGCCTTCAGCAGCGCGTCCACGCACTTCTCGACGCACATCAGCTGGACTACACGCTCGACTGGACGATCAGCGGCCAGCCGTTCCTTACGCCGCGCGGCGAGCTGTCGGAAGCATTGAGTGCCGCGATTGCCGCCGAAACCGGGCTGGATACGGAACTGTCGACCACTGGCGGCACCTCGGACGGCCGTTTCATCGCCAGGATCTGCCCACAAGTGATCGAGTGCGGCCCGCCCAACGCCAGCATCCACAAGATCGACGAACATATCGCGATCGCCGACATCGAGCCGCTCAAGAACATCTATCGTGGCGTGCTCGAAAGGCTGGTGGCATGAGCGGTACCGTGCTGACCCTGCCGCCCGAGCTGCGCGGCCATCCGTTCCTGACGGTGCGCGACCTCGTGCGCTATGCGGTATCACGCTTCAATGCCAATCACCTGGTGTTCGGCCACGGCAGCGATAACGCTTATGACGAAGCGGTGTACCTGGTACTACACGGCCTGCACCTGCCGCTCGACCTGCTGGAGCCCTTTCTCGATGCGCGCCTGCTGCCCGCCGAGACCGAGGCTGTGCTGCACTTGATCGAACGTCGCGTACGCGAGCGCGTGCCGGTGGCCTACCTGACCAACGAAGCCTGGATGCATGGCCTGCGCTTCTACGTCGACCAGCGCACCATCGTGCCGCGCAGCTTCATCGGCGAACTGCTGCAGGAAGGACTGGAGCCCTGGCTGCCCGACCCCGAAGGCACGGCCAACCTGCTGGAGTTGTGCACTGGCTCCGGCTGCCTGGCGGTGCTAATGGCCCACGCCTGTCCCAACGCCCGGATCGATGCCGTGGACCTGTCGCACGACGCACTCGAAGTCGCTCGCCGTAATGTCACCGAGCATGGGCTGGCAGACCGTATCGCCCTGCATGAAGGCGACCTGTATGCCGCGCTTCCGGCCGGGCAGCGCTACGACGCCATCTTCACCAATCCGCCGTATGTCAACGAGGCATCGATGCAGGCGCTGCCGCCCGAGTATCTCGCCGAGCCGCGCATGGCGCTGGCCGGGGGTGACGACGGCATGGATATCGTACGGCGCATCATCGCCGATGCGCGCGCGCATCTCAATCCCGGCGGCGTGCTGATCGTGGAAATCGGCAACGAGCGCGCCAATGTCGACGCGGCCTTTGCCGATCTTGATATCGTCTGGCTGCCGACCAGCGCCGGCGACGATCAGGTGTTCCTGATCGAGTATGATGCCCTGCCCGCGTAAAATAACGCGATGCGCCCGGATCGCCGTCGGTATGGCCTGAGCCGGCACTGACCATGCCGTGGACGGCAGGCAAGCGGCGCCGGCTTCGCGCATTGCTACGCGGGCCTGGCGTTGCCTGGTCACTGCCTCGCCGACCGTACCAGCCGCATGTGCAAGCGCCTCTGCGACACACCGACGGCCACATTGATAACTGCTACACGACTCGCCCTGGCAAGCCAGCCTGCACCCCGTTCATCCTGATTTCGACTCTCACGCTGTGATCCGCATCGACAACCTCACCCTGCAACGCGGCACCAAGGTGCTGTTCGACCATGCCTCCGCCACGCTCAATCCAGGCGAACGCGTCGGGCTCGTCGGTGTCAATGGCAGCGGCAAGACTTCGCTGTTTGCCCTGCTGCTGGGTGAATTGAGCCCTGATGGCGGCGACATTGCCTTTCCGCCCACGTGGGAAACTGCGCACGTCGCGCAACACACGCCGGCCGTCGACCGCACAGCGCTCGACTACGTGCTCGATGGCGACCGCCGCCTGCGTGCCATTGAAGCGCGCATGGCTACCGCCAGCGCCGCCGGCGACGGCCATGCCGAAGCCGAGGCGCATGCCGCGTTTGCCGATGCCGATGGCTACACCGCACCGGCCCGCGCCGAGACGCTGCTGCTTGGACTCGGCTTTACGGCCGCGCAGACTGGCGCACCGGTCAACAGCTTCTCGGGCGGTTGGCGCATGCGCCTGAACCTGGCGCAGGCGCTGATGTGTCCGTCCGATCTGCTGCTGCTCGATGAACCAACCAACCATCTCGACCTCGACGCCATTGTCTGGCTTGAAGACTGGCTGGGGCGCTACCCCGGCACCCTGGGGATGATTTCGCACGACCGCGAGTTTCTCGATGCCACGTGCACGGTCACGCTACATATCGAACATCAGCAGATCAAACGCTATGGTGGAAACTACACGTTCTTCGAGACGCAACGGCTGCTGCAGATGGAGCAGCAGCAGGCCGCGTTTACACGCCAGCAGAAGCAGATCGCACATCTCGAATCGTTCATCACGCGCTTCAAGGCCAAGGCCACCAAAGCCCGCCAGGCACAAAGCCGTGTCAAGGCACTGGAGAAGATGGAGCGGCTCGCGCCCGTGCATGCCGCCGCCGGCTTTTCCTTCGAGTTCCGCGAAGCGGATGCTGCGCCCAATCCCATGATGGTGCTGGACGGTGTGGCATGCGGTTATGCCACCGATGCCGGTCCGCTGCCGATCCTGCCACATGTAACCCTATCGCTACAGAACGGCCAGCGTATCGGCCTGCTCGGTGCCAATGGTCAGGGCAAGTCCACCTTCATCAAGACCCTTGCCGGTACGCTCGCGCCGCTGGCAGGCACCGTGCGGCACGGCAAAGGCCTGCAGATCGGCTACTTCGCGCAGCACCAGCTCGAGACGCTGCGCGAGGACGACACGCCACTGCAGCATCTGGCCCGCCTCGCCCCGGATACACGCGAGCAGGAACTGCGCGACTTCCTCGGCAGCTTCAACTTTCGCGGGGACATGGCCACCGCGCCGATCCGTCCATTCTCCGGCGGGGAGAAAGCACGCCTGGCGCTGGCGTTGATCGTCTGGCAAAAGCCTAACCTGCTGTTGCTCGACGAACCGACCAACCACCTCGATCTCGACACGCGTGAAGCACTTACCATGGCGCTCGCGCAGTTCGATGGCACGCTGATGCTGGTCTCGCACGATCGCCACTTGCTGCGTGCCACCACCGACCAGTTCCTGCTGGTGGGTGACGGCAAGCTGCAAGCGTTCGACGGCGACCTCGACGA
Source organism: Imbroritus primus (assembly GCA_000272025.2). Classification (GTDB taxonomy): domain Bacteria; phylum Pseudomonadota; class Gammaproteobacteria; order Burkholderiales; family Burkholderiaceae; genus Imbroritus; species Imbroritus primus. Next base: position 955,278 of record AKCV02000015.1, read on the forward strand.
CTATCGCGACTACCTGCTGCAGCAAGCCGCGGCCAAGCGTGCGGCGCTCGCAGGGTTGCGCACCCCGGACAGCACAAGCCCTGCCACCGACGCCGGCCCGAGCCGCAAGGAAGCGCGCCGCGCCGAAGCCGAGGAGCGTCAGCGGCTTGCCCAGCTGCGCAAGCCGCTCGAAAAGGATCTGGCTACCGTCGAGAAGAATATGGCCGCGCTGCAAGCCGACAAGGCGGAAATCGATGCCTTCATGGCTGACGAAAGCAGCTACGCCGAGGCCAACAAAGCCCACCTGCTGGAGATGCTCAGGCGCCAGGCCGAGGTCACGGAAGCGCTGGATACGCTGGAAATGCGTTGGCTCGAGTTGCAGGAGCAACTGGAGCAGATCGGCTAGGTTTTTCGGACCCGTGCAGGCGGGGTTGTTAATTAAGGAAAGATCACGCTCGGTTTGCAATTGCTTGCATGCTTCGGGGGCTGTGCCGCTTTTAGAATGCGCACACCTTTGGCCCTCTGGATCTCCATCGCATGAAGCTAGACTCTAGCACCCCGACCCACCACGCGATCCGTCGCGCACCATCAACACAAGCGGCTGATAATTCGATTGCGGAAAACGCCGGACCACGGCTGCGTTCTACTACGTTCTGCGATGGTTCGAAACTCCCGGCAACCTACGTCGCAACCTTGAGGTTCCGCCCCCCCTTTGTTTCGGAGCCTACGGCACCACCCGATACGCAGGCAGTGGTGCCAACGGCACAGGTCCTTGTCGATCAAAACCTCTTCCAGGCCCTCCTGGGCAGCGTGTTCGACGACTTCCATGCGCAGCTTCCCCTGGGCATGGGCGACAAGCTCCACCATCCACGTGAGCTTCAGAACGCAATCCTGGCGTTTGCAGCGAATATTGACGAGTTGAGACCCGGAGAAACAGCACACCAGGCCGCCTTGTCGTTTCTGAAAAACATGCAGCGAAACTTCTTCCGCTCCCCGACGCTCCATCAACGCTTACGCGATCGTGCGATTCTAGGACTTTCGGCCATCATCCCGCGCCTCAAGGAGCGGGAAAGCGATTCCGCCGAAGTGCAGTGCATCAAGGGTGCGCAAGCACTGCTACAAAGTATGGCGGATGGCATACCGGTCTCGATCAACGCCCAGTATCAATACGCCGCCGGGCTGCGGGCAATTGCCGAACGGAATATGGCATCAGCTGCAAGCTCGGTACTGAACCACGCTTCCGGCGTCATTCGCGGCCAGCCGACGCCTCAGCTCGCCCAGGAAGCGGCTGATACGCTCACTGAAATGGCAGCACATTTCAGGAGACATCAAGCTGACGGCCCAGACGTGAGCAATGCCAAGAATGCCCTGAAAGTCCTGGAGCGCCTCCGGGAAGGCGCAATACTGACGGCGAGCGAAATCCTGGTTCGACAGGACCAGATCAAGCATCTGCGTGAAGCGGCCACGTATGCCGACATGGCCCGTGATCTGAACGAAGTACTCTCCGTGCTGTCGGTTGACGCCCAGGTGCGTCAGCTTCAGGACAAGCTTCTGGAACTGCAACAGTGCGAAGCCATTATTGCTATCCAGAACCTCTCTCTGGTCAACCGGCGTACCAACGTCCTGATACAACAGGATTGCGCCAGGACACTGCCATCGGCGCTGTCCATCCCCCAACTCAGGGATGACTATCGTCCTGTACAGCTGTTGCGGGAAGCATCCACATGGTTGGCCAATAGGCATCTTGCCAATCACGCACGCGAGATCAGTGGCGACTTTGCCCAGCTGCAGGAACACGCCAGGCAAAGCGTCCGCGATGGCAACCGCTTGGGGGACACCATGCTGATCGCTTCCGCTATTTCCAGTAGTGAGGAACTCCTGGCGCTCGCCAACCGTAGCCATCTGAGCACCAGTGGAAGCCGCGCAAGAACGCTCCATATCTGGTGCATGGTTGTACGCAATCCCAAGCTTCCGCTCCAGGAAAAGCTGGCTCTTACCCAGAAGCTGTACATCACACGGAAAATGCAAAAGCCCGAGCGACTGTTCGAGAAGATATCGAGTGGCAGCCTGACTTTGAATGATCTGGGAGTTGCCCTGGCAGCCGCGGTGCGTCTGCCCTTCGACACCGAACGATCCATGCTCATCAGGAATGAAGCCCGCCAGGACTGGGAGAATCTTCTGCTGAGCCGATCGCTACCCGCATCCTTTGGCGATATCTTCATCCAGGCGGATCCGCTGGTCTCTGCAACGCGGGTAAACAGTGCAATGTCCGTGGCGTCCGATAGGACCGCGAGACAGGCGATGGAAGCGGCATTGGCTGCGAACATTCCACTACAGCCCCTCACGCTGATGCAGAGCGCTGCCAAGACGAGGAAGCAGGAATGCATTGCCTTGCTGCTGCAAGAGCCGGCCTTCACAGACCTGCCCCAAAACGAGCGGGAGGCCTTGCTGGCAGATTGCTTGGACATGGCGATTTCCGACAGAAGAACCCGCCCAATCGACACCGCCAACCATGCCCACCTGTTGCCCGTGGTCCTGCAACTGGTCAATGCCGGAGCCCACGCCGGTTTTCGGGATGACAAAGGCCAAAGCCTCATCCATATCGCTGCGTCTTCAGTTTATCCCCGCGTCGATGAAACGACCGATCATTCAGATGACATCGGCCGGCAACAAGCTCTGATCCGTGCTGTGGTCGCGCGCGGTGTCGACGTGAACAGCGCAGACCAGTCAGGCAAGACACCGCTGGCCTTGCGCGTGGCGCGCCTGGTGGAGGCGCAATCGCCAGCGCTCGCTGATCCTGTCTACAACACCCTCCGCGCATGTGGCGCTACGCTTGATGAAGGCATTCGGCAGCTGGAAATCGTGATGGAAACGTTGTCGCAGAATCAGGTCGCCCCCTCGGAGGTTGCCGAGAGCCATCATCTGCTGATGCAGGCACTGATCCAGCTGCAGGAAACGGAGCGCACCTCCGTCGTCCCGCATATCTGATCAAAGCGCGTCATTCGGGGTCGATGGATCAACGCCGCTCACGCCGCACCATCGCCCCGATCAGCAGCAGGGTCAGGACAATCAGCCAGATCAGCGACCATACCGGAATGGAGATACCAAAGATCGGCGGCAGCGGCAGGCTGCACAGGCCACTGGAACGGAATACCTCTGGCAGCACCCGCGCGCTGGGCAACGCGTTGATCCAGTTCTGCATCGGGTCGATGCCGCACGATTCCGTGGGATGCAACAGCGTCCACACGTGATAACCCGCCACCGCAATGCCGCCGATGCCCGACAGCATCGCCAGTCCGTGCCAGAGGCCGCGCGTGGCGCGGCCCAGCGAGGCCAGCAAGGCGAACAGGCCGATGCCGAGGAAGGCGTAGCGCTGCAGGATACACAGCGGACATGGCTTGAGCATTTCCACATGCTGCAGATACAGCGCGTAGCCCAGCAGGCCGAAGCTGGCGATGGCAATCAGCAGGAAGAACGGGCGTGAAGGCATGGAGGTTGGTTGCACGGTCATGGAAAGCGGCAGGATAAGGTCTGGGAGCACATATTACCGCATCGTCCGCCCGCCCTGAGCCGTCACGCGTTTTCCGCCAGTTCACCGTACTGCGCCGCGTGCCAGCGGCGGCTTGAGGGCGAGCCAAGCCATCCCCGCATTGTTCCGCTGCTGGCGGCACCATGCTGCTGCCTCCGCGAGATATGGCAGCAGCCTCGAGCGCGATAGCCCCTTCATACTGCTCTCATCCTCCGCAGGAATACTGCTGGCGATCAGTGCCAGCACGACTTCCACATGCGCAGCATGGCCGGACGCATGCCATGCAGACTGGTCCGGCCTATCTTACTTTGAATAATCGGCGCCAACCTCCAGCAGCATGACGGCGAAAGCAGCGCCTCCATGCAGTCATGCCTGCTTTACGGTTCCGGATTATTTGTAAATGATTTCAAAACATCCGAGGCTTCACGGTTATTTACATGCCGATGGTGGTGCACGCCGATACCATGCCGTCATTGACCACTGACGGCCCTCGATATGTTCATGCTCAATACCCTGCGCAACTTGCGCGCATCCACGCCAACCGATGTGAACGGCGCCTCTCCCGATCCCATATCGCAAAGTGAGGACCCGGGTGCCGAACGGTATGAGGCACGCTACCGTGACATGAAGATACTGGCGAAAAATGCCGGAATGCCCTCGGCGTATCTTGCGACGCTTCCGCACCGTAGCCGCGAAGGGGTGACCTTCTGCAGCCAGGGGAACGAATCGGCCAACATGCTCAGTAACGTCGCAGTCCGACAGGCGCCATTCGTCAACCGCGACCTGATGGCGAATTTGCTGAAGCAGTTGAGCGCCAGTCTTGGCCAGGAGCAGCCGTCCGGCATGGGCACTGAGTTGAACGAAGCCCAAGCCTTGCGCAAGGCCGTTAAAGCCTATCGCCACAACCTTGCGAGAATTGCGCCAGGCGCTCCAGAAATTCTCGAAACCTTCTACGACCTCGAACACTTTCACAAAGTGAACGATCAGCACGCTGTCCGGCAACTCACACGCGCACTTGCAGCACTGCAGCATCGCGAAGCGTTGGAGGCAGTCAAGTCGTTCTTTCTTCTCACGCGCGGGACTCACGCAGCACTGGTCGCGAATCCGCATGTGCTGGGAGCGCTCCCACAGACACTCTTGCCGGCGGCTGCAAACAGCCGGGACTACATTACACTGACAGCCAATTGGTTAAAAAACAAGCAATTGATCCCGATTGCTCGCATCCATAGCCGGAAATTTGAAGACATCCACCGCGCCAGAACCGGCTTCGGCGCCGCTGGCACGCCCAGTTTCAGCCAGCCCCATGCCCGCGAGAATCGCACCTATTACCAGCTCACACCCAGCGCGCTGGCGCTCACCCTTGCCAGGACCGATAACGACAATCTGGTCTTGTTCGGCAAGCTCGCCGAATACATGCCTGTGCAATTTGAACACTGGCTGGAGATCGCCAAAAGGCGTGATCTTCCATGGGCTACCAAGATAACGGTCACCGCCGATTTCTACACATGCGGCCTGCTCCCGGATATCCAGACGCTGCTGGCTTACATGAATACCGGCAAAGCATGGCGCCCCGTGAAGAATGGCCCGGAGTATGCCGTACAGTATGCAGACGTATATCTTGTCCTGCGGGCGCTGTGCGAGCTCCCGCCATCAATCGCTCCGCAAGTTGCACAACGCCGCGACGCTGACTTCGCAGCATGGCATGAAGCGCTCTGGCAGCTGTCTCAATCGGCCGATGCGGACGCCCGCGAGAATTTCGATCATCACCGGCTGCATACCAGCGAAGCGGCAGGCCTGGGGATGCCCGCCGCCGCAGGGGCTGCCGGCCTGGACCGTTACCCTGCCGGATCACCTCAGCGTATCGCATTCATGCTGCGTTACTGTTCCGATAGGCAAGCACTGGGTGAATTGCAGGCCATGAGTGCCACCAGGGATCTGAGCAACCTGCTGGTCGATGTCGCCCGCGCCCGCAAGCCAGAATGCTTGGCGTTTCTTCTCGGGCGCGATCGCCATACAGCCACCGGCTTGACTCAAGCCTTGCACGCCATGCTGGAAGATAGCTTGCACGCCGACTGGGTGCGTCCGCGGGGCAAGCTGGATCCGACGCGGCTTGTCATGCTGCAAATGGCGAAGCAACTCGTCGAGCACGGCGCCAATCTTGGGGGATACGACGAAGGTCAACCCTCCGTATTGCATGAAGTCGTGACGCTGTCCTTGCACGATGGGGAGCCACAGGCAGTCCGGAAGCAGCAGTGCGCGCTCATCGAAATCATGCTCCAACGGGGCGCCGGCATCAATAGTCGCGACGCACTGGGACGTACACCGTTTGCAGCACGGATTCTCCAGATCAAAGGAGCGTGGAAATCCGACCGCATCGCGCGGCTGCTGCGCCAGAAGGGCGGGCACATCGATGCGCCGGGCCTGCTGAAGCGCCTGAGGCGATGTGCGCGGACTTCGCTGGAAGAAGTCATGCCGGTGGCGGGCAAAATCGGCGCCTTGTCCATCTTGCTCAAGGACAGCAAACTGAATGCGGATGCCCTCGCCATTCTGAAGAAATCGCCACTGACGGACCATTGGTCCGCAGAAACGATCCTGAGCCTCGGCTATGAACTGATCAACACCAAAGATCGAACATGATTGCAGCCAAAGGACTGATCGTCGTGTAGCCGGCGAGTCAGACCTGGTCGCCCTCCTCCAGCCGGTAGTGATAGTTGCGCGTATCGATGCGGCTGTGGCGCACCTCCACTGGCTTGTCGCCAAAGGTGTAGGCCACACGGCGGACTTCCAGCACCGGCGCGCCGAGTTCGATACCAAAGTGCTCGGCGGCAAAGGCATCGGCACCGGCCGAAGCAAGCCGCTCGGAGGAGCGTGTGATGGTGATGCCGAAATGCCGCTGGTAGACAGCGTAGAGAGTGCTGCCTTGCTGCAGCTGGGCCTTGGTCAGGCCCGGGAACATTTCCACCGGCACCACCATCTCGGACACGATCACTGGCGTGCCGTCGACTTTCAGCATGTTGGAGATGCGATAGACCCCAGCCTTCTGTCGCGACCGGGGCAGCGCGAGGATTTCGGCCGTCTGCTCGTCGGCAGTCGATTTGCTGAATGACAGCAGCGTGCTGACCGGCAGGATGCGCGTGCCGTCGTTGCGCACGACGTGGAAGAACCGGAAGAGATTCTGCTGGTCGCCATGGATGGCAACGAAGGTGCCCTTGCCTTGCCGACGCACGAGCACGCCTGCCGCGGCCAGCTCGGACACGGCTGCGCGGATCGTCGAGATGCCCACGTCGTAGCGCTCCGCCAGCCGGCTTTCGCTCGGCAGGATGTCGCCGGGGCGCCATTCACCGGTGCGCAGCGCCTCGATGATCTGGTCCTTGACGTGCTTGTACAGCGGCGTGTCCGCAGGCGCCGGGCCGTGGTTGAAGCGTCGGGAAACTGTCGTGGCAGGTTTGCTTTCCATGCGGCGATTGTAGCACCAGCCCCCTTCCTTTCCGCCATCCAGGCAACGGTTTCACCAGCCCAGGCAACCTTTGTGGCGCGCCGCAGCATCAATATTCATTGACAAACATCTTTCGCCTCATACAATTGACTCATTCGAATGAGTCGAAGGAGATGAGCAATGAAACTAAAAGACGTGCACGTCGCGGTGCTGGTCGAAAACCTTTATCAGGAAATGGAGATCTGGGTGCCGGTATTCCGCCTCCAGGAAGAAGGTGCGCAGGTCACATTCATCGGTCCGAAGGCCGATGCGTACAAGTCCAAGCTGGGTTACCCCGTGCAGGCCGACCTGGCATCGCGCGATGCGGTAGGCAAGCGCTTCGACGCCGTAATCGTCCCGGGCGGCTACGCGCCGGACCTGATGCGTACCGATGCCAGCCTGGTGCAAATCGTACGTGATCATTGCCAGAACGGCGCCATTGTCGCGGCGATCTGCCATGGCACATGGATGCTGGCGTCGGCCGGCGTCCTGCCTGGCAAGCGCGTGACCGGCGCAACGCAGATTCGCGATGACATCGTCCACGCCGGCGCCACATTCGTCGATGAGCCGGCCGTCCGCGACGGCAACCTGATCACCTCGCGCAAGCCGGCCGATCTGCCGCAGTTCTGTGCTGCCATCGTATCGGCCCTGGCCGAGAAGCACGCCTGACCCTCAACAGACATATCCCCTTCCCACAGGAGACCATTCTATGAAGTCCGCTTTCTCCGAGGCCATCGTCGCGCCGCCTGCGACGACACGGCGCGCCGCCACCACGCGCAACGACATGCAATGGCGCACGCGTCCGAACCTGCCGGATACGCACTATGTCGATACGCGCGTGTACACCGACCACGGTGTATTCGAGGAAGAGATCGACAAGTTGTTCAACCGGATGTGGCTGCCGGTCTGCCATGAAAGCGAGTTGCCAAAGCCGTACGACTACCGCACCAGCGGTGTCTCCAACAACCGTCCGATCGTGGTCGTGCGAGGCCCGGACAACAAGATCCGTACATTCCTCAATATGTGCCCACACCGAGGCAACATTATTGTGCGCGCCCCCTCCGGCTCGCTGCTCAAGGCCGAGCCGTCGGGCAATCCCAAACACATGACCTGCATGTTCCACGGCTGGCAGTTTGATGCGAAGGGTCGTTGCGCCGAGATTCCGCGTGAGGAAGATGGTTACCAGGACCGTCTGTGCAAGGCCGATGTCGGCCTGCGCGAACTGCGCACCGAGGTGGCTTATGGCGGTTTCGTCTGGGTCAACCTTGCAGACGAAGGTGAATCGCTGAGTGACTTCATCGCCGGCGCGTTCGATGGGATGCATACCGAGCTCGAGTCGGAACCGCTGGAAATCTTTCACTACCAGAAAGCAGTCATCCCGACGAACTACAAGCTGTGGCACGAAACCAGCCGCGAGTTCTACCACGACTACATGCATTTCCATAACCGCGCGACTGGCATGCTGCAGCCGGGCTACTTCGACCGCAAGTACCAGGTCTTTCCGAATGGCCACGCCGCGACCGGACTGACCACGGTGGCCTACGATGCCTACGAAGGCAACAAGGAACGCCACCTGACCTTCCCCGGCATGCCAAAGAACGGCTGGAAACAACTCAATATCTTCCCCGCCTGCACCTACAGCCTGCGTGCCTCTTGTCTGCGCGTGAGCGTGATGACACCGCTCAGCGAAAGCGAGACGCTCATTGAGGTGCGCGGCCTCGGCCTGAAGAGCGACACTCCAGAGATCCGTGAAGCGCGCATTATCGATCACGACACCATCTGGGGCCCGTTCGGCCGCAACATCATCGAAGACCTGCTGGCCGTGCAGAACCAGACGCTGGCGATGAACGAAAGCCCGGCCGCCAAGTACCTGATCATGGCGCGCGAGGAAGGCAACACGATCCATGACGAGATCGGACTACGCTCGTATTTCGCGGAATGGTCACGCCGCATGGGCCGGCCCGCCTCCAACCCGGTTGCAGGAGGTGCAGCATGCTGATTCGGGATCCCGGCACGCGGCAAGTCATCGACAGTATCGTGTACGAAAGCTGCCTTGCCATGAACGCCAACGACTGGGCCGGTTTTCTTGCACTCTGCGAACCTGAGTCGTTCCGCTATCGCATCACCAACTACAGCCCCGAAATCCAGAAAGACCAGACGTGGATGGATCGCGACTGGAAGGGCCTGAAATCGCTGTTCGACCTGCTGCCCCGGCACAACACCAACAATGCGCCGCTCATGCGCCATGCCACGGTGTACCGGGCCGAGCACGAGGCCGATGGCGACACCGTACGGGTCCAGACGCTGTTCTCGCTGTACCGTACAGAGCTGGATGGCCTGAACTCGCATATCGTCTCGGGCCGCACGAGCCTGTTCGCTGTCGGCAAGTACGACGACCGCATCCGCCTGGCGGCAGATGGCGAATCGGGCCGGCTGGTCAGCCGCAACGTACGCCTGGAAACACGCCAGATCGATGTCGGTTCGCACATCCCGTTCTAGGAGACGAGCATGAGCTGGAAAAAGGTATGCGAGGTCGCGGATGTGCCCAGGGGCGAGATGAAGAACTTCTCGATCGGCGCGTTCGAGGTGATGGTCATCCATGGGGATAACGGCCACCTGGTCGTTCCCCCTTCGTGCCCGCACATGGAAAACGCGCTGGCCGATGGCTTCTTCGACGGCTGCGTGCTCACCTGCAACAAGCATCTGTGGCAATGGAGCATCCCCGATGCCCAGCCTATCGGCGTGGCCGAGCAGGCCCTGCTGCACTACCCGTCCGAAATCCGCGATGCGGCGATCTGGGCGGAGGTGGAAACCGAGCTGCAGTACTGCCATGAAGACGAGTGCGAGTGAGCCGATGCATACCATGCTGCATTCCACCCCGCACGCGATCCTGATACGCACGCCTTCCGGCACGGCCGGTTACCAGGCCATGGCAGACGAGCGGCTGCTCGATGCCGGCCTGCGCGCCGGCCATTGCCTGCCCTATGAATGCGCGACGGGTACCTGCGGACAATGCCGCGCCACCGTACTGCACGGCCAGCACCGCGACCTCTGGCCGGAAGCGCCCGCTGCCGCCAAGCTGCGGCGGGAGCGCGGCGAGGTGCTGATGTGCCAGACGGCTGCATGCGGCCCGCTGGAAGTGGCACTGCCCAAGGGGGCGGAGCAGATGCTCGAACCGCACTGCTGGCCTGCACGGCAGCAAGCACGCGTTTCCGGCTTGCGCCTGCTCAATGCGGACATCATCGAACTGCGGCTCGAACTGTCCGCCCCCCTGGATTTTCTGCCCGGGCAATTCGTGTTGCTCGGTGCGCCAGGCGTCACCGGCTACCGCGCGTATTCCATGGTCAACCACGATATGCCGGCAACGGCGCTGACCCTGCTGATCAAGCGCAAGCCGGATGGCGGCTTTTCCACGTGGTTGTTCCAGACGGCACGCGAGGGGATGCGGGTCGACCTGTTTGGTCCGCTGGGCAAGGCAACCTTCGAGGCAGACACGATGCAGGACATCGTTTGCATTGCCGGCGGCTCCGGCATCGCGGGCATGATGTCCATCGTCGGGGCGATCCATGGACAGCCACTGCGCGGCACGCGCCGTACCGACATGTTCTTTGGCGTACGGGCGGCGCACGACCTCTTCTATGCCTCTGAACTCAACGCCTTGGCGGAGCGGTCAAACGGATTGCTGCAGGTCACCGTCGCCCTCTCCGAGGCCCAACCAGCTCCCGCGCTTATCGAGCGTCATCCGGCGCTGCGCTTTGCGCATGGCTTCGTGCATGAAGTCGCGATGCACGGGCTCCGCCCTGCCTTGGAGGCACCGACGGCATTCCTTGCCGGACCGCCCGTAGCGGTCGATGCCGGTATCCGCATGCTGATGAAGCAGAAATTTCCATTGCAGAGAATCCGCTTCGACCGGTTTGGATAACAGCTGTCCTGAATACCACTGACTGATGCGCGATCACAAGCATTAACACAAGAACGGGAACAAGCACGAACACCAGAACAAGCGCACTATCCACCCACAGGAGACGACATCATGAAGCGCCGTATCACTTTAATACTGGCAGCACTCGTGACCAGCATGGCCTGCGCTGGCACCGCCCTTGCCCAGGCATGGCCAAACAAGCCAGTCAAGATCATCGTGCCGTTTCCTGCCGGTGGGGCTACCGATGCACCGGCACGCATGCTAGCGGAAAAACTCGGCGGCATGTGGGGACAGTCGGTCATCGTGGAAAACCGTGCAGGTGCTGGCGGAACGGTCGGCGCCGTGGAGGCGGCGCGTGCTGCGCCGGACGGCTATACGCTGTTCTTTCCCTCGGGGGCGGTGATGACCGCCAACCAGCATATCTACAGCAACCCGCGCTACAACCCGGAGCGCGATTTCGTGCCGATCGCGACTGTCGCTTCCGGGCCGATGGTCATCGTGGTGCCAGCCAATTCGCCCTACAAGTCGCTCAAGGACCTGCTCGACGCGGCGCGCGCCAAGCCCAAATCACTATCGTTCGGTCATGCCGGGGTCGGCTCGCAAAGCCATCTCGCCAGCGAGGGCTTCCTGAAGGCTGCCAATATCCAGGCAACGGCCATCGCGTACAAGGGTGATCCGCCCGCGCTGGTCGATCTGGCCGGCGGCACGGTCGATTTCTGCGTGGCGAACATCACCGCGGCGCTGACGCTGGTCAAGGGCGGCAAGCTGCGCGCACTCGGCGTGGCCGCGCCTGCACCGATCGCCCAGCTGCCCAATGTGCCGCTGGTGTCGGCCACCGTGCCGGGCTACGAGGCGCGCGGCTGGTTCGGGATCGTCGCTCCCGCTGGCACGCCAAAGGATATCGTGCAGAAAATTTCGCAGGATGTCCGGATCGCTTCTGCCGACCCGTCGATGAAAGAACGGGTAGCCGCCATGGGCATGGACATGGTGGGCGATACGCCGGAGGACATGAAACGCACGATGGAGCGCGAAAGCGCGCGTATCGCGGCACTTGTCAAGGAACGGCAGATCCGGATCGATTGAGGCGCATGTGCCTGCAGCCCGGTTGCCGGTTGCGCGGTGGACGGGTTCGCACGGAAACCACGCGCGACCGAAATACGCGCCGGCGCCATGCGAGCCGGATTCAGGCCGGCATCAGTCGAGCTCGCGCGCCCGGTCGATGGCGTGCTCGATCCGCTCGACGGCGATCACCTGCAGGCCGTCGATCTTCTGCTTGGGCGCATTGGCCTTGGGAATCAGCGCGACGGTAAAACCGAGCTTGGCGGCTTCCTTGAGCCGGTCCTGGCCGCGCGGGCTGGGACGGATCTCGCCTGCCAGACCAACTTCCCCGAAGACCACGAGGCCGCGCGGCAGCGGCTTGTTGCGCATTGAGGAGTGAATCGCCAGCAGTACGGCGAGGTCAGCAGCGGGTTCGGTGATCTTCACGCCGCCCACGGCGTTAAGGAACACATCCTGGTCGAAGCAGGCAATGCCAGCATGGCGGTGCAGCACGGCCAGCAGCATGGCGATGCGGTTCTGCTCGAGCCCCACGGCCAGGCGGCGCGGATTCGGTGCGCCCGCAGCATCGACCAGCGCCTGCACTTCCACCAGCAGCGGCCGCGTGCCCTCCTGCGTGACCAGGACGCATGAGCCGGCCACGGTCTGCTCATGCTGCGACAGGAACAGCGCGGATGGATTGGCCACGCCACGCAGCCCGCGTTCGGTCATGGCGAACACACCGAGCTCGTTGACTGCGCCGAAGCGGTTCTTGATGGCGCGGATCAGCCGGTACGCGGAGTGCGTATCGCCTTCGAAATACAGCACCGTATCGACGATGTGTTCGAGCACGCGCGGACCGGCAAGCGCGCCCTCCTTGGTGACATGGCCGACGAGGATCATCGTCACGCCCGTGCTCTTGGCAATGCGCGTCAGTTGCGCGGCGCATTCACGCACCTGCGCCACCGAGCCGGGCGCGGACGTCAGCGCATCCGAATAAACGGTCTGGATCGAATCGACCACGACCACATCAGGCCGCTCGGCTTCGATGGTGGCCTGGATCTTCTCGAGCTGGATCTCGGCCAGCAGGGACAGGTTCGGGCTATCAATGCCCAGGCGGCGTGCCCGTAGCGCGATCTGTGCGCCCGACTCCTCGCCGCTCACATACAGCGCCCCGCGCTCGCGCGACAATTCCGCCATGGCCTGCAGCAGCAGGGTGGACTTGCCGATGCCGGGATCACCGCCGATCAGCACAACCCCACCCGGTACCAGGCCTCCGCCGAGCACGCGGTCGAATTCCTCGATGCCGCTGCTGAAGCGCGGCACATCAGCCGCTTCGATTTCCGGCAGCTTCTGCACGCGCGCCGGTGCGGCCAGCGACTGGAAGCGGTGGCCGGAGGCAGCATTTTCCGCCACGCTCTCGACCAGTGTGTTCCATTGCTGGCAATGCGGGCATTGGCCCTGCCATTTGGGTGTGCTGCCGCCGCATTCGGTGCAGGTATAGATCGTTTTCGCTTTGGCCACGCGCTCAAACTCCGGGAATCGGCAGGCTAGTCATGCAGTCGACAGTGCAACTGGACGGTATCAGTCGCCGTCCGCCACGGATACCGGCACGCGCGGCGCCACAGCGCACATCAGCTCGTAGCCGATCGTGCCGCTGGCGGCAGCGACTTCATCGATCGACAATCCCTCACCCCACAGGGTGACCGGCGTGCCAACGCCCGCTGACGGACACGGCGTAAGATCGACGGCCAGCATGTCCATCGAGACGCGCCCCACCATGCGCGTGCGCGTGCCATCGACAAGTACCGGGGTGAAGGTGTCGCCCCAGCCCGGCGCATGGCGCGGATAGCCATCGGCATAGCCGCACGCCACCACGCCGATGCGCATCGCCGTATCGGCGGTAAAGCGCGAACCATAGCCAACGGTATCGCCGGGGGCCAGCTGCTGCACGCCGATGATTTCGCTGGTCAGCGACATGGCAGGCTGCAAGTCGAACTGCGCCACATCTGCGGCGATGCCAGTCGGCGAGGCGCCGTACAGCATGATGCCCGGACGCACCCAGTGACGGTGCGCGGCAGGATGCCATAGTGTCGCAGCGGAGTTGGAGAGGCTGGCCTCACCCGGCAGGTTCACGACCGTGGCATCGAAGGCTTGCACCTGATGGGCGATACCCCGTTCGCCGTCCGCATCCGAAAAATGCATCATATGCACGATCGACCCGATCCACGGCATGGCGCGTGCACGCTCCCAGGCCGCCCGGTACTGTTCGGGGCGGAATCCCAGGCGGTTCATGCCGGTGTTCATCTTGAGCTGGATGGATAGCGGCCCGGCCGGGCGCGCCTGCTCGAGCATGCGCAACTGTTCCTCGCAGTGCACCGTGGTGGTCAACCGGTATTGCGTAATCAACGCGATATCTTCCGGCTTGAAGAATCCTTCGAGCAGCAGGATCGGCCCTTCCCAGCCAAGCTCCCGCAGACGCACGGCCTCGTCCAGATCCAGCAGCCCGAACCCGTCGGTGCCACGCAGGCCTGCGAACACCCGCTCGATGCCGTGCCCGTAGGCATTCGCCTTGATGATCGACCAAACACGCGACTGCGGCGCGCAGCGGCGGGCGACATTGAGGTTGTGGCGAAGGGCTGCGGGGAAGATCGTGGCGCGGATGGGTCTCGGCATGGGACAAATTACCTGGGTCGGCATGGAACCTGGCGCGGCAATCGGGTCTCTATTGCAGGCGGCCGTCAGCCAGGTGGCATGCAAAAGCGTTATTTGAACACATCCGGGCGGTGATCCTGCAAAAATGCTGCGACGCCTCGCTGGAACGTGCGCCCGCCTGCCTCCCGACCGGTTTCGGGACTTGCCGCGCATGCCGGAAGCGCAGGAAAAAGCGCAGCGATTTTCACAGGATGGGCGCCTTTTTCGTGATATAAAGCCGGACGCGCCGTCCGGTCGTCCTATAACGGACCCCACGGCAGGCGTCGTCGCCGGAGACCGAGTCGAGAGTATGAAGAAGGGTTTTTACACCATCATGGCCGCGCAGTTCTTTTCGTCGCTGGCCGACAATGCGCTGCTCATCGTGGCCATTGCCCTTCTTACCGAGATGCTTGCCCCGGCCTGGATGACCCCGCTGCTCAAGCTGTTCTTCGTGCTCTCCTACGTGCTGCTGGCGGCGTTTGTCGGGGCCTTCGCCGACTCAATGCCCAAGGGCCGCGTGATGCTGATCACCAATGCCATCAAGATCGGCGGTTGTTCCATCATGCTGTTCGGCTCGCACCCGCTCATTGCCTATGGCGTGGTCGGGCTGGGCGCCGCAGCCTACTCCCCGGCCAAATACGGCATCCTGACCGAGCTGCTGCCACCCGAGAAACTCGTGGCGGCCAACGGCTGGATCGAGGGCCTGACCGTTGGCTCGATCATCCTCGGCACGGTACTGGGCGGCGCGCTGATCTCGCACAAGGTATCGCAGATGCTGCTCGGGATCGATGTGCCGTTCATCGATCTCGGCATCGAATCGCCAACCGAGGCCGCCATGATCGTGATCATGCTGTGCTATCTGGCGGCAGCCATCTTCAACCTCTTCATTCCTGACACCGGCGCCCGGTATCCTGCCCAGGAAAAAAACCCCTTCCGCCTGATTTCCGAATTTGCTGATTGCTGCAGCACGCTGTGGCGCGACAAGGTCGGCCAGATCTCGCTGGCGGTGACCACGCTGTTCTGGGGCGCGGGGGCAACGCTGCAGTTCATCGTGCTGAAATGGGCCGAGCAGTCGCTGCAACTCAACCTCTCGCAGGGTGCGTTGTTGCAGGCCGTGGTGGCGGTGGGCGTGGCGGCAGGCGCCATCCTCGCGGCAATGCGCGTGCCGCTCAAGCGTTCGCTGTCGGTGCTGCCGTATGGCGTGGCAATGGGCCTGTTGGTGATGCTGATGGCCTTCTACACGCGCGATACCCTGCCGCACGTCGTGTTCCAGATCGGCAATATGCAGTTGTCGCTGGCCATGCTGATGGCCTATCTGTTCCTGATGCTGCTGGGCGGCCTGTCCGGCTACTTCGTGGTACCGATGAATGCCCTGCTGCAGCATCGTGGCCATGTGCTGCTCTCGGCCGGCCATTCCATTGCCGTGCAGAACTTCAACGAGAACATTTCCGTGCTGGTGATGCTGTGCCTGTATGCGCTGCTGATCCGCTTCGACGTTCCGGTGAGCATCGTCATCATCGCCTTCGGCACATTTGTGTGCCTGACCATGCTATTGGTGATGCAGAAGCATCGCATCAACCAGCGCAAGTTCGATTCGGTAGCGCTGATCGCCGAAGACAAGCACCACTGATACGCGCAGCCCGGGAGAGATTTACCCGGCTGGCCATTCAGCCCATCCTGCTGCCCGGTTCTACCCGTTCCCCATGCGCCCGGCGCAATGCCAGGTCGGTCCAGCCATCGGGCACGATGAATCCGCGCGTCACCTCATGCCAGGCATCTCGACCGGCGTTGTCGGTCTCGCGCCGCAGGCCGCAGACCATCACCGGAATATTGCGCCGGTAGGCCGGTGCCTCGATGCCGCTATGAAACCGCTCGTATAGCGCTGACACCATGGCGGCATGCTCCAGCAGGCCGCCACTCCCCCTATCCAGCCGCGCCGGCGACAGCCACAGGGCGCGCGGCAGCAGGCACCAGCGCAGATCGCCCGAACGGCCGGAAGGCTTGTGTGCAAACTGATCGAGCGTCCCCCACCAGCCATGCAGGTGATCGGCCGCCAAGCGCGCCGGCAGGCGACCGGACTGGCGCACATCGGGCCATTCCAGCGGATAGAACAGCCAGCCCTTCAGATAGGCCTCGGCCCGGTCCACGTTGCAGCCGAGTGCGGCGCGCGCTTCTGGCGTGTGCGACAGGGGGAGCTGGCGGGTAGCGATATGGTGCAGCTTGTCGCCAAAGCGGTCGGCAAGATTGGGGCCGACGAAGTGCATCCAGGTGATGGGGGCAGCCGGATCGGGTTCCGGCATCAGCAGGTAGAACTTGGTGGCGAG
This sequence comes from Imbroritus primus, assembly GCA_000272025.2. Classification (GTDB taxonomy): domain Bacteria; phylum Pseudomonadota; class Gammaproteobacteria; order Burkholderiales; family Burkholderiaceae; genus Imbroritus; species Imbroritus primus. Next base: position 972,236 of record AKCV02000015.1, read on the forward strand.
TTCCCAGTGGGTGACCACGCCGCTCGCCTGGTCGCGCCAGACAAAGTCGAGTTCCCCCAGCGTATCGATCCCGTTGCCCTGCCCGGCCGTCCGGCGGATGGGCAGGTTGGCCGCCAGCACATGGATACCCGGCAGATGCGCAAGCACGCCGCCCAGCAGGAGTTCAGCGTAGCGTCCCAGGCGCTTGGGAATGGCCGCCACCGGCGGCAAGCTGGCGGCGCCATCGGGAGCCTTCAGCCAATGCTCGAGTACCGGCGCCAGATGCGCCGGCCAGTCGGCCAGCGGAGGAAGAACCAGATCGTTACTGCTCCGGCACGCGCCTGCTGCCCGCTCCGTGTCGCCGGTACGCACTGCATCCGCTGCATCCGGCGCACCACGTCCCAGCAGCCATGGCGATGCTGCCAGCCAGCGCAGGTCGCGCTGCGTCTGGGCGACCCGCTCAGGCGCGTCCGGCGGACGGACCGGATCGTTCATGCAGGGCACGCGCAAAGCACAGGTCATCCCAGGCTTTGGCCTTTTCGTTCGGGGAGCGCAGCAGGTAGGACGGATGGTAGGTCACCACCACCGGGATGCCCTCATAGTCATGCACCTGGCCGCGCAGGCGGCTGACTGGCGCGTCGGTGCGCAACAGGCGATGTGCAGCGACCTTGCCGAGCACCACGATCAGGCGCGGCTTCAGCAGTGCGATCTGGCGTTGCAGATAGGGTTCGCACACCGCGGCCTCTTCCGGCTCCGGATCGCGGTTGCGCGGCGGCCGGCATTTGACGATGTTGGCGATATATACATTGCGCTGGCGCGACATGCCGAGCGCCCGCAGCATATTGTCGAGCAGCTTGCCCGACTGCCCGACGAAGGGCTCGCCCTGCAAGTCTTCCTGCTCGCCTGGACCTTCGCCGATGAACATCCATTCGGCCTGCTGGTCGCCCACCCCGAACACGGTATTGGTACGCCGTTCGCACAGCTGGCATGCCTGGCAATCAGCCACATGCCGGGCCAGCGGCTCCCAGTCGAGCGTGGCGATTTCCAGGGCGCGGGCAGACACGCCGTCGTTGCTGCGCGCATGCTCACCACCGAGCGCACGGCCGGCAGGCGGCGCTGGCATGTCCACATCGGCCGGACCGGGATACTCGGGCCGGGGTGCGGCAACGGTACCGGATGCCGGCCTCGTATCCGGTGCGGCAGTCGCATTGGCAGCCATCGCAGTGGCGGCGCGCTCCCCCCCCCCAGCTGCGGCTTCCGGCACCTCCAGCGGCACGCCATGCTGGCGCGGCAGCCATTCGGGCATCAGGCCCAGCGCATCGAGAAACTGTTCGCGTCGGCTCATGGCCGGAATCCTCCGTGTGCGCTCGCGGTATCACCGTCCGCTGTGGGCCAGTGCAGGCGCATGACCAGTGCGTCCTCGCGCCCACCGTCAGCCGCCGGATAATACCCCCGCCGCCGGCCGATCTCCGCGAACCCGCTGCGCTGGTACAGCGCGATCGCGCCGCCGTTGGACGGCCGCACCTCGAGCAATATGCCATGATAGCCCGAGGCCCGCGCCGTATCGGCAACGGCCTGCAGCAGCCAGGCGCCAAGGCCACGGCGCTGGTACTCAGGGGCGATGGTGATGTTCAGCAGATGCATCTCATCGACCGCCGGCATGACGATAGCGTAGCCGGCCAGCCGGCCATGCGCGTCGCGCAGCAACAGGCCGACATAACCGCTGCGTACGGAGTCCTCGAAATTGCGCTGCGACCACGGAAACGGATACGCCCGCAGCTCGATCGCCACGATTTCCGGTATGGACAGCGCGGTCATGCGCTCAAGGCGCCAGCCGGCTGGCAACCCTGCCGGCACGGACAGATTAGCTGACAAATTCGACATGTTGCGTCCCTGCCGTTCCTGTCAGTTGCCTGCGGCCTTGGCGGCCGCCACGGCTTGCCGCTCGGTCACCGTCAGCGCCACCTTGTCGCGCACATACAGCGGCGCGGCATGTTCGGCGGATTGCGTCATGCCGGCATCGAACATGCGTAGCGCGATGGCGGCCACGCTGCGTGCGTCCGGCAATATCGCCGGCAGGCGATGCGCTGCCTGGGCTGCAAGCGTCAGCTGTTCGCCAAATACGGTCAGCGCACTCCCCACCAACCAGAACGGTCCTTCCGGCGCGATCACGGCCTCCGGGGGCGCGACGCGGGTCGGCGTCAGCGCTTCCCAGCCGACGCCATCCCAGCGGAACGTGGCCCAGTAGCATTCCTGCATGCGGGCGTCGAGCGCCACGACCACAGGCATGCCGGCGGGCAGCTGTGCACCGGCCTGCTCGGCACAGGCTTCGAGCGAGTTGACGGCAATCACCGGCCGGTCGATACCGAACGCCAGGCCCTGGGCCACGCCGCAGGCCGTGCGCAGACCAGTGAAGGCGCCAGGTCCGGCGCCGAAGGCAATGGCGTCGCAGGCGTCGAGTGTCACGCCGGCCTCGGCCAGCACCGCGTCGACCAGCGGCAGGATCAGGTCGCTCGAACGCGGGCCCGTCTGTTCATGGCGCGCGACTGTGCGGACGCCGCCGTCCCGGCGCAATGCCAGGGCGACCGAGCACCACTCGGTCGATGTTTCCAATGCAAGAATCTGGGTCATGACGCGATTGTAGCGGTTGGCGAAACCGAGGAGGCCCTCGAATCGATCCGCGAGGTTCGTTGCTATGATGGAATTTTCCGTTCGTCCATGAGGATCTGCTTCAATGACCGACCTTTCCGCACGTTTCGCCCAGGCCCAGCAGGACGTCCAGCAATTGCCGGAACGCCCCGGCAACATGGTCCTGCTGCGCCTGTACGCCCTCTTCAAGCAGGCCAGCGAAGGCGATGCCGGCGATGACCGTCCGGGCATGACGGATATCGTGGCACGCTACAAGTTCGATGCCTGGGCTGCACTCAAGGGTATGCCCACCGAAGACGCACAAGGCAAGTACATCGAACTGGTCGAGGAGCTGAAGGCCGGGAACTGAAGCCTGACCCTCAAGGCGGATCCGTCGGCCCGACCAGCGGTGCGGGGGCCGGGCGCATGCGCCATGCGGCCAGCATCGCCAGCCCCAGCAGCACGCCGAGGAACAGGAAGGTATCGTCGAATGCCGCCAGCCGGTGGACCGGATCCACCGCGCTGGCGCTGACCGGCTCACCGCCCTGCATGCCCAGCCGCCACTGCAGTACGATACCGCACACGCTGATGCCGATTGCGCCGCCCAACTGGCGGATGAAACTGATCCCGCTCGACCCCTGCGACACGAGCGAAAAATCCACGCCGCGCATGGCCCCGATGCTGAGCGACGGCAGGATCAGGCCAAGGCCGATCCGCCCCACCACCACCCACAGCACCAGCACGATATAACTGGTGGCCAGCGAATTGGTCGCCATCAGCAGGAACGACGCCATCAGCAAGGCCAATCCGAGCGTGACCTGCTGGTAGGGCCGGATGATCTCGATCAGTCGCCCCGCCAGTACGATCACTATGGCCAGGCAGATGCCGGCCGGCAACAGCAGCAACCCGGCATGCGTAGGCGTATAACCAAGCCCGAGCTGCATGTACACCGGCAGCAGATAGGTCGAGCCGTACAGGCTGGCGCCATACATGAATGACACGATCGCGCCCATGGCGAACTGGCGATAGCTGAACAGGCGCATGTCGACCAGGGGATAGACGGCGCGCAGTTGCCAGAACACGAAGGCCCCGAGCGCCAGCGCCCCACCGGCCAGCAGCCCGCCGCCAAGCGCGGGAGCATGCATGACCTCCACCAGGCCGTTCATCAGCATGATGGTCGCCGCGCTGATCAGCAGCAGCCCGGTCCAGTCGAGCGGCTGGCGTTCTCCCATCAGCGCCGAATTCACCGGCATGAAGCGGCGTGCAAGAAACGCAGCCAGCACGCAGAATGGCAGCACGACGAAGAAGATCGAGCGCCAGCCAAATGCCTCCACAAGGAACCCGCCGACGCTTGGCCCCAATGCGGGGGCCAGGATCACGCCAAAACCGAACAGGCTCATCGCCCGTCCCTGCTCGCGCTCCTCGAACGCGCGCAGGATCAGAATATTCGGTAGCGGCTGCATGATACCGGCTGCGAGTCCTTCCGTGACCCGCATCATCAGCACAAGCTCATACGAATGGGCCAATCCACCCACCAGCCCGCCACAGCCGAGCAACACCACTGCGCCGATGAAGGTCCGGCGCAGGCCGAGACGCAGCAGCAGCCAGGGCGTGAGCAGCATGCCGAGTGTCATGGCGATCATGAAACTGGCGGAGACCCATTGGGCCCGCGCCTGCGTCAGCACAAAGGTCCGGCTGAGATCGGGAATGGCGACGTTGACGATGGTCGAGGAAATGATCGACGAAATGGTGCCGATCATCAGGACCAGCAGGACCAGCCAGCGTGTACGCTCACCGTAACGGGCGGCTAGCGATTCCCGTGTGGGCCCGGCTTGCCAGGGAATCATCCCAGGCGTCCTGCGGCTGCGAATTCGCGGATCTTGGCGATCGTATCCAGGTCCGCCGCGTGATAGGCAGACCGCACGATATCGGCGTAGCGCGTATCGCCGCGGGCATCGGCCTCGGCCATGGTGGTCGCGTAGACGAAGCGGACAAAGAGGTGCGCCTCGTCCGGCATCTCGATCGACATCATGAGAGAACCGCCTGCGTGCTCGGCCGTGGCATGCGTGTCGTAGCGCACGGCGGCGTGGGGGATCAACGTCACGGTATCGCGGATGCGCGCCGCACCGAAATGCAGTTCGCGCTCCAGTACATTGCCCGTATCCGAGAGGATCTCCGCACGGTCGAGGCCCAGCATGAACGCCTCGGGCTCGCGCGCCCGCAGTACCAGCCCTTGCCAGACCTGCTGCGAGGTGAGCGGTACCAGCAAGGGGTTCAGCGGATCATTGATTTCAATCAGGTGCTCGAATTGCAAGCGATTTCTCCAGGGCAGCGTTCAGCCTCGATTATGAGCGCATTTGCGCCATGGAAAAAGGCCGGGCCCGCACACAACTGTGCGGAACCGGCCCCGGGGCAAGGCGGAGAGCGGCTCCGCTACGCGATGCAGGCGATGAGATCCGGCCTTCAGTGCCGAAGCTCAGGCTTGATTGTCAGACCTTGCGATCAGACTTCCTCGTACAACGGCAGCGTCAGGAACTCGGCAAAGTCCTCGGCAGTGGACATCTGCTCGAAGATCTGCGCAGCGCGGTCGTAGGTCTTGGTGTCGCCGCCGACCAGCGCCTTGACCTTGGCCAGTTCGACCGGGATGATCTGCCGGACCAGCTCGGCCGTCACCTTGGTGCCGTCTTCCAGCACGCCCTTGGGCGAGCGGATCCACTGCCACACTTGCGAGCGCGAGATTTCCGCCGTGGCGGCATCTTCCATCAGGTTGTGGATCGGCACGCAGCCATTGCCAGCCAGCCAGGCGCCGAGGTAATGGATGCCGACATTGATGTTCATCTCCAGGCCGGTGCGCGTGATCGGCGTTTCCGGCTGGAAGTTGAGCAGGTCGGCGGCCGTCACCTGGACATCATCACGCTGCTTTTCGATCTGGTTCTGCTTGTCGCCCAGCACTGCCACGAATTCCTTCATGGCCGGCTCGACCAGGCCCGGGTGTGCCACCCAGCCGCCATCGTAGCCATCGGTCGCATCGCGCTGCTTGTCGCTGATGATGCCCTGCATGGCGATGGCGTTCTTTTCCGGATCGTTCTTGATCGGGATCAGCGCGCTCATGCCGCCAATCGCGGGGGCATTGCGCTTGTGGCAGGTCTTGAGCAGCAGTAGCGCATAGGCACGCATGAACGGCGAGGTCATGGTGACCTTGGCGCGGTCGGCCAGGCAGAAATTCTTGTCGACCTTGAACTTCTTGATGCAACTGAAGATGTAGTCCCAGCGGCCGGCGTTCAGGCCAGCGCTATGCTCGCGCAGTTCGTACAGGATCTCGTCCATCTCGAAGGCGGCAAGGATCGTCTCGATCAGCACGGTGGCCTTGATGGTGCCCTGCGGCAGGCCGATCTCGTTCTGCGCCATGACGAACACGTCGTTCCACAGGCGTGCTTCGAGGTGGCTTTCCATCTTCGGCAGGTAGAAGAACGGGCCGGCGCCACGGGCGATCTGTTCCTTGGCGTTATGGAACAGGAACAGCGCGAAATCGAAGATGCCGCCGGACACGCGCTGGCCGTCGACCGTGACGTGCTTTTCGGTCAGGTGCCAGCCGCGCGGACGCACCTGCAGCGTGGCAATCTTATCGTTGAGCTTGTACGACTTGCCGTTCTGCTCGAGCGTGAGCGTGCGACGGATGGCCTGGTAGAGGTTCACCTGCCCCTGGATCTGGTTGTGCCAGTTGGGCGTGTTGCTGTCCTCGAAGTCGGTCATATACGAATCCGCGCCCGAGTTGAAGGCGTTGATCACCATCTTGGCCTCGACCGGACCGGTAATTTCCACGCGGCGGCAGTACAGCGCGGGCGGGATCGGGGCGATCTTCCAGTCGCCGTCGCGCACACTCTTGGTTTCCGGCAGGAAATCGGGCATTTCACCAGCGTCCAGGCGCTTGGCGCGGGCCACACGGGCCTGCAACAACTCTTGGCGGCGCGGCTCAAAGGCACGGTGCAGCTTGGCAACCAGCGCAAGCGCTTCGGGCGTCAGAATGGATTCGTAGGCGGGCAGGATCTCGCCGGTGATCTGCATGCCTGCGGGGAGCGTCAAAGCCATGGTCATCTCCTGTGATTGCGTTCAAAGCGAAAAATCGGTTCATCGGGCGGGTGCAGGCGCACCCGCTACGCTGCGGACGCCGCGCGCCCGGCACGGGCCTCGCGGACGAATTGCAGCAGGTCGTTCATATCGTGCCCGGTACCTTGTGGCACCACATCGAGCTGCTCCGGCGGGTGGCCGGCGCGGTTGATCCAGAAGGCGGTGTAGCCGTACCACGCCGCCCCGCATGCGTCCCAGCCGTTCGACGAGACGAAAAGAATGTCGCGCGCCGGCACGCCGAACGTGGCCGGGCCCAGCGCATAGGCTTCCGGCGCGGTCTTGAACAGGCGCACCGGCTCCACGCTCAGCACGGCCTCGAACAGCCCGCCCATGCCTGCGCTCTTCACTGCGATGTCGAGCATCTCGGGATTGCCATTAGAGAGAATGCCCAGCGGCAATCCCATCGCGCGCAACTGCCGCAGCACGCCCACATTCTCGGGAAACGCCGACAGGCAGCTGTACTCCTTCATCAGTTGCGCGCACTGCGTCTCGCTCAGCGCCAACTCGAGGCGGGCAGCCGCGTAACGCAATGCGTCCTGCGTAATGTCCCAGAACGGCTTGTAATACTCGCCACCCGGCCCGGCCAGCGAACGCAGCCGGGTGTAGTCGATCTGTCGGTCCCGCCACAGCAGCGCCAGCGCATTGCCCTTGCCCGGAAATAGCTGCTCGGCGCGCGCCGCGACGGAATACACGTCGAACAGTGTTCCGTAGGCATCGAACAGGACGGCGCGGATGGCGGACATGGGCAGCGGCGCGAGGCGCCGGTTTAGTCAATCGGATAACGCATTGTAGGAAGCCCGTGCGACAGCAGAAAGACGCCGACGGTCACTTGATCTTTTACTTTTAAGTACATAATCTTGCGTTATTCCAGACAAAATACTGCGGTTTTCTGCAGACTCAGCCGGATATCAGTGCTCGATGAGCCACCTCAAGCAGCTTGAAACCTTCGTGGCCGTCGCCTCTCGCGGCAGTCTGTCTGCCGCCGCCAGCGCCGAAGGCGTGGCGCCGGCCATCATCGGACGCCGTCTGACCGCGCTCGAGGAGCGGCTGGGCGTCAAGTTGATGGTCCGCACCACGCGCAAGCTCAGTCTGACGTTCGAAGGCGCGGCCTTTCTGGAGGATTGCCAGCGCATCCTGAACGACCTGCACAATGCCGAGGCCAGCGTCTCGGCCGGCGGCGTCAAGGCCAGCGGCCATCTGCGCATCACCGCTCCGGCCGGCTATGGGCGGCGGCACGTCGCGCCGCTCGTGCCGCGCTTTCTGGAGGCGCATCCGGACGTTTCGCTGACACTCGATCTTTCTGACCGGGTCGTCGATCTTGTCAACGAAGGCTTCGATTGCGCCATCCGGCTCGGCGACCTGCCGGATTCCAGCCTGGTCTCGATCCGCCTGGCCGACACGCGCCGCGTGGTGGTGGCGACCCCCGACTACCTGGCCCGACATGGCACGCCCGCCACGCTGGACGATCTCAATCACGCCAACTGCCTGTCGTTCGGCGCTGGTGCGGCGCAACGCGGCTGGGTCTTCCAGCAGGACGGCCAGACTGTGATGGTGAAGATCGCCGGCACCATGGAATGCACCGACGGCGCCGTTCTGCACGAATGGTGCCTGCAGGGCCACGGGCTGGCGTGGCGCTCCTGGTGGGAGGTTGGCCAGGACATTGCCGCCGGGCGCCTGGTGACCGTGCTCGATGCCTATGCCGCGCCGCCCATCGGCATTCACGCAGTCTTTCCGCAACGCAAGCACCTGCCGCTGCGCGTGCGGCTGTTCATCGATTTCCTGAAAAACACCTACGGCAATCCAGCCTATTGGCGGCGTGGCGGCATGGCGTCGTAGTGCGGACAGCCACCGGGTGCCCGATGCGCGCCAGCATACGGATGGCGGCCGGATTAAGACCCTCGCCGACCATATAGCCCGCATGGCCAGGGAGAGGCGAACCTGGCGGCAGCGTCCGGTTTGCGCCAGATCAAGAAGAGGCGTAATCGGTATTTCCTTATTTCGCGAGCGGACTACACTGAATACGAGGCAAGGCAATCGCTTCTTTTCGTTCCATCCACAATAAGGAGAAGACCATGTTCAAGCATTTGCTGATTCCCACCGACGGTTCGGAACTCTCGCACAAGGCGATGCAGGGCGCATTGGAACTGGCCACTGCCCTCAATGCCAAAGTCACGGCTTATGTCTGCCTTGAACAATACCCTTATACGCCATTCAGTGAAATCGTCGTCGAAGCGCCGCAGGCATTTCACGAGCGTGTGGAAAATCAGGCGCGTATTTACCTGAAAGAAGTCACGGATGCCGCGCAGAAAGCCGGCGTTGCCTGCACGACGGACATGACCACCTTTGCCGCCCCCTATCTCGGCATCATCGATGCCGCCGAGCGCCATGGCTGCGATGCGATCTTCATGGCCTCGCATGGCCGGCGCGGCCTGAGTGGCCTGCTGCTGGGCAGCGAAACGCAGAAGGTACTGACCCACACCGCGATCCCCGTGGTGGTCTACCGTTAAACACGCCCGGACATGGGCGAGCGGCGCGTGCCCTGCATGCGCCTGCCGGAGACGTACGGGAATCCGTCTCCGGCTTATTTTTAATATTTCTAATATCTGTTCTTCATTTATATCAATATCAATATCACGCTAATTCACAAAATTAATGTGTAGCGTGTGCAATACTGCTTTCAGTTTTTCCCTTAACTCTTGCAGTTCGTTAATAAGGAATGACGATGGCGGATTCATCGACGCACGTTTCGCATGCGGATCCCGCACCGGGCAATATCCTGCCGTTTCACCGCAAGGTGCTTTCGCCGGCCTCCCCTTCTGCCCCGGGGTCTCTTGCAACACGCCTCGCAAGCCGCGCGCATCTGATGCGGCGCATGCTGCAGCACGCCATGCATGCGCTCGAGCGCAGTCGGACCCGCGCCTCGTCGAATGACATGCATGCCTACCTGACGGCTTTTGCCGAGGTCAGCGCACTCGAACATGTCACACGCCATCCCCATGCCAGCCCGCACGATATCGAGCACGCTACGCTGCAGGCCGAAGCCACGGCAATGCGCTACCTGGTCTGCCTTGCGCCTGCCCCCGGCGCCCTGCGGCATGCCCAGTACCGTTTCGGCAGCCTGATGGCGCGTCGTGTCGCGCTGCTGATCCGCTATCACCGCGCCCAATGCACCGCGACTGAGCACCGTTTCATCGATGACCTGCTGCGCCATACCCTGCAGTGGGCCGAAGGCTATGGCACCAGCAAGCCGCGCTCCGACCTCCAGAGCGCCCACGCCACCCATGCTGCCCTCTGACTGACACCGGTCGGCAGGCGCATCACGCATGATGAACAGCGCAAGGAAAGCCCCGGCGGAATATGCATACGCCATCCGCACACTGCCCTCCAAGGCGTCTGCTGGCTGGCCTCGCGGCTCCCTTCGTGCTTCCCCACCGATCACGCGGACATGAAAAAGCCCCGCGGATCGCGGGGCGGAAGGTTCCGGTGCGTTGGTCGCGCACCGGTCAAGTAGCCTGGAGAGTGATCAGGCGACTTTCTTGTCGAAGAACTGTTCGTCTTCCGTCGAACCCTTCAGTGCAGTCGTCGACGACTGACCGCCTTCGATGGTCTGCGTCACAGCATCGAAGTAGCCCGTACCGACTTCGCGCTGGTGCTTGACGGCGGTGAAGCCTTTCTCGGCGGCGGCGAACTCCGCTTCCTGCAACTCGACGAAGGCGCTCATCTGGTTGCGGGCATAGCCGTGCGCCAGGTTGAACATCGAGTAGTTCAGCGCGTGGAAGCCAGCCAGCGTGATGAACTGGAACTTGTAGCCCATGGCACCGAGTTCCTTCTGGAACTTGGCGATGGTCGCGTCATCGAGGTTCTTCTTCCAGTTAAACGACGGCGAGCAGTTGTACGACAGCATCTTGCCCGGGAACTTGGCATGGATGGCTTCGGCGAACTTGCGGGCGTATTCCAGATCCGGCTTGCCGGTTTCACACCACACGAGGTCGGCGTACTCAGCGTAGGCCAGGCCGCGCGAGATGGCCTGCTCCAGGCCCGGCTTGGTGCGGTAGAAGCCTTCCACTGTACGTTCGCCCGTGCAGAACGGCTTGTCGTTGTCATCCACGTCGGCGGTCAGCAAGTCAGCGGCTTCCGCGTCGGTACGCGCAATCAGCACGGTCGGCACACCCATCACGTCGGCAGCCAGGCGGGCAGCCACCAGCTTGGCGACAGCGTCGCGCGTCGGCACGAGCACCTTGCCGCCCATGTGGCCGCACTTCTTCACGGAAGCCAGCTGGTCTTCGAAGTGCACGCCAGCGGCGCCGGCCTCGATCATCGACTTCATCAGTTCGAAGGCGTTCAGCACGCCGCCGAACCCGGCTTCGGCGTCGGCTACGATCGGCGCGAAGAAATCAATATCGTCCTTGCCCTCGCTCCACTGGATCTGGTCGGCTCGCTGGAAGGTATTGTTGATGCGCTTGACCACCTGCGGCACCGAATTGGCCGGGTACAGCGACTGGTCGGGATACATTTCGCCGGCAAGGTTGGCATCGCCGGCGACCTGCCAGCCCGACAGATAGATGGCCTTGAGGCCAGCCTTGACCTGCTGCATGGCCTGATTGCCGGTCAGCGCGCCAAGCGCGTTGACGAACGGCTCATTGTTCATGAGGGTCCACAGCTTTTCGGCGCCACGCTTGGCCAGCGTGTGCTCGATCTGCAGCGAGCCGCGCAGGCGGATCACGTCTTCGGCGGTGTAACCGCGCTTGATCCCTTTCCAGCGCGGATTCGTGTCCCATTCCTGTTGCAGTTTCTTGGCTTCGGCTTCACGCGACATTTTCACTCTCCTGAGATGACATACGAAATTTGTCCGACTGACCCGGCCTGCATTACTTCGACCAACAGGCATCAAGTCATATGTCTTATATAAGAGTGTAGGGAATGGTGCGGCGACGCAACAAGCCGAAAGAACAATTACAACAAGAAATTTATTCCTTTAAATTCAAATGGATAGAAAATTATTTTTACGATGCGAAACGTCTTTTTCCATCATGAGACAGCGTGCTTGTGCCTCGCATCGACATGTTTTTACGCACCAAAACAATATTTCACATCATGAAATACGAAATGTGGCCCCGCAGCTGTCACCCAGGGTCATCTCGCCAGCCGATGCCGGATCCAATCGCCACCGGCAATCCGGGTTGCCAGCGCGACGGCCTCGGCATGGACCGGGTAGACGATGCAGTCGATGCTGGCCTCGCCGCACTGTACCGGCAAGACAGTGCGCAGGAACAGGGACAATCGCCCCGGGTACACCTCCTCGATGGCATCGAGCACAGGAATCAACGTTGCATCGATTTCATATACCTCGCCCGATACCGGGCTGGCCGTCGTATCCGGTATCAGGCCCGGGTAATCGCCCAGGTCAACCAGCTCACCCCGCACGGTACCCGCCCCAATCAGCGTGGGAGCCGGCAGGCTGTGACGGGCTGCAGCGCGATGGATATCATTCGCCTCACCGGTGCGTAGCGTGCCGTAAACAAAGATGAAGGGCATGGTCGATCAGCAATCCAGGGCGGTTCAAGGCCGCTTCAATACCATTTCAAGACTGACTCAGTGCAGCGCCTGCGCGGCCACCAGGACGCCGTCATCATCGGCGTAGATCCAGTCACCAGGCCGTACGACCACGCCCGCCATCTGCACCTGCACGCCGGACTCGCCGACGCCACGCTTGTTGCTGCGTACCGGACACGTGGCCCAGGCACGGATGCCAACCGCACACGCCGCCAGTTCCTGCGAGTCCCGCACGCAGCCGTTCACGATCACGCCAGCCCAGCCGTTCTGCTCGGCCAGCTTGCCGAGATTGCCGCCCACCAGTGCGCAGCGCAGCGAGCCGCCGCCCTCCACCACCAGCACGCGGCCGTTGCCTGGTGTTTCGAGCGTGGCGCGTACCAGCGCATTGTCTTCGAAGACCTTCAGCGTGGCCGCCGGCCCGGCAAAGGCCGCAAGCTTGCCAAAGCTGCGCAGGCCGGGCGCCATCACACGCAGGGAGCCATCCGCAAGACGCGCCTCATTGGCGTCGCACAGATCGCAGGTGTTGAAGGTCATATCCGCTGCCATTCCGTTCTCCTGAAAAAACCGGTGTTCAAATCCTCAGTGACCGCGCGCCTGCGCTGCCTGGCGGATGGCGCTCAGGGTGGTGCGCGACGTGATCTGCTCCGGATCGGTCCGGATCTCGATCAGCGTGCTGACCGGTGCGGCAAGCGCCTCGCGCAAGGCAGGTGCAAAGCCGGCGGTCTGCGTCACGGTCACGCCGCGCGCCCCATAGGCGCGTGCCAGCGCGGCGAAATCGGGATTGCGCAGCGGCGTGCCGCTGATGTGCCCCGGATACTCGCGCTCCTGATGCATGCGGATCGTGCCGTACATACTATTGTTGACCACGATGATGATGATGGGCGCGTCATACTGCATGGCGGTCGCCAGTTCCTGGCCATTCATCAGGAAACAGCCATCGCCGGCCAGTGCCACCACCGGGCGGTCGGGATGCACGAGCTTGGCGGCCACTGCAGCCGGTGTGCCGTAACCCATGGCACCACTCGTCGGCGCCAGCTGCGTGCGGCTGCCGTGCACGAAACCGGCATGGGGATAGTAGCGATGCAGCCAGCCAGCGTAGTTGCCGGCGCCATTGGTGACAATGGCGTTGTCCGGCAGGATCGCGCGCATCTCGGACACCACCCGCGCGAGATCGACGCCTTCTTCATGAGCGGTGCCGGCAGCCGGCACCGCGATATTCGCCAGGTATTCCGCATGCGCCGCCTGTGCCTCCGTTTCCCACAGCCGCGCGGCGGGGGCTGGCAGTGCGGCAAGGCGGGCGGCGATGGCCGGCATGCTCGCCTGGATCATCAGGTCTGCCCGGTACACACTGCCGAGTTCCTCGGCGCCGGCGTGGACATGAATCAGTTGCTGCCGTGGCTGCGGCGCTTCCAGCAGCGTGTAGCCGCCAGTCGTCATCTCGCCGAGGCGCGGCCCGATGGCCAGCACCAGGTCGGCGGCGCGGATGCGCGCGGCCAACGCCGGATTGATGCCGATACCGACATCGCCCGCATAAAGCGGGTGCCGATTGTCGAACAGGTCCTGGAAACGGAAGGCACACCCCACCGGCACGCCAAAGCGCTCGGCGAATGCCTGCAGGTCAGCGCACGCCGCCGGCGTCCAGCCGCTGCCGCCGAGCAGCACGAACGGCCGCTGCGCCGCCAGCAGCATGCTGTGCAGGCGCTCCATATCGGCATCGCCGGGCCAGCTCATGACGCGCTCGTAGCGGGGCAGTTGCGGGGCAGTCACTTCGGTGGTCAGCATGTCCTCCGGCAGCGCCAGTACCACGGGTCCCGGACGCCCGGACGTCGCCGTCTGGAAAGCGCGTGCGACATACTCGGGAATCCGCTCCGCTCGGTCGATCTGCGCCACCCACTTGGCCATCTGGCCGAACATGCGGCGGTAATCGATTTCCTGGAAAGCCTCACGGTCAGCAAAGTCGGAGCCAACCTGGCCGATGAACAGGATCATCGGCGTCGAATCCTGGAAGGCCGTGTGCACACCGATGCTGGCGTTGGTCGCACCAGGGCCGCGCGTGCAGAAGGCGATGCCGGGCCGGCCGGTCAGCTTGCCATAGGCTTCGGCCATGTTCGCCGCCCCGCCCTCCTGCCGGCAGATGATGAAACGCAGTGCATCGGCGCGGCGATGGATGCCGTCCAGCACCGCCAGGTAGCTCTCGCCGGGCACGCCGAATGCCAGGTCCGCGCCATGCGCGATCAGCGCATCCACCAGCACGTGTCCGCCTGGTAGCGGTACCGTCTTGTCGTCAGAAGTCCTCGTCATGCGTATGTTCTCTCTGTCGTTGCGCTCACACGGTTGCCGCGGCTGCCACACCGTCGTTACGCGGCGCGGCACACAAGCGACCGTGCCGGCGATCATACAAAAATGCCCCGCACATGGCGGGGCATCGGCTGATCATGCGGCACGTTCAGGCCGCACCGTCAGGCAGCGGTCTGCGCCTCCGCCTGGGCGCGCCGTGCGCGGTTGCCCTTGCCGACCGTCACGGCCGTGAAGATCGCCGCGACCTGCAGCACGCCCACCAGCAGGAACAGCCACGTCGGATGGCTTGCATCCATCAATGCACCGAACAGCAGCGGACCGGTTGCCAGCCCGATATCCAGGCCCGAATACACCACGCCATACACCCGCCCCGTAGCACCCTTGGGCGCAGCCGCACGCACCATCAGGTCGCGCGATGGACCTGCGACACCAGAGCCGAAGCCGATCACGCCCAGCAGCAATGGCACCGTCCAGCCCGGGAACAGATTCAGGCCGACCAGCACTGCAAACGAACCGGACAGCACGAAGCTGTACGCGATAATGCGGTCGTGATTGGCCACACGGCCCGCCGCGAAACCGCCCAGGATCATCCCGCCCGCACTGCTCAGCATGAACACCGTATACGAGGCGGTCGCCAGCGGCAGGGAAATATTGTAGATCTGCGTGAGCGCGGACGCGGAGAAATTCTGGATGCCCGAGAGTGCGAACGTAGTGATGAGGAAAAACGCCCAGCATGCCCACACCTGCGGCAGCTTCATGAACGCCAGCATCGAGGCGCTTCCACCCGCCTCCGCGCCCTTGGCCGGCGCCTTGCCGACGCTTTCGCGGACTTCGCGCGGATCCAGCGCGCTACGGTAGACGATCAACGCCGCGAGCACCGAGAAGGCGAGCAGCGATGCCCCAACCAGGGCGGTACGCCAGCTTGCCAGGTTGGCAATAGTGACGAGAAACACCGGCGCCGCCGCCCAGCCCAGATTGCCGCTGATGCCGTGCACCGAGAAAGCGTGGCCAAGGCGCGACTGCGAGACGTGCTTGTTCAGCAGCGTGAAATCCACCGGATGGAATACGCCGTTCCCCATGCCGGCGACGGCCGCCCCCAGCATCAGCATGCCGTAGGTCGGGCTCGCGGCCAGGATCAGGGCCGAGGTTCCGAGGCTGACCATCCCGGCAAACAGGACCGGTCGTGCGCCAAAGCGGTCGACGATAAAGCCGGAAGCAGTCTGGACAGTCGCGGAGACGATGAAGAACACCGTCATCAGGAAACCCAGTTGCGAATAGCTCAGGCCGAATTCAACTTTGATCCACGGGAAAAGCGGCGCCAGAATCAGGTGGTAGAAGTGGGACACACTGTGGGCCAGGCCCACCAGTCCGATCACCTGGGCGTCATGACGCAGTGCGTTCTGCGGCAGGATTGCTGCTGTCATGGGGAGACTTCCTTGAAAAGACGCGGCGGCCGCCCTGGGAGGCGGGCACCTCCGGATCATAGCGCAAGCCGGTCGCGCAAGCCATGCCTCCCGCAGAGCACATTTTTCCGTTGCCTATCGGGGCTTGCCCTGATGTGGCGGTTACCTGCTCCCTGCCCGCCGACAATCGCCTCCGCTGCAGCGCAGCTAGTCGGCACCGCCATTGACCGTCTGCACAATTTCCTCGCGCGACAGCTGCGGCGCGAACAGGCGGATGAAGGCGTGGGTGTAGCCGCGCAGGTAAGCGCCCCTGCGCACGGCGATGCGCGTGGTGTTCTGCTCGAACAGATGCGCCGCGGCAATGCAGTGCAGGCCCGTGTCCTTGCGCGGATCGTAGGCCACGGACGCTACGATGCCCACGCCGAGATCCAGTTCGGCATAGGTCTTGATCACGTCGGCATCGAGGGCGGTCAGCACGATCTCTGGCTTAAGTCCCGCGTTGGCGAACGCACTGTCGATCCTGTTACGGCCGGTAAAACCGGCATCGTAGGTAATGACCGGATAGCACGCGACATCGGCGAGCGTCGGCGACGCCAGCGCCGTCAGTGGATGCCCGTGCGCGACCACGAGGACGTGCTGCCACGTGTAGGCTTCGAACGATGCCAGCCCCGCCTCGCCTGCTACGGCTTCCGTGGCGACGCCGATATCCGCCTGACCGGTCAGCAGCATTTCAACGATATGCGTGGGCGAGGTTTCCTGCAATGCCAGCGTGACCTGCGGAAATTCGCGCCGGAACGCCTGCACCACCCGCGGCAAGGCATAGCGCGCCTGGGTGTGTGTGGTGGCAACAGTCAGCTTGCCGCTGCTGCTGCCCGCGAATTCTTCGCCGGCATGCTTGAGGTTTTCCGCTTCCAGCAGCAGGCGCTCGACAATACGCACGATCTCGCGACCCGGCTCGGTCAGACCGGTCAGTCGCTTGCCGTAGCGCTCAAATATCTCCACGCCGAGTTCGTCCTCCAGCTCGCGGATCTGCCGCGAGACGCCGGGCTGCGAGGTATACAAGGCATTGGCGACTTCGGTGAGATTGAATTGGCGCCGCACCGCTTCGCGGATGGAACGCAACTGCTGGAAATTCATTGGCGCGCCTCCGCTTCAGCCTGGACCTTGCCCGCAGAAAGGTTAGCCGGAAAGATGCGCAGCGCACGCGGCCGGACCACCAGCAACTCGCCGGTCCGGAACGCCAGCTGCCGGTACTGGGTGACGGGCAGCGACAGCTCCAGCACTTCGCCGGTGTCGTCGCGCTCCAGTTCGAGCTGCGCCATGGCACCGATGGTCAGCGTACGTAACAGCCGAACGGGAATGCCCCCGCTGCCGGGAGAAAAACGCTCGATATCAAGATCATGTGGACGCACGAATGCCACCACCGCATCATCGCCCGTTGGCACGCCTTCCGTGTCGAGCGTCCTGTCCAGCGGCAACGCTACTTCCCCGGTATGCAGCACGCCACCGCCGGCACTGGCCTCGACACGCCCATGGAACAAGTTCACGTGGCCGAGAAAGCCATAGACAAAGGGCGTGGCCGGATCGTTGTACACCGCGTCCGGCGTGCCGGTCTGCTCGACCCGCCCGCGATTCATCAGCACGACCCGGTCGGCCACTTCCAGCGCCTCTTCTTGATCATGCGTAACGAACACGCTGGTCACATGCAACTCATCGTGCAAGCGTCGCAACCAGCGCCGCAGCTCCTTGCGCACCTTGGCGTCGAGCGCGCCGAACGGCTCGTCCAGCAGCAAGACCTTGGGCTCGACCGCAAGCGCACGCGCCAAGGCAATACGCTGCCGCTGCCCCCCTGAGAGCTGCGGTGGATAGCGGTCAGCCAGCCAGTCGAGCTGCACCAGTTCGAGCAAGGCACGCACCTTCTCGCGGATCAGCGCATCTGACGGGCGTACCGCGCGTGGCTTGACACGCAGGCCGAACGCCACATTCTCGAACACGGTCATATGCTTGAACAGCGCGTAGTGCTGGAACACAAACCCGACCTGCCGCTCGCGCACATGACGCTGCGTCGCATCCTCGCCATTGAGCAGCACCCGCCCGGCATCGGCCTGCTCGAGACCGGCGATGATGCGCAGCAGCGTGGTCTTGCCGCAACCTGAGGGACCAAGCAGCGCGGTCAGCTCGCCCTGTGCGAAGTCAAGCGTCACGTTGTCGAGCGCAGTAAACGTGCCGAACTGCTTGTAGATGTGCGATACCTGGATGCTCATGTGGGTTGTCCTGAAGAGATAGTGCGTGCGGCGTGCTCGCTTGCACCCCGGGTAGCATCGGCCTGCTCGCGGCGACTGAGCCACTCCACGGCGTTCTTGATTGCCAAGGTCACGAGCGCTAGCAGCGTGAGCAGCGATGCGGTCGCAAACGCAGCGGTGAAGTTGTATTCGTTGTAGAGAATCTCGACATGCAGCGGTAGCGTATTGGTCAGGCCACGGATATGCCCGGACACCACCGACACCGCGCCGAACTCGCCCATGGCGCGTGCATTGCACAGGATCACGCCATACAGCAGGCCCCATTTGATGTTGGGCAGCGTGACGCGCCAGAACACCTGCCAGCCCGAGGCGCCGAGCACGACCGCGGCTTCTTCTTCCTCTCTGCCCTGCGCCTGCATCAGCGGAATCAGTTCGCGGGCGACGAACGGAAAGGTCACGAAGACCGTCGCCAGCACGATGCCTGGCACGGCAAAGATGATCTTGATATCGTGCTCGATCAGCCACTGCCCGACCCAGCCTTGCGCTCCGAAGATCAGTACGTAGATCAGCCCCGAGATCACCGGCGAGACCGAGAACGGCAGGTCGATCAACGTGGTCAGCACCTGCTTGCCGCGGAACTCGAACTTCGCCACCGCCCAGGCCGCAGCCACGCCGAATACCAGATTGAGCGGTACCGCGATGGCGGCCACCAGCAAGGTCAGGCGGATGGCGGCGAGTGCGTCGGGCTCGATCAAGGCGCTCCAGTACAGCGCGACGCCTTTCTTCAGCGCTTCATAGAACACCGCGGCCAGCGGCACGAACAGGAACAGCGCGAGAAAGGACAGCGCGATGCCGATCAGACTCCAGCGCACCCATACCCGTTCACCCGTCGCATGGTGCGGCGCATGGGTAGCTGCCGCACCCGTCAGGCGGCCTGTGGTTGAACCTGCCATATCAGTGCTCCGAGGAAAAAGAGGACACAGGCACTGTCGAAGCGACTATTACCCGCGCGCCATCGCGGCGACGGCGCATCCAGCCCTGCAGCAGATTGACGACCAGCAGCATGAGAAAAGACAGCAGCAACATGACCACGGCGATGGCCGTCGCCCCTGCGTAATCGAACTGCTCCAGTTTGGAATAGATCAGCAGCGGCGTGATCTCCGATACCATCGGCATATTCCCGGCGATGAAGATGACCGAGCCGTATTCGCCGGTCGCACGCGCAAAGGCCAGTGCGAAACCAGTCAACCATGCCGGCAGGATGGCCGGAAGAACTACGCGCGCAAACGTCTGCAGGCGTGTCGCCCCCAGACTGGCGGCTGCCTCCTCGAGTTCGTGCTCGACGTCCTCAAGCACCGGCTGCACGGTCCGCACCACGAACGGCAATCCGATAAAAGTCAGCGCCACCACCACGCCCAACGGGGTGAAGGCGACCTTGATGCCGAGCAGTTCGAGCCACTGGCCGATCCAGCCGTTCCCGGCAAACAGTGCCGTCAGCGCGATGCCGGCTACCGCCGTAGGCAGCGCGAACGGCAGGTCGACGAGTGCGTCGATCAGCCGCTTGCCCGGAAAACGGTAACGCACCAGCACCCAGGCCACGAGCAGCCCGAACACGGCATTGATCACGGCCGCGATCAATGAAGCGCCGAAGCTGAGGCGGTACGACGCCAGCACGCGCGGTGCGGTTACCGTGGCCCAGAAACCGTCCCAGGTAAGCGTCAGCGTCTTGAGAAAGACCGCTGACAAGGACAGTAGCACGATCAGCGACAGGTAGACCACGGTAAAGCCGAGCGACAACCCGAAGCCGGGCAATACGCTGAAGTGCCGCGATGAACTCCCGTGGCGTCCATTCTGGCTGGCAGACGAAGCAAATGCAGAAGCTGCCGCAGCGCCTGGCGACGGCAAAGATGCCGGAGGTGAAGCAGAAGAAGGCGACAAGGACATCGGTTCTGGCTCGGTGATGGAACTCCGCGAGGTGCTCCATGGGAATGATCGGACCGGTGCGCCGTCGCCTCGCAGGGTCGCCGCGCACCGGAGAAATCATTGTGCAGAACCGCGTTTATTATAAAAACGAATCTTTTTAAATTTTGTTATTCGAATTACATATATGGAATCGGGCCAATCAGGTCGACATCGCGTTGCCACGACGAGCGCCCTTCTGGCTCCGACGGTCTCCCGGATGTCACGATGCGCTGCACCAGACGCTCGACAAGGCTCAGCCCGAGCGGCCAGTCACCCAGCCCGGAATCGGCGTTGACGTGTCCGGCGAGACCAAGATCGATCTTTTCGCTGCCCCACAGCGTCGCCCAGCCAAAAGCGACGGGTTGCGGCACCCATGGATCGTTACGGCTGGCAGCCACGATCGTTGGAAACGGCAACGGGCCCTGTGGCAATAGCGGCCCGACGCCGAATTTGTCTGGATCGGCTGGCGCCACCAGCAGCATGCCGGCGATATGTGCGTGATAATCGGTGGCTCCCAACGATGCATCCAGGACATACCGCAGGGATGCCAGACAACCAAAGCTGTGCGCCAGCAGCAGGATGCCACTCGCGCCTCCCGGCGACACGCGCCCTGTCTCCGCAGTTGCCAGCGCAATGGCTTCGCCAACGCGTTCCGCCCATAGGTACAAACTTGGCCGCGACCAGTCCTTCTGCCCGACCCGCTGCCAGTCCGGGTGCAGCGCCTCCCAGCGCGACTGCCAGTGTCCAGGCCCGCTGCCGTACAAGCCAGGGACCGTCAGCACCCGGAAACCCGCTGGAATGACGATGGTCTGCCTGCTCATGCGCGCTCCCATGGAATCGTTACGGTCTTGGCAGTGTCTGCCGTGGCGGCAAGCTGCGGTATGGCGGCGCTGCCCTCGCCTGCCTGGCTCACATGCCAGCGCGGTCGCAAGGCATCGCCTTGGGCGAGCGGAATGCCCGCGTCGGCCACGCGCGCTGCTTCTTGCGCGGTCTGCACATGCCGCGCCAGCAGCTGGACGCCCTGAGCCTCGCACGCCACCCGCAAGGCGTCCACATCATCGCCTGGCCATCCGGCCCGCCAATCGATGCTGAGCGCCGCTGGTCGTGCCTGGGCAAGCAGCGTGCGCGCCGTGGCCAGGTCGTCAGCCTGCACCACCAGGTGAAAACCATTGCGCCGATAGTTGCGCACCACCTGCAACAGCAACGAGAGTTCGCGGTTGGCGCTGGCGGGAATCTGGATCCACACGAAATCCTGCGGCAGGCCCAGCGCCACCAGCACGTTGCGATAGGCGGCGCCATGGTCTTCCAACACCGCGGCGAGCAGGCGGTCATGGATGCCGACGATCAGCGGTACTGTCTCCTCGCCCTGGAAATAATTGAGCGCATGCACGAGGCGGCACATGCGATCCAGCGCGATCAGCGTGGCATCGTCCGCCGCGCGCGCGAACAGACGCCATGCCGACAGCCCCTCATCTTCCTCGGCATACGTGCGGATACGGCCCTCATGTGCAAATGCCGCACCGGTCTGCACATGCACCACGGGCGCAAACTCGCTGGTCAGCGCGCATTGCAGGAACTGCGCCTGCACGCGGCCGCCGGCATCGCGCCATAATGGACGCATCGCATCCGCCTTGTAGCGGGATGGCAAGCCCTCGAGGTAATGCAGGAACCGTGCGCTCCGGACGAGCGTGGCGTGCGGCTGCGTCATGGTGTTACCTCCCGGCCTGATAGATCTGGTCGAAGGTGCCGCCGTCGTTGAAGTGCGTCTTCTGCGCCACCTGCCAGCCACCGAAATCCTTGTCGACGGTCAGCAGCTTCAGTTTAGGAAACTGCGCGGCAAAGCGCTCCGCAATCTTTGGCGATGTCGGCCGGTAATAATGTTTGCCCGCCAGCGCCTGCCCTTCGTCGGTGTAGAGAAACTGCAGATAGGCCTGCGCCAGGCTGCGCGTGCCCTTGCGATCGACCACCTTGTCCACCACGGCTACCGGCGGCTCGGCCAGAATCGACAGCGACGGCGCGACGATATCGAACTTCTCCGGTCCCAGCTCCCTGATAGCCAGCAGCGCCTCGTTTTCCCATGCCAGCAGCACGTCGCCTATGCCGCGTTCGACAAAGGTCGTGGTCGCGCCGCGCGCGCCGGAATCGAGCACTGGAACATTCCGGAACAGCCGTGTCACGAATTCCTTGGCCTTCGCATCGCTACCGCCTGGCTGGGCCTTGGCATAGCCCCAGGCCGCGAGATAGTTCCAGCGCGCGCCGCCCGAGGTCTTCGGATTCGGCGTGATCACCTGCACGCCTGGCTTGACCAGATCGCTCCAGTCCTTGATGCCCTTAGGGTTGCCCTTGCGCACCAGGAACACAATGGTCGAGGTATACGGCGCGGCGTTGTGCGGCAACCGCTTCTGCCAGTCCTTCGCCAGCAGACCGCGTTGCGCGATGGCATCGATGTCATAGCCGAGTGCCAGGGTCACCACGTCGGCATCGAGCCCATCGATGACCGAACGCGCCTGCTTGCCCGAGCCGCCATGCGACTGGCGAATGGTGATCGGGCTCCTGCCCTGTGCCTGCAGGTTTGCGTTGAACGCCTTGTTGACATCCTGATACAGCTCGCGCGTCGGATCGTACGAAACATTCTGCAACGTTGCCTGCGCCGCCGCGTGGCCAACGAGACCGAGCAGCGCCGCTGCGACTGCAGACTTTAAAACAATGTGAAACATGGATGTGGTGCTCCGTTCTGTCGAGAGTCAACCCTGATTGCCCAGGGCACAGAAAAGAGCGTACCGAGCACCCCTCATGCAACCAACGAATGTTTCCGTTGGCGCTCAGTTGGAAATCTCATAAGCACAACATCGAGCCCCCACACCAGTGCCCATCTATCGAGCGACGGTCCACGTATCTCAGGTTCGCCCCATCAGCACAACCTCAAATTCATTCATGTGAGGCCCCCATTTTCTTAACACCGGGAGGGTTCCTTCCTTCATTGCGCTATTGCGCCCGATTTAACAATCCTTCACGTGAGCCTTGAAACAAATTTGGATGAAGGACGCACTCATTGGCGCATTCCGCGATCTGTTATCGCACCGAAACCCCATGCAGGCGCCTTGAAAGGACAATCAATGAACAAGCCCACGCATCGCACGCAGCGCACGCCGCGTAGCAAATACGCAGTACTCCACCCCATCGCGGCTGCCGCCGGACTTCTGATGACTACCGCAATGGCACATGCTGCGTGCTCGCCAGGCTTGCCGACAGTGTGTACCGGTACGGACACCGTCGGAATACAGGACAATGCCTCGCGTGTTGTTGTCGATCCGGGCGCCACTGTCTCGACCAGCAACCTCGGCGGAAATGAAGCCACGCTGCGCATCGGCGTTCTGCAGGACAATGCCGGCACCATCAGCAGCACGGGCAATGGCAACGCGGTGATCGTGACCTCGGGCGTCGATCTCGGCAGCAGTGCGCCGCAGGTTGGCGTGAGCACCCCTCTGTTCGGCGCCGTCAACTCGGGCACCATCTCGGCGGAAAATGGCGTGGGCATCTATACCCGTCCGGAATGGAGACCGACTGGCCCAGGCAATCCGCCGATTTCTGCAAGCGATCCGATTGCCGTCTGGAACAAAGACACTGGTGTCATCAACATCGTCAACGGCACGGGCATCGCCGCCACCGGAGGCGTGCAGAACGATGGACAGGTCAATGTCAGCACCGGCACCGGGATCAATATCTTTGGTCCTTTCGCGGGTGTCGCGCACAACGGTGCGACCGGCAAGATCACGGTCGGAGATGGCATTGGCATCCAGACCACCGGCATCACCATCGTCAACGACGGCGACATCGCGATCACTGGGTCGAATCCTGGCATCGGCGTCTACAACCGCAACTACGACCTGAACTTCCTCACGGACAGAAATGACGTGAACAACGGTACGATCAGCGTTGCCAACGGCATCGGCATGCAGGGCCGGATCGACTACAACACCAACAAGATCACCGTGGGCAAGGGCACCGGCATCAATGCCGGAACATTCGGCGGCAACACTGCCGGCGCCAACATCCAGGTAGGCACGGGCATCGGCATCAACTCGGGCGGCAAGGCAGTCAATAACGGCATCATCGGCGTGCAGTCGGGCATCGGCATGAATGGCCCGACCGGCATCAACCAGGGTGGCGGCGTCATCACCGTCGGCTCGAAATCGGCCACAGGCCAGCAGATCGGCATGCTCGCCATCGGCGCAACCAATGACGGCAACATCGCCGTGCAGCAGGCCGTGCCGTTTGGCACGCCGGCCTACAGCGGCACCGACATGGCGCTTGCCAACGATACGCTCAGTACGGGCGCGACCGGCCTGGCGGCCTACACCACCGGCATCAACAGCGCCACCGGTACGATTTCCGTCGCCGGCGAAAAAGCCACGGGCGCGCTCGTCGGCATGGGCGGTTCGCCAAGCACGGTACTGAACAACGACGGCACCATCAACGCCACGGGACCGAACAGCCGGGGCGCGGTCGTCCTCGGCTCGCCCACCGGCCAGCAGGCGCTGAACAACACCGGCACCATCACGGCTACGGGCCTCAACAGTAGCGGCGCGGTCGTGCTCGGCAGCACCTTCGGCGTGCCTGACAGCGCTGTCGGCGCCGTCACCTCGACCGTCAATAACAGTGGCACCATCGGCGGCTCGGGCACTGGCGCACGGGGCCTCACGGTATCCATGCTGTCGGACGCCAGCAAGGCCACCATCACGAACAGCAAGACGATCGAAGCCACCGGTACGGACAGTGTCGGCATTGCGCTCAACCCGCTCGGCAATGCCGCCGCAGCCCACCCGGGCGCAGCCATCACGCTGACCAACCAGGCCGGCGCGACCATCAGCGGCGCGGGCAAGGCCATCGAAAGCGGCTACGGCAACATCACCTTCTCCAACTTCGGGCAGGTGAATGGCGATGTCGCGCTGGCAAACAGCCATGTCAACACAGTGCTGGTCGACTCCCAAAGCCAGATCGCAGGCAATCTCGATCTCGGCAACACCACTGCGTCGACACTGATCCTCGACGGCAAGACTGACGCGATCTACTCAAACGTGGTCACCGGCAACACGCGTCTTGCCGGCACCATGATCAAACGCGGCAATACCACGTGGACGCTCGATAGCGACATGCCGCAACATACCGGCACCACGGTCATCGAAGCCGGCAAGCTGTATGTGAATGGCGCGATCCCCAACGCCGCCGTGATCGTCAATCCGGGCACGCTACTCGGCGGCACGGGCCAGACCGGTGGCATTACCATCGCCGGCACCGTAGTGCCCGGCCCGGCCGGCCCCGGCCAGATCGGCACACTGACCGCCAACGGCAATGTGGTTTTCCAGCCCGGCTCGACCTTTGTCACCAATGTCAACGCCGCGGGCCAGGCTGGCCTGCTGACGGCTACCGGTGGTGCCACCATCAATGGCGGTACCGTACAAGTAGGCGTGATCGGCGACCAGAGCGCCTACCTGCCCACCACGCGTTACCGGCTGGTGCATGGCGATGCCGGCGTATCAGGCCAGTTCAGCGGCCTGACGCACGACTTCGCCTTCCTCTCGCCGCGCCTGACTTACGATCCGAACAACGTGTACCTGGAATTCCTGCGTAACGCCGTATCGCTCGACGACCCAGCCCGCACGCCGAACCAGAAGGCGGTTGGCGCCAATCTCAACGATCCGGCGGTCTGTGCCAGCGGCCGCCTGAACGCCGTGTGCAACAGCATCCTTACTCTGCCGCGCGATCAGGTTCCGGGTGCCTACGACCAGCTGTCGGGTGAAAGCTACGCGACCTTGCGTCGCATGGCGCTGGCGCAAAGCTCGCGTTTCTACCGCGAAGTCGGCAACCGCATGCAGCAGCGCCTGTCGGCTGAAGCGCACGCCCAGCCGGCCACCGGCTCCAACGGCGCAGGCAGTCGTACCGGCAACAGCGTCGTCATCGGCTCGCCCAACAAGGACGGCTGGCTCAACGCACAGTACGCCACCACCAGCGCCGAGAGCGATGGTAATGGCGGCGGCTACCGCTCGCACAACTTTGGCGTGATCGGCGGTGTGGATCATCATCTGAACGACAAGGTCGTGGTCGGCTTTGCCGCAGATGTGGACCAGACCAACGCCACCTTCAGCGACCGCAACGCCAAGGGCAAGGTGACCAGCGCCTACGCGGGCGGCTACGTCGGCTACCGCGAAGGCCAGTTCACGGCCACCGGCGTGGTTGGCGGCGGCTATCACCGCTACGACATGGATCGCTCGCCGACCTTCGGCAACTTTGCCGGCGCAACCTCCGGCAAGGGCAGCGGCACCGAAGTCGGCGCATATGGCGAGTTGAACTACCGCCTGACGACCTCCGGCCCCGCCAGCGTCGAGCCGTTCATCGCCGGGCAGGTGATCCGCTTCCGCAACGGTGGCTTCACCGAAGGCGGCAACAGCGGTGCGGAACTCGATATCCGTGGCAACAGCGGCACCGCCACCATGGCGATGGTCGGTACGCGCCTGGGCTACCACTGGATGGGTTCGGCAGGTATGCAGCGTGTCAGCGCAACGCTGGCCTGGACGCATGAGAACGGCGCCATCAACAAGGGCGTGGTCGCCTCGTTTGCCGGTGCCCCGGGCAGCCCGACCTACACGGTGCACGGGCCACGCGAGCATGCCAACGGCGCGATGATCGGCCTGGACTACACGGGCACCGTGGCGCGCAATCTGGAGCTGATGGGCCGGATTGCCGCGCGCTACAAGCATGACTTCAGCGATCACGCGTTCTACGCGGGCCTGCGCTACAGCTGGTAAGCAAGCTTTTTGGGGCGTCATCGCCCTGCATGAAAAACCGGAGGCATCCCCTCCGGTTTTTTATTACAAAATATATCTTAAATACTGAAAAAACCAATCAAGTCAAGCATCAATATATTACGCAATGAAAAACTCAAAATCTCACAACATCCTATTAAACCAAGCATCACCTTATTTTTTTGAAACATTAAGTAACGGCGATAAACCATTTCTATGTGGCATTCTGCCAACGTCTACGAAAGCTCGCGTCAATAACGAGACGGCCTCTAATCCATTGATTTAAAACGATTACCACACAGCCCACTGCCTCAGTCTCACGATACTTATACCGGAATTAACCTTGGTTTTTATCATTTAAGTAAATTCTTATTATTGCCTGTCATTCGCTTTTTTAAAATCACCCTGTCACTCCCCTGAATATCCTCAAATACCTGTTCCGGATCGTCCAAGGAAGTTTGACGTATTCGATTCAATGATTGACTCAAAGGCGAATGCAACATGAAATCTCAACACACGAAGCAAGCTATCCTGCTTGGCTCCCTCTCGTTGTCCCTCGCACCCGGCGCCTATGCAGCATGCGTCTCCAACGGTGCAACACCACCGATCTATACCTGCACAGGCACGACAGCCAGCCTGACCGGCAATGCTCCCGCGAACAACGGTGCAACGGTTAACCTGGCACCCGGCGCGACGCTCTCAAGCTTCAATTTCACCCCGTCCGGTACGACCGCACTCTCAGGTGACCCTGCACTGGGTCCGTCCAATGTCACGATCAATGCCGGGGCTGGCAGCACGCTGGGCTCGGCCGGTGTCAGCAGTGGCATCGCCGGAGACTTTTATAACGTCAACATTGGCACCAATGCCACCGTGGGGCCGCTGGCCTTGCGCGGCAATGGCGATGGCACGGGCGCGTCGGGCAACCTGCGCCTGGCAATGGGGTCGACTGCGGTAAGCACGCCTGGCGGCGCGCCCAATGTCCTGCTGGTCGGTTCCAATGTATCGATGGATAGCGATGCCGCGCTGCGCGGCAGCACCAACGTGGCCTGGCAGCCGACGAACGGGAAGTCGCTCATGCAGTTCAATTCGCTGCCCGTGGATCGGCGCGTCCTGAACAATGCCTCGTTCCATTTCGGAGCCGATACGGTGGCGAGCGAAGCCGCACCCGGCACGCGCAACCGCGTCTTCTTCCAGGCCATTCCCAACCTGAACCGGCTTTATGGCATTGATGGCCAGGAAGACTTCGGCAAGAACCTGCGCGTGCAGGTCGATAATGCCAACCTTCTCTCGACTGTTGGTTTCAACATCATCGGCATCGACAACCAGACCGCCACGGGCCCGGCGGTCAATGTCGACAACCTGACCGCCGATGTATCGGATGCGGGACTGGTCGTCATCGATACCAAGAACTCGCGCTTCTCCTTTGGTACCACGGGCGGCAACGTCAATGTTTCTCAAACCGGCACTGCAACCCCTGCGCTGTATAGCGGCCTGGTGACCGTGGGCGGCAAGGCCAACGTCAACTTCATGCCGAGCCGCACGTATCGCGGGGTGAATTCCACGGCGGTGCTCGAGAACAATATCTTCGACATCAACGGCAACTGGACGACCCAGGCGCTCAGCAACTACTACGTCGTCAGCGCCATCAACACGGAAGCCGGCAACACCAACACATTCAACTTCGGCCAGTACAACCCGGCCTCCACCTTTACGGCCGCAAGTGGCACCGCGGTAATGGGCGGAGCCGGCGAAGAAACCGTCAATCTCTATGGCGGCACCATGAATGGCGGTGTGTCGCTGGCGGGCGGCAACGACACGATGACGATCCGCGGTGGCAAGTTGAACGGCAACATCGACATGGGCGACGGCAACGACGCGTTCGCCATGACCGGCGGCACGCTGGCCGGCAGCTTCACCGGCGGCGCAGGCGACGACACGGCGCTGTTCGCCGGCGTCAACACCAGCACCATCACCGGCATCGACGGCGGTACCGGCACCAACACCCTCACCTTCGACAACATCCAGCACACGGGCGGCAGCGACCTCACCAACTGGAACACCATCAACCTCAACAACAACACCAATCTCAACCTCAACAGCAACCTCGCCCTCGCCGGCCCGGCCGGCACCAGCCAGGCGCTGAACATCGACCCGACCAGCACGCTGACCGCCACCGGCCAGCGCAGCATCACCGGCTCTGGTGCGCTCACGGTCACCAACGCCGGCCGCATCGATCTGTCGGGCACGACCCCGGCCACAGGCGACCGTCTGGTGATCGGCGGCGACTACGTCGGCAACAATGGCCGCATTACGCTGGACTCGATGATGGGCGCCACCGGCTCGCCGACCGACCGCGTGCTGGTCAACGGCAATGCCAGCGGCACCACTACGTTGCATATCAATAACCTGGGAGGCATGGGTGCAGGTACCGGAGCGTCGAATACGGACGGCATTTCCGTGGCGCAGGTTGCCGGCACCGCTGCACCGGGCAGTTTCGCACTGGCAGGTGGCTACGTCGCAGCCGGCCCGTATCAATACGTGCTGCGCAACTTCGCTCCGGATACATCGGCAGCCAGCGAGCGTGATGGCCAACTCGGCGGATCGGGAGGATTCTATGACTTCCGTTTGCAGAGTCCCATCGCTGGCATCTATGTTCCGGTACCGCAGATCGCGGCTTACCAGAGCACGATGCCGGGCATGGTGATGATGGGCGGCCAGTTGCTGGACACGATGCACAACCGCCTGGGTGAGATTCGCCACATGGTCGGCAAGAACATGACCTGGTCCAACGAACTGT
>AKCV02000016.1 GCA_000272025.2 Imbroritus primus
GGTATCGAGCATGCGGTTGGAGAAACCCCACTCGTTGTCGTACCAGCTCGAGACCTTCACCAGGTTGCCCTGCACCTTCGTCAGCGTCGCATCGAACGTCGACGAGGCCGGATTGTGGTTGAAGTCCACCGACACCAGCGGCGCCGTGTTGTAACCCAGGATGCCCTTGAGCGAACCTTCCGACGCGTCCTTCAGGATGCTGTTGACTTCGTCCACCGTGGTGTCGCGCTTGGCCACGAACGTCAGGTCGACGATCGACACGTTGATCGTCGGCACGCGAATCGCAAAACCATCCAGCTTGCCGTTCAGTTCCGGCAGCACCAGGCCAACCGCAGCAGCCGCACCAGTCTTGGTCGGGATCATCGACTGCGTGGCCGAGCGCGCGCGGCGCAGGTCTTCGTGCATGACGTCGGTCAGCACCTGGTCGTTGGTGTAGGCGTGGATGGTGGTCATCAGGCCGCTTACGACGCCAAGCTTGTCATGCAGCGGCTTGACCAGCGGGGCCAGGCAGTTGGTGGTGCACGAGGCGTTGGAGATGACGGTGTCGCTGGCCTTGAGGACGTCATGGTTGACGCCGTACACGATGGTGGCGTCCACATCCTTGCCGCCCGGGGCGGAGATGATGACTTTCTTCGCGCCGCCCTTGAGGTGGGCCGAGGCCTTTTCCTTGCTGGTGAAGAAGCCGGTGCACTCGAGCACGACGTCGACACCCAGCTCGCCCCACGGCAGTTCGGCCGGGTTGCGGTTGGCCAGCACGCGGATCTTGTCGCCATTCACCACCATGAAATCACCCTCGACCGCGACCGTGCCCGGGAACTTGCCGTGGGCGGTGTCGTACTGCGTCAGGTGGGCGTTGGCCTTGACATCACCCAGGTCGTTGATCGCAACGATCTCGATGTCGTGTTTCTTGCCGCCTTCATAGTGCGCGCGCAGAATGTTCCGGCCGATACGGCCATAGCCGTTGATGGCTACCTTGATGGTCATGGTGATACTCCCGAAAGCAAAGACAAAAACCATGCGCCGGTCTGCCGGCGCGCATCCTAAATCTTCTTACAGCACGCTCTTGACGGTGTCCGCCAGATTATCGACCGTCAGGCCGAAGTGCTTGAACAGCACGCCCGCCGGAGCCGATTCGCCGAACGTATCAATCCCCAGCACCGCCTGCACCTGATACTTCCACCAGAAGTCGGTCACGCCTGCCTCGATGGCCACGCGCGGCACGCCGGCCGGCAGCACGGATGCCTTGTAGGCCGCATCCTGCTTGTCGAACACGGTGGTAGACGGCAGCGAGACCACGCGCACACGTACGCCTTCTTGCGCCAGCTTGTCGGCGGCGCCCAGCGCCAGGCCGACTTCCGAACCAGTCGCCAGCACCACGGCCTGCGGCTTCGCGGCATCGCGCAGGACATAGCCGCCGCGTGCGATCTGCGCCCGCGTGGCGGCATCGCGCGCCGTAAACGGCAGGTTCTGGCGACTGAAGATCAGGCACGACGGACCGTCGTTACGGCGCACGGCCTGCGCCCAGGCCACGGCGGTTTCGGTGGTATCGGCCGGACGCCACACATCCATGTTCGGAATCAGGCGCAAGCTTGACACCTGTTCCACCGACTGGTGGGTTGGACCGTCTTCACCGAGGCCGATCGAGTCGTGCGTGAACACGAACAGCGAGCGGATCTTCATCAGTGCCGCCATGCGCAGCGCATTGCGGCTGTAATCGGAGAACGTCAGGAACGTACCGCCGTAGGGAATATAGCCACCGTGCAGCGCAATACCGTTCATGATGGCGCTCATGCCGAATTCGCGCACACCGTAGTTGATATGGTTACCCCACGCATCGGCGCGCACGGCCTTGCTGCCGCTCCAGTTGGTCAGGTTCGAGCCGGTCAGGTCGGCCGAGCCGCCAAGGAATTCCGGCAACACCGGACCGAAGGCTTCGATGGTGTTCTGGCTGGCCTTGCGCGAGGCGATGGTCTCGGCCTTCTCTTCACATTTGGCGAGGAAGGCATCAACGGCGGCATCGAAACCGCCGGGCAGTTCGCCCTTCATGCGGCGCGTGAACTCGGCGGCTTCAGCCGGATAACGCTGGCTGTAGGACTTGAACAGGGCATCCCATGCGCTTTCCACGGCCGCGCCTTGCGGGCGGGCATCCCAGGCAGCGTACACGTCGGCCGGGATCTCGAACGGACCATGCGCCCAGCCAAGCGCTTCGCGCGTGGCGGTGATTTCGGCGCCGCCGAGCGGCGCGCCGTGCACATCGTGGCCGCCAGCTTTGTTGGGCGAGCCGTGACCGATCACGGTCTTGCAGCAGATCAGCGTCGGCCGGTCCGAGGACTTGGCGGCAGCGATGGCTGCATCGACAGCGTTGGCATCATGGCCATCGACCCCGCGGATGACGTTCCAGCCATACGCTTCGAAGCGCTTCGGCGTGTCATCGGCAAACCAGTGTTCAACATCGCCGTCGATAGAAATACCGTTGTCGTCCCACAGCGCGACCAGCTTGTTCAGCTTGAGCGTACCAGCCAGCGAACATGCCTCGTGGCTGATGCCTTCCATCAGGCAGCCGTCGCCGAGAAACACATAGGTGTGGTGGTCGACGATGTTCAGGTCAGGCCGGTTGAATTCCTGCGCGAGCAGGCGTTCTGCGAGCGCCATGCCGACCGCGTTGGTGATGCCCTGGCCCAGTGGACCGGTAGTCGTCTCTACGCCCGGCGTGATGCCGTACTCCGGGTGGCCGGCCGTCTTGCTGTGCAACTGGCGGAAATTCTTCAGCTCCTCCATCGGCAGCGGATAGCCGGTCAGATGCAGTAGCGCGTACAGCAGCATCGAACCATGACCATTCGACAGCACGAAGCGGTCGCGATCGGCCCAGTGCGGATTGGCAGGATTGTGCTTGAGATGCCGGCTCCAGAGTGCCACCGCAATGTCTGCCATGCCCATCGGCATGCCCGGATGACCGGAGTTGGCTTGTTGCACGGCGTCCATGGCGAGGACGCGGATGGCGTTCGCCATCAGTTGTGCGGGCTGGGAAGCAAAAAGATGAGAGGCAGGGAGGGACATCTGACAACCTGACGGCGGGAAAACCAAAATTTTACCAGAATGGCACGGTCGTGCCGTGGCTTTCGCGCCCCATCGGCGGGCCGCCAGCCAGCATCATGCTATGCTTTTCGCGCATGATGCCCCGCTTTTTCATCGATGCACCCCTCACCCTACCGGCCGGTACCGTATTCGCCGTACCCGCGACCGTGGCCCAGCACATCCAGGTGCTGCGCCTGCGCCCCGGCGATACCGTCACCCTGTTCGACGGTAACGGCGGCGAGACGCCCGCCGTGCTGCATGAAGTCGGCAAACGCAGCGCCAGCGTGACGCTTGGCGCGCATCTGGCACGCGAGTCCGAGCCGCCGTACCGGATCACCCTGATCCAGGGCATCGCCGGGGGCGACAAAATGGACTGGCTACTGGAAAAGGCCGTGGAGCTGGGCATTGCCGCCTGCCAACCGGTGCAGACCGAACGCTCGGTGGTGCGCCTGCAGGGCGACCGCGCCGCGCGCCGGGAAGCCCACTGGCTAGCGCTGGCCCGGGCGGCATGCGAGCAATGCGGCCGCAATCGCGTGCCGGAGATACATCCCATCCTGAGTTGGCGCGAATGGATCGCCAGCCAGTCAATCACCCCGACCACGGTGCCCACGCTGTTGCTGAGCCCGCGTGGCGAAACGCGCCTGAGCACGTGGGTCGACGCCCGGCAGACGGAGATTCGGGCACACGGCGTCCGCCTGCTGATCGGCCCGGAAGGCGGACTCTCCCCCGATGAGGAAGAAAGGGCGATTGCGCTGGGCGCCATCCCGCTCACGCTGGGCCCGCGCGTGCTGCGTACCGAAACTGCAGGACTCGCAGCGCTCGCAGCACTGCACGCCACACTCGGCGAATTCTAGGCATGAAAAAGCCCGCGGTATGCGCGGGCTTTTTTTCAGTATGCTGCGGACAAGCACGGCTGCCAGTCACCGGCAGGCGGGAGCGAGCAGCACGGCCCCGCGCCGGACGCCCGGCACCCGCCCGGCACCCGCCCGTCAGACGAACGAGTAGAACACCCGGAACTGCACCTTCTTCTCGCCCCAGAATTCCGCCGCATCGCGGAATACGTCCAGCAGCGTCTCGCGGGCTTCCTTGTCGAACTTGGCGGCGCACGGCAGGCCCTCAAGCACGATGACAAAGCCCGGCTGCGGACCGGCCTTGTAGATCAGGTCCGTCAGGCAATCGTTGAGCGCATCGAAGTTCTTGCCGAAATGCTTCGGGAACAGGAATGCCGAGGCGATCGCCTCCAGCACTTCGCCCTTGGTGGTCGCATGCGCGCAGTTCGCATACAGGAAGTGCTGGCCCAGATCGGCCGCCGCCTGCGCCAGATCCGGCACGCGGAACGCGCGGATCGACTGGACGATATTGGGCCGAACGGTCTTGAATAAATGCATGGGTTCCTCTTGCCCTGTCGACGACACAGAGATCCGCATGGCTGGCGGGCGCGCCACGAGCGCCCGGTCGTACAGATTCTCTGCCCTGTGCCAGACATCTCCGGCAGCACGCTCGTCGCGGGCATCGAGGGCAGCGCCCATTCCGAAAATGGTGGTCATCATTGCGTTATCCGTTTAAAGCTGTTGTAGTGATCTTCCGTGTAATAGCACTCGCTGGCCGCGCGCTGGTCGCCTCCGCATACGATCCGCCGCGCACCGCGATGGCGCACGCCCGGCGTCCGTACCGTGTACTCGCGATAATATTCGCGCGAACGTCGCGGCAATTGCCGTTCATAGTTGCCGAAGCGTGAGCCGTCCTTGCTGTAGGCAAACGGCCCGCCTGCCTTGACATCCTCCAGCGTGCGCTGTGCTTCCTTGGGCAACTGCTGGACCTGGATGGTTCCCACGCCCTCGCGACCCTGCAGCGGTGCTTCGCGCGCATGTGCGCTGTCTGTCGATAGCACACCACACAGACTGGCCGCGGTCAAGACCATTGTCGCCAGCATGCCGCGCACGCTGCGCGCCGCAGGTCGGGTTATGGCGGGAGAAGGGAGGGAATTCACGATGATCTCTGGAATGACGCGGTCCCGAAGCCCGTCCGGGACTCCGTGCGCATCCCAGGGACGGGTCTGCCGGCTGGTCCGGAAGCGTCCTCGATGCGCGCTGTGCTGCGCAGGCGCAGCATTCAACAAAGGCGTAAGCCTACGCTGAACCGGGTGAAGAATCAACCGGCGTTGCAACCAGCACTATAACTCACTGAAAAATATAATTATTTCAAAATGTAAGCACACACAAACTATGGTGTGCATTCACAAAAAAACCGGGACTGGCCCGGTTTTTTTGCATCACTGGCGGGAATTTAACGCTGCGCTGCAGCATCCACCACGACCAGCGCCGTCATGTTGACGATCCGTCGCACCGTGGCCGACGGTGTCAGGATGTGGACGGGGCGCCGCACCCCAAGCAGAATCGGCCCGATCGCCACATTGTTGCCAGCGGCGGTCTTGAGCAGGTTGTAGGAGGCGTTGGCAGCATCGATATTCGGCAGCACCATCAGGTTGGCCTCCCCCTTCAGGGTGGAATCCGGCACGATGGAATTGCGCAGCTTTTCATCGAGTGCGCAGTCGCCGTGCATTTCGCCGTCCACCTCCAGGTCCGGCGCGCGCTCGCGCAGGATCGCCAGCGTTTCGCGCAGTTTGATCGCGGACGGCGCTTCCGAAGTCCCGAAGTTCGAGTGCGAGATCAGTGCCGCCTTCGGTTCGATGCCCAGGCGCTGCATTTCCGCTGCGGCCATGATAGTGATCTCGGCGAGTTCCTCGGCGGTCGGATCGACGTTGACGTGCGTATCCACGAGGAACAGCTGCCGGCCCGGCAGGACCAGGCCGTTCATCGCGGCATAGACCTTGGCGCCCTCGGCGCGGCCGATCACCTGGTCGATGTAGCGCAGGTGGGCTGCCGTGGTGCTGACCGTACCGCAGATCATGCCGTCGGCCTCGCCCTTGTGCATCAGCATGGCGCCAATCAGCGTGGTGCGGCGGCGCATTTCGACGCGCGCATAGTGCGGCGTGACACCCTTGCGGGCCATCATCTGGTGATAGGTGTCGGAATAGTCGCGGAAACGCGGATCATTTTCCGGGTTGACCAGCTGGAAGTCGACGCCCATGCGCAGGCGCAGGCCGTAGCGCTCGATGCGCTTGGCCACGACCGCCGGACGGCCGATCAGAATCGGATTGGCCAGGCGTTCGTCGACGACCACCTGCACCGCACGCAGCACACGCTCCTCTTCACCTTCGGCGAAGACGATGCGCTTGGTCTCCATCGGCACCTTGCGGGCAGCCGCGAAGATCGGCTTCATCATCGTGCCCGAGTGGTAGACGAACTGCTGCAGCTGCAGCGTGTACGCCTCCATGTCGGCGATCGGCCGGGCGGCAACGCCCGAATCCATGGCAGCCTGCGCCACCGCCGGCGCGATCTTGACGATCAGGCGCGGATCGAAGGGCTTGGGAATCAGGTACTCGGGACCGAACGACACATCCTGGATACCGTAGGCCGTGGCAACGATATCGCTCTGCTCCTGCCGCGCCAGTTCGGCCACGGCATGCACCGCGGCGATTTCCATCTGGCGGGTGATCGTGGTCGCACCGACGTCGAGTGCACCGCGGAAAATGAAGGGGAAGCACAGGACGTTGTTGACCTGGTTCGGATAGTCGGTCCGGCCGGTGGCGATGATCGCGTCCGGGCGCACTTCCTTCACCAGCTCCGGCAGGATTTCCGGGGTGGGGTTGGCGAGCGCCAGCACCATCGGCTTGTCGGCCATGCGCTTGACCATGTCCTGCTTGAGCACACCGCCGGCCGACAGGCCCAGGAAAATGTCCGCGCCGTCGATCACTTCGCCCAGCGTACGCAGTTCGGTCTTCTGCGCGAAGTGCGCCTTGTCCGGATCCATCAGTTCAACGCGGCCTTCGTACACGACGCCGGCGAGGTCGGTCACCCAGATATTTTCGCGCGGCAGGCCGAGGTCGACGAGCAGGTCGAGGCAGGCCAGCGCCGCGGCGCCCGCGCCCGACGCCACCAGCTTGACCTTCTTGATGTCCTTGCCAACCACCTTGAGGCCGTTGGTCACAGCGGCGGCCACGACGATGGCGGTACCGTGCTGGTCATCGTGGAAGACGGGGATCTTCATGCGCTCGCGCAGCTTGCGCTCGACGATGAAGCAGTCCGGCGCCTTGATATCTTCGAGGTTGATGCCGCCAAAGGTTGGCTCGAGCGCGGCGATGATCTCGACCAGCTTGTCCGGATCGCGTTCGTTCAGCTCGATATCGAATACATCAATGCCGGCGAATTTCTTGAACAGCACACCCTTGCCTTCCATCACCGGCTTCGACGCAGCCGCGCCGATGTCGCCCAGGCCAAGCACCGCTGTGCCGTTGGTCACCACGCCGACGAGGTTGCCGCGCGCGGTATAGCGGAAGGCATTGGCCGGATCGGCGACGATCTCTTCACATGCCGCTGCCACACCGGGGGAATACGCCAGCGCCAGGTCGCGCTGGTTGGTCATCTGCTTGGTCGGCATCACGGCGATCTTGCCGGGTACCGGAAACTCGTGATATTCGAGGGCCGCTTTGCGCAGCGCGGCGCGCTGTTGCTGTTTAAGCTCTTCCTGCTGGCGAGCTTGCTCGCTGGTATCCGGAGATGTCATTGGTACAGTTTCTCGATCAGTGGATCCACGATTGTAGCCGTGCACGCGTCCACGCGCCCAGCTGCCGCGAATAGAACCGGACATTGTATGTGGCGAAACACAACTTCACAATCATGTTCGATGGTGCAAGCGCACATGGCTTCGGTACAATCGTTGCAGGCTTCGCCCCCCTGCCAGCCATGCATGTCCGTTGATGATGCCCCACACAGGCGCCTGCACATCCAGCCCTCACACATGACCGAGTTCCATCACGCCGCCCAGACCGATGCCCCGCTTTCCGAGTTTGGGCTGATCCGCCGCTACTTCACCCGGCCGGCCCGCGATGCGGTGCTCGGCGTCGGGGACGATTGCGCGCTGCTGTCACCGCGCGTGGGGCAGGTGCTGGCGATCTCCACCGACATGCTGGTGTCGGGCCGGCATTTCTTTGCGGATGTGGCCCCGGCGCATCTTGGCCACAAGGCGCTGGCGGTCAACCTGTCGGACCTCGCCGCCATGGGCGCTGAACCGCGCGCCTTCACACTGGCGCTGGCCCTGCCGGAAGCCCGTGCGGAATGGCTCGCGCCGCTCGCCCAGGGCATGCTGGCGCTGGCCGACGCACATGGCTGCGAACTGATCGGCGGAGATACCACCAAGGGGCCGTTGACGCTGAGCATCACGGTCATGGGCGATGTCCCGGCAGCCCAGGCACTGCGTCGCGATGCCGCACAAGCCGGTGACGATCTGTGGGTCTCCGGCACGCTCGGTGACGCCCGGCTGGCGCTGGGCGTGTTCTGGCAGGAATGGTCGCTCGCGCCCGAGGCCTTTGCCGCCATGCGCGCCCGCATGGAAACGCCCACGCCGCGCGTGGCCCTTGGCATGGCCTTGCGCGGCCTCGCCCACGCCGCACTCGACGTCTCGGATGGCCTGCTTGGCGATCTCGGCCATATCCTTGCCGCCTCCGGATTGGGCGCCACCCTCGATGTGGATGCCCTGCCACGCTCAGCGGTCATGGCAGAACAGCCTCCCGAGCGCCAGTTGCAATGCCTGCTGACTGGCGGCGATGACTACGAGCTGTGCTTTACCGCCCCCCGCACCGCCCGGGCGGCGATCGCCGCGCTGTCCGGTCCGCTCGGGCTACCACTCACGCGGAT
The DNA here is from genome assembly GCA_000272025.2 of Imbroritus primus. Classification (GTDB taxonomy): domain Bacteria; phylum Pseudomonadota; class Gammaproteobacteria; order Burkholderiales; family Burkholderiaceae; genus Imbroritus; species Imbroritus primus. The sequence goes on from AKCV02000016.1 coordinate 8,832, forward strand.
CGGCTACCTCGAACGCGGCACCGGCATCCGCCTGCAGGATCATGCAGGCGCCCCCGTCGCCTTTACGGGCCACGCTTTCGACCACTTTGCCAGTGAGCGGTGATACCGTATCGGTTTACTGCGCTTCCTATCCAATTTCGACCCGATTTTTCGACTCAATCCGTAGCCGCACTTTCGAGCCACCCGGACCCCCCGAGCCAAGCATGACGTCTTCTTCCCACGCCCCGCAGTCCCCCGGCCAACCATTCGTTCTCGACGCCGGGCAGACAGTCCGGGTCACCCGCCCCACCGGCCGCTTCATGGTGGCCCATCCGGCCCACATCATTGCCTACGGCTTCGGCGCAGGACTTTCGCCCGTCATGCCGGGCACGGTCGGTACGCTCTATGCGTGGCTGTCCTTCCTGGCGCTGTCGCTGTGGATCGATCCGGTGGCATGGCTCTACATTCTGCCGACCGCCTTCCTGATTGGCGTCTGGGCCTGCGCCAGGACGGCGCGCGACATGGGCGTGGCGGACCACGGCGCGATGGTGTGGGACGAGATCGTGGCGTTCTGGCTGGTCCTGGTCCTGGTCACCCCGACGTCCTTCTGGGGGCAGCTCTGCGCCTTCCTGCTGTTCCGCCTGTTCGACATCGTCAAGCCCGCGCCCATCGGCTACTACGATCGCGTCATGAAGGTACCCGGCCTGATCGGCGGATTCGGCGTGATGCTCGATGACATCATCGCGGCGTTCTACACCCTATTGCTGTTCGCCCTGTGGCGATCCTTCTGAGAGACTGACCATGGCAGCAACCCAACGGCTGGGGCATCTTTCCGTGCTGGTCAGCAATGTCCTGCGCGAACGCGCGCTGATGCTGGCCACCGCGGAGTCGTGTACCGGCGGCATGGTGGCCTCGGCCCTCACGGATATTTCAGGCTCGTCGACCTGGTTTGAGCGCGGCTTCGTAACCTACTCCAACGACGCCAAGACGCAGATGCTGGGCGTGCCGGAGAACCTGATCCGCAAGCACGGCGCGGTCAGCGAGGAAGTGGCCCGCGCCATGGCGGAAGGTGCCCTGCTGAACAGCCGCGCGCATGTCGCGCTGTCGATCACGGGTGTTGCCGGACCAGGCGGCGGCACGCCGGACAAGCCGGTGGGCATGGTCTGCTTTGGCTGGACCAACCGCATCGAAACGCGCACCACCACGCTAAAGCTCAAGGGCGACCGGAATCAGGTGCGCACCCAGGCCGCGGAATTCGCCTTGCAGGAATTGCTGGAGCTGGTCCGCAGCGAGGGTTGAAGCGCGTCACGCCGCGGCAGGGGGTGGCGGCGCGCAGCAATGGTTGACCTCGATATTGAGATGCGCCACCTGCTTCAGGTGGGCGAGGCGTATCTTGTAGTGTGACGGCGGTTGCGGCTCCTGCGCGACCAGGCTGACCACGCACGCGTACTTGTCTCCCGACACGCGCCACGCGTGCAGGTCGGTCACATGCACCCCCGGCTCAGCTTCGAGTGCCGCACGTACGCTTGCAACCACCGGTTGGTCCATATTGCGGTCGAGCAGGATGACCCCCGATTCGCGCAGCAATCCGAGCGCCCATTTGGTGATGACGATGGCGCCCACTACCCCGACGACCGGGTCCATCCACTGCCACGCAAAGAATTTGCCCGCCAGCAAAGCGACGATGGCGGCTATGGACGTCGCGGCATCTGCAAGCACGTGCAGGTACGCCGCGCGCAGATTCAGGTCATGATGTTCATGCGCAGCGACCTTGCCGGCCTGCGCCGCCAAGGCCGGACGATGCGCGTCGGCCGCGTGATCGTGATCGTGATCGTGGCTGTGGCCATGTGCGCCATGCCCGTGACCATGCCCATGGTCGTGGTCATGCGCGCCCATCAGCCAGAAGGCGCAGATCAGGTTCACCGCCAGCCCCACGACCGTGACGATCAATGCCTCGTCATAGTGGATGACGACCGGATTCCAGAGCCGCGCCACCGACTCGGTCACCATCATCAGCGCTACTCCACCCAGCATCATGGCGCTCGCAAAGGTCGACAGGATCTCGATTTTCCACGTCCCCAGCGCAAAGCGCGGATCGTCACCAAGCCGCCGGGCCACGACGTAGGCGCCGAGCGTGACGCCGAGCGCCAGCACATGCGAACTCATGTGCCAGCCATCGGCCAGCAGCGCCATCGAGCCGTACCACCAGCCCGCGACGATTTCCACGACCATCATCACCGCCGTCAGCAGCACCGCATACAGCGTACGCCGCTCGGCCTGCGGCCGGGCCACGGCAAAGCGGTGCGAATGGCGCCATCGGGACAGGTCGTGCTGATGCAGTTCCATTTCAGGCGCGGTACTGATTGATGGCGTCGCGCGTCTCGAGAGCCGCCTGCCGTGCTGCCTTGGCAAAATCCTTGTCGCGGCTGGCATACAGGATGGCGCGCGACGAGTTGATCGCCATGCCCGTGCCGTCGGCCGTGCGGCCGGCGCGTACGGTGGCGGCGATATCGCCGCCCTGCGCACCGATGCCCGGTACCAGCAGCGGCATGTCGCCGACGATCTCGCGTACCTTAGCCAGTTCCTCGGGGAAGGTCGCGCCCACCACCAGGGCCAACTGACCCGTGGTATTCCAGCGCTCGCGCGCCAGCCGTGCGACGGTCTGGTACAGCGGTGCGCCGTGCACGTCCAGCGCCTGCAGGTCGCTGCCGCCGGCGTTCGAGGTGCGGCACAGCACAATCACGCCGCGCGTGTCGTAGGCCAAGTAAGGCTCGATCGAATCGAAACCCATGTACGGATTGACCGTGACAGCATCCGCCTGGTAGCGCTCGAAGGCCTCGCGCGCATACTGTTCCGCGGTGGCACCGATGTCGCCGCGCTTGGCGTCGAGAATGACCGGAATGCCCGGATGGGCATCGTGGATATAGTGGATCAGCTGCTCCAGCTGGTCCTCCGCCCGCTGCGCGGCGAAATAGGCGATCTGCGGCTTGAAGGCACAGACGAGATCGGCCGTCGCGTCGACGATTTCACGGCAGAACGAGAAGATCGCACCGCCTGTACCGGTCAGCGAAACCGGCAGTTTGGTCGGATCGGGGTCGAGCCCGACGCACAGCAGGGACTGGTTACGCTGCCACGCGGCAGACAATTGAGCGATGAAGGTCATATGCAGAAACCCGGAAACGTCCACAAGACGGGCTCCGGCGGAGCGCACCATGCTTGCGGCACACGCTTCGATTTTACCTGCCCCGTGATATCTTTCACCCTGTTTGTTGCATTCCCCCATCCCCTGCCCACTCCTCGCCCACTATTTCCGCTCCCGCTCCAGCCAATGCCCCACCTCTCACGCCGTGACCTCATCCTGCTCGTTCTGCTGACGCTGTGCTGGGGCATCAACTGGCCCATCATGAAATACGGCGTGCGCAGCCTGCCCCCGCTCGAATTTCGGGGGCTCAGCGTAGCCGGCGGCATTCTCACCATGCTGGTCGTGCTGCGGCTGCGCGGCGAATCGCTGCGGGTGACGCGCGAGCAGTGGCCGGTCATCGTCAAGCTGGCCCTGAGCAATATGGTGGTGTGGCACTTGCTGTCCATCTTCGCCATCGCCATGCTGTCCTCCGGACGCTCTGCCATTCTGGCCTACACGATGCCGATCTGGGCCGCCCTATGGGGCCTGCTGCTCTTTCGCGAGCGCCTGGGTCCAGGCCTGTGGGCCGGCATCGCCTGCGCGCTGGCCGGCACGCTCCTGCTGCTCTCCGGCGAACTCGGCGCCCTAACCGGCAAGCCGCTCGGCCTGGTGCTGATGCTGATCTCCGCCGCCGCATGGGGGCTCGGCACGCAGATGATGAAGCGCGCCCATTTCGACATGCCGCTGACCGTGCTGACCTTCTGGATGCTGCTTGTCACGCTGGGCTTCATCCTGCTTGCCACACCATTTACGGCCGCTTGGCACTGGCCCAACGCTGGCGACTGGGCCGCCATCGCCTACAACGCGGTGATCGTGTTTGCCTTCTGCCACATCATCTGGTTCCGGCTCGCGCGCACCCTCCCGCCCGTGATGTCGAGCCTGTCGATCATGATGATTCCGGTCGTCGGCGTGTTCTCTGGCATGGTGCTGCTGGGTGAGGCGCCACACTGGCAGGACTACGCCGCCGTGGTCCTGATTCTGCTCGCTCTGGCCAGCGTCTTGTTTGCGCCACGGCTCGCCCGCTGAGGGCCTGGCGTCACCCAAGTTTCACTTAACAACCCTGGCCGTTTGGGCTACACTCGCGGCCATCTCAATCTTCGGAGAAACTACGTGGGCAGTAGCATCGGGGATTCAGGCAGTTCGCGCCCTGCGGGGCGACGCGCCATGAATTCCATGTCACTGCGGGCTGCGTAGCGGCAATGTGCCGCCTTGCCCGCAGACCATACTGCGGGCAAGGTTCGTCTTTCGTTCCTTCCCTGGTTGCCAATCGATCACGGCAAACGTCATCGTATCTGACCCTCGCGCCCAACCCGCGATGCCAGAACGATCACGCTTGCTGATGCGCGTTCGCGCGCGCCATCGACGAACGACCCCGCCAGCGTCTCTCCCTCGCGACATCGAAAGGAGCCAGGGATGATCAACCTGTTCGTCTTGCAAAAAGGCCGGCTCGCCCAAGAGCAGGTCGACGATCGCAACGAGCTGTTGCTGCACAAGCCCATCTGGATCGACGTGGTCGACCCGGACGACGAAGAACTTGCCTGGATCAAGGAAGCCTACGGCGTCGCCCTGCCGGAACTCGAAGACCTTGGCGATCTCGAAGCGTCCGCCCGTTACTTCGAGGGCGAGGACGAGAACATCCATATCCGCACCGACTTCCTGCTGGCCGAGGACGATGCCTCGCGCAACGTGCGCGTCGCCTTCGTGCTCGCCAAGGACGTGCTGTTCTCCATCCACGACGAAGACCTGCCGGTGTTCCGCCTCGTGCGGCTGCGCGCCCGCATGCGCGCCGGTTCGGTGCGCAACGCCAAGGACGTGCTGATGGACCTGTACGCCACCGACGCGGAATACTCGGCCGACTCCATCGAGGAAATCTACGAAAGGCTCGAAGAAGCCAGCAAGCGCGTGCTCGCGGAGAACGTCACCGACGAAGCTGCCGCCGACGTGCTGGAAACCATCGCCCGCGAGGAAGACTTGAACGGCCGCATCCGCCGCAACGTCATGGACACGCGCCGTGCCATTTCCTTCCTGATGCGCAGCCAGATGCTGACCGCCGAACAGCAGGACGAAGCCCGCCAGATCATGCGCGACATCGACTCGCTGGAAAACCACACGGCCTTCCTCTTCGACAAGATCAACTTCCTGATGGACGCCACCGTCGGCTTCATCAACATTAACCAGAACAAGATCATCAAGCTGTTCTCGGTCGTGTCGGTCGGCCTGATGCCGCCGACACTGATCGCCAGCATCTACGGCATGAACTTCAAGTACATGCCAGAGTTCGACTGGGCCGCAGGATATCCGTGGGCGATTGGCCTGATGGTCGTGTCCGCACTGCTGCCGCTGGCGTATTTCCGCAAGAAGGGTTGGCTGCGCTGATGCCTCACTCGCCTTGGAGTGACACTTTTTTGCGTTTTCGACGCCATATTTCAGAAATTTCTTGAAGATACGACTCGCCTTACCGTGTAAGGTCATTCCAGGCGAGTCGGCCTGAGCAGTGCAGGACCTGCCTCGCCCCTAACGATATGGAGGCGAGGCATGGCGGAGCCACTCGGCAGGACACAAAGCGGCAGCACGCCAGTAAAGACCCGGGTGCGCCTTGACATACCAGAGTACTCTCCCGAGGCACTCCCGGAGCACAACGCCCGCGAAATCAATCTGCTCCTGCTCGAGGCCGGGCCCAAGCGAATTGCGCATTTCCTTGCCAACACAGCCGAGTGGGCCAACGCCAAGTATGGCTATCTGGATCAACACGGGCGTTATCGTCTCGCCCTGTCGCTACGCGAGTATCTGGATGGCAAACCGGCGCTCAAAGCGCGCATGGAGCAGCTCGGCCTCAGCTACCAGGCTCTACCGGCACGGCCTGTACGGAACAGGAGGACATGTACAGCCTCCCCCAGCACCACACCCTCGAGCCAGGCCACTCACCCATGCAAACGCGCCATGCCATTGCCTTCCCCCGCGCGTGCGCTGCCCTGGAAGAATGCAGATACGCTGAACAGGTTTCTCCTGAGCGCTACTGCGGAGGATGTGCACCGCTTCACAAGCAACCCTGGAGACTGGGCCTTTACGCGGTATGCCTGTTGCGACGATCGCGGGCGGGAACGGACATATGATTCGCTGGCCCAGTATCTCCATGCCCAACCAGAACTGCGCGTACGGCTGCAGCAGCTTGGTATTGATTGTGCGGCGGTACCCGCAGTCAAACCGCCGACACAACCAACACGGCGCACACGATCGACGGCCAACATGGGGAAGACGCCTGCAGCCGAACCCGCAGCTGGCCCCACACCCCCGCGCACCGTCGAGGGCGCAACACCCCCATCCAGCGGTGGTGCTACGGTACCAGACCCCGTACTGACAATTCCGCACCACATCGCTACCGATGCGCCCACCCAGGCCGGCGCATCAGGCCGGCAAACCCTTGCGGATGCTTCGCCTCCCTCGATCACGCAAAAGCCCACTCTGGACGACGAGGTGGATCGGCATGCGGCATCGCCATCGGACATATCCGGCGGTTCCGATCGCCCGCCGATTTCACTTCCGGGCGGTTCAGCCGGGACCGTGGCCTCGACGACACCTCTGTCTCTAGAGGGAGGAGCAGGTAACAACGTTGCGAGGCTTCTGCCTGAGCCCGCCCCCGTGCAAGATAACAACGAACCGCTGCCATGCCGTTTCGAAGTCGATTCCGCGCCATTGTTCAGGCCCGAAACGGAAGTTCTGGCTGCAGTGATTGATCCGTCTGCTGCGCCCCCAATCTTGACTCATCTACGGGATCCCCGTGCCGAGTGGGACACAGCCGAACTCGACGACATGAAAAAGGTCTTCCACGATTTTTCGGACAAGCATATTCAAATGCCGTTGCATCTGCTTAACACCCCAGGGGCACAATCCTACGCACTTGATATATCAGATGAAGAACTAGCCGCCATCCAAAGACAGTTAAGGAGCGCTGGCCCACACTCCGGGCAAGCTCTCACGTTCACCCTGTTCACCGCACACGGCAAGGAATGGTATGCCGGCATCGTCATCCAGAGAGACCCTCCGCGCGCTCCGTGGTGGACACGCCTTTTGACAAACCTCGTCAGAAGACAATCTCCGGAACCAGCAACCCCCACCGACACAAGGTCATTCGCGTTTTATCTCTTTGGAAAGACCAATCTGGCTGACTTGCATGACATCAAACTGCACATCGCGTTGAGCACAACGTTTCAGATTCCTATCGATCGCGTCGAGATCCATCCTGCTCCTCTGGATATTCCTGCTCAACGCATCTCGAGCATGCCTGATGCCGAACTCAACCTGAATGCCCAGCCATCGACGCCTAGTGTGGATGAAGGTCCGCTACCGCAAGGCGAGAGCCCGATTACTATTCACACGAGTGGCGAGACAGAGGCTCCCTCACCAAATCCAGTATCCATCAGCAACAGCTGTTTGCTCACTGTCCATATGGTGCGCGAGTTTGATGCCAACAGGGAGCACTACAAGAACTCAAGACCCCAGGAGGTGGTGCAGGCGATCAGCCAACGCTGGAGAAAACTTCGAATGGAAGACTGCAGGCAAGTATGGACGCAGCTGCAAGAGATGATGTCCAGCGCGCGCAAAATGCCTTGACTATCGCTCAGGAATCCAGGCGGACATCAACCGCTGAGCTGACACATCCGCGCGAAATGTGGCTTCGAGTACGCTACAAGCCTATTCATCCGGCAACGCCGCCGCCCCCATCCGCCGCGCGATCACCCCTGCCTTCCAGCGGAAGTTGATGCGTACATTGGCACAGTAACGCTTCTGGTCGAAACACTTGGGGGCGGGCAATGCCGCAGCGAGGCGGGCAGCCTGGCCGACGCCCAGCTTGCTGGCGGGGACCTTGAAGTAGTGTCGGGCTGCGGCTTCGGCACCGAAAATGCCCTCGCCCCATTCGACGGAATTCAGGTAGATCTCGAAGATGCGCTGCTTGTCGAGCCAGAACTCGAGCATCCAGGTGATCAGCAACTCCTGTCCCTTGCGCAGGTAATTTTTTTCGCTTGAGAGGAACAGGTTCTTGGCGAGTTGCTGCGTGATGGTGGAGCCGCCGGAGACGATGCGCCCGCGCTGGCGGTTCTTCTCCAGGGCATCAAGCATGGCATCCAGCTCAAAACCAGGATGGTTGACGAAGCCGGCATCCTCGCTAGCGATGATGGCGCGCTTGAGATTGCGGGAAATCGCGTTGTACGGCACCCAGCGGCGATCAACGCCGCAACTCCAGAAGTTGAGGCCGCACAGGCGGTCGCGTTCGGCGCGCATGAAGGCGGTGCTGCCCGGATTGATCCATTGCCACGTGGCGATCTGCACGAAGTAAAACACCTGCGTCGCCACCACTCCGGCGAACAGGCAGGTCAGCAGGTAGGTGAGCCAGCGGCCCGGCCCGCCGCTGCGGGCGTTCTTTTTCATGCGTGGCGGAAGACGGATGCGGTAGTCGATGGATGGCGAGAGCGTATCACGCTGCCGGGCACATCAATGCTGCCCGGCACGTCTGCTTATTGCAGGCCACGTCGCAGGTCGGCCAGCACTGGCGCGGTATCTGGCCGCACGCCCCGCCAGATGGCAAACGCTTCGGCAGCCTGCTCGACCAGCATGCCCAGGCCATCCGCCGTGCGCGCGCCATGTGTGGCCGCGAAGCGCATGAAGACGGTGGGCTCGGCATCGTACATCATGTCGTAGGCCAGCGCGCCGGGCGCGATGCAGTCCGACGCCAGCGGCGGCACTTCGGACTGGAGACTGCCGGCCGTGGCGTTGATGATGACATCAAAGGGCGCATCGAACGGTGCCCCCTCTGCCGCCAGCTCGTCGTAGCCGCCGCCCCAGACCGCACACGCCGGTGTGCCGGCCATGTCGCGGTACCCCTGCGCCAGGGCTTCTGCCTTGGAGCCGGTGCGATTCACAATGCCGAGCGCAGCGGGTTGCGCTTCGATCAGCGGCAGCAAGGCACCGCGCGCCGCACCGCCGGCGCCGAGCAGGAGAATGCGGCGGTCCTTGAGCGGCACGCCCAGGTTATGTTCGATGTCGCGCACCAGACCGATACCGTCGGTATTGTCCCCATGCCAACCCGCGGCGTCGCGCCACATGGTGTTGACAGCGCCGGCCAGCCGGGCGCGCGGTGTCAGCGCGTCCGCCAGCACATGGGCTTCAAGCTTGAAGGGGACGGTCACGTTGATGCCTTTGCCGCCATGCTCGAAAAATGCTGTCACGGTCGCGACGAAGCCGTCGAGCGGCGCAAGCAGCCGGTCATACCGCAAGGCTTGCCCGGTCTGCGCAGCAAATGCGGCATGGATCAGGGGCGATTTGCTGTGGGCAATCGGATTGCCAACGACGGCGTAGCGATCAGGAACGGGCTGTGACATAGGGACCTCGGTCTACCTGGGTTGCAGACGGGTTTCGAGACCGCTGCGGGAGAAGCGAAAGGTCGAGACGATCTCGAGGATATCGTAGCGTGCCGCCATCTCGCTGGTGAACCGGCCGAATGGTGCGGCGGCGCGCACGATGGCAACGGCCTGGCGGTCAAGCGCCGCATCGCCGGAGCTCTTGACGACTTCGATGCCTTCCGCGAGATAGCCATCGCGGCGATAGCCCAGTTGTCCGGCGCTGTTGACGTTGATGACGACGATCAACTCACCGTACAGCGGATGGCCATCGCGCTGCGGAAACTGCTGCGTACCGCGCACCTCGACCTTGCGGCGCAGCGCATCGTAATACTGGGCATAGACAACTTCCTGCGTGCTGGCTGCCGTCAACTGATGGCGCTTCGGCCGCTTGCCGTAGTGCTCGAGGCTGCGGGCGATCTCGGCTTCGAGGCGGGCGATCTCATCAAGCGTGGTGCGCTCGTCGCTGCCACGCTCCGGGATGTCGGATGGCCGTGGCTGCGGCTGGGGGCGTTCTGCATAAACTGTTGCAGCAGTCGGCATGCGCTGCGTCAGCAGGCGTTGCTGCTCCTGCTCGAGCTGTTCGATCTGCCGCTGTACCTGGCGGACGGTATCGCCGGCCCGGTCCTGCGCCATTGCCGGCAGTGGCGTGGTGGCACGCTGCGTATCGAAGTCGCCGCCGCCGTTCAGGTTGGCCTGCGCGAGCGCGGTCGGCTTGCGCGGGGCCATGACCGACCGGGCATTCACCAGCACCACTTCAAGCGCCTGGTCCGCACGCCGGATGTCAAATGCCTCCGGCGCGGCAAAGCGCACGGCCAGCAGGGCGACATGTACGGCCAGCGACAGCGTCAGCGCCTTGGCCAGCGTGCTGCGGGTTGACCACCAGCGGCGCAAAGGCAGAGCGGACGAGGAGGCAGCGGCGTTCACAGGCGAGCGTTCACGGAGAAGGGCGAGAAACGGGAGAGATCGATTGTACGGCAGGCATGGGCAACCTCTACGCCGCAGGCGGCGCGGTGTCGTCTGCGCCCCCGGATGCCGTGGGCGCCGCTTTCGATGCAGCTTCCGGCACATCTTCCGGGAAGGCGTCCGTCGCCACATCGGCCGTGCCGGAACGGGATTCGGGGGTCTCTGCCGGTGTCTCGATGTCCTCCGCCGCGAGCGGATCGCCTTCAGCCATTTCCTGCTCGAGCTCGTCGAGCGCCGCATTGTCGAGCGCCGCGGCATCCCCGCCGGCACACACTTCCAGCACGCGCACACTCAGGTCCAGGCCGATCTCGTCGCTGCCCATGATCTCCAGCATGACCTGCGTGCCGCGCCCGGCCTGCGCCAGCTCCGGCACGCGCGTGAGCAGTGGGATCTCGTCGAAGCGCACCATGCCTTCCTTGAGCACTGTCGCACTCATGCGCGTGCGGTTTTCCTGCTGGATCCAGCGCAGGCACCAGTACTTCTCCATGGTGGACTGGTGTTCTGCATAGGCAGCGTACGTCCCTTCGAAATCGGCAACGGCGGCCAGGAGGTCGGCATCCTTGGGCTTGAACGGCGCGACCAGCTTGGCGGTGATGCCGTGTTCGGCCACGGCAAGGATCTGCCACTGGTTGACCAGGTCGACATAGCGGCGCAGCGGGGAGGTGCTCCAGGCGTATTGCGCCACGCCCAATCCCTCATGCGGCGCAGGATAGGTCTGCATGCGCGTGCGGTTGATGCCCCATGCCTTCTGCGCGCGATAGATGCCCGGCACGCCGGCATCGGCAAGCATGCGGCCCCACGTGCTATTGGCCAGGATCATCAGCTCGGCGACGATCTTGTCGAGCGGGGAACCGCGCTTGCGCTGTTCGATGCGCACGCGTTGCGTGCCGTCTTCCTGGGTATCGAGATAGAAACTGTAGTCTGCGCGGCTCTGCGTTTCCGGCTTGAGTCCGCTGGCGATGCGTGCCTGCTGGCGGCCGTCGTAGAGTGCGCAGGCGAAAGGCCAGAGAATCGCCAGTTCGTCGCGGAACGGGAACGTACCGGTGCCCGCCGCGAGTGCGGCCTCGGTGACATCATCGTCAAGCAGGTTGTGGCGCAGGTTGGCAGCCATCTGCACCTGCTCGGCACGGGTTTCAGCCGACAGCACTTGCTGCGTGGCGCGGTCGATCACCACATACAGCGATAGCGCCGGGCACAGACGACCTTCCTGCAGCGTGTAACGGTCCACCACGGCATCGGGCAGCATGGTGATCTTGTCACCGGGGAAGTACACCGTGGAGAGGCGCTGGCGCGCTACCGCATCGAGGGCATCGCCGCGTGTGATCGCCAGGCCAGGCGCAGCGATGTGAATGCCGATGCGGACCGTGCCGTCAGCCAGCGGCTGCACGGAGAAGGCATCGTCGATCTCGGTAGTGGTGACATCGTCGATGGAGAATGCCGGCGTGTCGGCGACCGGCAGCCCGGCTGGGGGCGCAGGCACGGCCAGATCGGGAAAACCGGTGCCGCGAGGAAAACATTCGGAGAGGAAGCGTGCTTCATGCAAGGCACGTGCATTGGCAATACCGCCAACCGCGACCATCAGCCGCGTGGGCGACATCGCCAGCGCCGTACATGCGGCATCCAGCGCTTTGTATTCGAGGCTGTTCTTGTCGGGGCGGAACAGCAACTGCAGCTCCTTGCCGCGGAACGCCTCCGGCAGCTGCATGGCCTTGAGGGATTCTTCGTAGCCAGCCTGCACCATGGCCTGCTGCTTCTTGCGCTCGATGGCCGCAAGGCCGGCGCGCATCTGCTCTTCCGGCGCGCGCGTAAAGCGGCCGCGCCCCTTGCGGCGAAAGTACACCGGTGCGCCCTGCAGTGCGATCATGAGTGCCGCCTGCTGGACGACGCCGGCACCGGCGCCAAAGTATTCGCTGGCCAGCTCGGCAAAGCCGAACTCCTCCTCTGGCGCGCACTCCCAGAGAAAGTCGAGGTCGACCTCGGCAGCCAGGCCGGTCGCGTCATTCAACAGTTGTGCGGCGCCAGGCTGCTCGAACTGCAGCAGCACATCGCGCGCCTTGATCTTGGTGCGCTTGCCGCCAGGCATTTCGGCCTGCCAGGTTTCGCCCTGCTGGGCAAGGACCGTCGCGGCCCGGATCTCTCCGCCTTCTTCAAACAACAACTGCATGGGATCACTTTTGCTGAGGCGCCTGCGGACCGGACATCAACCGGCTGTCGTACGGGAAATACGGTACGGAGCGTCGCTGGCAGGCGGACGCCGGGTCATGGGAACAGGCGGAAAACCGGGCGGTCTGCCTGCATCGATCAGACCCGCATCATACCGTACCCTGCCGCGTCACAGCGCCGCGCGGCATGGCGATGCGGCCCGTGACGCAATCCGGCAACGTCAGCCGAACTGAACCTGGTGCGGAGGACGCAAACGCGCCAGCGAGGGCAGGAAGATTTCCGTGACCAGCATGGCGCCCTGGGCGCGCCGGAACACCGAGCGGCGCGCCAGCAGCGGCCGCTCCCGCGGCAACGCCGGCAGGGCCTGGAAGGCGCGTTGCATGAGGGGATGATGCGGCGCAAGGCGGGCAAACTCGAACGGCGTGCGCGCCACCTGCGGATCGATGAAGAGCGCGCTGCCGAGCGAGCGATGACCGAGGCCACGCAGGAAGGGCCAGTCCTGCCGCATGCGCTCGGGCCGCGCGACGGTGTGGGCGAACACCACCGGTTCGTCATCGCATAGCAGAATGACTTCACGCGTGACGACAGGTCGCTGCCAGCGCATGCCAAGCCGCCGCCACTCATCGGCCAGCGGCGGCATCGGCTGCTGTGACAGGAGCTGCACGCGGAATGTGCCGCTGGCGCTGATCAGGCGTTGCGTGAGCGAACCAGCTCCCGTGATCCAGCGCCGGATATCCAGGGAAATCTCAGGGTCATGCGGAAAATCGAAACGCCAGCGGCTCTGGCGAAAGGTCCGGCTTTCGAATGCTGTCACTGCCCTATCCCACAAAACGTCAGGACTTCATCGACATAGTCGGCAAACTCGCTGATGCCATGATCGCTGCCTTGCAGCAGACGTACCTGCGCACCCGCGTAGTGCGCGAGCATCTCACGGTAGTCGAGCACTTCGTCGCCGGTAGCGGCCAGCAGGTAATAGCGTTCCGGATGCGTGATGCGCGGCACGGCCAGCGCACGCAGCTCATCCATGTGCGCCGGCTCCACGCGGACGGTGCCGCCGCCGTGCCACAACGGCTGCTCGCCAAGATACTTGGCGAGGTCACGGTACGGCTGCGTAGCCGGATTGAGTACCGCCGCGCGGCAGCCATACCGCTCCGCGAGCCAGGTGGCATAGAAACCGCCAAGCGAGGAACCGACGATGGCGAGCGTCTCGTCACCGCGTGCACGGGCTGCCGCAATGGCCGCTTCGGCCTGGGCGATCGCCGCCTGCGGCGCAACGTTCAGCTCGGGGCAGACATAGTCATCGGCACGCCCGAGTGCCTGCATGCGCTCGGCCACGATGCGCGCCTTGGTGGACTGGGGAGAGGAACGAAAACCGTGGAGATAAAGAAGCATGACTCAATCGCACTCGATCACAGCGCGCACGCTCACCGTGCCGCCAGCGCGTCGAGCAGTTTCTGGTGGATCCCGCCGAATCCGCCGTTGCTCATGACGAGAATCTGGTCGCCAGGACGCGCCTCGCGGATGACCGCGGCGACCAGCGCGTCGAGATCGGTGAATGCCTCGGCCCGGTCGCCAAGCGGCGCCAGCGCGGCACCGAGATCCCAGCCGCCGGGCGCGCCGAAGCCATACACGCGATCGGCCAGTTCCAGGCTGCCAGGCAGCTGGCTTTTCATGACGCCGAGCTTCATGGTGTTGGAACGCGGCTCGAGCACCGCCAGGATACGGGCCGCGCCGACACGCTTGCGCAAGCCGTCGAGGGTGGTCTGGATCGCGGTGGGATGATGCGCGAAATCGTCATAGACGGTGATGCCCTTGACCGTACCACGCACTTCCATACGCCGCTTGACGTTCCGGAAGCCGGCCATCGCCTCGATCGCAGCTGCCGGCGGCACGCCCACATGGCGCGCGGCAGCGATCGCGGCCAGGGCATTGAGCTGGTTGTGCACGCCCTGCACCTGCCAACGCACGCGGCCTTGCGGCTGGTCATCGAGCAGGACATCGAAACTGTCATCCGCGCCCACGTTGGCAGCCATCCAGTCGCCCGCGCCGAACTGCTCGATACTGCTCCAGCAGCCGCGCTCGAGCACGCGCGCGAGATTGGTATCGAGGCCGTTGACGATCAGGCGGCCCTGCCCTGGCACGGTGCGGATCAGGTGGTGGAACTGGGTTTCGATGGCCGCGAGATCCGGGAAGATATCGGCGTGATCGAACTCGAGATTGTTCAGGATGGCCGTGCGCGGGCGGTAGTGGACGAACTTGCTGCGCTTGTCGAAGAAGGCGGTGTCGTACTCGTCGGCCTCGATCACGAAGAAATCGCTGTCAGTCAGGCGGGCAGAAATGCCGAAATTGTTGGGCACGCCACCCACAAGAAACCCGGGGTTGTAGCCGGCATGCTCGAGAATCCACGCGAGCATCGAGGTCGTGGTGGTCTTGCCGTGCGTACCGGCGACGGCCAGCACCCACTTGTGGCGCAGCACATTCTCGCCGAGCCACTGCGGACCGGAGACATACGGCAGGTTGCGGTCGAGGATCGCCTCCATGAGCGGATTGCCGCGCGTCACCACGTTGCCGATCACATAGAGATCAGGCTTGAGGTCGATCTGGGCCGGGTCGTAGCCTTCGATCAGCTCGATTCCCTGCTCCTCCAGTTGCGTGCTCATCGGCGGATAGACATTCGCGTCGCACCCTGTCACGCGGTGGCCCGCCTGGCGGGCGATCACCGCGATACCGCCCATGAAGGTACCGCAGATACCGAGAATATGAATGTGCATGGCTGACCGGCGCAACAGAGAACAGGTAGAGCGCCGATTGTACCCGACCTGTACGCGGCCTCCGCCGTGGCGCCGACCCGCCCCCATGGCGGACCATCCGCATGCAGGACCTCGTTCTCCGCCATGAGGACATCACTTGGCCGCCAGAGCCGGCACGGCGACTCCGGTATCATGGACGGCATGTCCAGACATCAACCGACCGACCCGCTACGCCTGCGGGACGAAATCGCCCTCAGCGCCGCCCGCATGATCGCCGAGGACGGGGCCGACTACGCCACGGCCAAGCGCAAGGCCGCCCGCCAGATTCTCGGCGACACCCGCGTGGCAGGCGAATGGATGCCAGACAACGAAACCATCGAAGCCAGCGTGCGCGAATACCAGGCACTGTTCCAGGGTGAGCGGCAACCCCGCATCCTGCGCCTGCTGCGCCGCCTCGCGGCGCTTGCCATGGAAGAGCTAGCGCCATTCCGGCCTTATCTGGCGGGTGCGGTGCTCAATGGCACCGCCAGCCAGCACTCCGATATCCACCTGCAGGCCTTCTGCGACAGCCCAAAGGACGTCGCGGTGTACCTGTTGAATGCCGGCATCGATTTCGATACCGTCGAAACCCCGCACCTGAGCGGCCGCGGCGAAGTCGAGACGCTCAGCTTCCTGTGGCGCGGCCAGTGGCCGCAAATGCGCGAGACGCGTACCCTTGCCGAGGAGATTCGCGCGGAACTTGGCAGCCCGGTGGGAATCCATATTGCGCTGTACGACGCGGACGATATCCGCCGCCTCCGCCGCCTGGATGCCAGCGGCCGACCGAACCGCGCCACGCGCGACGATGTGCTCGCGCTGCTGGACGAAGGCCCTGAGGCGCCAGAGCCACCTGTTTCCACTGATTCATCTGTTTGAGGTCCCCATGGCGGTGCAACGCCCGTTTTTACGCACACCCGGTTTCTGGGTGATTGTTCTTGCTGCCCTCATCGCTGGCGCAGCCGGCATCTATGCCGCTTCGTCGCGATACAGCCCCGCCCCGGCCGCCGACGGCGTGGTCGAGCAGTTCTTCCGAACAGCCTTGCCGGACGCGGCCGGCAAACCCGTCGACATGGGGGCGTTCCGCCAGAAAACCGTAGTCATCAATTTCTGGGCACCATGGTGTGCCCCGTGCGTCGAAGAAATGCCGGAGCTGACGGCGCTGGCTGACGAAGTCCGCAGCAGAAACATTCATTTCGTCGGAATCGGCATCGATTCCGCCACGAACATCCGTGATTTCTCCGCCAAAGTGCCTGTTTCGTACCCCCTGGCTGTGGCCGGCTTCAGCGGAACGGAACTGGCCCGTGCTTTTGGAAATACCGTCGGGGCGCTGCCTTTTACCGTCATTGTGACGCCAGAAGGCAACATTTCGTACCGCAAGACCGGGCAGGTGACCCAGGCGGAACTGAAAACCGCCCTAGGAATATGAATGCCAAGTGAGCGCCGCAATCGTCACACCCGGTCCATCCGGGAGAGGATTCACGCGAACAGGCAAACGCCGCGCTAGACAAGTCCGTCTAAACTGCGGTAAATTTCGCGCAATTTCGTTGATCTGAACGACCACGTGACTTCCAAGATTTCCTGCAACATCCTGGTGCTGCACGGACCCAACCTGAATCTGCTCGGGACACGCGAGCCGGAAACATATGGGTCGACCACGCTTGCGGAAATCGATCGCACCCTGGTGGCGCAAGCCACGGCAGCCGGCGCGCAGTGCCAGACCTTCCAGTCGAACCACGAAGGGGCGCTGGTAGACCGCATCCAGGCGGCGCGCCAGGAAGGCGTGAACTTCATCATCATCAATCCCGCGGCGTACACCCACACCAGTGTGGCCATCCGCGACGCGCTGGCAGCGGTGGACATTCCGTTCATCGAGGTGCACTTGTCCAATGTGCACGCGCGGGAACCTTTCCGCCACAAGTCTTATCTTTCTGCACTGGCAGTCGGAGTGATTTGCGGGCTGGGCGCACGCGGCTATCAGCTGGCGCTCGAATACGGACTCAGTACGGCATCCGGTTGATCCCGTACCCAATTTGCATGTCCGCGGCCGGATGGCCGGCGGGCAACCCATCATTCAGGAGGTAGTGCCATGGATTTGCGTAAGCTCAAGACGCTGATCGATCTCGTCGCGGAATCGGGAATTTCCGAACTCGAGGTCACCGAGGGCGAAGGCAAGGTCCGCATCGTCAAGGCGCCGCCGCAGATCATCGCCGCGCCGGTGACTGCACCGGTCGCCGCCCCGGTCACGATGGCCGCTCCCGCGGCTGCCGCCCCGGCTGCCGCGCCGGCAGTGGAAGTCACGCCGGCTGCGCCGTCGGGTCACACCGTGAATTCGCCCATGGTGGGCACGTTCTATCGTGCGCCGTCGCCGGGCGCGGCCCCGTTCGTGAGCGTTGGCGATACCGTAAAGGAAGGCCAGACCATCTGCATCATCGAAGCGATGAAGCTGCTCAACGAAATCGAAGCCGACAAGTCCGGCGTGGTCAAGGAAATCCTGGCGGAAAACGGCGATGCTGTCGAATACGGCCAGCCGCTGATCGTCATTGGCTAAAGGCCCACGGCCTCTGCCCCGCGCCGGCGCATGGGCCGCCGGCCACCCTGCCCCTCTCCGCAGCGAGATATTTCATGTTTGACAAGATTCTGATTGCGAATCGCGGCGAAATCGCCCTTCGCATCCAGCGCGCGTGCCGCGAACTGGGCATCAAGACCGTGGTGGTGTTCTCCGAAGCCGACCGCGACGCCAAGTACGTCAAGCTGGCGGACGAAGCCGTGTGCATCGGCCCGGCTCCTTCGCCGCAAAGCTACCTGAACATGCCGGCCATCATCTCGGCGGCCGAAGTCACGGATGCCCAGGCCATCCACCCGGGCTATGGCTTCCTGTCCGAGAACGCTGACTTCGCCGAGCGCGTGGAGCAGTCCGGCTTCACCTTTATCGGCCCGACCGCCGAGTGCATCCGCATGATGGGTGACAAGGTGTCGGCCAAACAGGCCATGATCCGCTCCGGGGTGCCATGCGTACCGGGCTCGGAAGGCGCGCTGCCGGAAGATCCGAAGGAAATCCTGGCGACCGCACGGCGCATTGGCTATCCCGTGATCATCAAGGCCGCCGGCGGCGGTGGCGGACGCGGCATGCGCGTGGTGCATACCGAAGCCGCACTGCTGAACGCCGTCAATATGACGCGTGAAGAAGCCGGGCTCGCCTTTGGCAACCCCGAGGTCTACATGGAGAAGTTCCTGGAGAATCCGCGCCACGTGGAAATCCAGGTCCTCGCCGACACTTACAAGAATGCCATTTGGCTCGGCGAGCGTGACTGCTCGATGCAGCGCCGGCACCAGAAGGTGATCGAGGAAGCGCCCGCGCCGCACATTCCGCGCCGCCTGCTGGACCGCATCGGCGACCGCTGCGCGGAAGCATGCAAGAAGATCGGCTACCGTGGCGCCGGCACGTTCGAGTTCCTCTACGAGAACAACGAGTTCTACTTCATCGAGATGAACACGCGCGTGCAGGTTGAACATCCGGTGACCGAGATGATCACCGGCATCGACATCGTGCAGGAACAGATCCGCGTTGCGTTCGGCGAGAAGCTGCGCTTCCGCCAGAAAGACGTGCAGCTCAAGGGCCACGCCATCGAGTGCCGCATCAACGCAGAAGATCCGTTCAAGTTCACGCCGTCGCCGGGCCGCATCACCAGCTGGCATCCGCCGGGTGGCCCCGGCATTCGTGTCGACTCGCACGCCTATAGCGGCTACTTCGTGCCTCCGACCTACGACTCGATGATCGGCAAGATCATCAGCTACGGCGCCACCCGTGAACAGGCCATTGCCCGCATGCGCATCGCGCTGTCGGAAATGGTCGTGGAAGGCATTCAGACCAATATTCCGCTGCACCGTGAACTGATGCTCGACGCCAACTTCGTCGAAGGCGGCACCAACATCCATTATCTGGAGCACCGCCTGGCCCAGAAGCAAGTTGCCAAGGGCGGCAAGGCCTGAGCACGATGAGCTATCGGGAATGCGTCGTCGAAGTCGCGGAGGATCAGGCCGAGGCCCTGTCTGACGCGCTCTTCGAACTGGGGGCGCTGTCTGTCTCGGTGGAAGATGCCGATGCCGACACACCGGACGAGCAGCCGCTATTCGGCGAACCCGGGCACGAACCCGACCGCCTTGCCTGGAACCGCTCGCGTGTGGTTGCTCTCGTCGCCGACGATACCGATCCGCACGCCATGCTGCAGGCCGCCGTGGATGCGCTTGGCTGGCCGGCCGTACCGGACTGCCTCGTGCGTACGCTCGAGGACCAGGACTGGGTTCGCCTGACACAGTCGCAATTCGACCCGATTCCCATCGGCGAGCGCATCTGGGTGGTACCGTCCTGGCACGATGCCCCGGATCCCGACGCTGTGATTCTCGAACTCGATCCCGGCCTGGCCTTCGGTACCGGCAGCCACCCGACCACGCGCCTGTGCATGGAGTGGCTCGAGCAGCATCTGCAGCCGGGCGAAACGGTGCTCGACTACGGCTGCGGTTCCGGCATCCTCGCCATCGTGGCGCGCAAGCTCGGCGCTGGCGACACGCTCGGTATCGACATCGATCCGCATGCCGTGGAGGCCTCGCAGTACAACTGCGAACGCAATCGCGTCACGGCGGATTTCTGCCTGCCGGATGATGCGCACCGTCGCTGGCCGGACCGCACGTTCGACCTGGTCATCGCCAACATTCTCTCGAACCCGCTCAAGGTCATGGCTGCGATGCTGAGCGGCCGCGTGCGCCCGGGTGGACGTCTCGTCCTGTCCGGCGTGCTCGAGCGCCAATGGGAGGAAGTCGCGGCAGCCTATGCGCCCTGGCTGGCGATGACGGTCTGGCGCAGCCATGAGGGCTGGGTGTGCCTGCATGGTACGCGCGCCTGAAATACCCTTTCGGCGCAATACGGCACAACACTCACCGCAGCCCCGGACGGCTGGCTTAGAATAAGCGGTCCATCTTCCCTGTTCCGTCCATGGCACAACCGCCCCGTCTCGCTGCGCGCTGCCCTGTCTGTCACACGACCTTTCGCGTCGCTGCCGACCAGCTCAAGCTGCGTGGCGGGCTGGTCCGCTGCGGCAAGTGCGATACAGTCTTCGACGGACGCGACCACCTGCTCACACTGCCGACCGCGGCATCCGATACTTCAGCCGATATGCCGGCCCGGCCGAATGCCGATGATCCGCCAGCAACGGACACAACAGCAATCGCTGCCGGCTCCTACATCGATCGACCCAGGGGTCCGGATGATGCCGTGGCGCAACCCGAGAGCCGGAGCAATGGTGACGCCACAACCATGCATGCCGGCACCTCAGCCGCTGACCATGCAGGGACATCGACGACACCTGCGACCGGGTCGGCGGACGGCAGCGCAGTCAGTCATGACCTAGAGCCCCTGGCCGATGCACCTGACGATGCATCCGCGGTGCCCGCTATCGCCCGCCTGCTGATCGCGAAGGAAACAGGGGCGGCGTCCGAGTCCGAGTCCGAGTCCGTAGCAGAGGCTGACATCGCAGCCCCGGATGACTTCGACGCAGCATCTCCCGAGGCGACTCCCGCCACAGATCAGACAATCGACTCGGCGAGCGACAGGACACGTCGCCCCATGCGTTATCGGCCAGCACCGCTTGGTGCGCATCGCTGGGTATTCCACACCGAGCCCTGCGCCCTGTCTGCAGCGACACCGTCGCAACCGCTCCCTGATTTCGTGCGCGACGCCGAAGACCGTGCGCGCGCTGCGCAAGCGCCCACGCGCTGGCTCTGGCGCGGCCTGTTCGTCGTGCTCGCCCTGGCCGCTCTCGCGCAGGCGGTCTACTGGTGGCGCGGCCCACTGGCCGCAGCGTATCCCGCCTTGCGTCCGCTGCTGCTCCGCGCCTGTGCGGCGGTGCAGTGCACCGTCCCGCCGGTGCGGCATCTGGACCGCCTGGCAATCGACGGGACACAGCTGCAGAAACCGGATGACACGCACGATCACTACCTGCTCAGCCTGAACCTACGCAGCCGCAGCCAGGCGCATGTCGCACTGCCAGCGCTCGAACTGGTGCTGACCGACCTGGACGACCGCATCATCGCGCGGCGCGTGCTGTTACCCGCAGAATATCTGCCGCCATCCGAACGTGCGTTGCTGCAGGCGGGCCTGGCGCCGGACGGCGAACTGGCGCTTAGGGTACGATTCCAGTCTCGGCAAGCTGCGGTCAACTACCGCGTACTCATGTTTTATCCCTGACCATGGCGTCAGGCATTCCAACCTACCGATACAGTGAGAATTCGCAATGGCACAAGTCACTCTTGGCGGCAACCCGATCGACGTCGCCGGCCAGTTTCCGGCCGTGGGCAGCACCGCGCCCGCTTTCACCTTGGTGTCCAAGGATCTCAAGGACGTCACGCTCGCTGACTTCGCTGGCAAGCGCAAGATCCTGAACATCGTACCGAGCCTCGATACCCCGGTGTGCCAGGCATCGGCACGCAAGTTCAATGAGGCGGCAGGCGCGCTCGCCAACACCGTGCTGCTGACCATCTCGTCCGACCTGCCGTTTGCCATGAGCCGCTTTTGTTCGACGGAAGGCCTCGATCATGTGGTGACCCTGTCGACCATGCGCGGCGACTTCAAGCGCCCGTACGGCGTGGACATCGTCAGCGGTCCGCTGGCCGGTGTAACGGCGCGCGCCGTGTTGGTGCTGGACGAGAACAATGTCGTCAAGCACGCGCAACTGGTCCCTGAAATCAAGCAGGAACCCGACTACGACGCTGCACTCGCCGCGCTCAAATAAAACCGCTTCCCCCACGGACGGCATCCGCCGTCCGCAGAATTTTTCCCCTTTTCCGGAGACCATATGGCCAGCCTGATCTGCGGCTCGATCGCCTACGACACCATCATGACGTACGAAGGCCGCTTTCGTGACCATATCCTGCCCGAGCAGATCCACATCCTGAATGTGTCCTTTCTCGTGCCGCAAATGCGGCGCGAATTCGGCGGATGCGCCGGGAACATTGCCTACACGCTGAAGATGCTCGGCGGCGAGCCGATCATCCTCGCCACCGTGGGCGCGGACGCCGATCCCTATCTGGCCCACCTGCAACAACTGGGCATCACCACCGAACACGTACGCGTGCTGCCCGAGCACTTCACCGCGCAGGCGATGATCACCACGGATCTCGACAACAACCAGATCACGGCCTTCCATCCCGGCGCAATGACCTATTCGTCACTGAACCGCGCCGAACAGGCCAGCGGTTTCTCGCTCGGCATCGTCGCCCCAGATGGCCGCGACGGCATGCTCGAACATGCGCGCCAGTTTGCCGACCTTGGCGTGCCGTTCATCTTCGATCCGGGCCAGGGCATGCCGATGTTCGACGGCGCCGACCTTCGCCAGTTCGTTGAACTCGCCAACTATGTGGCAGTCAACGACTATGAGGGCCGCATGCTGACCGAACGCACTGGCCTGTCGCTCGAACAGATCGCCAGCCAGGTGGAAGCACTGATCGTCACGCTGGGTGAACACGGTGCGGAAATCTACGCTGGCGGCCAGTGCTACCGCATTCCGTCGGTCAAGCCGGCAGCGGTGGTCGACCCGACCGGCTGCGGCGACGCCTTCCGCGGCGGCCTACTGTATGGCATCGAGCGCGGGTTCGATTGGGAAACCACCGGCCGCCTGGCCAGCCTGATGGGATCGCTTAAAATCGCCAAGCAGGGCCCGCAAAACCATGCCATCGGCCGCGAGGCCATCCACGAACAGTTCACCGCCGCGTTCGGATATCGCTACGAGTAAGGAGCCGCATCATGCGCCAGATTTCCCGTTCCCTGATTGCCAGCATCATGCTTGGCACCGCTGTCCTTGCAGGCTGCGCCACCGGCAGCAGCTCCGGCAGCGTGTACTCCCGCGGCCAGGCCCAACGTGAACAGGTGGTGCGCATGGCAACTGTCGAGACGGTGCGCGAAGTCACGCTCGATGGCGGACAATCGGGCGTCGGGGTGCTGGCGGGTGGCGCGCTTGGCGGCATCGCGGCCGGACGCAATATCGGCAGCGGCACGGGCTCGCTGGTGGCGGGGATCATCGGCGCGGTAGCGGGCGGACTTGCCGGACAGGCCGTGGAAGGCCATGTCAGCAAGCAGCGCGCCCTGGAGATCACGGTACGGCTCGACAATGGCGAGCTGCGGGCCATCACGCAGGAAGCCGACGAGATCTTCCGCCCCGGCGAACGCGTGCGGCTGCTTTCCTCGGGGGGCGTGACACGCGTCACGCGCTGACCCTCGAAGTCGCTTCGGTCGTACCAAGGCTGCCTGCGGGCAGCCTTTTTCATTGCCGGACTACAGAGGTGCCGACGGCCAGCCTCTGCCAAAGAGCGCGGCAGACTGTGCAACGGCAAGCATGGGGACATCCCGGCCCCGAAATCATTGCCCGCACCCACTCGCTGCGAAAGCCGCCTGCCTCATCTGCGGGCAAGAAAAAACCCGCCAAGGCAATGCCTGTGGCGGGGGGGTGCAAGACCATCGTCTTGCGGATCCAATACCGTGTATCGGATCACTCTGGCATGACAAGCATGCCGTGCAGATCCCGCGGGATCATGATGCTCGGCCGGATGGCGCGCCCAATTACGGACGGCTGCCGGTCGGGAACGGCCATGCAGCAGCCGGGTTCAGCACAGTCTTCGCGGGTGCTGCGTTCACTGCGCCAGCAGCAGGCTTGGCAGGGGCAGGCTTTTTGGCGGCGGCTTTCTTGGCAGCAGGCTTTTTCGCCGCAGCCTTTTTGGCAGCCGGCTTCTTGGCGGCAGCTTTCTTGGCAGCGGGCTTCTTGGCCGCTACTTTCTTCGCTGCAACTTTCTTGGCCGGGGCCTTCTTGGCCGCTACCTTCTTCGCTGCAACTTTCTTGGCCGGGGCTTTCTTCGCCACAACCTTCTTCGCGGCTACTTTCTTGGCCGGGGCCTTCTTAGCAGCAGCTTTCTTCGCCGGAGCGGCTTTCTTGGCTGCGGTTTTCTTAGCAGTCGTTGCCATGGAAAACTCCTTCACTGAGATTGAGAATCGAACTACGTGAGTCAAGCAACCCGACCGGCCCGTGAAACCCTACACAGCCGAGCGAGCGATTCATCGGCGCGCGGACGGAAGACCGACGCACGCTAATGAATTCGGTGGAAAGCGTCCGCATGCCGGCGGCAACGCCGGGAACGGAACGCAGCAACGTTCTTGCCTGCAGACGGCAGCGAGCGCGGCCTGCAGCGTGGATTCGGTTCACGGATCTCATGGCGCCCGGCATGTGGCCGGCAGTCACGCCCATGGATGTGAAGAAGGCTTGCGCCAGAAATTTTTGAGGGAAGACCGCCCGTTCCTGTCTCGTGCGACAGGAGTACATGCGCAAATTGAAAAGCCTGCAAGGCTCATGGTGCGTCAAGGTGGTTCGGCTCCTCAGCTTACCGGCTGTCGGTCATCGATATCGGTGAGCAATCCGTTTTCTCTTGCGCTTCGATGTCCATGCATCGAAGCCGGATCGTTGTCAAGGCGAATCATAATTCTTTTGTTTATCCATGTTAAGACATTTGTGCAAAAACGCAGGGTTGTTTTGGTGACAGATTGCGCGACATCTGTGCTCACGCATTCGAAACGTATCGACGAAGCATGTTCACCAGGTGTCGATCGTCATCACGCACGCAAAAAAACCGCCGTCGTTCGACGTTCGAAACCGGCATCGCGAGCGTCGTCGCGTTGCATTTTTTTGCGTGCGCGACACCCTCCGAAAAGTGGGTGTAACGGTATCCGAGCACGCACCGCGATACGTGTCGCGATATCGTCGCGAACGCTTTCCGCCGCCATGGTTTTTTTTGACGCGTTTGGCAAAGCGCCATTTGATGCGGGTCTCACGCCGAAGCTCATCCATGCCTTGCAATACGCGCCGCCCTACGCGAGGTCATCGTCTTGCCTCCAACGGCCGCGCCCGCACTTTTCCGGGCAGCCGTTTCGACGCAGCCGAACGGTCACGTCAACGGGATGTGCGTGTAGATCGCGGGAACGCTTGAGCGACCGCAACACACTCATTCTTCTTGAATCGATGCATACCGCCGACGGCGCGAAATTCACGATCGCAAAACCGTTGTGTAGACACGACGGTTGTGTTGCAAATTTTCACAGCGACAGCGTCGCGGCTCTCCGAAACAGCATGTGTCCATCATCAAAAATCGCGGCGCACGTTTCGATTCGAGATCCGTTCCGGGGTCATGCACAGACACGTGGATACATCCACGGACGTCCATCGGAAATCGCGCGACGCATGTCCTCCGTCGAGCCGCCCGCGTGTAAGCAATATTCTTATAATGGAAGCTTCACAAAGGATTCCTTGCGCCATGCGCCGCTGCCTGATCATTGAAGACGATGCGGAGAACGCCCGCTACATTGCTAACGGTTTTCGCGAGCTGGGCTACTTCACCGCCATCAGCCGCGACGGGCTGGATGGACTGCAACGCCTGGCGGGCGAGTCGTGGGACATCATCATCCTCGACCGCATGCTGCCAAACGACGTCGATGGCCTGTCACTGCTGACGACGCTACGCAGTCTCGGCAAGCAGACACCGGTGCTGATGCTGAGCGCGCTGTCGGCGACCGACGAACGTGTGCGCGGCCTGAAGGCGGGTTGCGACGACTATCTCGCCAAGCCGTTCTCCTTCGCCGAGCTGGCCGCGCGCGTGGAAGCGCTGCTGCGCCGCGCCGGCAATCCGGAGCCGGTACAAACGCTGCAACTGGCGGACCTGAAGGCCAATCTGGTGACTCGCAGCGTCGAGCGTGCCGGCCAGCCAATTGCGCTACAGCCGCGCGAATTCCGTTTGCTGGTGACGTTGCTCATGCACCAGCAGCAGGTCGTCACGCGAACCATGCTGCTGGAATCCGTCTGGGACTACCGGTTCGATCCGCAGACCAATGTGATCGACGTCCAGATCAGCCGCCTGCGCAACAAGATCGACCAAGGGTTCACCCCAGCCCTCATCCATACGGTCCGTGGCGTCGGCTACATCATGTCGACGCGCCCGCCCGGTGACTCCGGCACCGATGAGACGCCGGATGGAGATGCCGGCGCATGATCGCCTCGCTCAAGCGGCAGGTCGCGGCCATCTGGAATTCCATCGTCTTCCGTCTGGCACTGCACTACAGTGCGCTCCTGCTACTGGTTCTGGTCATCGTCCTCACCATCCTGTATACGCAGACGGTGGGTGTGATGCAGCGGCGCATCGACCAGCAGCTGGAATACAACGCCTACCGCCTCCAGCAGCATTTCGAGCAGTATGGGCAGGCGGCGCTGTCGCACGATATTTCGAGGATGCTGGAGGATGGTGTCAGTTCCGACAGTGAGATCTACGCGCTGTGGGATGACCGGCAGCGCCCGGTAGCGGGCAACGTCACCGATCCCGTCCTGCTCGATCTGCCCCAGGAGCGCATCACTGAAATCCCGGTGTACCACCACAATGGCCGTTCGCTCAGCCGGGTGGTGGTACGCCGCCTGTCGGACGGCAGCACGCTCGCCGTCGGCCACGACATGCGCGACCAGCGTGCGCTGGAGACGCTGATCGCCGAAGCGAGCCTGTCCGCCGGAGCGATTGCGCTACTGCTGACGATCGGCGGCACGCTCATGTTCCGCCAGTTGCTGGAAGCCCGGGTCGCGGCCATCCGGCGCACGGCTGCGCGTATCGAAGCTGGCGACCTGAGCCAGCGCATACCGGCATCCCCGCAGGATGACGAATTCGCACGGCTGACGCGCGACATCAACATGATGCTCGACCAGATCGAGCGCCTGATGGATGGCGTGCGCCATGTCTCGAACACCATCGCGCACAACCTGCGCACCCCGCTTTCCCGGATGCTGGCGCGACTGCGCACCGCCGAACATGATCCGGCCCAGCGTGACGATGCCATCCGCTTCGTCATCAGGGAAATCGAGGACCTGAGCATCGTATTCGACAAGCTGCTGCAGATTGCCGAGGTCGAATCAGGCGCACGCCGCCAGGCCTTCTCGAAAGTGGATGTCAATACACTGGTGCTGGATGTGCTGGACCTGTACGGCGCCGTTGCCGAGGAACAGGATGCCACCCTGACCCACACGCTCGACCCGGATGCCGTCCTTGATGGCGATCGCGACCTGCTGGCGAGCGCCACCGCCAACCTCGTGGACAACGCGCTCAAGTATGCCGGCCGCCACGCCCGCGTGCATGTCGCGACACGACAGGTGGACGGCCGCCTCACGATCGCGGTGCAGGACAACGGACCGGGTATTCCCGCACATGAGCGGGAGCGCGTGGGCACGCGCTTCTACCGTCTCGACCGGCAGGCGCCGGGTTACGGCCTGGGGCTGGCCAGCGTCATCGCCATTGCCCATCTGCATGGCGGGGAACTGCACCTGGCAGATGCTGCGCCCGGATTGATCGCAACCCTGGACCTGCCCGCAAAAAAGGACGCCTGAAAGCGCCCTGTTCCCGTCGGCCGTTGCCGTTCACCCGAGCATGTGCACGGGCCGTGGCCGGAATAGATAGTAGTCGAGGAAGCACGGCAGGGTCAGCGTGGCCTTGAAGCCGCCTTCGCTGCCCACCCGCAGCGGACCGCAGACGATCCGCATGGCGCGTTGCAGGACCCGCTTGCGCAAGGCGCTATCGGCAATCGAACGCGCGAAATGCGACCGCACCGCCATCCAGAACGTCTCGGTCCGCACGGTATACAGGAATGGCAGGCGTCCGGTGCCGGCATGTTCGAAAGCCGAGCGCTCGAACAAGGCATCCACGCCGGCCGGGTGCGGCGGAAACAATGGCAGGTCGCCAGCCTTGGCCAGCCTGTTGAGCGGTCCGGCCACTGCATGGCGTTCGTCCACTCCGCAACTGAGAACGGCGAGTGTCCCCTCGGGTTTAAGGATGCGCTGCAGTTCCTCACCGTCGACAACGGGCTGATCCCCGGCGTCGAGGCACAGGATCACGTCGACTGACTGATCGCGGAACAGCGCGGGCTGCATGGCTGAGGCAAAGACGGCGTTGTCGGCGGCATGCAGCGGATGCTGCAAATATTCCGGCGCCGCGCCGAACACCACACAGACCTGATCGTCACGGCGGGGAAGCGGCACGCTGGCGACGAGCGTGTCGGGGCAGGCGGGTACGATCATGTCTCTCACTCCTGCCAGGCATGGCCCGGTTGGCAAACAGGCCGCACGAAGGCGGCCTGTTGCGTTGCAATACAAACGGCTTCTTACTCTTCCTGGAAAGCCTCTTCGCGCTTCTTCTTGATCGATGGCAGGGTCACCACCGCAACCAGGACGGCCGCGGCGATCAGCAGGCCCAGCGAAAGCGGACGGGTCACGAACACCGAGAACTCACCGCGCGACAGCAGCAGGGCGCGCCGGAAGTTTTCTTCCATCATCGGTCCGAGCACGAAGCCCAGCAGCAATGGAGCAGGTTCCATGCGCAGCTTGTAGAACAGGTAGCCGAGCAGGCCGAAACCGGCAGCCATGAAGACGCTGAAGGTCGAGTTGTTCACCGAGTACACGCCGATCGCACAGAACACCAGGATGGCGGGATACAGCAGGCGATACGGCACGGTCAGCAGCTTCACCCAGATGCCGATCAGCGGCAGGTTCAGGATGATGAGCATCAGGTTACCAATCCACATCGAGGCGATCAGGCCCCAGAACAGCGTCGGGTTGCTGGTCATGACCTGCGGACCCGGCTGGATATTGTGGATGGTCATCGCACCGACCATCAGCGCCATCACGGCGTTCGGCGGAATACCGAGCGTTAGCAGCGGGATGAACGAGGTCTGGGCCGCAGCATTGTTGGCCGCTTCCGGACCGGCTACGCCTTCAATGGCGCCCTTGCCGAACTCATGAACGTACTTGGACGTCTTCTTTTCCAGTGCGTAGGCTGCAAACGAAGCCAGCGCCGCGCCGCCGCCCGGCAGGATACCGAGGGCCGAACCCAGCGCCGTACCACGCAGGATGGCGGGCGTCATGCGCTTGAAGTCTTCCTTCTTCGGCATGAGGCTGGTCACCGCATTGGTGAAGGTCTCGCGCTTTTCCTTCTGCTCGAGGTTGGCCACGATTTCCGCAAAGCCGAACACACCCATGGCCAGTGCCACGAAGTCCAGGCCGTCGGTCAGCTCAGCCACGTCGAACGAGAAGCGCGCCGCACCCGAGTTCACATCGGTACCGACCATGCCCAGCAGCAGACCGAACACGATCATGCCGATTGCCTTGACCAGCGAACCGGAGGCCAGCACCACGGCGCCGATCAGGCCCAGCACCATCAGCGAGAAGTACTCGGCGGGGCCAAACTTGAAGGCCACTTCCGCCAGCGGGGCAGCAAAGGCGGCCAGGATCAGCGTGGCCACGCAGCCGGCGAAGAACGAACCGATACCGGCGGTGGCCAGCGCCACGCCAGCGCGACCGCGCCGTGCCATCTGGTAGCCGTCGATCACTGTCACCACCGACGACGATTCACCCGGCAGGTTCACCAGAATAGCCGTGGTCGAACCGCCGTACTGGGCGCCGTAGTAAATACCGGCCAGCATGATCAGTGCCGATTCCGGCGGCAGCGCATAGGTGGCCGGCAGCAGCATGGCAATGGTCGCCACCGGACCCAGGCCCGGCAGCACGCCGATCAGGGTGCCCAGCAGACAGCCCATGAAGGCGTACAGGAGGTTGGTATACGTAAACGCCGCACCGAACCCCAACATCAGGTTATTCATCAATTCCATGATTGGATCCTTAGTGGGCCATGAAGGCGGGCCAGAGCGGGAACTGCAGGTTCAGGCCGTAGACGAAGGCGCCGTAGCTGAGAGCGGTGAGCACCAGTGCATTGACAGCCGCCCACTTGAAGTCGAACTCGTGGCTGGCCATGCTGGAGACGATCACGAGAATCGGCAGGGAAATCAGCAGACCGAGCGGATACAGCAGCAGGCCGAACATCACCACCGAGCCGAGGATCCACAGCAGCGTCTTGACGTCCCAGCGATCGAGCTTGTCCGGTTCGGCCTTGGGTGACACGGAACCGGCGATCACCATCAATCCCAGCAAGGTCAGGATGATGCCGAGCCAGAAGGGAAAGTAACCCGGCCCCATCTTGGCCGCTGTCCCCATCGTGTAGCTTGTGGACACGTACGAGAAGCCTACGCCGACCACAGCGTAGAACAACCCGGACGCAAAGTCCTTATGGTTTCTTATTTCCAACTCCACTCTCCTTTTGCGGTTCATTGCGCCAGAAAAATATTCAAGCTGGGCAAATTTAAGCCGCCTCCCTTTCAGTTCGCTTTCCAGAAAAATGCGCACGGACGAAGGAGATTGAAAATGGACTCAAAACTATTGTGAAGCGTATCCCGGCGCTGTCACCGATTCGCCGCAACCCACAAAAAAATCATATAAATCAACGGTTAACTCTTAATAACAAACCATTTAAATTTTATATTTAAAATACCCCAAAATATCTTAACAATCCTATACAAAAAGTTGATTACGCACACATTACCAAATGGAAAGATTGTTTTCGCCCTATCGGTGAGAAAAAAAGCCGGACACGTTTCCGTGTCCGGCTTGCAATGCGTGCAGGTATCTAAAATCAGTCCAGCGTCATATCCGGCTCAAGAGGATAGATCGGGCGGCTCAGATGCCTGAACGGGAAATCCGCATAGTCCGAACTGCACACACCCGGCCCCGCCACCAGCACGATATGGCGGGCAATCGGTTCGAATCCGGCGCGAAAATGCTGGCGCGACTTGATCAGGATGTAACGTGTCCGGTCCAGATCGATGCCGGCGTGCGTAAACAGACCGGCATCGAATGGCTCCTGCGGCTTTTCGCAGACGAACACGCGCACGCCGCCGCCGATATCGAGTACCGCCGTGCGCCCGAGGCTCAGTTGCATGCCGGTGAACATCGGACCGGTCACACGGTAGTTGCCATCGGTGATACGCCACACCCGGCCCGTCAGGGTCAGCGGCTGGCCCTTGAGGCCAAGCGCGGGCATGTCGGTCTTGCCGCCGACGGCGACCGTCACGTCGGCACCCTCGCCTGCCTCGACCAGCTGCGCCACCGCTTGCGGATCCCAGAATGGCCCGGCCACGACGTCTTCCAGCCCCTGCCGCAGCACTTCGGCCAACACGCTCATTTCATCCGTCGGACCGCCCGCACCGCAGTTATCGCCATGATCGACCAGCACGATGGGGCCGGCGTCGAGCGTCTTTGCGTGCGCAATCGAGGTCTCCATGGGTTCGAGCGGAAAGATGAAGTCCGCGCGGCGATCCCAGGCCATGCCGCACAGCTCGTCCAGCAATGCTTCGCCCGCAGCACGATGCCGGGCATCCGCGACGATCACCACGGATAGTCCCACATGAGGAATGTCAGCTAGCGGGAAACCACCGAACACGGAGGCATTCAGCACCTCGCCCTTGGCCTCGGCAGCCATGGCGCGGTCCATGATGTCTTTCATCGGTTGCTCGCGCGGCGTCTGGCGCAGCATGTGGGTCAGCATCGGCAGCCGGCGCCACAGCAGCACCGGCGCGACCTCGCCGCGCAGTGCCGCCATGAGCGTACGTGCGGCGCGGGCGCCGGTCTCGTACACATCGATGTGCGGATAGGTGCAGTACCCGGCGATGGCGGTGGCATTCTCGATCAGCGTGGCGCTGAAGTTCGCATGAAAATCGAGCGCCACCGCAATGGGAACCGCTGGCGCCACGGCGCGAATACGGCGCAGCAGTTCGCCTTCGGCATCGGGATAGCCATCGGCGACCATGGCACCATGCAGATCGAGCAGCACCGCATCGCAGCCGTCGCGCACGGCACTGACAATGGTGAGCGCCATATGCTCGAAGGCATCGCGCGTCACGACACCGCTGGGCACCGAGTTGGCCAGGAGCGGCATGACAAACTCATCGCCCTGCTCCCGCACCAGATCCATAAAGGCTGCGGCAGCGCTGTTGGTGTTTTCGGTGGCGCGGATGGCGGCCTCGCCATATACCGGACCATCGTTGCCACCGGTGCCGCGACAGAATGACGACAGTGGCGTGGGCAGCGGCGAAAACGTATTGGTTTCATGCCGCATCAGGGCAATGACGAAACGCATGATCGATCCTTGCTGCGACGGCTCAGTTGGCTTCGAGGTTTACAAACTTGGCGATGGCCCCGTAACGCGCGGTTTCCGCATGGAGGAACTTGCGGGCCTCCGCCGGCGGCGTCAGCAACGGCTCGTAGGCTAGCGACTCCAGACGTGCCGCGAAATCGGCTTCACCGACGCTCACCTTCACCTCCTGATAGAGACGGTCGACAATGGCCTGCGGGGTGCCGGTCTTAACCATCAGAGCCAGATTGGCTCGCACCATGAGCGCGTTCTTGTCGTTGGCCTTCTGGGTTTCCAGCTTGGGGAACTGCTTCACCGGCTCAACCTGCAGCGTCGCCAGCGGCTTGACCTTGCCGCTCGTCACATAGGCCACCGAGGAGCCGATCACGTCGACGTGCGCATCAGTTTGACCGCCGATCAGGTCGGCCATGGCCGGCGGGGAGCCGCGATACGGCACGATCGCAAAATCAAGCTTGTTCTGCTGTTTCCAGTTGGCCAGGCCGAGGTGCGCGGCGCCACCCACGGCATTGATGCTGATCGACACCTTGCCTGGGTTCTTCTGGATATAGGCCTTGAGTTCCGTCAGCGAGGTTTCCTTGCGATCCGCACGTGCCACGATCCAGTGCGGCACCGTGTTGACGATGGTGACCGGCGTCAACTCGGTATCGGGGTTGTAGCGCAGGCCCTTCACCGTATGGGGATTGATATTCAGCGAGCCATCGCTCGTCAGCAGCAGCGTGTAGCCATCGGCATTGTCCTTGAGCACCGACATCACGCCAGGTACCGTCGCTCCGCCAGAAATGTTCTCGACCACGATCGGTTGACCGAGACGCTTTTCCAGCTTCTGTGCCAGCGCGCGGCCGACGATGTCGTAGGAACCGCCTGCGGGAAACGGCACCACCAGGCGGATCGGCCGGTCCGGCCACGCGGCATGTGCCGCAGCCGCCGAACACAATGCCACGCCAACCACCAGCGACCGCATCAGCGTATGGATTTTGCTCACAACTTGTCTCCTGACTAAAGCCCGTCCCACCCCGGCGCCCGCGAAAGAACACGCGGTATCCAGCCGGATGGACCGGATTCGATTGATGTGCGGGCCAGTATAGAAGCGCGCCAAATAAACCAAAAGTGAATAAATTTCTTCTATCATTAAGTAAATGGTTAATATGTGAGATTTTCTGCAGCGCACCCCATGCATCCCGATCCGGCTCCCGCCCATGCCTTGCTGACCCGCCTGAAACTGCGCCATCTGCGGTTGTTGCTGGCCCTGTCGCAACGCGGCAGCGCGGCGGCCGTGGCCACGCAGTTCCACGTGAGCCCGGCGGCCGTGTCCAAAGCGCTGGCGGAAATCGAAGACATCGCGGGGACCCCGCTGTTCGAACGCAATGCACGCGGCATGCGCCCGACCCCTGCAGGGAGCGAACTGATCGCAGGTGCCGGCGTGGTAATTGCGCAGATTGAACGCCTGGCCGAATCGCTGCAGGCAGTCCGCACCGGCACACAGGGCCAGCTCACGCTCGCGTTTCGCACCAATTCAGTCCAGCCATTTCTCGCCCAGGCCGTCGCGGCATTTCAGGAACAGTATCCCGGCGTGACCATCCATGTCGTCGAAGGCGGGATCGGCGACCTTATCCATCGATTGTCGGAGGGCGATCTCGATCTGCTGTTCGCCTATGAAGACCCGCGCCTGGAGCGCCGCGAACTCGATGCCACCCCCATCGTGGCCGGCCAGGATGTGGTCGTGGTCGCCAGCCCGGCACACCCGCTGCGCCGCCGCAAGCGGCTGGCCGCCTCTGACCTGCTGGAACAGCGCTGGTGCATTCCCGCCGACGGCTCACGCATGCTGCATCATCTGCAGACAGCTTTTCGCAGCCTCGGGCAACCCGTGCCCAGTCGTGGCATCCACACCAGCGACGTTGCCATGACCGTGAACCTGCTGCAGCACGCCGGCTATCTCGCGGTCTATCCGCGACGCATCGCCAACCAACTGGCCGCCGCTGGCACGGCCTGCATCCTGCCGGTCCCACTGCCTTGCCGGGTGGAGCCGGTGGTCGCCGTGTGGAATCGCCTGCTGGTACCGCGCGCACCGGCCCAGGTATTCCGCGAATTCGTCGTGCGCCAGGCGGAAGAAAACGGCTTGCGCGCAAACGGCTGAACCGCCGGCTGCGATACGGCGCACATGAAAAAGCCCCGGCTATTGCCGGGGCCTGGTCAGGCGCTGCCAACACAACGCCATGCCGGGAGTGCCGCTTTACTCCCAGCTCAGTGCGCCACCCGTCTGGTACTCGATGACACGCGTCTCGAAGAAGTTACGCTCCTTCTTCAGGTCGATCATCTCGCTCATCCACGGGAAGGGGTTTTCCTCGTTCGGGAACAGCGGATCAAGACCGATCTGCTGGCAACGGCGATTGCAGATGAAGCGCAGGTAGCTCTTGAACATCGGCGCGTTCAGGCCCAGCACGCCGCGCGGCATGGTGTCCTCGGCGTAGCGGTATTCGAGGTCCACGGCCTTCTTGAACAACTCGCGGATCTCGTCCTTGAATTCCGGCGTCCACAGGTGCGGGTTTTCCGACTTGATGGTGTTGATCAGGTCGATACCGAAGTTGCAGTGCATGGACTCGTCGCGCAGGATGTACTGGTACTGCTCGGCCGCACCCGTCATCTTGTTCTGGCGGCCCAGCGCCAGGATCTGCGTGAAGCCGACATAGAAGAACAGCCCCTCCATGATGCAGGCGAACACGATCAGCGACTTCAGCAACTGCTGGTCGGTCTCCGGCGTACCGGTCTTGAACGACGGATCGGTCAGCACGTCGATGAACGGGATCAGGAACTCATCCTTGTCGCGGATCGACTGCACCTCATGGTAGGCATTGAAGATCTCGCCTTCTTCCAGGCCCAGCGACTCGACGATGTACTGGTAGGCGTGCGTGTGGATCGCCTCCTCGAATGCCTGGCGCAGCAGGAACTGGCGGCACTCCGGCGCGGTGATGTGACGGTAGGTGCCCAGCACGATATTGTTGGCGGCCAGCGAATCAGCCGTCACGAAGAAACCAAGGTTGCGCTTGATGATGCGGCGCTCGTCCTCGGTCAGACCGTTCGGATCCTTCCACAGCGCGATATCGCGCGACATGTTGATTTCCTGCGGCATCCAGTGGTTGGCGCAGCCGGCCAGGTACTTTTCCCAGGCCCACTTGTACTTGAACGGCACCAGCTGGTTGACGTCGGTCTTGGCGTTGATGACGCGCTTGTCCGCCGCATTCACGCGGCGCGTGCTCTGCGCGCCGATCGCGTTGGCATGCGTCCCCAGAATGCCCTCGCCCGGCGCCACCGGCGCGGCTACCGGCGTGGCCGAAGGCGGCAAGGCACCGAGCTCGTCCGGCGTGCGGTAAGCCTGCACAGCCGGCTGCAGCGCAGGCTGTGCCTGCGGGGCGGATTGCGGGGTGCTCTGCGGTGCGCTTTGAACGTCGTCGTCCCAGCTCAGCATAGTCAGATTCTCCAATGTCACCCCTGTTGGACAGGGATCAGTATTCGTTGTTTCGACCGTCAACCCAGGCAAACGGTCGGTGTTTCAAGCCGCTCTGCGCCACCTCGCCGGCAGCCGCATCGGGCGGAAAAGGAGCGAAGCTGTTTGAGCCCCGAGCGCAGCGAGGGCGAGTTCTTCGCACCCCGCCCGATGCGGCTGCCGGCGAGGTCTCCCTTGAGGCCAAGCCTCAAGGGTGGCGCAGGCCGGACGCCTTTCTTTGGTTACTTTCTTTGGCAAGACAAAGAAAGTGACTTGCCGCCGGGCAACCCCCGGCCTGCAAGCCCCCAATTACTGGCAAGCCTCACATTCCTCAAACCCAGGATCGCCCGGCCGCATCGTGCAAACCGCACCCTCCGCCTCCGGCATCGCCGGCGCTGCCGCAGCCACCGCAGAAACACCGTCGCTACCACCATTCACCGCCACCGCATTCAGCGAACTGCGCGACACCGTCGACTTCTCGGCATGCGTCGCCCCGATGGTGCGCAGGTAGTACGTGGTCTTCAGGCCACGCAGCCAGGCCAGCTTGTAGGTATCGTCCAGCTTCTTGCCCGACGCACCGGCCATGTAGATGTTCAGCGACTGCGCCTGGTCGATCCACTTCTGGCGGCGCGAGGCGGCTTCCACCAGCCACTGCGGCTCGACCTCGAAGGCCGTGGCATACAGCGCGCGCAGGTCCTGCGGAATGCGGTCGATACGGGCCAGCGAACCGTCGAAGTACTTGAGGTCGGCGACCATCACTTCGTCCCACAGGCCGTTGGCCTTGAGATCGCGCACCAGGAAGTCGTTGACCACCGTGAACTCGCCCGACAGGTTCGACTTGACGTACAGGTTCTGGTACGTCGGCTCGATACAGGCCGAGACGCCGATGATGTTGGAAATCGTCGCGGTCGGCGCGATGGCGATGCAGTTCGAGTTGCGCATGCCGTACGACTTGATGCGGCCACGCAGGCTGTCCCAGTCCATGGTGCTCGAATGATCGACCTCGACGTAGCCGCCGCGCTCTTCGGCCAACAGCTTGAGCGAGTCCTGCGGCAGGATGCCGCGATCCCACAGCGAACCACGGTAGCTGCTGTAGCGGCCGCGCTCTTCGGCCAGCTCGGTCGAAGCCCAGTAGGCGTAATAGCAGACAGCTTCCATCGAGGTATCGGCGAACTGCACGGCAGCGTCGCTGGCGTACGGCACGCGCATGGCGTGCAGGCAGTCCTGGAAGCCCATGATGCCCATGCCGACCGGACGGTGGCGCAGGTTGGAATCGCGCGCCTTCTTCACCGCGTAGTAGTTGATGTCGATCACGTTGTCGAGCATGCGCATGGCGGTGCGGATGGTCTTCTTCAGCTTGTCATGGTCGAGCACCATGGCGCCGCTGGCGTCGGCCTTCATGTGGGCCAGCAGGTTCACCGAACCGAGATTGCAGACGGCGATCTCGCTATCGTTGGTGTTCAGCGTGATCTCGGTGCACAGGTTGGAGCTATGCACCACGCCCACGTGCTGCTGCGGCGAGCGGATGTTGCACGGATCCTTGAAGGTGATCCACGGGTGGCCGGTCTCGAACAGCATGCCGAGCATCTTGCGCCACAGCTGCACTGCCGGGATCTTCTTGAACAGCTTCAGTTCGCCGCGTGCGACCTTGTCTTCATAGGCGACATAGGCTTCCTCGAAGGCCTTGCCGAACTTGTCGTGCAGGTCCGGGCAGGTGGACGGCGAGAACAACGTCCAGTCACCGCCTTCCATGACGCGCTTCATGAACAGGTCGGGAATCCAGTTGGCCGTGTTCATGTCGTGCGTGCGGCGGCGGTCGTCGCCGGTGTTCTTGCGCAGCTCGAGGAATTCCTCGATGTCGAGGTGCCACGTCTCGAGGTAGGCGCATACCGCGCCCTTGCGCTTGCCGCCCTGGTTCACCGCCACGGCGGTGTCATTGACCACCTTGAGGAATGGCACCACGCCCTGCGACTTGCCGTTGGTCCCCTTGATGTGCGAGCCGAGCGCGCGCACATTGGTCCAGTCATTGCCGAGGCCGCCGGCGAACTTCGACAGCAGCGCGTTTTCCTTGAGCGCTTCGTAGATGCCGTCGAGATCATCCGACACGGTAGTCAGGTAGCACGACGACAGCTGCGAGCGGCGCGTGCCGGAGTTGAACAGGGTCGGCGTGGACGACATGAAATCGAACGACGACAGCAACTGGTAGAACTCGATGGCGCGCGCTTCGCGGTCGATCTCGTTGAGCGCCAGGCCCATGGCGACGCGCATGAAGAAAGCCTGTGGCATTTCGATGCGTACATCGTTGTGATGCAGGAAGTAGCGGTCGTACAGCGTCTGCAGGCCGAGGTAGTTGAACTGGAAATCGCGCGAGGCGTCGAGCGCCGCACCGAGCTTTTGGAGGTCGAACTGGGCCAGCTTCTCGTCCAGCAGTTCGGCGTCGATGCCGCGCTTGATGTACTTGGGGAAGTACTCGGCGTAGCGCGTCACCATCTCGCCCTGGGTCACTTCCTCGCCGAGGATTTCCTTGCGGATGGTGTGCAGCAGAATACGTGCGGTGACCTGGCTATAGGCCGGGTCCTGCTCGATCAGGGTACGCGCAGCGAGGATGGCGGAATCATAAACCTGCGACATCGGCACGCCGTCGTACAGGTTCTTGATGGTCTCGGCCAGGATCGGCTCGGGATCAACGGCATCGCCCAGGCCTTCGCAGGCTGTCACGATGACATTGCGCAGCGCGGCCATGTCGAGCGGACGCGTGACGCCGTTGTCGGTGACGTTGAGGCCGGAGAAGTTCGGCTGCTGCTGGGTTTCGCCAGCCAGCGCACGCTCCTGCGCACGCTTTTCACGGTACAGCACGTAGGCGCGGGCCACATCGTGCGCGCCCGAGCGCATCAGGGCCAGTTCAACCTGGTCCTGCACATCTTCGATATGGAAGGTGCCGCCATGCGGGCGGCTGCGCAGCAGGGCGCGCACCACCACCTGGGTCTGCTGCTCGACCAGCTCGCGCACGCGCGCCGAGGCAGCGCCCTGGCCACCGTTCACGGCCAGGAAGGCCTTGGTCATGGCCACGGCAATCTTGGTCGGTTCAAAGGCCACGACGGCCCCGTTGCGGCGGATGATCTTGTAATCCTGATAGGCCCGTGCGTCCCCCGACAGGGCGGCCTGACCTGCTTGACCCGATGCGGTGGCAACGGGGGCGGGATTACCCGACGAAACGGGTGTCTGCGTCGTTTGCATATGGACTCCTGGTGACCAGTGTTCTTGTGACGGAAAAGCCGCCCATGAACACGGGCGGCGATTGGATGATGGGTGTTGCGCTGCTGTGCGACGAAACCACTATATCTAGTAGTTGTTTCGATCTGTTGACACTAAGTATAGTGACTTCTCGCCAGATGACCAGTCTTGACAAGCGTGTTTTTGGTGCCGTTCAAGGCGCTCGACGCAATGCAAAAAACCGTTGAGCATTGATGGCGCAAGGGGTGGGCGCCTCTCGCGCGACGGCATTTTCCGCAAAAAATATTTTACTTTCCCCACCGTTGGTAGGGGAACCGTTCCGCCGGCCAGGCGGACATGCGCATCAGCCTCGGCCAGTCGAAGTACGGACCGGGATCGGTCTTGCGGCCCGGTGCGATGTCCGAATGGCCCGCCACGGCGCGGATCGGATAGCCCCCGGCCAGTTCAGACAGAAGACTGCACACGGCGTGGTACTGCGCGGGCTCGAACGGCCGGTCGTCGCAACCTTCGATCTCGATGCCGATGGAGAAGTCGTTGCAGCGCGTGCGCCCGAAAAAATCGGAGGCGCCCGCATGCCAGGCACGCTCGGCGCAGGAAACGAACTGGACAATGGCGCCACTGCGCTCGACCAGGAAATGCGCAGAGACCTGCACCTGATGAATAGTTTCGAAGAACGGATGACGCTGCGGATCCAGCCGGTTGGTGAAGAACGCAGCAATATCGCCGGTGCCGAACTCGCCCGGCGGCAGGCTGATATTGTGCAGCACCACCAGATCGACCGCGATGCCTGGCGGCCGCGCATCGCAGTTGGGCGACGGCACGTGACGCACACCACGCATCCAGCCGCGCGCGTCGAGCGCCATGTCGTCACCCACCATCGCCCGCCTCCTTGTCGTCACGGATGCCAAGCTGCGTCATGCGATAACGCAACTGGCGAAAACTGAGACCCAGCAGCGGCGCGGCCGCAGTCCGGTTGAAGCCGGTCTGGCGCAGGGCCTGCAGGATGATCTGGCGTTCGGTGGTTTCCAGCAGTTGCGGCAGGTCGACAGGCAAGGTCACCGCTGGGGCCGAGGAATCCCCAGCCGCAGGCATCGCGGCCGCAGGCCCGGACAAGGTAACGGCATCTGGGGATGAAGACGCTGCAAAAGCTGCGGCCGCTCCGGCCGGCAGCGATGCTGGGACCGGTACCTCAGGCGCCACCGGCGCCGGCGGCTGGCTTTCCTGTGGCGCTTCCAGCGTCCCCAGGTCGCCCACTTCAATCACCTCGTGCTGTGCATAGGTGTAGGCCCGTTCAAGCAGGTTCTCGAGTTCGCGCACGTTGCCGGGAAAAGCATAGTCCGCCAGTGCCGCCAGCGCTGCGGGAGACAGCCGGCGGGGCTGGGCATCGCCGTAACGCGCTGCCAGCTGCGCGAGAATCGCCGTGGTCAGCTGCGGCAGATCCTCGCGGCGCTCGCGCAGCGTCGGCATGCGCAGTTGCAGCACGTTGAGACGGTAGAACAGATCCTTGCGGAACCGTCCGGCGGCCACCAGTCCAGCGAGATCCTGATGGCTGGCGCACATGATGCGCACGTCCACCGCTTCCTCGCGACTCGCGCCGATGCGGCGCACCCGGCGCTCCTGCAGTACGCGCAGCAGCTTGACCTGCATGGGCAACGGCAGGTCGGCTACTTCATCGAGCAACAGCGTGCCGCCATGCGCAGACTGGAAGAAGCCACCCCGGTCGGCATCCGCGCCGGTAAACGCCCCCTTGGTCACGCCGAAGAACTCGGCTTCCATCAGGGTTTCGGGAATCGCCCCGCAATTGACGGCGATGAAGGGCTTGGCGGCGCGCGCGCTCAACGCGTGCACGGCGCGCGCGGCGCGCTCCTTGCCGCTGCCGGATTCGCCGCCGATCACCACGGGCGCCATGCTGCGCGCCAGCAGTGGCAGGGCGTGATGGACCGCGCCGATGGCCGCCGAACGGCCTGGCAGGAGATCGGTCACCAAGCCGCACTCCTGCGGCACGGGCGCGCGCCCGTTGCGGTCCAGCGCATTCATCACCAGCGTGCGCAGCTGTTCCAGCGCTACCGGCTTGGCGATATAGTCGAAAGCCCCGGCCTTGAGCGCCTCGACGGCGTTGTCGGCGCTGCCATAGGCAGTGACGACTGCCACCGGAATGCGCTGCGGGGCGGCAGCCAGTTCGCGCACCAGTTCGATGCCGAGGCCATCGCCCAGGCGCATGTCGGTCAGCACCAGGCTGAACGGCGTGCGCGCCAGCGCGGCGCGCGCCGCGGCCAAGCTCGGCGCCGTGACGACGTCGTGCCCCATGCGGCGGATGGTGATGTCCAGCAGTTCGCGCAGGTCGGCCTCATCGTCGACCACGAGGATCGGCAGGCGGGCGCTCTCGGACATGGCGTGCGACATGGCGGTCTCCTGGTCCCTCTAGTTTCCGGTCGCACCGGAGTGGTCAACCGCCAGCGTCAGCACGAACGCACGCGTGGGCAGCGCTTCGATATCCGCACCCAGCCATGTGCCGGTACGTCCCAGCAGCGTGTCGAGTGAGATCGACCCATAGCGTACCTGGGCGTCATTGGCGCTGCACAGTTCACGCACCATGAACAGGCCAAGCCCGGTACCCCGCGCATCGCTGGTGTAGAACGGTTCGAACAGGTGGACCTGCTCGGCCTCCGGCACCTCCGGCCCATCGTTCCACAGGATCAGTTCGGCATTGGCCGCATCGAGCATCTGCGCCACGATGCGGATTGCCCCGGGGTGTCCGCTGCTGTAGCGCAGGGCATTGTCGAGGAGGTTGGAGACCACTTGCTGCAACTGCTCGGGATCGAAACGCACGGGCGCGGACATGTCCATCGCCAGGCG
The DNA here is from genome assembly GCA_000272025.2 of Imbroritus primus. Taxonomy (GTDB): domain Bacteria; phylum Pseudomonadota; class Gammaproteobacteria; order Burkholderiales; family Burkholderiaceae; genus Imbroritus; species Imbroritus primus. Next base: position 50,976 of record AKCV02000016.1, read on the forward strand.
CAGCAGATTGGCATTCACCGCGCCCTGGGCGCCTTCGTAGCCAGCTGCGGCATGTCGCCAGCGCTCGATCATCTCCGGCAGCACCCGCCGCAGGTCGACCGAAATGCGCGCGCCCTGGGACTGGCCCGGACGCCGCGACAACATCAGGATGTCAGACACCACCTGATCGAGACGGCGCACATTGTCGTGAATGATGCGCAGCAGGCGCGCATTCAGTTGCGGCTCGACCGGCGCGGCACTCATGCCCGGCAAGGATGGCGCCGGAGTGGATTCGCTCAGCAGTTCGCTGGCGTGGCTGATGGCGGCCAGCGGATTGCGGATCTGGTGCGCCACGCCGGCCACCAGGCGCCCCATCGAGGCCAGCTTCTCCTGCTGCGCCTGTTCGGCCACGCGCTGCCAGCTTTCGATGTGGATCAGTACCGTATGGCGCAGTTCCTCACGCAGCAGTTCTTCATCCTCGGCTGACCAGCCTTCCGCTGATACGCCGGAATCTCGCGGCACCTGTGTCTCATGCACGCCCATGGTGGGATACGCGAGGCTTCCTGCCGGACGGGTGAACTGGCTTTCATAGACGCTGCGCAGATTGGCCAGTCCGGGCTCGACAAAGCGCAGGCGCAGGCGTGTCGGCAGCAAGGTGCGCTGGGCGCCACCGATCTCGCGCGTCACCACCGGCAGCAGATCGAGAATGCGCGCACCATCGTCCTTGTGCTGCAGCCACTGGCGCATCGCTTCCAGGACAGGGCGCAGGCGTGGCAGGTCATGCAGGTCGCACAGGCTAAGACCACCGTCGGCGATCGCCGTTTCGCGCACCGGCAGCAAGGTGGGGATACCCAGCAGCGCGAGCGCCGCCGGATTCGCGGCCACTACCTGCCCGTTGGTCCGCATCAGCATCACGCCGTCGCGCATGTCATGCACCATCAGGCGGCTGATCAGTTGCTGCAGCCGCAACTCGTGTTCGCGCGCCTGCACCAGTTGTTCCTGCAGCAACTGGCGATGGCCGAGGACATACATCAGGGACGCAGCCGTCATGTACGCAATGCCATACAGCCCGGCGGTCAACAGGCCGGCGTCGGCATGCAGCAGCAGCAGGCTGCGCCCCACCGGTTCGGCCAGCACGATCAGAGATGCCAGCGCCGCCGCGAACAGGGCCGGGATCAACCCGCACAACGCCCCGGCCGCCATCGCCGGCATGAGCAATACCATGGCGATGCCGCTGCCGCTGTTGCCAAGCGACAGCAGGAGGCCCGCCAGCATGATCAGATCAAGCGCGAGATAGAAATGGACGCGAAAATGAAAATGGCGCCGCCAGACGAGGTTGCTGCCGAGAATCAGCAGCGCCATCGCCAGATAAGACAGCAGCAACCACAGCGTGAGGCCGCTGCGCAACGGCGTACCCAGGTCCGTGCCCAGTTGACCGGGCAAGGCGGCGTATAGCAGCAGGATGACCGCGACGATCAGGCGTGCGACGTTGAAGTAGCTGAGCAGGCCCCACTGGAATTCGGGCGGCTCGGGCTTGCGCCACAGGGCCAGGAGTCCACCCCACGGACGGACCGGATTGGCGCGGTTGGCCATGGCCGCTGCATTGGGCGCTGTATTGGCCGATCTAGCGGTCGCCATGGCGGGCCAGGCTCACATGGGCTTGGGAACAGTACATCCGCCCGTCGACTTCGATCGCCTCGGGGGCGGGCAGGGGCACGCCACAATGGGCGCAGGGAACGATCGCACGCGATGGTTCGCCAGACGCGTCGGCCCGCGGGGAGTCGCGGCGTGCCTGTGAACGCCCGTCCTGCTGCCGGCCTCGCCGGCCGCGCGCGCCGCGCTGCAAGGCCCACAGCACGACCAGCAGCACCGCCACCAGAAGCAGCACGCGGCTCATGGGGCGCCCTTCTTGCGCGTGCACGCCGGGCTGCGCTGTACCATCAGGCTCACAGGCGATGCACCACGACTTCCAGCACGAAGCGGCTGCCGACATAGGCCAGCAACAGCATGCAGAAAGCGGCAATCACCCAGCGCAGCGCCACGCGGCCGCGCCAGCCATAGAGGCGACGCGCCAGCAGGATGCCGCCGAACATGACCCATGAGATCAGCGCGAAGACCGTCTTGTGGTCGAAACGCGCGGCGCGGCTGAAAATGGTTTCCGAGAACAGCACCCCGGAAACGATCGTCAGGGTCAGCAGCACGAAGCCCGCGCCGATCAGGCGGAACAGCAGCTTTTCCAGGGTCAGCAGCGGCGGCAGCAGGTCGAGCCAGCGGCCCAGCCAGAGGGGTTCGCGCACCGGGGCCGCGACGCCCGCGCCAGGGCGGCTGAACGTATGCAAGCGCCGTTCGGCCAGCAGCATCAGTACCGCATGGAACGCGGCCAGCGTAAACAGCCCGTAGGCCACGTTGGCAATGATGAAGTGGAACTTGAACAGGCCGCTCGCGGCATAGCCGAGTATCTGGCTGCCGGGGAACAGCAGCGGCAGCAGGCTGGCGACCAGCGCAACCGGCGTGACGATCAGCCCGAGCCCGGCGAGTGCGAAGAAAAAGCTCTCGATCCAGTAGATGCCGATGCCGAGCCACAGCATCGCAGACAGGGCATAGGCAAAGCCAAAGACCATGCCGTTGTCGCGGAAGATGGTTTCATGCAGCAGCAGGCCGTGCGTGAGCAGTACCAGCAGCCACGCGCTGCGCCACCATGCAGCCGGCCGGGCTGCCGGTGCGGTCTCGGCCAGCGTGGGGCCGGCAGCCGCCAGCCGCCCTTGTGGATTGCGGGTCGCCCAGGCGTGCCAGGTCAGGCTCGCGTAGAGAAACGCGGTCAGCGCATACAGTACAATTACCATCCACACAGTTTAACCTAGCGCCTCATTGATGTGGCGCAGGCACCTCCGGATTTATGCCATGCTGGACAATCTGACACAACGTCTGGCGCGGGTCGTCAAGACCATGCGCGGCGAAGCGCGCCTCACCGAAGCCAATACCGCCGAAATGCTGCGCGAAGTGCGCCTCGCATTGCTGGAAGCCGACGTCGCCTTGCCCGTGGTACGCGACTTCATCGCCAAGGTGAAGGCAAAGGCCCTGGGCGAGGATGTGATCGGCAGCCTCAGCCCCGGCCAGGCCCTGGTGGGCGTGGTGCAGCGCGAGCTGACCGCCGTGATCGGCGGCGAAGAAGCCGTCAGCGGCGGCGCCGACGCCAGCAAGTATTCCGAACTGAACCTGAATTCGCAGCCGCCGGCGATCATCCTGCTGGCCGGCCTGCAGGGTGCAGGCAAGACCACCACCGCCGGCAAGCTGGCCAAGTGGTTGATCGCCAACAAGAAAAAGAAAGTCCTGACCGTTTCGTGCGACGTGTACCGCCCCGCGGCCATCGCGCAGCTGAAGACCGTGGCAGGCCAGGTCGGCGCCGATTTCTTTCCATCCGAAGCCGGACAGAAGCCGGTGGACATCGCGCACGCGGCGGTCGACTGGGCGCGCAAGCACTATCACGATGTCCTGATCGTCGACACCGCCGGCCGCCTCGGCATCGACGAGGCGATGATGCAGGAAATCTCCGCCCTGCACGCCACGCTCAAACCCATCGAAACGCTGTTCGTGGTGGACGCCATGCTCGGCCAGGATGCCGTCAACACCGCCAAGGCCTTCAATGAGGCCCTGCCGCTGACCGGCGTGATCCTCACCAAGCTCGATGGCGATGCGCGCGGCGGTGCGGCACTGTCGGTGCGGCATGTCACCGGCCGGCCGATCAAGTTCGTCGGCGTCGGCGAGAAGCTCGACGGGCTCGAGCCGTTCTATCCCGAACGGATGGCCCAGCGGATCCTCGGCATGGGCGACATCCTCGCGCTGGTCGAGGAAGCGCAGCGCGGCGTCGACATGGACGAGGCCAAGAAGCTGGCCTCGAAGATCAAGAAGACCGGGGGCTTCGACCTCGAGGACTTCAAGGTCCAGATCGGCCAGATGAAGAAGATGGGCGGCATGGGCAGCCTGGTGGACAAGCTGCCGGCACAGTTCTCGCAAGCCGCCGCCGGCGCGGACATGAACCAGGCCGACAAGCAGGTCACGCGTATGGAAGGCATCATCAACAGCATGACGCCGGCCGAGCGTGCCAAGCCGGAACTCATCAAGGCCAGCCGCAAGCGGCGCATTGCCGCGGGTGCTGGCGTGCCGGTACAGGAAGTCAACCGCCTGCTCAACCAGTTCGACCAGATGCAGGGCATGATGAAGAAACTCAAGGGCGGCGGCATGCAGAAGATGATGCGCGCCATGGGCGGGATGAAAGGTGGCATGAAGGGGATCTTCCCCGGCATGCGCTAAGCGCGGAAGCATCGCTACCACCCCGACCAGCGACTGATTCAGGCCGTCACCGTATATTGCCCTTATTGCACTGCTCGCCCCCGCACCAGGAACGCCGCCCATGATGAACATCGAAGAAGCCCGCACCCTGTGGGCGCAGTCCGAGGAAATTGTCAGCGCCGCCGCCGTGCAAGGTGCGCTCGACACCATGGCAGGCGAGATCGCCAGCAAGATGCGCGACCGGTTTCCGCTCGTCCTGTCGGTGATGGGCGGGGCATGCGTGTTCACAGGCATGCTGCTGCCACGCCTCGATTTTCCGCTGGAATTCGACTACATCCACCTGTCCCGCTACAACAACCGCACGGTGGGTGGTGAGATGCAATGGCGCGTGGCGCCGGCCGAGTCGGTCAAGAACCGCACCGTGCTGGTCCTCGACGACATTCTCGATGAAGGCGAAACCATGGCGGCGATCCGCAACCGGATCCTCGACATGGGCGCGACCGATTTCTACGCCGCCGTGCTGTGCGAGAAAACGCTCACCAAGGAAAAACCGATGCATCCGGATTTCTGCGGCTTTGCCGTGCCGGACCGCTACGTCTTCGGCTGCGGCATGGACGTGCATGGCTATTGGCGCAACCTGCCGGCCATTCGTGCACTGAAGTAAGAGCGGGATCAGCATAAGCTTACTGCGCGAGGCGCCCCCCATACGCCATGCCGGGCCTTGGTCAGCGCCCCCGGACAGTTCGCGACAGGTCGCAATCGGTGGCATGCATTGCGACCGCGATCGCCGCCCGACGCTCCGCTGCTACCCATTGCAGTTTTTTGCTACCAACGTTTGGCTGCCCTCACCTCCGGTGACGGCTCAGGGACAACAGCTCAGGGCCGATCGCTCACGCGCGCAGCGGAAAACGGATTGGCCAGCGTGGTCGTGCCGGCTGGCTTGATGGAACCTGAACCGCCAGGGTTCGGAAGTGCGGAGGGAATGGGCATCGCCTGGGCACGCTCCGCACCAGTCGCCGCGCCCGCCGATGCAAGCAGCGGCAGGCTGTCGGCATAGTGCCAGCGCTGCCACGCCGCATGCACGAGATTTGGATATTCGGCCCGGCCCCGGCTGCCGTTGTAGCGGCCCAGGGCAAGAAACAGGTCGCCGTTCTCGCGATCGATGTAGTGCCGCAGGATCGTGCAGCCATAGCGCAGATTGCTTTGCAGATGGAACAGCTTGCGCTCGTCGCCATCGCCGATGCTGCGCGTCCAGAACGGCATGACCTGCATCAGGCCACGCGCACCAGCGCTGCTGATCGCGTACTTGCGGAAATTGCTTTCCACCTGGATCAGTCCGAGCACCAGCGACGGCTCAAGCCCGGCACGCTTCGATTCGTAATACACGGTCTCGAGCAGTTCGAGCCGGGCATGCGCCTCGGGGATGCGGTTCTCGAGCCGCTTCGACATGGCCGCCAGCCACTTTTGGTAGCTGGCATGGTCTGCGGGCGCGGCAAAGCTGACGCGGCGCGGCCGGTCATCGGCAATCGCCGCCGACAACGCGCCACGCACCGCATTTGCCAGGAATTCCTCTTGCTGCGCGCCAGCCTGCGCCTGCCCCGGATAGGCCAGGACCGCCAACACCGCCAGCGCGGCCGATGCAGCCCATGTGGTCAAGCGGGGAGGCAGGCAGGCGGCGCCGACCAGCCCGGCTTGACGCCGGGCTGCAGCACGCATCAGCAAAACGAGGAAAACTCGGTTCATATCCTTCCGGTAGATCAGGCAGCCATTTTCTCGCGTACCGTGGCCAGGACCTCGGCCAGCGGCACCTGTGTTGCTTCCGTGTCGCGTCGCCCCTGGTACTCCACCTTGCCCTCCTTCAGGCCTCGGTCGCCAACCACTACCCGGTGCGGCACGCCAATCAGTTCCCAATCGGCGAACATGGCGCCCGGGCGTTCGCCACGGTCGTCCATGATCACATCGACGCCGGCATCGCGCAGGGCGGCGTACAGCTTGTCGGCTTCCGCACGCACGGCCTCGGAGCGGTCATAGCCCACCGGGCAGATCACCACCTCGAACGGCGCGATGGCCGTCGGCCAGATGATGCCGCGCGCATCGTAGTTCTGCTCGATCGCCGCACCGAGGATGCGGGTGATGCCGATGCCATAGCAGCCCATCTGCATCGGCGCGGTCTTGCCGTTTTCGTCGAGGTAGGTCGCACCCATCGCCTCGGAATACCGGGCGCCGAGCATGAACACATGGCCCACCTCGATGCCGCGGCAGATATCCACCACGCCCTTGCCATCCGGCGAGGCATCGCCCTTGACAACATTACGCAGGTCGGCCACTTCCGGCTCGGGCAGGTCGCGACCCCAGTTGACCCCGGTGTAATGGTGATCTTCCTGGTTCGCGCCGCACACGAAATCGCTCATCTGCGCCACCGTGCGGTCGGCCACCACGCGCACCGGCCCCTTTACGCCAATGGGGCCCAGGTAGCCGGGCCGTGTGCCGAAGGTCGCCACGATCTCAGCCTCGGTGGCAAAGCGGTACTCGCCCACGATTTTGCTGGCCTTGATCTCGTTCAGTTCATGGTCGCCACGCAGCATCAGCAGCCAGATCTCGGCCGCAGCGCCTTCGCGCTCCTTGGCCAGCACGATCGACTTGACGGTATGTGTCAGGGGAATGCCCAGCAGTTCCGCTACAGCCTCGCATTTGGCGCAGCCCGGCGTGGGCGTGTTGACCAACGGCTGGGCCGGCGCGGCACGCTCCCCCGCCGGCGCCAGTGCCTCGGCGGCTTCCATGTTGGCAGCGTAGTCGGAGGTCGGGCAGTAGACGATGGCGTCCTCGCCGGTCTCGGCGATCACATGGAACTCGTGCGAGCCACTGCCGCCAATGGCGCCGTTGTCCGCCGCAACGGCGCGGAAATTCAGACCAAAGCGCGTGAACACGCGGACATAGGCGTCGAACATGTTCTGGTACGAGGCGCGCAGGCCGTCCATATCCTTGTCGAACGAGTAGCCGTCCTTCATGGTGAACTCGCGGCCGCGCATGATGCCGAAGCGCGGCCGGCGCTCGTCGCGGAACTTGATCTGGATCTGGTAGAAATTGACCGGCAACTGCTTGTAGCTGCGGATCTCGGTCCGCGCGATGTCGGTCACCACTTCCTCGGAGGTGGGCTGCAGCGCGAAGTCACGTTCGTGCCGGTCCTTGAGGCGCAGCATTTCGTCGCCCATCTTGTCCCAGCGCCCGGTTTCCTGCCACAGCTCGGCCGGCTGCACCAGCGGCATCGACAGCTCGACCGCGCCGGCGCGGTTCATTTCCTCGCGCACGATTGCTTCCACCTTGCGGATCACGCGCAGGCCCATCGGCATGTACGAATAGATGCCGGCACCGAGTTTCTTGATCATGCCGGCGCGCATCATCAGCTTGTGCGAAACGATCTCGGCGTCGGCGGGGGCTTCCTTGAGGGTGGAAATGAAGAATTGCGAAGCTTTCATGTGACGTAATGGTCTGGTAAATGGTCGCGAGGCCCGGGCCACAGGCCGCGAGGCGCCACGGAGCAACGGAAGCCGTCGGGCGGGCCGGCACGTCGAAGGCTACGGGTTGGAGCCGATTCGTTCATGCCGGTGTTCCTTTATAATCGGTGTCATTCTAAAGGATTCGAGGAGCAGTTATGCTCGATCGTGAAGGCTTTCGCCCAAACGTCGGCATCATCCTCATCAACGCAAGAAACGAGGTATTCTGGGGCAAGCGGATCGGCGAACACTCATGGCAGTTCCCGCAGGGCGGGATCAAGTATGGGGAAACGCCCGAGCAAGCGATGTATCGCGAACTGTTCGAAGAAACCGGCCTGCTTCCCGAGCATATCAAGATCGTCGGTCGCACGCGCGACTGGCTGCGCTATGAGGTGCCGGACAAATTCATCCGTCGCGACATCCGTGGACACTATCGTGGGCAGAAGCAGATCTGGTTTCTGCTGCGCATGGTAGGCCGCGATTGCGATATCCGTTTACGGGCCACTGAGCACCCGGAGTTCGATGCGTGGCGCTGGAACCACTATTGGGTTCCGCTTGAGGCGGTGATCGAGTTCAAGCGCGAGGTCTACCAGCTCGCCCTGACAGAACTCGCGCGCTACCTGAACCGCGGCGGGCGCCATGGCGCTCAGCGGCGGCGCGATCATCCAGGCAAGCAGGAAAGCGCACGCACCGCCGACCCGTGCGCCCTGCCCGTCCATTCAGAGGAATCATTCCGCAAGTCATGAGAAACGCCGCACGCACTCTTTCGGTCCTGGCGCTCGCCGGCCTGCTGGCCGCCTGCGCCAGCAAGAAACCTGCCGAGGAAGAAGAAGGCATTGTCGATTTCTTCGCGCCCAAGCCGTTCCATGAAACCTCGGTGCCGCTGCCGGCGCCGCCGGTCGACAAGGATGCCATTCCGTTCTATGTGGGCCAGTCGCCCCTGAAGTTTGCCGTCGATCCGAAATCGGTTGCGGTCGGCAGCGATGACGTGGTGCGCTACACGGTGATCATCACCAGCCCCAGCGGCGCACGCAATGTCAGCTTCGAGGGTATCCGCTGCCAGACGCGTGAGCGCAAGCTCTACGCCACGCTGCGCATCAGCGACAACACGTGGACGCGCAATATGTCGAAGGATGAGGATGGCTGGCAGGTGATGAACAGCCTGGCGGCAAACAGCTACGGCCGCGCCCTGGCGAACGACTACTTCTGCGACGGCCGCACCGTTGCCGGCTCGGCCCAGTCGCTGGTACAGCGCATGCGCAACGAGGGATTCCGCAAGCCACTCACGTACTGATCGCCCAGGAACCGGCGCACGTGTCGCGCCAGCCTGGCTTAGACGACGACCAGGTTGTCGCGGTGCACCAGTTCCACCGCGTTGACGTAGCCGAGGATCGTGGCGATCTGGCTCGACGGTTTGCGCACGATGCGCCGCGCTTCGGAACTCGCGTAATTAGTAATGCCGCGCGCAATCTCGCGGCCGTCAAGGTCCACGCACGCTACCACATCGCCGCGCGCGAACTCGCCCTGCACTTCGATCACACCGATCGGCAGCAGCGACTTCCCTTCCCCGACCAGCTTCTCCACCGCACCCGCATCGATGACGACGCGCCCGCGCAATTGCAGGTGGTCGGCCATCCACTGCTTGCGCGCGGTCAGGCGGCCGGTCGGCGCGCGCAGCTGGGTACCGATGAGCTCGCCGGCAGCAAGGCGCTCCAGCACCTTGGGTTCGCGCCCCGAAGCAATGATGGTGTCGGCCCCCGACTTGGCCGCACGCTTGGCGGCAAGAATCTTGGTGAGCATGCCGCCCTTGCCGATGCTCGAACCTGCGCCACCGGCCATCGATTCGAGTTCGGGCGTGCCCGCCACCGCCTCATGCACGAACTCCGCGTCGGCATGCTTGCGCGGATCGGCAGTGTAGAGGCCCGCCTGGTCAGTCAGGATGACAAGCGCGTCGCCTTCGATGAGATTGGTCACCAAGGCGCCGAGCGTGTCATTGTCTCCGACCTTGATTTCATCGGTAACGACCGTGTCGTTCTCGTTGATGATCGGCACGACGCCGAATTCCAGCAGCGCCAGCAGCGTCGACCGGGCATTGAGATAGCGCTCGCGATCGGCCAGGTCAGCATGCGTCAGCAGGACCTGAGCGGTGCGGATGTCATGGCTCGCAAATTGCGATTCGTAAACCTGGGCCAGCCCCATCTGCCCCACCGCCGCCGCCGCCTGCAATTCATGCAGGGCCGTGGGCCGCTTGCGCCAGCCGAGGCGCTGCATGCCTTCGGCAATCGCGCCGGAACTGACCAGCACCACTTCCTTGCCAGCCGCGCGCAGGGCCGCGATCTGCCCGGCCCACTGCGCAATGGCCGCATGATCGAGCCCGCGCCCGTCATTCGTCACCAGACTCGAACCTACCTTGACGACAATCCGCTTGGCGTCAGCAATGACGGAACGCATGATGGTTACTCGGCTTCGTGTTGATCGTTCTGTGCTTGGTCGATGTTCTGCAGCCGCGCATCCAGCCGGATATCCGGCTCAGCCAGCGCCGCTTCCTCATCCGCCTTGATGGCGGCGAGATGATCCTTGATGGCGTAGCAGAGCTCCTTGCAGCCCTCGCCGGTCAGCGCGGCGATCCGGAACACCGGACCTTTCCACTTGAAGCGCTTGACGAAATCCGCGACACGCGCCTCGCGTTCTTCCTCGGGCACCATGTCGAGCTTGTTCAGCACCAGCCAGCGCGGCTTGTCGTACAACTCCGCATCGTACTTCTTGAGTTCGTTGACGATGGCCTTGGCTTCCGCCACGGGATCGACCGACTCATCGAACGGTGCGAGGTCGACGATATGCAGCAGCAACCCGGTCCGCTGCAGATGGCGCAGGAACTGATGGCCGAGGCCCGCGCCTTCGGCCGCGCCCTCGATCAGGCCGGGAATGTCGGCGATCACGAACGACTGTTCATGATCGACCCGCACGACACCGAGGTTAGGATGCAGCGTGGTGAACGGATAGTCCGCCACCTTGGGACGCGCGTTGGAAACCGCGCTGATGAACGTCGATTTGCCGGCATTGGGCATGCCCAGCAGCCCCACGTCGGCCAGCACCTTCAACTCCAGGTGCAGCATCCGGCGCTCGCCGGGCTTGCCGTCGCCCTGCTGGCGCGGCGCGCGGTTGGTACTCGACTTGAAATGGATATTGCCCCAGCCGCCCATGCCGCCTTCTGCCAGGCAGATCTTCTGCCCGTGCTCGGTCAGGTCGGCGATACGTTCGCCCGTCTCGGCATCGACCACGGTCGTACCCACCGGCATGCGCAGCGTGATGTCTTCGCCGGCCGCGCCGTAGCAGTCGGAACCACGGCCATTCTCGCCATTGCGCGCCACATGCTTCTTGGCGTAGCGGAAATCGATGAGGGTATTGATATTGCGATCCGCCACCGCGAACACACTGCCGCCACGGCCGCCATCTCCCCCGTCCGGCCCGCCAAAGGGCACGAATTTCTCGCGGCGGAACGACGCGCTGCCGTTCCCGCCGTTCCCGGCGATCACTTCGATTCTGGCTTCGTCGATAAATTTCATAAGTCACTTCCGCTCGAGCTGGGAGGCGGCCGGCGCCCTTCGGGCCTGTCCGGACGGCCACGCCAGGCAGTCAATAGATGGCGGCAGGAACGGCCAACCTGACCGGCTGCCGCCCCAAACCTGCGCCACAAACGAAAAGGCCCCGCTCAACATCAAGCGGGGCCTTGCTGCAGGCGGTTGCTGCGCAGGCAGGTCAGGCTGCCGGAACGACCAGCACCATCTGCTTCTTCGCAGCGCCCTTCACGGTGAACTGCACGTGGCCATCGACCAGTGCAAACAGCGTGTGGTCCTTGCCCATGCCGACGTTCTCGCCAGCGTGAACACGGGTACCGCGCTGACGCACGATGATGCCGCCGGCATTGATGGCCTGGCCACCATACACCTTCACACCCAGGCGCTTCGACTCGGAATCACGTCCGTTCCGTGTGGAACCGCCGCCTTTTTTCTGTGCCATGACTTTACTCCTGTCCGGTTACGTTATCGGTTAAGGGGTTGACGATGTTCAGCCAACGATCGCGTCGATACGCAGCTCGGTGTAGTTCTGACGATGGCCCTGGCGCTTTTGATAGTGCTTGCGACGGCGCATCTTGAAAATCTTCACCTTGTCGTGACGACCATGGGAGATAACGGTAGCCTTGACGGAAGCCCCGCTCACCAGCGGCGTACCAAACTTGATCTGGTCGCCGGCGCCCATTGCGAGCACCTGGTCAAGCGTGATTTCTGCGCCAACGTCCGCCGGTATCTGTTCTACTTTGAGTTTTTCGCCAGCAGCAACCTTGTATTGCTTGCCGCCGGTTTTTATGACCGCGTACATTGTTGAAACCCTCATGAAATGAGACTGATGGCAAGGCATGCGCCCTGCCGGAATCGCTTCTGCCGGAAAAATCCGGAAGAACTCGCGATTATACAAAGACTTAGCGAAAAACGCAAAGAAACAGATCGGCCACCGAAATGTGACCGAAACGCCCCTCAGAGCTCGTAGGCCAGCAGGAAGCCGGTCAGCGCGGCGAACGCAACCCACAGGGCACGGCGGCGCATGACTCTGTCGGACGATTTGGAGGATGAGGTCTTGGGCAGCATGCCTTTATTATAGAGTCAACCACGGCGTGCTCAAGCGCCTTGCGGCAGTTGCCGCGCCAGCCACTGCGACCGCTTCCGCATATATAATCATCCGGTTTCGCGTCACGGTGACCATTTTGCCTCAAACCTCCACCACGTCCCTGCTCGAGCCGATCGCCGCCGATATGCGCGCGGTCGACGCCGTCATCCGCCAGCACCTGAACTCGGAAGTGGTGCTGATCAGCCAGATCGCCGACTACATCATTGCCGCAGGCGGCAAGCGTCTGCGTCCCGTGATCCTGCTGCTGATCGCCAACGCCCTCGGTTACCGCGGCACGGCTCATCATGCGCTGGCTGGCGTGGTGGAATTCATCCACACCGCCACGCTGCTGCACGATGACGTGGTCGACGAATCGGATCTGCGGCGCGGGCGCGACACAGCGAATGCCGTGTTCGGCAATGCCGCGAGCGTGCTGGTGGGGGACTTCCTGTACTCCCGCGCTTTCCAGATGATGGTCAGCGCCGACAATATGCGCGTGATGCAGATCCTGTCGGACGCCACCAACGTCATTGCCGAAGGCGAGGTCCTGCAGCTGCTGAACATGCACGACCCGGACGTGACCCAGGAGCGCTACCTTCAGGTGATCCGCTACAAGACGGCCAAGCTGTTCGAGGCCGCCGCCCAGGTCGGCGCCATCCTCGCGGGCGCGGATGCGGTCACGGAAGAAGCCGCAGCCGAGTATGGCCGCCGCATCGGCACGGCCTTCCAGCTCGTGGACGACCTGCTCGACTACACCGCCAGCGCAGCCGAAATGGGCAAGAACGCCGGCGACGACCTGCGCGAGGGCAAACCCACGCTGCCCCTGATCCACCTGCTCGAGCATGGCACCGACGCGCAAAAGGACATGGTCCGCACCGCCATCATGGAAGGCGGCACCGAGCACTTCGATGCCATCTATGCAGCCATCGAGCAATCGGGCGCCCTGGACTTCACGCGTGCCGCCGCCGAACGGGAAGCCGCCGCCGCCGCCGACGCGGCAGCGCAATTCCCCCCTTCCCAATTCAGGCAAACGCTGATAGACTTATGTGCTTTCTCGGTGCAGCGTAAATCCTGACAACGCTGTGCACTGCCTGCAAGCTTGGCAGCGCATGCGAACCGGTCTCGCGCCGGATGCATTGAAAAAAGAAAAACACGCGGGGTGTAGCTTAGCCTGGTAGAGCGCTACGTTCGGGACGTAGAGGCCGGAGGTTCGAATCCTCTCACCCCGACCAGAATTCGAGGCCGGATCAGTTCATGCTGATCCGGCCTTTTGCATTCCGGCGCGCTCCCGGCTGCCCGCGCGAATACCCCTCCCCTCCTCCCGAGACTGGGCCTCCGTGCTCACGACCCGTGTCACGATCGCAACCGGCTTCCACCGGGCCCGGGAGACTTTCCCATCCGCGCCACAGACCGGTTTGCGGCCTGCGGACGCGGCTTTACAAATACGGGAGCGGGCGGCACACTGCAGGAGGCCGCGTGCCGCCAGGCCAGCCGCCGCATGCGTCCACGCGAATTTCCACTTCCGACTATCGCTCATGACTCTTGGTCTCGCACTCGTGCAAAGCCGGCGAATCGCACCAGCCCTGCTGGCGCAGCTGGAGCAGTCCGCACGCGAACATCATGCCCAGTTGATCGATGAAATCATCAGCAGTGGCGCCATGTCGGCACATGACGTGGCGGTCTTCGCCGCGGACAAGTACCAGTTGCCGCTGCTCGACCTGAACCAGTACAACCTGCAGAATGTGCCGCCCGTCCTGGCTGGCAACCGCCAGTTCCACGCGCTGCGGCTGCTGCCGCTGGGGCGGCGCGACAACCGCCTGATCCTGGCGACCTCGGACCCGGCCAACACGGCACCGGTCGAACAGATCCGGCAGAAGTTCAACCTGTCGGTCGACCTCGTGGTCGTAGAGCACGACAAGCTGATGCGTCACGTGTCGACGGCCGTGGACGACAGCCCGGAAATGCGCGCGGTCCAGCCGCACATGGCAGAGAAGATCCGCATCGAATACGATCCGGTGGCCTCGGCCGCCGCCCAGCGCAACAAGACCGCTGCCGATATCGACGATGCACCGGTGGTGCGCTTCCTGCAGAAGCTGCTGACAGAGGCGTTGATCCGCGGCGCATCCGACCTGCACTTCGAGCCGTTCGAATTCTTCTACCGCGTGCGCTTCCGCATCGATGGCGTCCTGCAGGAGGTCGCCCAGCCGCCGCTCGATATCCGCGACAAGATCGCCACGCGCATCAAGGTGCTGTCGCGCCTCGACATCTCCGAAAAGCGCGTCCCGCAGGACGGCCGCATGAAGCTGCTGATCGCCGTGCCCAAGGACAAGAACGACAAGGAGAAAGTCGAGAAGGCGATCGACTTCCGGGTCTCTACCTTACCCACGCTGTTCGGCGAAAAAATCGTCATCCGGATCCTGGATTCCTCGCCCGATAAGCTCGATATCGACCAGCTTGGCTACGAACCCGACCAGAAGGCGCTGCTGCTCGACGTCATCAAGCGCCCCTACGGCATGGTGCTCGTGACCGGACCGACCGGCAGCGGCAAGACACTGTCGCTGTACACCTTCCTCAAGCTGCTGAACGAAGGCGACATCAATATCTCGACCGCCGAGGATCCAGCGGAAATCCAGCTGCCCGGCGTCAACCAGGTCAATATCAACGACAAGGCCGGCCTGACTTTCGCCTCGGCGCTACGCGCTTTCCTGCGCCAGGATCCGGACATCATCATGGTCGGCGAGATCCGTGACCTGGAAACCGCCGATATCTCGATCAAGGCGGCGCAGACCGGCCACCTGGTGTTCTCGACACTGCATACCAACGACGCCCCGACCACGCTGACGCGCATGATGAACATGGGCGTGGCGCCCTTCAATATCGCCTCGAGCGTGCTGATGATCACCGCGCAGCGGCTTGCACGCCGCCTGTGCCCGCAATGCAAGCGGCCCGGGGCGATTCCCGAGCAGCCGCTGCTCGAGGCCGGCTTCACCCAGGCCGACCTGGACGGCAGCTGGCAGCCTTATCATCCCGTCGGCTGCGAGCACTGCAACGGCAGCGGATACAAGGGACGAATCGGGATCTACCAGGTCATGCCGGTCACTGAAGCGATCCAGGACATCATCCTGTCGCACGGCACTGCGCTGCAGATCGCCGAGCAGGCCCGCAAGGACGGTGTACGTTCGCTGCGTGAATCGGGCCTGCTGAAGGTCAAGCGCGGTGAAACCTCGCTTGAAGAAGTACTGGCCACGACCAATCTCTGACGGAGTCGAACGCATCCATGGCTACCCGCGCCCCTGCCTCAGCCGCCCGCTCGACTGCATCTGCCACCGAGCGCAAACGCACCAAGACACCCACCCAGTACGTGTTCGAATGGGAGGGCAAGGATCGCAAGGGCAAGATATTCACGGGCGAGATGCGGGCCGAGACGCAGAACGATGTGCATGCCACGCTGCGCAAGCAGGGCATTTCGGTCACCAAGCTGAAGCGCCGCCGTGCCGCGCGCGGCCGCAAGATCACCGAGAAGGACATCACGTTCTTCACGCGCCAGCTGGCTACCATGCTCAAGGCCGGCATTCCGCTGCTGCAGGCGATCGACATCATCGGCCGCGGCCATGGCAATCCGAACTTCACGCGGCTACTCAACGACATCCGCTTCGACATCGAGTCCGGCAGCAGCATGGCACAGGCGTTCCGCCGCCACCCGCGCTACTTCGATTCGCTGTACTGCAACCTGATCGATGCCGGTGAACAGGGCGGTATCCTCGAATCGCTGCTCGAGAACCTGTCGCTGTACAAGGAAAAGACCATCGCCCTGAAGAGCAAGATCCGCTCGGCGATGATCTATCCGATCGCGGTGCTGGCGGTCGCCTTTGCCGTACTCGTCGTGCTGATGCTGTTCGTGATCCCGGCCTTCAAGGATGTGTTCTCGAGCTTCGGCGCGAACCTGCCGACGCCCACGCTGCTGGTCATCGCCATGTCCGATTTCTTTACGGACTACTGGTACCTGATCCTTGGTGTACCGATCATCGCCATCATCCTGTATGTACGGGCCCTGCGCTCGTCGGAGAAGGTCCAGCGACTGACCGACCGATTCCTGCTGCGGCTGCCGATCTTCGGCCCCCTGCTGCGCAAGGCGACCATTGCGCGCTGGACACGCACGCTGGCGACGATGTTCGCCGCCGGCAGCCCCCTGGTCGAGTCGATGGATTCTGTCGCCGGCGCGGCCGGTAGCTGGGTCTACCACGATGCGACACTCGAAATTCGCCAGGCGGTCAGTATCGGTACGAGCCTGACCAACGCCATGCAGGCCACGCATGTGTTCGACAACATGGTGCTGCAGATGGCGCAGATCGGCGAGGAGTCCGGTTCGCTCGACAATATGCTGACCAAGGTGGCTGAGTTCTACGAGCGTGAGGTCGATGATGCGGTCGCGGCGATTTCGAGCCTGATCGAACCCGTCATCATCGTTGTACTAGGCGTGCTCATCGGCGGCATGGTGATTGCCATGTACCTGCCGATCTTCAAGCTCGGACAGGTCATCTGATCACCCGCCTCTTCCTGCCATGTCCGTATCCCTTGTGCCTCACGCCGCAGTGATGCCCGGCGCAGCATTCCCGCGCCTGATGCTGGAACCGCTCGCGCAGCTCGACCCCACCCTGTGGATCGCCCTCGCGGCGCTTGTCGGCCTGCTGGTGGGCAGTTTTCTCAATGTCGTCGTGCATCGCCTGCCATTGATGATGGAGCGCGAGGAAGCCAACTATCTGGCCGAGTTGCGCCACGAGCCGCTGCCCTATCCGGAGCGCTATGATCTCGTCGCCCCGCGCTCGGCCTGTCCAGCGTGCGGACACACGATTTCCGCGCTCGAGAACGTGCCCGTGCTGAGCTACCTGTGGCTGCGCGGTCGCTGCCGCGGCTGCGGTACGCCGATCTCGTCGCGCTACCCGTTGCTCGAGCTCGCCAGCGCTGTGCTGACCGGCCTCGTCGCGTGGCATTTCGGTCCGTCGTGGCAGGCGCTCGGTGGCATCGTGCTGGTCTGGACCCTGCTCGCCCTGACGCTGATCGACGCTGACACGCAACTACTGCCCGATCAATTGACCCTGCCGCTGCTCTGGCTGGGCCTGCTGCTCAACCTGAACGGCATCTTCGTTCCGCTGGCCGATGCGGTCATCGGCGCAATGGCGGGCTATCTCTCCCTGTGGAGCGTCTATTGGGTCTTCAAGCTGGTGCGCGGCAAGGAGGGCATGGGGTACGGCGACTTCAAGCTGATGGCTGCCCTCGGCGCCTGGTTTGGGTGGCAGGCCCTGCCGGCACTGATTCTGCTGTCATCCGTGGTCGGTCTCGTGTTCGGCGTCTGGCGCATCGTGAGCGGCCGGCAGGAGCGCGATGCGCCGTTCCCGTTCGGGCCCTTCATCGCCGGCGCGGGCATCCTCGTGCTGCTGTTCGGCGGCCTGTTGCCGCTGCTGGTACCGTTACTGGCGCCACTGCCATGAACCTGCCCAAGATCGGTCTAACAGGCGGCATCGGCTCGGGCAAGACCCGCGTCGCGGACCTGTTCGCCACGCACGGTGCGGCCATCATCGATACTGACGTGATCGCGCACGAGATCACCGCCCCCGGTGGCGCCGCCATCGCGCCGCTGGTGGCCGCCTTCGGCGCGGATTGCCTGACGCCCGAAGGGGCCATGGACCGCACGCGGATGCGTGCCCTGGTCTTCGGCAACGATGCGGCCCGCCAGACGCTCGAAGGCATTACCCATCCGCTGATCCGCGCCACCTGCGTCACACAGGCGGAACGCATCGAAGCCGCTGCGGTCCATCCTTACATCCTCTTCGTGATTCCGCTGCTGGTGGAGGGAGGACGCTGGCGCCAGACCCTCGACCGCGTCCTGGTGGTGGACTGCCCGGTGGAAATGCAGATCGCGCGCGTGATGCAGCGTAACGGCTTTACACGTGCACAGGTAGAAGCCATCATCGCCCGCCAGGCCACGCGCGCGGCGCGCCTGGCCGTGGCGGATGATGTCATCGACAACGGCGGCGCACCCGAGGCGCTGCCGCCGCAAGTGGCACGGTTGCATGCCTTGTATGCGGCACTTGCGAGCTGACCGCATCCGCAAGCAGCATTGTGATAAGCCAGGCACTCGCATAGAATGCCGAAGAAACCCAACCGGACCTTGACGTGATCCTGTACGAATACCCGTTCAACGAACGTATCCGCACACTGCTGCGTCTCGAGGATCTGTTTGAGCGCCTGGAGTTCTTTCTGGCGCAGGACCATCCGCTGCAGCATCATGTCGCCCTCACCACGCTGTTCGAGATCGTGGATGTAGCAGGCCGGGCCGACCTCAAAGCCGACCTCAACCGTGAGCTGGAACGCCAGCGCCAGACGCTCGCCAACCTGCGCAGCAATCCGCAGATCGACCATGCGACGCTGGACAGCATCATCGGCGAACTCGATGCAGGCATCCAGCGGCTGGCACAAAATCCGTCCAAGGTCGGGCAACTCATCAGCGACAACGAGTGGCTGACCAGCATCCGCAGCCGCGCCATCATTCCCGGCGGCACCTGCGAGTTCGACCTGCCGGCTTACCATGCGTGGCAGCAGCGTCCCGCCGAGGCGCGACGCCAGGACATCATCAAGTGGATCCAGCCATTGCTGGCGCTGCGCGACGGCACCGTGATGGTGCTGCGGCTGTTGCGCGAATCCGGGCAGGCCGGCAAAGTGATCGCCACGGGCGGCAATTTCCAGCAGATGCTGTCAGGCCGGACCTACCACCTGATGCAGGTCCAGCTCGACGATGCCTACCTGCAATGCATTCCCGAGATCAGCGCGAACAAGTATATGCTGTGGGTACGCTTTACCCAGCAGGATGGCGATCTGCGGCCGCGCTCGATGGAGCTCGACATTCCCTTCCAGCTCAAACTCTGTAATTTCTGATGCCAGCCACCGTCAAATGTCCCACTTGCGGCGCCGCCGTGGAATGGCTGCCCGCCAACCGCTTCCGGCCGTTCTGTTCCGAACGTTGCCAGCAGATCGACCTGGGGGCCTGGGCCAGCGAGCGCTACACGATTCCCGTCGCGGAAGACGATGAACTCGGCGCAGCCGACAAAGGCAGCCAGGGGCCGCTGAACTGACGAGTTGACGAACTGACGGCAACACGCCTGCCGCTCAGGCCGCGCGTTCGTCCAGCATCCATTCCAATACCGGCTGAGCAGCCGGCAGCAACGGCGCCACGTTGACCGGCAAGGTCTGCCAGGTCACGGCCTGTCCTTCCATGCCGCGCGGCTCGCCGTCCCACGCCGTCACCTTGCAGAAGTACAGGCGCACATAGGCATGCGGGTAGTCATGCTCGAGGGTCCGCCACGGTTCGCAGGCCCGCATGTCGATATCGAGCTCTTCCTTGAGCTCGCGCGCCAGCGCCGCCTCGACCGACTCGCCTGCCTCCAGCTTGCCGCCCGGAAATTCCCAGTAGCCCTCATACGGCTTGCCAACTGGCCGCTGCCCGAGGAGGAAGCTGCCATCCGCGCGCACCACCACGCCGACCGCGACTTCCGTGACCGCCCGGCCGCCCGTCTTGTCAGCAGCGGCCGTGCTCATGGCTGCTCCGCGATGAACTGCCGGCCATGGCGGCCGCCCCAGTCCTTGGCGAACTGCCAGGCCACGCGGCCCGAACGCGAACCGCGTTCGAGCGCCCACACCAGGGCATCGCCGCGCGCCGCCTCGATCTCGGCCTCGGTGCAGCCAAAATGGCGCAACCAGTGGCTGACGATGGTCAGGTACTCATCCTGGCGCGGGGGATAGAACGACAGCCACAGGCCGAAACGCTCCGACAGCGAAATCTTTTCCTCGACCACTTCGCCGGGATGGATCTCGCCATCGTCGGTGTGCCGATAGCTTTCGTTGTCCTTCATGTACTCCGGCATCAGGTGCCGGCGATTCGACGTGGCGTAGATCAGCACATTGTCCGACTGCGAGGCCACCGAGCCGTCGAGCGCCACCTTGAGCGCCTTGTAGCCGGACTCGCCGTCCTCGAACGACAGGTCATCGCAGAACACGATGAAACGCTCGGGGCGCGTCGCCAGTTGTTCGACGATGTCGCCCAGGTCAGCCAGGTCGTCCTTGTCCACTTCCACCAGCCGCAGGCCGTCGGCCGCATACGCGTGCAGACAGGCCTTGATCAGTGACGACTTGCCGGTACCGCGCGCACCGGTCAGCAGCACGTTGTTGGCCGGCAGGCCGCGCAGGAACTGCAGGGTATTGGAGATAATGGCCTGCTTCTGCCGTTCGATATTGTGCAGATCGCCCAGCGTGATCGACGGCAGGCGGCGCAGCGGCTGCAGGTAGCCAAACGTACCCAGCAGGCTCTGCCGGCGACGCCAGCGGAAGGCGACCGCCTCTTTCCAGTCGGTCTCGCTCAGGACCGGCGGCATCCATTGCTCCAGCCGAGCCAGCAGGTTGTCTAGGCGTTGCGTCAGGTCAGCCATGATGAATCAGGAACGGTAGTCGGCGTTGATGGACACGTATTCGTGCGAGAAATCACAGGTCCATACCGTGGCCTGCGCCTGGCCGCGCCCGAGCGCGATGCGCACGGTGATCTCGGCCTGCTGCATGACGCGCTGGCCATCCTCTTCGCGGTAATCGGGATTGCGCCCGCCATCCTTGGCAACCCAGACGTCGTCGAGCCACAGGTTGACGCGGTCGACGTCGAGATCGTCGACACCAGCATAGCCCACGGCAGCGAGAATCCGGCCGAGGTTGGGGTCAGAGGCGTAGAAGGCCGTCTTTACCAGCGGCGAGTGCGCCACCGCATAGGCCACCTGGCGGCATTCGGCCACGGACTGGCCCTGCTCGACGCGGATCGTCATCAGCTTGGTGGCACCCTCCCCGTCGCGCACGATCATCTGCGCCAGTTCCTGGGCGAGGTCCGTCACGGCGTCGCGCAATACTGCGTAATCAGCGTGCGATTCACTGTCGATCAGCGCCGCGCCCGACTGGCCCGTGGCCAGTAGCACGAACGAGTCATTGGTGGAGGTATCGCCATCAATGGTGATGCTGTTGAAGGAATGATCCGCCGCATATTTCACCAGTTGCTGCAACACCGGCTGCGCCACGGCGGCATCGGTGGCGATGAAGCCCAGCATGGTGGCCATGTTCGGACGGATCATGCCGGCGCCTTTGCTGATGCCGGTGAGCGTGACGGTCTTGCCGCCGAGCGTGATGGTCCGCGACGCGGCCTTCGGCTGCGTATCGGTGGTCATGATCGCTTCCGCCGCCTGCAGCCAGTGGTCTTCCGCGAGACGCCCCAGCGCCTGTGGCAGGCCGGCGACCAGACGGTCGACGGGCAGCGGCTCGAGGATCACGCCCGTGGAGAATGGCAGGATCTGCTGCGGCGCGACACCCAGCTGCCCGGCCAGCGCATCGCAGGTAGCACGCGAGGCAGCGAGGCCCGGCTCGCCGGTACCGGCATTGGCATTGCCTGTATTGACGACGATGGCACGAATACCTTTGCCTGCCGCCAGATGCTCGCGGCAGACCTGCACCGGCGCGGCACAGAAGCGATTGCGGGTGAACACGCCTGCCACGGCCGTACCTTCCGGCACCGTCAGCACCAGCACGTCCTTGCGATCCGCCTTGCGGATGCCGGCCTCGGCCCAACCGAGCTGCACGCCACGCACCGGCTTGAGGTCGGCTGCCTGCGGCAAGGGAAGATTCACTGCCATTGTCGTTCTCCAAACGATCATGCCCGCACGGACGCGGGCATGAGTACCATCATCTTGCCGCGGCCAGTCCAGCCGGCGCGGCATCACTCCACGTCAGGCCAGTTTGCCGTGGCACTGCTTGTACTTCTTGCCCGACCCGCACGGGCACGGATCATTACGACCAACCTTGGGCATACCGGCCGGTGTGTTCACCAGTTCCGCTGCGCTGTTGCCCGTCAGGCCTGCAAGCGCCCGCGTGCGCTGCGCACTGGCTTCGGCGGCATCGCCACCTTCGCCGCCAAACTCGTCGTGCTGGTACCGCACGTTCTCGAGATGCGCCAGTTCCTCCTCGATCTGCTCGGAGGCCTGTTCCAGTTCTTCCTGTGACTGGATGCGCACGGTAAACACGGTGCGGGCCACTTCGCTCTTGATGGTGTCGAGCAGCGCACTGAACAGCTCGAACGATTCGCGCTTGTACTCCTGCTTGGGATCCTTCTGCGCATAGCCTCGCAGGTGGATGCCCTGGCGCAGGTGATCGAGCGCGGCCAGATGTTCGCGCCAGTGCGTATCGAGGCTTTGCAGCATCACCGAACGCTCAAAACCGGCAAACGCCTCGCGGCCCACCAGGTCAACCTTGGCGGCGTAGATGCGCTCGGCCTCGGCCTTGATCATCTGCAAGAGGTCTTCATCCTCGATGGCATCGGCCTTGTCGACGGTCTCGACCAGCGGCAGCTCCATGCCCCATTCTTCACGCAGGGTACGTTCGAGGCCTTGCAGGTCCCATTGCTCTTCCATGGTTTCCGCCGGCACATACTGGCGGAACAGGTCGACGAACACGCTGGTACGCAGGTTGGCAATGATCTCGCCAATGTCCTGCGATTCAAGGATCTCGTTACGGAGCTTGTAGATTTCCTTACGCTGGTCGTTGGCGACGTCGTCGTACTGCAGCAGTTGCTTGCGAATGTCGAAGTTGCGGCCCTCGACCTTGCGCTGCGCGGATTCGATCGAGCGCGTGACGATACCGGCCTCGATCGGCTCGCCCTCGGGCATCTTCAGGCGATCCATGATGGCACGCACGCGGTCTCCAGCAAAGATGCGCAGCAGCTGGTCATCCAGCGACAGGTAGAAACGCGACGAACCCGGATCGCCCTGGCGGCCGGCACGGCCACGCAACTGGTTGTCGATACGGCGCGACTCGTGGCGTTCGGTACCGATGATATGCAGGCCGCCAGCCGCCTTGACCTGCTCGTGCAGCGACTGCCATTCGTCTTGCAGCGTCTTGATGCGTTGCTGCTTCTCGGCGTCGGACAGCGTAGCGTCGGCCTCGACAAAGCCCGACTGCTTCTCCACATTGCCGCCCAGCACGATGTCGGTACCACGACCAGCCATGTTGGTGGCGATGGTGATCATCTTGGGCCGGCCGGCCTGCGCGATGATCTCGGCCTCGCGCTCGTGCTGCTTGGCATTCAGCACCTGATGGGGCAGGCCGGCCTTGTTCAGCAGCGCCGACAGGTACTCCGAGTTCTCGATCGAGGTCGTGCCCACGAGTACTGGCTGGCCGCGCTCGTAGCAGTCGCGGATATCCTTGATGACGGCGTCGTAGCGCTCCTTGCCGGTCTTGTAGATCTGGTCCTGCAGGTCCTTGCGCTGGTTGGCGCGGTTGGTCGGGATCACCACGGTCTCGAGGCCGTAGATTTCCTGGAACTCGTACGCTTCGGTATCGGCCGTGCCGGTCATCCCGGCCAGCTTGCCGTACATGCGGAAGTAGTTCTGGAAGGTGATGGTTGCCAGCGTCTGGTTTTCCTGCTGGATCTGCACGCCTTCCTTGGCTTCCACGGCCTGGTGCAGGCCGTCGGACCAGCGGCGGCCCGACATCAGGCGGCCCGTGAATTCGTCGACGATGACGATCTCGCCGTTCTGCACCACATAGTGCTGGTCACGATGAAACAGGCTGTGGGCGCGCAGCGCGGCGTACAGGTGGTGCATCAGCGAAATGTTCTGCGGCGCGTACAGCGACTCACCCTCGGCCAGCAACCCTTGCTCGACGAGCAGCGTCTCCGCCCGCTCGTGGCCGCGCTCGGTCATGTAGACCTGGTGCGACTTTTCATCGACGTAGTAGTCGCCCGGCTTTTCCACGCCGGTACCATCGGCCTTTTCCTCGCCGATCTGGCGCTCAAGGAAAGCCGGAATGCCGTTCATGCGCCGGTACAGGTCAGTCTGGTTCTCGGCCTGGCCGGAAATGATCAGCGGCGTGCGCGCCTCGTCGATCAGGATGGAGTCCACCTCGTCGACGATGGCGTAGTGCAGCGGACGCTGTACGCGCTGGCCCGGGTCGTAGACCATGTTGTCGCGCAGGTAGTCGAAGCCGAATTCGTTGTTGGTGCCGTAGGTAATGTCCGAGGCGTAGGCGGCTTGCTTCTGGTCGTGCGACATCGACGACAGGTTGATGCCCACGGTCAGCCCGAGGAAGTTGTACAGGCGCCCCATCCACTCGGCATCGCGCTGCGCGAGGTAATCGTTGACCGTCACCACGTGCACGCCTTCGCCGGCCAGTGCATTCAGGTAAACCGCCAGGGTCGCGGTCAGCGTCTTGCCTTCGCCGGTCCGCATTTCGGCGATCTTGCCGTGGTGCAGCACCATGCCGCCGATCATCTGCACGTCGAAATGGCGCATCTTCATGACGCGCTTGCTGGCCTCGCGGCACACCGCAAAGGCTTCCGGCAGCACCTTGTCCAGGCTTTCACCCGCGGCGATCCGCTCGCGGAATGCCTGCGTCTGCGCGCGCAGCTCGTCGTCCGACAGGGCCTCATATTTCGGTTCCAGCGCATTGATATGCGCGACCGTCTTACGATATTGTTTAACCAGCCGGTCATTGCGGCTGCCAAAAACGGATTTGAGTAGGCCGGAGATCATCGATTGCTTTCTGTGGTGCACCCGTCGGCGCGAGCCGGCAGGCACAGCATGGGTGAATGCCGCAAAATTGCGATTTTAGCACGCGGGCCGGCCGCTGCCCGCGCCAGCGGCGAAGCGTTCGACAGGCCTTCGGACAGGGACCTTGGCACCTTCGTTCCCCATCCGGTCCGGGCAATCCCGGCATAATGGACACCTATGCGCGCCTTCACTCGTTCCGGCCGGTCCGCCCCGGTCGCCCCGGTCGCCCCCTCCCTGACGGACTGGCTCGGCCGGGCCGAGCCGCTGGAGCGGCTGATGCAGACAGCCACGGTGCTGGCCGGCCTGCAGGCCCAGGTCCATGCGCTGCTGCCGCCCGGCGTACGGGCCAGCGTCTGCGCCGCTGGCCTGCGGCAGGAACATACCCACTCGAACGAGCAAACACTGGTGCTGCATGTGACACATAGTGCCGCGGCGGCGCGCGTGCGCCAGATCGTACCGAGCGTGCTGCAGGCGCTGGAACGCCAGGGCTCGCGCATCACCTCGATCCGGGTCCGGGTGCAGCCGGCAGATGCCTCGCGCGATCCATGGCACGTCGACAACCGACCGCGTACCAAGACCGCGCAGATGACGCCCGGCGGACTTGCCAGCCTGAGCGCGCTGGCCGACACCCTGGAAGATTCGCCCCTCAAGGCCGCCCTGCAGCAGATGCTGGCACACCATCGGCAGCCGTAGCGTTCCTGCGCGGATCCAGCACCCGCCCATTCCGCCTCGGCATCATCCGCCCATTCGCACCGCTCTCATCACCCTGAGTGGCTACCCTGATCGGCCACCTGAGTGACCGCCCAAAGCAAAACCCCCGGTGCGGAACACCAGGGGTTTCGTCTGCCTGCGGGTCGCATTGCGCCCGGCCGAGGATCAGGAAAACTCAGGCAAACGCCGGCTGCAGTTGCGGCAGGAAGGCCTTGGGCGCCTCCTCCGTGCGGTCAAAGGTGACGAACTCATAGGCACTCTGGTCAGCCAGCAGCGCGCGCAGCAGTGCGTTGTTCATGGCGTGGCCCGACTTGTGCGCGGTATAGGAGGCAATCAGCGGATGGCCGATCACATACAGGTCGCCGATGGCGTCGAGGATCTTGTGGCGCACGAACTCGTCGCCATAGCGCAGTTCCTCGTTGTTCAACATGCGGTGCTCGTCCAGGACGATGGCATTGTCGAGACTACCGCCGCGCGCCAGGCCCATCTCACGCAGCGACTCCACCTCATGGGCAAAGCCGAAGGTGCGCGCGCGGGCAATCTCGCGGACGTAGCTCGTGTCGGCAAAGTCGATTTCGTACGATTGGCCCGTCTTGTCGACAGCCGGGTGGTGGAAATCGATGGTAAAGGCCAGCTTGAAACCGAAATACGGCTCCAGGCGGGCGACCTTGTCGCCCTCGCGCACTTCGATCGGGCGCGTGACGCGGATGAAACGCTTGGCGGCATCCTGCTCCTGTACGCCAGCGGACTGCAGCAGGAAGACGAAGGACGCGGCGCTGCCGTCCATGATCGGGATCTCCTCGGCATCCACGTCGACATACAGGTTGTCGATGCCCAGACCCGCGCAGGCCGACATCAGATGCTCGACGGTGGAAACACGCGCGCCATCCTTCTGCAGCACAGAAGCAAGGCGCGTATCGCCGATGGCCGACGCAGCGGCCGGGATCTCGACCGGCGGCGCCAGATCGACGCGAGTGAAGACGATGCCGGTACTGGCCGGGGCCGGACGCAGCGTGAGCGTCACCTTGCGTCCCGAGTGCAAGCCAATGCCCACGGTCTTGACACGAGATTTGATGGTGCGCTGCTTGAGCATGTCGGCCCCTTCGATAGCCAATATTTATGAAAAACCCTACGTAATAACCCTAATAATAGCACTGGACGGCACTTTCTGCGGGCGCGACAGTGGCCCCGAGCATGTCCGTTTTGTGTCCGGTTGTAAGCCAGCCCAACGGCGCAGGCCGCGCCGTTGGCGGATTCACGTCAGGCGGGAAGGGCCTTCAGCATCGACTCGGCATCGCTGACCTCGAACTTGCCCGGCGCTTCGACGTGTAACAATTTGACAACACCATTCTCGAGCAGCATCGCATAACGCTGAGACCGCACGCCCATGCCGCGCGCACTGAGGTCCTGGTCGAGCCCGAGCTTGCGGGTGAATTCCGCCGCGCCATCGCCGAACATGCGCACTGCGCCTGCTGAACCCTGGTCGCGCGCCCATGCGCCCATCACGAAAGCATCGTTGACCGACACACACCAGACTTCGTCGATCCCTTTGTCGCGAAATGCCTGGATGTGCTCGACATAGCCAGGCACGTGCTTTGCCGAGCATGTCGGCGTAAAGGCGCCCGGCAAACCGAAGACGACGATACGCCGGCCGGCGGTCAGCTCCGCGACAGAAAATGCATTCGGCCCGAGTGCACAGCCACCGGACGCTTCCTCGAAGAACTCGTACAGCGTGGCATCAGGCACACGCTCGCCTACCTTGATCGTCATGTCATCTCCTTTGCATCATTCGCTACGTACGCGCATCACATACGACAAAGCCGGCCAACGCACAAAGCGTTGGCCGGCACGACACCCCACCCTGCCTGAGCAGGGACTGTGTCCGGGGAGGCGGCCAGAAGTCGGCCTGCCCGCCATGGGTAGGATGCCCGGTCACGCACCGGCTGGCGCCACACCGTCACAGGCAATAAGGGAGTTGCCTGCTCCGGTGCGCCACCGCCACGCGCGACGTTCAGTCAGCCTGCTTGCGCAGGAAAGCCGGAATGTCGTAGGTGTCCACACCCTTTTCCTGCAGCGCAGCCACATGCGCCGACGCGGTTTCCCGCGAGCTGCGCCACACGGCCGGCGTATCGAGACCGCTGTAGTCAGGCGACACGCCATTGCTGATGTTGCCCGGGCCCATGGCCGCGACCGGCACGTTGTCGGTACCGGTCTTGAGCAACGTCATCGGTTGCGGCTGCTGCTTCTTGTTGGCGCGGCCCAGGCCGGTCGCCACCACGGTCACGCGCAGGGCATCGCCCATCGAATCATCATAGACGGTTCCGAAGATGACGGTGGCATCTTCCGCGGCATAGCTGCGGATGGTGTTCATCACTTCACGCGTTTCCGACAGCTTGAGCGAACGGCTGGCGGTGATGTTCACCAGCACGCCGCGCGCACCGGAGAGATCCACGCCTTCCAGCAGCGGGCTGGCCACGGCCTGCTCGGCCGCCAGGCGGGCGCGATCGACGCCGGACACCGTGGCCGTGCCCATCATCGCCTTGCCCTGCTCGCCCATCACGGTCTTCACGTCTTCGAAGTCGACGTTCACCAGACCATCGACATTGATGATCTCGGCGATACCGGCCACGGCGTTGTGCAGTACGTCATCGGCGCACTGGAAGCACTGGTCCATCTCAGCGTCGTCGCCCATCACTTCGAACAGCTTTTCGTTGAGCACCACGATCAGCGAATCGACGTTCGACTCCAGATCGTTGGCGCCCGACTCAGCCACCTTGCCACGACGCGCGCCTTCGAACTGGAACGGCTTCGACACGACACCCACCGTGAGAATGCCCATCTCCTTGGCGACCTGCGCGACGATCGGCGCGGCGCCCGTGCCGGTACCGCCGCCCATGCCAGCGGTAATGAACACCATGTGCGCACCGCGCAGCGAATCGGCAATCTGGTCACGTGCCGATTCCGCGCACTGGCGGCCGATTTCCGGCTTGGCACCTGCACCCAGGCCTGTATTGCCGAGCTGCAGCACCTTGGACGCAGTCGACCGTTTGAGTGCCTGGGCATCGGTGTTCATGCAAATGAACTCCACGCCCTGCACGCCACGGCTGATCATGTGCTGCACGGCGTTACCGCCTGCACCACCGACGCCCACGACCTTGATGATCGTGCCGTCTTGTCCATCGCTTTCAATCATGTCGAATTCCATCACTGCCTCCTGAGAAAAATCAGTGGCCAAACGCTGCAGCCTCCCTGCTGCAACCCTTGGTTCCTGAACGTCACAACAACACTAGAAACCCTGTGCGCACCGAAGTTCCGGCACGCGTTAAAAATTGCCGAGAAACCAATCCCGCATGCGCTGCCATACCTGCTTGAACGAGCCGCTCTGCACGGCCACCTTGCGGCCACGCATGCGCTGCACGCGCCCTTCCTGCAGCAGGCCCATGACAGTGGCATAGCGCGGGCTCTTCACGACCTCGTGCAGATTGCCGCGATACTCCGGCACGCCGATGCGCACCGGCTTGAGGAATATGTCTTCGCCAAGCTCGACCATGCCCGGCATCATTGCCGTGCCGCCCGTGAGCACCACGCCCGACGACAGCAACTCTTCGTAGCCGGACTCGCGCACCACCTGGTGCACCAGCGAAAACAGCTCTTCCACGCGCGGCTCGATCACCGCCGCCAGCGCCTGGCGTGACAGCGTGCGCGTGCCGCGCTCGCCCACGCCTGGCACATCGATCATGTCGTCCGGATCGGCGATCACCTGCTTGGCGATGCCGTACTGCATCTTGATGTCTTCCGCATCCGGCGTCGGAGTGCGCAGCGCCATGGCCACATCGTTGGTGATCTGGTCGCCAGCGATGGGAATCACCGCCGTGTGGCGGATCGCGCCTTCGCTGAAGATGGCAATGTCGGTCGTGCCGCTGCCGATATCGACCAGCACCACGCCGAGTTCTTTTTCGTCTTCGGTCAGCACCGCCAGGCTCGAGGCCAGCGGCTGCAGGATCAGGTCATGCACTTCGAGGCCGCAACGGCGCACGCACTTGACAATGTTCTGCGCCGCGCTTACCGCGCCGGTCACGATATGCACCTTCACCTCGAGGCGGATGCCGCTCATGCCGATCGGCTCGCGCACATCCTCCTGGCCGTCGATGATGAATTCCTGCGTGAGGATGTGCAGGATCTGCTGGTCGGTCGGAATGTTGACAGCCTTGGCGGTCTCGATGACGCGGGCTACGTCGGCCTGCGTGACTTCCTTGTCCTTGATCGCCACCATACCGCTCGAATTGAAGCTGCGGATGTGGCTGCCGGCAATGCCGGTGAAGACCTCGCCGATCTTGCAGTCGGCCATCAGCTCGGCTTCCTCGAGCGCTTTCTGGATCGACTGCACGGTCGCCTCGATATTGACGACCACCCCTTTCTTCAACCCCTTGGACTCGGACTGGCCCATGCCGATGACTTCGTAGCTGCCGTCAGGACGCAGCTCCGCTACCACGGCCACCACCTTGGAGGTGCCGATGTCCAGACCGACCAGCAAGTCTTTGTACTCTTTGCTCATCGCGTTTTCTCTTCGCGTCGCGTTACTTGGTTATTGGCTTGCGCTTGTGCTTTTGCCTTGGCTGCTGCCGCTGCCTGGGCATCCGTCAAAAACCGTACATTGGCAGCGCGGATAGCGAAGCCGTTCGAATAGCGCAGGTCTGCGTACTCGATCTGCTTGCCCCATTGCGCCACCACCTGCGGCCAGGCCTGCACGAAGCGCGACACGCGTGCTTCCAGCTCGACCCGGTCCTGCTCGTTCTGCTCCCGCCCCAGTTCGATCTGGGTGTTGTTCGACAACCTTGTCCGCCATGCATAGCGGTCCGTCAGCGTCACGCCTAGCGGTTCCACCCCCATCGGCTTGAACCATGTGCGCAATTGCTCGAGGCGCTCGACCACGTCGCGCTCGGAACCGTCGGGTCCAGCGAGCGCCAGCAGCCGGGCATCGTCTTCGGCTTCGGCCAGATTGGCGACGAAAACCTCGCCATGCACGTTGACCAGCCGCGCCGTCTCGCCGCTGCCCCAGGTGCCCAGCACCACGTGCTCTTCCAGTTCCACCAGCAGGCCGTTCGGCCATTCGCGCCGCACGCTGGCACGCCGCACCCAGGGCACGGATTCGAAGGCATTGCGCGCGCCATCGAGCTTGAGCGTGAAGAAATTGCCCTGCAGCTTCGGCACCGCATTGGCCCGGATCGACGGACCGTTGGTATGGCGCAGCGTGCTGCCCTCGGCCGGGACGATGCGGATGTGCGAAATCGCGAACACCGGCCGCTGCCCCAGCCACATTAGGCCGGCAGCCACCACCACGAGCGCCAGCACCGCATAGAGGGCGGTGGCGATCATGTTGAGCAGGCGCGCGTTATGCCACATGGTGTCCTTGGCCTCAGTCCGGTTTCCAGTCTTGCGTCGGTCGCAGGTCGAGCTGCGCATCCGCCAGCACCTGCAGCGCGAAATCTTCGTAGCTGATGCCTGCCGCTCGCGCCGCCATCGGTACCAGCGAGTGGCTCGTCATGCCAGGCGAGGGGTTCATCTCCAGCAGGTACGGCTTGCCATTGGCGTGGCTGAGCATGACGTCGGCGCGCCCCCAGCCCCGGCACCCCAGCACGCGGTACGATTCGACTACCAGGCGCTGCACCTCGGCTTCGACCTCGGGTGCGAGACCCGACGGGCAGAGGTAACGCACGTCGTCCTTGAAGTACTTGTTCTGGTAGTCGTAGTTCGCCTCCGGCGCAACGATCCGCACCACCGGCAGGGCACGTGCCTCCGCGCCGGTGCCCACGACCGGGCACGTCAACTCATCGCCCTCGATGAAAGTTTCCGCAATCACGTCGCGGTCGAGCTTGGCAGCGCGCGCATAGGCAGCCGGCAACATGGTCGCATCGGTCACCTTGGTGAGCCCGATGGATGATCCCTCACGCGCCGGCTTGACGATCAGCGGCAAACCCAAGTCCGCGACCACATCATTCCAGTCACTGTCCGCACGCAACATGCGGAACTTGGGCGTCGGCAGGCCGTGCGACATCCACAGTCGCTTGGTCGCCTGCTTGTCCATGGCCAATGCAGAAGCGAGCACACCGCTGCCGGTGTAGGGAATACCGAGCATCTCGAGCGCGCCCTGGATCGTCCCGTCCTCGCCATAGCGGCCATGCAACGCGATGAAGACGCGCTTGAAGCCCGCTGTCGCGAGATCGCCCAGCGACTGGGTCGCCGGATCGAAGGCATGTGCGTCGACGCCGCGCGACTTCAGGGCAGCCAGCACGCCATTGCCCGACATCAGCGATACTTCGCGCTCCGCGGAGCGGCCGCCGAACAGGACACCAACCTTGCCGAAATCAGCCGGATTCATGCCTGCCCTCCATCCGGATGCGCGCCCGAGGCCGCAGCCTCGGCAAGCGCCACGACTTGCGCGGCAACGGCGCCAATCGAGCCAGCGCCCATAGTAATCACGACGTCGCCCGGCTGGGCAGTGTCCACAATCGACTGCGGCATGTCTTCCATGTTTTCCACGAACAGCGGTTCCAGCTTGCCGGCGACGCGCAGTGCGCGCGTCAGTGCACGCCCGTCGGCAGCGACGATGGCACTCTCGCCCGCCGCATACACGTCGGAGAGCAGCACGGCGTCCGCCGTGCCCAGCACCTTGACGAAATCCTCGAAACAATCGCGCGTGCGCGTATAGCGATGCGGCTGGAAGGCCAGCACCAGACGACGCCCTGGAAAGGCGCCGCGCGCCGCGGCGACGGTGGCGGCCATTTCCACAGGATGGTGGCCGTAGTCATCGACCAGCGTAAACGTGCCTCCGCCCTTGAGCGGGACTTCGCCGTAACGCTGGAACCGCCGCCCCACGCCATTGAATTCGGCCAGCGCCTTGACGATCGCGGCATCCGGCACTTCCAGTTCGGTGGCGATGGCAATCGCCGCCAGCGCATTGCGCACGTTATGTTCGCCCGGCAGGTTCAGCACCACTTCCAGTTCCGGCTCCGGCGTGCCATTCAGCTGACGCCGCACAGTAAAGCGCATGGTGCCGCCTTCGGCACGCATATCGACGGCCCGGACCTGCGCTTCCGGCGACAGGCCATAGCGGATCATCGGCTTGGACACTAGCGGCAGGATTTCGCGGACATTGGAGTCATCCACGCACACCACGGCAATGCCGTAGAACGGCAGGCGCTGCGTGAATTCGATGAAGGCCTGCTTGAGCCGTGCGAAATCATGGCCATAGGTGTCCATGTGGTCCGCATCGATGTTGGTGATGACCTCCATCACCGGCTGCAGGTTCAGGAACGAGGCATCGGACTCATCGGCTTCGGCCACGATGAAATCGCCCGTACCGAGGCGCGCGTTGGCGCCGGCCGAATTGAGCCGGCCGCCAATGACAAAGGTCGGATCCAGTCCACCTTCCGCCAGCACCGAAGCCACCAGGCTCGTGGTGGTGGTCTTGCCGTGCGTACCAGCAATGGCGATGCCCTGCTTCAGGCGCATCAGTTCGGCCAGCATCACGGCGCGCGGCACCACGGGAATGCGCTTGGCGCGTGCCGCCAGCACTTCGGGGTTGTCGCCACGCACCGCGGTCGAGATCACCACCGCATTCGCGCCGTCGATGTTTTCGGCAGCATGGCCGTGCGTCACGCGTGCCCCGAGGCTAGCCAGGCGGCGAGTCACGGCGGTATTGCCGAGATCGGAGCCCGAGACCTTGTAGCCGAGGTTCACCAGCACCTCGGCAATGCCGCTCATGCCGGCGCCACCGATGCCCACGAAGTGAATGTTCTTGACGATGTGTTTCATCGCGTTCGTTTAATCCTTTGCAACCTGTTCACAGACCTGCGCGACCCGTTCGGTCGCATCGGTCCGCGCCAGCGTGCGCGCCTTGTCGGCGTACACAGCCAGCTGTTCACGCGTGAGCGCACTCAATGTCTCCGCCAGCCCCTCCGGGGTCAGGTCGCGCTGCTGGATCAGCATCGCTGCGCCAGCGTTTGCCAGGAACTGCGCATTGGTTGTCTGGTGATCGTCCACCGCAAACGGGAATGGCACGAACAATGCCGCCACGCCGGCAGCCGCCACTTCGGACACGGTCATGGCACCGGCCCGGCAGATCACCAGGTCGGCTTCGCCATAGGCCGTTGCCATATCGTCAATGAACGGCACGGTCTCCGCCGTGACCGCCACTGCGGCATAGTTGGCGCGCAAGGCGTCGATCTGCCGCGCGCCAGCCTGATGCACCACCACCGGCCGCATGGCTGGCGGCAACAACGCCAAGGCCTTCGGCACGTTGTCGTTCAGCGCCGTTGCGCCAAGGCTGCCACCCACCACTAGCACCCGCAGCGGGCCCGAGCGAGCGGCATAGCGCTGTGCCGGCGACGGCAGCGTACCCAGCGCGGCGCGGATCGGGTTGCCGGTCCACTCGCTGTTCGGCAGCGCATTGGGGAACGCGCACAGCACGCGGTCCGCCACCTTGGCCAGCACCTTGTTGGCTAGCCCGGCGATCGAGTTCTGCTCATGCAGCACCAGCGGCCGCCCCAGCAGAACGGCCATCATGCCGCCCGGGAAGGTGATGTAGCCGCCCATACCGAGCACCGCGCTTGGCCGCACGCGGCGCACGATACGCAGGCTCTGCCAGAAGGCACGCAGCAGATTGAGCGGCAACAGCAGCTTGGTCATCCAGCCCTTGCCACGCAGTCCGCCGAAACGCACTGCTTCCATGCGGATGCCATGCTTCGGCACGAGTTCGGCCTCCATGCCGCCGGGATTGCCCAGCCACACGACATTCCAGCCGCGCGCGCGCAACGCCTCGGCCACGGCCAGTCCGGGGAACACATGCCCCCCGGTGCCGCCGGCCATGACGAGCAGGGTGCGCGCTGCGCTCATACCTTCCCTCCACGCATGAGTACGCGATTCTCATAGTCGACCCGCAGCAACACCGCCAGCGCAACGCAGTTCATCAGGATGCCGGAGCCGCCGTAACTCACGAGCGGCAGCGTCAACCCCTTGGTCGGCAGGACACCCAGGTTCACGCCCATGTTGATGAACGCCTGCCAGCCGATCCAGATGCCGATGCCCTTGGCCACCAGTCCGGCGAAGGTGCGGTCGAGCTGCAATGCTGTGCGGCCGATGTCGAATGCCCGGCGCACGAGCCAGTAGAACAACACGATGACCATGGTCACCCCGACAAAACCGAACTCTTCGCCGATTACGGCGAGGATGAAGTCGGTATGCGCCTCGGGCAGGTAGTGCAGTTTCTCGATGCTGCCGCCAAGGCCGACGCCGGTCCATTCGCCGCGCCCCAGGGCGATCAGCGAATGTGTGAGCTGATAGGCCTTGCCGAGCGCGTGGTCTTCACTCCACGGATCGAGGTACGCGAAGATCCGGTCGCGTCGCCACGGCGAGGCCACGATCAGGAGCGTGAAGGTGCCGACCGCAATCGCGACCAGTGCGCTGAACAGCTTGCCGCTGACGCCGCCGAGAAACAGGATGCCCATGGCGATCGCGGCGATCACCAGGAATGCACCCATGTCGGGTTCGAGCAGCAGCAGCATGCCCACTACCGCCACCGCGATCCCCATCGGCAGGAACCCCTTGCCCACGCTCTGCATCCATTCCTGCTTGCGCACCGTGTAGTTGGCGGCGTACAGCACCACGGCCAGCTTCATCAGTTCGGATGGCTGGAAATTCAGGATGCCAAGTGGAATCCAGCGGCGCGCACCGTTCACGCCCTTGCCGATGAACGGCACGAGCACCAGGATCAGCAGCACCAGCGCCACCACGAACAGCTTGGGCGCATAACGGTCCCACACCTTGACGGGAATCTGGAAGGCAATAAGCGCCCCGGTCAAGCCGATACACAGGCTGATCAGATGCCGTGCAAGAAAATGCGTTTCCCTGAAGTTGGCATACTTCGGTGAATCCGGCAGCGCGATGGATGCCGAGTAGACCATCACCAGGCCCAGCGACAGCAGCATGATGACGACCCACATCAGCGGCTGGTCATACTCCATCATCTTCGAGCGCGTGGGCTTGACGCCGGACACTACATCGCGCAATCCGCCCCAGGCATTGCCAATGGTGGCGCCGATGAAGCCGCTGCGCTTCATTTCCATATCGCTCATAGCATTCCTCCTCGCGCCAGCGCGACGTCTTCGACGGCGCTGCGGAACACTTCGGCGCGGTGCGCGTAGTTGCGGAACATGTCGAGGCTGGCGCAGGCCGGCGACAGCAGCACCACATCACCAGCCTGTGCGATCGACGCCGCCAGTTCGACGGCAGCTTCGAGCGTGGCCGCATCCTCGATGCGGATGCCGGTGGACGACAGCGCCGTCCGTATCGCGGGCGCATCGCGGCCGATCAGGATGACGGCGCGGCCATACTGCGACACCGGCAAGGCCAGCGGCGAGAAATCCTGCCCCTTGCCTTCGCCGCCGGCGATCAGCACGGTGGGTTTCGCCAGGCCGTTGAGCGCGGCAACCGTCGCGCCGACATTGGTGCCCTTGCTGTCGTCGACATACTCGACCTCACCGATCGTGGCGATCAATTCGACACGATGCGGCTCGCCACGATAGGCGCGCAGGCCGTGCAGCAGGTGGTTGAGCGGCAGGTCGATGGCGCGGCACAGCGCCAGTGCCGCAAGCGCGTTGGCGGCATTGTGCAGGCCGCGGATCTGCAGGGCGTCAGCCGGCATCAGGCGCTTCAGGCACACCGCCACCGGCGCGGCGTCCGCGCTCTCGCTCTTGCGGCGACGCGGACGAGCTTCTTCTTCCTCAGCGGCCTCGGCGACAGCCAGCCACGGCATGCCGTTGTCCCGCAGCAATCCGAAATCGCCGACGACCTCCGGCTGATCCGTACCGAACGTCACCACCTGCGCGGCGTCCTGTGCCATGCGCATGACCATGAGGTCATCGCGGTTCAGGATCCGCACGCTCTGCGGGCCGAAGATCTTCTGCTTGGCAGCCGCATAAGACTCCATCGAACCATGCCAGTCGAGGTGATCCTGGGTGATGTTGAGCACGGTAGCCGCATGCGGATTGAGCGAATGCGTGGTCTCGAGCTGGAAGCTCGACAGCTCCAATACCCAAACATCCGGCAGCGTCGCCTCGGCGATGCAGTCCGACAGCTTGTCGAGCGCCGACGGGCTGATGTTGCCCGCCACCGCCACGGTACGGCCGGCGCGACGCACCAGGCTGCCGGTGAGGCTGGTCGTGGTGGTCTTCCCATTGGTGCCGGTGATGGCCAGCACGCGTGGCGCGTAACCGCTCTCGGTTTCAAGATGGCGCAGCGCCTGGGCAAACAGTTCGATCTCGCCCCACACGGGCACATTGGCTTCGCCGGCCGCCGCCAGCAGCGCAGCCGTATCCGGCTCAAGCGGCGACAGGCCCGGGCTGACCGCGACAAGCGTCATGCCGTCCAGCAAGGCCGGCGTCAACGGACCGCCAGCAAATTCGGCCTGCGGTGCGGCCGCTTCCAGTTGCGACAGGTTCGGCGGCGCGCTCCGCGTATCGGCCACGCGCACGCGGCAGCCATAGCGCGCGCACCAGCGTGCCATGGCCAGCCCGGATTCGCCCAGACCGAGTACCAATACGGAAGGTTGTTGAAGCTCGCCGAACACCTGAATCGTTTCCTTGTAGTTGCCTTGTGATTACGTGATAGCCGTGTGCGGATTACCGCAGTTTCAATGTCGACAGACCGATCAGCACGAGCATCAGCGTGATGATCCAGAAGCGCACGGTGACCTGGGTTTCCTTCCAGCCGCCGAGCTCGAAATGGTGATGCAGCGGCGCCATGCGGAACAATCGTCGTCCCTCGCCATAGCGTCGTTTGGTGAACTTGAACCAGGTGACCTGCAGCATCACGGATACCGTCTCCACCACGAAGATGCCACCCATCACGAACAGCACGATTTCCTGGCGCACGATCACGGCGATGGTGCCGAGCGCGCCACCGAGCGCCAGGGCGCCAACGTCGCCCATGAACACCTGCGCGGGATGTGCGTTGAACCACAGGAATGCCAATCCGGCGCCGGCCATGGCGGAGCAGAAGATCAGCAGTTCGCCCGCGCCCGGAATATGCGGAAACAGCAGGTACTTGCTATACACGGCGCTACCCATGACGTAGGCGAACACGCCAAGGGCACTGCCGACCAGCACGACCGGCATGATCACCAGCCCGTCGAGACCGTCAGTAAGATTCACGGCATTGCTCGACCCGACGATGACGAGATAGGTGAGCACGATGAAACCGGCCACGCCGAGCGGATAGCTGATCTCCTTGAAGAACGGCACCAGCAGGTTGGCCTGGTGCGGCAGGGTCAGCGTGAAACCGCTCTGCACCCAGGCCACGAACAGTTCGAACACGCGCGCGTTGCTGGTCTCTGACACGGAAAAGGCGAGATAGATCGCGGCGAACAGGCCAATGGCCGTCTGCCACAGGAATTTTTCGCGGCTCGACATGCCCTTGGGGTCGCGATAGACGACCTTGCGGTAATCGTCGACCCAGCCGATGGCGCCGTAACCGACCGTGACAAGCAGCACGATCCACACGAAGCGGTTGCCGAGGTCAGCCCACAACAGCGTCGAGATGGCAATCGACAGGATGACCAGGACGCCGCCCATGGTCGGCGTACCGGACTTGACCAGATGGCTCTGCGGTCCATCGGTCCGCACCGCCTGCCCGACCTTAAGCTCGGTCAGCTTGCGGATCACCCACGGACCACACGACAGCCCGATCACCAGCGCAGTGAGGTTGGCCATCACTGCGCGGAAGGTCAGGTAGTTAAAGACGCGCAGAAAACTGACATCGTCTTGTAACCATTGGGCCAGGGCTAACAACATGCTGTATTTCTTCCTTCGTCCCGTTGCCGGGGTTATCCGTGATGTTCCGTATGCGCGGCATCAGCGGCCAGCGCCGCCACTACGCGTTCCATGCGCATGAAGCGCGAACCCTTCACCAGCAGCGTGGCGCTGCGCGCCGGTGTCGCCAGCTGGGTGATTAATGCCTCGGCGTCCGCGCAATGCACCGCCGTCTTACCGAATGCCGCGGCGGCGTGGGCCGCCAGGTCGCCCGTGGTGTACAGCTGCTCGATCCCTTGCTGCGCGGCGTATGTACCGATCTCGCGATGGAAATCCACGCCCGCGCTGCCGACCTCGCCCATATCGCCCATCACCAGCACACGCGGTGCGGGAAAGGCCGCCAGCACGTCGATAGCCGCACGCATGGAGTCCGGATTGGCGTTGTAGGTGTCATCGATGACCGTGGCGCCGCTGCGTGCATGGCGTACCTGCAGGCGTCCGGCCACTGGCGCAAATCCTTCGAGGGCGCGGATGATGGCATCCGGCGCAACGTCTGCGGCGAGCGCGCAGGCAACCGCCGCGAGCGCATTGCGCACGTTGTGCAGGCCCAGCAGTGCAAGATGGAACTCGAACGACACGCCGCCGGGTGCGGCGACCCGCACGCGCTGCAAGCCGGCCTGCAGCGTGACGCTGCCGTGCACGGCGGCGCCGGGGGCGAGGCCAAAATCCAGAATGCGGCGCGTACCGGCGGCCTCGCACCACAGGGCCGCATAGGTCGCTCCGCCTTCAGGGTCGGCCGGGAACACCGCCACGCCGTCGGCCGGCAAGGCGCGCAGCACATCGCTATGTTCCTGCGCCACGGCTTCCACGCTGACCATGAATTCCTGATGTTCGCGCTGGGCGTTGTTGATCAGTGCAATGGTCGGCTGGGCGATCTGCGCCAGATACGCGGTTTCGCCCGGATGATTCATGCCCAGCTCGAGCACGGCCAGCTGATGTCCGGGGTGCAGCCGGAACAACGTGAGTGGCAGGCCGATGTCGTTGTTCAGGTTGCCTTGCGTCGCCAGCCGCCCGGGTTCGCCCGCTGCCTCGGCAAAGATCGCGGCGATCATTTCCTTGACCGTGGTCTTGCCGTTACTGCCGGTCACCGCCACCACGGGCAGCATGAAGCGCTTGCGCCAGCCGGCGGCCAGTTGGCCCAGCGCCAGACGGGTATCCGGTACCACCAGCGCGGGCACGGCAAGATTGTCGGGCACGGCAGAAACAAGCACCGCGGCAGCGCCGGCCTGGACCACATCGCCAAGGAAGGCATGCGCATCGAAGCGCTCGCCCCGCAGCGCGACGAACAGATCGCCGGGCTGCACCTTGCGGCTGTCCGTCACCACGCGCTGGAACACCACGTCGCCACGGCCATGCACGCTTGCACCGTCGAGGCAAATCGCAGCCTGCGCGAGAGTCATCATGCCTGTCTTCATCGTGCCCACCGTCATCGCGCACCTCCGCGCGCCGCAAGTGCCAGGCGCACGTGCTCCTGATCGGAGAACGCCAGCTTGCGACCCTGGATTTCCTGCGTGGCTTCGTGTCCCTTGCCGGCGACCAGCACCACATCGCTGTCGGCAGCGTGCTTGAGCGCATAGAGGATCGCGGTAGCACGATCTTCGATGCGCTGCACTGCGCGGCCCGGCGGCAAGCCTTGCGCGATCTGCGCAAGGATCGCGAGCGGCGGCTCGGAGCGCGGATTGTCGCTGGTCAGCACGATCTCGTCGGCCCTCGCTGCGGCCACCTGGCCCATCAAGGGGCGTTTGCCCGCATCGCGATCGCCGCCACAACCGAATACGCACCACAGGCGGCCCTGTCGGGCGTCGGCCAGCGGGCGCAGGGTCTGCAATGCCTTGTCGAGCGCGTCAGGGGTGTGCGCGTAGTCGACCACTGCCAGCGGCGCACCATGACCGCCAAATTGTTCCATGCGACCGGGCACGGCCGACAGGACACGCAGCTTGTTGATCGCCGCCGACCACTTCATGCCGGCCGCCAGCAAGGCGCCGAGCACGGCCAATGCATTGCTCAGGTTGAACTGCCCGATCACTGGCAGCTGCACGCGGCTTTCGCCCAGGTCGCTGCGCAACAGGCATTCAGTGCCGGTGTCGCCGGCACGCACATCGCTGGCGCTGAGCCAATGGGCGGCACCATGCATCGGCGCGGCATCGCCGCCGATGCCGTACTCCCAGGCGGTGACCGTGGCCGGCAAACCGGCCAGCAGGGATTGCCCGAAGGCATCGTCGCGGTTGATCACCGCACAGGCCAGCCCCGGCCACGTAAACAGCTGGCGCTTGACCTCACCATAGGCGGCCATGGTGCCGTGATAGTCAAGATGGTCCTGTGTCAGGTTGGTAAACACTGCGGTATGGAATGGCGTGCCGGCAACGCGTTGCTGCTCGAGGCCATGCGAGGACACCTCCATGGCGACAGCCTTGGCGCCCTTGCGCGCAAACCCCGCCAGCGTCCGCTGCAGCTGCACGGCATCCGGTGTGGTGAAGCCAGTCGCCTGCACGGCGCCAGGCAGGCCCGAACCGAGGGTGCCGATCATCGCGCACGGCTTGCCGGGTTGGCTGAGCGCCTGTGCGAGCCAATGGCTGCAGGACGTCTTGCCGTTCGTGCCGGTAATACCGACGATGTGCAGGGCGTGGCCGGCATTGCCATACCAAAGTGCGGCGCACTCGCCCGCCAGACCGTGGAGCCCAGGTACGAGCAGCAGCGGCACGGCGCAATCGACCGGACCCGCATAGGCATCGGCCTCGGCGACGATGGCAGCCGCACCTGCGGCCACGGCTGCGGCGATATGCGGCCGACCGTCGGAATGATGATGGGCGTTACCCACCCGGTAGCCCAGGAACACATCGCCGGCCTGCACCGTGCGCGTATCGCTGGAGAGCTCCGCTGTCGCGGCGACATGCGTGCGCAGCCATGCCACGATACCCGCGGCATGGGCATTGGCGGGCGACAGATGTTCGATTGGCAGGAGGCGCGTCATTCGATGCTCTCCTCGACGGCGTCCGCGACCACCAGTTGCGTCACCGCGGAATCGGGCGGGACATTGAGCGTGCGCAGCGTGTTGCCGATGATTGACGAGAACACTGGGCCAGCGACCACGCCACCGTAGAATGATCCCGCCATCGGCTCATCGAGCATGACCGCAACGATGACGCGCGGGTTGCTCATGGGCGCCATGCCGGCGAAGAATGCACGATACTTGCGCGCCGCATAGCCTTTGCCTTCCTGCTTGCGCGCCGTGCCCGTCTTGCCGCCCACGCGGTAGCCGACAGTCTGCGCCTGCGGTGCCGTGCCGCCCGGCGCGGCCGCCATCTCGAGCATGCCGCGCACCGCGCGGGCCGTTTTGGGTGAAATCACCTGCGTGCCGCTCACCTCGCCATCGACCTTGGTCATGGAGACAGGAATCAGCTCACCGTCACGGGCGAAGATAGTGTACGCACGGGCAATCTGGAACAGCGACGCGGACAGGCCATAGCCATACGACATGGTGGCCTGCTCGATCGGCTTCCAGCTCTTGTAGGGCCGCACGCGTCCCGCCACAGCGCCCGGAAAGCCAATCTTCGGCGCCTGGCCGAGGCCGATGCTCTGGTACATCTCCCACATGTCTCGGGCGTCAAGATTCAAAGCGATCTTGGTCGTGCCGACGTTACTCGACTTCTGGATGACACCCGCCACCGTCAGTGCGCCATAGTCGTGCGTGTCGTTGATGGTGTGCGAGCCCATCGTTAGCCGACCGGGCGCTGTCTGAATGATGCTCTCGGGGCGGACCTTGCCTTTTTCGAGCGCCAGCGCGATGGTGATCGGCTTCATCGTCGAGCCCGGCTCGAAGGTGTCGGTCAGCACGCGATTGCGCAGCTGCTCGCCCGACAACCGGCTGCGGTCATTGGGGTTGTAGGTCGGCCAGTTGGCCAGTGCCAGCACCTCGCCGGTCTTGGCGTCGAGCACCACGGCGCCGCCCGCCTTGGCCTTGTGCTTTTCGACCGCCGCCTTCAGTTCGTTAAAGGCGAGATACTGGATCTTGCTGTCAATCGACAGCTGCAGGTCCTTGCCTTCACGCGGGGCCTGCAGCACGCCGATGTCCTCGACGATACGGCCGAGGCGGTCCTTGATCACCTGCCGCTGGCCCGGGCGGCCAGCCAGCTCCGACTCGCGCGCCAGCTCCATGCCTTCCTGGCCCTTGTCCTCGACATTGGTAAAGCCGACGATATGTGCCA
This sequence comes from Imbroritus primus, assembly GCA_000272025.2. Taxonomy (GTDB): domain Bacteria; phylum Pseudomonadota; class Gammaproteobacteria; order Burkholderiales; family Burkholderiaceae; genus Imbroritus; species Imbroritus primus. The sequence continues at coordinate 93,812 of AKCV02000016.1, forward strand.
TGGCTTCGCCTTCGGGATAGAAGCGCTTGTACTCGCGCGACTGGTAGACACCGTCGATCTTGAGTTCGGCGATCTTCTCGGCCACATCCGGCAGCACCTGGCGCTTGAGGTAAACAAACCCCTTGTCCTCGGACAGCTTCCGGCGCACTTCCTTTTCATTGCTGCCGAGCAGCTGGGCAAGTTGTCGCAGCTTGGCGGCCGGCACGTTAGACGGTACATCTTCCGGCACAGCCCAGATGGCCTTGACCGGCAGGCTGGTCGCCAGCACCAGGCCATTGCGGTCGAGAATCTTGCCGCGCGTGGCCGGCATCTCGAGCGTCCGCTGAAAGCGCTTCTTGCCCTGTGCCTCGTAAAACTGATTGCCAGGCCCCTGAATCCAGAAAGCGCGCGCCGTCAGCGTCGCGAAGGCGGCGAACATCAGGAACACCACGAGCTTGGAGCGCCACATTGGCAGCCGCAAACCGAGCACCGGGCTGGCGGAGAACTGGCCCTTGCGCGGGCGGCTGTTGGGTCGAGCCATGCTCATTGCCCAGCCTCCGGCGCCGATGCCGGCACGGATGCCGCAGGCGGCATCGCGAACCCGGTGAGGTACTGCGTACGGCCCGGAGCAATGGGTACCATGCGCAACTGGCTGCGCGCAGCCTCGGCGATCCGGGCGCTCTTGCCAAAGGCGCTCTGTTCGTACTGCAAGCGCGACCAGTCGATATTCAGCTGGCGCTCTTCATTCTGCGCACGCTCGAGCTTGACGAACAGTGAGCGCGCCTCATGCTGGGCATTGACCAGCGCCAGCGCACAGAGCACCAGGGCGATCAGCAGGAAGAGGCTCAGGCGGTTCATGTCCGTACGCTCCTCACAGCTTCACCGCCACGCGCATGATCGCGGAGCGGGCACGAGGATTGGCATCGACTTCCTGCTGGCCGGGCTTGACACGGCCGAGCAGGCGCAGGGTCGGCTGGGGGAGTTCGCTCGCGCGTAGCGGCATGCGGCGCAGGTCGGCGGACGAGTCCGCGAGCTGCGGCCGCGCATGCGCCTGCATGAACCGCTTGACGATGCGGTCCTCAAGCGAGTGAAAACTGATCACGACCAGACGGCCTCCCTGTTCCAGCAACTCGTAAGCGGCCGTCAGTCCTCTTTCGAGGTCCGCAAGCTCTTGATTGATGTGAATCCGTATAGCCTGAAAGGTGCGGGTCGCAGGGTCCTGGCCCTTCTCGCGTGTTTTGACGGCTTGCGCCACGAGTGCGGCAAGGTCGGCAGTGGTAGCGACTGGACCGGAAGGTGCGGGTTCGCGCCTGCGAGCAACAATCGCCTTTGCAATCTGTACAGCAAACCGTTCTTCCCCATAATCCCTCACCACCCTTGCGATCTCGCGCTCGTCCGCGGTCGCCAGCCACTCCGCCGCCGTCTCGCCGCGCGTCGTGTCCATCCGCATGTCGAGCGGCCCATCAAAGCGAAAAGAAAACCCTCTCGCCGCTTCATCGATCTGCGGCGAACTGATCCCCAGATCGAGCAACACACCCGCCACCGGCACTTCGCCGCGCGCCGCCATGCGTTCGCCCATGTCAGCAAAACTCGTATGCTCAATAGCGAAGCGGGCATCCTGTACGGTGCCCGCTTCTGCGATTGCTGCCGGATCCTTGTCGAAGGCGACCAGTCGGCCGGCTGGACCCAGTTGGCTGAGAATCAGCCGGCTATGCCCGCCGCGCCCGAAGGTGCCATCGACGTATCTCCCATCCCGTCGCCACACCAGTGCGTCGACCGCTTCGTCCAGCAGCACTGTCCGGTGCGACAGGCCGGCGGGTTCACCTGCTGGTCTCATGCCCCACCGTCAGAAAGAGAAATTCTTGAGCGCATCCGGCATGCCCTGCGCCATTGCAGCCTGCTCCTTGGCGGCATAGGTCGCGGCATCCCAGATTTCAAAATGACTGCCCATGCCGAGCAGCATCACTTCCTTGTCCAGCAACGCGGCACTGCGCAACTCCGGCGCAATCAGCACGCGCCCGTTGCCATCCATCTCGATATCGGCGGCGTTGCCCAGGAAGATCCGGCGCCACCAGTGCGCATCCATGGGCAGTGCCGCGATACGGCTGCGGAACATCTCCCATTCAGGTCGGGGAAACAGCAACAGGCAGCCATCCGGGTGCTTGGTAATCGTCACCCGGTTCTCTGCCTGCACCTGGAGCGCCTCGCGATGCCGGGTCGGAATGGACATCCGCCCCTTGGCATCCAGCGACAACGCCGAAGCCCCCTGAAACACGATGGTTTCGTCCCTTTCGTCCGCCTACACCGATTGATATGGATAAACAGCGCGCCACGACAGCCGGCGAATCCGGCTGGGAAGTGCGGTTTTTGCACACAAAAAACCACTTCCTCACACTATTTCCCACTGTAGAGGAAGCAACATACCCGGTCAAGGCTCTGCAAGGGAGAGTTACAGAATTTTTTGAATCAGAACAAAGACTTAGCGCACTTTTTGCATGCACCATCGAGGGGAATGTTCAATAAAATTAAGCACATAGAAAAGATTGCGGAGAAAGCACCTTATCTATGCGCTCACCCTGCGGATAAACAAGGGTCTGAAACAATGACCCGAAGGCAGCGGCAAACGCCCGCCGTAGCTGAGTTCGCTCACTGCTCGGTCAAAGATGATAGGCGGTCGAGGTCATGACGCGCGAAGCCAGCGCCATGGCCCCACGCACCGGGGCCGGCAAGGTCGCACCGCCGGCCTCGATCGCATGCTGGCCGTGCCGGATCTCATCGGCGCGCATCTGCTCCAGGATGACGCGCGATTTTCCATCCTGGGCAGGCAGCTGATCGAGATGGCCATCCAGGTGGCGCTCCACCTGACGCTCGGTTTCCGCCACGAACCCGAGGCTGACCCGATCGCCGATCCGGCCGGCCAGCCAGCCGATGGAGAACGCGCCGGCATACCAGAGCGGGTTGAGCAGGCGGGGGCGGGCGCCGACGTCGTGGAGACGTTCGGCACACCATCCCAGGTGGTCCTCCTCTTCCCGCGCCGCCTGGGCCATTGCGGCCCGGATCTCGGGGGCGCGCGCAGTGAGCTTCTGCGCCTGGTAAAGCGCCTGCGCGCAGACCTCACCCACATGATTGACGCGCATCAGCCCCGCGACGTGCCGGCGCTCCGTCGGACTCAGGGCCTCAGGCTCACCTGCCAGGCCAGCCGCCGGACTGGGACGGGCCGCCCGCGTCACGCCGGTCATGGCACGCAAGGCATGATCAAATTCCGCAATCATTCGGTCCAGGAACATCTCGCTTTCCAAGCAGGTCGTGAAGACCAGCCATTTTAGCGCGAACCGCCATTCCGCCCCCGCCAGACGGCGGACCAGCGCCTGCGAGACCGCATGCAAATCATGCCGGACAGCCGCTGGAAACCGGACAGGATTGCGTCGCGCACCCGCACATGGAACTGCCGCGCAAGCCGCATGAAATGGTGCATTGCAGCTAATCCCAGGATGTTTTCGTTGGCAAATAGCAACAATCTTTCGCACCCCTCCGATTCTGTTTCTCCCGTGTCCGCTTTTTTGCTACATTTCGCTCACCAAATGGGTGCTGTCATACAGCTATCACATTGATCTACAACATCAAGAATCGTCTCCAGGAGAATCTTTCATGAAGAAAACCCTGTTTGCTCTGGCATGTGGCTCCCTGCTCGCGACCTCCGCCTTCGCACAATCGAGCGTCACGCTGTACGGTATTGCTGACGTCAGCATCCGCTATTCCAGCAACACCAACGACTCCAATAGCAGCGTGATCCGCATGACGGACGGCGCCATCTCGCAAAGCCGCTGGGGCATCAAGGGTTCGGAAGACCTGGGCGGCGGCCTGAAAGGCGTGTTCCGCCTGGAAAACGGCTTCAGCCTGGATAACGGCTCGAACAACTCCTCGAGCAGCTTCTTCAACCGTATGGCCTATGTCGGCCTGGAAGGTAACTTCGGTGCCGTGACCCTCGGTCGCCAGCACAGCGCCATCCACGACTTCCTGCTGGACTTCGATCCGCTGACCGTCGGCAACTACGAAGAAAACGCCTACTACGTCGGCATGTACCCGATCCGCGTGAACAACCAGATCAAGTACGCCGGTTCGTTTGGCGGCCTGAACGTGATCGCCGGCTACGGCTTCGGCGAGCAAGCCGGTAACGCCACGGCTGGCCGCTACATGGGCACGATGGTGACCTACAAGGCCGGCCCGTTCGGCTTCGGCGGCGCCTATCAGCAAAGCCGTGGCGGCGGTAACGCCGGTTCGGCCGTGACCCTCGGCGGTACCGACAGCGACAAGCTGACCAACTGGGCCGTGGGCGCAACCTACACTGTGGGCGCCCTCAAGGCTGCAGCGGGTTACCAGGACCACCGTATGAAGGAAAGCATCGGCGGCACGTTCAAGACCAACGTCTGGTACGCTGGCCTGACCTACAACGTGACCCCGGCCCTGGCCCTGACCGGCGCTGGCTACTACTCGCGTCCGAAGGACGAAGTCCCGGGCCTGGCTGACCAAAAAGGCAAGCGTTACACCCTGGTCGCCCTGGCTGAGTACTCGCTGTCCAAGCGCACCCAAGTCTACGGCACGGTTGACTACACCAACGTCAAGGATCTGGCGCTGGGCGACCTGAATAACGCAGGCAAGACCAGCCTGGACAAGAACCGCACCAACGTGGGCATCGGCATCCGTCACATTTTCTGATGGCGGCCTGACTGGCTCGATGAAAAAAGCACCTTCGGGTGCTTTTTTCATTTCTACAGCACCCATTCCCCGGACCTCCGTTGACACGGGGACCCGCACAACCGCAGGCGCTGCGCCGACTCAGGGTTTCTCCGCTGGCGACGCGTCTTGCACTCGGCAACAATCGGCAAACACGTCCTTGCAAGGAGATGGCGATGCGCTATTCCCGTCGTGCTTTCCAGGCAGCCCTGCTGTCGTGTGCCGCTCTTGCCGCGCTAGCCGTGTGGCCCACGTCTTCCGCCCGCGCGGAGACCTATCCAGCAAAACCAATCCGCATCGTTGTTCCGTTTGCCCCGGGTGGCACGACGGACATCCTCGCGCGCGCCGTCGGCGCGGAACTCAGCAAGCTGCCAGGCTGGAATGTGCTGATCGACAACCGTCCTGGTGCAGGCGGCAACATCGGCGCCGAAGCCGTCGCCAAGTCGGCTCCCGATGGGTATACGCTGCTGATGGGGACGGTCGGTACACATGGCATCAATCAAGCGCTGTACTCGCAGAATGGCGGGAAGCTCCCCTACGATCCGTTCAAGGACTTCGCCCCCGTCACCCTGGTAGCAGCCGTGCCCAATGTGCTGGTCTTGAATCCGGCCTTTGCCGAGAAGCACCAGATCCGGACCGTCAAGGACCTGATCGCCTATGCACGCGCCAATCCTGGCAAGATCAATATGGCCTCGAGCGGCAACGGCACCTCGATCCATCTGGCCGGGGAACTGTTCAAATCGCAGACGCGGACGTTCATGGTGCATTTGCCGTATCGCGGCAGTGGTCCGGCCCTGGCCGACCTGATGGGCGGCACGACCGACCTGATGTTCGACAACCTGCCTTCCTCCATGGCACAGATCAAGGCGGGCCGGCTCAAGGCACTGGCAGTGACCAGCGCGAAGCCCTCCGCAGCCCTGCCGGGCGTGCCGACCATCGCCCAGGCAGCCGACCTGCCCACCTACGAGGCCAGCTCCTGGTTTGGCCTACTGGCGCCGGCCAACACGCCTGCCGAGATCGTGCATCGCCTGCAGCAGGAGGTCGCCAAGGCGCTGTCCAGCCCGGCCGTCAAGGAGCGCTTGCAGGCGCAGGGCGCGGAGCCGGTCGGCAATACGCCCGAGCAGTTCGCGGCGTATATCCGCAGCGAGCACATCAAATGGGCCAAGGTCGTGAAGGCGTCTGGTGCAAAAGTGGATTGAGCGGCTTGATCAAGCGGCATGATCGAATGGCATGACGAAGCGACTTTACACTCTCTCACACTAGCCGCGGCTGCGCCGCGTTAAGCTGGGCGGCATGATCGCGTGCCACGTCCGGCACGCCCGCGCTTTCAGGAGGCTGCCGTGAATACTCGCCCATCCAGGATCCACGCTTTTCGGCACATCGTTCAGCCCATGCGTGCCAGCCGGACAGCCATGGCGGCAGCCGCTGCCCTTGCCATCGCAATGCTGGCCGGCTGCGCCAGCGGACCGGCCGCACCCGAGATCGTCCCCTCGGACAGCACGGTCCGGCTGGGCCGCATCGTCAGCAAAACCTTCCTGACGCAGGTCAACGAAGAAACCCAGCCGCGCGGCGGTGGCGTCGGTGTCGGACTCGGTGCGCTAGGCGGGTTCGGCGGCAGCAGCGGTGGCGGCGTCGGTGTGGGCCTGGGTTTCGACCTCGGCCGCATCTTCGGTGGTCCGCCGCCGACGCGCCAGATCGATATCTATGCATTCAAGGTGCGGACGCTGGATGGCCCCGAAGTCACGATCAACAGCCCGGCCCTGCCCGGGCTGGAAACCGGCAGCTGCGTGCGCGTGATCTCTGCCAACCGCCCTGACTATCCGCGCATGTCGCCGTCGCGCGAGTGTCCATGACGCCCAGCAGCAGCCTCACATGAAGCGCCGTGCGCCTCGTGCCATCGCGGCGGGGAACACCAGTGATCTGGAAATGTGGGGGAATCACCGGCGGGTCATCATGCAGAGGATCATGGTAGCCCACCGGCCATCTGGGTAAGCCGGTCTGCGGTGCCACCGCAGCCCGGCTCTCCACCCGTCAGGCCGCCGTGGCAGGCGGCGAGCTGTCCCGCAGTTCGCGGCGCAGGATCTTGCCGACATTGGTCTTCGGCAATTCATTGCGGAATTCGACATGGCGCGGCCGCTTGTAACCCGTCAGCCGCTCCTTGCAGAAGGCCAGCACATCGGCCTCGGTCAGGGCCGGGTCCTTCTTCACCACGTACAGCTTCACGATCTCGCCCGAATGCTCATCAGGCACGCCGACCGCCGCCACCTCCAGCACACCCGGGCACTCCGCCGCCACCCCTTCGACCTCGTTCGGGTAGACATTGAAACCGGAGACCAGGATCATGTCCTTCTTGCGGTCGACTATGCGCGTATAGCCCCGCTCGTCCATGATGCCGATATCGCCCGTCTTGAAAAAACCATCTGGCGTCATGACCTTGGCCGTCTCGGCCGGCATGTTCCAGTAGCCCGCCATCACTTGGGGACCGCGCACGCAGATCTCGCCGGGCTGCCCCAACGGCACGTCCCGGCCGTCATCGTCGCGGATCGCAAAGTCGGTGCCGGGCAGCGGCATGCCAATCGTGCCGGAGAACTCGGTGGCCGTCGGTGGATTGCTCGATGCGACCGGTGATGTCTCGGACAGGCCATACCCTTCGAGAATCGGCACCCCGGTCCTGGCATACCATTTATCGGCAACAGCCTTCTGCACTGCCATGCCACCACCCACCGCGATCATCAACGAAGACCAGTTCACCTTGGCGAAATCCGCATGGTTGACCAGAGCGTTGAACAGCGTATTGACCGCCGGCAGGATATGGAACTCGGTCTTGGACAGTTCCTTGAGCGTCCCCGGGATATCGCGCGGATTTGGGATCATCAGGTTGCGTGCGCCCATGCGCATGCCCATCAGCGCACAAACCGTCAGCGCGAAGATGTGATACAGCGGCAAGGCACAGACGATGGTCAGCACCTTGCTCTTGTCATGGATGCCCGGCTGCAGCCAGGCCTCGGTCTGCAGCAGGTTGGCGATAACGTTGCGGTGCGTGAGCATGGCGCCCTTGGCAACCCCCGTCGTCCCGCCGGTATATTGCAGGAACGCGAGGTCGCCCGGCTGGCTGTGCACCGGCGTCATGGCGAGCGTCTTGCCGGCATCCAGCGCACTGCGGAACGACACCGAGCCGGGCAGTTGCCACGCCGGCACGAGCTTCTTCACGTGACGCACCACCAGATTGACGATGCTGCCCTTGGGCCAGCCCAGCATCTCTCCCATGCTCGCGACAACAACATGGCGCACCGCTGTCCGCGCCACGACCTGTTCGAACGTGTGCGCAAAGTTCTCGAGGATGACGATGGCTTCGGCACCGCTGTCCTTCAACTGATGCTCCAGCTCGCGCGGCGTATAGAGCGGATTGACGTTCACCACCACATAGCCGGCACGCAGCACGGCCGCCAGGGCAATCGGGTACTGCAGCACGTTCGGCATCATCAGTGCCACGCGTGCGCCCGGCGCGAGGCCGCGCGCCTGCAGCCAGGCGGCGAATTGCCGGGACTGCGTATCGAGTTCGGCATAGGTCAGGGTCTTGCCCATGCACTCGAAGGCAGGGCGCGCCGCATACTTGCTGAAGGAGTCTTCCAGCAGATGGGGCACCGACGCGTACTGGCCGGCATCGATTTCCGCAGGCACGCCGGCGGGATAATGCTTGAGCCAAATCTTGTCCATGCTGTTCGTCTCCTCGCGATGGTTCACGTCATCTGTGGTTTTCGACAATGTAACGGGCCTGCCGTTCGGGCACAATGGATTAGACGTGGTGCTCGGATTTGCCAGCGCGCACCGTCGCATGCCTGCTCAGGGCGTCATGGCAGGCTCAGCGCGACGCCGACAAGCCACGCAGTGCAGCCGCGCGTGCGACCGGCTCCAGCCGCGCAAGCCGGCGCACTTCCGCGAAGAAGGCGGAGAAGTCATTCCCCTCCCGTGCCAGCATGGCGCGAAAAGCGGGGACCCAGGCTTCGTAACTGGCGACTGCGGCGAGATGGGCATTCGAAAGCGGCTGATCGAACCAGCGGTCATACCCCGTGTACCCGCCCCACTCGGTCCGCAAGGTCTGGTAGTCGCGTTGCAGGGCTGCGAGCAGATCGTGTTTGCGCTGCTGCTTATTGGCTACGCTGAGGGTGTCATCTCGATAGAGCGCTTCCAGGGCCGCGCGCGTATCGAGCAGCAGGTGACGAAACTGCACGCGCCGCATCGCGTAGCGCTCATACACCGCCCGTGCTTCAGGCGACGCCTGCTCCCTCAGCCAGAGTTCGACACCGGCCTGCTCGACCGCGGAGGCGAATGATTCGTTGAATGCCGTGTCGTTCTGCACGTAGACGACCTGGTGTGCCAGCTCATGAAAGATCAATCGTGCCAGCTCGCCTTCCGGCAAATAGATAAACGTATTCAGCAGTGGATCGTCAAAGAATCCCAGGGTCGAATAGGCCGGGATACCCGCGACCTGGATATCCCAGCCTTCGGCGCGCAGCGTGGCGGCATAGGCCAGCGCGGCATCGCGGTCGTAGTAACCCCGGTAGGTCACGCAGCCGGCCACCGGAAAGCACCACTCTTTCAATTTCAGCGACAAGGCGGGGGCCGCAAACACGTTCCATACTGCGAATGGGCGATGGAGATCGGCATACTGGCGATAACTGCCATTGTCCGGCAAGCCGAGGCGCTGCGTGGCAAACACGCGGATACGGCTGGCCAGTGCCAGTTGGCGCGATAGCCGTTGATCACCACGCACCTCGGCCGCATGCCGGGCCGTATCCAGCGGTTGGCGCGCCGCCATGAGATTGAGATGTCCGCCGACTGCCTGGGCGTAGTACTGGATCGCCTCGCAACCACTCAGGCTCAGTGCTGTGACTGCCAGGCAGGCTATCCGGCCGGCATGGCGTTGCCACCCGCATGGGCTGCGTCTGGCACCGGCCTGGATGGCATCATGCAGCGCATGCATCCGCATCGTGCGGCACCACATCCACAAGGCAATCATAGAACACCGGGCCATCGCCGAGATCGGTCAGGCGCTGGCTGGTCAGCTCATTGGCATTCTTGCCATCCGCCGCCAGCTTCTTCCACCAGATCGACAGGCCGACCACCAGGCCCGGCCGCGCACGCGTGGTGACGCGCGCCCGCGCCTGCAAGGTGCCGCGGTCGTTGAAGATGCGCACCATCATGCCATCGCGGATACTCCGCGCAGCGGCGTCGTCGGGATGGATGTCGAGATGCGGCTCGCCCTCGGTGGCACGCAAGCTCTCGACGTTCACAAAAGTACTGTTGAGGAAGTTGCGGGCAGGTGGCGAGATCATCGCCAGTGGAAACCGCCTGGCAAGTTCCGGCGTGCTGTACGGCGACTCGTACGGCGGCACGAAGGTGGGCAGCGGATCGTGGCCACGCTCGGCCAGCTGGTGCGAGTAGAACTCGCATTTGCCCGACGGTGTCGCAAAACCACCGTTGGCGAATGGCGCCCGCGCCAGCTTCAGTTTCTGCCAGCCGGCCAGTTTGAGCGATTGCCAGTCGATGCCGGCACAGCGGGGATCGTCGGCGCGCAGGGCCTGGGCTGCGATATCTTCATCGCTATCGCGAAAGCACGCGTCGTCGAATCCCATGCGCCTGGCCAGCTGACGAAAGATCTCGGTATTGGGCTTGGCCTGCCCGAGCGGGGCGATGGCCGGATTGTTGGCCAGCATGTACGCGTGGCCGTAGGTCTTGTGGATGTCGACGTGCTCAAGCTGCGTGGTGGCAGGCAGCAGCAGATCGGCGTAGTCGGCGGTATCGGTCTGGAAATGCTCAAGCACGATGGTGAACAGGTCCTCGCGCGCGAAACCCGCCGCGACTCGACCGGACTCGGGCGCCACCGCTACCGGGTTGCTGTTGTACACCACGACCGCCTCGATCTTCGGTCCGAACTTGGCGTCACCGGGATGCAGCAAGGCGTCGCCAATCGTCACCATATTGATGGTGCGCGGCAAGGCCGGCCATGTCGGCAGCAGATCCATGCGTTGCAGCGTGCGCATGTCGATAGGAAAGAAGCCGGACATGGACAACTGCAAGCCGCCTGCTGCATGCCGCCAGGCACCGACCAGCGACGGCAGGCAGGCAATCGCACGCACCGCGTTCCCGCCGCCGTGTGCGCGCTGCAATCCATAGTTGACGCGGATCGCCACCGGTTCGCCGCGCCGCACGGCAGTCTCGCCGATCTGTGCCGCCAGCCATTCGATGTCTTCCGCAGCAATGCCGCATAGTGCCGCCGCGTGCGCCGGGGGGTACGCTGCAGCGCGCTCGCGCAGCGCTTCAAAGCCGAGTGTATGTTCCGCGATATAGGCATGGTCGAGCAGGCCATCGCGTATCAGTATGTGCATCACGCCAAGCGCCAGCGCAGCATCGGTGCCGGGCATCGGCGCGATATGGCGATGGCATTTTTCCGCGGTCAGAGAACGGTAGGGATCAATGGCCACCAGCGTCGCTCCGCGCCGCTTGGCTTCCTGCATGCGCATCCAGACATGCAGGTTCGAGGCGATCGGATTGCCGCCCCAGATGATGATCAGCCGGGCATCGTCCACGAATTCCATGTCCATGCCGAGGCTGCCGCCGTAGGTGTACTTGAGGCCGGCCACGCCTGCAGCCGAGCAAATGGTGCGATCCAGCAGCGAGGCGCCAAGCTTGTGGAAAAAGCGTGCGGCCATGCTTTCGCCCTGCACCAGCCCCATGGTGCCGGCATAGCTGTATGGCAGGATGGCCTCTGGGGCGCGTGCGGCGATGGCTTTCAGCCGCGTCGCGGCAAGATCGAGCGCCTCGTCCCAGCTGATATCAACGAATTGCCCGGCGCCCTTCGGGCCGACGCGCTTGCGCGGAGTCAGCAGGCGATCGGGGTGGTAAACCCGTTCGGGATAGCGGGCCACCTTGGTGCATAACGCACCCTGCGTCATCGGATGGTCCGGGTCACCTGCCACGCGAATCGCGCGGCCGTCGGCGACGGTGACCAGCATGGCGCAGGTATCGGGACAATCATGCGGGCAAGCCGCCCGGATCACGGTTTCAGCCATGGCACACCCATTCGGCGGGGAAAATCATCCTGCCATTATGCGTCATTCAGGTGGCAGGCACTCCAGTGGTCCGGTGCAATCGCCCGCAAGACGGGACGTTGCTGCCGGCAACGCGGCATGGCATGCGGGCAACGCGGATGGAACGCACATCCGGCCGGCGGTGCCAGCGGCGACGGCAGTTCGCCCTGGATGGCGACGAAGGTGCGGCGTCCTGGCTGCAAGGTCGGTGCGGCCGCCAGCAAGCCTTGCGTATAGGGATGATTCGGTGCCGCGAACAACTGGGCCGCTGGCGCCTGCTCGACAATGCGCCCCAGATACATCACGGCCACCCGGTCGCTGACGTGGCGGATCACGGCGAGATCGTGGCTGATGAACAGGCAGGCTAGCCCGAGTTCGCGCTGCAGCTGCATCAGCTGTGTCAGCACCTGCGCCTGGACCGAGACGTCGAGGGCTGCGACCGACTCGTCGCAGATCAGCAGCTGCGGCTCCATGGCCAGGGCGCGCGCAATGCCGATGCGCGCCCGTTGCCCGCCGGAGAACTGATGGGGGTAGCGCGCCAGTGCGTCGGCGCCCAGCCCCACACGCGCCAGCCAGGACGCGACGTAGGCCCGCTGTTCGCCGCGGGCGATCCGGCCGTGCACCACGGGTGCCTCGCCGATGATCTGCTGCACGCGCATACGCGGATTGAGCGCTGCAAACGGATCCTGAAAAATCAATTGCAGCGCACGCCGTGCCGCGCGCTGAGCCTCGTCCGACATGGCAGCAAGATCCTCGCCCTGCCACAGCACACGGCCACCGCTCGGCGCCAGCAGGCCAGCGGCGAGCCGCCCGAGCGTGGACTTGCCGCAACCCGACTCGCCGACCAGCCCCACCACTTCGCCAGCGTCAATCTGCAGCGTGACATCGCTGACGGCGTGCACGACCTGGGACGCGGCACGGCCACGCAATTGCCCTGTGATACGTGCCCAGGGGCTGGCGGGCGCACCGAACTCGCGGGAAACATGTTCCAGCCGCAGCAGTGGAGCGTCAGCCATCCACACCCCCTGCCTGCAACGGATGAATGCAGCGCCACATGCGTGCATCCGGACCACGCGTTTCCGGCGGCGGGACCTCGCACTGCGCAGTGGCATAGGCACAGCGCGGCTGGAACGCGCAGCCCGGCGGCAACGCCGCCAACGATGGCGCGGCGCCGGGAATCGGCTGCAACGGACCACCGGCCGGGTTGGCGGGCGACGACGCAATCAGGCCTGCCGTGTAGGGATGTTGCGGTGCTGTCAGCACTTCGCCAACCGGGCCGCTTTCGATGATGCGTCCGGCGTACATGACGCAGACCCGGTCCGCGAGCCCGGCGACCACCGACAGGTCATGCGTGATCCACAACAGGGCGGTACCGGATTCGCGGCACAGTGCCTGGATCTCCGCCAGGATCTGGCCCTGGATGGACACATCGAGTGCCGTGGTCGGCTCGTCGGCAATGATCACATCCGGTGCGTTCAGCAGGGCAATGGCAATCGCCACGCGTTGGCGCATGCCGCCCGACAATTGATGCGGATAGGCGCGCAGCCTGGCTTCCGGCGAGGCGATGCCCATGCGCGCGAGCATGGCGCAGGCGCGCTCGCGCGCAGCGGCACGGCTGACCGAAGCATGAGCACGGATCGCCTCGATCATCTGCGTGTCGATGCGCAATACCGGGTTCAGCGCCGTGGACGGATCCTGGAACACCATTGCAATCCGATTGCCGCGCAGGCTGCGCAGCGTTGCCGCATCGGCGTGGCGCAGGTCCCATTGCTTGCCTGTGCGGTCGGTCAGCATGATTTCGCCGGCCGTCACGCGTGCCGGCGGATCAAGCAGGCCCATGATGGAGTTGGCCGTCATCGACTTGCCTGAACCGGATTCGCCGACCATGCCCAGGATCTCGCCGCGTGCGATGGTAAACGACACCTCGTTCACGAGGGTCACGGCCTCGTCATCCGCGACGCCGCGCGGCTGGTAGCGTGTGGTGAGGCGCGAGACGCTCAGCATCAACGCACCTCCAGCCGCGGGTTGAGTATGTCGCGCAGGCGATCGGCCACGAGGTTGATCGACGTCATCGCTAGCAGTAGCGCGATGCCGGGGAACACGCTGATCCAGTACTGCCCGGAAAACAGGTACTGGAAGCCGTTAGAAATCAACAAGCCGAGCGAAGGCTGGGTCACCGGCACACCCAGGCCGAGGAATGACAATGTCGCCTCCAGGCCGATGGCCGACGCGGTCTGCAGCGCGGCCACGACGATCAGTGGCGGCAGGCAGTTCGGCAACAGGTGCACGAACATGATGCGCCAGGCCGGTAGGCCGAGCACCTGTGCGGCTTCCATATACTCCTTGCCACGCTCGACCAGCGCCGCGCTGCGCATGGTGCGCGCGTAATAGGCCCACTGCACCGCCACCAGCGCCAGCATGACGTTGCCCGCACCGCCGCCGATGAGGACCAGCAGTATCAAGGCCAGCAGGATGGGCGGAAACGACAGCTGCATATCGGCCAGCCGCATGATCAGCGTATCGATCCAACCACCGGCATAGCCAGCCACAAGGCCCAGCAGTCCGCCAAGCGCGAGCGCGAGCAGCGTGCTGCCCAGGCCGATCAGCAAGCTCACGCGCAGGCCGTAGAGGATGGCCGCGAACATGTCGCGGCCCTGCTCGTCCGTCCCGAGCAGGAATAGCTGGCCGCTTGCCCCGGTACTGCCTGGCGCCAGGCGGCCGTCCATCAGATCGAGTCCACCCAGGTCGTAGGGATGTTGCGTCGTGAACCAGGGGCCGATGATGGCCGCCAGTACGAGACCGAGCAGCAGCAGACCAGCCAGCAGCGCGGTGCGGCTCTCCGCCCAGCGGCGCCAGAATGCGCGCCGGGACGATACAGACGCAGCAGGCGTCGCCCCCGAGGCTAGGCTCATGACCGTGCTCCCCGCCCGACACGCGGATCAAGCACACCATACAGCAGGTCGACCACCAGATTCAGCAGCACGAACAAAGTCACCGTGACCAGCAGGTACGCCACGATCACAGGGCGGTCGAGCATCTGGATCGAATCGATGATGAGCTTGCCCATCCCCGGCCAGGCAAAGATCGTTTCCGTGACGATGGCGAATGCAATGATCGAACCGAACTGCAGCGCCGTGACGGTGACGACGGGGATCAGGATGTTCTTGAGCACATGCACCCCGATGATGCGGCCTTCGCTCAGGCCCTTGGCGCGGGCGTAGCGCACGTACTCCTGCTGCATCGCCTCGCGCGCGCCGCTACGCGTGAGGCGTACGATCATGGCGATGTTCAGCAGAGCGAGCGTCAGGCCCGGCAACAGCAGATGGCGGAAGCCATCGATGGTCCAGAAGCTGAATGGCAGGCCCAGCCACGTCACGACTTCGCCCCGCCCGCTCGACGGCAGCCAGCCGAGCTGGACCGAACACAGCATAATGAGCATCAGGCCCACCCAAAAGGTCGGCATTGAAAACCCGATGACCGACATGCCCATGATGATCCGGTCGGCCCAGCCATCCGGCCGGAGCCCTGCCCACAAGCCGAGCGGAATGCCAAGCACCACGGCCAGCACGATGGCGAAACCTGCGAGCTCAAGCGTTGCCGGCATGCGCGCCAGGATCAGGCCGATCGCCGAGGTACCATGAACAAACGATGTACCAAGATCGCCCTGCAGCGCACGTCCGAGGAACAGAAGGTATTGCCGCCACAGCGGCTGGTCGAGTCCCAGCGCAGCAATGGTGCGCTGGATGTCCTGCTGGTCCGCCTGCGGCCCGATCAGGATATCGACCGGATTGCCAATGGCATAGACGCCGGCGAACACCAGCAGCGACATCACGAGCAGGATCAGGAGGCTTTGGCCGATTCGGCGGACGATATAGGCGCCCATGGCAAGGGGTGAGGTTCCGTGAATGGCATGATTGTAATGCGTCCGCCATATTGGCGGTCATCGCCGTGCCGAGGACTGCAGCGCAGCTACCGGTTGCGCCTTGCACGGCACCCACGCGGCCGCGGAAGGTTGCAACTGGTCGCGTTCACCGTATCATGTGGCTTTAGGCTTCCTGGTCTTTCAGGCCATCACGACCCCGATCATGACCCGCATCACCGATATCGAACGCACCCGCTCGGAGTTCGAAGCGATCCGGCGTGACATCCATGCGCACCCGGAACTCCGCTACGAAGAGCATCGTACGGCGGATCTCGTGGCCGCCAAACTGGAGCAATGGGGCATTCCCGTCACGCGCGGGCTCGGCAGGACCGGGGTGGTGGGCACCATCACCGCAGGCTCCAGCAAGCGTGCCATCGGCCTGCGCGCCGACATGGATGCACTGCCGCTGCAGGAACAGAACACTTTTGCGCACCGCTCCGTGCATGACGGCAAGATGCATGCGTGCGGGCATGACGGACACACCGCCATGCTCTTGTCCGCCGCCCACCATCTGGCGCAGACACGGAACTTCGACGGCACCGTCCATGTTATTTTCCAGCCCGCGGAAGAAGGCGGTGGCGGAGCCCGCGAGATGATCGCCGACGGCCTGTTCAAGCAGTTTCCCTGCGATGCGGTATTCGGCATGCACAACTGGCCCGGACTGCGAGTTGGCGCTTTCGGCGTCCGCAAGGGCCCGATCATGGCCTCGAGCAATGAGTTCTGCATCACCGTGCACGGCAAGGGCTGCCACGCCGGCCTGCCGCACTACGGCAATGATCCGCTGTTTACGGCGACGCAGATCATCTCGGCCCTGCAAAGCATCGTCACACGCAACAAGCGGCCAATCGACAATGCCGTGCTGTCCATCACGCAGTTCCATGGCGGCGATGCCACCAATATCGTGCCGGACAGCGTATGGTTCGGTGGCACCGTGCGGACGTTCACGCTCGATGTACTGGATCTGTTCGAGACGCGCATGGAACAGATCGCGCGTTCGGTCGCGGCGGCGTTCGACTGCACTATTACGTTCGAATTCCAGCGGAACTATCCGCCCACCATCAACTCCGCTGCCGAAGCCGAGTTTGCCGCCGGGGTCATGCACGAGCTCGTTGGCGAAGACAATACGCTGAGCGATGTCGAGCCGTCGATGGGGGCCGAGGACTTTGCCTTCATGCTGCTGGAAAAGCCAGGCTGCTATGTCTTCATCGGCAACGGCGAAGGCGAGCACCGCGATGCGGGGCACGGCCTCGGCCCTTGCGTCCTACATAACCCGAGCTATGACTTCAACGACGAGATCCTGACGCTCGGCGCGTCGTACTGGGTGCGGCTTGCGGAGAAGTGGCTGGCACGGCCCTGATGATACCGGCCTCGATGGCCTTGGCCATCTCACCTCGATCATGCGCCGTCAGTCGAGCACGATATCGCCATACCATGCGCGCACGTGCGATTTCGTATTGTCGGTATCCGTCATGACGCCCAGGGCCAGGACGGGGCCAGGATCGGCGCCGAACGCCTTGCGATAATCTGCCTGCAGGTCGCGCTCGTGGGCGCGCCACCTACCGATCTCACCCTTGCCACTGTCGACGACAATCATGCGGACCCGGTCCGTGTGCGGATTGGCCACCACAGACCCCACCGGCCGCCGTGCTCCCCAAATGTACATCAGGGTCGCGTAGGGCATTTCCCTGCCGGTCGTCACGCGCGCCATCTCGAACATCAGTTGATCCTTGAGCGGCAACGTCGCAATGTCCCCGCCGAATGCAACGAAGATGCGCAGCGGCGAGTCTTCCCGCTGGCGCGAACTGTTTTCGGCCGCCTCGATCCAGTTGTCCGTTTTCCACTCCCAACGCAAATGCCGGCGTTTGCCCGGAACCAAAGGCACGTACAGCCCGGATGCCGAGCTCGCCGCATCCGCACGCAAGGCGATCCGCGTGCCTTCCTGCGCCAACTGATACTCCGTCGCAACCTTCTGGCGATTCAGAATCCAAGGCTTCCAGCCTTGCGGCAATATTCCGGCGGATTGCCCCGAGAATGGCGGCACGTGGGTAGCGAGCTGGTTGGCCTGTGCTACCGGCTCATGCTGCGCACGAGGTGCCGCGCGCTCCAGGGGCGCACACGCCCCAAGCAGCGCAGCCGCCGCACAGCCCAGGAAAATCAACTGACAAGACGAAATACGCATCCCGATGTCCACAGCATGGATGAGTCTGGTAAGACGACCACGTTAGCAAAGTGTTCCCGGTTTGGAAACACCTGAGTCGGCATTCGTGGCCACCCACGTTCAGATGCCCGGAAAGTCTCCGGAGTATCTGACCTGCCCCCTGCAAACAGGGCCAACCGGAGTCTAGTAAAGTTCGTTTTCGGAGAAGAAGACGAACATGAAGAAGCGATTTACGGAACAGCAAATCATCGGATTTCTGAAGGAAGCTGAAGCTGGCATGCCGGTCAAGGAACTGTGCAGGAAGCACGGGTTCAGTGACGCGTCGTTCTACACGTGGCGCGCAAAGTTCGGCGGCATGGAAGTCTCGGAAGCCCGCCGTCTCAAGGACCTCGAGGTGGAGAATGCCCGGCTGAAGAAACTGCTGGCCGAAGCAATGCTCGATATGGAAGCGTTGAAGGTCGTCGTCAAGGGAAAGCCCTGAGCCCGCAAGCCAA
>AKCV02000017.1 GCA_000272025.2 Imbroritus primus
GACGATAGATGTTTCCATCTACCTCATACTTCTGTGTGAGCACTTCATATTACTTTAGCTAGAGGCCGAAACCTCCGCATCCGCAACCAAGCGCCCACACTTATCGGCTGTTTGTTTGTTAAAGATCTTCAGTCACTGAACTTTGTCCAACTGACTTTGTACTGCTCACTTCTTACTGCTTCGTTCCGCGCTGCGTTCGTTGCAGCAGAGAAACGAGATTATGAAGAGCTTTTACCTCTTCGTCAACTACTTTCTGAAATCTTTTTTTATCCAGACCCCAGCGCAGTCAACTTGCAGTCCTCATCCAAACTTCCCGGAGAGCACCGCCCAGCAAGCTTCGGCAGATTTCTCATCCGCCCCACTCACCGTCACCACCCAAACCCCGCCGCCGCTTGCGCCGCGTCGCTGTTCTGTAGCGAGGGCCGAATCTTAGGCAACTTTTGGAGGCTTGGCAAGTGTTTTCTTATAATTGTTATTTGAGGCTGTTAAAGAGGCCGGGTAACCGGCCTGCGATTCCGGCGATGGAGCCCTCGGCTCCCCGCATCAAACCCTCAGCCAGCCTGTATGGCTCGCCCGGATTCCGGAGCAAGCCCAACCAAACTCGCATACCCCGCTCATGCCACTTTCCACCCTCTCTTCTGCAGCAGCCGCCGACCAGACCGACGAGGCTATCCGGGCGGAGACCGTCCGCTGGCTGGAGCGCGCGGTCATTGGACTGAACCTGTGTCCATTCGCGAAGAGCGTCCATGTGAAAGGGCAGATTCGTTATGTCGTCTCGCGCCACGCGTCGACAGAGGGCCTGCTGGAGCAACTCGAAGTCGAACTCAAGGCCCTTGCCGAAACAGATGCGGAAGTCGTCGATACTACCGTGATGATCTGTCCACATGCCCCCCAGGATTTCACCGCGTTCAATGATCTGTTGACATTGGCCGACCTGACGCTTGCGTCGCTGGGGCTGCGGGGCATGCTGCAGATTGCTAGTTTCCACCCGAATTACCGGTTTGACGGGAACGAGCCGGACGCCATCGAAAACTACACGAACCGCGCTCCGTATCCGATACTTCATCTGCTGCGCGAGGCGAGCATCGACCGCGCCGTGGCCGCCGTGCCGGACGCCGCCGACATCTATGAGCGCAATGAAGCGACCATGCGCGCGCTGGGCCACGCAGGCTGGAAAGACCTATGGAAGCCGTAGCCGCGGCAGGCTGAACGGGTGGCGACACCTCCTTTTTGCAAGCGCTCTGGGTACAATCACGCCATGCAATATATCCACGTCGTTAACGGCGATATCGCCGGCAATGTCCTGCGCCAGGCACTCGCCCAGGCAGCCCGCCCCGACACGGTCATCGTGCTGCGTGACGACCTGGCGGTGGGCCCGCTGACGGATGTCGACGGCGCAGGCGTGCAGCGCGCCCAGTTCTGGCAGCGCGTGGCACCGAATAGCGGCATCGACTTTGCGTTGGAGATGCGGGCGGCGCTGGGACAACTGCAGGAATTGAAAACCGGGGATACCGAGATTGCCATCTGGCACGGCCAGAGCGCCTCGGACCAGCTGATGCTGCGCCGCGTGGTGTTTCACATGCACCAGTTTCCGCAACGGATCAACGAGGTTGCGCTCGATGCGCGCGAACTCGAGGTGCCATTGCAGCGTAATCTGACCAGCATCGGCATGTACCCGCCGGCGCGCCTGGCCCGCCGGTTTTCCACCATCGCGCCCGTTTCGGTCCTGCGTCTTGGCCGGCTGGGTTACGAGTGGCAGCAGTGCGTGCGCGAGAACGCGGACGTCCGGCTGTGGAAAGGCAACACCCTCGTGCCGGCGGCGTACTACAACGTCGACGAAGTGATTCTGGAGTACACCCCGCGCGAATGGGCGCCTGCCATTGAGGTCGTGACCAGCATCATGGGCAAGATCGAAGGCCTGCTGGCCACTGATTGGTTCGTATTCTGGCGCTGCCGGGAGCTGATCGGCAACGGCCAACTTGTCCTGCGCGGCGACGCGGATTCGCTGCAGACGTGCGAGTTGCGGCGTAATCTGCTGCCAGACGCGGAGTAATCCCTAGCGGACAACACGTGGTGCGAGGGCAACATATATGCCGCCATTCAGCACCCAGGCAGCCATATAAGGGAAAACCCTTACATCTTTCTGACAATTCCGCTAGAATGGCATTGTGCATCGCACAATTGCACCCTCGGTGCGGTGACCAGGAGAAACTCCTCGTCACACCTCTCATCCAAGCAATAGCTGGATAAGATTCCATGTGCGACTGAAAAGGAAAGAGATTGAACCCACTTGAACTCAGCCAGGCCGTCGGCGCGCTCTCCGAAGAGGATGTGCGGCGTTCGAGCGGTGACGCCAACCGTCCTGCCGTCATGGTGCGCGAGCTTGCCGCCCACCATCGCGCACGGCTGCGGGCGCACCTGCTGAGCCTCGGGGAAGAAGACCGGCTGCTGCGCTTCGGCCAAGTCGTGGCCGATCCGGTCATCGAAGCCTATGTCGACAATATCGATTTCGATCACGACAAGGTTTTCGGGGTGTTCAACGACCACCTCGAACTGATCGGCGCCGCGCACCTGGCGTACTTGCGGGACAACGCGCAAGGCAAGATTGCCGAATTCGGCGTGTCGGTCGCCGCCGAAGCACGCGGCCGCGGCATTGGCAGCGCGATGTTCGAGCGGGCAGCCACGCACGGCCGCAACAATGGCGTACACACGCTGTACATGCACTGCCTGTCGCGCAACCGGGCGATGATGCATATTGCCCGCAAGGCCGGCATGAAGGTGCACCTCGAATATGGCGAGGCTGACGCCTATCTGGAACTGCCGCCGGCCAATACGGCCAGCCACCTCGCCGAGGCCCTGGAAGAGCAGGTCGCCGACCTTGACTACATGCTCAAGCGCAACCTGCGCAACGCCCGCCGCTTCGGGCAGCGCTTCTGGCGCTCGTTCTCGCCGGCCAAGGGTACGGCCTGATTCGCCTCGACGGCTGGTGGGGCCTGGCCGCCCCCCATCAGGTGCACTAGCCGCCCGGCAGTGACGCCGGCAGCGGCAAGGCCGTCGTTTCCTTGATGCTTTCCAGTGCAAAGCTGCTGCGCACGTCGATGACCGACGGATGCGAGAGCAGCTGGTCTTTCATGAAGCGCGAGAAGTGCTCCATGTCTTCCACGTACACCTTCAGCAAAAAATCCATTTCGCCAGTCATGGCATAGCACGCGACCACCTCCGGCCAGATTTCGATGGCGGCGCGAAACAGGTCGGCCGGCGTCTTGCCCTTGGGTGCGCCCCCTTGCTTTTCCAGACGCACGTTGACATAAGCCAGCAGGCCAAGTCCGATCTTGCGCGGCTCGAGCAAGGCGGCGTATTGCCGGATCACGCCGGTTTCCTCGAGCCGGCGGATGCGCCGCAGGCACGGGCTGGGGGACAGGTTGACGCGCTCGGCCACCTCCAGGTTGGTCAGACGGCCGTTGCCCTGCAACACCTCCAGGATCTTGCGATCGATTTTGTCCAGCGCCGCATCAATCATGAATGTTGCTCCGCAATATATTTTTCAGCAATCTTGTTGCCAAAATCTATCAAGACTTGAACTATTTAGCAATTTTCGATGCCTCGGCACATCCTACACTGCAGGCATTAGCCACGCCTCACGCTTGCCGCCTGGAGACGACCATGACCGCGCCCCGTACATCGCCAACCACGCCGACCAGCACGTTCGTTCCATGGGACAACCCCATGGGCACTGCCGGTTTCGAGTTCATCGAATACGCCGCGCCGGATCCCGCCGCCATGGGCAAGCTGTTCGAACGCATGGGCTTCACCGCCATCGCGCGCCACCGCCACAAGGACGTGACGCTTTATCGCCAGGGCGGAATCAACTTCCTGATCAATGCCGAGGTCGATTCCTTTGCCCAGCGTTTTGCGCGCTTGCATGGCCCCTCGATCTGCGCCATCGCCTTTCGCGTGCAGAATGCGGCGGACGCTTATCGCCGCGCGCTGGAACTGGGGGCCTGGGGCGTCGATACCGCCAGTGGGCCGATGGAACTGAACATTCCCGCCATCAAGGGCATCGGTGACTCGCTCATCTACCTGGTGGACCGCTGGCGCGGCAAGAATGGTGCGCAGGAAGGCGATATCGGCAACATCAGCATCTACGACGTGGATTTCGAACCTATCCCGGGCGCGCCATCCAGCCCTTTGGGGGTGGGCCTGTGCCATATCGACCACCTCACGCACAATGTGCACCGCGGCCGCATGAAGGAATGGGCCGATTTCTATGAGCGCTTCTTCAATTTCCGCGAGGTCCGCTATTTCGACATCGAAGGCCAGGTGACAGGCGTGAAGTCGAAGGCCATGACCAGCCCCTGCGGCCAGATCCGCATTCCGATCAACGAGGAAGGCACCGAGAAAGCCGGACAGATCCAGGAGTATCTGGACATGTACCACGGCGAAGGCATCCAGCACATCGCCCTGGCCTCGAATGACCTGTACGCCTCGGTCGATGCCCTGCGCGCCAACGGCGTGAAGCTGCTCGATACGATCGACACATACTACGAACTGATCGACAAGCGCATTCCGGGCCATGGAGAATCGGTGGAGGCCTTGCGCAAGCGCAAGATCCTGATCGATGGCGCGCCCGGCGATCTGTTGCTGCAGATCTTTTCCGAAAACCAGCTCGGCCCCATCTTCTACGAGTTCATCCAGCGCAAGGGCAACGAGGGCTTCGGGGAAGGCAATTTCAAGGCGCTGTTCGAATCGATCGAACTCGACCAGATGCGACGCGGCGTGCTGGAAGCGCCCGCCACCTGACCGGCCGGCGCCTGACAGCGCCGATCAAGAGACCGCTGCCGGTGCTCAGCGTGCGCCGACTGCCGGCAGCGGCAGTTCTTGCCGCACGCCGTTGCGCTCGAGCACCACGCGCCGCGGCTGGACTTCGACCAGCATGACCTCCGGTGCGAGCGACCCGCCCGTGCGCACCACCTTCGGTTCGCCGCCGTCCATTGCCAGAATGGCCGCGCCGCGCGGCCCGTCCGCCACGACGCCAAGCAGGCGAATGTCGCGGTTCGCGCTGCCGCGCGTGCCGCCAAACAGGGTGCGCACCGCGCCGGTTTCCAGGGCCTGCGGCTGCACGACCTGGCCCTGCGCCGGGAGCGGCAGCGTGCGCAAGGACATCCACGTCGTGATCCAGTAAGCCAGCAATGCGCAGATGGCCAGGAACAGCAGCAGGCTGACCAGGCGCGGCATCCGGGCGGAGAACAGGGACAATGGCATGCTTGGGGTGCGGCGCGGCCGCGAAGGATCGGGAGCCCACACAATACCGCATGCCGGTGACGCCTGCTACCGCCATCACCGTCCAGTCCGGTCGCCACAGAATGTGCATATTCGGACGTTATACTGTGCAATCCGCTGCCATCCGCTCTCGAGGTTACGCATCGCCATGTGCACGCTGCTCCGCCGAACCCTTTGCCAGTCCACGCCTTCCCGGGGTACCCGCCGTCCGTCGCGCGGTTTCACGCTGATCGAAATCATGGTGGTGATCGTCATTCTCGGCGTCCTGGCGGCCCTGGTCGTCCCCAAGGTCATGAGCCGGCCGGACGAAGCGCGCATCATCGCCGCGAAACAAGATATCGCCGCCATCATGCAGGGCCTGAAGCTCTACCGCCTCGACAACGGCCGCTACCCGACCAGCGAACAAGGCTTGCAGGCGCTGGTCAGCAAACCCAGCGCCGAACCGGTGCCCAATAACTGGAAAGGCGGCGGCTACCTGGAAAAGCTGCCCAAGGATCCCTGGGGCCAGCCGTACCAGTACCTGAATCCCGGCGTGCGCGGCGAGCTCGATGTCTTCAGTTTCGGCGCGGATGGCCAAGCCGGCGGCAGCGGCAACGACGCCGACATCGGTAACTGGGAATAAGCCGGCCTGCGCCCATGCCTGCGCTCCTGTCGTGCGGTACAGTCCCGCAAACTGACGGGCGGCCCGCCGGTTCGCGCCGGCCGTGGGCAAGCGGCTGGGCCTCATCCCCTCGTCACGTTCTTCCGCACTGTCGTGGCATCCACTGGTTCCGTCCACGAGGTATCGGCGTCAGTACCCGCCGCGGCACCCGCGCCAGCACCGGCTTCACCCTGATCGAACTCCTGGTGGTGCTGGTCATCGCCGGCGCCGCGCTGGCGCTAGTCGTGGTGCAAGCCACGCCCAACGAACAATCGCGTCTGCGCGACGATGCCGACAAGATCGCCCACCTGTTCGCGCTGGCCGACGAGGAGGCACAATTGCGCGCCCAGCCACTGGCATGGGAAGGCGATGTGCGCGGCTGGCGCTTCCAGACACAACGTGGCAACGAGCCGCCAGTCCTCCAGCAGGACGTGCTGGCGCCCGGTGCATGGGCACGGCCGCTTGATGCCGTACGCCTGACACGCGGCACCACCGCTGTGCCGCCGCGCCTGCTGTTCGGCGAGGAAACCATCAGCCAGCCATTCCGCCTGACACTCGTGCGCGCCGGCCTCAGCACCACGGTCGTCGGCGACGGCGCTGGCACATACCGGACGGAAACGCCATGAGATCCCGTGCCGCATCCGCCAGCCCGTACCATGCCGGCCGCAGCGTCCACGTGCGCCACATACTCGGCTTCACCCTGATCGAGGTGTTGGTCGCCCTGACCATCGTCGGCGTTGCCCTGGGCGCCGCGATGCGCGCCATGGGCAGCATGACGCAGGCAAGTCACGACCTGCGCCTGCGCATGCTGGCCAACTGGAGCGCCGAGAACCACCTGGCGGGGCTGCGCCTCGGCAAGCGCTGGCCCACCCCGGGTACGCGCACGGTCAACTGCCCCCAAGGCATGGTGGCACTGGTGTGCGTTGAAACCGCCAGCGCCACGCCCAATCCCGCCTTCCGGCGCGTCGAGGTGGCCGTGTACGCGGCCGGCGACCAGAGTGCGCGGCTGGCCTGGCTGGTCACGCTGCAGCCCGATCCGGGCCGGAACCTGTTCTGACATGCGCGCACGCCATACAGGCCTCAATACAGGTCTCAATACGGGCTTCACGCTCATCGAACTGCTTGTCGCCATTACCCTGCTGGCGGTGATTGCCGTACTGTCCTGGCGCGGCCTGGACAGCCTGATGCGCGGCCGCGACGCCATCGTCAGCGAGGAGGCGCGCCTGCGCGCCCTGAACCGCACCTTCAGCCAACTCGACAGCGATTGCGCGGCCCTCGCCGACGCGCAGGCATTGCAGCGCAGTCCGGTCCTGCTTGAACCCAACCGGCTTGTGCTGATCCGCGACCGTCGCGAGCCGCAACAGCCTGCGCAATGGCAGGTCGTGACCTACGCGCTCGATACGGGCCGGGTGATCCGCACGGCCAGTGCGCCGCTCCCCGACACCACGCAACTGGCAGCGGCACTGCAGGCTGGCGCGACGGTGACCGGTCCGACCGCAGCCACCTCGGTCGCCCTCGTCGAGGATGCCACGCAACTGAGCGCACGCGCCTGGATCGAGCCAGGTGGCTGGGTTGCGCGCAGCACCGCCGTCGACGCGGCACTGCAGCCGCCCCCCGCCGTTGCCGGACAAACCCCGGCTACGCCAGTGATCCGCGCCGTGGAACTGAGCCTCGACGTCGCTACCGGCGGCAGCACGCCACAGCGTTATGCCAAGACTTGCCTGACGGGACGCTGACCCATGCCCCGGCCTGCCCGCCCCCGCCTCTTCCACCCTCGGTGCAGCCACGCCGCCCAACGCGGCGCGGCCATCGTCACAGCGCTGCTGGTGGTCACGCTCGCCGTGGTACTGGTATCGGGCCTGCTGTGGCGCCAGCAGGTGCAGATCCGTTCGATCGAGAACCAGCGCCTGCGCGCGCAGGCCGACTGGATCTTCACCGCCGCGCTCGACTATGCCCGACTGGTGCTACGCGACGATCTGCGCCGCACCGCCGTCGACCACCTCGGTGAAGTCTGGGCGGTGCCAATCGCCGAAACCCGCCTGTCAGACTTTCTCGGCGCCAGCCTGCGCACCGACACGGCCGGCGAAACCTCCTTCCTCGCCGGGCGCATCGTCGATGCCGAAGCGCGCTTCAACCTGACCAACCTGGTCAACCTGATCACCGTGAACGGCGTGACGCGCAGCGCCGGACCAAATCCGGACGCCGTTGCCGCCTATCGTCGCCTGCTGACGCTACTCAATCTCAATCCCGACCTGGCCGAGGTCACGGCGCAGCATCTGCAGACCACGCTCGGCGCCAGTCCTGCCGGACCGGGGCACACCCCGGCCGCCGCGCCAGCACCGCGCGCCCATCCGCTGCGCGACCTCGACGACCTGCTGGCGATTCCCGGCTACGATCCGGCCAGTGTGGCGCGGCTCGCGCCTTTCGCCATCGTGCTGCCGCAACGCTCGACCCACAACGCCAACACCACCTCGGCTGAAGTCATGAGCGCCCTGCTCGATGGCCTGACCCTGCCGGCCGCACGCACGCTCGTCGCCCAACGCGCGCGGGCGCACTACAACAGTCTGGCCGATCTGCAAAACCAGTTGCGCGCCGCAGCACCCGAGTTGCCAGCACGCAGCCTTGCGGCGTTCGATGTGCGCAGCAGCCATTTCCTGGTTTACGGACAGGTCCGGCACGAACGCGCCGAGCGTGTACGCGAGGCCTTGGTCTACCGTCACGCGGCCAACGTGCCGGAGGTCACCCGCGTGCTCTGGATCCGTCCGGTACCGAGCCTGCCCGCCAACCCCTGACCGTCTGGCACGAGCAAACCGTCGATCAGCCGCGACGCAACGTGTGCGCCATGCAGACTGGACCATTGACGCACGACTGTCATGCTGGCAAGGTACGCTGCGGGCTGGAGGCACCAGCCTCTGCCCTTTTACCGACTCCATTTACCGACTCCAGCGAGGTCGTTTGGTCCCGTCCGTCACGTCTGTCTATGTCCGTCTGCCCCACCGCCCTGGCGGCGGCGTCCCGACTGCCGAAACCTGGCAGCTCGGTCCGGTCCGCTTCGCCCTGGTGCGGGAAGACGCTGCTCAGACCATCCTGCGGCAAGGACAGGCCTTGCCCGACGAGTTGCCAGCCGCCGACCGGCTGATCCTGATCTTTGCCGCCAGCGATGTCTGGACGGCAGAAATCCCCGTACCGCCTCTTGCCAAAACGAAGTTGCGCCAGGCGCTGCCACATCTCGTCGAAGACCGTCTGGCTGGCGACCCGCTGCAATGCCATATCGCCACCCGGACCGCAGCGGCGCGCGGCGCGCCGCTGCCGCAGCCGGTCGCCGCCATCGACCGTGCCTGGTTCCGCCACGTGCTGGGCGCGTTCAGCGCACAGTCACACCGGCGCCTGCACGCCCTGGCCGCGCAGCATTGCCTGCCGACCGGCCGAGGTAACTCAGAGGGGCCAACTCAGCCAAGCGGTGACCCCGTGCTGTCCAACGTCACCACCGTCGCCATCGAGACCACGTGCCCTGCGGATGCGATGCTCGCGGCGATTGCCGGCAACACCTGCGACATCACGGTCCGTCCGGCAACCGGGTCCGGCTACGGCCTGCAGCTCGCCCCGGAGAGCCTGCCGCTCTGGCTGGCCACGGCGGGCAGCGAGGTGCGGCTGCTCGCGCCCGCCACGGAAGCCGCAACGCTGGCGGCCGCGACCGGGCACCGCGTCGAGCCACTCGACTGGCCCGTCTGGATCGCCGGCACGCGAGCGGCGCTGGCCTCAGCGTCGGCTGTCGACCTGTGCCAGTTCGAATTTGCCGGTGAAGCCGGCGGCGCACGCCTGTGGCAGGCCTGGCGCGTGCCGGTCGCACTCGCGGCCGGCCTGCTGCTGGTCCAGGTGATCGGCATGAACACGCACTGGCTGATGCTGCGCCAGCAGAAAAATCAGCTCGTCGCCGGCATGGAGCAGACGTTGCGCGCTGCCTTCCCGCGCACGCCTGTGATCGTCGACGCGCCGCTGCAGATGCGCCGCGAGGTGGAACAATTGCGCCTCGCCAGCGGCAAGAGCGGACCCGACGATTTCCTCCCGCTGGCCGACCGCTTCGCGCAAGCCGCGGCAACCTTGCCGCCCGATGGCCTGCTGGCGCTCGACTATCGCGGCAAGACCCTGCGTGTCACGCTCAAGGACGGCCTCGACACCGCCGCCCTGCGCACGGCGCTACGCACTGCCGGACTGAGCATGTCGCCCGCCGACGCTCCGCAGGCTTCCCCCCCGGCAGACCGTCCCGCGCCGGCTGGTGCGGTGCCACGCCAGGGCAGCCATTGGACCGTCGCCCTGGCAAGCTGAAACCATCATGTCCACACCTGATTTCCGCACCCTGGCCCGCTCCCTTTCCCGCCGCTTGCCGCGACGCCCCGCCATGCCGGAGGCCCTGCGGACACGCTGGGAGGCGTTCTGGACCAACCTCGCGCCACGCGAGCGACGGCTGGTCGCGGGCGCGATTGCCGTCGTGGCCCTGGCCTGCGCCTACCTGCTGCTGTGGGAACCGGCGGCGACGGGTCGCGCCCGGCTCGCGAAGGAATTGCCGGCCCTGCGCGAACAGGCGGCGCAGATGACCACGCTGGCGCGTGAGGCCCGCACACTGGCGAGCCACATGCCGCCGCCGCAGCAAGGCGAGGCACAGCGCGCCGCCCTGGAAAGCAGTCTCGCCAGCCATGGCCTGAAGCCCGTACAACTGTCGATCCAGGGTGAAACGGTCCAGCTGCAGCTCGACGGCATCGCCTTCGGCGCGTGGACCGACTGGCTTGCCAGCGTTCGTGATGCGCAGCGGCTCAAGGTTACCGAGGCGCAGGTGCGCTACGTTGGCGCACCGGCCATCGTCAATGTGCGCGCGGTGCTGCAGGCACCCTCGCCGGCGGGGCGCTGAGCATGGCCGCCCGGCTCGAATCGCTGCGCGTCCCGCGCCCCCGTGCACGCGAACGCACGCACCCGCGCTGGCGCAGCCTGCTCGGCTGGAGCACGCTCGGCGGCGTAACGCTGCTCCTGACCCTGGCCGCCACCTGGCCCGCGACATGGGTCGCCACGGCGATTGCCGAACGCACCGGCCAGCGCGTCATCCTCGCGGATGCCAGCGGCACACTGTGGCGCGGCGCCGCCACGCTCGCCCTGGGCGCCGGACCGGAAAGCCATCAGGCCACCGTGCTGCCGGGCCGGCTGCACTGGCAACTGTCCGCCCTGGCCCTGCTGCGCGGCCGCGCCGTGATCGACCTGAACCACGATACCGCCTTGCCCGCCGCCGTACGCTTCACCGTCACACCCGCTGGCTGGCAAAGCGGCGCGGGCGTGCTGACCTTGCCTGCGGCCCTGCTGCAAGGTATTGGCGCCCCCTTCAATACACTGCAGCCGGAAGGCCGCATGCAGATCAGCTGGAACCCACTGTCCGGCACGCTCGGGCAGGGCATTCGCGATGGCGATGCGACGGTGCGCCTCGATCAGCTGGCCTCCAACCTGAGTCCGATCCGGCCGCTCGGCAGCTATCTCGCCCGCCTGCGCTGGCAGGATGGCAACGGCAGCCTGACGCTGGCCACGCTAGACGGACCGCTACTGCTCGATGGCGCAGGCACGCTGGGCCGCAACGCCCGTTTCGAAGGCACGGCGCGCGCCACGCCCGAAGCCGCCACCGCCCTGAACGCATTGTTGAGCCTGATGGGCCGCCGCGAAGGCACACTGACCCGGCTACGCTTTTGAGCCGCACCTGACACTTTCTATGACGCCCAACCGAACCATGACCCTGCCCACCCGCTGCCTCGCCCTGGCCTGCAGCCTTGCGTTGGCACTGCCACCGGCCGCCATGGCCCAGAACCGCCCCAGCAGCAGCACCGGCGATGGCGCCGCCCCGCGTTCGAGCCAGGTGTCGCTGAACTTCGTCAATGCCGAACTCGATACCGTGGTGCGCGCCGTCGGGCAGGCCACCGGCCGCAATTTCGTCATCGACCCGCGCGTCAAGGGCACGGTCAACCTGGTGACAGAACAGCCGGTGTCGCAGGCACAGGCGCTCGAGACGCTCGGCTCGGTGCTGCGCATGCAGGGCTATGCGATGGTCGACAGCAACGGCTTCACCAAGGTCGTACCGGAAGCGGACGCCAAGCTGCAGGGCGCGCCGACCACGGTCGGCGGCAAGGCGCTGCGCGGCGACCAGGTGGTCACGCAGATCTTCACGTTGAACTACGAGTCAGCCACCAATCTCGTGCCAGTGCTGCGCCCAATGATCGCGCCCAACAACACGGTGACCGCCTACCCCGGCAACAACACGCTGGTCATCACCGACTACGCCGACAACCTGCGGCGCATTGCCCGCGTGATTGCCGCCATCGACAATCCGGGCGGCGGCGGCGGGGTCGATACCGTGTCGCTCGAACACGCGCTGGCGGTCGACGCTGCCGCACTGGTGCAGAAGATCTTCGATCCGGGCGCGAGCGGCGTCAACGATCCGTCGCTGAAAGTCAGCGCCGTCGCCGATGCGCGCAGCAATTCCGTGGTGCTGCGCGGCGCGAGCGGCGCCCGCCTGCAGCAGGCCAAGGCGCTGCTGGCCAAGCTCGACCGGCCGGGCGCGGAACGCGGCAACATCCACGTGGTACCGCTCAAGAACGCCAACGCCGTGGCGCTCGCGCAAACCCTGCGCGCCGTGATCGCCGCTGATGCCAGCTTCCGCGGCGAAGGCGGCCAGGGCGGCGCGCCCGCCGCACCCGCCCCGATGCAAGCTGGCGCAGGCGTGGTCGCCACGCCGGTCAGCACGGCGGCTATGCCCGCCGGCAATACCGGCAGCGGCCTGGGCGGGGGCGCTATCGCTGCCAGCTTCGCAGCCGACACGCGCCCGACCACGGGCGGTATCGTCCAGGCCGACACCGCCACCAACTCGCTGATCATCACCGCGTCCGATCCGGTCTACCGCAATCTGCGCGGCGTGATCGAGCAGCTCGACGCACGGCGTGCGCAGGTCTATGTCGAATCGATGATCGTCGAGATCTCCTCGACGCGCGCCTCGGAGCTCGGCATCCAGTGGCAGGGCATTTCAGGACGCCTGTTCGGCGGCACCAACTTCACCAGCGGCGGCAGCAACATCCTTAATTTGTCGGGCGCCGCCAACGCGCTCACCAACCGCAACGGCAGCAATATTTCCTCCGCAGCCGCCGGCATGATCCCGGACATCCCCGGCCTCAACATCGGCGTGCTGGACCGCGCACTCGGCCTCGGCGCGCTGCTGCGCGCCTTTGCCAACGACGACAGCGTCAACATCCTGTCCACGCCGAACCTGATCACGCTCGACAACGAAGAAGCCAAGATCCTCATCGGCCAGAACATTCCGGTGACCACCGGCTCGTACGCGCAGACCGGCAGCAGCGCCACCGTTACGCCGTTCAACACCTTCGACCGCAAGGACGTCGGCATCACGCTGCGCGTACGGCCGCAAATCTCGGAGGGTGGCACGGTCAAACTGCAGATCTACCAGGAATCGTCGTCCGTCGTGCCCGGCACGCTGAATGCGCAGCAGGGCCCGACCACCAACGTGCGCTCGATCGAGACCAATGTCCTCGTTGACGACGGCCAGGTCGTGGTGCTCGGCGGTCTGCTCGAAGACACCTACGGTAACGGTCTCGAGAAAGTGCCCGGCCTCGGCGACATTCCCGTGCTCGGCGCGCTGTTCCGCTACGAGGCCAAGACGCGCCAGAAGACCAACCTCCTCGTCTTCCTGCGCCCCTATGTGCTGCGCACCGCTGCCGCCACCGACAGCGTGACGCTCGACCGCTACGACTACATGCGCAGCGGCCAGCAGAGCTACGAGTCGCCCAACTGGATCATGCGCGACAAGGACACACCGTTGCTGCCGCCCATCGACGCGCCGCGTAACCCGCTCGTCGATCCGCGCCCGCAGGCCGGTCGGCTCGGCACGGTGCCGGTCCGCCCCGGCGTGGAACAGACGGCCGCCGTCGGCACGGCGGGCCGCCCGGGCGCGGTGACCGAGGGCAACATCGTCAACGGCCGCGCCCCGACCGGGCCGATCGATGACGAATTCCTGCGCAACCGCAAGGGGATGACGCAGTGAACGACGCGACGCCCGAGGCGATGGCGGTCCCGCCGCAACCGGTGGGGCCCGCCGTGTCGCATGCGCCATCCGGCTCAGCGGTGGCACCAGTGGTACCGGCTCGGTCGACATCCGCAGCCGTTGAAGCCCCGAGCCGCGAACCCGTCACGCCGTCGCCGCTGGCCGCCCGCCTTGTGCCATACGCCTTCGCCCGCGACGCCCGCCTGCTGATTGCCCAGCAAGCCGATGATGGCGTGGACGTGTGGATCTGCCCACTAACCGTACAGGCCGCGCTGGCCGAACTGTCGCGCGTGTACGGCACGGTGCGGCTGCACATGGTGACCGCAGAACAGCTCGAACAGGCGACCGCGCAGGCGTACAACACCCAGGCTGGCGGCGCCGCGCAGGTAGTGGACGAGGTCGAAGGCGAAGTCGATCTGTCGCGCCTGATGCAGGACATCCCCGCCATCGAGGACCTGCTCGAGAGCGAAGATGACGCACCGATCATCCGCATGATCAACGCGCTGCTGACGCAGGCCGCGCGTGAAGGCGCCTCCGACATCCATATCGAGCCGTTCGAGAGCGGCTCGGTGGTGCGCTTCCGCGTCGATGGCACGTTGCGCGACGTGGTGCGCCCCAAGAAGGCGCTCCACGGCGCGCTGATCTCGCGCATCAAGATCATGGCGCAGCTCGACATCGCCGAAAAGCGCCTGCCGCAAGATGGCCGCATCACGCTGCGCGTCGGCGGCCGGCCAGTCGATGTGCGCGTCTCAACGCTACCGACCGGCCACGGCGAACGCGCCGTGCTGCGCCTGCTCGACAAGGAAGCCGGCCGGCTCGACCTGGCGCGCCTCGGCATGAGCGCGGAAACGCTGGCGCGCTTCGATCACCTGATCCGCCAGCCGCACGGCATCGTGCTGGTCACCGGCCCCACAGGCTCGGGCAAGACCACCACGCTGTATGCCGCCATGACGCGCCTCGATGGCCAAAGCGCGAACATCATGACGGTCGAGGATCCGATCGAATACGACCTCGACGGCATCGGCCAGACGCAGGTCAACCCGCGCATCGACATGACCTTCGCCAAGGCCCTGCGCGCCATCCTGCGGCAGGACCCGGACATCATCATGATCGGCGAGATCCGCGACCTCGAGACCGCGCAGATCGCGGTACAGGCTTCGCTCACCGGCCATCTCGTGCTGGCCACGCTGCACACCAACGATGCTGCCTCGGCCGTCACGCGGCTGACCGACATGGGCATCGAGCCGTTCCTGCTGTCATCGTCGCTGCTCGGCGTGCTGGCGCAGCGGCTGGTACGGCGCCTCTGTCCGCACTGCCGCATGGAGACGGCAGTCGATGCGGGCGTGGTGTCGGGCGACAATCAGCGCCATCTCTGGCACCCGGTCGGCTGCGCAGAATGCGGCCACTCCGGCTACCACGGCCGCAGCGGCGTGTACGAACTGCTGACCGTCGACGACACGCTGCGCGCATTGATCCACAAGCAGGCGCCGGAGGCCGAACTCAAGGCCGCCGCCCTCGCCGCCGGCATGCAGACCATGCGCGACGACGGCCAGCGCTGGGTCGACGAGGGCGTGACGTCGCTCGAAGAAGTGCTGCGCGTGACAGGCGCCTGAGCGGTCACGGAGACAAGCTGCCATGCCCGCCTTCCGCTACGAAGCCGCCGACGCCGCCGGCAAATCCGACAAGGGCGTACTTGACGCTGACAGCGCCAAGGCCGCGCGCAGCCTGCTGCGCCAGCGCGGGCTGACGCCCATCAGCGTCGAGCCGCTGACCGGGCAGGCACAGGCCACGCGCACCCGCCGCCATTTCGGGCAGCGCCTGTCGACGCGCGAGCAGGCGCTGCTGACGCGCCAGCTCGCCAGCCTCATCACCGCCGGCCTGCCGCTCGACGAAGCGCTCGCGGCGCTGGCTGACCAGGCGGAACGCCCCTATGTGCATGAACTGCTGGCCGCGATCCGCGCCGAGGTGGTCGGCGGCAATGCGCTGTCCGCCGCCCTCGCCCAGCATCCACGCGACTTCCCCGACATCTACCGGGCCCTGGTGTCGGCCGGAGAGCACTCCGGACATCTCGGCCTCGTGCTGACGCGCCTCGCCGACTACATCGAATCGCGCAACGCGCTCACCGGCAAGATCATGCTGGCCTTCACCTATCCGGCCATCGTCACGGTCGTCGCCTGCGCCATCGTCATCTTCCTGCTCAGCTATGTGGTGCCGCAGGTCGTGAGCGTGTTCGCCAACACCAAGCAGCAACTGCCGACGCTGACCGTGGTCATGCTGGCCCTGTCCGATTTCGTGCGCGGCTGGGGCTGGCTGGTGGCGGCGCTGCTGATCGCCGGTACTTGGCTGGCACGCCGCATGTTGCGCCAGCCGGCCGCTCGACGCGCCTGGGACGGCTGGCTGCTGACCGTGCCACTGGCCGGCCGGTTGATCCGTGGCTACAACACCGCACGTTTCGCCAGCACGCTGGCGATCCTCACCAGCGCCGGCGTGCCGATCCTGCGCGGCCTGCAGGCCGCCGGCGAAACACTCAGCAATACCGTCCTGCGCGAGAACGTCGAGGATGCCACCGCGCGCGTGCGCGAAGGCACCTCGCTGGCGCGCGCGCTTGCCGCGCAGAACCAGTTTCCGCCCGTCCTCGTGCACCTGATCCGCTCCGGCGAAGCCACCGGCAACCTGCCCGATATGCTCGACCGCGCGGCGCAAGGCGAAGCAGCTGAGCTCGAGCGACGCACGCTGTTCCTGACCGGGCTGCTCGAACCCGCGCTGATCCTCACCATGGGTCTCGTGGTGCTGCTGATCGTGCTGGCGGTGCTGATGCCCATCATCGAAATCAACCAGATGGTGCGGTAACGCCCCCTGCCCCTCCCCGCGCGACCCTCGAAACGAAACCCGGAAGCGCAATGCGCCACGGCATCCCGGTCACGCGATGCACGCACGGACCGCCGCCAGGATGTCGATCATGCGGTACTTTTTCCGGCGTCCGGGCCGGCGGGCGAAGCGCTCTATTGCATTGCAAGATGCCGCGTCCGCCCAGCTGGTGTAGGATCGAAGCGACACATGCGACAGAGATAGGCAACGCCGCAGCCGCGCGGCACGCTCCACAAGAGCGCGATGCGCCTGGCTGCTTCGTCCGATGGTTCGGCGATCCCGATCCGCTTCTGGAGGAGCTGGCATGAACGCCCCGCTTGACACCCCCGCCGGTGACGCGCTGCGACGCGCGCTCGAACACGTTTCCCTCGACGACAAATACACGCTGGAGCACGGCCGCATCTACATCAGCGGCACCCAGGCACTGGTGCGCCTGCCGATGCTGCAGCAGGAGCGCGACCGCGCCGCCGGGCTGAACACGGCCGGCTTCATCTCCGGCTACCGGGGCTCGCCGCTTGGCGCGCTCGACATCGCGCTGTGGAAAGCCGACGCGCACCTCAAGGCGCACAACATCGTGTTCCAGCCCGGCGTCAACGAAGACCTCGGCGCCACGGCCGTATGGGGCTCGCAACAGGTCAATCTGTATCCCGGCGCGAAGTTCGATGGCGTGTTCGGCATGTGGTACGGCAAGGGACCGGGCGTGGACCGCTGCGGCGACGTGTTCAAGCACGCCAACTCGGCCGGCTCGTCGCGCCACGGCGGCGTGTTGGTGCTGGCGGGTGATGACCATGCTGCCAAGTCCTCGACGCTGGCGCACCAGTCCGAGCACATCTTCAAGGCCTGCGGCCTGCCCGTGCTGTATCCGTCAAACGTACAGGAATATCTCGACTACGGCCTGCACGGCTGGGCCATGAGCCGCTACTCGGGATTGTGGGTGGCGATGAAGTGCGTGACCGACGTGGTCGAATCGTCCGCCTCGGTCGAGCTCGATCCGCACCGCATCGACATTCACGTGCCGGCCGATTTCATCATGCCCGAGGGCGGGCTCAACATCCGCTGGCCCGCCCCGCCGCTGGTGCAGGAAGCACGGCTGCTCGACTACAAGTGGTACGCCGCGCTAGCGTATGTGCGCAGCAACCATCTCGACCGCATCATCATCGATGCGCCGCACGCCCGCTTTGGCATCATGACGGCCGGCAAGGCCTATCTCGACGTGCGCCAGGCGCTCACCGACCTGGGGCTGGACGACGCGACCTGCGCGCAGATTGGCATCCGCCTCTACAAGGTGGGCTGCGTGTGGCCGCTCGAGGCGCACGGCGCGCGCGAGTTTGCCGCCGGCCTGCAGGAAATCCTGGTCGTCGAGGAAAAGCGCCAGATCATGGAGTACGCACTCAAGGAGGAGCTGTACAACTGGCGCGACGACGTGCGGCCCAAGGTGTATGGCAAGTTCGATGCCAAGGACAATGCCGGCGGCGAGTGGTCGATCCCGCAGGGCAACTGGCTGCTGCCAGCGCACTACGAACTGTCGCCGGCCATCATCGCGCGCGCCATCGCCACGCGGCTTGAGCAATTCGACCTGCCGCAGGACGTGCGCGCCCGCATCGCCGCGCGCATCGCGGTGATCGATGCCAAGGAACGTACCATGGCCACGCCGCGCGTGGCACTCGAGCGCAAGCCCTGGTTCTGCTCCGGCTGCCCCCACAATACCTCCACGGTCGTGCCCGAAGGCTCGCGCGCCATGGCTGGCATCGGCTGCCACTACATGACCACCTGGATGGACCGCGACACCTTCACCTTCAGCCAGATGGGCGGCGAAGGCGTGGCATGGGTCGGGCAGGCGCCATTTTCCGGCGACCGGCATGTGTTTGCCAATCTCGGTGACGGCACCTATTTCCACTCGGGCCTGCTGGCGATCCGTGCGGCGATTGCCGCCAGGGTCAATATCACCTACAAGCTGTTGTACAACGACGCCGTCGCCATGACCGGCGGCCAACCCGTGGACGGCACGCTGAGCGTGCCGCAGATCGCGCGCCAGGTCGAAGCCGAAGGGGCGGCACGTATCGTCATCGTCACCGACGAGCCGGAGAAGTACCGGCATGGCAGCGCCCTGCGCCGCGCGCTGCCGGACGGCGTGACGATCCATCACCGTAGCGAGCTCGATGCCGTGCAGAAGATGCTGCGCGAGATTCCCGGCACGACGCTGATGCTCTACGACCAGACCTGCGCCACCGAAAAACGCCGCCGCCGCAAGCGCGGCACGCTGGCCGACATTCCCAAACGGGTATTCATCAATGCCGCCGTGTGCGAAGGCTGCGGCGACTGCTCGGTGAAATCGAACTGCCTGTCGGTCGAGCCGCTCGAAACGGACCTCGGCACCAAGCGGCAGATCAACCAGTCGTCGTGCAACAAGGATTACTCGTGCCTCAACGGCTTCTGCCCGAGCTTTGTCACCGCCGAATTTCCGGACGGTGCGCCGCAGCTGAAGAAACCCGTGCAGCGCGACATTCAAGCCGATAGCCTGCCAGTGCTACCGCATCCGGACCTGCCCGCCATCGATCATCCCTACGGCGTGCTGGTGACCGGCATCGGCGGCACCGGCGTGGTGACCATCGGCGGCCTGCTCGGCATGGCCGCGCACATGGAAGGCAAGGGCGTGACCGTGCTCGACATGGCCGGCCTCGCGCAGAAGGGCGGCGCGGTGCTGTCGCATGTGCAGATCGCGCGGCAGCCGGATGATATCCACGCGACGCGCATCGCCATGGGCGAAGCCAACCTGATCATCGGCTGCGATGCCATTGTCTCGGCCACCGACGAAGTCCTCGGCAAGACCCATACGGACGTGACATGCGCCGTCGTCAACAGCGCCGCCACACCGACTGCCGCATTCATCCGCGATCCGCGCTGGCGCTTTCCCGGCCTGTCGGCGGAAGCCGATCTGCGGCAGGCGGTCGGCGCGCACTGCGACTTCATCAATGCCAGCGCGTTTGCGGTCAAGCTGATGGGCGACGCCATCTTCACCAACCCGCTGATGCTCGGCTATGCCTGGCAGAAAGGCTGGCTGCCGCTGACCCACGATGCGCTGATGCGTGCCATCGAACTGAATGGCGTGGCGGTCGACAAGAACAAGGCTGCGTTCGAATGGGGCCGCCATCTGGCACACGACTATGCCGGCGTGCACCGGCTGACCGGCGACCTGCCGGCTGAGACGACAGAACAGGTAGTACACCTGCACGGCGATAGCGGGGCCTTGCTCGACAAGCTGATTGCCCGCCGCGAGCAACTGCTCTCCGACTATCAGGACAGGGCCTACGCCGCCCGCTACCGCGCCATGGTCGAACGCGTGCGCGGTGCCGAGCAGCATCGCATTGGCGCGCGCACGCTGCCGCTCACCGAAGCGGTGGCGCGCAACCTGGCCAAGCTGATGGCCTACAAGGACGAGTACGAGGTAGCAAGGCTGTATGCCGACCCGGCCTTCCTCGACCAGCTGCGCAGCCAGTTCGAAGGTGAACCGGGACGCGACTACCGGCTGCGCTTCCATCTGGCCCCTCCACTGTTGCCGGGGCTGGATGCCGACGGACACCCGAAGAAGCGCCGCTTCGGCCCGTGGATGCTGCCGGCCTTCCGGCTGCTGGCGCGCGGCAAGGGCCTGCGCGGCACGCTCTTCGATCCGTTCGGCTACACCGCGGAACGCCGCACCGAGCGTGCACTGGTTGCCGAGTATGAAGCACTGATCGATGAACTGCTGCAGGGGCTCGCGCCGCACAACCACGGCGTGGCGATCGAGCTGGCCAGCCTGCCTGACGAGATCCGTGGCTTCGGGCACGTCAAGACGCGTAATCTCGCCGCCGTGCGTACGCGCTGGGCGACGCTGCTCGCGCAGTTCCGCGCACCGGCGCAGACGCGTGCGGCCTGAGCCGGCATAGAAAAGCTTGCCCGATCGGCTACCTGCCGTCGGGCAAGCCTCATCGCAGCCAGTCGCATCCCCAGCATCCTCCAGACCGGCACCACACACAGCATGACGTTTGCCCCGCGGAGCATCGCTCCGTTCAAGCTGGCGGGCGACCGCACCCAACCCGCATCGTCATGCCGGCCGCATGCACACACCGACATATCCATGGCACAGCACCCCCGTACAATAGGCGCTCGTTTCCTCTCCGCCTCGCTTCCTGTCCGATTCACACCGCGTGCATGCTGTCCATATTCTCTGCCGCCACACCACCTGTCCTCCGCCGTGCCACCTGGGCCGCCATGGCGCTGTTCTTCGCCAATGGCGCCACCTTCGCGACGTGGGGCATCCATATCCCGACCATCCGCGAACGCTTTGGACTGAGCGATGCAGCACTGTCGCTGGCGATGTTCGCCGTCGCCGGCGGGGCGATTCTCGTGATGGGCCGGCTCGGGCGGCAGGTGGCGCGGCTTGGCAGCGCGCGGGTATCGATGCTGAGCGGCGTGCTGTTCGCGCTTGCCACCGGCATCATCCTGCTGATGCCGAGCTTTGCGGCGCTGCTCGGGCTGCTGGTACTGTTCGGCATCGCCAATGCAGGCTTCGATGTCGCCATGAATGCGCAGGCCGCCACGGTCGAGGCTGCGCATGCGCATCCGATCATGTCGATGCTGCACGGCATGTTCAGCCTTGGCGGCATGGCTGGAGCCGCGCTCGGAGGCTGGGTACTGTCGCTCGGCGTCCCGCCGGAAATGCACGTGACCGCGGTCGCCCTGCTCACCGCCGCCACGGCGCTGCTCACGCGCCCGCTGCTGCTGCCGGATGCCATCCCCATCGACAACGCCTCCACCACCGACGGACAGCACCGCCGCATGCTGCTGGTGCTCGGCACCCTGGCCTTTCTCGGCCTACTCGGCGAAGGCGCGATGTACGACTGGAGCACGATCTATATGCGCGACATCGCCGGCGCGGCGGCAGCCTCGGCGAGCGCCGGCTATGCGGTGTTTTCGGGCGGGATGGCGCTGGCGCGCTTCGGTGGCGACGCCATGCGCAAGCGGCTCGGCGCGCCGCGCCTGCTGACCTGGAGCGCGTGGCTGGCGTTCGTCGGCATGCTGCTCGCGGTGGCGTTACCGCGACCGTGGAGCGCACTACTCGGCTTCGGTTTGATGGGGGTGGGCGCCGCCAATATGGTGCCAGTCTTCTTGGTCACCGCCGCGCGGCTGCCCGGCGTGGCGCCGGCGGAGGCCATCGCCAATGTGGCGCGCTTCGCCTACGTCGGCATGCTGCTCGGGCCAGTCATCATCGGTGCGGTCTCGCACGCCAGCAACCTGCGCGCGGGGCTTGGCGTAATCGCCATCAGCATGGGTGTCATCGCCCTGTGTGGCGCACGCAGTATCCGACCCGCTCCTGCCGAGTACTGAACCGCCTTCCCATCCGGGTCACAACTCCAAACACGCGTCATGGATCCCCTCTGCTCTGCCAGTACATCCGGGCAGGGCCGGAGACGCGGCGCAGCCGCCAGCACAGTTGCGCGCTCCGGCGTTCAGGCGGCCTGCGCCAGCGCGGGGACACCGCCGTGGAACACCAACGTGTCCATGGCGAGCACACCGTAGGTGACTTCATCGACGATGCGCTCGCACGTTGCCCCTTTGCCGTGCAGCGCTGCGGCAGCCTGCGGACCGACAGCCGCCCCCAGCGCCACATATAGTGGCAGCAAGTGCTCGTCAGTCGGATGCGCGCGCTGCGCCTCTGGCGCGAGCGTGCGGTAGCGTGCCAGCGTACTGAAATCGCCACTGGCCAGCGCCTTGTCGATGGCAGTCAGCATCCATGTACGGAACGCTTCCACATACGGCAACGGCGCCGGACCGTGCTGCGCACGCGTGCCCGAAAACACTTCGTGCAGGTTATGCGTGAAGCTGCCCGAGCCGATAATCAGCACGCCCTCGCCCCGCAGTGGCGCCAGCGCACGGCCGATCTCGATCTGCGTGGCGGGCGGCAGGCAGGGGTTGAGCGCCAGCTGCAGCACCGGCACGTCGGCATCGGGAAACAGGTAGCGCAGCGGCATCCACGCGCCATGGTCGAGCGGCCGGTCTGGATCCTCGGCAACGTACGACGCGCCGTCGATGGCCGCCTCGGACAGCAACGCACGCACGCGCTGCGCCACGACCGGCGCGCCCGGCGCATCGTAGCGCAAGGCGAACAATTGGGGGGCAAAGCCGCCAAAATCGTGCCACGCCTCCTGCCGGACGCGCGTCGTCACGGCCAGGGTGCTGTAGCTCCAGTGCGCGGAAATCACGAGAATCGCGCGCGGCG
Source organism: Imbroritus primus (assembly GCA_000272025.2). Lineage (GTDB taxonomy): Bacteria > Pseudomonadota > Gammaproteobacteria > Burkholderiales > Burkholderiaceae > Imbroritus > Imbroritus primus. The sequence continues at coordinate 23,128 of AKCV02000017.1, forward strand.
GCATCTGGCGCAGCCGCGCACCAAGTGCATCTAGCGCCGCGCCGGTGGCGCCGGGGTCGAGCGCCAGCATCGGCGAGCCATGCGAAATGTAGAGCGTAGGTAACAACGACGTGGCCATCGGGGCCTCCTGCAAACGTGCCATCGTGAATGCGCGGATTTTGCGCTTGTCTCCAGTGTGGCAAATGGACGGGCTCACAGGGACACGCTTTGTCGAACACTCCGTTCAAAAGCTTTGTATGAGTAGGCGCCCCATTTGGCCTTACCGGTCCGCTTGCCAGCGTCCCGACCGATGGAAGGCCTCTTGGCAGAGTCGCCTCGCGATTGTGAACAACCGTGACCACGTGCCGATATAGCGTTTGTTTAATTGCGCGCTCAAGCCGCTTCCCTTACCGTGCAGGCCATATCGTTCACGAACTACGCCATGCCTGATCTAAACTCGCTCTCCTTCTCATCGACGTCCGCCATCACACAACCGGGCGCGCCTGCCACGCCAACAGTCAGCCCGGCCACCCTGGTGGTCAGGGATCGCAATCTCGCCAGGCTGATCAGCGACTATGCCAGCCCAGGCACGCGATCCATGCCTGTCGGCACACGGTGGCGTCTTGACGAAGCCCGCAAGGCAGCCGCCTTGCGCGGCATCCATCCCAATTTTGCGCAATACAATGCCCGTTACGCCGACGAGGCATTCGCACGGCTGGAGCATGGCCAGCTCACGCATCAAGAGTTGCTGAGCGAATTCATGCTGCGGCTGGCCCGCGCACGGCTGCCCGCCAAGTATCCGGAAAGTGAAGGCAAACGCGCCCAGTTGACACAACAGATGACCGAGGGCATGCGCAAGTACTTCAATGGCGTCGGTCCATATATTGACCCTTCATTCCGTATCACGCTGTTGCTCGACGCAGCGTATGGCACACTCTCTCCGGCCCCGACGGAGAATACAAGCGGCGATCCCGAATGGGCCAAGGCCATCCTCCAGGTCGATACGCTACGGTACTGCCTGCATACCTTCCTGTGCGATCTTGCCACCGGCACGCATGATCTCGGCCGCCTGGAAACCCTGGCGCGACACTGCGCCAGCCAGACCGGCATGAGGCGTCGCTTCTGGTATGCCAAGCTGGCCTTCTTTGCCGCCCACTTTGGCGCCTGGCGTACCGTCAGGCTGCTGCTCGATGCCGGGAAATTGCGCCCGGACAAGCTGGGCGAGTTATGGGTAACAGATGAGGTCCGCATTGATACGCGCCTCAATGACGGATCAACAGATGAGCACCGCATTGATACGCGCCTCGATGACCAAAGGCGCGAGAATCTGATTGAAGCGATGCTACCGGCCGAGGACCGCATCGGCCTTCTGCATCTGGCCGCCGCGCAGGACGAGGTGGACATGTTGCCCTTTCTTGTGGCGCATCTGACCTCGGCGGGTATGTCGATTGATTACCCCGATAGTAACGGGCAGAGCGCGCTGTTTAACGCTGCCGCACACGGCAATGTGCGTGCCGGTGAATGGTTGATCAGGCATCACGCCAAGATAAATTTGGTATCTGAGTATGGAGAGACCCCTTTGCATGTCGCAGCCCAGCATTCTCCTGCCTTCGTGCGGCTGCTGATCGAAGCCTGTACCCGTGCCCAGGCCGATGTCTCGATGTATGTCAATGCACTCAACAAGCACGAGAGATCTCCACTGGACGTGGCCACACACCCCGAGACTGTCGCCCTGCTGTGCCAAGCGGGAATCGACCTCGCCCGGGTCAACGGCAAGCTGCTGTACCATTGGATCGATAAATTCGGGACGTCAAGCATCCACCTCTTGCAGGCACTGCATGATGCGTGCACGGAACCGGATCAGCGTCAACATTTCCTTCGAGTACTGCACAGCCCATTAGAATGGGACGTAGTATCGCTGGTGCACTATCTGCAATGCTCCCCTCCGTATGCGGGGCGCATCTGTTCAGACGGCGCGGCTTACCTGCGCGCGGTGGATGAGACTATCGAAGGTGTCAAGCTGTTCCTGGCCTGGGGGGCCGATCTGCACTACAGCACCCCCAAATGCTGCTCGGCCCACGACTACGCATCTGGATACGTACCAGATATGGCCCTGGGAGCCCTCTCACCATCTGCAGTCAATAATGCGCCAGCGTTTCAGCGTGCCATCAACACCCGTATCAACACCCTGCGGCAACTCCTGGGATGGCCTGCCGTCGAGACAGCACCGGCCACGCAAACTGGCAAACGCAAGCGGATAGCCGGGGAATGACGGGCGGTGCAGGACGTGCGACAACATCATCCCCATGCTGCGCGCCCGATATCACCGGCCGGCGTTCAGCGGCCAACGCGACTGTTCTGTATCATGCAATCTCAGGCGGAAATCTGAAGCCGATCCCGGATCGAACCTTCGGACTCCGCTCCCATTGCCTCTGTTGTCCGCATGCCGTCCCCCGCTCCTCACACACCCGCTTCGCACAATCCTCAACGCTTCCCCACCTGGCTGCTGGTCTGCAGCGCACTGATCGCCATCGGTCCCCTGTCCATCGACATGTACCTGCCGGCCTTTCCGGCCATGGGCACGGCGCTCGGCGTCACGCCCGGCCAGATTGAACTGACCCTCGGCGCCTTTCTGATCGGGCTGGCAGCCGGGCAGGCATTCTACGGGCCGATCAGCGACCGCTTCGGGCGCAAGCCGCCACTGTATTTCGGGTTGACGCTGTATGGCCTGGCCTCGCTTGGCTGCGCGCTGGCGCCGACGGTGGAATGGCTGATGATGTTTCGCACCCTGCAGGCGCTCGGCGGCTGCGTGGGCATGGTGATCTCGCGCGCGGTGGTACGCGATCGGCTCGACGGCCCCGACGCGGCGCGCGCCTTTTCCACGCAGATGCTGGTGATGGGCATGGCGCCGATCCTCGCCCCGCTGCTCGGCAGCGCAATCCTCACGGTGGCCGACTGGCACGCCATTTTCTTCGTCCTGACCGGGCTGAGCATAGTGCTGCTGCTGGCCGTGCACTACGGGCTGGACGAAACCGTCGACACCGCCAAGGCACCGCGCCTGCATCTGATGCGCGTGCTGCGCAGCTATGGCGAACTGCTACGCTCGCCGCAGTTCGTCGGCTATTCGCTGTGCGCGGGCTGCGTGCAGGCCGGCATGTTCGCCTACATTGCCGGCTCGCCGTTCGTGCTGATCAAGCTGTATGACATTCCGCCGCACTGGTTCAGCGTGGTGTTCGGCCTCAATGCCTTCGGCCTGATCGCCATGTCGCAGGTCAACAGCGTATTGATGCGTCGCCACACGCCGGAGGCGGTGCTGCGCATCGTCACGCGCGTGCCGGTGCTGTTCAGCGTCACCGTGGCGCTGATCGCGGCCGCCGGCCACCTCTCGCTGCCAGTGCTGCTGCTGGGCTTTTTCGGCTATCTGGCGTCGCTCGGCTGCATCATGCCAAATGCTTCCGCGCTGGCGCTAAGCCGGCAGGGTCACCGGGCCGGCACGGCCTCGGCGCTGATGGGCACGCTGCAGTTCAGCCTCGGCACGCTGGCCGGCATCGCCATCGGGTTGTTGTCGGGCAAGAGCGCCCTGCCGCTGGTCGGCATCATGGCCACCTGCAGCGTGGCATCGTTCCTGATGGGGATGATCGGCCGGCGCGCCACGCGCTGAGCGCTGCGGCGCAGCACAGGCGCACTGAACCAAAGTGCGCCCGAGACCGCAAGAGACCGGTACACTACCGCCATGCCGGTGGAATTGTTCTCGACTCCTCTGATTGCTACCATTCTCGGCGTGCTGCACATCGTCGGTATTTTCGCGGCGGTGCATGCCGTGATGACGGTGCGGACCTCGCAGGGCGCCATTGCCTGGGCCCTGTCGCTGGTCATGATGCCATGGCTGACGCTGCTGCCGTACGCCGTGCTGGGCAGCGCTTACTTCACCGGCTACACCAATCCCCAACGCTTTCGCAACGAGGTGGCGCGCCTGCAGGCACGCGGCATCGATCCAGTCTGGGCGCAGCGGCACCCCGAATACATCGCGGAGTATCCCGAAGACAGCGGCCTGCAAGCGCTGACGCGCCTGACCGACACGCCTCTGCTGCGCGGCAATCACGTGCGCCTGCTGATCAATGGCGAGGTCACGTACGAGGCGTTGCTGGCGGCTATCCGCCAGGCCCGGCAAGCGATCCTCGTGCAGTTCTTCGCGATTGCCGACGATGCGGCGGGGCGGGCCCTGCACGATGCACTCGCGGAACGGGCGCGCGCCGGGGTGACGGTGCAGTTCCTGTATGACGGCATTGGCTGCCACGCCTTGCCGGAAGCCTACATCGCCACGCTCGCCGAGGCCGGGGCACAGGTCCGCAAATTCGCCACGCGGCGCCTCGCGAACCGCTTCCAGATCAATTTCCGCAATCACCGCAAGCTACTGGTGGTGGATGGCGAGGTTGGCTTCGTCGGCGGGCACAATATCGGCACGATGTACCTCGGCGAGCGCGCCCCGCTCTCACCGTGGCGCGACACGCATATCGAGCTGCGCGGGCCGGTGCTCGGCACCCTGCAGCTGGTGTTCGCGGAGGACTGGTTCTGGGCCACGCGCCAGTTGCCGCACATGCTGGCGCCCGCTACCCGCGACGGCACGATGCTGTGCCAGGCGCTGCCGAGCGGGCCGGCGGATGCACGGGAAACCGGCTCGCTGTTTTTTGTCACCGCGATCAATGCGGCGCGCAGCCGCGTGTGGCTCGCCTCACCCTACTTCGTGCCGGACGAGGCGGTGATGAGCGCGCTGGAGCTGGCAGTGATGCGCGGCGTGGATGTGCGCGTGCTGATTCCCACGCGGCCCGATCACCATGTAGTGTTCCACGCATCGACCCTGTTTGCGCACGATGCGGTGCAGGCCGGCGTGCGCATGTTCCGCTACGAACCGGGCTTCATGCACCAGAAGGTGGTGTTGATCGATGACCGCGCCGCAGCCATTGGTAGCGCCAATCTGGACAACCGCTCGTTCCGGCTCAACTTCGAACTGATGGTGATGACGCTCGATGCGGGGTTCGCGGCAGAGGTCGAGACGATGCTGGTCGCCGATTTCGCGTGCGCGCGCGAGGTCGGGCTGGACGAATATCGCAACACGCCCTACTGGCGGCGCGCCCTGATGCATATCGCGCACCTGTTCGCGCCGATCCTGTGAGGCATGGCTCCCGCATCGTTCGCGGTGGTTCCAGCGGGGCACATGAACGCGGTTCACTCAGGTACGGCATACACACGACGCCGCATCATTTTGCGCGTGTTGTCAAAGCAACATGCGACAATGCGCGTCGTCAGGCGGACATGCCACGGGCTGTTCGCGCATCCTTGATTGCGGGGCCTGCGCTCCACGGGAGTACACATGCTGAATGAAATTGGCCGGTTTCTGGTGGATCTGCTGCTCACGCTGTTCGGCGCGGCTCTGCTGCTTCGCGCCTGGAGCCAGGCGGTGCGCCTGCCGCCGGGCAATCCGCTGTCGCGGGCGCTGTTCCAGATCACCGACTGGCTGGTGCTGCCGCTGCGCAAGGTCATCCCGGGCGCGGGCGGCATCGACTGGGCCAGCCTCGTCGGCGCATGGCTGGCGGCGCTCTGCTATCTTGGCATGGTGCTGCTGCTGGCAGGCACCAGCCCGGCGCTGCTGATCCCGACGGGCCTGCTCACGGCGCTGCTGGTGGTCCTGAAGTGGGCCGTCAGCCTGGTGATGTGGATGACACTGCTGATGGCGCTGCTGTCGTGGATCAACCCGCACAGCCCGGTGATGGGTTTTCTGCAGGCTTTGCTGGCGCCGCTGCTCAATCCACTGCGCAAGTTCATCCCGCTGGTCGGCGGACTCGACCTGTCGCCGCTGGCGCTGTTCATCTTTGCGCAGATCGGCCTGATCATCATCACGCGCTCGGGTGGCATGCTGTTCGGGCTCTGAGCGGCCACCACCCAAGACTGCACAGCGAGGACCGCCCATGCAACTCCCGGAACACCATCGCATCCACCACGTCGGCTGGCTGCGCGCCGCTGTACTGGGAGCTAACGACGGCGTCATTTCGACCGCCAGCCTGGTCGTAGGCATTGCTGCGACTGGCGCGACGCGCTCGGCTGTGCTGGTGGCCGGCGTTGCCGCGCTGATCGCGGGCGCCATGTCGATGGCCGCTGGCGAATATGTGTCGGTCCGTTCGCAAGCCGATACCGAGGCCGCCGACCTGCTGCTGGAGCAGCAAGCCCTGAAGCACCATCACGCCGCAGAGCTGGAGGAGCTGGCCGAGATTTATGTGGCACGGGGCCTGGAGCCCGAACTGGCACGCGAGGTAGCCCGCCAGCTGATGGCGCACGACGCTCTGGGCGCGCATGCGCGTGATGAACTGGGCATCACGGAACAACTCGCGGCACGCCCGATTCAGGCGGCGCTGTCCTCTGCCGCCACCTTTTCAGCCGGTGCGCTGCTGCCGTTGCTGATTGCCTTGCTGGCACCGCCTCATCTCACCGGCGTAGCGGTCACTGGCGGGGCGCTCGCAGCACTGGCCGGACTCGGCGCGCTGGCGGCGCGCATTGGCGGCGCACCGGTGATCAGTGGCGCGGTGCGCGTCACGATCTGGGGCGCGGGCGCGATGGCACTCACCGCGTTGGTCGGCCGGTTGTTCGGCGCAACGGTGTAAGGCCTGTCAGCCAGCCGCACGTTCCCTGTGTGCGCCGGACCTGGGCCGAGCGAGAGCAGCGAGCCAGGTGCGAGGCCTGGCCTAGATCACGCCTTTGGCTGCCAAGGCCTCGATCTGCGCCGGCGTCAAACCGACTTCCTCCAGCACGGCGCGCGTATCGCCACCAAGATGCGGCGCGACCTGGCGGATCGCGCCCGGCGTCGCCGACAGCTTGGGTACGATACCCGGCAGATCGACCTCCCAGCCATCGCGCGTGGTCACACGCTGCACCATGTCGCGCGCCCGGTACTGCGGATCTTCAGCAATGTCGCGCGCGGTGTAGATGCGCCCGCCCGGTACGCGTGCGGCCTGCAGGCCAGCCACCACCTCGGCCACCGGACGCGTCGCGGTCCATGCGCCGATGGCGGCATCGATCTCGGCCACGCGCGCGACGCGGCCGTCGTTGTGCGCCAGCGCCGGGTCCTGCCCGAGGTCATCGCGGCCGATCAGCGTCATCAGGCGCTTGAAGATGCTGTCGCCATTGCCGCCCACCACCACCCAGCCATCGCGGCAGGCGTAGGCATTGGACGGTGCGATGCCCGGCAACGCCCCGCCCGACGGCTCGCGCACGGTACCGAACGCACTGTACTCGGGCAGCAGGCTTTCCATGCAGTTGAACACCGACTCGTATAGCGCGACATCCACGACCTGGCCCTGCCCGCCGTTCACCTTGCGGTGATAGAGCGCCATCATCACGCCAATCACACCATGCAGCGCGGCGAGCGTATCGCCGATCGACACGCCGGTGCGCACCGGCACGCGGCCGGGTTCGCCGGTGAGATAGCGCAGGCCGCCCATGGCTTCCGCAACCACGGCAAACCCGGGCTGGTCGCGATACGGTCCGTCCTGCCCGAAACCCGAGACGCGCACCATCACAAGGCCCGGATTGATGGCCGAGAGCGTGTCCCAACCCAGCCCCCACTCCTCGAGCGTGCCGGGGCGGAAATTCTCGATCAGCACATCGGCATCCGCCACGAGCAGGCGCAGCACCTCCTGCCCTTCCGGCTGGCGCAGATCGAGCGTCACCGAGCGTTTGTTGCGCGACTGGGCTTGCCACCACACCGAGGTCCCATCCTTGAGCAGCCGCCACTTGCGCAGCGGATCGCCCTGGCCCGGCGGCTCGATCTTGATGACATCGGCGCCAAAATCGCCGAGCACCTTGCCGCAGAATGGTCCGGCGATCAGTTGCCCGAGTTCGAGGACCTTGATGCCGGCCAGGGCCTGGGGGCCGGGCGTGGAAGCAAAAGAAGAAGCTGGGGTGTCAGTCATGGTGAAATGTCCGTGCGCAACGATCTGCGCGACACTGTACCAGCAAGCCGGCGGGCGCGGCCCCCCGCTAGCGCAGGCGCGTGCGCATGTCGTCAAACACCGGCACGGCTGCCATGAAGATCAGCAATGCGGCCAGCGGCAGGGTCATGATGAAACCGATGTGCTTGAACCCCAGCGCGCCCGCAACCCCGCCGCCGAAGAACAGTCCGACCAGCAGGAGCAGCAGGCGGAGCTTCTCGCGATCGGCCCTGACATGCGGTGTTGTGTGCCGATGCCGGTTCCAGTAGAACAGCTTGCCGAGTTCGATGCCGATATCGGTGACCATGCCGGTGACGTGCGTGGTGCGGATCTCCGCGTGGGACAGCTTGGTGATGATGGCGTTCTGCAGACCCATGATGAAGCACAGCAGCATCACGGTCGCCGGCACGAACAGCCAGCCATAGCGCCCCAGGTTGCCGCCGAGCAGCCCGAACAGGATCAGCATGCCGGCCTCGAGCATCAACGGAAAGGCAAACTCGCTCTGCAGGTCACGCCGCCGCCCCCAGTTCACCAGCACGGCACAGGTGGCAGCGCCCGAGATGAAGCACAGCAGCGCCCCCAGGCCCGCGAGAAACAGCACCGCCTGCCCGAGCGCCAGCGCATCGGCCATGGAGGACACGATGCCCGTCATGTGGGAGGTGTATTGCTGGACCGCGAGGAATCCGCCAGCATTGATCGCGCCGGCAATGAACGCCAGATAGCAGGCCAGTTGGCGATTGGCCTTGCGCGTCCGCTCGCGGCCGGTCAGGCGCCGCAGATAGGGTATCGGCATGGGGCAGTCACAAAAGCAGTCACGGAAACGAGAACAATGGATACGGATGAGTGTAACCGGCCTGAGCCCGCAGGGCCAAGGCCGTGCCGCGTGCCGAGTTTCATCCGGCGCGGCGTGCGTCCACGCCGTGCATGCGGATGGTCTACGCTGATCAGATGGTGGGATGCCCCCGAGAACCAGACGACATGACCCTCTCTTCCAGCGACCGGCACACGGCCGACATGCCGGCACACGCGGCACTGCCCAGGCTGGCAGCGCCGTTGCTCGACGAAGCGATATGCTGCGCCGGGCGTGTCGCTGCCGCTGGCGAGCCGGATGGTGGCCCGAATAGCGCCGTGGACGGAAACGCAGACAGCCATGCGGACAGCAACGCGAACGCCGACCCCGAACTGATCCATCGCTATCGCGTCAGCCTGCGGCAGCTGCGCTGTCTGTTGTGGGCCTATGCGCCATTGCTGCCGGCAGGGATGGCCCATGCCTGGCGTACGCGCCTCGGCACGCTGGCGGATCTCGCGGGGCCTGCCCGCGAATGGGCGGTGCTGGCCACGGAACTGGCACCGCACTTCTTGCCTGAGGATCCGGCCAGGGCGCAGCCGCTTCTGCGCGCACTCGAACAGCAGGTGGCGCGGGAGACAGCTGCGTGCCGGCGTGCCATGCGTGATGCGGCGCCGGCAGCCGTCCTGTCATCGCTGCGCGCAACGCTCGCCGACTGGAGCGCCGTGCAAGATCGCTCGCCGCCACTCGACGCCTTCGCCCGGCAGCGCCTGCGCGATGCGTACCGGATCCTGCGCCAGCGCGCCGCTCGAGCCGCTGCCGACGCGGATGCCGAAGCGGTGGCCAAAGCGGCGGCCCAAGCGGATACCGGGACTCGCACCTTGCACCGGACGCGCATCGCGATCAAGCGCGTGCACTACCTTACCGTGCTGTTCGCGCCGGCGCTTGCCAGGCCTGCGGCACGGCGGGTAAAGTCGCTCAGGCGACTGCAACTTCACCTCGGCCGGGCGAACGATACGACTGTCGCCCTCATGTTGCTGGATCCGTCGGCGCCCCGCCTGTGCGGCCGCCATCTGCGCAGGCTGGTGCGCGGCCGCCTGTCGTGCCTGAACAGCCGCTACGAAGCGCAAGCCCGGCGGGCGCTGGCGCGCGCACGAAAACGCTTGAAGCCGTAGCCCGAACCTATAAGCACGCCTCTGTCGATGGACATCTTTCCCTGGAATATCGTAGTCGCCCTCGGCATCGGGTTGCTGATCGGCGTCGAACGCGAGCGCAGCGATGCGGAGCAGCACACCGTCGCATTTGCCGGCATCCGCACGTTCGCCCTGACCGCCCTGCTGGGCGCCCTGGCGTTCAGCCTGGGCAGCACGGCGCTGCTGGTCGCCGTCGCGCTGGCGGTTGCCGCGCTGGTGGCGCTCTCGTATCACCGCTCCAGCGCCACTGATCTCGGTGGAACGACCGAGATCGCCATGCTGGTGACCTTGCTATGCGGCGCGATGGCGGTCGAGAAGCCCGCCCTGGCCGCCGGAACAGGCACGGTGGTCGCGGTGCTGCTGCATATCAAGCCGGTGCTGCATCAGACGGTCCGCACCACCATGACCCGCAACGAGCTGACCGATGGCCTGCTGCTGGCGGCGGCGGCACTGGTTGTGTGGCCGCTGCTGCCCGACAGGCAGATGGGGCCATACGACGCGTGGAATCCGCACCTGCTGTGGCTGGTGGTGCTGCTGTTCATGGCGATGAGTGCCGCCGGGCATCTTGCCGTCCGCCTGCTGGGCCAGCGTTACGGCCTGCCGGTGGCGGGCCTGTTCGGCGGCTTCGTGACCAGTACCGGCACCATTGCCAGCCTTGCCGGCCACGGCGCGCAGCCACACTGGCGTCACGCGGCCATCGCCGGCGCGCTGCTGTCGACCGTGGCCACGTACCTGCAGATGATGTTCCTGCTGGGCATTGCCAGTCCGCAGTTGCTGAAGGTCGCCGCCGCGCCGCTGGGCGGGGGGCTGCTGGTGATCGCGCTATTCGGCGGCTTCCACACCTGGCGCTCGGTGCGCCACGCGGCGGCAGACCATCCCGACGACCCGCCGGGCCGCATGTTCGATTGGCGCATCGGGCTTACCTTCGCACTGATCGTCTCGGTGCTGCAGGTGATCACCCTCGCCGTCAACCAGTGGTTCGGCCAGCAGGGGGTAACGGCGGCCGCCCTGCTCGGCGGATTTGCGGACGCGCATGCCACGGCGGTGTCCATTGGCTCCATGACCGCGGCCGGCAAGATGGCGGCAACGGATGGACTGATCCCGGTGCTGGCCGCCCTGACCAGCAATGCCGTCAGCAAGATCGTGGTCGCCATGGCCGGCGGCCGCCGGTTCGCGTGGCCGGTGGCGATTGGCATCGTGCTGTCGACGGCGGCGTCCTGGGCCATGCTCTGGCTGGCCGTGCGATGAGGGTGCGGATTCTCCCGCGCGCCTGACGGCGCACCAGGAATTCAAGTGCGCATTCAGGCGTACATGCTGGCACGCATGGCCGCGTTGCCTACACCGTCTCCTGGCGCACCATGAGATCGGCACAGGCGTCGGCCACGATCTCGAACGAGCGCATGCGCGCGGCATGGTCGTAGATCTGTGCGGTCAGCATCAGCTCGTCCGCCTGCGTCTGGGCGATGAAGGCGGCCAACCCCTGCCGCACGGTCTGCGGCGCGCCGGCCACGCTGCAGGCCAGCGCGCGCTCCACATTGAGCCGCTCGGCCGGCGACCAGATAGCATCCATGTCGTCGACCGGCGGCGGCAACTGTCCCGGCGCGCCACGCCGCAGGTTGAGGAACTGCTGCTGCAGCGAGGTGGCGAGACGCCGCCCCTCTTCATCCGTATCGGCGGCAAAGACGCTCGCCGCGACCATCACGTGCGGCTTGTCGAGCGTCTCGGACGGGCGGAAATTGGCGCGGTACAGGCTGATGGCGGTCATCAGCTGATCGGGCGCGAAATGCGAGGCGAACGCAAACGGCAAGCCCATCATCGCCGCCAGCTGCGCGCCGAACAGGCTCGAACCGAGCAGCCACAGCGGGACTTCCAGCCCGTCACCGGGAATCGCGCGAATCGCCTGCCCCGGCCGGGATGGCCGGAAGTACTGCTGCAGCTCCGCCACATCTTCCGGAAAGCGATCGCTGGCATGCAAAATATCACGCCGCAGCGCACGCGCCGTGGTCTGGTCGGTCCCCGGCGCGCGGCCCAGGCCAAGATCGATGCGCCCCGGGTAGAGCGAAGCCAGCGTACCGAACTGCTCGGCGATGACGAGCGGCGAATGGTTCGGCAGCATGATGCCGCCCGCGCCCACGCGGATCGTGCGCGTGCCGCCGGCGACATGGCCGATCACCACAGCCGTGGCGGCACTGGCGATGCCCGGCATGTTGTGGTGCTCGGCCAGCCAGTAGCGCCGGTAGCCAAGCCGCTCCGCCAGCCGGGCCAGCTCGAGCGTGTTGCGAAATGCGGTGGCGGCGTCGCTGCCTTGCGTGATGGGGGAAAGGTCGAGGACCGAAAACGGAATCATGAATCGTCTGCACGTCGGTGAGGGGAGCGCGGACATCTTCACATACTTTGAAAAGGTCTGTCGGCCGTGGGGGATTGCCCTGCGGCGCGGACTGCTCGGGCGCGCGGCCTCACTGCCGGCCATGCCGGGCAGTGGAGACTGTCGGTAAAGGCGATGAAAGCTGGGCCGGTCAACCAGCCCAGGGATCAATCATCTCGATGCCACAGTCGCTGAAATCCCGGACGTTGCGTGTGGCCAGGCTCGCACCATGAGACCGGGTGATCGCTGCAATCGTGGCATCGAACTGGCTGATCGGCCGCCCTGCCGACCGGCGCGCTGCGGCGATTTCGGCATAGGCAGCCGCAGCATCGCCCTCGAAACTCAGGATCTGCCCGGCGAAGTCCAGTGCAAAGACGGCTTGCACAGCATCCAGTAGCGCCGCCCTGCGCTGGCCCGCTGGCAACACGCGCACCCCATAGAGGATTTCTGCTTGTGTGACCGTTGTCGTAAACAGTGCGAGCCGCGGCTGGGCCTCCAGCCATGCGATCACGCGCGCCTCAGGTGCCGGCCGCAGGATTTCCGAGAGAACGTTCGTATCCAGGACAATCACGCGCCAAACTCCGGCGGCGTGCGCATCGCCTCACGCGCGGGCAATTCCAGCTCGACGCCTCCCAGCGGCGCGACTCGTGCGCGGATGGTCTTCACCAGCGACGCACCGCGTACCGGCTCGGCAGACAACGCCGCCCGCAGGATGGCACGCGCCTCATCTTCCATCGAACGTCCATGCACGGCTGCCTGGACACGCAGACGTGCCTTGAGCTGGTCATCGATATTGCGGATCGTCATTGTTGCCATCTTCACCTCATTCGCCACCTCATTAGTCATTGACTGCATTTTAGTCATTGATTAACAGCAGGACAAGGCTTACGCTCCCCCATGGCCCGGAAAGAAATGCATACGCCACTTTCCCTCGATCAGGTGCTCATGGGGATCTCACTGGCCAGCGGCTTGCTATCATGCGCGCATGCACGCCCCGTTCCAGATTCCCCTCCACGAAGTCGAGATCACCGCCATCCGGGCGCAGGGGGCGGGCGGGCAGAACGTCAACAAGGTGTCGAGCGCCGTGCACCTGCGCTACGACATCCGCGCCTCGTCGTTGCCGGATGATCACAAGCAGCGGCTGCTGGCGCTGCATGACCACCGCATCACACGCGAGGGCGTGATCGTCATCAAGGCGCAGGCGCACCGCAGCCAGGAGCTGAACCGGGCAGAAGCGCTGCAGCGCCTGCACGCGCTGGTGGAAAGCGTGGCCCGGCCGCCGCGCGTGCGCCGGCCCACGCGCCCGACGCTGGCGTCGCGGACGCGGCGCCTCGAAGCAAAGAACCTGCGCGGCTCGATCAAGGCCCTGCGCGGCAAGGTGGTGGACTGACGGCTGGAGAACAGGCAGGCGGGTGCACCCGCCTGTTGGCGGCCGCGCTGCCATGCACTATGCTGAAATTCCTCTTTCCGTCACAAGGAGTCGCCATGCGTCATGTCATGACCCGCGCAGTGTCCTGGTCGGTCGTAGCGGTATTGCTGGGAGCCAGTGGTCTGGCCCTGGCGCACAACTGCCCGAACGAGATGAAGGCCATCGATGCCAAGCTGGCCACCAACCCGACCTTGTCGGCTGACAATGCCGCCAAGGTGAAAAAACTGCGCGCCGATGGCGAAGCGCAGCACAAGGCCGGCAATCACGACGCCTCGATGAAGGCACTGGGCGAGGCGAAGAAGCTGCTCGGCATCTGAGCGACTGCTGCGTCAAGAATGGCATGGGCCGCCTTGCAGGAAAACCTGCGAGGCGGCCCATTGTTTTCTGGAGCATCGATCACGGCCCGCAGTGTTGCGGCTGCAGGCCATGCCGGCTTAACGCGATGAGACCGGGCCGGGGGCCCCAAGCGACTTCAGAGGATCAAGGTGCCCACTGCTCGCGCGGTTTCTCGCAATTGATCATCCATGGAATTCCAAAGCGGTCGACCACCATGCCGAAGCGCTGCGCCCAGAAGGTTTCGGCCAGCGGCATCTGTACCGTGCCGCCCTCCGCCAGGGCATTGAACACGCGCTCGGCTTCCTCGGGCGCCTCGATGCCCAGCGTCACATTCATGCCCTTCGGCTGTTCGTAGTGACTTGGCGCGTCCGAGGCCATCAGCACACAATCGCCGATGCGCAGTTGCGCATGCGCGATCAGGTCGCGCATCTCGGGCGGAGCTTGATCGGCCATCGGCGTGCCGCTGAACGGCAGCATCATGACGATATCGGTTTTCAGGACCTTGGCGTAGAACGCAAACGCCTCTTTGCAATTGCCGTTGAAATTCAGATACGGGTTCACCTGCATCATGCTCTCCTTGAACAAGGGCCGCCAGCATGCATGGCCCTGCCATGCCCTGTGCCAGCGCACACTGCCGCGACCGGCAGTCAAGTCCCGGTATCGGCCTGCAGCAGGGTCTCCAGGCAATGCTCGCGGATTCCGTAGAACGCTTTCACTTCCTCGATCTGTGCCAGCACCGGCGCGGCATCGTGCGGCCGGGCGCGGCGCACCGCAAGAATCATCTTGTTTTTGCTGGTGTGCTCGAGCGACACGAACTCGAACACCTGGGCATCATACCCCTGCGCTTCCAGCAGCAATACACGCAAACTGTCGGTAATCATCTCGGCTTCCTGCCCGAGATGGACGCCATGCCGCAGCACAGCCTGAATTGGGTGGGGTGACAGCAGCTGCGGGCGAATTTCCTTGTGGCAGCACGGCGCGCACATGATGATCTCGGCCCCGGCGCGAATCCCCATATGAATCGCGAAATCGGTCGCCACGTCGCAGGCATGCAGAGCGATCATGACGTCGATCGGCTGCGGCGCGAACTGCCGCACATCGCCCTGGCGGAACGTCAGACCCGGATGCTCGAGCCGCGCGGCGGCGGCATTGCACAGGCTGGTCAGCGACTCGCGCAGCTCGACGCCCATGACCTGGGCACAGCGGCCGAGTCCGGCACTCAGGTAGTCGTGCACGGCGAATGTAAGGTAGCCCTTGCCCGAGCCAAAGTCCACGACGCGCACCTCGGTCGCATCGCGCAAGCGCGACGCCATCAGCGCCCGGTCGAAGATCTCGATGAACTTGTTGATCTGCTTCCACTTGCGCGACATCGCCGGCACCAACTGATGGTCCGCCGTGGTCACGCCGAGATCGACGAGGAACGGACGGTCGAGCGTCAGCATGCGGTGCTTGGCGCGGTTGTGCGCGGCATGGGCCGGCATGGAATCCGCTGCCGGTGGCGCGTCCTCTGCTTCCGGACCAGCCTGATCAGGAACAGACCCCGCCGTGGCCGTGAGACGCCCCACGCGCAGGGTGCTCTTGCCCTTCTTGCCATAGGCCAGCTGCAGCTCGGCCGTACGGGTCTGCAAGTGGAGGTTGCGGAACGTGGTGCCGGCCAGCATCCGCACCGTCTCGATGGCCTCGGCAACCGGCAGATTCTTGGTGATGTCGCGCGTCGTATAGCGGTACACGAACGACAGGTGCGGCGCGCCACGCAGCATGACTGCCCGCACCAGCACCCGCTCCAGCCCTTCCTCGTCTCCGGCATGGCGCCCGAGCACCAGCTTGACGAAGCTGCCGTCGCCCACACTGGCCGACAGCCTGGTGAAAAAGCGCGCAGGCGCGTCACCGGTTTCGGCAGGGGCCACGGGGTATGCAGCAGAAGAGGAAGAAGCGAACTGAACCACGAAAATCCTTTGGTCGAACAAAGCCGCGCGAACATGGCAAGCGCGGGAAAAAGATAGGTGAAACGGCGTCAGCATATCCTGCCCACCGTCCTTCCCGGCAACAAATGTGCACGATAAACCTCACGCCATGACATTTTGACGCATACGGTACGCCGAGCCGCATGGTACCGCGTCCGCAGCCGGTGCGCGCTGTTCCGACATTCGGTAAACTGTCAGGCTTTCGTCCATCCGCCGGGCCCGCTCGCGTGAAACTCCTGACCCGCCTTTTCGCCCCTGTCGCCTCGCTGGCCGCACGCCGCCATGCTGAGATGCTGCGCATCATGCTGGGGGCAATGCTCGGGCTGCTGATCACGGGGTTTACCACGCACTGGATGTTCGGGCCGTCGCATACGCCGCTGCTGCTGGCGCCGATCGGCGCGTCGGCGGTGCTGCTGTTCGGCCTGCCCGCAAGCCCGCTGGCGCAACCGTGGTCGATCCTTGGCGGCAATCTGTTCGCCGGCCTGATCGGCGTGTTCGTGCACAGCCTGTGGCCGGCCGATCCGCTGCTGGCCGCACCGGTCGCGCTAATGGCGACGCTATGCGTCACCACCCTGCTGCGCTGCGTGCACCCGCCGTCGGGCGCGGTGGCGGTCAGCGTAATTCTCGGCGGTCCGGAGATCCACCAGCTCGGTTACTGGTTCATCGTCAACCCGCTGATGATCAATTCGGCGCTGCTGCTGATCACCGCGGTGGTCTACAACAACCTGACCGGCCATCGTTACCCGGCCGCCGCGCGGCCGCAGCATGTAAATGTGCACGACACGCGCGACCCGGTACCGACCGATCGCGCCGGCTACCTGCCGGAAGACCTGGAAGCGGCCCTGAATGAGCACGAAGGGATGCTGGCGGTGGGCCCGGAAGAACTGGACCAGCTGCTGCGCCGGGTAGAACAGCACGCGCATGAGCGGCGCTTCGGCCGGCTCACCATGCAGGACATCATGTCGGCCGACCTCGTGCTGGTCAACCGCGACACCACGCTGACCGAGGCGGTGCAGCTAATGGAGCGCCATCGCCTGCAATCGCTGCCGGTCATCGAGGCCGACAGCGGCCGCATGGTCGGCGTGGTGGACTACACCAGCGCCAGCCATCGCCTGCACCACAGCACCATGATCAAGCTGGGCCGCCTGTCGCTGCGGCATCCGCTGCGCGCCGCCAACACGGTCGGCCCGCTGGCGCGCGGCCACGACGAGCAGACCGTGCCGCGCACCCTGCCCGTCGAAGCGCTGGTGCCGATGCTGGCCGACGAAGGCCACCATGCGGCCTATGTGATCGACGACAAGGCGCGGCTGTGCGGCATCGTCACGCAGTCCGACCTGATCGGCGCGCTGTATCGTGGCCGCCTCGTGGCGCCCGCTGACGAGCCGCAGGCAGCGTGAGGCATGCTTCGGGCACGCACGCCCCACGCCGGTCCATAGCGGGCACAGCGCGTGCCCGCTGGCTGGCACTCAGACCAGCACGTACACCTTGCGCACCGTCGTGTGGACATCCCACACGCCTTCTGTGTTCGGCGAGAAGAACAGCGTATCGCCGCCCTGGATGTTCAGGACTTCGCCTTCGTCCGAGGTGAAGGTGCATTCGCCGGACAGGAAATGCATGAATTCGCCGTGCGGATTGTTGCGACGGAAACGGCCGGGCGAGCACTCCCACACACCGGTCTGCACATCGTCGCGGCCGACGATCGCCTTGGTGAGGCCGCGCAGCGTGCACGGCGGATCGCTCAGGGGAATGTCCACCGTGCCGCGGTCTTCGAGCGCGTCGGAAGGAATGGCTGCAGCGCCTTTGAGGTTTTCGATTGCCATGGGGAAACTCCGTCTATTGGATGAGGGATTGCGCACCCGCTGCACGCGGATGCGAAGAATGATGGGTACCGGCCGCCACGCCGCGCGTCAACGCCCGTCCTTCAGGCGGAACCAGACGAAGGCCGCACGTTGCCCAATGCGCCGGAAAGCCGCCAGCGGGACACGCGGCAACGGTCCGGCGATGGCCGGCAGGATCGCGCGGTCACCGCCGATCTGCCCCGCCAGCAGCCGCCCGGCGTGCGGGGCAGCAGCCACGCCGCTGCCGTTGTAGCCCAGCGCATAGGATACCGTCGGATCGTCCTCGGTCCGCGTGATGTGCGGGATCTGATCCATCGTCAGGGCCACCCAGCCGCCCCAGCAGTAATCCGCGGTGATGCCGCGCAGGGCCGGGAACTTGCGGCCGATCATGTCGAGCAGGCGGTCCTGCCGCAGCGTGCCCTCGCTCTCGTGAATCGGCCCGCGGCTGCCGAGCATCACGCGGCCGTCCGGCAGGCGGCGATAGAAGTTGAGGACGGCGCGCGTGTCGGTGATGACGTCGGTCGTCAGCAGGCCCGACTCGGCCTGCTCGGTCGAGGTCATTGGTCGCGTCACCACGATATTGGACAGCACCGGAATCGTCCGGCCGTTGAGGCTGGGGTGCAGGCGCTCGGTCGAGTAGCCATTGGTGGCAATCACCACCTGCCGGGCGCGCACCGTGCCACCCGGCGTCTTCAGCAGATGCCGGCCGGCTTCGCGCGTCCACTGCATGACCGGCGACTGGCAATGCACGCGCGCACCGGCCGCCCGCGCCATGCGCAGCAGGCCATAGTTGAACTTCAGGGGATGCATGGCGAAGGCATCGGCAAAGCGCAGCGCCGCCGGAGCTTCGCCGCCGCGGAAGTAGCCCTTCGCCAGCGCAGCGGGATCGAGCAGTTCGGTTTCGTAGCCGAACACATTGCGCAGCAGCGCCTGGTCGGCCAGCAGGCCGGCGACCTTGTCGGCGCGGTGGGCCACCTTGAGCCAGCCGTCCGGCTGGCGGTCGCAGGCGATGTTACCGGTGTCGATCAGGTCGCGCACAGTGTTCAGCGCGGCATGCGCCTCGGCGAACAAGGCGCGCGCGCCCGGCACGCCCCAGCGCTTGATCCACTGGCCATAGCCGAGCCGGCCGATGGCGGGACGGGCGAAGCTGCCGTTGCGTCCGCTGCATCCCCAGCCAGGACCATTGGCCTCCAGGACCGTGGCATGGATGCCGTAATCGCGCGCCAGGTAATAGGCGCAGCTGAGGCCGGTATAGCCCGCGCCGATGATCGCGACGTCGACATCCCGGTCGCCCTGCAAGGCACCGTCGTCCGGCGGCGGCTCACCGGCGGTCGCCAGCCAGTACGTTGCGGGATAAGCCTGCGGGCGTTGCGGCAGTTCGGCGCGCAGCGGATCGTAAACCATGGTCTCTCTCGTCTCATCGTGGCGCCGGAGGGCGCAGAATCTTCTCTGTCAGCCGGAGATGGCCGACATGGCAGAGGTATCAGAACCGGTCGATACGGAACGGCGTCAGGTCGATGGCCGGACTGCGCCCCAGCACCAGGTCGGTCAGCGCGGTGGCGGTGCCGGGTGCGCAGGTCAGACCGATATGCTGGTGCCCAAAGCCATAGAACACATTGCGGAAATGCGGCGAACGGCCGATCACCGGCATGCTGTCCGGCAGCGAGGGACGGTGCCCCATCCATTCGGTATGCGCCTGCGCCTCGATGCGCGGGAACAGGGTGCGCAGATGCTTGAGCAGGGTCCGCGCGCGGCGGTAGTCGGGCGGTGCGCGCAGGCCGGCGAACTCCACCAGCCCGGCGGCGCGCAGGCCACCACGCATCGGCGTCGTCAACATCTTCTGCGCTGGCGACATCACCGGATAGCGCGGTGCGTCACCCGTATGCCGCTGCAGCGTGACGTGATAACCGCGCTCCGCTTCGAGCGGTACCGGGCTGCCTAGCCGGCGCGACAGTTCGCCAGACCACACGCCCCCGCACACCACCAGATCCGACACCGGCAGCTGGCCAGCCTCGGTCATCAGCGCCACGGGACCCTCCGCGCCCACCACCACGTCGCGTACCTCGTGCCGCAGCACGCGGCCGCCGAATTCCACGAAATGCTCGGCCAGCGCCTGTACCAGCGCGAACGGATCGGGCGAGTAGCCGCAGTTCTCCATGACCACGCCGAAGCGGAAGCGTTCCGCCACGGCCGGCTCCATCTCGCGCACTGCGCCATCGCGCAAGGTATGAATGCGCGTGCCGTGCTGCTGGCGGAGATTCCATACGTACTGGTCGGCCTGATAGGTCGCCTCGTCCGGATACACGCACAGCAACGGCGTGGGCTGCGCCAACGCGGCCGCGCGCGTCCCGGCGACCTGTGCGAGATGCGCCTCGACGGTGGTGCGCGTCAGCTGTGCGAGTGCCGCGGCGATGCGCTCCACCTCCACAGGCCGGCTGGCACGCAGGAACGAGATCATCCACGGCAGCATCTTCGGCACATGCCGCCAGCGCATGGCGAGCGGACCCAGCGGATCGGTCAGCATACTCGGCACTTTCCAGATAAAACCCGGCGTGGACAGCGGCACCATGCCGTAGGTGGCGAGAATGCCGGCGTTGCCGCGCGAGCAGCTTTCGCCTGGCGCGACACGGTCGATGACCGTGACCGCGCAGCCGGCGCGCTGCAGCTGCAGCGCCGTCGACATGCCGACGATGCCGGCCCCGACGATGGTGACCTGGCGCAGCGGCACAGAGGGAGCGTTCATTGCAAGAATTCGAGGAAAGGAAGGACGGGCCGCTGCCCCGGATACCTGCTGGAACAGCGGCACAACAGATGCATCAGCGAGCGCGTCGCTTGCCGCGTCGCTGGAAGTACTCCGACAACAAGATCAGGGCCGTCATGAACAGCAGCAGCAACGACGCCACCGCCGCCAGCACCGGGCTGACCTTGAGCAGCGCGTCGTCCCACATCATCTTCGGCAGCGTGGTGACCTCGCCGCCCGTCACGAACAGTGCGATGGTCAGCTCGTCGAAGGAGATGATGAAAGCGAACATAAAGGCCGCGATCATGCCGGAGCGGATGATCGGCAGCGTGATGTAGCGCAGCGTCTTGAGCCGGTTGGCGCCAAGCGTCCAGGCTGCCTGGTCGAGCCGCACGTCGTAGTTCTTCAGCACTGACATGACGGTAATCACCACGTAGGGAATGGTCAGCACCGTGTGCCCGATAACCATCCCGGTAAGCGTACCGACCAGCGAGATCTGCGAGAACAGGTAGAACAGCGAGACCGCGATGATGATGTGCGGAATGATGATCGGCGACAACACGAACGCCAGGACCGCCGACTTGCCCGCGAACTGGTTGCGCGCGATAAAGAACGACACCGGCACGCCGATCAGCATGCCGCAGACGGCCGACAGGATGCCGATCAGGAACGACCGGCCGATGGCAGCCAGCCACTCGTGCGAGGCGAACACCATGTCATACCACTTGAGCGTGAAGCCCTTGGGCGGCCAGTTGAGGAACGCTTCCTGGGTGAACGACACCGGTACGACGAAGAACGCCGGCACGCACAGGAAGACGATCACCAGCAACGCGGTGAACCACAGCACGCCACGGCTGACGGCGCGCGGCGCCTTCTGCTGGCTCGGGCGCGGCAAGATGGCATCAAGCAGGCGGCCCACGGTGGCGCACGTCACGGCGAGCACGCCGAGGACACGGTTGCCGAGCCAGGCGCCAAGGCGGCCGATGATCCCACGCTTGCCTGTATGGGCGCTGCCCGACAGGGTCGAGAGACCCACCAGCTGATCGTAGAAGAAGAAGATCACCAGCGTCGTCACCAAGAACAGCACGGCGATGGCGCCCGCAAAGCCCCAGTTCAGCATCTGGTTCACCTGGAAGATGATCAGCTGCACGATCATGGTTTCACCCGCGCCACCCAACAAGGCCGGCGTGATGAAGAAACCGAGCGAGGTGATGAACACCAGCAGGCCACCTGCCGCCACACCCGGCATCGAGAGCGGGAAGTAGATGCGCCAGAACGCTTCGCCCCGGCGCGCGCCGAGCGTGGACGCTGCCTTGACGAGATTGCTGTCGATGTTTTCCATGGTCGGCAGCATGGTCATCACGCACAGCGGCAGCATGCAGTGCACCATGCCGACCATCACGCCGGTGAAGTTGTAGATCATGCGCAGCGGCATGTCGACGATGCCCAGCGCCATCAACAGGTCGTTGATCGCGCCGTTGCGGCCGAGCAGTACCATCCATGCGAAGGCGCGCACCAGGAAGCTGGTCCACAGCGGCATCAGCACCCACACGGCCAGCGAGTTGCGCGTCGAACCCTTGACCGTGGCCAGCAGGTAGGCCACGGGATAGGCGCCGATCAGGGCGAACACCGTGGTCCAGCCGGCGGTCTTGAGCGTGATCAGCAGGACCTTGATATAGACGTCGTCGCTGACCAGGCGCTGGTAGTTCACCAGTGAGGCCGCACCGCTGTCATCGAAGAAGCTCAGGTACAGCAGCGTACTGATCGGGAACGCAAAGAACACGCCCAGGAAGAGGATAGCTGGCAGCAGCGGCCAGAGCTTGGATACCCGGCCCAGCAGGCTGCGCTGCGGCGCAGTCGGCCCGGCTGGAGCCGCGGCGAGCGGCGTGCTGGCGGGCCCGCTCATGCGCGTGCTCCCTGCGCATCGCGGATCGTCACGGTCCGCGCGCGCGACCAGCCGAGGTGCGCGGCCTCGCCCTTGCGCAGGCGCTGGCTGGTGCCGGTCAGCTGCGTGACTTTCATGGTCGTGCGGTCGGACAGTTCGATGTACGACTTGGTCACGTTGCCGGCAACGATGGTGTCGCGCACCGTACCGCTGACCATGTTGTCGTCGCGCTCGCCTTCGCCGAGCACGCGCACGCTCTCGGGGCGGACCATGAACGTCACCTGCTCGCCGCCGCGCACCGGCACATCGGCAATCGCTTCGATCATCGCGCCATCGGCCATGGCCAGCGTCGCATGGCCATCGGACACCTGCTTCACGGTCGCGGCGACCAGGTTGGATTCGCCCAGGAAATCGGCCGCGAACACGGTACGCGGGCGGAAGTACAGTTCATCCGGGGTACCGAGCTGTTCGATGCGGGCATTATTCATCAGGCAGATGCGGTCGGACATGACCATGGCTTCTTCCTGGTCGTGCGTCACATACAGCACGGTAATGCCGAGCTGCTCGTGCAGCGCCTTGATCTCGAGCTGCAGCGCGTCGCGCAGCTTCTTGTCGAGCGCCCCGAGCGGCTCGTCCATGAGAATAATCGACGGCTCGTAGACAAAGCAGCGCGCCAGCGCGATGCGCTGCTGCTGCCCGCCCGACAGTTCACGCGGCAGGCGGCCCGCCACGTGGCCGAGCTGCACCGTGTTGAGCACGCGCTCGACGCGCGTGCGGATCTCCGACTCGGCCACGCGGCGCATGCGCAGCGGGAAGGCGATGTTGTCGAAGATCGTCATGTGCGGGAACAGCGCGTAGTTCTGGAACACCATGCCAATGTCGCGCTGGAACGGCGGCAGATAGGTTGCTAGCTTGCCGTCGATCCAGATCTCGCCGCTGTCGGGCGAATTGAGGCCGGCAATGGCCATCAGCAGGGTCGACTTGCCCGAGCCCGACGGGCCGAGCAGCGTGAGGAACTCGCCCTCGCGCATCTCGAGGCTGGTGGATTCGAGCGCGACCACGGGACCATAGGTCTTGCGCGTATCGCGAATCTTGAGTTTGATCGATGGATTCTTCATATGCGTCTCCGAACGCCGGGCGGCAGCCGCCCCTGCCCGGCGCGCGGGCAAGAAATTGCGCTAGCGAAAAACCGTGGCTCGGCCACGGCGGCTTGATATCAATTCAGAAGCAGGACCAGGTGAAGCAGGGCCCCGGGATCATGCGCGCGATACGGCCGCATCACATGACGGTACCCGGGGCAGCGAGTCCTGCCCGATCAGCTTAGGACAGCAGCCAGGAGTTGTAGCGATCCGTGATCGCATCCTTGTGCTTGCCCCAGTACTCGGCATTGGCCTGCGTCAGCGAGGCGAAGTACTCGGGATTGTTCGGCAGCAACTTGGCGCGCTCCGGCTTGATGTACTTGAAGGCGTCCGGCGCGGTCGGGCCGTACGTCAGCGTCTCGGTGAAGATGGCCTGCTGCTGCGGCTGAGCGCAGAACTCGAGGAACTCGCGGCACAGCGCCACGTTCGGGCCACCCTTGAGGATCGTGAAGCCTTCGAAGGTCCAGATGCCCTGGTTCCACACCAGCTTCACCGGCGCGCCGTCGTCGATGGCGACCTGTGCGCGGCCGTTCCAGGCCGGAATCATGTCGACTTCGCCGGTCTTGAGCAGCTGTGAGGTCTGCGCGCCGTTTTCCCACCACACGCCGACTTCCTTCTTGATCTGGGAGAGCTTGCGGAAGGCGCGGTCGAGGTCGAGCGGATACAGCTGGCTGGGCGGCACGCCATCGGCCAGCAGCGCTTCCTCGATGGTGTCGTACGGATTCTTGCGCAGCGAGCGCAGACCAGGGAAACCCTTGGTGTCGAAAAAGTCCTTCCAGCTTTGCGGCGGCTTCTTCACGGTATCGGTGCGATAGGCGATCACCGTGGCGTACACGTCGACGCCCAGGATGAACTCGCCACGCATGTTCGCGGGAATCTTGCTGACATTCGGCCCCAGGCCCTTGGGCCCGGCGATCGGCTCGAGATGACCGAGCTTGGCCAGCGACATGTGCGTGGAATTGCTCAGGTGCGCCATGTCCCAGCGATAGTTGCGCGACTCGACCATGGCCTTGACCATGCCGCTCGGCTCGGATTCGGATGCCACGCCGACGACGGTGATGCCGGTGGCTTTCTTGAACGGCTCGTAGAACGCCTGGGAGAAGGCCTTGGTGAAGGGACCACCCGGATCGCGGGTAACGAGGCGGCGGTTCTGGCCCAGCACGATGGCCGGCGCGCCGAGCGCTGCCGCACCGGCGACCACGGCGGCGCCTTTCACGAAGGCACGGCGCCCTGCTTGCGTCTCACGGGCGGTATTGATGTCCTTGTCCTGCATACCTGACTCCTTCATTGGATTGATCGATGCTGTTGTGTGGCACGGCCCGCTGCATCGCCGCACCGGATCGCAGCAGTGCCGTGACCGTGTATCTGCAAGCGCCGTGCCACCAGCTTGTTGTCTTGATGTGACTGTTTGAAAAAGTATGCGAGGCCTTATCTAAAAAAGCAAATAACGAAAACTGTGCACTCTATAAACATGACTTATACTGTGAACCGGTGCATTTTCATGCACCGGGATGCAGCCTGATGTCCCGTTTTCATGCACACGAGAGACGCTTATGCATATCCGTCAACTGATGGCCCTGCGCGCCGTCATTTCTTCCGGCACCACCACCCAGGCCGCCGAAATTCTCGGCGTGACGCAGCCAGCGGTGAGCAGCCTGATTGCCACGCTGGAGAAAGAGGTCGGCTTCAAGCTGTTCGAACGCGTGAAGGGACGGCTTGTGCCGACGCTGGAGGCGGACCGCATGGCGGAGGAAGCAGAGCGCACCATCGCCAGCTTCCGGCGCATGGAAGAAATGGCGCGCGACCTGCGTCAGCTCGCCGCAGGGCAGCTGCGCATCGCCTGCATGCCGGGGCTGGCGCTCGACTTCATGCCGCGCGTGCTGGCGCGGTTCCAGGCAGACAAGCCGGATATCAGGGTGTCGCTGCAGATTCGCTCCTCGATGCGCGTGCGCGAGTGGATCGCGGCACAGTATTTCGACCTCGGCATTGCCGAACTGCCGGTGGACGATCCGGCCATCGAGGTGGAACCGCTGCAGATGCGCTGCGTGTGCGTGATGCCGGAAGGCCATCCCTTGGCGCGCAAGAAAGTCATCACGCCCCAGGATCTCAATGAAGTGCCCTTCATCTCGCTCAACGGCGATCACATGACCTACTTCCGGATTGCCGATGCGTTCGAGGAGGCAGGCGCGAAACTGAATGTCCGCGCCGAGGTACAGCTGTTCGCACCGGCCTGCGCGATGGTCGCGTCAGGCGGCGGCGTGTCGATCGTCGATCCGGTCAGCGCCAAGGTCTACGAGGGGCGCGGCATTGTCGCGCGCCCCTTCCAGCCCGCCATCCGGTTCGACGTGGGCCTGATGTTTCCGGCCTACCGCCCGCGTTCGCTGCTGATGCAGAATTTCGTGACCACGCTCAAGCAGGCGATGCATCCCTACCTGCTGTGACGCGTCCGTGCGGACGCGTCACGCCGTTCAGGCAGTGGCGTTGGAATAGCCCGAGATGAAGGACTTGGGCGTACCCGTCGCCTGGTCGTACACATGCCGTTCGATGCGGCCGATGTTGCCGCCGTACACGTGGATGCTGATCGAGACGCGATCGTCGTAGATGTTGGACACGCGATGGATGTCGCCCAGGCGCGGCGACACGCAGTCGATATCACCCGGCTCGAGACGATCGTCGCCAATGCATTGCATCGGCTGGCCCGGCGTTGGCACGGCAAAGCGTTCACCGCGCTCCGAGCCGCGCATCATGCCAATCAGGGCCCACACCTTGTGATCATGCACCGGCGTCTTCTGCCCGGGCCCCCAGACAAAACTGATGACCGAGAAACGCTCCTGCGGATCGCAGTACAGCAGGTACTGCTGGTAGTACTGGGGATGCGGCTTGGCAAATTCCTCGGGCAACCAGTCGTCGGTGCCGATCAGTTCGCCGAGCAACGGGCGGCCCTGTGCGAGGATGGTTTCTTCATCGCCACCGGCACTGTCGATGACGCGCTCGAACTGGGTGACGAACTGCTGCAGGCGTA
This sequence comes from Imbroritus primus, assembly GCA_000272025.2. GTDB lineage: Bacteria > Pseudomonadota > Gammaproteobacteria > Burkholderiales > Burkholderiaceae > Imbroritus > Imbroritus primus. The sequence goes on from AKCV02000017.1 coordinate 49,787, forward strand.
AGGGAAGTGTCATGGTGATCTTGTTCTCTCTGGTTGTCTCCAGCAAACAGCATAGCGCAGTTCGCTGGCAGCTGCAGCGCGGAGCCAGCATTCATGCGGCTTGCAGGCGCATTCGTCCCAATCCGTGGGATATGTGACGTGGAACTGCGGCTAGCCGGCCTTGCGGAAAGTCAGGTTGATGCGGCAGTTTCCGGTCAGCGGATGCACATCGTCCTTGAGCGCGAGCACGCCGTGGTAACGCAGCCGCGCGGGACCGCCCCACACCACCACATCGCCATGCATCAATGGCACGCGCCGCGGGCGCTCGCTGCGCTGCATGCCGCCGAACTGAAAGATCACCGGAAGGCCAAGCGACACGGAGACGATGGGTTGCGTCATGTCGCGCTCGTTGCGGTCCTGATGCAGCGACATGCGTGCGCCCGGCGCATAGCGATTGACCAGGCACGCATCTGGCACGAAGCCGGCAAAGCCCGCCGTTGCCGCGGCCTCGCGGGCCAACGCCAGCCAGCCCGGTGGCAAGGCCGGCCATGGTGCGCCGCTCACCGGATCGACCGGTGCGTAGCGGTAGCCGTGCGCATCGCTGACCCAGCCGAGCGGGCCGCAGTTGGTCATGGCAGCGGACATGGCGAGCCCGCCAGGTGTGAGCATGTGGCGAAACGGCGCAACGGCAGCGATGTCCGCGACCGTCGCCAGCAATGCCGGCGCCTGCGCCAGCGCGAAGCCGCGCAACACCACCGCGCCCGGATCGATGGACTCGGCCCACGGCTGCGCCGCCTCCTGCGCCGCGAACAGATCCTCGATCATGTACCGGCCTTCACGGCCGCTTCGTCGGCCACACCGGCGCCACGCGCCTCCCGGTCGATCAACGCGCGCTTGCGCTCCACACCCCAGCGGTAGCCGGACAGGCTACCATCCTGCCGCACCACGCGATGGCAGGGCACGGCCACCGCCAGCGTATTGGCAGCACAGGCACTGGCCACGGCACGCACCGCGCGCGGTACCCCGAGCCGCTGCGCCAGTTCGGTATAGCTCACAGTCTCACCGGCCGGCACTTCGCGCAAGGCTTGCCACACACGCTGCTGGAAGGCTGTGCCGCGAATATCGAGCGGCAGGTCGAGGCCCAGTGCGGGCATCTCGACGAAACCCACGACCTGCGCCACAGTGCGCGCAAAATCCGGATCGTCGCCGACCAGCATGGCCTGCGGAAACCGATCCTGCAGATCGCGCGCCAACTGGTCCGCATCGTCACCCAACGCGATTGCGCAGATGCCGCGCGTACTCTGCGCGACGAGCAGCGCACCGAGCGCACTCGCAGCGATGGCGAAGCGGATCTGCGTGTCGGTCCCGCCCTGCCGAAAGCGCGTCGGCGTCATGCCCAGCACGGCATCGCTGTCGGCATAGAAGCGCCCGGTCGAGGCGTAACCCGCTGCGTACACCGCGGCCAACACCGAGCCCTCGTCCTGCAACGCGGCACGTATGCGGCCGCTACGCCACGCCTGCGCATAGGCGCGCGGCGTGAGGCCGACCATGGCCTTGAACAGGCGGTGGAAATGGAAACGACTCATGCCAGCCTCGTGCGCCAGCGCTTCCAGTGAGGGCACCGCCTCGGCCTGCTCGATATGCCGGCAGGCCCGCACGATGGCCTCGGCCTGCTGCTGCGACCGTGCCTGGGCATCCGGACGGCACCGCTTGCACGGGCGGAAACCGTCCTGCTCGGCCGCCTCGCGGCTGGCGTAGAAGCGCACATGTTCCGGCCGCGCGAGCCGCGCGCCGCAAGACGGCCGGCAATATACGCCGGTGGTGCTGACGGCATACCAGAAGGTCCCGTCGGCACCGGCGTCGCGGTCAACGACACGCGGCCAGCGCGGATCGGCTTCGGGGGCTGCTGCGGCGGCGGCAACCGCTTGGCGTTGCTGGGTGGATGTCGGGTTCATGGCAGATTTCCGGCACAGGCGAACGGGCCCGTTTTGAAGCACTCTAGCGTGCGAGGCGCCGGCCCGCACTCCGCTGCTTGCGGTTGAATCCGTTGACGAATTGGCAGTCGAAATCATTGGCGCTCGAAACAGATCGAAACAGATCGAAACAGATCGAAGCCGCTCAAGCGGCGCCGCCACGATGCTGATGCGGATCAAGCTGCCGGCAATGTCCCGCTTGCATTGATGGCGCATCGCACACACCATCCAATTTACACCGTGTCACGAGGAAATCCGGATGCTCCCCAAACGCCTTGCACGCCCCGTTCTGCTCGCCACGACGATAGTAGCGACCGCCGCTGCCGTAGCGATGGCCAGCAACGTCTCCGCCGCCAGCCGGCAGGCCGAAACTGACTTACCCACCATTCCGGCGCTCGACCTGACGCGCTATGCGGGCGTGTGGCACGAGATCGCGCGCATGCCCTCGTGGTTCCAGCGCCGCTGCGCCGGCCCGGCACAGGCGACCTACACGCTGCGCGACGATGGCCGCCTGCAGGTGCACAACCGCTGCCAGACGGACAACGGCGAGGCGCTGGATGCCGACGGCATCGGCGAGCCGGCGTCAGCCGGGCATCCCGGCCAACTGCGCGTGAGCTTCGCGCCTGCCTGGCTGCGGGCGCTGGGCATCGGCTGGGGCGACTACTGGATCCTGGCGCTGGCCGACGATTACACCTGGTCGCTGGTTGGCACCCGGGACCGCAGATACCTGTGGATCCTGGCCCGCGATCCCGCGCTCGACCAAGCCACCACGCAACAACTGGTAGAGCGCGCGCGATCCCTGGGCTACCCGGTGGACGGCTTGCAGTTCGCCGGCGCGGCGGCGGCCCCGGAGAGCCAGACGCCGCGCTGACCCGGCTTCAGACGGCCGCGAGGGCCTGCTCGAGATCGGCGATCAGGTCATCGATATGCTCGATGCCGATCGACAGGCGCACCGTGTCCTCGGTGACGCCGGCTTTCACCAGTTCTTCCGGCGACAGCTGGCGGTGCGTGGTGGAAGCCGGATGGCAGGCCAGCGACTTGGCATCGCCGATGTTCACGAGGCGCGTGATCAGTTGCAGCGCGTCCTGGAAGCGCGCGCCGCCGTCGCGGCCGCCCTGCACGCCGAACGTGAGGATGCCAGAGGCGCGGCCGCCCATGTAGCGCTGCACCAGCGCGTGGTCGGCATGCTCCGGCAAGCCGGCGTAGTTGACCCACTTGACCTTGGCGTGGCCTGCCAGATAGCGCGCGACCGCCAGCGTGTTGTCGCAGATGCGGTCCATGCGCAGCGCCACGGTTTCGATGCCCTGCAGGATCAGAAAAGCGTTGAACGGGCTCAGCGCCGCGCCCATATTGCGCAGCGGCACGACGCGCGCGCGGCCGATGAAAGCGGCTTCACCGAGCGCTTCCGTGTATACCACGCCGTGGTAGCTCACATCCGGCTCGTTGAGGCGGCGGAAGCGCGCCTTGTGCTGCGCCCACGGGAACTTGCCGGAGTCGACGATGGCCCCGCCGATGGAGTTGCCGTGTCCGCCCAGGTATTTGGTCAGCGAATGCACGACGATGTCCGCACCGTGTTCGAACGGACGGCACAGGTACGGGCTCGGCACGGTGTTGTCGACAATCAGCGGCACGCCATGGCGATGCGCGATGTCCGCGAGCTTCTTGAAGTCGGTGACGTTGCCAAGCGGGTTGCCGATGGACTCGCAGAACACGGCCTTGGTGCGGTCGTCGATCAGCGCCTCGAAGCTTTCCGGCTTGGCCGGATCGGCAAAGCGCGCTTCGATGCCAAGCTGTGGCAGCGTGTGCGCCAGCAGGTTGTAGGTGCCGCCATACAAGGTCGAGGACGAGACGATATTGTCGCCGCTTTCCGCGATCGTCTGGATGGCGTAGCTGATCGCTGCCATGCCTGAAGCCACGGCCAGTGCGCCAACCCCACCCTCGAGCTGCGCGAGCCGCTGCTCGAGCACGGCGGTGGTGGGATTCATGATGCGCGTGTAGATGTTGCCGGCGACCTTGAGGTCGAACAGGTCGGCGCCGTGCTGCGTGTCATCGAAGGCGTACGACGCGGTCTGGTAGATCGGTACGGCGACGGACTTGGTGGTCGGGTCGGGGGCATAGCCGCCATGCACGGCAATGGTTTCGAATTTCACGGCACACATCTCCTCTGTCTGCGATTGCCAGTCACGCACGCTCGGAAGGCGCGCAAGCCGCCATTGTGGAGCAGTCAGGTGTGGAAAGCCAGAGAGGCCCACCCCATGCGCCGGACGCCGGCCAGTTGGGCTATAGTGGGCCGGTACCCAGCCCCGCCCCGCAGACAGAGAACGATATACAGGAGACGCCATGATCGCCGTGATCTTCGAGGTCGAACCCCATCCGGGCCAACGCCAGACCTATCTCGACATTGCCGCCACGCTGCGTCCCGAACTGGAGCAGATCGATGGCTTCATTTCGGTCGAACGCTTCGAGAGCCTGACCCAGCCGGGCAAGATCCTGTCGCTCTCGTTCTTCCGCGATGAAGCCGCGGTACAGGCATGGCGCAACCTGGACATGCACCGGCGGGCGCAGGCGCGGGGACGCAACGGGGTATTTGCCGGCTACCGGCTGCGCATTGCCACGGTCGTGCGCGACTACGGCATGCACGAACGCGCACAGGCGCCGGATGACTCGCGGCGCGCGCACGACGCCTGAGAGGTAGCGTCAAAAAAAGAGCGCCGGCCCTACCGTAAAGCCAGCGCAGTCCGCAGCCGCCTGGCCGGGCCCAAACCGCCGCGCTGCATGCGGGAATCCCCCCTGAGCCCGGTCAGCCGGCCGTTACCTTGTCTGCCACCTGATCTGCCACCACAAGGCAATTCCTGCCGCGCTGCTTGGCGGCGTAGAGCGCCACGTCGGCACGGCGCAGGGCACGCTGGTAATCCGGATGGCCGTCGTGCATGGCGAGGCCGATGCTGATGGTCAACGTCATGGTGCGATCTCGCGGCAGGCGGAAGACTTCGGCGGCGATGCGCGCCCGCAGGCGCTCGGCAGCGGCCACCGCACGCGCCTCGTCGACATCCACGGACAGCATCAGGAATTCCTCGCCGCCCAGGCGGAACAGGTAGTCGCCGCCGCGCACGCTATCGCTGAGGAGCGCCGCGAACTGCTGCAGCACCATGTCGCCGGCCTCGTGCCCGTGCACATCATTGACCTGCTTGAAATGATCGATGTCGATGGCGATGACGGCGAACTGGCTGTTGCGCTCGCGTGCATAAGCCACCTCTTTGCTCAGCACCACGGGCAGGAACTTGCGGTTCAGCAGGCTGGTGAGCACATCGCGCCCGCCTTCGAGCTCGTTGGCCTTCTGGAACAGCGTGTCGAGATCCAGCGCCATGCGCCGCGCATGATCGCGCAGTTCGCGCGCCTGCCGCTGGCGCTCTTCGACATCCTGCGCGGCTTCGAGCGCCGGCTGGACCACCTCGTCCACATGCGCGATGGCCGCGAGAATCGCTTCGGCTTCGCTGGTGCCCTGAAAGGCATGGACGCCTTTGTGGCGGAACCACAGGCCGAACTCGCTGGCCGCCATGCGCGGCAGGCGCGCCGCCTCTCCGACCGCGATCTCGTACATCACCGCGCTTTCCCAGTCGAGCAGCGCAGCGCGCTGGCGCTCGCGCTCCATCGAGGCGTTCTGCACCATCGATAGCAGGCGATAGGCCTCGTCGGCACGCGCGCTGCGCTCATGCGAATGCGCATAGGTCTGGCTCATGATTTCCATGGCCAGGTCGATGGTTTGGGTGACCAGTTGCACGGCTGCGCCATCGTTCCGGCTTTCATCCTCGGCACCAAGCAAGGCATAGAAACCCTGCTTGAGGCTGCGCGCCCCGCGCAACACGAGATGCACTGGCACGTCGATTCGTGCGTGAACCTCGCCGATGCGGATCTGCCGCTCGACCAATGCCTGGGGTGCAATATCTTCCGGATCGGCAAACACGTCGGTGATCCAGCGCATCATGGAGGCATGCAGACGCACCTGCACCTGCTCGTGCGAGACAAGTTGCGAAGCAGCGGCGTCGCTGAGCAGGCTGTCGTAAAAACGGCTTGCGAGCGCATGCTGATGCTGCTGGGCCAGGGCACGCACCCGGGCCCGCGTCGAGGGTGCATACTGTGCCACCACGGCGGCCCAGTCCCGCACCATCTGTTCCGAGGGAGAATTCTTCATTGCACGATCCTGTTGCCGCGACTGTCGAGCCCTCCGCATCCTGGCCTGATGGCCGGGATGCCGGGCAAATCCGACAGTCTAATGAATCCCATCGGACTGGCAAGGGCCGCGCCCGCCTCCGGACGTTATTTATGCAGGGCGCGGTACACCATCAGCGCGGCATAGGCATCATTCGCTGCATACAGTAGCTGATTCGGGCGCAGTCGTTCCGCCGCCCAGTTCGACGTCGAGATGCGCTTGGATTTCTGGAAAGCCTGCTGCAACACCATGGCCACGGCCGTGACCACACCCACATCGCGGCGCATGCCGTGCTGGCGAAAATGGGTCGACAGATCGACCAGCGACTCGGCTTCGATCCCCAGGCGTGCGGCAATTTGCCGCCGGTCTTCCCGCAGGCCGAAGCCGACCTTGAGCAGGCCGGCATCCTGCAGCAGTGCGCGCACCACCGGCGGCACGGCGGGATGATGCAACTGGAACAGGTAGGCGGCATCGGGGGTTGCGAACTGCACGAGGTGCGGCCCGCCGGCATCGACGCCCTTGGTAAAGACTGGACGTGTCTCGGTATCGAAGCCAACGATGCCGGCCTGGCGCAACGCCTGGGCCGCAGCCTCGCAGGCGGCGGCCGTCGCAGGAACATGGATCTGCGCCAGCGTCAGGCCCGCGAAAGGCGGAAAAACTGCATCGGGGGAAGGAACGACGAAAGGAGCGGTTTCTGGCATGGTCAGGCGGAGTAGGCGGGCACACCAGCATGGTATCGCGTCCGTCTTGCCAGCAGTGGACCTCCGCCTTCAACCGCCGTGACCGGCACGACTTCCGTGCCATGACAAACTGCATGGGCAACCCCGGAGCCGAAGCCGGGTGCGGGGTTGCCGCACCCGGGTCTACACCCTGGAGCCAGATCTCAGAAGCGGTACGTCACGCCAATGCCGGCCGTCACCGGATTCAGGTCGATCTTGCCGACCTTGGCGCCGCCAACCCGCACATCGGTATTCATCTGCACGTACTTCACATCGACGTTGACACCCCAGTGCTTGTCGATCATGTAGTCGAAGCCGGCCTGCGCCACGAAGCCCACGCTCGAGCGATCGACCGAAGCCGCGCCATTCAGGATATTGCTGCGCTTGGAGAATAGCGTGTAGTTCACGCCCGCCCCGAGATACGGCTTGAAGGACCCGAACTGCGTAAAGTGATACTGCACCAGCAGCGACGGCGGCAGCGCGCGGATCTTGCCTTCCTTGGCGCCGCCGACATGGATATCGATGCTTTGCGGCGTGGTCAGTACCAGTTCCGCGGCAATGTTCGGCGTAAAGAAGTAGCTGATGTCGACTTCCGGAATCCAGCGGCTCTTGGCGTCCACGCGGGTGGTGCCGCCCAGCGGCAGGCCGTCGGCCTGGCCGTTATGGAAATCGAGATAGACGGCGCGGGCCCGCACCATCCATGGACTTTCGTCCGCATGCGCTGCGCCGGCAGCAGACAACAGGCCAAGCGCGGCCAGGGCAATAGCAATCGTGTTTTTCATCAGCATTGGGCACTCCCGTTAATTCCCTTATTGTTGTAGGGATATTAACGGGCGCACCTGCCGCGCATATTGACCGGGATCAAGCGCCGGGTGGCGGCGATTTGACGGAGATCAAGCAGCCACGCGGGCTGCGGCCCTGGGGACGGAACCGTAGGGTGAGCCTGTGTGTCTTCCCCTCTTCGTCACCGCCCCTCGACCGCCCCCTGGTTCGGTATACCGGGATCAGTCGGCGCGGATGTTCGCGGCCTGGGCAATCTTGCGCAGCCGGTCGATATCCGCCATCACGCGCGGCCGGTACTCCGAGGCCGGCGCATACTCCGGCTCAAAGCCGTTGGCAATCATGCCCTGCTGCAGCTTGGCATCTTTCATGGCCGTGGCGACGGCGGCTTCGAGCGTCTGGCGGACCGGCGCCGGCACGCCCTTGGGTGCGACGATCACGAAGGTGGTGGAGAACACCACGCTCGGGTAGCCGCTTTCCGCCACGGTCGGCACCTGCGGTAGCAGCTGCGAGCGGGCCGCGCTGGTCACGGCCAGTGCCTTGACCTTGCCGGCCTTGACCTGGGGCACGGCGGCCACCACGGTATCGACCGTCAGCGGGATCTGGTTGCCGATCAGGTCCGACATGGCAGGCGAGCTGCCCTTGTACGGCACGTGCAGCAGGTCCATGCCGGTGGCGGCCTTGATCATCTCGCCGGCGAACTGCGAGGTGGTGCCCGCGCCGAACGAGCCATAGGACATGCCGCCCGGCTTGGCCTTCACCTCTTCCACGAGCTGCGGCAGCGTGCTGGCCTTGACCGCCGGATTGGCCAGCAGGATCAGGGCCGTGGAGCCGACGTAGCCGATGGCATCGAAGCTCTTGATCGGGTCATACGGCAGGCGCGAATAGGTGACGGCATTCACCGAGAAGGTGCTGTTGCCGCTCAGCAGCAGCGTGTAGCCATCTGGCGCCGACTTGGCGACAAAGTCCGCGCCGACGATGGTGCCGGCGCCAGGCTTGTTCTCGACCACCACCGACTGTCCCAGCACTTCGCTGAGCTTGCGGGCCACCAGTCGTCCAAGCACGTCGGTCGAGCCGCCTGGGGTAAACGGCACCACCAGGCGCACCGGCTTGTCCGGAAACGGCTGGGCCTGCGCAGACGACATACCGGTCCAGGCGAGCGAGGCCAAGGCGCCCGCCACCATGCCCAACCGCCACTTGAAACCCACAGCACAACGTTTTTCAGTCATATGGTTGTTCCCCCTGAGAGATGTCATAGAACGAGCCGGCAGATCACCCGGCCCTACAGCACGGGTCGTCGCTGCCCTGCCGGATTGGCCTGTTCGAACATCTGCGCGAACTCGAGCAGGCGGCGTTCGTCGCGATAGCGGCCGACGATCTGCACGCCGACCGGCAGGCCGTCGTCAGTGAATGAACAGGGCACGGAAATGGCCGGATGGCCGGTGACGGTGAGGCGGTAGCAGGACCGCATCCAGCCGATGTAGTGCGGCATGTCGACGCCTGCGATGCTGGCCGGGTATTCCGTTGCTACATCGAAGGGCACGACCTGCGAGACTGGCGCAATCAGAAAATCGTAGTCACGCAGCAAGGCCTGCATGCGCAGGAACATCTGGTTGCGCGCCCGTTCGGCTTCAATGATGGCGAGGCCGCTCTGGTTCAGGCCGAGGTCGATGTTCCAGCGCACCGTGTCCTTCATCAGCTCGCCCTGCTCGCTGCGCACCTTGCCATAGTTGGTGGCGAAAGCCAGTGCACGCATGACTTCGAAGGCATGGTCCGCGCCGCTGAAATCCGGCTCGGCCTCATCGATGACACAGCCGAGCGCCTCGCAATGGCGCACGGCGTCCTTGAGCGCTACCTGGACCGCCGGCTCGAACGGCAGGCCGCCCAGCGTCGGGCTGACGGCGATGCGCAACCCCTTGCACTCGACCGGCGCGAGCGGCGAGAACTCCATCGGCGCGGCCGGAATGGCAAACGGATCGCCGGGCGCGGCATTGGCCAGCACCGACAGCATGAGCGCCACATCGGCCACGGTCCGTGCCATCGGGCCGCCGACCGTCATGGTGTTGAATGCGAATCCACTGGGCGTCATCGGGACGCGCCCCAGCGAGGGACGCAGCCCCACGATATTGCAGAAGCTGGCCGGATTGCGCAGCGAACCGCCCATGTCAGTCCCGTCCGCCAGCGCGACCAGGCCAGCCGCGAGCGCCGCCGAGCCGCCGCCGCTACTGCCACCGGCCGAAACATCGCGACGATACGGATTGCGCGTGACCCCGAACACGGCGTTGAAGGTATGCGAACCCGCGCCAAACTCCGGCAGGTTCGTCTTGCCGAGCGTGATGGCGCCTGCGGCCTTCTGGCGCGCCACTACCGTGCTGTCTTGCGTTGGCACGTTGTCGCGATAGACCGCCGAGCCGAATGTGGTCCGCACGCCTGCGGTCAGAAAGGAATCCTTGTGCGCCACCGGCACGCCGCACAACGCGCCGGGTGTCGCGCCGCGCGCCAGTGCCGCGTCCATGGCATCGGCCTCGGCCAGGGCTTGCGCGTAGGTATCGGTAACGATCGCATTGATCGCCGGATTGATCCGTTCGGCACGCGCCACATGTGCGGCCGTCAGCTCGCGCACGCTGAGGCGGCGGTCGCGCACGGCCTGCACCATGGCCGTGGCGCTGAGATAGCAAAGGTCTTCCATACAGCAAGGGTCCTGCAAGAAATTGAATCGTGAACGTAACCATATCGCTCCCAGGCAGGCAGACCGCACCCGCACGCCATGCGCCGTGTGCAAAGCCCAACAGTTTCTGGCGCATGTTGCAGTGCGTTTATGCACGGCACGCGCGCAGCCGTGCGCATGATCTTCCTCGCCACAGCATCAAAACCGGGATTTGCATGCGGTAAATGGCATGGACAGCGCATTTGTGCACCATGGATGGTCAACACCACGAGAAAGCAGCTTTCTAAAATCAGCAACGATTCTCTGACTTTGTCTTAATATTCTGCAGGCAGAGGTGCGCCGCCGAGCAGGCCTGCAGTCCTGCGATCGAGCCCCCACCAGACAACGCGCGTGACCGGGAACCTGCGTACCGCGACACCGGCCGCGCCGCATCCCGCGTGTGTTGGTGGCGACTGCTCCGGTCATGTGATCGTCGTGCGAATGCCGTACGGTCGCACCCCTTGCCATGCCGCAACCCAACCCGCTTGCACCGACATGAAACTGACTACGATCCACGCCGTTCCGCTGGCTTATTTTCTTGAAGTGGCCCAATCCGGATCGCTGAGCGCCGCCTCGGCCAACCTGCATGTCGCCGTATCCGCCATCAGCCGGCAGGTGGCACGGCTGGAAGCCGATCTCGGTGTCACCCTATTCGAACGCGAGTCACGCGGCATGCGCCTGACCGAGGCAGGGCGGGTAGTGCAGCAGTACGGGCGGCGCGCCTTTCTCGAGGCGCAGACGTTGCAGGCCGAGCTGCAGGGCGCGGGCAATCTCGACCGCAGTACCGTGCGCATCGCCTGCACCGATGGCTTTGCGCGCGACTACATGCCCTACACCATGGCGCTGTTCCAGCGCCGCCATCCGGGTGTCGATTTCGTGCTGGAGGTCTGCGCCCCGGACCATGCCACGCAGATGGTGCGCGACGGCGCGGTCGATATCGCTCTGGCATTCGTGGTCGCGCCACAGGACGGCATCGAGGTGCTCTACTCCGAGATCGCGCCGATCTACGCCTATGTGGACCGCAAGCATCCGCTCGCCGCACTCAAGCGCGCCACGCTGCGTGAAGTCGCCGCCTATCCGCTGGTGGCGCCCACGCCCGACAATTTCGTGCGCCGGCTGTTCGATCTGGCCTGTGGTGTGGAAGGCCTGCAGCCGCGCATCCTGCTCACCAGCAACTCGCTGAGCGCGCTGGTGGGATACCAGGCCTACGCGGATGTGGTGTACCTGACCGGCTCACTGGCGGTACGCAACAACCAGCGCGCCGAACGCCGCGTCCTGGTGCCGATCGCCACCTCGGCCATGCAGCAGCGCGCGCTGCAATTGCAGGCGATGGCCGGACGCAAGCTATCGCCGGCCGTACGGGCCTTTGCGGAATTCCTGATCGAGGACATGGGCGGCCGGCGGCGCAGCGTGCCGGTACCAAAGCCCCGGCTGGCAGGACGGTGAAGCGACTCGCTGCGCGCAACATTCGGCCGACTGATGTCTCGCGCCTATCCCGGTGCGTGCGCTGCACCGGGCGTCCTGCCCGGACGATAAGGTAGTCAGGATGCCGTCATGGCATCCGCAGCACGGACGCCAGCAGCATGACCAGTCTTCAGGGTCTGCAGGATATCCGGCACGATGCGGTGGATCTGCGCGACGATGTAGATCACGCCCAGCGGATCGCCATGGCTGCCCGCCGACGGCGGACCGACCACGCGGATGTTCGGGCTCGCGCCGGTGGGCGTCACCGCCCGGCAAGTCGCCGTCACCGCGAAGCCCATTCCCGAGCCGTCGGGCACCAGCGTCTCCTGCGCCACCAGGGAAGCGAGGAACGGATTGTGCTGGTAACCGCTCGTGGCATCCAGGCCCGTGCAGTTGATGACCATGTCGAAAGGCTGGGTTGTCACACCCGCATCCGATGTCAGTTGCACCATGATCGGCCCCGCACCGCTCGGTGCATCGACCCGGTCGAGGCGCGCCCGGGCAAACGTTACCAGGCCCGTGGCTTCCGCCTGACGCACCATCCGGTCATTGGGCGGCGGCGAACGGAAGCGATGCACGTCGTACCAGGCGCGCATGCGGCGCAGGAAGCGCTGCTTCTCCGCGACCGGGATCGTCGGCCAGATACGCCAGACTGCATCGCGCACCAGATCGAACGGCGCATACCAATCACCACCCGTCGCCTTGGCCTTGCGGATTTCCGCACGCAGGGCACGCGACACATCGGCCAACCGGTAAGCCGGCCCGAGCGCCTGGATAAACGGCGGCAACTCAGCCATCACCCGATCGAGCGGCCGCAGGCCATCGGACTCCACGGGTGTCTCACCGCAGATCGCCGGCGGTTGCGGCTGGGGCCGCAACCCGCGCCGCGATACCGCCATGATCGCGCCCGTATGGCCCTGCCGCACCAGCGTCGACAGCACATCGAGCGCCGTCAGGCCGGTGCCCACCACCAGCACGCGCGCATCGCGCGGCACCTCGCCCAACCGTGGCGTATTGAGCGGATTGGCGATGATGCGCGGATGCGCCGCATGCTCGGCGCGGAACGGCGGCAACAGTCGCGGCGGTGCATTGCCGGTGGCGATGATCAGCATGTCCGCGCGCAGCGTCGCCCCGTCGGCCAGCGCCACGTCGACCGAACCGTCGTCACGCGGCGAGGCACCGATCGCATGATCGCGCCGGTGCGCGATGGTCGAGCCGGTAACGGCATTGCACGCCTCGCGCGCCGCCAGCTCGCCGACATACTTGCCAAAGTCGCGACGCCGCAGGAACACATGGCCGCTCGGCAGCGTCGCATCCGGATCGGCCGCCAGCACACCCGTGCTGCGGCACCAGTCGAGCAGTTCATCCGGACAACATGGATCCACCGCATGCGCCGGCAGCGGGCCGTTCAGGCGATGATCGTCGTCGATGGCCGCATAAGCGAGGCCGCGCCCCAAATCCGTACTGGGCTCGACGATGATGATCTCGAGCGGCAGGTCGCTGCGGCGGCTCAACTGCACCGCGCAAGACACGCCGCTCACCCCGCCACCGACGACGATGACCCGTGGACGCGTGCCGCCGGCAGGGAAGGAATCGGATGGCGCGGGGGAATAGGGTTGATTGCTCATGCTTCACCAGGACGTCAAAGCGTCGCAAGACGAGACCCGATACGGACCCTCTTGCGCACAGATGGCGCAACATAGCACGGCCGCCAGCGGCACGCACGCGAGGGCCGACTGCCACGCAGGCACGCCCGTTCCTTCATCTTCGCCCTTATTGACGCCCCGAGTTTTTTCCAGACAGTCCTTGCGACGCGCGGCATGCTACCGGATCGGAGGCAACCGCCGTATCATGTTTCCCAGCGGGTACACGTCCCCCCGGATGCACAGCGCGGACAGTGTCCTGCCCTCTATTCGGGATCACGACACCATGCTCTCCTTAACCTGCCTCGGCGGCGCCGGCACTGTCACCGGCTCCAAGCATCTCCTGACCTGCGGTGACACCCGCATCCTCGTCGACTGCGGCCTCTTCCAGGGATTGAAGAACCTGCGCGAGCTCAACTGGCAGCCACTCGCCATTCCACCACGCGACATCGATGCGGTGGTGCTGACCCACGCCCACCTCGACCACTGCGGTTACCTCCCGCGCCTGGTGCTCGATGGCTTCCGTGGCAAGATCTTTGCCACCCCGGCCACGCGCGATGTCGCCGAGCTGATTCTGCTCGACAGCGCCTGGCTGCAGGAAAAAGACGCCGAGTTTGCCAATCGCAAAGGCTTCTCCAAGCACAAGCCCGCCCTTCCGCTATATGCAGTGCCGGACGCCGAACGCGCGCTGAAGCAATTCCGGCCCGCCCCGTTCCATCATGAGATCGAACTGCCGGGCGGCGCGACCCTCCTGCTGCGGCGTGCCGGCCATATTCTGGGAGCCGCTACCGCGCAGATCGACATCGGCGGCAAGCGCATCGTGTTTTCCGGCGATCTCGGGCGCTATGACGATCAGGTAATGCACGACCCGGAAGCCGTGCCCGATGCCGACTACGTGGTTATCGAATCCACCTACGGCAACCGCCAACATGATCGCTCGGACCCCGTCGAGGCACTGGGCGGCATCATCGAACGCACCGTCCAACGTGGCGGCACCATCGTCATCCCGGCCTTCGCCGTCGGCCGTGCCCAGTTGCTGATCCATAGCCTGTGGCTGCTGCGCCAGCGCGGCAGGCTGCGCAACGTTCCGATCTACCTCGACAGCCCGATGGCCACCAGTGCCACAGAACTCCTGCAAACGCACCAGCACGACCACAAGCTCGCCGCCCACGACTACGAAGCCGCCTGCGACGCCGTGACCTATGTGCGGGACGTCGAGGAATCGAAAGCGCTGTCGGCCAACCGTTACCCTAAGGTCATCATCTCGGCCAGCGGCATGGCCACCGGCGGGCGCGTCCTGCACCACATTGCCGCGTACGCCTCGGATCACCGCAATACGCTGCTGTTCTCCGGCTTTCAGGCCGCCGGCACGCGCGGCCGCAAGCTGCTGGACGGTGCGCGCGAGGTGAAAATGTTTGGCCAGTGGATTCGCGTCAACGCCGAAGTCGCAGAGCTCCCCATGCTTTCCGCCCATGCCGACAGCGACGAGCTGATGCGCTGGCTCTCCTGCTTCCAGAAGGCGCCGCAGCACGTGTTTATCGTGCATGGCGAACCGGAAGCGTCGGAAGCGCTGCGCGAGCGGATCCTGCGGGAGTTGGGGTGCGCGGTGTCGGTGCCGCTGCAAGATCGAGAAATACAGCTGTAATCGCGGTCGACGGGGATCGTCGCGCCGCGGCGCATGCCGCGCTGATTTCCCCGTACCCAGAGTACGGGGTGCGCGCTACGATCTCAATATCGAGAGACCCGTATTGGTCAACGAGCTCGAGCGCACTGCACAGGGTTTCACGGTCAAGGCCGGCGTGCGGACCTGGCACGCGTGCAGCGTAGTCTGTGCCACCGGCACCTGGCGAAATCCTTTCATTCCGGATGTAGAAGGCCTGACGTTATTTTCCGGCCGACAGCTGCATTCCGCCCACTATGTTTCTCCCGAACCATTCGCCGGACAACGCGTGATGGTGGTAGGCGGTGGAAACTCCGGCGCCCAGATTCTCGCAGAAGTCTCCCTCATGGCCGCCGCGACAACCTGGACGACATTGCAGCCGCCAGCGTTTCTGCCAGATGAGGTAGATGGACGAGTGCTGTTTGAGCGTGCGACTGCACGCTGGCAGGCCCTCCAGGAAGGCCGAGACCCCACAGACCTCCCTGGTGGGTTCGGCGACATTGTCATGGTGCCTCCTGTCATGTAAGCCCGAAAGCGTGGTGTTCTGAAGTCGTTTGACATCTTTGAGCGACTCACGGCTGACGGCGCGCGATGGCGCGACGGAACGACAATGTCGTTTGACGCAATCCTCTGGTGCACGGGCTTCAGGCCAGCCCTGCAACCGCTGGAATCGCTGGGAATCGTGCAGGAGGCGAAAGTCGCCGTGGATGGCACGCGAGCATGCGACGTGCCCGGCCTGTGGCTGGTTGGCTACGGAGAGTGGACCGGATGCGCGTCTGCCACGTTGATCGGCGTCATGCGCCCAGCTCGCAGCACCGCCATGGAAATCGACCAGTACCTTGACCGCTGACGGCAAATCCGCAAGCGCCTGGCTCTGCGAGTAGCGTGCCACTACATCAGTGCTCGCATGGCGTTGCATGGGTGACCGTACGCGACACCAGCGTCGATCCGCTTTCCGTCTACTGCGCGAACCGCGGAGATCCTGCGTCCGCGTCATCAGCTCGGTGACATCCTTGCTCACGCTGACGTAATGCAGGGTGGCTCCTGCCTCGTCCTTGAGCGGAGTAATGGTCTGCGCACATGGTGGAGATGACCGCTCCTGTGGCGATCGGCGCGACCGCATGAAGGTGACCGCGTACCGGGTGAAGTCACGGACACTCCGGATCGCCCTCTGATGGTACGGTAGGCAGGATCGCAGGAGATCCGTCACAGCAACGCCATAGCGACGCACCTCTGCTGAGTCTCTACGCTCAATTACGATGACCATGCCCGATCGGCACGGTGAGCTTGGCTTCGAAACCTGAAACCTGCCCGGGTCTCGGCGAAGTCAGCACCAGCACGCTGCCGATCCGCTGGGCAATCGCCTGGACGATCGCCAGCCCCAGTCCGCCGCCCTCGGCGCGCGCGCCCGCACGCTCGAAACGCCCGACGAGTCGCGACAACACCTCGCCGGGTATTACCGGGCCCTCGTTGGCCACCGTCAGCATCCCCTCGCGGCTCAACGACACCTCGATGGGCGCGCCTGTCGCGCCATGCCGCAGGGCGTTATCGACCAGGTTGCGGTAGAGGATGGCAAACACGTCGGGATCGAGATCCGACATCACCGGCTCCTGTGGCAAGCTCAGCGTGACCTGCCCCACCCCTGCCACACGCGTCAGCTCATCGTTGAGCACGCGCGCCACCGGCCGCAGGTCGGCAGTGCGGTCCAGACGCAGTCGCCCGCCCTCCGCCCGGGCCAACTGCATCAGGCGTTCGGCCACTCGCGTGAGACGCTTGAGGGTGGCCTCGATGTCAGCCGCACGGCGCTCGGCACCCGGGTCGCTGGTCTCGGCCTGCAGGCGCTGCGCCTGGGCGATGGCCCCGGCGAGCGGGGTCCGCAGCTCGTGGGCGGCGTTGGCGGCAAAGCTGCGCTCAGCCTCGAAAGCGGCCGCCAGTCGACTGAGCAGGTCATTGAGGGTGGCGGCCACGGGGGCGACTTCAGCCGGCAAGTCCTCCGCAGGCACCTGCGACAGATCGCGCACGCCGCGCGCCGCCAGGCGTTCGCGAAAGCGATGCAAGGGCGCGAGACTGGCCCGGACAGTCAGGATGATGGCCAGGAGCGCGACCGGCAGAAACACCAGCAAGGGCAGGCCAAGCCCCATCTGGATCTCGCGCGCCACGGCATCGCGATGGGCCAGCGGCTCGGCCACCGTCAGCCGCACCGTTCCTTGCAGGGCGGCTTCGTGATAGAAGCGGTGGGTGGCCGATTGGGCAAAGCCGGTCCCGCTCCAGCGGGGAAAGATGGCGGGATCGGCGTCATGCGACAGCAACAGCATGCGCCCCTGGTCATCGCGCACGGCATAGGTCAGCAGTTCATCGTGCTCGCGGATTTCGGCAAGGCGCTGTGTCACGCCGGGATCATCGCGGCCGAGGGCATCCGCGACGGCCAGCGGCAGAATGCGCTGCGCGGTTTCCTGCAAGCCCGAGTCGAATACCGCCTCGATGGCGTGCCGGGCCAGGATCGCAGTCACGGAGGCCGCCCCGATCCATAGCACCATCAGGAGGATGCCAAGCGACCACCCGAGCCGGGTCTGCAGGCTACGCGGCATGCTCATGCCTGCCCCAGCCGGTAGCCCAGCCCGCGCTCGGTCTTGATGACCTCAGCCCCCAGCTTCTTGCGCAAGCGGCTGACATGAACTTCAATGGTATTGCTCTCCACCTCGGCATCGAAGGCATAGAGTTTTTCCTCCAGCTGCGCCTTGGAGAGCAGTTGGCCCGGCCGGGCCAGGAAGGCCTCGAGCAGGACCCATTCGCGCGCCGTCAGGGACACCGGCCGGCCATCGCGGTGGAGGATGCGCGCGGCAAGGTCAATCCGCAGTGGTCCATGAGTGACGATGGGATTGGGATTGCCGCCGTAGCGCCGCGCGACCGACCCGATGCGCGCGGACAGTTCGTGCAGGTCGAAAGGCTTGACGAGATAGTCGTCAGCCCCGGCATTCAGCCCGTCAATGCGATCTGACACCTGGTCCAGGGCCGTCACGATGATGACGGGCGTATTGTCCCCACGCGCGCGCAAACGCTTCAGAAAAGGCAGCCCCCGACCATCGGGCAACATCAGGTCTAGCAGCACCAGGTCGTAGGGCACGTCGGCGCTCGCGCGCTCGCCCGCGTCAAGGCGCTGCACCCAGTCGACCGAATGGCCATCGCACGCCATCTGGTCGCGGACTGCCGCGCCGAGCACTGCGTCGTCTTCGATCAGCAGGATTCGCATCAGATCTGTTCTCGCTGTGACGCTCACCACGGCGTTGCTGACGGCAAGCTGAAGCGCTTTTTGCAGGCGCTTCAGGTTGCGGTCACGTTGGCAGCGCATCCTCAAAACATCAAGGATAAAGGAGCCCCGCCATGAAAGCACTACTGCCCGTTGCCATCGTGATCACACTGACCAGCTCTGGCGCAGCAATTGCCGGTGACGATTGTCGCCGGCCCATGGCGGAATGGCAGTCGCGCGACGCCGTCACCGCGCGCGTCACAGCCTTGGACCTGACCACGGAGCGCCTGCGCATCGATGATGGCTGCTACGAAATCCGCAGCCGCGATGAAGATGGCAACCTGGTTGGCCTGAAGATCGACCCCGCATCGCTGGCCATCCTGAAACTGGAAGTACGGTTCCGCAGTGGCGCGGATGTGTCGCGCTACCTGCCAGGCGCCCGCCACCGCAAGGGCCGGCCCGCCACCGCCCCGGCCGGGCAGGTACCTAATGCGCCCGCCACAGTGACGCCCGACAGCGTCCGTTGAGGGATCGATGATGCACCTCACGGGACCGCTACTGGCGACGCTCGCCACGCTGTACGCGGCGCTTCTGGGCGCCCAGACCTACGCAGCATACGGCCTTGAGACCGCCCTCGGCATGGCGCTGGGCGCGGCATCGATCGCCGCCATGAGCCTGGCCTTGCTGCTCTCCATCCGGCCACGCTGGGCTGAGCCGTTCTTTGGCGGCCTGGACCGGATGTACGGACTGCACAAATGGCTGGGTATCGCCGCCTTGGCGCTGATGCTCGGCCACAACACGCTGGAGCCCGAGCTCGAGGGCGTGGTGCGCGAAACCCGACTGGGAGAATTCGCCGCGGATGTTGGCGAGGTGGCCCTCAACGGATTTATCGGACTGATCCTGCTCAGCTGGATCAAGCGGATACCGTTCACCCGCCTGGAACTGCCCTGGCCGGTGTGGCGCTTGACCCACCGTTTCACCGGCCTGCTGTTTGCCGTGGCCGCCTTTCATCAGTTCGCCGTGGACAAACCGGCCGGCGTCGATACCACGCTCGGCCTGTATCTCAATGTCTTGTGTGCGGCGGGCCTGGCGGCCTGGCTGTACACGCAGCTGCTCGCCCCCTTGCTGCGTCCGCGAGGCTTTGTACTGGAGAGCATCGACCGCTACGACGCGGTCACTGAGCTCAAACTGCGCCCCGAGGGCCGGGCGATGCGCTGGCGGCCGGGTCAGTTTGCCTTTGTGACCACGCCCGGCGCGGGGCTGGCCGACGCGCACCCCTTCACCATCGCGGGCGCGCCGGATGCCAGCGGGAGCCTGCGCTTCGATATCAAGGCGCTGGGCGGCTGGACCCGACGTCTGCCCCAACGGCTGGCCCCGGGGCAACACCTGCGGATCGAGGGGCCGTACGGCCGCTTCGTGTTCCGCAAACGGGTGCAGCGCCAGGTCTGGCTGGCCGGCGGCATTGGCATCACGCCTTTCCTGGCGTGGGCCGAAGCACTGCGCGCATCGGACCAGCAAGAGATCGTCCTGGTGTGGGCCGTGACCTCCCGGGCCGAGGCTTTCGTCGCCGCGCGGCTGGCCGACCTTGCGGCAGGTCACCCGGGGCTGACGGTGCATATCGTGGCCAGTTCGGAAAGCGGCCGCCTGACGGCGGCGCGCCTGGTCAGCCTGGTGCCCTTTGCGCTGCGCGATTGCGAGTTGTTCTACTGCGGCCCGACCGGTCTGCGCGAAACCATCGTGGCGGGTCTGGAAGCCCTGGCACAACGGCCGCGCCGCATTCATTACGAGGCGTTCGAGCTGCGCTAGCGCGCAGCCACGCCGTGACCCAGCGCATCACTCCACCCTGCAAGGAATCGTCATCATGAAAAAACGCCTCTCCTGCCTGGCACTCTCGACGGCCCTCGCCCTCCCGGGCCTCGCCATGGCACGCCCTGTCACACTGACCACCACCCTCAAGAACTATGGGGGCGACGGCGCCTATCTGGCGCTATACGTGACCGATGCCTCGGGCGCCTACGTCAAAACGCTGTGGGTCGCGGGCGAGAAGTCCAAGTACTACAAACACCTGACGGACTGGCATCGTGCCACCGGCGGCAGCCCATCGCAGATCAACGGCATTACCGGCGCTAGCGTCGGCCAGGGGCGCAGCCTGAAGGTCACGGCAGATCTGGCGGATGCCTTGTTCGATGCCGGCTACAAGCTGAACATCGACGCTGCGGCCGAGGACATGCGCGACAGCCCGCGCGAGATTTCCGTGCCCCTGACCAAAGTTGGTGCCGGCAAGCCCGTGGCGGGACGCCGCTATGTCTCCAGCTTTACCTATGGATTCTGATCCGGAACGGAGACGATTGTGATGATGCGCATCCTGCACCGCTGGCCCGGCCTTGTGCTGGCCGCCCTGCTGTTCGTGACGGCATTGAGCGGCGCGGCACTGTCGCTCTTTCCGACGCTGGACGCGGTCCAGACCCCGCCGGCCGCGGCCGGGCTGACCGTCGCGGAGCTGGCGCAGCGGGCACAGGCCGTCCACCCCGGCCTGGAGCAGATCCGGCGCGCGCCCTCCGGGCAGGTCAGCGTGTGGTGGTTTGACGGCAACCAGCCAGGCTCGGCAGTCATCGATCCCGCCACTGGCCGCGATGTGGGCAGCGCCGACCCGGATCCGCTGCGACGCTGGTTCACCACCCTGCACCGTTCGCTGTTCCTTGACGATGGCGGCCGGCTGGCCGCCGCCGCCGGCGCGCTGGCGATGCTGGTGCTAGCCCTCTCTGGCGCGGTGCTGGTGGCGCGGCGCACAGGCGGCTGGCGGCACTGGTTTGCGCGCCTGCGCGGCCCATGGCCAGGGCGACTGCATACCCAGATCGCGCGCGTCGCGGTGCTGGGCCTGACACTGTCCTCGGCCACGGCGTTGTGGATGTCGGCGGAAACCTTTGACATCCTCACGATGGAACCGGCACGCCTGGAGGCCCCCGCTCAGGTCAGCGGCCAGACCGGTCTGGCGCTGACCGCGATGGAGGCGCTGCGCAGCACACCGGTCGCCGAGCTGCGCGAGCTGAGTTTTCCGGCCGCCGGCGACCCGCAGGACCTGTTTACCCTCAGGACCGACCGAGGCATGGGCTATGTCGACCAGGGCACCGGCGCGCTGCTGGCCTGGCAGGATCTGAGCCCCGGCCAGCAGCTCTCGGAAACCATCTACATGTTGCACACCGGCCAGGGTGCGCCGCTGCTGGGACTGATCCTGGGGCTGCTGGCCCTGGGCGTGCCGATCCTGAGCGTGACCGGCATCCTGATCTGGTGGGACGGACGACGCGCGCGGCCACAGCTGAAGGACAACGCCGCCGCGGCACAGGCGCAGACCGTGGTGCTGGTCGGCTCCGAAAGCGGCAGTACCTGGGGGTTTGCCGCGACACTGGCGAGCGCGTTGCGCGCGGCGGGACAGACGGTGCACGTGGGTCCGCTGACCAGCTTTGCACCGCGCCGCTATGGCCGTGCGGAACGCTTCCTGATCCTTGCCGCCACCTATGGGGACGGCGCCACACCAGCCTCCGCCGACGGCTTTCTGGAGCGCCTGCAGGCCCTGCCGACAGCGCCCGCCGCGCCCGTGGCCATCCTCGGCTTTGGCGATCGCAGCTTTCCGGGGTTTTGCGCCTATGCCGCTGCACTCGACGACGCCGCGCGCGCCAAGGGCTGGGCGCCACTGCTGCCGTTCGACACCATCAACCGCCAGTCGGCCCAGGACTTCACGCGCTGGGGCCGTGCGCTGGGGCAAGCCCTCGGCATCGAGCTCGAACTGGCACATCAACCCGTGCCGCCCGCCACCACCACGCTCACCTTGCTGGAACGGCACGACTATGGGGCTGCAGTGCAGGTGCCCATGGCGATCCTGCGCTTCGCCCTGCCGCCCGCCTCGCTCTGGCAGCGCCTCACAGGCCAGGGCTTTGCGCACTTTGAGCCGGGCGACCTGCTGGGCATCCTGCCCGCCGGATCGCCCGTGCCACGGCTCTATTCCCTGGCCTCCGGAGCGCGGGACGGTTTCATTGAAATCGTCGTGCGCCAGCATGCCGGCGGCCTGACCTCCGGCCAGCTGACACAGCTGGAACCCGGACAAACCGCGCGCGCTTTTTTGCGGCGCAATCCCGGCTTTCATGCCCCGGCTAGCCGTGCCCCGCTGATCCTGATCGGCGCCGGCACCGGGGTGGGTCCATTGGCAGGGTTCATCCGCCGCAATGACGCCCATCGCCCGATCCATCTGTTCTTTGGCATCCGCAATCCCGACAGCGATTTCCTGTATCGCGACGCCTTGTCGGCGTGGCAGGCGGAAGGCAAGCTGACCCGGCTGTTTCTCGCGGTCTCGCGCGCCGATCATGGCAAGCAGTATGTGCAGGAGGTGCTGCGCGAGCAAGGTCCGCAGGTCGCCGAGGCGATCCGCCAGGGCGCGCAGATCATGGTTTGCGGCGGACGTGACATGGCGCATGGCGTCAACGATGCGCTAACCGATATCCTCCAACCCGCAGGGCTCACGCCTGCCATGCTGAAAGCCGATGGCCGCTATGTCGAAGACGTGTACTGATCCCACCCGCCATGCCCTGAACGGCCCGACCATGGGCACGCGCTGGTCCGCATTGTTCTATACCGCCCCCGACTTTGATCCCGGTCCGCTGCAGGCCGCGCTGCAACAGGCCGTCGATACGGTGGACGCGCAGATGTCGACGTGGCAGCCCGACAGCACCCTGATGCGCCTGAACCGTACGCCGGTGGGCGAGACTAGCGTCGTGCCGGCCGAGCTGGCGGAAGTTTTGGCGCTGGGCCTGCGCATCGGTCGCGCCTCCGGCGGCGCCTTTGACATGGGCATGGGCGATGCCGTCCGCGCCTGGGGTTTCGGCCCGGAGGCAGCCGACCCCCAAGGCATCCGCGGCGCGCTTGCCGCCGCACGCGTCCCGGCCCATGAGGCACTGGAGGTGGACGGCCACCGCGTGCACAAACGCAGTGCCATCACACTGGACCTGAACGGTATTGCCAAAGGCTATGGGGTCGACCGGCTGGCTGAAACGCTGCGGGTCTTCGGCATTACTGCGGGACTCGTCGGCATCGACGGCGAGATGCGCGCACTCGGCTTGCACCCCGACGGCCACGCCTGGGCCATCGCCATCGAAGCCCCCGCCCCCGAGCGCCGGGCGCCACATGCCATGCTAACGCTGCAGGATGCCGCCGTGGCGACCTCCGGCGACTACCGGCACTGGGTGACGGTCCAAGGGCGTCGCCTGTCACACACCATGGACCCACGGCGTGGCGCCCCCTTGCTGTCCTCACCTGCCTCCGTCACCGTCATCGCCCGCACCTGCGCCGAAGCCGACGCCTGGGCCACTGCCTTGATGGTGGCCGGGCCGGATGCCGGGGCGACACTGGCCATCCGCCACGGCTTGAGTGCCCTGTTCCTGATCCGCGAGGATGCCGGCGGCATCCTCTCCAAAGGATACGGCCCCCTGTTTGCCGATAGCCGCGCGCTGTCGCCCTGAGCCGATGGGACACGGTGGCACTCACGCCGGACACAAGATGCGACACAACCTTGGCCCAGGGCGCGCATCGTCGCGACTCGAGTGGCGCTTTCCGTGCATTCGCACGGATATCGAGTTGGATGCGGTTGCCAGATATCGACCGAACGGAGAAAAGAGGTGTTGAGCGTGGAATTCATGGAAACACGCCCACCTGGGCGACGCCCGGCACACGGCGCAATATAACCATACCGCTCGCCACGACTGGCATCTGCGGCGGATAAGAAAAAAGCCAGCGCATGGCGGGCTTTTTTGAATTGGTGGACCGAAGGAGGATCGAACTCCCGACCTCTGCATTGCGAACGCAGCGCTCTCCCAGCTGAGCTATCGGCCCGTGTCGTCGATTCTATCCGACTCGGGCGGGCGCTTCAACGGGGGCGGCGATGGTCTGCCGGCCCCCGTCGGACACATCAAATCGACACCTCGAATCAGCTGCGCAGCTTGGGCTCGTTGAGCTTGCGCGGGGCGATTTCCTTCTGCTGGCGCAGCCAGCTGGCCATGACTTCCCACACGGGCGAGCCGACGGCGTCGCGGGCGGCTTCGGAGACGCCGGCCCAGCCGGCGACTTTGTAGGTTTTGTCGGCGTCGAGTGGTTTGCCGTTGAGGGTGAGGTCGCCGATGCGCTGGCCCATGGCGGCGGCGGGGGCGATGCTGTACTGCAGGCCGCCCACGCGCACCATGTCGCCACCCTGCTGGTAGTAGGGGTCGGGGTTGAAGAGATTGTCGGCGACGTCTTCGAGCACGGTCTTGATGGTGGCGCCGGTCATCGGTGTGACGGTGACCTTGGGATAGGTGATGGCGGTCTGGTCGAGCAGTTCTTCCATGCGGATGGCCTGGCCGGGGAGCAGCGAGGTACCCCAGCGGAAGCCGGGCGAGAAGGCGATTTCGGCACCCTGGGTCTGCATCAGGCCGTCGAGGATGAGCTGGTCGAAGGTGCCGTTGAAGTTGCCGCGGCGGTACAGCAGGCCCTGCGTGGTGGCGAGGGTTTCGCCGAGCTGTTTTTCGTACGGGGCACGGATGCGCGTGATGAGCGCGTCCATGGCGGGATCGGCCGGCAGGTAGTTGGAGAACACCGGCAGCAGCTTGTAGCGGAAGTCGGCGATCTTGCCGTTGCGGACGTCGAAGTCGAGCACGCCGAGGAACTTGCTGTTGGAGCCGGCGTTGGTAACGAGCGTGGTGCCGCCGGCGTTCTTGACGACGATGGGCTGCGGCACACCGTCGTGCGTGTGGCCGCCGAGAATAGCATCGAGGCCGCGCACACGCGAGGCGAGCTTGAGGTCGACGTCCATGCCGTTGTGCGAGAGCAGCACGACGACCTGTGCGCCCTTGCCGCGCGCTTCGTCGATCATGGCCTGCAGGTTGTCTTCCTGGATGCCGAAGGTCCAGTCGGGCGTAAAGTAGCGCGGGTTGGCAATCGGCGTGTAGGGGAAGGCCTGGCCGATGATGGCAACGTTGACGCCGTTCATCTGCTTGATGACGTACGGGTCGAAGACCGGGTCGCCAAAATCATTGGTCTTGATGTTCTGCGCGAGGAAGGCCACCTTGCCCTTGAAGTCGCCATCGACGATCTGCTTGACGCGTTCGGCGCCCAGGGTCATTTCCCAGTGCGGGGTCATGACGTCGACGCCCAGCGCGAGGGCGGCATCGACCATGTCCTGGCCCTTGGTCCACAGCGCGGTACCGGAGCCTTGCCAGGTATCGCCGCCGTCGAGCAGCAGCGCGCCGGGACGGCTAGCCTTCATGCGCTTGACGAGCGTGGCGAGGTGGGCGAAGCCGCCAACCTTGCCGTACTTGCGCGCGGCTTCGGTGAAATCGAGATAGGTAAAGGCATGCGCTTCGGCGCTGCCGGGAGCGATGCGGAAGCGTTTCAGCAGGTCTTCGCCGACGAGGTGCGGCGGCTGGCCGGCGGCGGCACCAACGCCAATATTGACGCTCGGTTCGCGGAAGTAGATCGGCTTGAGCTGTGCGTGGCAGTCGGTGAAATGCAGCAGGTGCACGTTGCCAAAACGTGGCAGTTGATACATCGCTTCAGCCGATTGTGCAGCGATGGCGTCATGATGCGAGAGCGTCATGCCGCCCGCGCTGGCAACAGCCAGCACTTGCAGGAACTCGCGTCGGTTCATGCCCGGGTCTCCATTGTCGTTGTGATGCGGCGCGGCGCGGTCGCCTGCCCGCCGGTGGTGCGTGATGACTGGTCGTTACGTGGTGTCCACGTGATTGCGTGTGTTGTTGCGTGTTATTGCGTAGCGTATTTCGCCAGTTCGGCGACGTCTTCTTCGAGCATTTCGCCAATCTCGTGCAAGACGACGCGGCCGTTGCGATCGAGCACGATCACTTCGGGAATCCCGCGATGCGCGCCGATGGCCTGCTTGAGGGTGGGGTTCGACATCGTCACGGGGAAGGTGTATTTGCGCTGGGCGACATACTCGCGCACCGTTTCCGGCTTCGGATCGATGGAGACGGTCAGCACTTGCAGCGGGGTGTTGCGGGTGGCGGCGTACATTTTTTGCAGGCGCGGGTTCTGCATGGCGCAGAACGGGCACCATGTCGCCCAGATCTGGATGACGACCGGCTTGCCGCGCCACGTTTCGGGGCCGAGCGTGCGGCCGTCGATGAGCGTGACCGCCGGCAGTTGCACGGTATCGCCCACCGCGACGGCGCGGGCCGGCGCGGGCAGGATGGCCAGCGCCGCGACGAGCGCTGCCATCGGAATTGCCGTGAAGCTCGCCATGAAGCGCGCGATGCCGCCATGGCGCAACGCGCGCCATGGGCGGTATGTCGCAGGGAAAAGCATCATCGCGTGCGCCATGCCCGCCTCCGTTTCTCCGTTACTTGTTGACCGGCGATGCGGGATCCAGCAGCAGCGCCATCACGTCGCGCATCTGCTGTTCGGTCAGGATGTTCTTGTGACCGAAGCGCGGCATGTTGGAACAGGCGTTGTACGCGTTGGAGTTGTAGATCTTGCTCCAGGTGTACTTGAGGATTGCCTCGCTGTTGCCGCGAATCTTGCCGTAGTTGTACAGGGTCGGGCCGATGTTGCCGAAGGAGATTTCCTCCTTGGTCATCTGGTGGCAGGCATAGCAGTTGCCGCCGTTGGTGCTGCCGACCTTGTCGCTGAACTGCATGCCGCGACCGAGCTGAGCGACCTTCTCGCCTTCCTTCCAGTCACCGAGGTACTTGTTGTCGGACGGGTACTTCACCAGCTTGAGCTGCTCGGCTTCGATCTGCTTGGCAGCAGCCTTGGGCACGTGCGCGGCATCGGGATAGTTGCTGCACAGGGCCTGCACGCTGTCCTGCTGGAGCACGCCTTCGAGTGTCGCCGGTCCCTTGGACTTGAGCGACACAGCCATGGCATGCATGAGATCGGCCTTGCCGTCGAAGTGCAGCGCGGCATCCTTCTTGTCGGCAGCGTGGACCACGCCTGCCGCGGCGCTGGCGACCAGCACCGCTGCGCCCGTGAAAGCGCGAATCAGTTGAGTCATTTGCATCGCCGGCTCCTTATCGTTTCAGCGCGGGGGCGTCGTACGTGCCACCGTTGGCGTTCTTGGCGAGGAACATGGTCAGCGCGGTGATCAGTTCCGAACCATAGACGGCTTCAGGGAAACGCTGTTGGCGCAGGCAGTCGTAGAGACGGTGCTGCATGGTGCGGACCTCACCCTGCGAAACACGATAGGCCGGCCACGTGGTGTAGGCAAAGCGTGCGCCCTTCTCTTCGAGCAGATTCGGCAGATCCTGCAGGCGGATGCGCTGGCCATCGGTGGCGTGGCAGGTGGCGCAAGCGAAGTCGTACGCGCCACCACGGTAGAAGAACATCTGCTTGCCGAGGGCGTAGCTTTCCTTCTCGGCGGGATGCTTGAGTTGCACGTTCACCGGCAGGCCGCGCGAGGCGCCGGTCACATAGGCCACCAGGCGCTCGATGTCGGAACGCTTGCCGCCGGAGAACGGCGTGGCAGTGGCTTCGGCCTGGGTCAGGCCCTGCAGGGTCATGCGGCAGTGGATCAGGCGCTGCTCGAGGTCCATGACCTTGCCGGTGTCGGCAAAGTAGCGCGGCAGTTCGACGTAGGCACCCTTGACGACGCCGGGGCCTTTGCCGAGATCGCATTGTTCGAGCGAGGCTTTCTTGGGACCGGCAGGCTTTTTCCACATTTCTTCGCCGGCGGCTTCCCACAGGTCGGCGGGATTGCCATCGGCCAGCATCTGGCGATACTTGGCGATTTCATCGGCGGTGCTGCCCTGGGCATGCGCGGCCGGGACGGCGAAGGCCGCCGTAAACGCCAATGTCAGCGGCACCGCCCGGCTCAGGACGGTTTGCAGTAGGGACATAGGTTTCTCCTCGGTGTTATTGTCGCTGGCGCCATCACGCGCAGAAAGACGCGGCGAAAGCATCAACGCTTGCCATGTTACCCCTCATGGCTTGATATATGCATATCCTTCTTCGAACTGCAGCCGCGCGATCTCGACCACACCGGCCGGGACAACCTTGGCTTCGAGCAGCAGCTTGTCCTCGGGAATCTTGCGTGCGGCGAGCGTGTTGTGGCACACGCGGAACTCCACCCCCAGTCCGGCGAGCGCCGCGACGGGCGCGTCAAACAGCCGGCCGCGCGGGTCGCGCGCACCTTCCACGAGAAACTCCGCACCGTCGCCCAGGGCCACGACGACCAGCTTGGTGCCTGGCGCGCCCGCGAGGTGATTGCGCAGATTGCCGATGGCGCGCATCGCTTGCGCATTGCCTTCGCTGAGCTGGTAGACAACTTTGGCGCCGCCCGAACGGGCTGCCCCACTGCCTTGCGCGGCGGCCTTGCCGGCCACCCCGGCTGCGGTCAGTGCGGCCGCGAGCCTGAAGAATGCGCGTCGCATGCGGTGTCCTTTTGCGAGTGAGCTCGCGTGAATCGGCCCTGCCGGCACCGGCAGGACCCGAAGGCCGTCATCAGGAGATGGTGGCTTCGTCGGTACGCTTGTCGCCGCGATTGTCGACCCACGTGACCGACAGCTTGTCGCCCTTGGCGGCGCCCTTGAACTTGAAGTTCAGGAACGGATCCTTCGACACGGCCGGGCCGAACTGTGCATCGAACACAGTCTTGCCGCCGACCTGCGCCGTGACCGTCTGGATGTGCCAGGCGGGAATGGTCTTGCCAGAGGCGTCCTTGCGCTGGCCGGTTTCCATGTCGTGCTTCATAAGAATCTTGACGTCCACCACGCCACCGCTTTCGGTTGCGCGTACGCGCATCGGATCTGCCATTTCAAACTCCTGTGTTCTGTGAATCTACTGCGTCTACCTGACGGCTACAGCCCGTCCGGCTGTCCCCTTGACTGCCCCTTGGCGACGACTTAGCCGCCGCAGCCGCCCAGCGTGACCTTGATTTCCTTGGTGGCGACGTACCACTTGCCGCCCGCCTTGACGACGGCGTGCACGTTCGACGTCTGACCCATCTTCACGCGCGTGGAGACAAAGGCCTCGGTACCGGCAGGGATATTGAAGCTGGCAGCCAGCGCATTGGGATTCTTGTCGACCAGAATGGCGATCTGCTCGGTGTTGGGCAGCGTGCTGGTGACCGCCACCGGCACCACAGCGCCGTTTTCGGCGATGTCGGGCGCGGTAAAGGAAACACTGCCGCTCTTTTCCGGCGAGCCGGCGCCGAGCGCCTTGAGCGTATCGTTATAGCTCTTGCCTTCGAAAGCTGCCTTGTTCCATTCAGCGGCTTGCGCTTCACTGACCAGGCCGGTAGCGGCCAGCAGCGAGAACAGTGCGGTTGCGCGCAACACTTCGCGTCGATGCTGATTCATGTCGATTCCTCTGTACTGAAGGGTCATACCGCCGCGCAGCCCGTCGCTGCGCGGTCGTGCTTCTGCGTATTACTTGGCCGGGGCGCCTGCGAGCACCCAGTCGATCACGACCTTGGCATCGGCATCGCTCAGACCCGGGTTGGCGGGCATCGGCACCGGACCCCAGACACCCGAGCCACCGGCCTTGACCTTGGCGACCAGCGTGGCGGCCGCTCCCTTGTTGCCCTTGTACTTGGCCGCGACGTCCTGGTACGACGGACCCACGAGCTTCTTGTCAACGGCGTGGCAGCCCATGCAGGCGTTCTTCTGGGCGATCTGCTGGGCCTTGGCCACATCCACGGCGTGTGCCGACACACTGGCTGCAGTCATCAGCAGGGCAATCATCAAGCGTTTCATTCTTTCACTCCATTTGTGAGGTTACGTGTCGGCCTTGTGCGATGCGTTTTTTATGCGGCCAGAACGTTATTTTGCCTGAATAATCCATTTCGCTATATTCGTCGCCTCGGCGGCGCTCAGCTGGGCCTGGGGCGGCATGGGGATGCTGCCCCAGGTGCCCTGCCCGCCACTGCGGATTTTCTCGGCCAGTTTGGCGGCAGCATCGGCCTGCCCGTGGTAGCGCTT
Organism: Imbroritus primus; assembly: GCA_000272025.2. Taxonomy (GTDB): domain Bacteria; phylum Pseudomonadota; class Gammaproteobacteria; order Burkholderiales; family Burkholderiaceae; genus Imbroritus; species Imbroritus primus. The sequence continues at coordinate 80,120 of AKCV02000017.1, forward strand.
GCCGACCTCGCGGAAGGCCGGGCCGACACCGGGTTTGTCCACGCCGTGGCAGGCCATGCAGTTGTTATTGTTGAGTACGGTCAGCATCGGGTCCTGCTTGGGCGCCGGCGCAGCTGCCGCCAAGCGCTGCAGTTCGCCGGGCACGCCGCCGCGTACCGGCCCGAAGGTACGCATCTGCTCGGCCAGCACGCCATGCGAGCCATCGGCATGATCCGGCAGTTCGGATGTGATCTTGCCGCTCGGGCAATCGCGCATGCAGGCCGTGGCGCGCACGTCCGGTTTGTCCCCAACGCGCCACATGCCGTGCTTGGTGGTCATGCCATTACGGTTGGGCATCTGCGCCTGGACCTGGGCGATGTTGGCATCCGACAGCGTGAAGTCGGCCGGAACGATATCGCCAAGGTTCAGCAGATAGGCCGTCACGGCATAGACATCGTCCGCCGACAGCGACTTGGGCGCCGTCCACGGCATCGCGCGGTGGATGTAGTCCCACAGCGTGGAAATCGTGCTGACCTTCATCAGCGTGGTGCGGTATGGCTGATCGTGGCCGCGCAGCGCGGCGACATGGCCGCTCTGCATGTCAGCTTTGGTGGTGCCGCCGACCAGCGGCGTGAACACTTCGTTCGACTCGCCGAAATCGCCGTGGCAAGACGCGCACTGCGCATCCCAAATCTTGCGGCCGGCCGCGACCGTGCCCGATCCCTTGGGCAGACCTTTGAAATCGGGACGCACGTCGATATCCCATGCCTTCACTTCCGCGGCCGTGGCGGTGCGGCCCAGCTGGGCGCGCGCGTTCTTGGCTGGCTCGGCGGCGGCAGGCACAGCCAGGAGGCTGGCGGCCAACCCGCACGCGGCGAGAGACGTTGTGCTGCGCATCACGGCATTAACCCAGTTGAACATTGTCCACCTCCCCGCTGGGTGCCACGCGCCACGATTGGATAGCATTATTGTGATAGATCGAACGCGTGCCACGTATCGCACGCAGTTCGTTGGTACGCGGCTGCACATAACCGGTTTCGTCGATGGCGCGGCTTTGCAGGATGGCCGGACTGCCATCCCAGACCCAGTCGAGATTGAAGCGCGTCAGGCATTTCGACAGCACCGGCCCTTCGAGCCGTGCGGTGCGCCAGCTGCGGCCACCGTCGACGCTGACGTCGACGCGCTTGACCTTGCCACGACCCGACCAGGCGAGCCCGCTGATGTTGTAGAAGCCCTTGCCGATCAACGTCTGGCCGCCGGACGGGGTGGTGATCACCGACTTGCATTCCTGGATCGAGGTGTACTGGCGATGCATGCCGTCGGGCATCATGTCCACGTAGTGCACCGTCTCGTCCTTGGTGTTCCACGGCTGGTCGCCGACTTCGAGGCGGCGCAGCCACTTGACCCACGACACGCCCTGCACGCCGGGTACCACGAGGCGCAGCGGATAGCCGTTCTCGGGACGCAGCATTTCACCGTTCATGGCCCAGGCGACGATGATCTCATCGGCCATCTCGAGCGGAATGGTGCGCGTCATCGACGAACCGTCGCCACCCTCGGCAAGCAGGTACTTGCCGCGCTTGAGATCGGCGCCGCAATCTTCGAGCAGCACCGACAGCGGCACACCCGTGAATTCGCAGCACGACAGCATGCCGTGCGTGTACTGCACCGTTGGCACGGCGACGTTGCCCCATTCCATGCCGGTGTTGGCCCCGCACTCGATGAAGTGCATGCGTGACACCGACGGCAGGCGCATCAGGTCGTCCATGGTATAGACGCGCGGCGCGCGCATCAGGCCATTGAGCATGAGGCGATGCTGGGCGGGATCGATATCGTGCCAGCCCTGGTGATGGCGTTCGAAGTGCAGGCCGTTCGGCGTGATGATGCCGAACAGACCTTGCAGCGGCGTGAAGGCGACCGACGACGCAGCGACGCGGGTCAGGCCCGGCGACTGGCGGCGCTGCAGATTCTTTTCGTGCTCGGACGGCAAGCCGTACGGGCGCGCTGCCACGGGCTGGCCCAGCGAGGTGGCCCAGGGGCGCGGCTTGAGGATCATCTCATCACCCTCGGACTGCGCGAAAGCCAGGGGCGCGGTCGCGGCCGCGGCTGTCGTTGCAACCGCGCCGGCAAAGCTGCGGCGCAGGAAGCTGCGGCGCTTGGCATCGAGGCCGTGCCGCTCGATATCCTGCTGCAAGGTGAGGTCGACGAAGTTCTCCGGGGCGCGCAATATGCGGCCGGAACCCTCGCGCTTCGAATGATCGCGATCGGACACGCTGGTCTCCTGCCTGAATCCTGTTATGTCAGCGACATCTGCTTATGTCTGTGACGGGCTGCTGCGGGGCATGAAATGATCGACGGCGTGAGTCGGCAAGGTGGTCTCTTCCATCTGCCCGGCCACCTGCACGCACACCGTGCGGCACAGTTCCACCACGCTGGCATCGGCGATCGCGTAGATCACCAGGTTGCCGTCCTTGCGGCGCGACAGCACGCCATTGCGGTACATGGCGTTCAGGTGGCGCGACACGTTGGCCTGCGAGGTCTGCACCGTTTCGACAATGGCATTCACCGGCTTCTCGCCATCGCACAGGGTGTGCAGAATCTTCAGGCGCGTAGGCTCGGCCAGCAGGCTGAAATAGCCCGATACCTTTTCGAATACCCGATCAAGTTCTTCCATGGTCATAACTCTATATCTATATGCGTCTATGCGCATATAGTGTTTACCCTTGTGCAAGCCATTCCGCAACCGGCGGTAGCATCGGGGCCGGTGCACCGCTTGCCGTCACGAATAGGTGCCAACGAAAAACGCCACAGCGGGCGGACCGCTGTGGCGCAAAGACTGCCAACGGGCGCGGTGCAGGTCCTGCACGCCGTGCCGTTGCGAGTCGCTTAGGCCAGCGCGTCGGCCCAGATGGTATTGGCCCAGCTCTGCGCGTAGGTGCCTTCGAGCGTGTTCGGCGCGGGCGACAGGCCGCCGGAGCCATCCACGGTCACCATGGTCTTCTTCTCCGCGTCGTAGCGATGCACGCTGGCGACGTGCACCACCTCCTTGTCGGAAGTGAAGCTGTAGCAGGTGTTGTTGTAGAGCGGATGCGCATCGACCGGACGGCCAGACAGCAGCGAGACGACCGCCGCTGCCGCCACCTTGCCGTGCTGGTTGGCCATGTGGCCCGACTTGGGCATGCCCGGTGCGATCTGGATGGCATCGCCCAGCACATGGATGTTCGGCACGGCCTTCGATTCGAATGTCAGGAAGTCGACCTCGCACCAGCGCTTGTTGGCGGTGGCCAGTCCGGTCTTGACGGCGATGCTGCCGGCGCTCTGCGGCGGAATGAGGTTGAGCACGTCGGCTTTCACATCGTCCTGCACTTCGAACTTCAGCGTCTGCGTGGCGACATCAACGTCCACCGCCTTGTGCTGGTTGCGGTATTCGACCATGCCGCCATACTGCTCGGCCCATACCTTCTTGAAGAGCGCGCCCTTGGAAGTGACATCCGGATTGCCGTCGAGGATCAGTACCTTGCTCTTCGGCTTGGCCTGCTTGAGGTAGAAGGCGATCTGGCAAGCGCGTTCGTACGGTCCGGGCGGGCAGCGGTACGGTGCAACCGGGATGCTGATCGCGACGGTACCGCCATCGCGCATGGCTTCGAGCTGGCGGCGCAGGGCCACGGTCTGCGGGCCGGCTTTCCAGGCGTGCAGGATGCGGTCACCCGCGCCCGGCCGCTTGAGTCCGGGTATTTCGTCGAGCAGGAAGTCGACGCCCGGCGACAGGATCAGGCGGTCGTATGGCAGCACGGTGCCGTTGCCCAATGTCACCGTGCGTTTCTGCGGATCGATGGCGGTGGCGATATCGCGCACCAGCTTCACGCCGTGGCGCTTGACGAGGTTGTCGTAGGGCACCGTCAGGTCTTCGATACGCCGGCTGCCGCCGAGCACGAGGTTGGACAGCGGGCAGGAAATGAAATTGGCGTTCGGCTCGACCAGCGTGACGTCGATGGTGTTGTTGCTCCAGGTGCGCACGTACTTGGCCGCCGTCGCGCCCCCGAAGCCGCCGCCGATGACGACGACCTTGGCGCCAGAAGCGCTGCCGCCTGCGGTGGCGCATCCGGCCAGCGAGCCGGCCATGGCGGAGGCGCCCAGCGCGCCGATGAATTCACGTCGTTGCATGGCAGCCCCCTTATTTGACTGCCGCGAAGTACGCGGACAGGTGTGCAATCTGTTCGTCGGTATAGCCCTTGGCGATCTGGTGCATGATCGTCACGTTCTGTGCACCAGCCACTTTGAAGGCCTTCATGCGTGCCGTGAGATCAGCCGCCGGACGGCCAGCCAGACCGGGCACCGGCGAACCGGGCAGCGCACGGCCTTCAGTACCATGGCAGCTGGCGCAGGCAGCCGCCCACGAGCGCACCTGCTGCGGGCTGACAGTACCGGAAGTGGATTGAGCGTGGGCGAGGCCGGTGAAAGAGGCCAGCGCCAGGGCGACCGGCACACAGGCGCGGCGCAAGAGGGGACCAGGTTTCGTCACTTCGTTCTCCATATTATGGCGCGATCAAAATGAAGCGAAGCGGTTCCGGCCCGGTGTACCGTGCCGACACGACATGGCGCGCCAAGATACCGCGCAGGCCATGCAACGACGCCAGGATCATTTCGACCGCGCACTTCTAGTGCGACGGATCGCGTTTCCGCAGGCGCAAGGTAACACGGGGAACGATATCTTGTGGAGCGTTCTGCGCATGACCTTATTCGCCCGGCGTCTATGACGCCCGAACGAACAGGTCAAGCATAAGTAGTGCGGAGGATCAGGGCAAGGCGACCGGCGTGACCTGCACGCCGGTATCGGCCGGCGCGGCGGGCATGGCAGGCGTGGCTGACGACGGTGCGGTGGTCGCCGGCGCGGCCGGCTGGCCAGATTGCTGGGCGCTGCTCATGCGGTCGAGCTGGTCCTTTTCGGCCTCGCTCACGTAGTCGAATGCCTTCACGACCTTGCTCACGCCACTGACGGTGCGGGCTACATTGGTGGCGCGCTCGCCTTCAGGTTCGGTGACCACGCCGAGCAGGTACACAGTATTGCCTTCCGTGGTGACCTTGATGGAATTCGACGGCACACCGGTCTCGGCGATCAGCGACGACTTGACCTTGGTGGTAATGAATGCATCCTCGCTGCGCGCCGCCAGCGATGGCGACGAGGCGACTCGGATGTCATTGATCACTTCACGCACGTTCTCGCGGCCCTTTGCATACGTCTCGATCTGCTGGCGTAGCGCTTCGTTGCGCGCCTCGCCCGTCAGCAGGACCTTGCGGTTGTAAACGGTGGCCGCCACGCGGGCCTGACCGTTGTACTGCGACGCGAACGTGGCTTCCAGCTCCATCTGCAAACCACGATCGATGGCCTGCGTGGCCGTGCTGCGCCGGTCGGTGGCCGATAGTACGCCGCCCGCCACGGCACCTGCCATGATCGGGAAACAGGCGGTGAGCTGGGTGGTGGCCAGCAACATGGCGGTGGCCGTCATCACGGGTCCGAGAGACATGCGCAGGGATTTCTTCATGGCGTCCTTCTGAAAAGTGGATCTAGGGCGTGTCGGGCAGCCGGTCATTCGCCGAGCAGCGCGACATCGATGCCGTCGCACAAACAATGCAGCGTCAGCAGGTGGACTTCCTGGATGCGGGCCGTGCGCTGGCTCGGCACGCACAGGTTGATATCGCCTTCGCGCAGCAGGCCGGCGATCTTGCCGCCATCCCGGCCGGTCATGGCGATCACGCGCATCTCGCGCTCATGCGCGGCTTCGATCGCGGCAATCACGTTGGCCGAGTTGCCCGAGGTGGAGATGGCCAGCAGCACATCGCCAGGCTGGCCGAGTGCATGGACCTGTTTGGCGAACACGACATTGAAATCGTAGTCGTTGCCGATGGCAGTGAGGATCGAGCTGTCCGTCGTCAGGGCGACGGCCGGCAAACCGGGGCGCTCGCGTTCGAAACGTCCCACCAGTTCCGCCGCGAAGTGCTGCGCGTCGGCAGCCGAACCGCCATTGCCGCAGGCCAGCGCCTTGCCGCCGCTGGTGAGCGCGGCCACCAGCAGGTCGATGGCTTCGGCGATGGCCGGCGCGAGGGTTTCTGCGGCGCGCAGTTTGGTCTCCGCGCTGTCGCGGAAATGTTGCTCGATACGTGCGGTTGTCGACATGAAACAGATCAGCCCAGGTGAATCATCTTGAAATCGGCCCAGCTCTTTCGCATGGACATCGGCAGGCGGGCAGTGTTCCTGCCCATCGGCTCCGGAACGTGCGAGGCGGGCGCATCGCCCGGATCGCGCCCCGATCGTCTTGCATGCAGAGATGGCAGCGCCATTATCGCTCAAGCCAGCCCGAAGGCATCAGGCAACCATTCGATCTGGCCGGCGTCGATTGCCACCACGTCGAAACGGCATGGCGGCAAGCTCGGCAGGCGGGCCAGATAGTGGTGGGCGGCGCGGATCAGGCGCTGCTGCTTGCGGACACCCACACTGGCCGCCGCACCGCCGAAATCGGTGCGGTTGCGCACACGCACCTCGACGAACACGGTCTCGCCGCGCGGCGTTGCCATGATCAGGTCGATCTCGCCGCCTTTGCAGCGATAATTGCGGGTAATCAGCCGCAAACCCTGCGCGCGCAGATGCGCCAGCGCCCGGTTTTCGCCATCGCTGCCCGCGGCGCGGGCCCGTAAACGTTCGAACAGTGTCATCGCCTTCCCATGAATGACTGGAACACGCTGGCCGAAGGCCAGTCTTACCCGCCCGGCACGCTCTATGTCGTGGCAACACCGATCGGCAACGTGGCCGACCTGTCGGCGCGCGCCCTGCATGTGCTGGCGCAGGCCGACGCGATCGCCTGCGAGGACACGCGCAACACCGCCCATCTGCTGAATCGCCTGGGTCTGCACAAGCCCCTGCTGGCCGCGCACCAGCACAACGAGATGGAAGCCGCGCAGCACATCGCCGCACGGCTGGCTGCTGGCGAACGCATCGCCTATGTCTCCGATGCCGGCACCCCCGGCATCTCCGACCCGGGCGCCAAAATCGTCGCCGCCGCGCGCGCCGCAGGCGCCCGCGTCATGCCGTTGCCGGGCGCGAATGCCGCCATCACTGCGCTGAGCGCGGCTGGCGACCTGCTGGACGCAGGCGACGGCCGCTTTACCTTCGTGGGCTTTCTTTCGCCCAAGGCCGAGGCACGGGAGGCGCAGCTGCGTGCGCTGGCGGCCCGGCCGGAAGCGTGGATCCTGTATGAAGCGCCGCATCGTATCGCCGCCACGCTCGCGGCCCTGGCGGCGGTCCTTCCCGGCGAACGCCGCATCCTGATCGGCCGTGAGCTGACCAAGCTGTTCGAGCAACTGGTGGTGGTCCGCGCCGATGCGGCGTCCGGCTGGCTGGCCGCAGATGCCGCGCATGCCAAGGGCGAGTTCGTCCTGGTGGTGGAAGGCGCCGGCGAGAGCACCGCGGGCGAAGCCGGGGCGACGCTGAACGCGCAACATGTCCTTGCCCTGCTGCTGGCCGAACTGCCGGCCAAGCGCGCGGCCAAGCTGGCCTCGGCGATCACGGGCGTACCCACCGACACCCTCTACGCGGCGGCGCTGGCCGCCAAGGGTGCAACACCTTAAAACTTGTCTTGGTAGGTTCGACGGGCTTTCGATGGCGCGCCACTGCGCTGCCACCGGCATGTGCGGTCCGCGACGACTCCTTCGCAGGACACGCCTGCGCGCGTACACGCCGACTACCGGCAGATGGATTGATGATGCGCCAAAAGGTCCAGTCCGCTCGGGCGTGGTCCGCAAGACCGCGTGGTGAAACCGCTTGTCAGCCGCCGGTATGACCATCAGCCAGGATGTCGACGGTGCGCACCGGCTCGGAGGGCATCTCGCCGTCGGCTTGCTGGATCGCGGCGACTTCGGTGCGCGACAGTTTGCGGATCTCGACCTGAGTCGCCCCTTGGCGCAGGAATCCGAGCTTGCTGGCAGCCGCCCTGGACAGGTCGAGCACGCGCTTCTTGGCGAACGGACCGCGATCTGTGACCCGTACGACCACGGCGCGGTCGTTGCGCAGATTGCGCACCAGGACCCAGCTGCCAAGCGGCAACGAGGGGTGCGCCGCCGTCATGCCGTCCATGTCGAAACGCTCTCCGCTCGCCGTCTTGCGGCCATGGAAGCCAGGGCCGTACCAGGACGCCGTTCCACGCTGGACGAACAGGCCCATGTCGGCGCGCAGGCTGCCGAAGCTCTTGTCTTCATCATCGGGAAGCAGCAGGCCCTCATTGAGCCCGCGCGTTGCAGTGGCGCGCGTCAGCGGGCGCTGGAACGGCATCGGCGGCGTAGCGGCCAGGGGTACCGCGGCATCGGGCCGGGCCAGCCCGCTCGATTTGCCCGGCTTGGCACCGAGGGCGCCCACGCCCGGGGCGATACCTGCCTGAGGCGACTCAGGACCGGAGGACAAGGTCTGGCACCCAGCCAGCAGCCCGGTGGCAACCGCCATGGTGAGGATCTGGCGCAGGCGCCGCCGGTACCCGGCCCGTTCGCGCATGGCTCCGCCGGCCGACGCGTTTGGCGTGGCGAGCACGGTCGAAGCAACCGCACGCGGGGGCGTGAAGGGTGGCTGGGCTGACATCGGCGCAGTCTAGCACGGGCAGGATGCGCGCTTAAGCATTGATTTTGTTACGAAATGTGATGTATTCCGACCGAAACCCGGTGCCCACTACCCTCCGATCCGCTGAGGCCGGTATCTGGCAGCCGCCTAATAACCCTCCCGAAGAGGGGGTGCCGATCATGGATGGGGCCGTGACAAATTGCACGGCATCATCGTATGCTCGCGCACGACCTCGCTTATGTTCAGCTGGGCTTCCCTTGTCCGCAGCTTCTACACCACCGCCGCACATGCTCCATACCGACTCCATGATCCTCACATCCGGCATGTGTGCCGCCCTGATGGCGATGGTTTTTTTCGCCATGCGGCGCATTCCCGGCATGGCGCCAGGCGGGCTGTACTGGTGGGGGCTATCGAATGCCCAGTTCGCTGTAGCGTCCGCCCTGCTGGTCAGCCAGGGTGCGCTCGGCCTGGCGCTCGGGATCGGCCTGAGCAGCACTCTGTTTATCGCCGGCATGGCTGCGCTGGTCATTGGCTGCCGCGAATTTTTCGGACTGCCGCGTTACACCCGCCTGGTCGGCCTGACGGCCCTGCTGGCCACGCTCGGCCTGCTGTATTTCACCTTCGTGGACAACCAGTCGCTGATGCGCATCTCGCTGGTCGGCGGGTTCGCGACCATCGTGCTGCTCGACGTTGCCCGCCTGTGCCTGCCGGGCGCACGCGAGCGCATCATGCGTTTTCCCGCACTGGTGCTGGGTGCGGTGGCGCTGGCGGGAGCTGCCTTGCATGCGCTGCGTGCGACACAGGCTGGCTGGATGTTCGCCGGGGGTGCGCCCGTATTCGACCCTGCCTTGCTGATGCACGTGGTGCGGCTGTATAACGCCTTCGCCATGACGGCGCTCGCGGTTGGGTTTTTGATGCTCGCGCACGTCCGCCTGCGTGCCTCACTGGAACGGCAAATCACGCACGACGCCCTGACCGGCGCACTCTCGCGCACAGGCTTCATGGACGCTTGCGATGCCATCCTGAAGCGCGCCGACCGTCTTGGCCGTCCGGTGTGCCTGGCATTCATCGATCTCGATCACTTCAAGACCATCAACGATGTGTATGGTCACTTCGGTGGAGACCGTGTGCTGGAGCACTTTGCCGCCAGCACGACCCGTAGCATTGGTAACGAGCATGCTTTCGGCCGCCTGGGCGGTGAGGAGTTTGCACTGCTGTACCACAACATGGCGCTGGAAGATGCGCGCCTGCATTCCTATCGGCTGCGCACCGACATCGAGCGGCACGGATGCCCATCCGACGATCACTGGATCATGTACACCGTCAGCATCGGCCTGGTGGAACGCCCCCCGGGCGAGTCGCTGTCCGCCTTGTTGCAGCGTGCCGATGCCGCCCTCTATTCCGCCAAGGCCGCGGGGCGCAACGCCGTTAGCGTGGGCCGGGACAACGGGGCCGATGCGCTGGTGGACCTCGGGGCGACGGCGCACTGAACGCTGCCCGGAGGATCGCCAGCGCCCGCACACCTGCCGGTCGACGACGTGAAACTGGCCAGTGGTGCGCTGCGCCCCGCGACCGCCCCACTCCTGCCATACCCAATGCGGCCTGCGCGCATCATCGGGCTGGGCTGCCGCGTGACCTGACGATGTTCGAGGATGCGCGCCGGCGCCGACCCTGCCCGACCGCAACTGGACCGTACCGGCGAGGGTGATGGCCGCATGCACGCAAGCCGGACTGGAATGAGCGCTCAGCTGCCGCTGTCGACGGTGAGCGGTGCGGGTACCTCGACGATTTCAAAAGCCATTTCTACGCCGACCAGCGTGGGGCACGTGACGATTTCGCCTCGTCTGCGTCCAAGAAAGGGCAGGCCCATCGGTGATGTCACGCAAATGTGGCCGGTAGCCAGATCAGCTTGACCCTCCGGCACCAGCATCAGCCGGACAAGTGCATTGCAGGAGGTGTCGAGGCACAGAAAACTCACCCCCGTGGCAATCACCTCCGGCGGTACTGCTGCCGCATCGACGATATCCGCACTGCCGAGAAAACGCAGCAGCCGGCCGCGCCGCTCCCCGCGCAGCGTGTCGGCAGTGGCGCGCAGGTGTGCGGCTTCGCGGTTGGAAATCAGGGGAGGAGGATACATGGCAGAGAAGCGGGCCCACGATTGGTCCGGCCCGACCCCGCGTATCGTAACTGTTTGCACGTACTTTTCAAGTGACATGTACAGCAGCGCCACGCCATGCTCGCGCTTACCCCCACCTTAGCAGGAGCGGAACGCGCGCCAGTCCGGCGCGCGTGCGGTGCTATGATAGAGACACACCCGCCGTGCATACCATTGCTGCTCTGCCCCATACCAAGTCCGATCGCTCTGCCTCATGCCCGGTCTCCGACGTCTCCCCGTTGAACAACTCGCCCCCGGCATGCGGGTGGAAAAGCTGGATGTACCGTGGTCGCGCCATCCGTTCGTCCATGCCCGGTTCACTGTCGAATCGCCGCAGGATGCCATCAATCTGCGCAACAGCGGCGTGCGGATGGTATGGATCGCGGACACTGAAGAATCCCCGCCGCCGTCCGCGTCGCCAGTGCAGCGCAGTCTCGGCGAAGAAATCGGCTACGCCGACCGCATGCGCACGCATACCGTGCGTGCGGTCCGCTCCTTCTACGACGGCGCGCGTGTCGGCCACCTTCAGCTCGACGAAGAACTGCCGGCCGTCATGGACAACGTGGCGCAATCGCTGGCGCGCAACAGCACGGCGATGCTAACGCTGGTGCGCCTGCGTTCGAAAGATGAGTACACCTATCTGCACTCCGTGGCCGTGGGCACGCTGATGACCAGTTTTGCCCAGCGCCTGGGCCTGTCTCCCGTGGAGGTGCGCGATGCCGGCGTGGGCGGCATGCTGCATGACATCGGCAAGATGGCCGTGCCGCTGGAGATCCTGAACAAGCCCGGCGCGCTGACGCCCGAAGAATATGCCGTGGCGCAAATCCATCCGGACAGGGGTTATACGATGTTGCGGCAGCACGGGCTGACGGAGGCCGCCCTGGACATCGCCCACCACCATCACGAGAAGATGAATGGCCTCGGCTATCCGCTGGGCCTGAAGGGTGACGAGATCCCCTTGCTGGCGCGCATGGCCGCGATCTGCGACGTGTACGACGCCCTGACCGCCGAGCGGCCCTACAAGAAGCCTTGGCCGCCGCCCGTGGCGCTGGGCCGCATGTCGGAATGGGACGGTCATTTCGATCCCAAGCTGCTGCGCGTGTTCATCGACATGGTGGGGATCTATCCGGCCGGCACCCTGGTGCGCCTGGACTCCGGCTATCTGGCGATCGTCCTGGACCAGAACGAGCATGCCCTGCTCCGGCCCATCGTGAGCGTCATCTACGATACCGCCACCGAAGAACGCGTGGCGCCACGCCGCCTGAACCTGCTGCATGCCCAGGAGCGCATCGTGGCATGCGAGGAGCCCGAGCGCATCGGCATGCACGATATCGTGCCGCTGTGGCGCGAGCTCGCTTCTGACTAGCGCGCCGCGCCCCTGACGCGCTCACAACTCAGAACCGCGGGCAACGCACTTCAGCACCTGAATCTAGCGCCGAACTCAACGACCGAACAGGCCACGCAGTCCCTCGCGCAGAACATCGGCCGGCTTGCTCGGCTGGGTGCCCTGCGTGGCATCGCCCGTCGCGCCCCCGCCGAGCCGCTTCTCCAGCGCCTCGCGCACGCGGCTTTCAACCTCGGTGCGCGCCGCATCCATGGCCATACCCGCGAAATCGATGGTGTACTGCGGCGCGGACAGTGGCCCGGTGAAGCGCACGGGCACGGTGAAGCCGCGCAGCTCGCTGGCCTCCTTGCCGCCCTGCCCCTTGGACGTCGCCGCCAGCGTCGCCCGCGTGGTGTAGTCCAGCGTGCCGTGCGCGAGATCCACATTGCCGGCACCGGCGGCCCGCAACAGGGGCGCCTTGAGCGCGAGATCGCGGTTTTGCAGGACACCGTCGCGGATCGTGAACGTCCCCTTCAGCTCCGAGAAGTCGGTCTTTTCGGTTGCGCTGCCGCGATAGCTCTTTTCCCCGCGCAACTGCTGCAGCATGCCGCGCGCCTCGCGCAGGGTGCCTGCCAGGTTGAAGCCGCGAATCGCCCCGTCCACCAGCAGGATGTCGCCACTGCCATTGAGAGCGGCGCGCAACGCCGCCGTGGTATTACCGCGCGCCGTAACGTCGAGGTTGAGGCTGCCGCGCCCTTCCAGCGTATCGGATTGCGCAAAATGCTTGAGCAACGGCGCAATGGCAATGCTGCTGGCCTGCGTCTTGAGCGCGATGGCCGGCGTGCTGGCCGACCCGTCGAGTGTCAGCGCCCCGCGTACATTGCCTTCGAACGCGGCGGCGGAAAATGGCGCAACCTCGAGCTTACCGCCCGCTGCGCGCAGATCGGCGCTGACCGCGGCCAGCGTCAAGCCGTCGGCCACCAGGCGGCCAATCTTTACCGAGCCCTCGCCGTGCAGGTCTCGCAATGCCGAGAAGTCGAGCGTCCCCGGCACGCCGCCGCCCGGCCGCCCGCTCTTGTCGCCCAGCGCGGGCGTACTGGCATGACGGTACTGGTCGATATTGAGGGTATCCACTGTGGCGTCGAACTTGAACCGCGGCGCATTGAAGTCCTTGACCGATACATGTGCCGCCAGCTGGCTCGTGTCGACCTTCCCTTTCAGGTCGAGCGACACCTGCTCCGTGCGCAGGCCGGCCTGCAGCGCACCCACCAGATCGACAGCCAGCTTGCCGCCAGGCAGGCGCTCGCCACGGCCCTGCGCGCCCATCTTGAGCGCCGGCATGGAAAGCGCGCGGGTCGCCATATCAACGGCGAGTGGCGACGTCAGCTGCATGTCGATGTTCTGCCCTTGCAGGGTCCCGCTGCCCTTGAGCGTCAGCAGGGTGATGTCGAGACTCTGCAGTCCGCGCCCATCCGCTGTCAGTTGTCCGTTGAGCGGCGCTGACACGGTCGCCTTCAGGGTGTCCTTGCCGGTCCCGTTGTTCTGCGTGAAATCGAGCGCCAGCTCGGCCACGCCCGAGCGGAAGCGCCGCCCCTCGCGTGCAAAGGCCGGCAGTTTGAGGTCCGCAGCCAGCGTGCGCTGGGCTTCGTTAACTTTGGCCGTGAACGTTGCCGCATCGCCTTCGAGCAGATCGCCGGTGAGCGCGATCTTCGGTGCCGACAGCTTGCCTTCGAAGTGCCGCGTGCCCTGCTGTCCTTTCACACTGGCGACCAGATCGGCCACCTGCAGTGCGCCATCGGCCCACGACAGGGCAATATCGCCGGAAACCGCCGCGTCCACGCCACGGATATCGAGCGCATTCCCGGCGGCCGTCGCATGCAGCCCGTGCAGGGCAATGCGTTGCGCCTGCCGGTCGAATGTCAGCTGTGTCTTGATGTTGAGATCGAGTGCCGCAGCCGGCAGCACGCTGCTCACGCGGGTGCGCAAGGCGACGGGCGCACGTACGCCGTCGGTCAGGCGGCCGGTATCGAGATCGAGCTGGCCAAGCTGTACGGTATTGCCGCTCAGTGCATCCTTGAATACCAGCGCGCCATTCTTCAGCCGGATGCCGGCGATATCGAGGTCAACGCGCGCCGACTCGCTACCGCCGCCTGACGACTGCGACAGCAGATCGTCGAAGTTGAAACGGCCGTTCTTGTCCCGGGCCAGCGTGACACTGGCGCCCGCGAGTGATACCTCGTCGACCACCATGCGCCCCCGTAGCAGCGGCCAGATGGCCAGCGACACGCGCGCCTGCTCGACCGACAGGAAAGGGGTAGCGGACCGCCGCTCGGACAGCGCAGTGCGGCCGAGGTCTGCCCCGAGCCTGGGCCAGAAGAACAGCTTGAGATCGCCGTCGATACGCAGGGTACGCTGTGTACGCGCCTCCACCAGCGCGACCAGGTCGGCTTTGTAGTCGTTCGGATCGAAAGTCACGGCGATCCACGCCGCGCCCGCCAGGAGCATGAGCGCCACGCCTGCAGCGGTCCAGGCCGCCGTACGGATCAGTTTCATAAACAGTGTGTGAAGATTCCGGCTCGGCAAATCGCCGTCTGCATGGGTGCCTCGCCCTTCAGGACGGTTCCACGCACACCGGTCGCCGCGACGCAGCTAAACGCGCGCGCTACTGGGCTCAGTTAAGCTCGCAGCGCATGCAGTGGGATGCCGCCTGTCCGCCGCGCATGAAAGCCGAAGACACCCGAATATCCTCGGGCGCGCGTTCGGCGGCAATCAGGAGAAATCCCCAACGCGAGAAATAGGTAGGCGCGGTGGCGGTCACCAGATAGACGGAGCGGGCGCCGGCACTGCGCGCGCGCATCAGCAGGCATTCCACCAGGCGGCTGGCGATCCCGCGGTTGCGATAGGCCGGCTCGACCGCCACGCAGCGGATCAGTACCGACTCGCCCAGCGTTTCGGCCGCGCCGCAGGCCACGATCCGGCCATCGACCAAGGCAACCTTGAAGCTGTTGGCCGGCGAAAATGCTTCGCCGGGTGGTAGGTCGCAACGCGTCAACAGCGCTGCGATATCGGCTGCGTCACTTGGCTGGGCCATGCGCAGTTGGATTACCGGGTCCATGATGTGTCTCCGCTGCGTCGCACCGTGACCTGGGCTGGTTGGGGCGACGTGATGGCGCACCTCTGCGGGCGCGTCTCGGATGCCCAATGGTAAAGGTTAAATTTGATGAATGACAAGCGCACCCGTGTTTCAAATTCCGCATGGCATTGCGATGCGATGCCGGCCGCACTGTCGGTGTGGACCGACATCCACGTACCTGCGATAGCGCCTAGGCCGCTGCGGGCAAGCCACCCACTGGCGATGGCAACACGCCTGGGTGGCCACGGCCGGAAGCCGCCACGCCTGCCACTTCGCAAACGGGCCCGTCACCGAGGATGTTGGCGCCCCTGTCCATTGCTGTATAGATCACCTGCTGAACGTCGATCACTTCGCGGTACACTCCCGCACTAGACGCCCTGCCGCCGGCCCGGATTGCCGCTCCACCGCGTATGCCCGACGCGCGCTCCGCACCTTGGCATGCTGGACCGGGCGCCCGCTGCCTGACCGCCCGCTTCGACTCTTCACGACCATCGCCCATGCCCGTATCGCCGCGCCCGACTGCCTCGGAACCCGCCTCCGCCCTGTACCAGCAGGTCAAGGACTATATCGCCCGCAAGATCCAGGAAGGCGAGTGGAAACCCGGCGACCGGGTACCCTCGGAGCAGGAGCTGGTTACGCTGTTCGGCATCTCCCGCATGACCGTCAACCGCGCGCTGCGCGAGCTTGCCGAGCAGGGCCGCGTGGTGCGCGTGGCGGGCGTGGGTACCTTCGTGGCCGAGGAAAAAGCGCAGTCGCCACTGCTGACGGTGGTGAACCTGCCGGATGAAATCCGCCAGCGCGGCCACGACTACAGCTGCGACGTGGTCACGGTCGAACGCATCGCCGCACCGCTCGAGGTAGCGGCGGCGCTCGACCTGCGCACGGGCGAATCGGTCTTCCACTCGGTGTGCGTGCACCGCGAAAACGGTTTGCCGGTGCAGCTCGAGGACCGCTACGTCAATCCGCGCGTCGCGCCAGATTTCCTGGCCCAGCATTTCGACGAAACCAAGCCGGGCGAGTACCTGCTGCGCACCGTGCCGTACGACCTCGTGGAACACGTGGTGGATGCCATCGCCGCCACGCCCGAGCAGGCGCAACTGCTGGAGATGCCAGCCGCCCAGCCGTGCCTAGTCCTGACGCGCCGCACCTGGACCAGCGGGACACCGGTCACCTTCGTGCGCTGCATCCACCCAGGCAACCGCTACCGGCTGGGCGGGCGCTTTCACGTCGAGGGCAACCCGGCCATCGGCTGAGCGGTCTGCCTCTGGCCGTCAGCGCGGCAACGGTGCCCGCCCGCGCCCACGCCACATGTCCAGGCCGATGGAGCACGCGGGATTCCGGGCCGACAGCATATCGCCTCCCGGCCCTGGACGCGTGATGACGTCTATTCGAAACACCGCCTAGCCTTCCGCCAGCCCCGTTCGCCCTGATCGCACAGCAGCGTCGCAGCCTTCCGTCCGGTCTGGGATACAGGTCGCACATTTCACCCCAAGCCCGGTGCAGACAGACGTCCCATGCCGGCTATGGCATGGTCACAACGCTTTCCGCGCAAAAACACTGGTGCGTTTCGGATTGATCTCCTATACTTGTATATACAGGAACATACAGCATCATTTGCGCCCGGTTTTCCCCTCCGGCTTCCGGGCCCATCCCCTTGTTCCGACACCCTTTTTTGCCCGGTGCGCGTGCACCCGGCCCGACATGCGATCCAAGGAGATTGACCGATGAACGCCAATGAACAATTCCTGAGCGCCACCGGCAAGCGCGTCATCCGCGCCCCGCAAGGCACCGAGCTGCATTGCAAGAACTGGCTGATCGAAGCCGCCTACCGCATGATCCAGAACAACCTCGACCCCGACGTGGCCGAGCGCCCGGAAGACCTGGTGGTGTACGGTGGCATCGGCAAGGCCGCGCGTAACTGGGAATGTTTCGACGCCATCCTCGCCGCACTGCGCAACCTCGCGCCGACCGAATCGCTGCTGGTGCAATCGGGCAAGCCGGTGGGCGTATTCCCGACGCACGAGAACGCCCCGCGTGTGCTGATCGCCAACTCCAACCTCGTGCCGCACTGGGCCAACTGGGACAAGTTCAACGAACTCGACCGCGCTGGCCTGATGATGTACGGCCAGATGACTGCTGGCTCGTGGATCTACATCGGCACCCAGGGCATCGTGCAGGGCACCTACGAAACCTTTGTCGAAGCTGGCCGCCAGCACTACAACGGTGACCTCACCGGCAAATGGATCCTGACCGCTGGCCTCGGCGGCATGGGCGGCGCGCAGCCGCTGGCCGGCGTGCTGGCGGGCGCATGTGTGCTGGCGGTGGAATGCCAGGAATCGCGCATCGACTTCCGCATCCGCACGCGCTATCTCGACAAGAAAGCCACCACTATCGACGAAGCACTGGCCATGATTGCCGATGCCACGTCCAAGGGCGAAGCCATCTCGGTCGGCCTGCTCGGCAACGCCGCCGAGATCCTGCCGGAACTGGTGAAGCGCGCGCAGGCCGGCGGCATGCGTCCGGACATGGTGACCGACCAGACCTCGGCCCACGACCTCGTCAATGGCTACCTGCCCAAGGGCTGGACCGTGGAGCAGTGGGAAGCGCAGCGCACGGCCGATCCCAAGGCGGTCGAGCTGGCTGCACGCAAGTCGGTGGTCGATCATGTGAACGCGATGCTGGCCTTCCAGCAGATGGGCATCCCGACGCTCGACTATGGCAACAACATCCGCCAGGTCGCGCTCGAGGAAGGCGTGCAGAACGCCTTCGACTTTCCCGGTTTCGTGCCGGCCTATATCCGTCCGCTGTTCTGCCGCGGCAAGGGTCCGTTCCGCTGGGTCGCGCTCTCGGGCGATCCGGAAGATATCTACAAGACCGACCAGAAGATGAAGGAGCTGTTCCCCGAGGACAAGCACCTGCACCGCTGGCTCGACATGGCGCGCGAGCGCATCGCCTTCCAGGGCCTGCCGGCGCGCATCTGCTGGGTGGGCCTCGATGAGCGTCACCGCGCCGGCCTGGCCTTCAACGAAATGGTCCGCAAGGGCGAGCTGAAAGCGCCGGTGGTGATCGGCCGCGACCACCTCGACTGCGGCTCGGTGGCCTCGCCGAACCGCGAGACCGAAGCCATGCGCGACGGCTCGGACGCCGTGTCCGACTGGCCGCTGCTCAACGCCATGCTGAACACCGCCGGCGGCGCGACCTGGGTCAGCCTGCACCACGGTGGCGGCGTAGGCATGGGCTTCTCGCAGCACTCGGGCGTGGTGATCGTGGCGGACGGTACGGATGAAGCCGCCAAGCGCCTCGAGCGCGTGCTGTGGAATGATCCGGGCACGGGCGTGATGCGCCATGCCGACGCGGGCTACGATATCGCCATCGCATGCGCCAAGGAAAAGGGCCTGAACCTGCCGATGGTGGGCCGGTGACCCTGCCTGACCGACGCTTCACGCTCGCCAGCCTGGCACCGCAGCCGTGGAAGAACGGCGGCGGTGTGACGCGCGAGATTGCGGTGATGCCGGCCGGCGCCGGCATGGACGATTTCCTCTGGCGCATCAGCGTGGCGGAGATTGCCTCGTCCGGCCCCTTCTCGTGCTTCGCCGGTATCGACCGGCAGATCATGCTGCTCGAAGGCGATGGCGTACACCTGCATGGACAGGGAATCGATCATCGCCTTGATGTGCCGCTCGCGCCGTTCGCCTTCGATGGCGGCGCAGCGCTCGCGGCCACCCTGCTGGGTGGGGTGACGCACGACCTGAACGTCATGACGCGACGGGGCCAGATGCGCGCCGACATACATGTACTCCGGCGTGCGGGGCGCCTGCCCGCGTGCGATGCTCTGATGCTGCTGGCGCTTCGCGGCCGCTGGGTGCCACATGGCTTGCAGGCGGGGGAAGGTGCGCTGTGGACCCACGTCTGCAGCGCGCACGAACTGGTGCCGGATACGTCGGCGGATGCCGCGCTCGTGGCGATCTGCCTGTCGCGCATGGCGACACCTTAGTCACGACCAACGAGGACTGCATATGCATGGACGCTCCGCTTCTCCCAGTGCCGACGGCGTGTGGCACAACCTTCATGTCCTGCCCGACGCCGATCCCGACCACGTCATGCGCGACGCCGCGCTGGTGGTGGAAGATGGACGAATCCTCTGGATCGGCGCGCATGCCGCACTGCCCGCGCACTACGCTGCGTTGCCATGTCACGACGGTGCAGGCGCATGGGTCACGCCCGGGCTGATCGACTGCCACACGCACCTCGTCTATGGCGGTCAGCGCGCCGATGAATTCGCCATGCGGCTGGCCGGCGCGAACTACGAAGACATCGCGCGCGCCGGCGGCGGCATTGCTTCCACCGTACGCCTCACGCGCGCGGCCAGCGAACAGGAACTGTTCGATACGGCTGCTGCACGCCTGCGACCGCTGCTGGCGGAAGGCGTCACCACCATCGAGATCAAGTCCGGCTATGGCCTGTCGCTGGAGGCCGAGCGGCGGCAGTTGCGCGTGGCGCGGCAGCTGGGCCAGGCATTCGGTGTGACCGTATCGACCACCTTCCTCGGCGCGCATGCCTTGCCGCCCGAGTATGCCGGACGCGCCGATGAATACATCGACCTGGTGTGTGACACGATGATGCCGGCCCTGGCCGAAGAAGGCCTCGTCGACGCCGTGGATGCATTCTGCGAAACCATCGGCTTTTCGCCCGCGCAGACCGAACGCGTGTTCCGCGCCGCCCAGGCGCTGGGCCTGCCGGTGAAGCTGCATGCCGAACAGCTATCGAACCTGCAGGGCGCGGCATTGGCCGCGCGTTACGCCGCATTGTCCGCCGACCATCTCGAGCATCTGGACGAATCCAGCGTCGTGGCGATGGCGGCTGCGGGCACCGTAGCCGTGCTGCTGCCGGGCGCATTCTATTTCCTGCGCGACACCAAGGTGCCGCCCATCGACCTGCTGCGCCGCCACGGGGTGCCGATGGCGGTCTCGACCGACCACAATCCCGGCACATCGCCCACGACGTCGCTGCTGTTGATGATGAACATGGCCTGCACCCTGTTCCGCCTGACCGTGCCGGAAGTGCTGGCCGGCGTGACGCGCCATGCGGCGACCGCACTCGGCCTGTCCGACCGCGCCGGCCGCCTGGAGGCCGGCCGCGCCGCCGACTTCGTCCTGTGGGATGTCGCCAGCCCCGCCGAACTGGCTTACTGGTTCGGCCGCAATCCCGCCGCCTGCGTGGTGCGGCAGGGCCGCATCTTTCCTCGGGAGACACACGTATGACGACAGGTGAACTGTTCGCCAGCGACGCCCTGCTGCCACACGGCTGGGCGCGCGACGTGCTGCTGCGCTGGGATGCCGCCGGTACCTTATGCAGCATCGAGGCCGACGCGCAGGCTGATGCGGCCGTCCCGCGCGCGCCGGGTCCGCTGCTGCCAGGTATGCCGAACCTGCACTCGCACGCGTTCCAGCGCGCCTTTGCCGGCCTGACGGAATTCCGCGGCAATCCGCAGGACAGCTTCTGGAGCTGGCGCGCGGAGATGTACCGCTTTGCGCTGCGCATCTCGCCGGAAGCGCTGCAGGCCATCGCCACGCAGTTGTATATCGACATGCTCAAGGCCGGCTACACCTCGGTCTGCGAATTCCACTACGTGCATCACGACACCGATGGCAAGCCGTATGCCGATGCTGCGGAGCTGTCGCTGCGCCTGCTCGCCGCCGCACAGGCGGCGGGCATCGGCATCACCCTGCTGCCGGTGCTGTACCAGACCGCCGGCTTCGGCGGCACGCCGCCGCTCGCGCATCAGCGCCGCTTCATCCATTCGACGGACCGCATGGTGGCCCTGCTGGAACGGCTACAACCGGAATGCGCGGGACCCGGCCGCAAACTGGGGCTGGCGCCGCATTCGCTGCGCGCCGTGCCACCCGACAGCCTGCGCCTCGCGGTCGATGCGCTCCACGCGCTCGATGCCGCTGCACCGGTGCACATCCATATCGCCGAGCAGGTGCAGGAAGTGCAGGACTGCCTGCAATGGAGCGGCCAGCGTCCGGTTGCGTGGCTGCTCGATCACGTCGCGCTCGACAAGCGCTGGTGCCTGGTGCATGCCACGCATCTCGACGACGATGAACTGGCGCGCACCGCCGCCTCTGGCGCCATCGTCGGCATCTGCCCGACGACCGAAGCCAATCTGGGCGATGGTATCTTCCCGACCGAGCGTTATCTGGCGGCGGGCGGCGCATGGGGCATCGGTTCGGACAGCCACATCAGCGTCAGCGTCAGTGAAGAGTTGCGCTGGCTCGAGTATGCACAACGGCTCACGACCCTGCGACGCAATGTGCTGGCCAGCGAGCGCGCTCCGCAGGTCGCCACGCGCCTGTACCAGGCCGCGGTGAGCGGCGGCGCGCAGGCCAGCGCGCGGGCCGTGGCCGGACTCGCCACCGGGCAGCAGGCCGACTTCATGATCCTCGATGCCAGCAATGCCGATGTCGCGGGACTCGCACCGGACGCCGCGCTGTCGGCACACGTGTTCTCGCATCGCGGCACGGCTGCCATCGCCGAAGTCTGGCAAGGCGGCAAGCGTGTGGTGCAACACGGCCGGCATGTGCTCGATGCCACGGCGGCGCGCGACTACATCGCGGCGCGCGCCTCCCTGCTCAACGAGGCGTAGGTAAGCGAATCATCGCTCTGATGAAAACCATGCCGTGGCGACCCTTTGCAGAGGTCTCCGCGGCATTCGATACGGACCAACAACCATGGCGCATCCTCCCTTCATCCTGAAACAGGGCACCGCACCGCTGCTGGTGTCCATGCCGCACATCGGCACCCACGTGCCCGATGCCCTGGCAGCGCGGCTGACCGACGAAGGCCGGCGCGTGCCGGATACCGACTGGCACCTGCCGCTGCTCTACGACTTCGCCGAATCGCTGGGCGCATCGATCCTGATGGCGACGCACTCGCGTTACGTGATCGACCTGAACCGACCGTCCGACAACGCCAACCTGTATCCGGGGCAGGACACCACCGGCCTGTGCCCCGTCGATACCTTCGACAAGACGCCGCTGTACCAGAACGGCATCGGCCCCGACGACGCCGAGATCGCCGTGCGACGCGACAGCATATGGACGCCCTATCACCACGCGCTGCAGCAGGAACTGGCGCGCCTGCGCACGCAGCACCCGAGCGTAGCGCTGTGGGATGCGCACTCAATCCGTTCTGAATTGCCACGCTTCTTCGAGGGCCGGCTGCCGGACTTCAACCTCGGCACAGCCAACGGCACGAGCTGCGATCCCGCGCTGGCAGATGCCGTGCTCGCCATCGCGCAAGCCGCGACGCCATTCTCGGCGGTGCTGAACGGGCGCTTCAAGGGCGGCTACATCACGCGCCAGTATGGCAAGCCATCCGACGGCGTGCATGCCATCCAGCTCGAACTGTCGCAACGCGTGTACATGAACGAAACCCATCCGTTTGCCTACCGCGAAGATCTGGCAGCACAGGTCAGGCCGCATCTCAAGGCGATGCTCGCTGCGGTGCTGGCACATGTCGGCGCAGCGCGGCAGGCCTGACAGCAGAGCAACGATAGAGAGGGACAGGGATTGGCTGGCCGCAGGACATGCGCCGGCCACCCGCTGAAAGCCGGCGCACCGGCATGACGCCGGCACACGCAGCCGATTCTCAATAACGATATCCGGAACCGGCACCTGCCGGCGCAAGGCCGCGCCGGGGCGCCCCGCCGGCGTGCAGGCCATGCGCGCGCAGACGGCGCATGCCCGCCCAGAAGAGCGCGCGCTCGTCGGCCGTCAGCCGCGCGTTGGCAGTCTCCAGGCAACGGTCGAGATGCCGGCCGGGATGAATGCCGAGCTCAAGCGCCGCGCAAAAGCACACCAGCAGGTCGCGCGACACCCAGCTGCCGAGCCACGCATCAAAGGTCGCTGCCAGCGCCGTGTCATAGCGCGCCTCGCCGCGTGCGCAGGCGGTCCGCGCGGCCTGTTCGGCCGCGTGCGTCACGCTGCGGACCTCCCACATCAGGTCGTTGAGACGCATCAAGGGAGTGCCGCCACGGGCACGCGCATGGAGTCCAGTTGCGTCCATTCGACAATCGTCCACGTACAGCATGTGAATATCGAACGCCGACCGTCCATGGCGGCGGCCTCCCTGCCAGGCCCAAGCGGGGCAGCCCCGAAAGGCTGCGCTCAGTCGACAGTGATGTTGCGCTTGCGGATCACATCGCTCCAGCGGACGCTTTCACTCTGGATGGCGCTGGCCAGCTGTTCCGGCGTGCCGCCCGTGGCTTTCATGCCCAGCCCTGACAGCTTCTCGTTGACAGTGGTTTCAGACAGCGCGGTATTGGCATGCTGGTTGAGCTTGCGCACCACATCGCGCGGCGTGTTGGCGGGGGCCATCAGGGCATACCAGGAAATTGCCTCGAACTTCGGGAAGCCCTGTTCGGCAATGGTCGGCACGTCCGGCAGCAGCGGCGAGCGCTTCGGGCTGGCGACGCCGATGGCGTGCAGCTTGCCGGACTTGATGTACGGCAACGCGGACTGCACCTGCGCGATCATCATGGTGACCTGACCGCCTACGAGATCCGTCATGGCCGGGCTCACGCCACGGTATGGCACGTGGATCATCTTGACGTTGGCCTCGAGCTGCAGCAGTTCGCCAGCGAGGTGCGCCTGACTGCCGGCGCCGGGCGAGGCATACGTGAGCTGGCCCGCTTTCTGGTTGGCCAGCTTGAGCAGGTCCGCCAGGTTCTTGGCCGGCACGCTGGCATTGACCACCAGCACGTTCTCGGCCGTAGCAAGCATGGCGATCGGTGCGAGATCCGACTGCTTGTACGGCAGGTTAGGCATCAGCGACGGATTCACCGCGATATTGCCGACCGGCACCAGCGCCATGGTGTAGCCATCAGGGGCGGACTTGGCCACCGAGTCGACACCGATGGTGCCCGCTGCGCCGGCCTTGTTATCGACCAGGATGCTCTGACCGAGCGTACGGCCCATGCTCTCGCCCACCACGCGGCCGAGCACATCGGCAGGACCGCCGGCGGCAAACGGCACTACCAGGCGGATCGGTTTGTTCGGGAAAGTCTGCGCAAAGGCAGGCGCAGCCAGCAGGCAGGCGAGGCCGGCAGCCAGCCAACTGGTGCGGCCACCGCGAACGAGGCGCTGGAGAAGGGTTGGGGCAGCAAACTTCATTGTCGTTTCCTCTTGTTGGTGCGCGGCGCACGCTGGCAAAGCCTGCGCCGCAGCGGGTTCACGCGACGCGGATACCACGTTCGCTGCCGATCGCGCGCGCGATCACGATCTGCAGGATCTGGCTGGTGCCTTCATAGAGGCGCAGCAGGCGGGCGTCGCGGTACATGCGTTCGATCGGATAATCCGCGACGTAGCCAGCGCCGCCGAACACCTGCACTACCCGGTCCGCCACCCGGCACAGCATTTCTGAGGCGAAGTATTTCGCCGCGGCAGCTTCTTTCACCGCCGTGCGCGTCAGGTCGAGCTGGCGCGCGGCCGCTAGGGTCATGGCGCGTGCTGCCTGGATCTCGGTTTCCGAATCCGCGAGCATCCCCTGGATCAACTGAAAGTCGATGATCGCCTTGCCAAACTGCTGGCGTTCGCCGGCATACGCCACGGCTTCATCAAGCAAGCGCTGGGCCATGCCGACGCCCATCGCCGCGATATTGATGCGGCCGTGATCAAGCGTCTTCATGGCGGTGCGGAAACCACGCCCTTCCTCGCCGCCGATCAGGCGCTCGGCCGGCACACGCACGTTCTCGAAGATCACGTCGGCGATCTGCGAGCCGCGATGGCCCATCTTCTTTTCCGGCTTGCCCACCGTCAGGCCCGGCGTATTGCGGTCGACGATGAAGGCGCTGACGCCCGATGCACCAGGTTTGGACTGGTCGGTACGCGCCATCACGGTGAAGACGTCCGCCCGCGGTGCATTCGTGATGAAACGCTTGGTGCCGTTCAGCACGTAATGATCGCCATCGCGGTCCGCGCGCGTCTTCAGGCTGCCGGCATCCGAGCCGGCGCTCGGCTCAGTGAGCGCGAACGCGCCGATCAACTCGCCGCTGGCGAGGCGCGGCAGAAATTCAGCCTTCTGTTCCGGCGTGCCATCCAGCGAGATGGCGCGCGAACCGATGCCGAGGTTCGAGCTGTAGACGTAGCGGAAGGCCGGCGAGCTGAGGCTGATGGCCATCTGGAAACGCGCTTGCTGTTCCGCGCTCAAGCCGCTGCCGCCATATTCCGGCGCAATCGACAGGCCGAAGAACCCTTGCGCCTTCATGGCCTCGATGATTTCGTCCGGCACACGGTCGGTGTCCTCGACCTCCTGCTCACGCGGAATCAGGTCTTCACGCACGAAACGCTCGATGGCGTCCATCATCTGCGCGAAGCTTTCTTCATCGACGTGCGACACGCTCGCTTGCGAATCGGCGTGCATCAGATCACTCCTTGTTGCTGCATTGCATTGACGGCCCCGGCATCGAAGCCGAGCGCCTCCAGCACCGCCAGCGTGTCGGCGCCGAGCGCCGGGGCGGCAGAGGTCTGGCCGCGCGGCATGGCATCGAAACGGACGGGTTGCTCCACATGACACATCGCAGGACCGCTGGCTGGCCGCTGGCGCACCACGAGGCCGCGTGCCTGCGCGTTGTCGCTGGCAACCGTGGCGGCCACCGACAGCACGGGTGCGGCCGGCACGCCGGCCTCGGTCAGGCGTCGCACGGCTTCCTGAACCGGCAGGGCCGATGCCCAGTCTTCGATCAGGCGGGCGAGCGCAGCTTCCTGGCGCTTGCGGTCCTGGTTGGTGGCGAATTCCGGCGCGCTTGCCAGCGCCGGCTGCCCAAGTACCTCGGCCAGCTTGGCGAACAGCCGGTTGTTGGCGACCGCGAGCACGAACAGCCCATCAGCGGCATGGAACGCGCCGAACGGTGCCGAATTGGCATGGCGGTTACCTTGCCGCGTGGCGGGGGCGCCCGCCATCACACGCGACACCAGGGTCGGCATCATGCTCAGCAGGCAGTCGTACATCGCCACGTCGAGATACCGGCCACGGCCCGTGCGCTCGCGCTGCCACAGGGCCGCCATCACGCCCCACGAGGCGAACATGCCGGCCGCCACGTCGGCCACCGATTCGCCAACGAGGGTGGGCGCGCCTGCGGGGTCGCCAGTCACATCCATCAGGCCGGACAGCGCCTGGATGACCGTGTCGTAGGCCGGCTGCTCAGCCCACGGACCGCTCTGACCGAAGCCGGAGATGCTGCAGTACACGAGCCCGGGGTTGAGCGCCGACAGCGCACCGTAGCCGATGCCCAGCCGATCGGCGACGCCCGGCTTGAAGTTCTCGATCACCACATCGGCCCAGCCCGCCAGCCGCGCGATCACGTCGCGCGCGCCAGCCTGCTTGAGGTTGAGCCGCACGCTGCGCTTGCCGCGATTGACGAAAGCGAAGTTGGCGCTGTGTCCGTCTACCTGCAAACCCATCTGCCGGTAGTCGTCGCCTTCGAACGGTTCGACCTTGATCACCTCGGCACCGGCATCGGCCAGCATGGCCGTGCAGAACGGCCCGGCCAGCACGCGCGTGAAATCGAGCACCTTCAGGCCATACAGCGGCGGCATGGCATCGGCGGCGTCCGCTGCGATTGTCGATGTCGTCGATATCGTCATGCCGGCACCTGCGTGGACAGCGTGGCATCGGTCAGCGCAAAGCCAGCGGCATCCGCAGCTTGCGCGAGCCGGACCAGCGACACGTAATCGTCGGATTGCACGGCGGCGAAACGCGCGAGACCGAGCGTCGCCAGCAGGGCTGCGCCCTCGGCATCTTCATGGATCGTCAACAGTGCGGCACGGATACGCTCGCACTGCGCCGGATCGGCATCCCGCGATGCCAAGACCGGCGGAATCGGCGCGGCGGGCGTCACGGCCAGCGTCTTTACCTGGGCCATCAGTTCAGGCGCATGCTGGCGGAACAGGTCCAGTACGTAGCTGTCGACCACACCGACTTCTGCCCGGCCATTCAGCACGGCATCGATGGTTTCGCGCGGGGTCGGGGTCGGCTGCGCGGTTGGCCGGTAGACCGCGTGCGCCCCCGCCGGTGCGCTGCTCATCAGATAGTGGCGTGGTGCGTTGTAGCCCGAGTTCGACTCGGGCAGCATGCAGGCCAACCGTCCGCCGAACGTGTCGGCCAGGACCTGTGCGGGCGCATCAGCACGCACGATGAATTCCGAGTGGTACACCGGGCGGTTGCCGTAGCGCGCCCCGGCTGGCACCGGCGCAGCCAGCAATTGCCGGCCCGCCGGATCGCAGGCGTAGGGATAGCCGCACATGAACACGCAGCCGCAGTCCGGCCGGGCCCACAGCGCGCTGATCGGCGCCGGCGCGGTGTGCTCGACATACTCGAGCGCAACGCCGGCGCGCTGCGCAACGCGTTCGAACAACGCGCGCCAGGCCGCCGCGAGCGGTGGCGTGACGGCGTACATGCGGGCGTTGGAGATCATGCGTAGACCAGTTGCTGACCGAGACCCATGCGCTCGGCCTTCTTCAGGATGGCGTGGCCGAGGGCGATATCGCTCAGCGACAGGCCGCGGTGCCAGAACAGGTTGGTCTCGTCGTCGCTTTCACGGCCCGGCTTCTTGCCAGCGATGATTTCGCCGAGTTCGGCGTGCAGGGTCTGCTCCGACAGCTTGCCGGCCTCGACGTGCGCTCGCAGCGAACCGAGGATGCCGCCCTTGCACTGGCCCCAGTCGTCGACCACCAGCTTGGTCATGATGTCGGTGAGCGACAGCTCGACCGCGCTCATGGTGCCGTACGGCACGACGAAGGCGCCCGGCTTGATCCACTCAGTCTTGAGCAGCGGCGTCGGGCGCTCGAGGCGCGAAGCTTCGACCACGATATCGGCATCGCGCACGCACGATTCCCAATCTTCCGTCACCACGATTTTCTTGCCCAGGTCGCGCTCCAGGCGCTCGGCAAAGGCATTGCGGCTTTCCGGACGGCGCGAGTGCACGCGGATCTCGTCGAAGTCGTAGATGCTGTTGAGCAGGCGCACGTTCCAGTACGACGTGCCGCGCGCACCGATGTGGCCCAGCACCTTGCTGTTGCGGCGCGCCAGATGCTTGGCGCCTAGCGCGGTCACCGCGCCAGTACGGGCGTCGGTGATGAAGGTGGCGTCGATCATGGCGACCGGTACGCCGGTACGCGGATTAAAGAGATTCAGCATGGCCAGCTCGGACGGCAGGCCGACCTTGTAGTTGTCCACAAAGTCACCCACGATCTTCACGCCAGCGAGATTCAGCGGTGCGACATAGCCGCGCAGCACGTTGAAGTGACCGTTGAACGCCGGATCCGGGCACAGGTGGACACGCGGCTCGATGGTGGTCTGGCCATTGCCTTGCGCCAGCAGGCCCTGCTCCACGGCGTCGAGGATTTCCGCATCGGTCATGGCCAGCTTGGCGATGTCCTTGCCGTTGATGTAGGTGAGATTGAGGTTGAGGTCGTTCATTGTCGCGTTCCACACTGAGAGAAGTGCCGCATGCCGCGCTTGCGGCATCAGCCTGACCGGCTTGCGCCGTCCCGTTGCTGCAGCCTGCATGGCGGATCCCGGGTGTCGCAGCGCATGCACCGCGGGACGCGGCGGCTGCGACGGCATCCGTCATGCCATCGATGAAAGCAGTGTAGATATTGTCGGATTAACTGTCATATGCTTATATGTATGCATGTCTTAACATGGTGTTAATCCTGTGAAACTGAATCTCCGCCAGATCGAGGTGTTCCGTGCGGTGATGCTGACCGGTTCGGTGGTCGGCGCATCCAAGCTGCTGTATGTTTCGCAGCCCGCCATCAGCCGCCTGATCGCGCATACCGAACAGCGTCTCGGCTTCGAGCTGTTCCTGCGTACGAAAGGTCGCCTGTACCCCACGCCCGAGGCGCGCCGGCTGCTGAGCGAAGTCAATGTCGTGTACGAAGGCGTCGAGCGGGTCAACGAAGTTGCCGACGACCTG
Organism: Imbroritus primus; assembly: GCA_000272025.2. GTDB lineage: Bacteria > Pseudomonadota > Gammaproteobacteria > Burkholderiales > Burkholderiaceae > Imbroritus > Imbroritus primus. The sequence continues at coordinate 109,291 of AKCV02000017.1, forward strand.
GCCGCCAACCGCACCGGCAGTCTGCGCATCTCATGCAGCCCCAATGTCGCCCAGACTGCCCTGCCGCGCGCCGTCGCGCAGTTCCGCGAGGCGCATCCGGATGTGCGCGTGGTCGTGCGCTCGCAGATCCCAAGCAATATGCTGCAGGTGCTGCTGTCAGGCCAGGTCGATCTGGCGGTATCGAACATGCCCATCGTGCACCCCAACCTCACCTCGCAGCTGCTGGTGAAGAACCCGATCGTGGCGCTCATCCCTGAAGGCCATCGGCTTAGCACGCGCGCCTGGGTGCGCCCGGATGAACTGGTCGGGGAAGATCTCATCGGCTACCGGGAACACGTGCCATTCGGCCTGCTCATCCACGAGATCTTCGCGGCCATGGGCGAGCAGCCCGAGATGCAGATGGAAGTCGACCAGGCGCAGATTGCCCGTGCCATGGCCCAGGTCGGCGCCGGCATCGCGCTGGTCGATGCGCTTACAGTGTTCGGAGAAACCACGACCGGTTGCGTGGCCGTGCCGGTACGCACCAAGGTCAATGCCTCGGTACAGATCTTTCACCTGCAGACGGAGGCGCTGTCGCGGCTGGCACAGGCGTTCGTGGGTATGCTGGAGGGCGTGATCGCACCGGCAGGGGGCAGAAAATAAGGCGGCGGCGCAGTCTGTTTACAGCGCACGGCGCAGCCGCCATGCAGGCACGCTGGCCGACAGGCGGTAGGCCTGATACATTCCTCACACGAAGGAAGGCGACCCGTTTCAGTTCCGCAGCGATGCCGCCGCGATCCCATGGCGACGTATCGGCATGGCGACGCGCGTCACCCATCAAAGAAATCGCGGTGCTGTATGCACTGGGCACGACAACACCCGGAAGGACGCCCCGCCGACACCGGCGACGGGTGCAACGGGCGGTATGAAAACAGGACGACCGCATGAGCCGCAGCCGCCGCAAACTGCCGATCTTCGGCTTTACTACCGCCCGCTCGGAAGCCGGCGACAAGCGGCTATGGCACAAACGCTGGCGCTCGCGGCAGCGCGATCAGCTGGCGACACTCCGCCCCGACGATGATCCCGTTCCGGTTCCGCACCGGGCCGTTTCTGACACCTGGGACATGGCCAAGGACGGCAAGTCCTGGTTCGCCCCGCGCCGCCAGCGCGCAGCAGCGGAACGTTTTGCCGCCCGCCGCAGTGCGTCCACGCCGGAACGCAGGGCGCTAACAGCGAGGCTTCTGGCTAAGTGGCGGTCGAAGTAAGGCATTCATTGAACCGGGCAAGACAGGGAAGCGCTGAAGGAATTGGCGCTTCCGGCGAGGATCGCACCCGTCCTGTGCATTGAAACGACCAGGGACCGAGCCTGGCCACCAGCGAAGGCACGGCCTTGCGCCAAGCACCGGCTACAGGTGGAAATCCCCTGCGGCTTCTGGCTGGTAAAGCACCTTTTCGATCCCGATGCGGCGCGTTCGACCCGCGACGCGCCAGTCGATGGCGTCCCCTTCCTGGTACCCCAGGATGGCAGCGCCCACGTCGGAGCACACCGAAAGCTTGCCCGCGCGATCATCCGCATCTTGGGGATAGACCAGGGCAACTTCCATTTCTTCGTCGTCCAGATGCACCAGGGCCCGGGAGTTCATCGTGACAACGTTCCGCACCACCTGCTGCGGCTTGACGACAATGGCGCGCTCGATCTCGTGCTCGAGTTCGACAACCGCCGGCCCCTGCTCGATCTCGATCAGGTTCCTGAGCCGCGCCTTGTCGATTTCGGTGATGTAGATATCGGTCGAGTCGCCCATCGCGTTTTCGCGCAAGAGCCGGAGATACTGCCCCGACGTCATGGAAAATGACTTCAGCGTGGGCGTGTCGCTTTCAGGAAGAAAGCCGCAGCGCCGAAAGGTGTTCAGCGAGCGCACGTTATCCGGATGGATCTTGGCGATGAGCTTCTCGGCCCGCATGTCCAGGAAGGCGAGCTTCATGCCTTCGCGGATGGTGCTGGCACCGAGCTTGCGGCCCCAGTTGTCGCGGTCGCCAATCACCAGAACAATCTCGCAGTCCGGGCCTGTCTTGACGAGACGGACGAAACCCACCGGGGCGTCATGCCGGTCGTAGGCCATGAAAAAACGCCCACCCTGGTTGAACAGATGGGTCAGGATCGGCAACTGCACCCGGCCGATGACCTGCTCGATGAACCGGGAAACATGACGCGAATCACTCAGATAGCAAGTGATCTCCTCATCCTTCAACCAGTCCATCAAAGTCAGTGCGTGTGCCCGCGTAATCTCTGGACACAGCGAAATGAAAGGCTTGTTCATCTTCACCACGTTTGGTTGTAATAAAGGATGAAAGCCCTTCATGGCTATGGCCATGACGGTTCTTTCGATGAAACGCTCATTTTAAGGCAGCACGCGATTCGGTGCGCTCAATGCTCCGTGGCGACCTTTGCTGCACCTGTCGTGCTGGCCATTCCGCCGGACCTTGGCCTGATAGACAGCTGAGACGGCTACGCCGTGGCACCTGCGTCTGGCGATCGCGCGCTTGTCCCGAGGTTGCCGCTCAACGAGAGCGCAGAACGAGGGATGGCCTACCAGCGCTTCGGGGAAGTACCTAAACCATTGATTCTACAGATGATTGGCGCGCCCGGCTGGGATCGAACCAGCAACCCCTGCCTTCGGAGGGCAGTACTCTATCCATTGAGCTACGGGCGCCGCGGGAGGTGCAGTGCGGCGGGCGGATGCCGCCGCGAAAAGAGTCGCACAGCTTACTCTGTTTGGCCGTTTTCGTCCATCTTCATCCATTTTGGCGGCGCGTTTCGGGCATTCTGGTCGGCAAGGATTCGCTTTTTGGTGGACGCAGATAGATGGCATGGCCGGCGGCCCGGGCCATCCGCACGGCGCAAAACCTTGCCGCGAGCGCCAAATCGGCAGGCTTTGCGGATATAATTGCAAGTTATTTGCGCGCAGACCGGCCGGCCATGAGAATTCAAAGCCGCTTGGCAAGCTCCCGGAGGGCCTGCGTGTCAGGCCGGAATGTCCCCTCCGGCGCCGGTTTATCCAAAATTGAGAGTTCAGCATGAGCGACGCCCACGACGAGCACGAGTCACTTATCAAGACCCCGAAGCAGTTGATTGTTGCGGTGGTTGCGGCATTCCTGGTGCCGATTTTCATCATCGCCCTGTTGGTGAACTATGTCGGCAACACGCCGACGCAGTCGAGCGGCGCGACCGATGAAGAGCGCGCTGAAGCTGTCGCCAAGCGGATCCACCCGGTTGCCACGCTGTCGCTGAAGGACCCGAGCGCACCGCGCGTATTCAAGACCGGCGAACAGGTCTACACCGAACTGTGCGTGGCCTGCCACGCCACCGGCGCGGCTGGCGCACCGAAGTTTGGCGCCGCCGGCGACTGGTCGGCCCGCCTGGGCCAGGGCCTGGATGGTCTGCTGAAATCCCTGCTGAACGGCAAGGGTGCGATGGCCGCGCGTGCAGGTTCGTCGCCTGATGACTACTCCGATTACGAACTCGCCCGTGCCGTGGTGCACCTGGCCAACTCCGCCGGCGGCAAGCTGACGGAACCGGCCGCGCCGGCGCAAGCCGCACCGCAGGCAGCCGCCGAAGGCTCGGCAGCCCCCGCTGCTGCAGCGCCTGCCGCCGCACCGGCCGCTGCCGCTGCTCCCGCTCCTGCCGCCGCGGCCGCGCCGGCTGCCGACCTGGGCAAGAAAGTCTACGAGCAGACCTGTGCAGCATGCCACGCCGCTGGCGTTGCAGGCGCACCGAAGTTTGGCGACAAGGCTGCCTGGGCGCCGCGCCTGGCGCAAGGCGCCGATGCACTGCACGCCTCGGTGCTGAAGGGCAAGGGCATCATGCCGCCGAAGGGTGGCTACGCCGGCCCGGACAGCGATGTGGTGGCGGCTTCGGACTACATGATCCAGGCTGCAAAATAAGTCCCTGCGCAAGTCGCACACAAAAAACCCGCGTGACCGCAAGGCACGCGGGTTTTTTGTTGACAGCTCCAGCCTCAGGCTTCGCCGGCGCGCGGCGCGCCGCCGCCCAGCAGGGCCTTGAGATTGGCCAGCCGGTCCTTGGCGCTCATCGCGGGCGTGGCATCGACCGGCGCCACATCCTGCTCGAGTTTCATTTCGGCGATAAAGCGCGACGGTTCGCATGACACGGTCTCGCGCGCCCGCTTGCGCTTCTTGCACCAGCTCACATGCAGGCTGCGCTGCGCGCGCGTGATGCCGACATACATGAGACGGCGCTCCTCTTCGATTTTCTCGTCCGTCAGTTCGTCCTCTTCGCGGGCGTGGGGCAGGATGCCCTCTTCCACGCCAACCAGAAAGACATGCGGATACTCGAGTCCCTTCGAGGCATGCAAGGTGGACAGGCGCACGGCGTCGGGATCTTCCTCGCGGCCTTCGAGCATGCTCATGAGCGCTACGGTCTGTGTCAGTTCGAGCAGGTTCTTGCCGGTGTCGCCCAGCCCGTCGGCGGTGTCGAAGCCGGTTGCCTCGGCGTCCGGATCGTCGCTCTCGGGCTTGGTGCCCTTGCGTTTGAGCCAGTCGAGGAATTCCAGCACATTGGTCCACTTGCTCTGGGCCTGGCGCTCGTCGTAAGTGTCGTACAGGTAGGCTTCGTAGTGGATGCCTTCCATCAGATCGTCAAGCACCACGGTCGCGGGCTCCTTGCCGGCCCGGTCGGCAAGCCGCACGATCGATTCGCAGAACACGCGCAGCGGCTCCAGCTGGCGCGGCTGCAGGCGGGCTTCGATGCCGCCCATCATGGCTGCCTCGAACAGCGAGACCTTGGCCTGGCCGGCGAAGGTGCCGAGCGTTTCCAGCGTGCTGTTGCCGATGCCACGGCGTGGCGTGGTCACGGCGCGGATAAAGGCAGGATCGTCGTCGGCATTCGCGATCAGGCGCAGGTAGGCGCACAGGTCCTTGATCTCGGCCTTGTCGAAAAAGCTCTGGCCGCCTGACAGCACGTAGGGAATGCGCTCGCGCCGCAGGATCTGCTCGAACAGCCGCGCCTGGAAATTGCCGCGATAAAGAATCGCGTAGTCGCGGAACTGGGCGCGCCGCTCGAACTTGTGCGCGGACAGCCGGAACACCACGCCTTCGGCCTCGTGCTCTTCGTCGTTCATGCCGTGCACGGTCACTGCGTCGCCCATGCCGTGCTCGCTCCACAGCTTCTTGTCGAACAGCTTGGGGTTGTTGGCGATGACCTGGTTGGCAGCCGTCAGGATGTTCACCGTAGAACGGTAATTCTGCTCGAGCTTGATGACCTTGAGATTGGGAAAATCGGTCTGCAGCAGGCTCAGGTTCTCCAGCGTGGCACCGCGCCAGCCGTAGATGGCCTGGTCGTCGTCGCCGACCGCGGTAAAGGCGGGCGCGCGCAGGTGCGAGCCACCGGCCAGCAGCTTGAGCAGCTGGTACTGGCAGGCGTTAGTGTCCTGGTACTCGTCCACGAGGAAATAGCGCAGGCGGTTCTGCCAGCGCAGGCGCACGGCCTCGTCGCGCGCGAACAGCTCGGCCGGCAGGCGGATGAGGTCGTCGAAGTCGACGGCCTGGTAGGCATGCAGCGTGGCCACGTAGTTGCGGTAGACGAGCGCCGCCTGGTGCGCATCGGCATCACCGTTGGCGACCGCGTCCGCGATCGCATCGTCTGGCGTGACGAGGCCATTCTTCCACAGCGAGATGCGCGTCTGCACGCCACGGATCAGCCCCTTGTCGGTGGTCGCCAGCTGCTCCTGGATCAGCCCGAAGCAGTCGTCCGAATCCATGATCGAGAAGCGCGGCTTGAGGCCCACGTGCTCCGCCTCCGCGCGCAGGATCTGCACGCCGAGCGAGTGGAAGGTACACACCGTGATCTGCTTGACCGCAATCCGCTTGCCGTCGCGCGTCTTGCCCTCCATCAGCTTGGCAATGCGCTCCTGCATCTCTTTGGCCGCCTTGTTGGTAAACGTGACGGCGGCGATATGGCGCGGCTCGAAACCCTTGTTCTCGATGAGGTGGGCGATCTTCTGCGTAATGACGCGCGTCTTGCCGGAACCGGCCCCGGCCAGAACGAGGCACGGGCCATCGAGATAGTGAACAGCTTCGGATTGGGCGGCATTCAGGCCAGCGGTCATTGCAACATCTGCGGTCGTGGTCGGCGGAGGCCGATGTTAACACGCGTGGCCTGGCCGCTTGGCGAAAAAACAGCCGAATGGAGCCGGCGCCGGCTGGAGGAAGCGTGCCAAGCGAACCCAGCCGCAGGTAACAGAGGGTAACCGTCGGAACTCCACGACAGCTCCGCTGCTCTCATGTGGGTACCCCCCATGGAGACGATCATGAAAACATTTGCGAAAGCTGCTGCAGTCCTCCTGGTCGCCGGAACCTTTGCGGGTTGTTCCGGTATGACCGAAAAGCAACGCAATACCGCTGTTGGCGCCGGTATCGGTGCAGTCGGCGGCGCCCTCGTGACGGGTAGCGCAGCCGGTACCCTGGGCGGCGCCGCCCTTGGCGGTGTCGTGGGGAATGTGGCGACTGACAAGAAGTAAGTCCCCGCAAACCTGACGCCGCTGGCAGTGGACGCTGCCGGCGGCGTTGTCATTTTCGCAGCCGTCGCGCGCTCCGCACGGTCGCTGTTGCCCCGTCCGCGCATGCTGCGTGTGATGTCTTCTGCATCACCGTCTCTCACACTGGAATGCCATCGCGTACGGCTTGCCGTACCAGCGGTCCGAGCCAGACTGCACGCCGTTTGACAAACCCCAGCCACTCCCGTACATTTCGCCCATCCGGCCAGGAGAGCGCGTCCAACGCACAACGGACGCCGCCGAAGGGGATCACCCATAAACTCTCAGGCATCAAGGACTGATCGGATCGAACCTTAACCGGTTCGCACTCTGGAGAGCGGCAGCATCGACTGCCCACCGAAGGGGCCCCAGACCGCGCAGCGTGTCCGCCACGCGCCGGCCTGCAATCTCTCAGGTACCGAGGACAGAGGGGTAGCCTTGCATGACTTCGCCCGCAAAGTGCGCGGCGCATGCAGGAATTCCCTTTTGGCTATCGGACTCCTGAGATGACTTCTTCCGCCCCGCTCAAGCACACACCGCTCAACGCCACCCATCGCGCCCTCGGCGCCCGCATGGTCGATTTCGGCGGGTGGGACATGCCTGTCAACTATGGCTCCCAAATCGAAGAGCACCACGCCGTGCGCCAGGACGCCGGCATGTTCGACGTTTCGCACATGTGCGTGGTCGATCTTGAAGGCGCGAATACGCGCGCTTTCCTGCGCCAGCTGGTGGCCAACAATATCGACAAGCTGCAGACGCCGGGCAAGGCGCTCTATTCCTGCATGCTGAATCCGCAGGGCGGCGTGATCGACGACCTGATCATTTATTTCTTCCGCGAAGACTGGTTCCGCGTGGTGGTCAATGCCGGCACCGCCGAGGGCGATCTCGCCTGGATGCGCGAGCAGAATGCCGCTATGGGTACGGGCGTAAGCATCACGCCGCGCCGCGATGACAACGTGCCCGACGGCATCGCGCCGTTCGCCATCATCGCCGTGCAGGGCCCGAACGCACGCGAAAAAGTCTGGGCGGCCTTTCCCGCCACGCGTGCGCCGAGCGAGGCGCTCAAGCCATTCAACGCGGCCTTCGCGACCGAGCCGGGCATCGGCGAAATCATGGTGGCCCGCACCGGCTATACCGGCGAAGACGGTTTCGAACTGGTGATTCCCGCCAATGCCGCCGAGCAGGTGTGGAACACGCTCAAGGACCAGGGCGTGCGCCCCGCTGGCCTGGGCGCACGCGACACGCTGCGCCTCGAAGCGGGCATGAATCTGTACGGCCAGGACATGGATATCCACGTGTCGCCGCTCAACGCCGGTCTCAGCTGGACCGTGGACCTGCAGAGCGACCGCGACTTCATCGGCAAAGCCGCCCTGCAGGCCCAGGGCCAGACGCAGCAGTTCGTCGGCCTGATCCTGCGCGAGAAAGGCGGCGTGCTGCGCGCCCATCAGGTAGTGGCGACGCCCGCCGGCGATGGCGAGATCACCAGCGGCACGTTCAGCCCGTCGATGCAGCAGTCGATCGCCTTTGCCCGCATCCCGACCGGCATCGCCGTCGGCAGCGACGTGCAGGTTGTCATCCGCGACAAAAAACTGACGGCCACAGTGGTTAAACTGCCATTTGTGCGCAATGGCAAGGCGCTCGTCAGCTGAACGATTTTTCGAACCGAATCATTTAAACGAACATTCCTCTTTGGAGCACGCATCATGACCCTCCCCGCCAACCTCAAGTACACCGAGTCGCACGAGTGGATCCGCACCGAAGCCGACGGCACGCTGACCATCGGCATTACGGACCACGCGCAGGAAGCGCTCGGTGACATCGTGTTTCTGGAACTGCCGGAAGTGGGCCGCGCCCTCAATGCCGGCGACGCCTGTGCCGTGGTCGAGTCGGTGAAGGCAGCCTCGGACATCTACGCGCCGGTGGCCGGAGAGGTGGTGGCGGTCAACGAAGACGCCGCCGGTTCGCCGGAAAGTGTCAATGCCAACGCTTTCGACGCCTGGCTCTTCAAGCTCAAGCCGGCCAATGCCGACGATGTGAACGGCCTGATGTCGGCTGACGCCTACAAGGCCGCCATCGGCGGCTGACCCCTCCGGCGGGGCCCGCGCCCCGCCTGAAGGCGCCACTGAACGAACCACCGCACGAACGACCGCACCACTGCTGCTGACCGAGGTTTTGCCATGAACGCTCCCTTGCCTGCTTCCGCCACCGGCGCGAACGCCGCACGCCCCACCCTTGCCGAACTGGAGGCGCGCGATGCCTTCACGGCACGCCATATCGGCCCCGATAGCGCCGAGCAGCAGGCCATGCTCGAGACGCTCGGCTACAGCAGCCGCGCCGCGCTGATCGACGACGTGGTACCGCCCGCCATCCGCCGTGGCGCGATGCCGCTCGGCGAATTCGCGCAACCGCTGCCGGAACATCTCGCGCTGGCACGCCTGAAAGGCATCGCGCAAAAGAACAAGGTGTTCAAGAGCTTCATCGGCCAGGGTTACTACGGCACGCTGACGCCCGGCGTAATCCTGCGCAACATTTTCGAAAACCCGGCCTGGTATACCGCCTACACCCCGTACCAGCCGGAAATCTCGCAAGGCCGCCTGGAAGCCATCCTGAACTTCCAGCAGATGCTGATGGACCTGACCGGTCTCGACATCGCCAACGCCTCGATGCTCGACGAAGGCACGGCCGCGGCCGAAGCCATGACGCTGCTGCAGCGCGTGGGCAAGAGCAAGTCGAATACGTTCTTCGTGGCCGACGACGTGCTGCCGCAGACGCTCGAAGTGGTGCGCACGCGTGCCGAGCCGCTCGGCATCGACGTGCGCGTCGGCCCCGCTGCGGCCGCAGCCGAGGCGGATGCCTTCGGCGTGCTGCTCCAATATCCTGGCGTGGACGGCACGGTGGCCGACTATCGTGCCATCACCGAAGCCGTGCATGCCAAGGGAGGGCTGGTGATTGCCGCTGCCGACCTGCTGGCGCTGACGCTGCTCACGCCGCCCGGCGAATGGGGTGCGGACGTGGCCATCGGCAATTCGCAGCGCTTCGGCGTGCCGCTCGGCTTTGGCGGCCCGCACGCCGGCTACATGGCGGTGAAGGATGCCTACAAGCGCTCGATGCCCGGCCGCCTGGTCGGCGTGTCGGTCGACTCGCAAGGCAACAGCGCGCTGCGCCTCGCCCTGCAGACGCGCGAGCAGCATATCCGCCGCGAGAAAGCCACCTCGAACATCTGTACCGCCCAGGTGCTGCTGGCCGTGATGGCCTCGATGTATGCCGTGTACCACGGCCCGGCCGGCCTGAAGCGCATTGCGCAGCGCGTGCACCGCCTGACCGCGACGCTCGCGGGCGGCCTCGAGGCGCTCGGCATCAAGCGCGTGAACGCAACGTTCTTCGACACCCTGACGCTCGACACGGGCGCGGCCACGGAAGCAATCCATGCTGCCGCAGCCGCGGCGTCGATCAACCTGCGCCGCGTCAGTGCCACGCAGATCGGCGTGTCGCTCGACGAAACCACCTCGCGTGACGATGTCGTCGCGCTGTGGACCCTCTTCGCGCAAGGCAAGGCCGTGCCGGCGTTCGATGCGCAGGAAGCGGCTGCCCAGGCCGCCTTCCCGGCCGTACTGGCCCGCCAGTCGGCCTACCTCACGCACCCGGTGTTCAATCGCTACCACGCCGAACATGAGATGCTGCGCTACCTGCGCGCACTCGCCGACAAGGACCTGGCGCTTGACCGCACCATGATCCCGCTCGGCTCGTGCACCATGAAGCTGAATGCCACAAGCGAGATGATTCCGGTGACCTGGCCCGAGTTCTCCAACATCCATCCGTTCGCGCCGGCAGACCAGACCGTGGGCTACCGCGAAATGATCGACCAGCTCGAAGCCATGCTGTGCGCTGCCACCGGCTACGCCGCTGTAAGCCTGCAGCCGAACGCCGGCTCGCAGGGCGAGTACGCGGGCCTGCTGATCATCAGCAAGTACCACCAGAGCCGTGGCGAAGGCCATCGCAACATCTGCCTGATTCCGTCGTCGGCGCACGGTACCAACCCGGCCTCGGCGCAGATGGCCGGCATGCAGGTAGTGGTCACGGCCTGCGACGACAACGGCAACGTCGATCTCGACGACCTGCGCAAGAAGGCCGAGCAGCACAGCGCCAACCTGGCCGCAGTGATGATCACTTACCCGTCGACGCACGGCGTGTTCGAATCGGAAGTCCAGCAGATCTGCGACATCGTGCACCAGCACGGCGGCCAGGTGTACGTCGATGGTGCGAACATGAACGCCATGGTCGGCACCGCCGCGCCGGGCCAGTTCGGCGGCGACGTGTCGCACCTGAACCTGCACAAGACCTTCTGCATCCCGCACGGCGGCGGCGGCCCTGGCGTGGGTCCGGTGGCAGTTGGCGCGCATCTCGCCAAGTTCCTGCCGAACCAGCGCAGCGTCGGCTACGCCCGCAGCGCAGACGGCATCAGCGGCGTGTCGGCCGCGCCGTACGGTTCGGCCAGCATCTTGCCGATCTCGTGGATGTACATCGCCATGATGGGCGCGGACGGCCTGACCGCTGCGACGGAAACCGCCATCCTGGCGGCCAACTACGTGGCCAAGCGTCTCGCACCGCACTACCCGGTGCTGTACACGGGCAACAAGGGCCTGGTGGCACACGAGTGCATTCTCGACCTGCGGCCGCTCAAGGACGCCACCGGCATCAGCAACGAGGATGTCGCCAAGCGCCTGATCGACTACGGCTTCCACGCCCCGACCATGAGCTTCCCGGTGCCGGGCACGCTGATGATCGAACCGACCGAGAGCGAATCGCTGGCCGAGCTGGACCGTTTCATCGACGCGATGATCGCCATCCGCGGCGAGATCGCCAAGGTCGAGAACGGGACCTTCGACCGCGAGGACAACCCGCTGAAGAACGCGCCGCACACGGCACAGATGATCTGCGCCGACGACTGGACGCACAAGTATTCGCGTGAAGAAGCCGCCTATCCGCTGGCCAGCCTGCGGGCACGCAAGTACTGGGCGCCGGTCGGACGCGCCGATAACGTGTACGGTGACCGCAACCTGTTCTGCGCCTGCGTGCCGATGTCTGACTACGCCTAAGGCGCGGCGGCAGCGGCCCGGACAACTGGACGGGCCGCTGTGGCATGCCGGTGTTCCCTTCAGCCGTCGTCGACAGCCGTCTGCGGCGGTTTTTTATGGCCGGAACCTGCGTGCACGGGCCAAGTCATACTATCATTAGAACAAGAAGCACATTTACCATGCAGCCCCATCCGCGCCTTGACGCGCAGATGGGGCGCGCCGGGCAGATGCCCCGCCACCGGCGCTTCCCGCCCTACGCCACGACACCCGGAGACACCCATGGCAGTCAGCGTTTTCGACCTCTTCAAGATCGGCATCGGTCCGTCCAGTTCACACACCGTCGGTCCCATGCGCGCCGCCCTCATGTTTGTGCAGGGACTGGAGCGCGACGGTCTGCTGCCGCAAGTCCATGCGGTACGTGCCGAGCTGTACGGATCGCTTGGCGCCACCGGCAAGGGCCACGGTACCGACAAGGGCGTGATCTTCGGCCTGATGGGCGATGCGCCGGACACCATTGACCCAGAAACCATCGAGCCCCGCCTCGCCGAACTGCGTCAGTCGCAGACGCTACGGCTGCTGGGCACCCACGCCGTGCGTTTCATCGAGAAGGAACATGTGGCCTTCTACCGCCGCGAGGCCATGGCCGAGCATCCCAACGGCATGAAATTCCATGCCTTCGATGCCGCCGGCAACAGCCTGCGCGAAGGCCGCTACCTGTCGGTCGGCGGCGGCTTCGTGGTGACCGCCGGCGCACCGAACACGCAGGTCCTGGAAGCGCATACGCAACTGCCGTTTGACTTCACCAGCGGGCGCGAGCTGTTGGAAATGTGCCGCGCCAACGGCAAGAGCATCGCCCAGCTCATGCTGGCCAACGAGCAGGTGTGGCGCACTGAAGCCGAGATCCGCGACGGCTTGCTGAACATCTGGCATGTGATGCAGCGCTGCGTGAAACGCGGTTGCGTGAGCGAGGGAGAATTACCGGGCGCATTCCGCGTCAAGCGCCGCGCGCCCGACCTGTACCGCAATCTCACCGAGAAGGCCGAGCGCACGCTTTCCGATCCGCTCTCGGTGATGGACTGGGTCAACCTGTACGCGATTGCCGTCAACGAAGAAAACGCCGCGGGCGGCCGCGTGGTGACCGCGCCGACCAACGGGGCGGCCGGCATCATTCCATCCGTGATGCATTACTACGACCGCTTCATCCCGGGCGCCAACGACCAAGGCATCATCGATTTCCTGCTGACGGCTGGCGCGATCGGCATGCTGTACAAACGCAATGCCTCGATCTCGGGGGCCGAGGTCGGCTGCCAGGGCGAGGTCGGCGTGGCCTGCTCGATGGCCGCCGGCGCGCTGTGCGCGGTGCTGGGCGGCACCGTGGAGCAGGTCGAGAACGCCGCCGAGATCGGCATGGAACACAACCTCGGCCTGACCTGCGATCCGGTCGGCGGGCTGGTGCAGATTCCCTGCATCGAACGCAACGCCATGGCTGCCGTGAAAGCCGTGAACGCGGCGCGCATGGCGCTGCGCGGTGACGGCACGCACTATGTGTCGCTCGACTCGGTCATCAAGACCATGCGCGAGACCGGCGCGGACATGAAGACCAAGTACAAGGAAACCGCGCGCGGCGGGCTGGCGGTGAATATCGTCGAGTGTTGAAAGCAGGCGTGATCGCGGGTGCCAGCCGATCATGGCACATGCAGGGTGCATGCCGGCACGTCTCGTGTTCGAGGCCGCGCCGTGCGGTCGCACGACGCTAAAGCAACGTCCTATGCGCCCGGCGTGCCAGCCCAGCGGCCACACATCTGGCGCACGACTTCTGGCAGGCTGCGCGAGCTCTCCTCCACGGCGCGGATCCATGCCGCATCTTCGCCACGGTTGCGCACGAGGGCGCTGAGGTCGCCCAGCGCGGCACCCGAACCAAGCGCCGCGGCATGCGGCGCGAGCACGTCGAGCGTGTGCAGCAGGTGCTCTGACAGCGCGAGCCGCATGCCCGTGGCCGGATCGACATACTCGCCATCCATCCCGAAACGGCAGGCCTCGAAACGGTTGAAGGTATAGACGAGGTAATCGTCCTCCTTCGGCACGAACGGCCGGTCCTGCAACAGGTAGCGGGCCAGCGCCTGCAGGAAGGCCGCGATGGCGGCTGCACGCTCGATAGTCAGCGGCGTATCCATGACCCGGATTTCGATGGTACCGAACTCCGGCTTGGGCCGGATATCCCAGTAGAAATCCTTCATGCTGTCGATCACGCCGGTGCCGTGCATCTTGTTGAAGTAGGCGATGAAATCGTCCCACCGCAACAGGAACGGCGCCCGCCCGCTCATCGGAAACGCCGCCACGGAATTGAGCCGTGCCGAGAAGAAGCCAGTGTCCACGCCCTGCACGAACGGCGACGAGGCAGCCAGCGCGATGCAATGCGGAATGTAGCGCGACATGCAATGCAGCAGGTACAGCGCATCGTCCGCATTGGGACAACCGATATGCACATGCTGCCCGAACACGGTGAACTGCTTGGCAAGGTAGCCATACAGACCGGAGATGTACTGGTAACGCGGCGAATCGGAGATATTGCGGTCGCTCCACTGCTGGAACGGATGCGTACCGCCGCCGCTGATGCCGACGTTGAGCGTCTGCGCGGCGCGCACCATCAGGTCGCGCATCTCGGTGAGTTCGGCCAGCGCCTGGTCATGCGAATGGCAGATCCCGGTGCTGATCTCGATCATCGAATCGGTGATCTCGGGCTTGATGTCACCCGCGTGCTGCGCGCCCTTGAGCGCGCGCAGGAGGTCGGCCGAGAATGGCGCAAGGTCGTAGTCGTAGCAGTTGACCAGCTGCATCTCGAGTTCCACGCCGAAGGTCAGCGCCTCCGACTGGCTGAAAGCTTCCAGCGACATCAGCTTCTCCCGTCCTGGATCCGCACCTCGCCCGCGAGGCGCAGGCCCCATGCCGTGAGCACCGGCCCCACCAGTTGCAGGATGGCGATGGCACACAGCAGAATCGCCTGCAACGGTTCGCGCGCGGCCGGATAGAGTTGCGCCGCATCAGTCATCAACAGGAAGGCAAGACCCGACATCGGCGCGAGCGACAGGCCGAGTGCCATGCACTGGCGCAGGCTCAGGCCGCTGAAGGTCCCGAAGGCCATCACACTGCCGAACTTCACCGCGAAGCGCACCGCTACAAGCATCACTGCCGCGAAGCCGCCAAGCAGCCAGTGCTCGAGTTTCAACGGCAGGCCCAGTGACACGATCATCACCACGATCAGCAGGCTGCCCGCGCTGCCATAGTGCGCCGGCCACACGCGCGCCTGCACGTCGCGATTCTTGAACACCACGCCCGCCAGCAGCAAGGTCAGCGGAATCGACAGCCGGAACAGCTTGGTGAGCGCCAGGGTAAACAGCACGAGCCCGACCAGCAGCAGGAAAGCGTAGTGATCATCTCCGGACATGCGGCGATACAGCCAGTGCCCGCCCACGCCCATGACCCAGGCCAGCGCCAGCGAACCGCACAACAGGTAGACCGGATGCAGCAGCGCCGCCCACACGTTGCCGTACACGCTATGCAATCCGCCCACGGCAATCTGCACGACGGCGGCGGCCAGAATGCTGTTGAGCGCGCTCATTGCCAGCAGGCGCTGCGTGACCTGTCCGTCGGCCCGCAATTCGTTCTTCAGTTGCAGCACGATGGTGGGCGAGGTACTGATGGCAATCCCGCCGGCGATCATCGCCACCGCCGGCGCCACGCCCATCAGCTGCAGCGACCACGCGACGATGCCACCGGTGAGCAGGCTTTCCACCGCGCTGGTGATCACCAGCCCAGGGTTTGCACGCAACCAGCCAAGCGTCACGCGGTGCCCAAGCTCGAACAGCGTCAGCGCCAGCGCCATCTCGATCAGCCAGCGCGTCTGCTCGAGCAAGGGCGGCGCGATCACGTCGCGGCCGAAGAGCCCGCCCAGCAAACCGGCGAGCGCATATCCGACGATGCGTGGCAGGCCGAGGCGGCTGCGGCAGATCTCACCGCATAGCCCGGCCCCGATCAGCGCAAGCCCCATCCAGAAGAGGCCGCCCGGCTGCAATGGCAGGGAAGGAAAGAATGCGGACATGGTTTCCATGCGCCCTATGGTAACGCATGCGTCACCGCATGCCCGCGAGAAAGCTCACGTGTGGCGAGACACTTCGTCTTGATCCGCATGCCTGTAGACGAGATCGCTCGTCTGCATGGCCTCCTTGATCCACTGTCGCGCTTGTCTGTCGACTGCTGGCCCGCTCCTTGCCTTCCTACTAGGTATGCGGCCGGCAGCACTGTCTTTCCACGGACGCTCCACGACCGCGCCAGAAGTTTTTACAACCATCGCAGGAGTTACCCATGACACACACTCGACGGCTCAGCTTGATGGCAGCGCTACTGGCCACCGCCCCGATGGTCTGGGCCCAGGCTACCCCGGGCATGGCAACCGACCCCGCTGGCACGCGCCCGAACGCAATGCCCTCCTCCAGTCAGATGCAACCCATGCCCCCCGAAGACAGTCCGCGCACCGTCCCCGCCCCGACAATGCCCGCAACACCGGCGATACCGGCAACACCCGCGGTCGCGCCAGCCCCGACCCAGGTCGAGCCGCCCAAGGATCCGCTGGTGGAGCGCCGCGAGCAGCGGCGCGAGGCCCGCCAGGAGTATCGTCAAACCAAGAAAGCCGCCAAGGCCGAGCGCAAGGCGGCCCGCAAGGCAGCGGACGCACAGGCGGAATCGGCGCTGCAGAAGTGAGGTCACGCAGGTGATGTATCGGCCCGGGAACAATCTCCCGTCCCGGGCTTGATCGGAGGTCGCAAAAAACTGTGAACGGGGCCGCCGTGTGTGGCGTTTGTTCACAGTTTCAAGTCGGATTTAGGCGGACACTTTCGGCCGAGCACTCACCCTGAGTGAGGTGCCGATAATAAATACTGACTGCCTTTTATTTGATTTTCATGTGCGTACAAAATACCAAGTTTAATTACCACCGCGCCGTCGATATTTCCGGTTCGTCCGACAATGCGGTCAATACCAAAGACCTTATCGCATTTCTTCTCAATCCCGGCGGCCTGGGGCGTGACGCATGCCGCACGACCAGGTTCTATCAAGATGCCCGCGATGAAGAGCTCGCACTTCTTTGCAAACGATCACGCAAGAATTTCGGCGCACGCCTGTCCAGGGAGGATCTGACGCGGGTCAAACATCAGGATAGGCGAACCCGATGGGAAGGCGCTACACCCATGCATCTCGCGGCGTACTATCGCAGTGCGGAAGTCCTCAAATACATCTTGGAGAATAGCCCTGAAGCGCGGACGGCTCTCAACTTGAAAGACGCCAACGGTCACACGGTTCTGGATTGGGCCGAAGCACGCCCGCGGGGAAACAACAAAAATGGCATTCTGGCGCTCCTGAAGAGATACGGCGCTACTGAAAGAGGGACACCCGTCCCCACGCAAAGTGTGTCGCCCCGCTCTCTCATGCCCAATCTACCCAGAGGCAACATCACACGAACAGCGGACCTCACGACACACGCGGGCTCTGCGGATCACAAGACGTCTACCGCCACCGCCAAGAACAGGCATACCATCAGCAAAAATCACAAGAAAGGATTAGCCGGAGGCATGCAACGGACCGCTTCCTCGAACAAAAATGCCAGCTCAGGCTCGCGCAAGTCGCAGTCCATACTCAACGACGAATACGCACGTATCAGGGTATCGCCACGCACAGCCCGAACGGGGAAATCAGAATCGTCCAAAACAGACCTATTGAAGCACGAGGATTCGTGCGAGCAACTGCATGCATACTGCGTCGAGCTGGCTTGCCCTCCGGAGCGTCTGCGGGACAGTGCCAATCCCGACTTTGCCTCGGACAAGACACTGGATAAGCCCGCCTCCGAGAACGCCTCACAAGGCCTCGGCGAAAAGCTTGCGCAGGGTAGTGACTCTCAAACGCCGACGCCAAGAAGCCAAGCGCTCTCAGCATGGACAGGAGAAATGGGCGAGATGGCAAACTATCGAAATAAGTATCTATGCATGAAGGCCGATATCGAAAGCGATGGCGACATCACTGATTTTTCTCGCGTAGCGTTGCTGAACAGCCTGCAAGGCTACATCTCCCTTTGCGATGCGATGGCGAAGAATACCTTGAACATGGAAACTTCTACCCCGGAACGCTTGGAAGAGATTGTCGAGCGGTTGAAAGCCAAGAATCTGAAGCTGAGGACAGGCCTTCGAGAATTGCGACGCCAATACAATGAGGCCTGCAATCCAGTTCTAGCGCCTCCACAACCTTCGCTCCGAACAGAGCAACCCGTCGCTCGCCTCACACCCAGCCAACCGGGGATAGTACGCCGCACCCTGACTCAGCTTACGCATATTTCTGATCTCGCGAGATCGTCGCGCGCCGAGGCATCCACCCGCATCCAGATGATCAAAGGTTGTACGGAAGCACGCAAAGAGCAGATTGGATACGGGCTAACGCTTCACTCACTTCAGAGCAAGCTCGAGCAGCTGGATATCGCACCCAGACAACGGAAAATATTGCTGACCAAGATTGATGCTGCAGAAGAAAGGATTCGTTGCCCTGAAGCGGAACCAGTCATCCTGCACGGCAACGCCGAGCAACTGGAAACTCTCCATAAGAACCTCTGCGAGCTCAATATTGTTCTCAAAGACGTTACGGTCCATGTCGAGCATCAATACTCGCTGCTACGTGAACTCGCACAGGCTCGATCAGACGACAAGGCGCTGCATGACGCCATGGAAAATCTGACGAGCGAGATCGAAAGGCATTTTGGCCAGGCCAACGGCGCGTTGGAAGCATTGACCGGAGCGCCCTTAAGTACATTTGCACAGGCACGTGCCCACCTGTCTCTTCTGGCTGACCAACCCATTACGCGAATTCTGTCGCGGGAACAGATCGCGAAAATTGGCGCGGCATATGTCAATTGGCGCACTGCGAGTGCCCAAGGAAATCTGTCATCGGACACGGTGACCCAATTGCGCGCCGAATGGTTGACGCGCATGGAGGCAATCATTCCGGCACGCGGGACCTTGTGCAATGATTCTGCAATGCGCTCGCACATGATGCTCATGGCTGCCTGCGAAAAGCCAATCGCCCAAATATCGGAAGCTGCACAACATATGTGGGCGGCGCGCTCGGCACTAGAGTCGATGGCACTGACTGGTCCCTCGTTTATCACCGAAGCGTTGAGGCTTCACCCGATTTACAAAGGGCCCATACAACTCCTCGCGAGTCTCGATCAAGTGCTTGCCTCGAAAATTCTTGCCATCAGGCAAGCCACTACAACACCGGACCGAAACCTCGCACTTGAGGCTCTTTCTACAGCTTCCGAAAATGGCTGCCGGGAGCTGAAAGAACTTGCGGATAACCTGACCAGACTCGCCGGCTACCTCAAGATAAAGATTGATACGGAGCACTCTCCTGAAGAGCCGGGAACCCAGGAC
Organism: Imbroritus primus; assembly: GCA_000272025.2. GTDB lineage: Bacteria > Pseudomonadota > Gammaproteobacteria > Burkholderiales > Burkholderiaceae > Imbroritus > Imbroritus primus. Next base: position 128,365 of record AKCV02000017.1, read on the forward strand.
CTTCAGATACATCCTGTTTAAGAAATATGCCGCGGCCATTTCCGATGCATGGCCGCGGCGAGCCCTCTTCAGAAGGCATGTACGAGTGTCATTACGACAGCGCTTACTTCCCCCCCACCGACTCCAGCACCGTCCACTGCCCATCCACCACCTTGTACACGGTGATGCCGCCATCCTTCAGATCGCCACGCGCATCGTAGGCGAGGTTGCGCGTGGTCACGCCGATCATGCTGGTCTTGGCAAGTACCGGCAGGTACTTGGCGGGTTCGGCGGAGTTGGCCTTGACCATGGCTTTCATCATCGCCATGGCGCCGTCGTACGCATATGGGGAATAGGTTTCGACCTTGCTACCGAAACGTTTTTCGTAGCGTTGCTTGTAGCCGGGGCCGCCCGGCATCTGGTCGAGTGGCAGACCAGCGAGCGAGACGACGGTGCCGTTGGCGGCGGGGCCGGCAAGCTTGATGAAGTTGTCGGTCTTGGACATTTCACCGCTGACGAGCGGGGCCTTCAGGCCGAGTTCTTTCATCTGCTTCGCCATCGGCGCGGATTGCGCTTCGGCACCACCGAAGAAGATGATGTCCGGGTTGCTACGCTTGATGTTGGTGAGCACGGCCTTGAAGTCGACGGCCTTGTCGTTGGTGAATTCGCGCCGCACAATCTTGCCGCCGGCAGCCTTGGCGGCTTTTTCGAATTCGTCCGCAAGACCCTGGCCGTAGGCGGTGCGGTCGTCGACGATGGCGATGGTCTTGGCGCCAAGTTTCTTGACGGCGAAGGCGCCGATGACCGAGCCCTGCTGGGTGTCGGAGGTCATCATGCGGAAGGTGTTCTTGAAGCCCTGCCTGGTATATTCCGGCGCGGTCGCCATGGCGATCTGCGGGATGCCGGCGCGGCTGTAGACCGTCGAGGCGGGAATGCTGGTGCCCGAGTTGAAATGGCCGAGCATGCCCTGGATGCCCTTGTCGACGAGCTTCTGCGCGACCACGGAGCCGGTCTTGGGATCGGCCTGGTCGTCTTCTGAGAGCAGCACGAACTTCACTTCCTTGCCGCCGATCTTGGGATGCGTTGCATTGAATTCCTCGATGGCCAGCACGATGCCGTGCTGCATGTCCTTGCCGTACTGCGCCTGCGCGCCGGTCATGGGCGCGGCAAACCCGAGCTTGATGTCTTCGGCCTGCGCACCGGTCGTCCCGAAGGCGAGCGCCGTGCTCAAGAGCGCCAGTTGCAACACGGTCTTGTGAAACGCTGTTTTCATACAAGTCTCCCGTAGGTGATCAAGCTGGCGGACCGCTTCAGTCTGCCGGCGTGGGTTCCGCGCCGTGCTGGCGCAGGTCCGATGGTGCGGGAGGATGCGTCTCCCGCAAAAACTTCTGTCATAGCGTCTGCCGCACGCCGTCGTGCATCCGGCACGGCATGGCAGCTGGCGACTAGCCGATGGTCATCAAGCTCGCATTGCCGCCCGCCGCCGCCGTGTTGATGCTCAGCGCATGCTCGCGCAGCAGGCGCTCAAGCGCAATTCCGGTATCGCCCCGTGCGTAGCCGTGCACCGTGACGATCGGCCCGGAACGCTGTGCCAATTGCTCGCAGACGGCGCGCAACCGGTCAGCATCGCCATGATACAAAGCGACATCGTACGCCGCCGTGGTCCAGTCGGGTACCCGTTGCACCTGTGCGCCGATCTCCGGCGGGAGGCGCGCATGCAGCGCGCGGGTGTCGGGTGTGTCGGGCCAGACGGCGCGGCTGCCGATAGCGAGGACGGCGCTCAGCTGCAGCAGGCGGTCGTTCATTTCTTCTGCCAGGCAAAGTACGGCTTGGCGTGGCAATAGCGTGTAGACGTTACGTTCACCCGTCGGCCCGGTCAGCATGGTGCTGCTGTTTGCGAGCGCATGGTCTGCGAAGCGCTCGCATGTGCCGGCGAGCATGGGCATTTCCTGTTGCAACCACGCGCGCCACCGCGACCAGCGTCCCGCGCCTGACGCAGCCTGGGTCGCCCGCTGTAATACGCCGGCTGCGGTGACGGCCTGCATGGCGGCGTCCAGCGGGCAGGCGGAGAGCAGGCGCAGTAGATACAGCGGGCCGCCGGCCTTCGGGCCGGTACCCGATAGCCCCTCGCCGCCGAACGGCTGCACGCCGACCACCGCGCCGATGATGTTGCGGTTGACGTACTGGTTGCCAACGCTGGCCCGTGTGGTGACCTGGGTGATGGTTTCGTCGATGCGGGTATGCAATCCCAATGTGAGGCCGTAGCCCGTGGCGTTGATCTGGCCGATGAGCAGATCGAGGCCGGTGCGCGGATACCGCAGGACATGCAGCACCGGCCCGAACACTTCGCGCTGCAGTTCGTCGATGCGGTCGATTTCGATCAAGGTCGGCGGAATGAAGGTGCCATGCGCGGTGGTATCCGGCGTCGCTGCCTGATACACGGCCCGGCCGTTGACGCGCATGGTGTCGATATGCTGCTGGATGGCATCGCGCGCCTCGGCATCGATCACCGGGCCGACATCGACTTCGAGCCGGTCGGGATTACCCACGCGCAGCTCCGCCATCGCGCCCTTGAGCATGGCAAGCAATGGCGCGGCGATGTCCTGCTGCAGGCACAGCACGCGCAAGGCCGAGCAGCGCTGGCCGGCGCTGTCGAACGCCGAGGCCAGCACGTCAGCCACGACCTGCTCCGCGAGCGCCGAGGAATCGACGATCAGGGCATTCTGCCCACCCGTTTCCGCGATCAGCGGCAGCGGCCGGCCATGCGCATCGAGCCGCCCGGCAAGGCTGCGCTGCAGCAGCCGCGCCACGGTGGTCGAACCGGTGAACATCACGCCACGGATGCGCGCATCCGCGACGAGCGCCGCACCGATGGTTTCGCCAGGCCCCGGGACCAGTTGCAAGGCGCCACGTGACACGCCGGCGGCATGCAGGATGCGCACGGCCTGCGCGGCAATCAGCGGCGTCTGTTCAGCAGGCTTGGCGAGCACGGTGTTGCCGGCCGCCAGCGCCGCGCTGATCTGGCCCGTGAAGATCGCCAACGGAAAATTCCATGGGCTGATGCACACCACTGGGCCGAGCGGGCGATGCGTGTCGTTACTGAAGGTGGCGCGTACCTGTGCGGCGTAGTAGCGCAGGAAGTCGACCGCCTCGCGCACTTCGGCGATGGCGTTGGCCAAGCTCTTGCCGGCCTCGCGCACGATCAGCCCCATCAGCACCGGCATCTGGCTTTCGAACAGTTCCGCAGCGCGATCGAGGATGGCGGCGCGCCCGTGGGGTGGCATGGCCTGCCAGGAAACGCCGGCGGTCTCGGCATGCGCCAGGGCGCGCGCCGCTTCCTGCGACGTGGCATCGATAACAGTCCCGACGCGATCGCGGCGATCCGCGGGATTGCGGATTTCTCCCGCCATGCCGGCGGGCGGTTCGTCATCGGCCAGCAGGGGCATGGCGAGCCATGGTGTGGCGACGCTGGCAAACAGGGACGATGCGAGAGAAGCAAGACGCTGTTCGCTGGCGAGATCGAGACCGGCCGAGTTGCGGCGCGCACTGCCAAACAGATCGCGCGGCAAGGGAATGCGCGGATGCGGCAATCCCGGCTGTCCTTCTTCCTGTTGGAGTCGTTCGACGCTGGCGACCGGATCGGCCACGAGTTCGGCCAGCGGCACGCGGGTATCGGCGACGCGGTTGACGAAGGACGTGTTAGCGCCATTCTCGAGCAAGCGGCGTACCAGGTAGGCGAGCAGGGTCTCGTGCGTGCCGACCGGCGCATAGATGCGGCATGGCCGGCGCGGCATGATCGATGCTCGTCCCCCGGCGTCATCGGCGGCGGACGAAACGATCTGCTCGTACAGCGGCTCGCCCATGCCGTGGAGGCACTGGAATTCATACTGCCCCGGCGTGTAGTCGGGACCAGCCATCTGGCACACTGCGGCAACCGTATGCGCATTGTGCGTGGCGAACTGCGGATAGACCGCATCGGGTGCGGCAAGCAGCTTGCGGGCGCATGCGAGGTACGAGATATCGGTGTAGACCTTGCGCGTATAGACAGGATAGCCTTCCAGCCCATCGACCTGGGCGCGCTTGATCTCGCTGTCCCAGTAGGCACCCTTGACGAGGCGCACCATCAGGCGATGGCCGCTGCGGCGGGCAAGGTCGATCAGGTAATCGATCACGAAGGGGCAGCGCTTCTGGTAGGCCTGCACGACAAAGCCGATCCCTTGCCAGCGGGCCAACGCCGGCTCGAAGCACAGGCGCTCGAGCAGATCGAGTGACAGTTCGAGGCGCTCGGCCTCTTCGGCATCGATGTTCAGGCCGATGTCGTAGCGGCACGCGAGTTCGGCCAGGTCGTGCAGGCGCGGATAAAGTTCCCCCATCACGCGCGGAGCCTGTGCCCTGCTGTAACGCGGATGCAGGGCCGAGAGCTTGATCGAGATGCCCGGCCCGGCCAACACACCACGCCTGGCGGAGGCGCGGCCGATGGCATGAATGGCTTGCGCATAGGCGTCGCAGTAGCGTTGGGCATCGGCCGCCGTCATGGCGGCTTCGCCCAGCATGTCGAAGGAGTAACGGAAGCCCTGCGCCTCGCGCGTCTGGGCATGCGCCAGGGCTTCGTCGATGGTTTCGCCAGTGACGAACTGTTCGCCCATCAGCCGCATGGCCATGTCGACGCCCTTGCGGATCACCGGCTCGCCGCTCTTGCCGATCAAACGCGCCAGCGCATTCGACAGGCCGGTCTCGGTGTGTGTCGCTACCAGCTTGCCGGTCAGCAGAAGGCCCCAGGCCGCGGCGTTGACGAACAGCGAGCGGCTGTGCCCGAGATGCGACTGCCAGTTGCCATGGCTGATCTTGTCGCGGATCAGGGCGTCTCGCGTGGCGGCATCGGGAATGCGCAGCAGTGCCTCGGCAAGGCACATCAACGCGATGCCTTCCTGGCTCGACAGCGAGAACTCCTGGATCAGGCCCTGCACCAGGGTTTCGCGCCCGGAGCCGGCGGGTGCCTCGCGCAGGCGGGCGGCGAGTTGCGTGGCGAGGGTGATCGCCCGAGTGGCGAGCGGTGGCGGCAGACGCGCCTGTTCGAGCAGCCACGGCAGGCACTCCGGCTCGGGACGGCGGGTGGCGTCAGTAATGGCGGCACGTAATGCGCCTTGCGGCTGGATGCCTTGGGCAAAGGCGAGGAAAGGCGGCTCGGGGGCGAGATGGGATTCCTCGCTGGATGCGCCCCCGGACAGGCTGCCCGGCATGGGGTCGAACACGGGATCGGGCGCGTCGCCGTGTGCCGTGCCCAAGTGGGTGGTCGCCATCTACGTTCTCCCGGATCCGGGGTCGAGTGGAAGGCGGATGCGTCGTGTCACCCGCCGTACCTAGAGCAATGCGCTTGTAGTGCCCAACTGTGGCGCATCCTGTGCCTGATGACCGGATCTATCCCCGGTTCTCGCGGGTACGCAAGTGGCCTCACATACTCTAGTGTTGGTATCGTACTCCCGCACGCATCGGGCCGCTACCCGGTGTGCAGATGGGCCTGGGAGTCAAGGACTATCAGAGAAGCGGGTCTGAGCGGCGGCAGAAAAACTAGCGGTGCATGGCGCTCGCGCTTTCTGCCAGCGCACTCTGTTCACATGCGCCGAGGTGCGCTCAGATCCGCAGCGGATCGATCTCGAGCTGCCAGCGCACGCCCTGCCGTTGGGGCAGTCTGTCGCACGCCGGCATCCACGCCGCCAGCAGGTGCTGCAGCGCCATGCGCGAATCGCTTTCGACCAGCATCTGGGCACGCTCGCGGTTGGCGATGCGCACCATCGACATGGGCACGGGGTCGAGTATGTGCACGGTATCGCCGGCGAGCGCCAGCGCCTCCTCGCGCGCCGCGCGCAGGAAGGCCTGTGCGCCGGCGAGCTCGCGATGCTCGGCCGTGAGCAGTGCCTGGTAGCTGAACGGCGGCAGGCCGGCCTGCTGGCGCTCGGCCAGTTGCGCATCGGCAAACCCGTCATAGTCGTGACGCAGCAGGGCCTGCAGCGCCGAGGCCTCGCCATAGCGCGTCTGGATCAGCACTTCGCCGGGCAGGCCGGCGCGGCCGGCGCGGCCGGCCACCTGCATGAGGGCGGCAAACAGGTGTTCGGCAGCGCGAAAGTCGTGGCTGAACATCGCCTGGTCCGGATTGACCACGCCAACCAGCGTGACGCGCTGGAAGTCATGTCCCTTGGCGATCATCTGCGTGCCGATGAGGATATCGACCTGCCCCGCGTGCACTTCTTCGAACAAGGCCTCAGCCGTGCCCTTGCGGCGCGTGGAGTCGGCATCGATACGGGCGATGCGCGCCTCGGGGAACAGCGCGACCAGACGTTCCTCGAGCCGCTGGGTGCCATGTCCGAGCGCGGCGATATCGACATTGCCGCAGTCCGGGCAATGATGCGGAATGCGCTCTTCCCAGCCGCAGTGATGGCAGCGCAGGCGGCGTTCGGGCTTGTGCAGCACGAGGTAGGCGGAGCAGCGCGGGCAGCCCGACAGCCAGCCGCACGACGCGCATGACAGCACCGGGGCGTAGCCGCGCCGGTTGAGGAAGAGCAGCGTCTGCTCGCCGCGCGCGAGGCGCTGCCGCATGGCCTCGATCAGCGGTACCGACAGCCCATCCTGCAACGGCCGCTGGCGCTGCCGTTCAAGATTGAGATCGATCAGGCCGATGCGCGGCAGCACGGCGTCGGCCTGGGCGCGCTCGCGCAGCGTGAGCGTGCAATAAGCGCCCTGGCGTGCGCGCCACCAGGTTTCAAGCGAGGGTGTGGCGGAACCGAGCACGACCGGAATGCCGCGTTGCTTGGCGCGCCACACCGCCAGGTCGCGGGCAGAATAGCGCAGACCTTCCTGCTGCTTGTAGGAGGTATCGTGTTCCTCGTCGACGAGGATCAGGGCCAGGTTCGGCAAGGAGGCAAGAATCGCCAGCCGCGTACCGAGGACGATACGCGCTTCGCCACGATGCGCGGCCAGCCATTGCATGGCGCGTACCTGCTCGGCCAGCCCGCTGTGGAGCGTGGCCAGCGGCATGTGCGGAAAGCGCGCGGCGATGCGCGCCTCGAGCTGGGGCGTGAGGTTGATTTCCGGGACCAGCATGAGCACCTGCGCGGCCGGATCGCGTGCGAGCACCTCGGCCATGGCATGCAGGTAGACCTCGGTCTTGCCGCTGCCGGTGACGCCATGCAGCAGCATCGGCGCAAAACCGGTGGCAGACGTGATGGCCTCCACGGCGGCGCATTGCTCCGCATGCAGCGCCGGCGGCGGCGTGGCGGATGCCGCACGCACGTCGAGCAAGGCGGCGGCGCGCTGTTCGCGCACGAGCCAGCCTGCGGTACACCAGGCCTCCAGGCGAGTCCGGGCCTGCGCATAGAGCGCGACCGCAGCGCGCTCGTCCAGGCTGCCATGCGCAATCAGCGCTTCAGCAAGACGACGCACCCCCGGCGCGCGCGGCGGCAGTGCGGCCAGCAGGTCGGCGGCTGCCCCTTCTTGCAGGCGATAGGCAAGAACGTGGCTGCGCTGGGCCAGACGCGGCCAGCTGGCCGGATCGCGCAGCATCGGCGGCAGTGCCGGCAGCAGCACCTCGCCCAGCGGTCGGTGGTAATAGCGGGCGGCAAAGCGTCCGAGCGCGAGCCAGGCGCGGTCGAGCGGCGGGATGCTGTCGCACACGGTCGCCAGATCGCGCAACTTGTCCGCCGGCACGTCGGTGCTCTCCGCCAGCGCGGTGACGAGACCCGGCACCAGCCGGCGACCGAATGGCACGGTCACCAGCTGGCCAGGCTGCACCGTACCAGCAAGAGAAGCGGGAATAGAATAGTCAAACAGTTCGCCCGCCGGCGTGTCGAGCGCCACGCGCGCGATCACGGCACCGGCGGCGTTCATGTGGCGCTGGCAGCGCTGGTGACCATGCGCAGCGGTGCGGCCGGGACCTGCCCGAGCATGCGGGCAGCGGCATCGATCACCGTGGCAGCCGGCAGTTCGTCGAGGCACCGGCTGGCGGAGCGGCGGTGGCGGTCGCAGCCTTCCTGCGCGCACGGCACGCACGGGCCGGCGCCCTGCACCAGGAAGACGTTGCCCTGGCGCTGGCTGCCCTGCATGCGCCACGGACTGTCGAGCTGCGTCCACGCGGCCGGCCATGGCGCCCACTTGACGGGATTGGATGGCCCGAACAGGGCCACGACCGGCACGCCAGTAGCAGCGGCCATATGCGTGGCCATGGTGTCGGGTCCGACAAACAGCGCCGCGTGGCTGATCACATCGGCGGTTTCGGGAATCTTCAGGGCGCCCACCAGATCGGTGACCGGACCTTCGACCCCCGCCATGATCTCGTCGACATAGGCGCGTTCCTCGGCGTCCGGCCCGCCGGTCAGCACGATGGCAAGACCCTGCTGCCGCAGCCAGGCGATCAACGTACGCCAGCCGGCCACATGCCAGCGCTTGTAGGTAAAGCGCGGCGCCACGTGCACCACGGCGAAACGGCCCTCGGGCAGCGGCCGCCCTTCTGCCGCGAGCCGTGCGGTCAGGCGCGCCCAGCCAACTCCGCCGGCAGTGGGTGGCACCACGGCATACGCCGGCGCAAGATCGAGCGCGCGGGCCAGTTGCAGGCCCATGGTGACGGTATGGGTATGGACGTTGTCGAACGGTTCGCGCACATGCAGCAGCCAGCGCTTGGCCCAGTCCTTGGCGCCCGGCGTGACAAGTCCGACGCGGCGGCGCGCCGCCGCCCAGCCGTACAGCCGGGCGCGGTCCGAAGGCGTGACCGCCACGGCGAGATCATAGGTGCGCCACAGCGGCCGCAGGTAAGCGATTTTGCTGCGCAGCGGTTCCCGGCGCGGCGTGGTCAGGATGCGGTGGATGTCGGGATTGCCGGCCAGTACGCCGTCGGTCCCCTCGAACACCAGCACGTCGACTTCCGCATTGGGCCACGCCTGCTTGAGGGAGCGCACGAGTGGCGTGGAGAGCAGCACGTCGCCGATCAGGCGCGTGCAGACGACGAGCACGCGACGCGGAGTGGATCGGGTGGCGCGATCAGTCATCGTATCTTCCGTTGAAGAAGGCGTGAATGACCGAAGCGGAGCAAAAGGTTCTGCGATGCATTGCAAACTTAATGTAACACTTCAAGTAGCGCGCTAAGTCGATGATTGGCGGCAAGTTTTTCAACTGTCCACATCTTCTGTGGATAACTTTGTTGAAAACTTTGCGGAACCACCCGCGAAGGCCGATAAATCAAGGCTTCCTTTAACCTGCCGCGTTTCTGCGCAGGGTCGACATTACCAATAAAATCATAGACTTATGCGATTCGCGCGCGAATGTCGAAAGCGCCGTTCACGTGCGACCGCAGCAATTCATTTGTGTGCATAAGTCAAGTCTTGACATCCCTGATATGCACCCGGATGTGCAAAATTTTCCGCTTGACAGTGCATGGATGAGCATGACACCAGCGTGGTTACGTGTGCCGGTTAGCGCACGCTCACCACGCGTTGCACCATTCCGGATCAGGCGCGCTGGCGCAGTTGCCGGCTATACCCGTGCACCTCATCGATCAGGTGCGTCACATGATCCGGTGAGGTGAATTGCGAAATGCCATGCCCCAGGTTGAACACGTGTCCGTCGGAGCTGCCGCTGGCGGCGTAATCGTCCAGTACGCGGCGCGCTTCAGCACGTACGGCTTCGGGCGGTGCGAACAGCACGATCGGGTCGAGATTGCCCTGCAGGGCGCAGCGGCCGCCCGTGCGTGCGCGCGCGCGGGCCAGGTTGACGGTCCAGTCCACGCCCAGCGCGTCCGCGCCGGTGGCAGCCAGGTCCTCGAGCCACAGCCCGCCGCCCTTGGTAAACAGGATCACCGGGATCTGCTGGCCGTTGTGGCTGCGCTTGAGCTGGTCGACCACGCGCTGCATGTAGGTCAGCGAGAAGGTCTGGTAGATGCCGTCGGCCAGCGCGCCACCCCAGGAGTCGAACACCATGACGGCCTGCGCCCCGGCTTCGATCTGCGCATTCAGGTATTGCGCCACGGCGGTGGCGTTGATCTCCAGGATGCGGTGCATCAAATCGGGCCGGCTGTAGAGCATCGACTTGACGGTGCGGTAGTCGTCCGAGCCACGGCCTTCGACCATGTAGCAGGCCAGCGTCCACGGACTGCCGGAAAAGCCGATCAGCGGCACACGCTGCTGACCATCCTGCACGAGGGCGCGGCGGATTTCGGAGACGGCATCGAATACATACTGCAGTTCGTGCATGTCGGGCACGGCCAGGCGGGCCACATCGTCCTCGGTGCGCAGTGGATGCGCGAAACGCGGTCCCTCGCCTTGCTCGAACGATAGGCCAAGACCCATGGCGTCCGGCACGGTCAGGATGTCGGAAAACAGGATGGCGGCGTCGAGCGGAAAGCGATCGAGCGGCTGGAGCGTCACTTCCGTGGCGTAGGCCGGATTCTTGGCCAGGCCCAGGAAGCTGCCGGCGCGCGCGCGCGTGGCGTTGTACTCGGGGAGATAACGGCCAGCCTGGCGCATCAGCCAGACAGGGGTGTATTCGGTGGGTTCGCGGCGCAGGGCGCGCAGGAACGTATCGTTACGCAAAACAGTCATGGGCATCCTTCAGTTGCCCGCCATTCTACGGTATGCGGGGCCCGGACGGGACGATCCGGCCCCCCGTGCTCAGGTATCCGGCAGCAGCGTCCGGAATGCCGCGGCGGTCCGCTCCATCCATTGCCGCGCGCGGGCGCTGTGAACCTGCAGGCGGGCAAAGCTGTGCGTCATGCCGCTGGCCTCGAGGCACACGACCTGTGCGCCATGCTCGACGAGAAAATCGGCATACTGCAGGCCGTCGTCGCGCAGCACATCATGGCCGGCGACCACCATCACGGTATCCGGCGGAATACCTTGCGGGGCAGCGGCCAGCAGGTTCAGGCGGGAATCGGGATGAGCGCCGCCCTGTGCGAGCGCCTCGGCACCGATGAATAGCGCCCAGTACGCACGCATCTCCTCGCGCGTCAGGCCGGGTCCATCGGCAAAGGCTGCATAGCTGTCACTGCCGAACGCAGGGGTGACGGCTGGATAGATCAGCAACTGTGCATCGACCAGCCGGCCGGTACTCTGGCTTGCCCGCAGGTTGGCGCGCAGCCCGGCCTGTGCGGCCAGATGCGCGCCCGCGCTGTCGCCGCCGACAGCCAGCCAGTCGGTGCGGCAGCCCAGCGCCGCACGCTGGCCGGCGAGGTATTCGAGGGCTGCCAGCGCATCCTCGCACGGTACGGGGAACGGATGCTCGGGCGCCAGCCGGTAGTCCACGCTGACCACCGTGCAACCGGTATCGTGGGCAAGCATGGCGCAGATCGCGGCATGGGTCTGCGGCGATCCGACGGCCCAGCCTCCGCCATGAAAATACACGAGAAGTGGCGGTGGAGCGGTGCACGGCTGCCGTGACCGGAACATCAACGCACCAAGCTTCGCATCTGACAGCGGAAGTAAGAGCTCGCTGACATCGACAAGACTAGTCCAGTCGGCCGGGCTCATGGCCACCACGTCGCGCATGCGTTGGCGCTGCGCCGCCATGTCGGCGGGCTCGGGCAGCGCTGCAAACCGCTGTGCCACCGCAGCGTAATAGGCCAGCAGTTGGGGATCGACTGCCATGGTCAGGCGCTCGCACAAAACCGCGCGGTAGGCGGCGTCATGGTCATCACAGGCCTCATGCCAGTGCGCCAACCGCGCTCAGTCGCATATGCTCGATCTTGCTGCAGTGATCCTGCACGGCCAGAAGCCCCGCAGCCCGCGCCGCCTCGACCGCATCGTCGTTGACAATGCCGAGTTGCAGCCAGACGCCGCGCGCGCCGATGGCGATGGCCTCGGCCACGACCGGCGGCACATCCTCGGCCTTGCGGAAAGTATCCACCCAGTCGATGCGGCCGCCCCCGGCGGCCAGCGCCTGCGCGGCCTCAGCCAGGGTGGCGTGGCAGGGTTCGCCGAGAATCGCCTGGCCGGCGAAGGCCGGATTCACCGGCACGATGCGATAGCCATGGCGCTGCAGATAAGCGGCGACATCCAGGCTGGGACGTCCGGGCTTGCCGGACAGCCCCACCACCGCCACCGTACGCCAACCCAGCATGGTGCGCACCGCCTGTTGTTCGAGATGCATGCGTTCGTTCATCCTTTCTCCTCGTCCTGGCGTGCCGGCTCACCCCGCACGCATGCGCCAAGCTGCGCGAATCCGACCGGTGCACGAAAGCTGCCCTGCACGTACGGACCCACCGCATATGGCGCGTAATACATCACCACCCCTTTGCCATACCAGACGAACGGCAGACCCGCGTTGCGCCATGCCTTCTCGTCAAGCGCCCCGGCCGGCGCCTGGCTTGCCCCCTGCCGGCGCAGGACATCGACCAGCCGCCGGTTCAAGGTGTCGCGGCAAGCCGGCGTCGTGTCGAGCATGTCACCGAGCGTAACCGACTCATAGCCCTGGGACGTCTTACGCCAGTTGCCGGCGGCGTAGGTGGAGTTGCCGTGCGCGCCGCCGCTGAAGAACCAGAACGTGCGCAGTAGGCTGACACGCTCGCGGTCCAGCCAGGCGATCTCGATGCCATTGCGGCACTCCACCATGCCGGCCCGGCAGGCTGTCATGCGCATCGTCTGGATCAGCTTGTCGATCGCTGCGTCTCCGGTGACCGGATAACGCTCGGTCAGTGTTACGTTGTCGCGCTGGAATACCTGTTCGCGGTATTGCGCCGCCTGACGCAGGCTCACTGGCACCGGTTGCGCGCCACCCGCCCCCGTCCATTCGCCAGCAATGGACCGGCCGTCGCGCTCCAGCCGGCCGACCAGGCGCCCGGCCTCGCGCCGGAACGCATGGCCCTGCTCGTCGAGACCGACTTCCCAGACGCGCCAGTCGATCCGCCCTTGCCGCGGCGCAGCGCCTTCCAGCAGCAGACGCCCCGCAGCAGGCACCGGTCCATAGCGCACCGTGCCAGCGACGCGTTCGCGTCGCTCGCTGGCACGCTCCCCCACGGCTTCTGCCGGCAGGGGCGCGCCCTCGGCGGGCTCGCGAAAGATGGTCAGGGCGATGCTGGTTTTTTCGTCGAGCATGCCCTGCCACAGTGCGCCGACCGGTTGCGAAGGCGCGCTGGCGGGGCGATTCGGTGGCACGGCGGGGGCGCTGGCCGCTGGTTGTGCCACGGCGTCGACACCGCTGACCAGAAACAGCGGCAGCAGCCACGCAGCACGCAGGCGCTGTGGCCAGGCATCAAACGAAGCGGAAAAAATCGGGGAAATGCGCGCGGAACGTGCGGCGGACGAGGAGAACATGCCCCTATTCTACCGAGCACGCGGTGCAATGCGAACCGTGCAGCGGAATGGCTTGCAGCAGGCTCGACTTGCCCTTCGTGTGGACAGGACTGCTCACCTTGCAAAGACTTGCATAAAGTCACACTTTGTTACTTTATCCGCTGCTTTCTTCCCGCACAATGCTTTCAATGCAAGCGATCGTGCTGGCTTTGTCGGAAAACGGCATCTTCGGCGCACGCTTCGTGATTTACCCCCTCCCTCCGAACTTGACCCCTCGAAGGGAATTCCCGTCCGCGCGGTGCCGTCAGGCCCGCGCGCTTTTTTTTGTGCATCGCCCGTGGATCGCGCGGCTGGCTGGGTTCGTGGCCGCGCTCGTGAGTGCTTGGGCCGCCCGCCCCGGCCTGCACGGCCTGGCAACGTTTCAAACTCCCCTGCCCTCTCGGCCCCTCCACCACGCCTCGAATCCTTCTGCTGTGATGGCACGTCTGCGCCAGCCAGCAGCGGTCCGCTCAAGCTTATGCCGCACTGCCTGACGTGCGGCTCGCGCGAGCCTCTTCCTGGCGCAGCCAGCCCAAGCCAGCACGCGTTTCGGCGCGCGGCCGGTATTCGCACCCGACCCAGCCGATGTAGCCCAGTGCATCCATCGCCGCGAACAAGAACGGATAGTTCAGTTCGCCAATGTCCGGTTCATGCCGACCGGGTACGCCGGCGATCTGGATATGGCCGATGCGCGGCAGGCCGGCCTGCAGGCGCGTGGCGACGTTGCCCTCGCTCATCTGGCAATGATAGGTATCGAACTGAACCTTGAGGTTCGGCAGATTGAGCGCCTCGCAGACCGACAGCGCCTCGTCCTGGAGGCTCAGAAAATAGCCTGGCATGTCGTGCTGGTTGATCGGCTCGATCATGATGTCGACATCCTGCTGGGCCGCCTCGCTGGCCGCCCACGCCAGATTGTCGAGATAGACATCGCGGCAATGATCGAGGTCGTCGCTGTCCTGCGGAATACCGGCCATCACGTGGATCCGTGGCGCCTGGAGGACGGCGGCATAGTCGAGCGCCAAGCGGATCCCCGCCCGAAATTCCTCGGCGCGCCCGGGCAACGCCGCGAGTCCACGCTCGCCAGCAGCCCAGTCGCCCGGCGGCGCATTGAACAGTACCTGCTCCAGCGCATGCTCTTCGAGGTGGCGCGCCAGCACGCCGGGATCGTATTCGTACGGGAACAGGTACTCGACACCTTCGAAGCCATCCGCCGCGGCGAGCGCGAAGCGCTCCAGGAACGGTACCTCGGTGTACATCAGCGAGAGATTGGCGGCAAAACGGGGCATGGGGTTCTCCAGACGACCGCCCGGCAGCATGTGCGCGGGCCGATGGCGACATGATGCCATCCAGGGATTCGCAGGGTTTCGTACTCGGCCATGAAAAAAGCAGCCCGCAGGCTGCCTTCTTCTTGAAGCGGATGCGACGTGCTCAGCGCTTGCGGCGCAGGCGGGCAATCGCCGCCAGTTGCGCGGCAGCCACTGCCAGCTCCGACTGGGCGCGTGCCAGGTCGAGTTCGCTGCTCTGGTTCTGCAGCGCCTCTTCAGCAGCGCGCTTGGCTTCGCTGGCCTTCGCCTCGTCCAGGTCCTTGCCGCGGATTGCGGTGTCGGCCAGCACGGTCACGAGGTTGGGTTGCACTTCCAGAATGCCACCGGCGACAAAGACGAACTCTTCGCTGCCTTCAGCACTCTCGATGCGCACCGCACCCGGCTTGATGCGAGTGATCAGCGGCGTGTGGCCGGGCAGGATACCCAGCTCGCCGGCCTCGCCAGGCAGGGCCACAAACTTGGCCTCGCCGGAGAAGATCGACGCTTCCGCGCTGACGACATCTACGTGAATGGTTGCCATTTCGGTTCCTCTCTGTATTCACCCTGTTCCTGGCAGCCCGCGACGCGAGCTGCCCGCCATGCCGGGCACGGAGCACGGACATGGCACACGACAGACTGATTACAGCTTCTTGGCCTTCTCGAAGGCTTCGTCGATCGAGCCGACCATGTAGAACGCCTGCTCCGGCAGGTGATCGCACTCGCCATCGACCAGCATCTTGAAGCCGCGGATGGTTTCCTTCAGCGGCACGTACTTGCCCGGCGAACCCGTGAACACTTCGGCCACGTGGAACGGCTGCGACAGGAAACGCTGGATCTTACGCGCGCGGGACACGGCGAGCTTGTCTTCCGGCGACAGTTCGTCCATGCCCAGAATCGCGATGATGTCGCGCAGTTCCTTGTAGCGCTGCAGGGTCTGCTGCACACCGCGAGCCACTTCGTAGTGCTCCTGGCCGACGATCTGCGGGTCGAGCTGGCGCGAGGTGGAGTCGAGCGGGTCGACGGCGGGGTAGATACCCAGCGCAGCGATGTCACGCGACAGCACGACGGTCGAGTCGAGGTGCAGGAAGGTGGTGGCAGGCGACGGGTCGGTCAAGTCGTCCGCAGGGACGTACACGGCCTGGATCGAGGTGATCGAGCCGGTCTTGGTCGACGTAATACGCTCTTGCAGCTTACCCATTTCTTCCGCCAGCGTCGGCTGGTAGCCCACGGCAGAAGGCATACGACCCAGCAGTGCCGATACTTCGGTACCGGCCAGGGTGTAACGGTAGATGTTGTCGACGAAGAACAGGATGTCGCGGCCATCGTCACGGAAGCGCTCGGCCATGGTCAGGCCGGTCAGCGCCACGCGCAGACGGTTGCCCGGCGGCTCGTTCATCTGGCCGAACACCATGGCCACCTTGTCGAGCACGTTCGAGTCCTTCATTTCGTGGTAGAAGTCGTTGCCCTCACGGGTACGCTCGCCCACGCCTGCAAACACCGACAGGCCCGAGTGCTGCTTGGCGATGTTGTTGATCAGCTCCATCATGTTCACGGTCTTGCCGACGCCGGCGCCACCGAACAGGCCCACCTTACCGCCCTTGGCGAACGGGCAGACCAGGTCGATCACCTTGATGCCGGTTTCGAGCAGGTCGACGGAAGGCGACAGTTCGTCGAACTTCGGCGCCTTCTGGTGGATGCCGCGACGCTCGTCGCTGGCGATCGGACCGGCTTCGTCGATCGGGCGGCCGAGCACGTCCATGATGCGGCCCAGGGTGCCTTCACCGACCGGCACCGAGATCGGTGCGCCGGTACCCTTGACGGCCATGCCGCGGCGCAGGCCGTCGGAAGAACCGAGCGCAATGGTGCGCACGATACCGTCACCCAGCTGCTGCTGGACTTCGAAGGTCAGGCCTTTTTCCGCGAACGACTGCTCGTTGCTGTCTTCCAGCACGAGTGCGTCGTACACGTTGGGCATCGCGTCGCGCGGGAACTGGATGTCCACGACGGCGCCGATGCACTGAACAATATTTCCGATACTCATTTGTATCTCCAATAGCTTAAATTCTTGACACCGCGCCGTCAGACCGCGGCTGCGCCGCTGACGATTTCGGACAGTTCCTTCGTGATCGCTGCCTGACGGGTCTTGTTGTAGACCAGTTGCAGTTCGCCAATCACGTTCTTCGCGTTGTCCGAAGCCGCCTTCATTGCAACCATCCGGGCCGACTGTTCCGAAGCCATGTTCTCGGCCACGGCCTGGTACACCAGCGCTTCGACGTAGCGCACCAGCAATTCATCGACCACCGTCTGGGCATCCGGCTCGTAGATGTAATCCCACGAGTAGGCCTGCTTTTCGGCTTCGGTCTGGTTGAACTTGTCGGCGGTCAGCGGCAGCAGCTGTTCGACCATCGGTTCCTGCTTCATCGTGTTGATGAAGCGGGTGTAAGCGAGGTAGACGACGTCGATCTCGCCAGCGGCGAACGCGTCGAGCTGCACCTTGATCGCACCGATCAGTTTTTCCAGATGCGGCGTGTCACCGAGGTGCACCGCGTGCGAAACCACCTTGGCGTTGATGCGGCCCAGGAACTGCATGCCCTTCGTGCCGATGGCCGTCGACTGTGCATCGACGCCTTTGGCCTGAAGTTCGCGCAGGGTGTTGGTCACCGTACGCAGCACGTTGGTGTTCATGCCGCCGCATAGCCCCTTGTCGGTCGTCACGACGATCAGGCCGGCGCGCTTGACTTCGCGCGACTCCATGAACGGATGACGGTACTCGGGGTTGGCCTGCGCCATGTGCGCAGCAATATTGCGCACCTTTTCCGCATAGGGACGGGCGTGACGCATCCGTTCCTGCGCCTTGCGCATCTTGGATGCGGCGACCATCTCCATCGCCTTGGTGATCTTGCGCGTGTTTTGCACGCTCTTGATCTTGGTTCGAATTTCTTTCGTTCCGGCCATCTCTTTCTCTCCGTGGGGGCCGCATCAATGCATCATGCGGCCCTTGGAATTCCTCCGGTTAGAACGATGCAGACTTCTTGTATGCCTCGATCGCGGCACGCAGGGCGGCTTCATCTTCCTTGCTGAGGTCCTTGGTGTCCTCGATGCGGTTGATGAGGTCGGCGTGGCGGGTCTTCAGCTCGTCGTGCAGGCCCTTTTCGAAAGCCAGGACGTTCTTGACATCCAGATCGTCCAGGTAGCCGTTGTTGGCGGCGTACAGCGTCGCGGCCAGCTGCCACACCTGCAGCGGCTGGTACTGCGGCTGCTTGAGCAGTTCGGTCACGCGGCGGCCGCGTTCGAGCTGCTTGCGGGTGGCATCGTCGAGGTCGGAAGCAAACTGCGCGAACGCAGCCAGTTCACGATACTGCGCGAGGTCGGTACGGATACCGCCCGACAGCTTCTTGATGACCTTGGTCTGGGCGGCACCACCGACGCGCGACACCGAGATACCGGCGTTGATAGCGGGACGGATACCGGCGTTGAACAGGTCGGTTTCCAGGAAGATCTGGCCGTCGGTAATCGAGATCACGTTGGTCGGCACGAAGGCGGACACGTCACCAGCCTGGGTTTCGATGATCGGCAGTGCCGTCAGCGAACCGGTCTTGCCCTTCACGGCGCCGTTGGTGAACTTCTCGACGTAATCAGCGTTCACGCGAGCCGCGCGTTCGAGCAGGCGCGAGTGCAGGTAGAACACGTCACCCGGGTAGGCTTCGCGGCCCGGCGGGCGGCGCAGCAGCAGCGAGACCTGACGATAGGCCCACGCTTGCTTGGTCAGGTCGTCGTACACGATCAGGGCGTCTTCGCCGCGATCGCGGAAGTATTCGCCCATCGTGCAGCCGGCGTAGGCCGACAGGTACTGCATGGCGGCGGAGTCCGATGCCGAGGCAGCCACCACGATGGTGTATTCGAGCGCGCCGTTCTCTTCGAGCTTGCGCACCACGTTGGCGATCGTCGAGGCTTTCTGGCCGATTGCGACATACACGCAATACATGCCCTTGCCTTTCTGGTTGATGATCGCGTCGACAGCCACGGCGGTCTTGCCGGTCTGGCGGTCGCCAATGATCAGCTCACGCTGGCCACGGCCGATCGGCACCATCGAGTCGACCGACTTCAGGCCGGTCTGCACCGGCTGGCTCACGGACTGACGTGCGATCACGCCCGGCGCGACCTTTTCGATCACGTCGCTTTCCTTGGCGTTGATCGGGCCCTTGCCGTCGATCGGCTGACCCAGCGCGTTCACCACGCGGCCCAGCAGTTCCTTGCCCACGGGCACTTCGAGAATGCGGCCCGTGCACTTCACGGCGTCGCCTTCGGAGATGTGTTCGTAGTCACCCAGCACCACGGCGCCGACAGAGTCACGCTCGAGGTTCAGCGCGAGGCCGAACGTGTTGCCCGGGAATTCCAGCATTTCGCCCTGCATCACGCCAGACAGGCCGTGCACGCGGCAAATACCGTCGGTCACGGAAATCACCGTGCCCTGGTTACGCACTTCAGCGTCTGCGCCAAGGCCGGAGATGCGGCTCTTGAGCAGTTCGCTGATTTCAGAGGGGTTCAGTTGCATCTGGATGCTCCTAATTCTGTATGGTCAGGTCACGCCGTGAGCGAAACCTGCATCTGGGCAAGACGCGCCCGCACCGAGCTATCGAGGACCTCGTCGCCGACCCGGACACGCACGCCGCCGATCAGCGACGGATCAACCGCCACGGATGGCTGCAGCTTCTTGCCGAATTTGCGTTCGAGCGCGGCCACGAGTTCGGCCAGCTGCTGTCCTTCGAGCGGGAATGCGCTCGTGATCTCGGCGTCGTCCGCGCCCTCGCTGGCATTCTTCAGGTCATGGAACTGTTCGGCAATTTCCGGCAGAACCGTCAGGCGGTCGTTTTCGACCAGCATGTTGACGAAGTTCTTCGCTTCGTCCGTCACCGGAGACTTGAGCGCCGACAGGAACAGCGCGGCCACCTCGGCACCCGGCACGTTCGGATTGTCGGCAATTGCCTTCATGTCCGGATGCGCAGCAAGCTGCGACATCTCGGACACCAGCTCGGCCCATGCCCCGAGATTCCCTGCCTTGGCGACGCGGAACAGCGCCTCTGCATATGGACGGGCAATGGTTGCGAGTTCTGCCATGATTAGAGCTCAGCCTTGAGTTGATTCAACAGGTCGGCATGCGCCTGTGCGTTGACTTCACGCTTGAGGATCTGCTCTGCACCCTTGACAGCCAGCGCCGCCACTTCGTCGCGCAGGGTTTCGCGCGCGCGGGTGACTTGCTGCTCGGCTTCTGCCTTGGCCTGCGCGATGATGCGAGCGGCTTCGGCCTGGGCGTTGTGCTTGATCTCATCGGCCGACAGCTGCGCGCGCTTTTCGGCATCAGCGATACGCTGGGCGCCTTCGGTGCGGGCTTCGGTCAGTGCCTGTTCAGCACGTTTGTTGGCGCTTTCCAGATCGGCCTTGCCCTTTTCGGCAGCAGCCAGACCATCAGCGATCTTTTTCGCGCGTTCGTCGAGCGCCTTCACCAGCGGCGGCCAGATGAACTTGGCAACAACCCACCACAGGATGAAGAACACGACCATCTGCGCAAATAGCGTTGCGTTCAGATTCATGGTGTGTTCCTTTCGGTAATGTATGACAGATCAATGCGCAAGGCGGCGAGGCATTTTGCCTGGCCGCCTGGACGCACCGGACAGACCGAAAAGATTTACTTGATGACCGACAGCAGCGGGTTGGCGAAGGCGAACAGCATGGCCACACCAACACCGATCAGGAACGCAGCGTCGATCAGGCCGGCCAGCAGGAACATCTTGGTTTGCAGCGGGTTCATCAGTTCAGGCTGACGTGCGCACGCTTCGATGTACTTGCCGCCCATCAGTGCGATACCCAGACAGGCACCGATAGCACCCAGACCGATGATGATACCGATGGCGATGGCGGTCGAACCTTGGATGGCGGCGAGAAACTCTTGCATGATAACTCCTTAATTTAAAAGACTAAGAACCAGAAAAACCAAAAATCAAACTTGCGAATTCAACGAAACCGGATCAGTGATGATCGTGTGCCTGACCCAGGTACACCAGCGTCAGCATCATGAAAATGAAGGCTTGCAGCAGAATCACCAGGATGTGGAAAATGGCCCAGGCAGCGCCGGCGATGACGTGGCCAACGAAGCCCAGCACGCTCAGGTCGAGGCCCATGGTCCAGATGCCGCCCAGCAGTGCGATCAGCAGGAACACCAGTTCGCCGGCGTACATGTTGCCGAACAGCCGCATACCGAGCGAGACGGCCTTGGCCAGGAATTCAATGATGTTCAGGATCAGGTTGAACGGCGCCAGGTACCACTTCGCGCCGAACGGGGCGGACAGCAGTTCATGCGCAAAACCGCCGGCGCCCTTGGCCTTGAAGCTGTAGTAGATCATCAGGACCAGCACGGCGAACGACATGCCGAATGTGGCGTTCAGGTCGGTAGTCGCCACCGCCTTGTGGTGCGGGAGGTGCACGCCGAACAGCTCGAGCAGCAGGTTGGCGCCATATACCCAGTCCACCGGCACGAGGTCCATGGTGTTCATCAGGATGATCCAGATAAAGACCATCAGGGCAAGCGGAGCAATGTAGGAACGGTCGCCATGCACGATGGCCTTGGCTTGGTCGTCGACCATCTCGACGATCATCTCGACGAACGCCTGGAAGCGGCCCGGAACGCCGGAAGTGGCGCGGCGGGCGGCCATGCCGAGGAACAGCAGCGTGATTACGCCGCAGATGATGGACCAGACAATGGTGTCGTAGTTGAGTACCGAGAAATCCACCACGGACAGCTGCTTGCCGCCGACGGAATTCAGGTTCTGCAAGTGCTCCGAAATGTATTCGGACGGTGTCGGCGCGTGAACCGCTCCGTGCGCTGCGTTTGCCATATCAAACAACCCAAAAATGACGAAATCTGCAAGTCGAACCTTGGTTCGACCCTGTGCACTCCGCGTTCCGGCGTTCGTTCGGCGCAGCCTCAGGCTGCGAACGGGCCACTTTGGCGGCCACGTTACGTGGACGGAACAAGGCGTGCGGTAATCTAGCGCAACGGAGTGTCATGTCCATGACACACCTGTGCGGCATGTGTTTCAACTGCAGGCCCCGGCAAACAGGCCTGCCGGCGGCCGCTGCGGGCCATTACGGGCGTGCTCAGCGCAACACCAGGGCGATCCACAGCATTTTCAATGCCAGCAGGAAGGTCACCAGCATCGCCGGCCAATCCATCGAGCCATACAACATGCTCGCCGCGATCAGCATGCCCAGCGTGATGACGATCTTGAGCATCTCGCCCAGAATCAGCCCACCCACCGTCGGCCTGTGCTGCGTCAGCGCCAGCCGCAGCGCGAACACTGCATTCGGGATCACCACACAGGCACCACCGATCAGGGCCGACACCGCCGCGGCTTCCGCCGCGCCCCCGGTCATATGACGCACGGCATACCAGACCAGCATGGCCAGCACCGTCACGCCGAGCTGCAACGCAACGACACGGAACGGCGTCATGCGCGCCGGCCGCAGGGCCGTCTCGCCAAACAGGGCGACGGCTTCCTGATGCGTCAGGGGCGGACGTTCATCCTGCTCCGGATCATCGCTTCGCCGGACTGTATCCGGCTGCTTGCCGGAAGCGGCGTGAGCGTGGGCATCTGCTGGTTTCATCGCCGGGCCACCAGGCCGCACCGGAATTGAAACCGCACGATTTTACGGGACAAGGGGTGGGGAGTCAATGTGGAACGGGGCGGGGGCTGGATCCCGCCCCCGGACCCCCGGCAGGCCGCTCAGGCACTGGCAGCATCCGCGCCGTCCAGCGGCGCGCGCAGGCGCAGCAGCACGCCATCCAGCTCGTCGTTGCCACTGAACTGCACGGTCAGCTGGCCTTTGCCCTTCACCCCGACCTTGATCTGCACATTGAGACCCAGGATATCGGACAGTTCTTCTTCGAGCCGCGCGATATCGCGGCCGCCCTTGCCTGACTGGCGCACCGCCTTGAGATCGAACGGCTTGAGCGTGGATGCCACAAGCTTCTCGGTCTCGCGTACGGAGAGGCGCTTGTTGACGATCTGGTTGGCCAGTGTGATCTGGTTGGCGCCATCGACAGCCAGCAGTGCACGTGCATGGCCCATGTCGAGATCGCCGGCCATCAGCATGGTCTGCACCGGCGGGGCGAGGTTGAGCAGGCGCAACAGATTCGAGACCGCGCTGCGCGAGCGGCCGACGGACTCAGCCGCCTGCTCGTGCGTGAAATGGAACTCGCGGATCAGGCGGGCGATGCCCTGCGCCTCTTCCAGCGGGTTCAGGTCTTCGCGCTGGATGTTCTCGATCAGCGCCATGGCTGCGGCGGCTTCGTCCGCCACGTCCTTGATCAGCACCGGCACGGCCTGCAGGCCAGCCAGCCGCGCGGCGCGGAAGCGACGCTCACCGGCGATGATCTCGAAGCGCTGATGCCCTTCCACCGGACGCACCAGGATCGGCTGCATCAGTCCCTGCGCGCGGATGCTGGCCGCCAGTTCCTGCAATGCGCCCTCATCCATGCGAGTGCGGGGCTGGTATTTGCCCGGCTGCATCTGGTCCAGCTGCAGCACGGTCGGCGCCCCCTCCTGCTTCACGGCCTCGACGATCTCGGCCGAACCGCCGAGCAGCGCCTCCAGTCCGCGTCCCAATCCTTTTTTCTTGGCTGCACTCATTTCTTCACCTGCTTCAATTCATATTCTGGACACGCGCGATCAGCTCGGCGCCGAAGGCGAGATACGCCTTGGCACCCTTGGATGCGCCATCGAAAGCCAATCCCGGCATGCCATAGGACGGCGCTTCGGCGAGCCGCACATTACGCGGGATCACCGTCTGGAACACCTTGTCGCCAAAATGCGCCTCGAGCTGTGCGGACACCTGCTGCTGCAGTGTCACGCGCGGATCGAACATGACGCGCAGCAGGCCGATGACCTTGAGCTCGCGGTTCAGGTTGGCATGCACCTGTTTGATGGTGTTGACCAGGTCAGAGAGCCCCTCCAGCGCAAAGTACTCACACTGCATCGGCACGATCACGCCATGGGCGGCACACAAGCCGTTCAGCGTCAGCAGCGACAGCGACGGCGGGCAGTCGATCAGCACCAGATCGTAGCTGTCACGCACCTCGGCGAGCGCCTCCCGGAGGCGCATCTCGCGCCGCTCGAGGTCGACCAGCTCGACTTCCGCGCCCGCCAGCTCGCGGTTGGCCGGCAGGACATCGTACTTGCCGGATTCGGAGTGCTGACGGGCCTCGGGAATCGTTGCGAGGCCAACCAGCACCTGATACACGCTGCGCTCGAGGTGCTGCTTGTCGATGCCGGAGCCCATCGAGGCATTGCCCTGGGGATCCAGATCAACCAGCAGCACGCGCTGCCCCTGCGCCGCGAGGCTGGCTGCGAGGTTCACCGTGGTGGTGGTTTTGCCGACGCCGCCCTTCTGGTTTGCCACTACGAAAATCTTGGTCATATCATCCCGATTTGTTCGACAAACGAACAGGCGCACAAGCCCCTGCCCCATCCCGGTCCGCGGCCGCAGCCGCCCACCGCCATTTCAACCTGCCCGGCCGATCACAATCAGGTGCCGTTCGGCATCCAGCTCCGGGACTTCCAGTCGCTCGATCGCCGTCACCACCCAGCCGGCCGGCAGCGCAGCTGCTTCGGCGCCAGGGTGCACGCCTTTCATCGCGACAAAATGTCCGCCTGGCGCAAGCAGATGACCAGCCCAGCTCACGAAATCGGTTAGATCGGCGAAGGCTCGCGAGGTGATCACCCCAAAGCCCTGCGCATCCTGCAATTGCTCGACCCGACCCCAGTGCACATGGACGTTGCGCAGCGCGAGCTCAGCCTTGCATTGCGTCAGGAAGGCCGTCTTTTTCTGCACGATGTCGACCATCGTGACGTCGAGCGCGGGAGCGGCGATGGCCAACGGTATGCCTGGCAGCCCGCCGCCCGAGCCTACATCCAGCACGCGTGGCGGGGTGTCGGCAAGCGTTGCCCAGCGCACCAGATGCGGGACTGCGGCCAGCGAGTCAAGCAGATGGTGCGTCAGCATATCGTCGGCCTTGCGGATCGCCGTCAGGTTGTAGACACGATTCCACTTGGCCAACAATGCCTGGTAGGCGAGCAGGCTGGCGAGCTGCGAGTCATCGAGGGACAGGCCGAGTGCTGCGGCGCCCGCCTGCAGGCGCTCTGTCGGTTCAAGAATGGCTGGCATTCAGGCCGCTTCCTGGCCGGTGCCGCGACGACGCCCCGCCCCTTTCTTGAGATGGACCAGCAAGAGCGAAATCGCTGCCGGCGTCACCCCCGACAGGCGCGAAGCCTGGCCCAACGTTTCTGGCCGATGCTGCATCAGGCGCTGGCGCACTTCGAATGACAGGCCGCGCACGGCTTCGTAGTCGAATGCCTCGGGCAACCGCAAGTTCTCATTGGCCTCCAGACGCTCGACCTCGGCTGCCTGGCGATCGATATAGCCCTGGTATTTCACGCCGATCTCGACCTGCTCCAAGATCTGGCCGAGACCCGCAGCATCGTCGGCGAGCGGCGTCGGCGAGGCAAAGCGCCCGGCCTGTACCGCCACGAGATCTGCATAGTGCACATTGGGCCGACGCAGCAGGTCGGCGAGGGTATATTCATGCTCGATAGCCTTCCCCAGCAACGGGATGGCGATCTCGGCAGGGAAGCTGGCAGGATTAATCCAGGTCGACTTCAGGCGTTCTGTTTCACGTGAAACAGCGTCGCGTTTGCGATTGAACGCATCCCAACGGACATCGTCGACCACACCCAGTGCGCGGCCGATCTCTGTCAGGCGCATGTCGGCATTGTCTTCCCGCAGGCTCAGGCGGAATTCCGCGCGGCTGGTGAACATGCGATACGGCTCGGTCACGCCGCGCGTCATCAAATCATCGACCAGCACACCAAGGTAGGCCTGATCGCGGCGCGGCGACCAGGGCTCCAGACCCCTGGCTCGCCGTCCGGCGTTGATGCCGGCGAGCAACCCTTGGGCAGCGGCTTCTTCATAGCCAGTGGTACCGTTGATCTGGCCGGCAAAGTACAGCCCGCTCAGCGCACGGGTCTCGAGCGTGCTCTTAAGTGCACGCGGATCGAAGTAATCGTATTCGATAGCATAGCCGGGCCGCAGGATATGGGCCTGCTCCAGCCCCCGCATGGAGTGGATCAGTTCCAGCTGCACATCGAACGGCAGACTCGTGGACACGCCATTCGGATAGAACTCATGGGTATCCAGGCCTTCCGGCTCCAGGAAGATCTGGTGGCTATCCTTGGCGGCGAAGCGGTGGATCTTGTCTTCGATGCTGGGGCAATAACGCGGCCCCACCCCGTCGATCACACCGGTGTACATCGGCGAACGGTCCAGCCCGGCGCGAATGATGTCGTGCGTCCGGGAATTGGTATGCGTCACCCAGCACGGCACCTGGCGCGGGTGCTGATCGGCACGCCCCAGAAAGGAGAACACCGGTACCGGATCGAGGTCGCCAGGCTGCTCTTCCAGCATGGAAAAATCAATGGTGCGGCCGTCGATGCGCGGCGGCGTCCCGGTCTTGAGCCGGCCTTGCGGCAGCTTCAGCTCCTTGAGCCGCGCCGACAGCGTCAGTGCAGCCGGATCCCCGGCGCGCCCACCCACATAGTTGTTCAGGCCAACGTGGATCTTGCCATCCAGGAAGGTGCCCGCCGTGAGCACCACTGCGGCAGCCCGGAAACGGATGCCCACCTGGGTGATGGCCCCGACCACGCGATCACCCTCGACCATCAGGTCATCGACCGCCTGCTGGAAGAGGTACAGATTGGGCTGGTTTTCCAGCCGATGGCGGATCGCCGCGCGATACAGGACGCGGTCGGCCTGCGCCCGGGTGGCCCGGACGGCCGGACCCTTGCTGGAATTGAGGATCCGGAACTGGATACCCGCCTCATCCGTCGCCGCGGCCATGGCACCGCCCATGGCGTCGACTTCCTTGACCAGATGCCCCTTCCCGATCCCGCCGATGGACGGATTGCAGCTCATCTGCCCCAAGGTCTCGATATTGTGGGTCAGCAGGAGAGTCTGGCACCCCATGCGGGCGGCCGCAAGCGCGGCCTCTGTCCCCGCATGGCCACCGCCGACCACAATCACGTCGAATTCTTTCGGATAAAGCATAGGACCTCCCCCTTGGAGGCACATTGGCAACAAGAGGGGGAATTATACCGACAATCGAATTCGCGCCTGCTGTTTCACGTGAAACATGGCGTTTCTACGCGAGGAATTGTTCCACGTGAAACAGTACCCTCGCCGCTTGCGGTTCTTATCCTCGCAGGAAAGCGTCGTAGGCCGTCTTGAGGATCAGCGCCAGCACCACGAAAATGAACACCTTTCGCACGAACCCGCTGCCGTGCTTGAGTGCCAGCCGGCTGCCCACCTGACTGCCCGCGACATTGCCCACCGCCATGATCAGACCGAGCTGCCACCAGATATGCCCTTTCGCGGCCAGCAGCAGCAGCGCCGCCAGGTTGGTGGCCAGGTTGACGAACTTGGTCGACACCGAAGCATGCAAAAAGTCATAACCGAAGATCCGCACAAAGGCGATCATCAGGAAACTGCCCGTGCCCGGCCCAAAGATACCGTCGTAGAAACCAATCACGATGCCCACGCCAATCGCCGCCCAGCGCTCTGCCCGTCCGCTCAGCGAGGGTGCATGCTCGGTCCCCAGGTTTTTCTTGGCCACGGTGTAGCCCAACAACAGCAGCAGGACAAACGGCAGCGCCTTGCGCAGAGGGTCGGCCGGGATCAGGGTCAGCGCATAGGCGCCCAGCATGGAAAACAGGAAGGCAGCGACAATCGCGGGGCCGGTGGCGCCCCAGTACACGCGTACGCGTCGGCCATAGCGCCAGGCAGCGGCTGCGGTGCCCGACATGGCAGCCACCTTGTTGGTGCCGATCAGGGTCGCGGGGGAGAGATTGGGATAGGCCGAAAACAGCGCGGGGATCTGCACCAGACCACCGCCGCCGGCGACAGCGTCGATCAGGCCGGCAAGGAATGCGGCCGCCGCAAGAAATGCGAGTTCCATAAGGGACGATACGGGAGAAACAGGGAAAGGACGAAAAGCAGGAAAACAGCGGTCACGCCAATTGTTTGCCAGTTGCAGCGGCATGGTGGCGCCACATTCCGGGGCCGGAGACAAAGCCGGCGCCGGCAGCAAGCGCAGGGGCCACGACGCCATCCTCCAGCAACAGGTGCAGTATGCCATGCGCCGCCGCATAACCGATGGCGGCGCCGAGCAACATTGCGATGTGTGGGTCGTGCCCCACACTGTCAGTCACCAGAGCGCACCTGCCGCCTTCCCGCAGGCTCAGAAAAAAGGACAACGCCAGCGCCGCCACGGGTTGCCCACCCTCGCGGATCAGCAGGCAGCAACCACGCTCGGGGTGGCGCACCAGCTGCTCAAGCGCCCCGCTCGTACGGAACGCCGGCTGGATGGCAACGTTCGGTTGTTGTAACCACAGCGCTGCCAGTCCGGGGAGGTCGTCAATGCCCGCAAGCGAAACGGCGGGCCAGGAAGAAGGGGGGGAAGGGTCGGTCGCAAGCATCTCTGCATCCGTAAGGCGGCCAGCACGCCGGCACAAATCAATAAAAAAAGCGTTGTCAGGAAACCCTGACAACGCTCTCTGTCTCCATGCCGATACCGCCGTGCGGTCCGTGCTTTTTTGATCTGTCTCCTCGCCTCCGCCTGATATCCTGCGGCAACCGATGGCCGAAATTTACAGGGGCCGGCGACGTAGGACAACCTAGAACAAACCCTAGTAGCCACAATCGTTTGCGTTTCCCCTGTATTCCGGCAGAAAAAACTGTGGTATTGCAGCGATCTCCCGCCATCATGCGCCGTCCGCACGCCGGCGCTGGCGGTCCTCGATGATCATCTCGCTGGCCTTCTCGGCAATCATGATGGTCGGCGAATTGGTATTGCCCGAAGGGATCATCGGCATCACGGATGCGTCCGCGATCCGCAAACCGGGAATGCCACGCACGCGCAGACGGCTGTCCACCACCGCGCCAGGGTCCTCGGCAGGTCCCATGCGGCAGGTTCCCACCGCATGGAAAATCGTCGTACCGATTTCCGCGGCGGCCTGCGCCAGCGCTTCATCGGTCTGCATATTCGCACCAGGCAGCCACTCCTCCGGCCGGTACTTCGCCAGTGGCTCCGCTTCGACAATGCGCCGTGTCAGCCGCAGGGCATCGACTGCGATGCGGCGGTCTTCCTCGGTATCCAGGTAATTCGGGGCAATGCACGGCGCGCTGTGCGAATCCGGGCTGGTGATGTGGACCGTGCCGCGCGATGTGGGGCGGAGGTTGCAGACGCTCGCCGTGATGGCATCGAAGGTATGCAGCGGATCGCCAAAGGCATCGAGGGACAGCGGCTGCACGTGGTATTCCAGGTTGGGCCGCACCTGCGCGCCGTCGGAGCGCGCAAACAGCCCCAGCTGGGAGGGTGCCATGCTCATCGGCCCGCTCTGGTTGAAGGCATACTGGAGACCAATCCGCAGCTTGCCCAGCCAGCTCGCCGAAGCCGTATTGAGCGTGCGCGCGTCACGCACCTTGATCACGCTGCGCAGCTGCAGGTGATCCTGCAGGTTCTCGCCCACCCCGGGCAGGTCGTGCTGGATCGCAATCCCCAAGGCGCTCAGCCGGCGGGCATCGCCGATACCCGAGAGCTCGAGCAGTAGCGGCGTATTGATCGCACCAGCGGCCAGGATCACCTCTTCATCGGCCAACGCACTGTAGGCCCCGCCGCCACCAGAGTAGTCCACGCCCGTGCAGCGCCCCTCCTCGAAACGCAGGCGCTCGACGTGCGCACCGGTGATGAGCGTCAGGTTGGGCCGTTCCGATGCCTTGCGCAGGAAGGCCTTGGACGTGTTCCAGCGCAGGCCCTTGCGCTGGTTGACCTCGAAATACCCGACGCCGAAGTTGTCGCCACGATTGAAGTCGTCGGTACGGGGAATGCCCGCCGCCTCGGCAGCCGCCATGAAAGCTTCGAGAATGTCCCAGCGCAGCCGCTGGGCCTCCACGCGCCACTCGCCGCCGGCACCGTGGAAGTCGCTCGCGCCGAGGTGATGGTCCTCGCTGCGGCAGAACAGCGGCAGGACCGCATCCCAGCGCCAGCTGTCGTCCCCGGTCAAGGCCGCCCACCCGTCGTAATCCTCGCGCTGGCCGCGCATATAGATCATGCCGTTGATCGAGGAGGAGCCACCCAGCACGCGCCCGCGCGGATAGCGCAACGACCGGCCGTTCAGGCCGGGTTCTTCGCGCGTGCGGTACATCCAGTCGGTACGTGGATTGCCGATGCAATAGAGATAGCCAACGGGGATATGGATCCAGTGATAGTCATCCTTGCCGCCCGCTTCCAGCAGCAGGACGTTAACATCCGGATCGCGCGTCAGGCGATTGGCCAGCACGCAGCCGGCGGAGCCCGCCCCGACGATGATGTAGTCGTATCGATCCATTACACGCCGTCCGCACCGGCGAAAGCGTGGTGCGCAGCGTGCGCGGCGTGTGAACAGGGGGATGGGGGCAAGGCGGGCAGCAGGTCGGGCAGCAGCATCACAAGGGTCTCCTGGTGGGTCGCGCGCGTCGCCATGTCCCGGGCCGGCGAAGCAACCGGGCCGTGAACCGCAGGTGCACCCAGGATGGAAAACTGGGCGGTCATGCGCGCGGTCCGTCGTCAGCCACAATATAAAGCATGTAGGGCAGCGCGCCGACATCCGTTACGACCGGAAACCAACCGCGTGCGAGCGCACGCCCCTACCCGCTGGCGTGATGCTTGCGCGCACCCGGCGCGGTGGCGGATGCCGGCGCCATGTCATCCAGGATCGGGCACTCGGGACGGTCGTCGCCATGGCAATGGTTCGCCAGATGAGCCAATTGGGCGCGCATGGCCGTCAGTTCGGCAATGCGCTCGTCGAGCGCTGCGATATGACGCAGCGTCAAGGCCTTGACATCGGCGCTGGCGCGCGAGCGATCCGTCCACAACGCCAGCAGTTGCCGGATCTCGTCCAGGGCGAAGCCCAACCGGCGTGCCCGTTCGACAAAACGCAAGGTATCCACCGCGTTCCCGTCGTAGCGGCGATAACCGCTATCGCTGCGGGCGCTCTCGGGCAGCAAGCCGATCGCTTCGTAGTGCCGGATACGCTTGGCCGATACACCGCTCTGGCGAGCAGCCTCTCCGATATTCATCGCTATCCTCCTGCCCGGCTGCAGCAGAACTGCGCCGGCGCTGGCGGCGCCGGACGCGCTCCGGCGCTTGTGTCATCATTCCTTTACCACTGCGGTGTACAAATCGTCCACAGCGCGGTCCACGATCACATCATGCACCTTCCCATGCGGGGAAGGTCAAGCCATTCAGGAACAGGGAATCTCATGATCGAATTCAAGGTAGAAGGCATGTCGTGCAACCACTGCGTGCAGGCCATCACGCGCGCGGTGCGCGAACGCGACCCGGTGGCGTCGGTTACGGTCGACCTACCCACCAAGACCGTGAATGTCGGCAGTACTGCGGAAGTTGCCGAGTTGCGTCAGGCCATCGAAGCCGAAGGGTATACGGTGACGAGCGTCAGCCAGTCCTGATTGCCGCACCCGAAAAAAAGCGGCGCGTCCGCGCAGGGACTGCGCGAACACGCCGCAGGGACGCCGTTGAAACGTTCAAGACGCGGATGACGTGCCGATGATGTTCGACCCGCAAATCGCCATCGTCGGTATCAGAACGCGTAGCCGACGGTCAGGAACGTCACCACCGGGCGGATCTTGATGCTGGTCTCGCTGGTGACGGGAACGCCCGTCGCCGTGCGCGTGTTCAGCGTGGCCTTGGTCTTGAGCGGCAGGTAAGACACCGACAGCCCGAGGATCCAGCGGTCGGTCATGGCGTAGGTTGCGCCGATGTTGAAGACCGGATTCCAGCTTGAGTCCGCCTTCATCGTGGTGGTGGCGCCCGGGCCGAACGTGGCGTTACTGAACGGCGTGCTGGTGATCTTGCCGTCGGTGAACCAGGTGTAGTTGATCCCCAGACCGACATAGGGACGGAAGCGCTGCTGGGCCGTGCCGAAGTGATACTTGGCGAGGATGGCCGGGCTCCACTGGCGCACCGAGCCGATCACGCCGAAGGGCGCGAGCTTGCCTTCGCCCGAGACCTTGTGGCGCGGCGGCACGCCGGCCACGAGTTCGCCAGAAATGTTATCGGTAAAGAAGTAGCTGACTGCCAGACCCAGCGTGTCGGCGTCCTCGACCTTGGCACCGGTACCGGAGCTGACAATGTTCACCGGCGCGCCGCCGATATTGGTGGTACGCAGCGGCACGCTGTCCGACTGGGGCATGACGCGGAACCAGCCGGCGCTGACAACGGTCGTGCCGGCAGTCTGGGCATAGGCGGCAGTGCCAGCCATCAGCAAGGCGCCGACAACGGCCGCGCTAAGTCGATGATGTGACATGGACATGAATAGAGTGTCTCCTGATAGGGTAAGAACGCCTGCTCTGCCTGACTAATAACGGTCTCGTGCAGCGTTCAATGCATTATCACGATTGCGATCAAATCCGGCGAAAAACTTTTTAGAGTAAACACGTCAGTGTCGCTGCGGTGGCACAGGCCAGCTAACCGGCCACAGCATCTGGCACCGTTGACCAGACCATGGCCTTCAAGGATTCACAAGGTCTACACGCACGCTCCGCTATGCGTGACACACACGACGGATGCATATCGAAGCGTAGCAACGCCACCACATTTGGTCACCCCAGCCTTTTTGGGGGTATCGCTCCGTCATGCGGATCGCTCGGCGGCGCTGCGCCTCGCAGGTGCCCCAGCGGCAGCGGTCCGTCACGCTTGAACGCCGTCAGTACGATGTTGGAACGCACGCTGTCCACACCCGGCACGCGCATCAGCCGTTTCATCATGAAAGCCGACAAGGCGGGCAGATCGGGGACTACCACGCGCAGCAGATAGTCCGCCTCGCCGGCGACGGCATAGCATTCCTGCACCTCTTCGAGCAGCATCACCTGCTCGCGGAATGCTTCGATGATCGTATCGCCGTGATGGGCCAGCTTGACGCCGACGAACACAGTGACACCGAGCCCGAGTACGGCCGGCGACAACACCACCCGATAGCCCTCGATGACCCCAGCAGTCTCGAGCCGTGCCAGGCGACGGCCGATCTGGCTCGGCGACAGATGGACCCGATCCGCCAGCTGTTGATGCGTCGCGCGGCCATCGCCCTGCAAGGCGTCCAGCAAAGCCAGATCATAGGAGTCAAGCGATAACATGCATGTTTCCTGCATTGAAATTGATATTTATGCGTCTATTCTACGCATTATCCGACTTTTAAAGCGAGATTGCGGCAATACCGCATGCGCTTCGGCATACACTTTTCACATGTTCAATTGATCGCGGAGTGGGCCATGGGTCTGTCCTCGCCAGCCCAGTTCCAGGGCACGCTGACCAGCAAGCTCAAGGAGCAGTTCGATGCCGGCCTGCTCGCGGGGCAAGCGCTGCATGCCGATTTCACCATGGCGCAGCCGCTCGCCCGCTACACCCAGGCCGACCACGAGATCTGGCGCGCGCTGTATGACCAGCAGGCCGCCATGTTGCCGGGACGCGCCTGCGATACGTTCCTGCAAGGCCTCGAGACCCTTGGCATGGCGCGCGACCACGTGCCCGATTTCGCCGAGCTCAACGAACGGCTGATGCGCGCCACCGGTTGGCAGGTCGTCGCCGTGCCAGGTCTGGTACCCGACGAAGTGTTCTTTGACCACCTGGCCAACCGCCGCTTTCCGGCAAGCTGGTGGATGCGCACGCCCGCGCAGATGGATTACCTGCAGGAACCCGACTGTTTCCATGATGTGTTCGGGCATGTGCCAATGCTCATCAACCCAGTCTTCGCGGACTATATGCAGGCATACGGCCGTGGCGGGCTCAAGGCCCAGAAACTCGGTGCGCTGGACATGCTGGCACGGCTCTACTGGTACACCGTGGAGTTCGGACTGATCCGCACGCACGCCGGACTGCGCATCTATGGCGCCGGAATCGTCTCGAGCAAGAGCGAATCCATCTATGCGCTCGACGATGCGCGGCCGAACCGCCTGGGCTTCGACCTGCGGCGCATCATGCGGACGCACTACCGCATCGACACGTTTCAGAAAACGTACTTTGTGATCGATAGCTTCGATCAGTTGTTCGATGCCACACGGCCCGATTTCACCCCGCTCTATGCCGAACTGCGGGACCAGCGGGAATTTGCGGCGGAAGCCATCGAAGATGGCGATCGGGTGCTGCACCAGGGCACTGGTCAGGAGCCGGCACTGTCATAGATCACAGGATCTGGTGCACCGCCAGGAGCCTATCACCGCCGCCGTGCGGAGGAACCCGGTCAGCCTGGGCGGATGCGCTGCCCTGCCGCAGACGCTACCATCACGGCATCAGCGTTGGGCCAACAAGACAACAGGACATCCTATGACTACTCCACTGACAGCCGCTGCACGGACAGCCGCACTCGACACCCTGCCCGGATGGCAGGCGCTCGAGGGGCGCGATGCCTGGCACAAGCGATTCGAATTCAGGGACTTCAACCAGGCCTTCGCCTTCATGACACGTGTGGCGCTACGCGCCGAACAGGCGGACCACCATCCTGAGTGGTTCAATGTGTATAACGTCGTGGAAGTCACGCTCAGCACCCATGATGCCAACGGCGTCACTGAAAGAGACGTGGCCCTCGCACGCTTCATCGAAGAAGCTGCCTCGTGTATGCCGGCAGCGAACTGATCCCGGTAAGCAGCCCTTAATCCGCGGTCCCGGGCGTGACGTGATGACGGTCTGGTCGCCGCTTGGCCGCGACGGAATCACGGCGCAGGACGCGCCTAACCCACGACTGACCGTCAATCCAGCTGCTAACCGCCGGCCCGCGTGGCCCGGTACGCCTGCCAGGCGGCCAGAGCCTTGTCGCCGAGCTGTTCCGGCGCTATCGTCGTCGCGCCCTGTACAATCATCAATGCGTATGGCTTGGCCAGCGCCGCGGCCTCCGGACACAAGCGCAATTCATCTCCCACGGCCGGCGAACGGCTGCGCCAGAAATTGATGGCGGTTTCGAGATCGTTAATGGTGAGCATGGCGGTCGACATGCGCCGATTGTAATCCTGTTTGACTTCCCATTACCGGGCCCGTGCGGCCTGGATCACGACGAGCAGTATGCGAATTCTTCTGATAGAAGACGACCAGCAGATCGCCAGCGGCATCGAAGCCGGACTGGTACAGGCCGGGCACAAGGTTCACACCGTGCACGACGGCGTGTTCGCAGCCGACCAGCTCAAGCGCGACGAGCACGACCTGGTCATTCTGGACCTTGGCCTGCCGGGTATCGATGGCATGACCCTGCTCAACCGCTACCGCACCTACAATCGCATCACGCCAGTCCTGATCCTGACCGCGCGCGACGATGTGCACGACCGCATCCGCGGCCTCGATGCCGGCGCAGACGACTACCTCGTCAAACCCTTCGCGCTGCAGGAACTCGAAGCACGCGTGCGCGTGCTGCTGCGCCGGCTGCCGGGCGCCGACACCGAACCGATCCGTCCCGACTTGCGCGTCGGCACGTTGCGCCTCGCCGGCGGTGAAAAGCGCATCTTCAGCGATGCCCGCGCACTCGAACTGTCGCCTCGCGAATTTGCCGTGCTGGAACTGCTGATGCAACGGCATGGCCGAGTCGTTAGCAAGGCGCAACTGCAGGACCATCTGGCCACCTTCACCTATCCAGCCGGAGATGGCGGCGATACGGTTGGCGATACAGCCATCGAAGTGTACGTACATCGCGTCCGCCGCAAGATCGAAGCCTGCGATGCGGAGATCGTCCCCGTGCGCGGCTTCGGCTATCTCCTGCAGGCGCGCGCCGGCTGACTCCCGCCATGTGGCTCCGTCCGCGCCCGCCTTCCGGTCCTGCACCGGCCCGCAACACCACGACGCTGAGCCTGCGCGTCCATCTGCTGCGGGCCCTGGCCACGCCCCTCTTCGCGCTGGTCCTGACAAGCGGCTCGCTCGCCTACTGGCTGGCCGGCCACTACACCACGCAGGTCTTCGATCGCGCACTGTATGGCGTGGCCAACAACATCGCGCAGCAGATCCGCATTTCCGGACCACGCCTGAACCATGACATTCCACTGATCGCGAAGACGCTTGTAGAAGGCGCTGGCAGCGACCGCGTCTACTGGCGCATCCATGGTCCAGACGGGCCGATCGGCGGAAACGATACCTGGCTCGGCTACGGCACGGGCCAGGCTACACTGTATGACGCGCGCCTGTTCTATGCCTGGTACAACGGACGGCAGGTGCGCGCGGTACGCCTGCCGGTATGGCTGGATTCGCCGGAAGACAGCCGTCCGCAACACATCGTTGGCGATGCGCTGGACAGCGAGGAACGCACGACGGCGCTGGCTTCCGGAAAAATGCGCGGCCTGCCCGGCCCCATCGTCATCGAAGTGGCGGAACAGCTCGACCGGCGCGAACCCGCCGCCAATGAAATCCTGCTGGCCGTATCAGTTCCGCTAATCATGCTGCTGGTGATCGGCGGACTGATTCTCTCGCATGTGCTCAAGGAAGAACTGGTCCCACTGCAACTGCTCGCGGACAAGCTCAATCGCCAGACGGCAAAGTCACTGGCGTCGCTCGAAGAGTCGCAACTTCCGTCCGAGCTCGCGCCGCTGATCCGCGCCATGAATGCCTTGCTGGCGCGCCTGCGCGAAGCGCTCGATGCCCAGCGCAAATTCATTGCCGACGCCGCGCATCAGCTACGCACGCCGCTCACCGCACTCAAGCTCCATGCCGACCGCGCCGCCAAGGCCGACAGCCTGTCCGAGGCCCGCCCCGCGGTGCTGGAATTGCAGCGCTCAGCGGAGCGCGCGATCCGCCTTTCGAACCAGTTGCTGTCGCTGGCCCGCGCCGAGCCCGGCCTCACCCTCGAGCAACTCGGCGGCACCACACCGGTCGATGTCGTGGCGCTCGCGTTCGAATCCGGCGCTGAATGGGTGCCGCAGGCCCTGGAAAAACAGATCGATATGGGCTTCGAAACGATTGGCAACGCCACGCTGGACGAAGCCTTGCGCTATCGCGTGCAGGCCAATGCGGTCCTGTTGCGCGAAGCCTTGTCCAATCTGCTCGATAACGCCATCAAGTATGTGCCGGTCGGCGGCAAGGTCACAGTGCGGGCCGGCTATACCGATACGGTACAGGCCATGATCGTGATCGAAGACAATGGACCGGGGATTCCGCACGCACAGCGCAGCCAGGCATTCACGCGCTTCTTTCGCGGCGATCAGGCCAGCGCCCCAGGTGGTGGCGTGGCCGGGGCAGGCCTGGGTCTGGCCATCGTGCACGAGATCATCACGCTGCATCGCGGCACCATCGTGATCGACGATGTGCCGGCGCATCCCGGGACTGGCATGCGCTTTGTGATCTGCCTGCCGGTGAATAATGAATCCTTACCTACCAGGGCGATCCACTCGTCTGCCTGAGAAGCCTATGGTGTTGGCGCCCGCCACAGGGCGTGCGCAACTGGAGCCCGAACCTGTCAGTCTTTCGGCGCAAGCATCGTACCGCGGCACTCCGGCGAGCCGCAGTGGCAGGCAAAGGCTTTCTTCAACTTGCGCGTCAGCTTGCCTTCGATCACCAGCCCGTAGTCATAGAACAGTTCTTCCTGCGGGGCAATGTCGCGCAACGCATGGATGAACACGCGACCTTTCTTTTCACGCGCTTCACAGTTCGGCGTGCAGGCATGGTTGATCCAGCGCGCATCGTTGCCATCATACTTGGCGTCGATCGCATCGCCGTTTTCCAGGCTGAAATAGAAAGTGTGGTTGGGATCGTCCGGATCGTGCGGATGACGGCGCAGCGCTTCCTTCCAGGAAATGTGCTCGCCCTTGTATTCGATCACGCGTTCGCCACGGGCAATCGGCGCGAGCGCAAACACCCCGCGCCCGTGTACACCGGATTCGCGCACCACGATACGGTCTTCTGCCGTCGGTTTGTCACGCTTGCCGGCCTTACCGGCTTTTTCAACTTTTCCGGCCTTCTTCTTGTCTTTCTTCTTCGACTTGTCCTTATCCTTGCCTTTCACCTTGCTGCGATCGTTCAGCTGAGCCGCACCTTCATCCCGGGCCTCCAAGGATGTATCGGCGGGCAACGCGGTGTCCAGGCCGGCATCGCGCTCAACTTGCGGCACCGTGGCGCCACGCCGCGCACGGGATTGCCGCGGTGTCCCAGCATCACCTGTCATGCCTGCCTGATGTTTTCCCAACGGTTTGCCGGACGGCCGGGCCGCCCGCTTCGTCCCCGAAGCTGCCATTACACTTTTCCCGAAAATAAGATCTCGCCTTGCGCGAGACAAGGAGCGTACACCGGAAGGCTGACATTGCCCAGCCCACGCCTCTTTCATTCCTGTAAGCCGCCGCATGCCGCCATGGAAGATACAAACCGTCGCAGCAAGAACAAGAATCGAATCCCCCACTTCCTGCGCAAGCTGTGGATAACTGACTGAAAACCTTGTGAGCAGGCTGGGGGTGCCGCGGTGACAGTTCCGGGACAATATCGAACAACTTTTGCGGGCCGATGACATCGCACTGGCTTATCCCCGCTCCGGCACGAGTTCGTCCACGTAGTTATCTGTTTCGCAAACACATGATTATCAAGAACAATTCTGGCTTATCCACAGAAAAATAGCTCCTCTATCTATTACCTACTATTTGTATACGTAAACAACACAGTAAACCCTGAAGAATTGTCCTATGGAGTTGTGAACAAACTCACCTTCCCCGATTTCAAGACACCATTTCCATCCTCACAGCCGTGTTCGCTGAGGTCGCGAAAAACCCTGTGACAAGGACGCACACCCGCGCCACAGAACGATCCTGAAACAAAATTTTGATGGGAAGGCCGCGACAACACGTTATCATGTGGCCCGTGAGCGTTCTCCTCGCGAGGACTGCTTCTCTTCAATTTTTCAAAGATGGAGTCAAGAATGACAAAAACCGAACTGATCGATGCCATCGCTGGCGGCGTGGACGGTCTGACCAAGGCCAAGGCAGAACAAGCCCTGAACGTGATGATGAGCACCATCATGGACGCTGTGGCCAATGGCGATTCCGTCAGCCTGATCGGCTTCGGCACGTTCAGCCAGGGCGAGCGCGGCGAACGCATGGCTCGCAACCCGCGCACCGGCGAAGAAATCAAGGTTGCCGCCGCCAAGACCGTCAAGTTCAAGGCTGGTCAGAAGTTCAAGGACGCCGTCAACGGCTGATGCGGCAGGATGGTCTTCCATCCCCGCATGCAATTCGCCAGCTGCCAGTGCGCGATCCTCGCGATTGCCCTGCTGGCTGGCTGTACCACCGCTCCCGTGACACGGGGCGAAGTCAAGGGTGCCTCGGTCACGGTCGGTGAAATCGCACAATCCGATTTCAACCGGGTTGCCACCGTGACCATGCGGGCCAATCTCGACAGCCTGGCCGCATTGATGGACAAGCTGTACAAGCGCAATCCGCGTGAGTGGCGCAAGCACGCCACTTCACAGGCAGCAGCCAGCGAACGTGTATTGGCCGCGCTCAAAAACCGTACCGCGTGGCCCGACCTCAACGGCAAGCGCGATATCGAGGCCCTGTCGCTGGCTCTCGATCCGAATTTTTCCGGTGACCGCGTTGCGGCCTTTATCTATGCGCTTGGCGACATGCTCATCATGGCGCACGGCAACCGCATGGAGTTCTATCTGCTGGACGGGCTCGATGCCCAGCATCTCTACAATGCCGCGCGCAACCTCGAGGTCGCGGCATGGATCCTCGCCTCGCGCCGCGATGCCAGTCAGCGCCCCTTGCTGCTGTCGAATGAAATCAGCGAGACATCCCGTAACGTCACGTTCGAACGTGAATTCGGCAAGATGATCGGACGGGTCGATCTGGTGGCCAGCCTGGTCACCGAAAAATATCGCCGTGCCGGTATCGGGTATGTGCAAAGCCTGTTCGGCGCCCAGTTCCTGCAATTCCTGCCGGTTCGCTAGTGCATGCCATGACGCACGTTCCGTATCGTTCCCGGTTTCCGTTCCAGCACGATGTTCGCCGCGTCGTCGTGGTATTGCTTGCCCTTGCTGCTCTGGTGGGTCTGGCCGGATGTGCCGGTCCGGCATCGACAGTGCGTCCGCAGGCCACGCCGGTTCTGAATGTGGCGCACCGTTTGCCGCCGGAGATCGACAAACGTTTGCCCGTGCGCCAGAAAATGGTGGCGATTGCCTTGCAAGAGTGGCAACGCTGGGGAGGTCAGCAGGTCCGCGTCGGCCGTGACGACAGCTATTGTGTGATCGCGCCGTCTTCGCTTGCGCCGGCACTCCCGATCATACCGTCACCCGTGGGGCCGGCTGATGCAACATCGGTTGCGCCCGACAGTGCTGACAACGAAGTGCTCGATGATATCGAGGCCATCGCACAGGCATCAACCAATGGCACGCCTTGCCTGCGTTTTCCCGATGGCACTGGTGCGGAAGCCTCGGCAATGGGCTGTCAGCTGGCGCAGCGCTACTGGGCCATCGTGGGACGGGTACCGGATTGCATGCAGATCACCACCGGGCGCTGGGCCTGGTCTGCAACTTTCCTCTCGTGGCTGATGCGCGCGGCGGGTCTCAATGAACGCCAGTTCCTGACGGGTGCCTCGCATGCCATGTATGTCGTGGATGCGCGCGATGGCATTCTTCCGGAGCCAGCATTCCGCGTTGCGCCCTTGCCAGCCATGCCGCGTGTCGGCGATATGGTATGCGGGGGCCGGGGCCGCGACAAGTACATGAACGATATCGCTGAAATCCGCTTTGGGGCGACACCGATGCATTGCGACCTGGTGGTCGAGGTGGACACGACTGCGCACGTGGTCAAGGCCATTGGCGGCAACGTACAGCAGTCTGTGTCCATGAGCCTGATCGAGCTCGGGGATTCGGGGCAGATCGACGGCGTCACCAATTCGACAGTGCCGTGGCTACTGGTCATGCGCAATCAGTTGCCGATGTGAGAGATCCGCTTGCGCGGGCGGCGGATCGCTGCGTGATCGCCGTAGGTGAAGCGTGTGCCGGTAGTCAGCCCATTTTCACGCCACGTCGCGCGACCCGGATTCATGCTCGTCGCGAGGGATCGCAGCCGGAGCACGGTTGCAGATCGTCCCGCCAGCCCTCCAGCAAGCCTTCCTCCGCCAACGCAGCCATCACGCTGGGCCGCTGGCGTATCCGCCCGGCATAGGCCGCCAGCGCAGGCCATGTGGCGGTATCGAGGCCCGCCAGGGGATTCCAGGTCAACAGTGTGAAGGCATAAGCGTCCGGCAAGGTGAAAGCCTCGCCCAGCAGGAATGACTGGCGTGCGAGCATTGCATCGAGTTGCGCATAGGCACGCTGCAATGCTTCGTGGGCGGCGGACCGCGCAGGAGCCAAGGTATCGAGCCGCAGTAGCGGAGAAAAGTGGACATGCACGTCATGCGCCAGAAATTTCAGGCACATGCGGATCTGCTGGAAGGCCGGCATGTCGGGTAACGGCGCGGTGACCGGATGCGGCGACATGCGGGCCAGCAGTGCCAACGCCATGTCGGTTTCGGTGTCGAGCAGTGTCTCGTCATCGAACCACAGCGCAGGCAGCCTGCAGTCCGGATAGGTTGCGCGGAAATCCTGGCCATCCTCATCGAGCCCGGAATTCAGGCGCACGCGTACGGGCCGCACCGGAAGCCCCGATTCGGCAACAAGAATGCGGGCCGCCAGGGCCGAGATCGCGGGCGTATGGAACAGTTTCATGCCGGGAAGACCTGCACAGAAAATCTGCACTGAAACGACGTTGTTTCAGCTTAGCCGCTTCTCGAGCTGCCCGGCTCAGCGCAGCATGTTCTTTGCAATAATTAACTGTTGAATCTGCGTGGTGCCTTCGTACAGGCGCAACAGACGCACATCGCGATAGAAGCGTTCGGCCTTGTACTCAGCGATGTAGCCGGAGCCGCCGTGGATCTGCACGGCTCGGTCGGCCACGCGCCCCACCATCTCGGTGCAGAACATCTTGGTACACGAGGCCAGCATGCTGACTTCCGGGTCGGCCTGCCCGGCCGGCTTGGCGTCGTAGCGCCGTGCGCAGTCGCGCATCATGCTCAGCCCGGCATACAGTTCGGCCTGGCTGTCGGCCAGCATGGCCTGTACCAGCTGGAAGTCGGCAATGCGCTGGCCGAACTGCTTGCGTTCCTTGGCATATTCCACGGCATCGCGGATCAGGCGCTCGGCCATCCCGCAGGCCAGCGCGGAGACATGCAGGCGGCCGCGGTCGAGCACTTTCATGGCGGTCTTGAAGCCCCGCCCCGCTACACCGCCGATGATATTGGCTGCCGGCACGCGCACGCCGTCGAGCACCACGTCGCAGGTCTTGGTGCCGCGCTGGCCCATCTTGCGGTCTGGCTTACCCAGCGTGATGCCGGGCAGGTCCGCCGGGACGATGAAGGCCGAGATGCCCGAGGCACCCGGGCCATCAGTGCGGGCCATCAGCGTGAAGGCGCCGGCGCGTGGCGCGTTGGTGATGAAGCGCTTGGTGCCGGTGATCACGTAATGGTCGCCATCCCGTTCGGCGCGCGTCTGCAGCGCAGCCGCATCCGAGCCGGCATTCGGTTCGGTGAGCGCAAAGGAAATGATCAGCTCGCCGCTGGCGATGCGCGGCAGGTAGTCGGCTTTTTGCGCATCGGTGCCATCCATCAGGATGCCTTGCGAACCGATGCCGACGTTCGTACCGAACACCGAGCGGAAGGCCAGCGCGGTGTGGCCGAGATCGAATGCCACCTCGCACTCCTGGGCCATCGACAGGCCGATGCCGTCATACTGCTCGGGAATGGACAGGCCGAACAGGCCCATTTCCTTCATGTCGTCGACAATCTCCTGCGGCACATCGTCTTCTTCCTCGATGCGGTTTTCGGCCGGCACCAGACGGGTGTCAATGAAACGCCGCACGCTGTCGCGCAGCAGGGAAAACGATTCGGTGTCGATCGCCATGGGGTCCATCCTTTCGAAAACAATGCCAGCCGGCATGGGCCGGCGAGCATCCAGTCTGATTTGATGCGGCCGTTTTGACAATATCCACAGCGGCGAACAGAATGTCGCAATCTTTTCAACAAAATCGGATCGTCATGCAGGGAAGCGACCTCACATTGCTGGTCGATATCGTCGATGCTGGCAATCTCAGCGCGGCCGCGCGCCGGCTCAAGCTCTCGCGCTCCAGTCTCAGTTACCGTCTGAAGGCATTGGAGCGGGCCGTCGGCGCGCAGCTGTTCAAGCGCACCACGCGCTCGCTAGAGCTGACCGAAGTCGGGCGCGCGCTGCATGCCCATGGCCAGATCGTGGCGCGCGAGCTTGCGGCCGCGCATGCGACCGTCTCGTCACTGGGCAAG
The DNA here is from genome assembly GCA_000272025.2 of Imbroritus primus. GTDB lineage: Bacteria > Pseudomonadota > Gammaproteobacteria > Burkholderiales > Burkholderiaceae > Imbroritus > Imbroritus primus. Next base: position 171,402 of record AKCV02000017.1, read on the forward strand.
TCGCTGCATGGCAAGGTGAGCGTGAGCGTGCCGACGGGTTTTGGCCAGGTGTGGCTCAATCCCCTGCTGATCGACTTCAAGCGCCGTCATCCGGGCGTCACGCTGAATGTGGTGTTCGACAACCAGATCACCGACCTGGTCTCGGAAGATATCGACATTGCCATCCGCGTGCTGTCGCGTCCGCCGGAATCGCTGGTTGCCACGGACCTCGGCAAGGTCGACTGGGTGTTGTGCGCCACGCCGGCCTATCTGGCGGCCAATCCGCCGGGGGACGACATCCGCCAGTTGCAGCACGCGCGCATCATCTGCGCGGCGGCGGTTGGCCAGCCGTTCAAGCTGATCGCGCGCAGCCATTTGGGTAACGACCCGGCACGGCTGGAGATCCGTCTGGTGCCCGAGGTGCAGTCGGAGAATTTCGCGTTCCTGCGCGACGCCACGCTGGCCAGCCTGGGCCTTGGCATTCTGCCGCGCTATGTCGTCGCTGAACAGCTGCGCAACGGAACCCTGTTGCGGCTATTCGGCGATCACGAACTGACGGTATTCGGCTCGCACGTCTTTATGCTGACCCTGCCGAGCCGCTACCGTACGCAGGCGACACGCCAGCTGATGACATGGTTGCGCGAGCGCATCAAGCTCGATGATCTGTAGCGGTGGTTGCAGCGTTGCTTCATTCCGCGCCGCCGCTTGGCCAGCTGGCGGTATCAGGCGCTGTGGCGGTATACCCAGACCTTGCGGACATAGAGCACCACGACGATGATGGCCACCACGGTCGACACCGGATCGAGGTAATGCGATACCGCTTCGAACTGGCTGCCAAGCATGTAGCCTGCGCTGGCGAGGATCAAGGTCCAGGTGAAGGAGCCGATGGCGCTGTAGAACAGGAATGGCAGGAAAGGCATGCCCATCAGCCCTGCCGGCAGCGAAATGACCGATCGTACCGCCGGGATCAGGCGCCCGAAACACACCGTGGCGCCGCCATGGCGGTCAAACCAGCGCGCGGCCATGTCGATATCGTCTTCGGTGATTGCCAGCCAGCGGCCATAGCGGCGCACCAGCTTGCGCACACGCGCTTCACCGAGCGCCCGCCCCGCCCAGTAGAACGGCATCGTGCCGATCAGTGCGCCGGCCGTGCCGGCCAGCACCACGCCGGCAAAAGTCAGGCTGCCGTCTGCGGCGAGGTAGCCCGCCAGCGGCACGATCAGCTCGGACGGAATCGGCGGAAAAACGTTTTCGACGAACATCAGCCACATGAGGCCGAGATAGCCCATGCTTTGAATGGTGTCGAGAATCCATGAACCCATCGGTACTCCAGAGAAGTTGAAAGAAGCAATGCACAGTCCGCGCGGCGATGCGCCGGCGCGACATCCGGAAATGTCGCCAGCGCGACATGCCGCGAGTCACGGATACAATGCGGGGATGGAGTCGAACGCATGTGCCCCCGCCGAACAGGCCCGATGCTGGAATCTGGCCGCTGCCGCGATCATCGCGGTGACCATTATCGCAGTCCTCAAGCTCCATATCGCGCCCGCGCTGATCGTGGGGCTCGGTATTTTTCTCTGGGCGAGATGGATGCTGCGCCTCCTCGACCGTGGCAAGGGCCGCTGGGTGGCCCGTCCGCTCGTCATGATGATGACGGTGCTGATCGTCATTGCGCTCGGTTTTCTCGCGCAGTTCGGCATCCAGCGCGGACTTGACTACCTGATCCACCAGGGGCCAGGCTTTCTCACGCAGGTACAGGCGTTGGTCGACCAGTTGCGCGGCCAACTGCCGGCGGCCATCGGCAATGCCCTGCCGACCGATATAGAAAAGCTCAAGGCCATCGGCCTGACCACGCTGCGTGACCATGCCGGTTCGCTGGCATCGCTCGGCCGGGAAGGTGTGCATGCCGCCTTCCAGCTCATGCTGGCGACCATCATCGCGCTGGCCGCGGCACTGGCCACACGTGTCGCCTCGCATGAGCAGGCGGGTCCGCTGACGCGTGCGCTGGCCGGGCGTGGCGAAGATTTCCTGACCTGTTTCAAGGCGCTGCTCGGTGCCCAGGTGTATATCGCCTGCGCCAACACCACTTTCACCATCATCTACCTGTACGGCATCCTGCCGCGCTTCGATGTCGTGCTGCCGTACCGCGAACTCGTCTGCCTGCTGACTTTTGGGCTCGGCCTGCTGCCGGTGGTCGGCAACCTCATCGCCAACACGCTGCTGACCGTCATCGCCCTCACGCATTCCGTGCTGGTGGCGATCGTGTCGCTGACCTACCTGGTCATCATCCACAAGCTCGAGTACTTCATCAACGCGCGCATCGTCGGTCAGAAGATCCACGCCTCGGTGTGGGAGCTGGTATGCGCCATGCTACTGATGGAAGCGATCTTCGGCATCGCCGGGCTGGTGCTGGCTCCGGTGTTCTACGCCTTCATCAAGATGCAGCTCAAGCTGGTGCGCTGGCTCTGAGCTCCCAGCAGCTGGGACAGCGAACCTAGGGTATACCTGTATAACCAACAAATCGTTCCCTCGGGGAAGGCATTTGGCTATGGTGTAGCTTTAGTAATAAAAGCTATCAATATGTCTGCCCCTCACCTCTTCTCCGCCGCGGTTTTCCTGGCCGCGGCCCTGCCTGCCCTGGCCCAGCCCCAAGCATCGACGCAAGCCTCCGCACAAGTGCCGACGCAGAGCGAAAGCCGCACCCTGAAACGCATCCACGATAGCGGCATGATCAAGCTCGGGTATCGCGAGTCGGCCCTGCCGTTTTCCTTTGCCGATGCCCGCGACCAGCCGGCTGGCTATGCCGTCGACCTGTGCCTGCGTGTGGCGGAGGCGGTGCGCAAGCAGGAAAACCTGCCGAACCTGAAAGTGCGCTGGATTCCGCTCACGCCACAGAACCGTATTCCTGCGGTCAGCAATGGCCTGGTGGACCTCGATTGCGCGCCGAACACCAACACCCTCGAGCGCCAGAAGCAGGTAGCGTTCAGCGTGTCCCACTACGTGTCGACGGTGCGTATGCTCGTGCCGCGCGCGGACCACATCAAGGGATTCGAAGACCTGCGTGGCAAATCCGTGGTGACCAGCGCCGGCTCCACTGGCGATCGCCATGTGCGCCGCCTGAAGGACGAGTATGGCTATCGTGACATCTATGCCAAGGACCACGGCGAGTCGTTCCTGCTGCTGGAAACCGGCCGCGCCAAGGCCTTCGTGATGGACGACGTGTTGCTGGCCGGACTCCGTGCCCGTGCGAAGGAACCGTCAAAGTATGAAATCACCGGCCCGGTGCTGTCGGTCGAGCAGAATGCCCTGATGCTCCAGCGTGACGATCCGCAGTGGAAAGCGTTTGTCGACAACACACTGACCGATATCTTCCACAGTCCGCAGATCCGCACGCTGCATGCGCGCTGGTTCGAAAAGCCGATCGGTCCGCGTGGCATCAACCTGCAACTGAAGCCGAGCAAGGAAGTACTGCAGGCGTGGAAGAAGCCTTCGGACAAGGCCGAGGAGTGAAGCAGAGTGGCCGGCATGTAGGTGCCGGCCGTCGCGTCTGCAGAGCGATTCCCCCGAGACTGGTGATGCTGGTCCGGGGTGATCTCAACGACGGGCTTACGGCGTCACCGTGACGCCGGTTCCCGTTCCCAGCGTGCCGATAGCCGCAGCCCGCTCGAACCCTTCATCGTGGAACAGCTGCAGTACCGTGTCCGCCGTTTCCGGCGCGCACGCCACCAGCAGGCCGCCACTGGTCTGCGGATCGGTCAGCAGGGCCTGCGCCCAGGTTGGTAGCGCGGCGTCGAGTGAAACCTCCGCACCATAGCCATTCCAGTTGCGTGCCGAGGCGCCGGTCACGCAACCGCCTTCGAGCAGGTGCACGGCTTGCGGCAGGCACGGTACATCCGCCAGCCGCACCGTGGCCGACAGATGCGAGCCGCGCGTCATTTCCAGCAGATGGCCGAGCAGGCCGAAACCTGTCACGTCGGTCAGCGCATGCACGCCGTCGAGCGCGGCGAGGCGCTGGCCCGGCGTATTGAGTTGCGTGGTCGAGGCGATCATCTGCGCATAGCCGTCCGCATCGAGCCGGTCCTTCTTCAGCGCTGCCGAATAGATGCCGACACCCAGCCCCTTGCCGAGGATCAGCACATCGCCGGCCCGGGCCGAACGGTTACGCTTGATTTGGTCGGGATGCGCGAGACCCAGCGCCACCAGGCCGTAGATCGGCTCCACGCAGTCGATGGTGTGGCCGCCCGCGACCGGAATACCAGCCGCCGCGCACACCGATTCTCCGCCGGCGAGGATGCCGCGCACGGTGTCCATCGGCAGCTTGTCGATGGGCATGCCGACCAGCGCCAGCGCCATGATCGGCGTACCGCCCATGGCATACACATCGGAAATCGCATTGGTGGCGGCAATGCGGCCGAAATCGTACGGATCGTCGACGATCGGCATGAAGAAATCAGTGGTGGCGATCAGCGCCTGCGCGTCGTTCAGGCGATACACCGCCGCATCGTCCGACGACTCGATGCCCACCAGCAACTGCGGCGGTACGGGCAGGCGCTGTGCGCTGCCGGCGAGGATCTGCGACAGCACGCCGGGTGCGATCTTGCAGCCGCAGCCGCCGCCATGCGAAAACGAGGTAAGACGGGTGGAAGGTTGAACCGCGCCGGGTTCAGACGTATGTGCCATGACTGCTCCGCGAAAAAACACTGGCGCCGATCATACCCGAGCGCACGTTGCGGCGTACGCGGTCGCCATGGGCATGAGGGATCGGCTCAGGCAGTACCACCCTCCGCGAGGCGCGCCAGCCCGCTCTTCGAGGACTTGATGGTCTGCAGGATGATGTTCGAGCGGATGTCGAGCACGCCCGCCGTGCGGTACAGCCGGTTGACGATGAAATCCGAGTAGTGCCGCAGGTTGCGCGCCTGCACACGCAGCACGTAGTTGCACTCGCCCGTGATGATGTAGGCCGCCGTCACCTCGGGCCAGTCGCGGATCGCCTCGATGAAGGTGTCGTGCCAGCCCTGCACGTCCTGCCGCATCGACACCTGCACCATCGCATCGACCTCGATGCCCAGCTGCTCCAGGTCGAGTTCCGCACGGTAGCCGGCGATCACCCCGGCCTCTTCCAGCAGGCGCACGCGGCGCAGGCACGCCGAGGGCGACAGCGCGACGCGTTCGGCCAGGTCCTGGTTGCTGATGCGGCCGTCTTCCAGCAGCACGGCCAAAATGCGCAGATCGAGGGTATCGAGCGTCATGGCTACATAAAATTCCATTAATCCAAAGATTATGAAATTTTATGCGAAAAACAACGCTATCCACGCCCAATACGCAAACTCATTTCGCGCTGCACCGCCTATCATGCAGGGCATGACCACGCCAGCCGCGCCCGTCTCCCACCCCGCTACTCCGCGCCTGTTCGACATCAGCCCGGTGCTCTCTCCCGCCACGCCCGTGTGGCCGGGTGACACACCCTTTACCGAGGCGCGCACCTGGCATATGGGGCCGGACTGCCCGGTGAACGTGGGGCGCTTCACCCTGTCGCCGCATACCGGCGCACATGCCGATGCGCCGCTGCACTATGCGGCCGACGGCTTGCCGATCGGCGCCGTGCCGCTCGAACCGTACCTCGGGCCATGCCGGGTCATCCACTGCCTTGGCGCCCATCCGCTGGTCCTGCCGGCGCATGTCGAGCCGTCCCTGCACGGGATACCGCCGCGCGTGCTGCTGCGCACCTACGCGACTGCGCCACAGGCCACGTGGGACGCCGGGTTCTGCGCCGTCGCGCCGCAGACGATCGCCCTGCTGGCCGCCCATGGTGTGTGCCTGATTGGCATCGACACGCCCTCGCTCGATCCGCAGGATTCCAAGAGCATGGACGCGCACCGCATGATCGCCACGCACCGCATGGCGATTCTCGAAGGGCTCGTGCTCGATGCCGTGCCGGCCGGTGACTATGAGCTGATCGCCCTGCCGTTGCGGCTCGCGCATCTCGATGCCAGTCCCGTGCGTGCGGTGCTGCGCCCCCTGCCGCCATGAACGCAGGCAGCTTCATGCGCCGTCGCTGCTGTCGTTGTCGCTGTCGTTGTTGTTCACACCATTCTGTTCCAGGATCTTCACCATGTTGACCCGCCAAGACTGCCTCGCCCGCGACGCCGACGACCCGCTCGCGCCGCTGCGTGCGCGCTTTGTCCTGCCCGAGGGCGTGATCTATCTCGATGGCAATTCGCTTGGCGCGCGCCCCCGTGCGGCCCTGCAACGGGCGCAACAGGTGATCGCCGAAGAATGGGGCGAGGGACTGATCCGCAGCTGGAACACCGCGCACTGGTTCACGCTGCCGCAGCGTCTCGGCAACAAGCTGGCACCGCTGGTCGGCGCGCATGCAGATGAAGTGGTCATCACCGACACCACCTCGATCAATCTCTTCAAAGTGCTCGCCGCCGCGCTGCGCGTGCAGGACGAACGTGCCCCGGCACGGCGCGTCATCGTCTCGGAGCGCAGCAACTTTCCCACCGACCTGTATATCGCCCAGGGCCTCGCCGACCTGTTGCAGCGCGGTTATACGCTGTGCCTGATCGACGCCCCCGACGAACTCGGAACCGCCATCGGCGACGACACCGCGGTGGTCATGCTCACGCATGTGAACTACCAGACCGGCCACATGTACGACATGGCTGCCGCCACCGCGCTGGCCCATGCCAGGGGCGCGCTGACGGTCTGGGACCTGGCGCACTCTGCCGGCGCGGTTCCTGTCGACCTGCATGCGGCGCAGGCCGACTATGCGATTGGCTGCACCTACAAGTACCTGAACGGCGGCCCCGGCGCCCCGGCTTTCGTCTGGGTCGCGCCTGCACTGCGCGACTGCTTCTGGCAGCCCTTGTCGGGCTGGTGGGGCCACGCCCGGCCGTTTGCCATGCAACCTGACTACCAGCCGCATGACGGCATCACGCGCTTCATGTGCGGGACCCAGCCGATTACCGCACTGGCCATGGTCGAGTGCGGTCTCGATATTTTTGCAGAAACCGACATGACCGCCATCCGGCGCAAATCGCTCGCGCTGACTGACCTGTTTATCGCGCTGGTGGAGCAGCGTTGTGGTCAGCACGCGCTGACGCTGGTCACACCGCGCGACCATGCGCAGCGCGGCAGCCATGTCAGCTACGCGCATGCGGAAGGCTATGCCGTGGTGCAGGCGCTGATCGCACGCGGCGTTATCGGCGACTACCGCGAACCGCAAATCATGCGCTTTGGCTTCACTCCGCTCTATACCGGTTACGCGGACGTGTGGGACGCCGTGGAGATCCTGCGCGACGTGCTCGACAGCGCGGCCTGGCGTGCCCCGCAATTCCAGGCGCGCGGCCTGGTGACCTGAACGCAAGCGAGTGTTTTCATGTGCCCCTATCACACCTCCCCCGACTCCGAACCCACGGCCGGTGCCAGCGGCGCGTCGCCGGCTGCCGGCAGTGCATCTTCCCCGGCGGGCTGGCATGATGCCCGGCTCGATTTCTCGTCGAGCATGAGCTACGGCGACTACCTTGCCCTCGACCAGTTGCTGCATGCGCAGCATCCGCGCTCGCCCGATCACAACGAGATGCTGTTCATCATCCAGCACCAGACATCCGAGCTGTGGATGAAGCTGATGCTGCACGAGTTGCGCGCAGCACGGCAGAACGTCATCGACGACCAGCTGCGGCCCGCCTTCAAGATGCTCACGCGCGTCTCGCGCATCATGGAGCAGCTGGTGCAGGCGTGGGCCGTGCTCGCCACCATGACGCCGCCCGAATACTCGGCGATGCGCCCCTACCTCGGCCAGTCGTCGGGCTTCCAGTCCTTCCAGTACCGCGAGATCGAATTCATCCTCGGCAACAAGAACGCCGCCATGCTCAAGCCGCATGCCCATCACCCCGAGCGGCTCGCCGAGGTGGAGGCAGCCCTGCACCTGCCCTCGCTCTACGACGAGGCGGTGCGCCTCATGGCGCGGCGCGGCCTGACCATCGACGCCGGGCGGCTGGCGCGCGATCCGGCCCTGCCGACGGAGTACGACGCCAGCGTCGAAGCCGCGTGGCTGGCGGTCTATCGCGACCCGGCGCAACACTGGGAGCTGTACGAGCTCGGCGAGAAGCTGGTCGATCTCGAAGATGCCTTCCGGCAGTGGCGCTTCCGCCATGTCACCACGGTCGAGCGCATCATCGGCTTCAAGCGCGGCACGGGCGGCACCGAAGGCGTGAATTACCTGCGCCGCATGCTCGATGTGGTGCTGTTCCCCGAGTTGTGGAAATTGCGCACGGATCTCTGAGGCGCGCGATCTATAATCGCGCCGTGCCCGTTTCACTCGCTTCCCCTTCCTTTCGCACCGTCGCCATCATTGGCGCCGGCCCCGCCGGCCTGATGGCCGCCGAGACGCTGCTGCGCCAGCCGTCCGTGCCGCCCGTGCAGGTGCATGTCTACGATGCCATGCCGTCGGTGGCGCGCAAGTTCCTGCTGGCTGGGCGTGGCGGCCTCAACCTGACGCACGGCGAGGCGCGCGAGCGCTTCGTCGCCCGCTACGGTACGCAGGCTGCCGAGGTCGCGCGCTGGCTCGACCGCTTCGGGCCTGAAGATCTGCGCGCCTGGGTGCATGGGCTGGGTATCGACACCTTCGTCGGCACTTCGGGCCGCGTGTTTCCCACCGACATGAAAGCTGCACCGCTGCTGCGCGCCTGGCTGCACAGGCTGCGCGAAGGTGGCGTGCATTTCCACATGCGCCATCGCTGGCAGGGTTGGGGCGCGGACAGCAGCCTGCAGTTCGCCACGCCTGATGGTCCGCATGCCATCCGGCCCGATGCGCTGGTCCTGGCGCTGGGCGGCGGCAGCTGGCCGCGGCTCGGCTCCGATGCGGCGTGGGTGCCGTGGCTGGCGGAACGTGGTGTGGAGGTCGTGCCGCTCATGCCGTCCAACTGCGGTTACGAGGCGGACTGGAGCGCGCATTTCGCTACGCGTTTTGCCGGCCAGCCGCTCAAGTCGATCGCCATGACGGTGCAGGGCAGCGGCCAGCCGTTCCGTGCCGGCGAATGCCTGGTCAGCGCCACGGGTCTCGAAGGCAGCCTGATCTATGCCTTGTCCGCAGCGCTGCGTGCGCAGTGGATGAATGACGGCGAAGCCACGGTCCTGATCGATCTGTTGCCGGACGTGCCCGCCGCACGCGTCGAGGCCGCGGTGGTGGCACCACGCGGTTCGCGGTCGCTGTCGAGCCATCTGCAGAGCCGCCTCGGGCTGGCGGGTGCCAAGGCGGGGTTGCTGCGCGAGTGCGTGTCGAAGTCAGTCCATGACGACCCCGCGCAACTGGCGCGTGCGATCAAGGCCTGTCCGGTCCGCCTGCTGCGCCCGCGCCCGCTCGAGGAAGCGATCAGCAGCGCCGGTGGAGTGGCGCTGGAGGCCTGCGATGCGCAGCTGATGCTGCGTGCCCTGCCCGGCGTGTTCTGCGCGGGCGAGATGCTCGACTGGGATGCGCCGACCGGGGGCTATCTGCTCACGGCCTGTCTGGCGAGTGGCGTGGTCGCAGGCGAAGGAGTGCGGACCTGGCTCGAGGCGACGGTGCACTGACGCTGGCGCAGCGGTGCGATACGGCGTTCCCGCATGACTCGCATCATCCGCATCCGCGCATCAGCCCACCGCGCCGCGTGGCTTGCTTACTGCGCCGCGCCGCGCGTGACGCTCAGGGCCACCGCTTCCGCGACCTCGATGCCGTCGATGGCAGCCGAGTAGATGCCGCCCGCATAGCCTGCACCCTCACCCGCCGGATACAGGCCGCGCACATTCACGCTCTGGTAGTCGTCGCCACGCCGCACCCGCACCGGCGACGAGGTGCGCGTCTCCACACCGGTCAGCACCGCATCGTGCATGGCAAAGCCTGAGATCTTGCGGTCGATCTGCGGCAGCGCCTCGCGGATCGCGGCGATGATGTAGTCCGGCAGCGCCGTGCTCAGGTCGGTCGGATGCACGGCCGGCGTGTACGAGGGTTGGACTGCGCCCAGCGTGGTCGAAGGACGGCCAGCGATAAAGTCACCGACCAGCTGGCCCGGTGCGCTGTAGTCGCCACCGCCCAGTTCGAAGGCGCGTGTCTCCCACTGCCGCTGGAAGGCGATGCCGGCCAGGGGACCGCCCGGAAAATCCTCCGGTGTGACGCCGACCACGATGCCCGCATTGGCGTTGCGCTCGTTGCGTGAATACTGGCTCATGCCGTTGGTCACCACGCGGCCCGGCTCCGAGGTTGCCGCCACCACCGTGCCGCCCGGGCACATGCAGAAGCTGTACACGGAGCGCCCGTTGCTGGCGTGGTGCACCACCTTGTAGTCGGCCGCGCCGAGCTCCTTGTGGCCGGCAAACTTGCCGAAGCGGCTGCGGTCGATCACGCCCTGCGGATGTTCGATGCGAAAGCCCATCGAGAACGGCTTGGCTTCAAGGTAGACGCCGCGCGCATGCAGCATCTCGAAGGTATCGCGCGCGCTGTGGCCGACCGCCAGCACCACGTGATCGCAGCGCAGCGTCTCGCCGTTGCTCAGCACCAGCCCGCGCACCTGGCCATCTTCGATCTCGATATCGTCCACGCGCGTCTGGAAACGCACCTCGCCACCCAGTGCGTGGATGGTGGCGCGCATCTTCTCCACCATGCTCACCAGCCGGAAGGTGCCGATGTGCGGCCGGGCGCGCCACAGGATGTCGTCCGGCGCGCCGGCCTTGACGAATTCCTCCAGCACCTTGCGGCCGAGGTGGCGCGGGTCCTTGATCTGGCTGTACAGCTTGCCGTCCGAGAACGTGCCTGCGCCGCCCTCGCCGAACTGTACGTTCGATTCCGGGTTAAGCACGCGCGTGCGCCACAGGCCCCAGGTGTCCTTGGTGCGCTCGCGCACCGCCTTGCCGCGTTCCAGGATGATGGGACGGAAGCCCATCTGCGCCAGGATCAGGCCGGCGAACAGCCCGCACGGCCCCATGCCGATCACCACCGGGCGCAGCGCCGCACCGTGCGCCGGCGCCTGTGCCACGAAGCGGTAGCCCATGTCCGGCGTCGGTCCGGCGTGCGGCGTACCGGTCATGCGCTGCAGGACGGTAGCCTCGTCCGTCACTTCCACGTCGATTACATAGGTCAGCTTGATGTCGCTGCGCTTGCGCGCATCGTGGGCGCGGCGAAAGACGGTGTAGCGCAGCAGGCCGGCCGGCGGTACGCCGAATTCGGCCAGGCGGGCGCGGATCGCGGCTTCGAGCGCCGCCTCGTCGTGGTCGAGGGGAAGTTTGAGTTCGCTAAGACGTAGCATGGACAATTCTGGGTATGGGTCGGCCAACCGACCAGACCTGCATTGTATAGACTCGGAGGCAGGGCCTGCAGGATTCCTGCGGCATGCCGGCGTGGCAGACCGGCAAGCGGGCAGGCCCTGCGCAATCCACCGGAGCATGACCATGGCCAAGCCGCGCAGTGCCGAGATTACGCTGTACCACGCCCCCAATACGCGCTCGCTCGGCGCGCTGACCCTGCTCGAGGAACTGGGCGTGCCCTATCGCCTGCACGTGCTTAATCTGCAGGCCGGTGAGCAGCGCCAGCCGGCCTATCTCGCCATCAACCCGATGGGCAAGGTGCCGGCCATCCGGCATGGCGATGCGGTCATCACCGAGCAGGCTGCGGTGTTCCTGTACCTCGCCGATCTCTATCCCGAGGCCGGGCTCGCGCCGCCGATCGGCGATCCCCTGCGCGGACCGTACCTGCGCTGGATGGTGTTCTATGGCTCCTGCTTCGAGCCCGCACTCGCCGACCGTGCGCTGCAGCGAGCCGCCCCGCCGCCGGCCACCTCGCCCTATGGCGATTTCGACACGATGTTCGCGACGCTCAACCAGCAGCTGGCGCGCGGGCCGTATCTGCTCGGCACGCGCTACTGCGCCGCCGATGTACTGTGGGCGGGTGCCCTGCGTTGGACCACGGGTTTCAAGCTGGTGCCGGCCACGCCCGAGATCACGGCGTATCTCGCGCGCGTGACCACGCGCCCGGCATTCCAGCGTACGCGTGCGGAGGATGCCAAGCTGGCGGCGGTGCAGTCTGCATCGTGATGCCCGGGCGAGCAGCGCCGCGTCGAGGCGCGTAAAGACACCTGAAGACACTTGAAGACGTATAGCGGCGAGAGACCGTGGCCTGCAGCGGGGCGGTAGAATGACCGGTCCTGCCATTCTTGTCCCTCTGTTGCCATGTCTGTGTCTGCCGCGCTGGAAACCTACTTCGTTCACGTGACGGGTCACGTGCAGGGCGTCGGCTATCGTGCCTCGACCGTGCGGCAGGCGCACCTGCTCGGGGTGCGCGGCTGGGTGCGCAACATGCCGGACGGCGCGGTTCATGCGATGGTGCAGGGCACGCCCGACCAGGTCGATCACATGCTCGAATGGATGCGGCGCGGGCCGCCCCATGCCCAGGTGGACGGACTGGAGAGCCGGCGCGAATATACCGACCGGCGCTTCGACCGCTTCGAGCAGCGCTGAGCCGCCCGCATGGCGCGGCAGCCTGAGCGGCGCATCATGCGTATGACTTGGAGCCCACTCAGGGCGCTGGCGGCATGAGCTGCGGATCGTCGTGGCGGCGTGCGGCGGACAGTGATGCGTAGTACGCCTTCTTCTGCTCGTACATCAGCAGGTCGGCACGCCGCACGGTATCTTCCACGCGCTCGTTCGGCAGGCTGGTGGCCACGCCGATCGACATGCTCAGCGCCACGCCCGAATAGAACTGGTTGTTCATGTCCACCAGCTTCTGGATATTCTCGACCAGTGCCATGCAGCCGCGCTCATCCGTGGCCGGCATCAGCACCGCGAACTCGTCGCCGCCGATGCGCGCCGCATAGGCGGGCTTTTCCACCGCCTTGATCAGCACCTCGCCGGCCCGGCGCAGCAGTGCATCGCCGACCGCGTGGCCGAGCTGGTCGTTGATCGGTTTCAGGCCGTTCAGGTCGATGATCAGCACCGAGACTGGCGACGGCCCCTTGCGCTGCAGGCGGTTCAGCTCATCCACATAGAACGAGCGGTTGTACAGCTTGGTCAGCACATCGTGCTTGCCGAGGTACTCGAGGTAGGCCTCGGCCTTCTTGCGCGCCGTGATGTCGGTCAGTGCGACCAGCACCAGATCCCAGTTTTCTTCATGCCCGGGCATCACCGAGAACTGCAGGTGCAGATGCAGCAGGTCGCCGTTCAGGGCGTAGTTGATGACCTCGTACTGGTGGAACAGCTTGTTGTTCCACAGGTCGATCAATTGTTCTCGGAAGTGGACACGCATGTCGTCGCGGAACACCAGGCTCAGGTTGTCGAGCAACGTCTGCTTGTTCGGCGCGTTGAACAGGGTCAGTGTGTGCTGGTTGACATCGATGACGCGAATCTCGCGCATGAAGCGCTCGACGAATTCCGGGTGCACATCGGTGAACACGCGGAAATCCTCGATGCCGTTGGCGCGGATGTCCTCGAGCAGGCGCTTGACCGCGCTGAAGTCCTCCACCCACAGCGACACCGGCGAATTCTCGAACAGCCCGCGCGCGTAGTATTCGCTCAGTTCCAGCCCGCGCTTGGCCTGCTCTTTTTCCGTGACGTCCTCGATGGCCAGCAGCACGCGGTCCCAGTTGGCCTCATGGCCGTGCAGGATGGTGCCCTTCAGTTCGATGTCGAGGCGCTTGCCGCCCAGCGAGTAATTGACGCTCTTGCCGACGAAAGACTGCTTGCCGTCCCACAGCTGAACGAGCTCATCGATGTGCGCCGCCAGCATGTCATCGCGAAAGACCTTGCCAAGGTGGGTGACCAGATCGTCGAGGTCACGCGCTTCGTACATTTCCAGCGTGCGGCGGTTCACCTGCAGCACGCGGATGCAGGCCGAACAGGCCTGCACGCGCGCTGGATCGTCCTGCAGCCAGGCGCGCAGGTCCACCACACCCGCGGCGCGCCAGGTCTCGAACAGCGCGCGCATCTCGCTATAGTCTTCCAGCCACAGGGAAACCGGGGCGAGATCGAAAATCTGGGCGTGGTCGTATTCGCTGGCAATCGCGGGGGAGGTGGAACGAGCGGAGGAGACGGTCATGATGCGCCACGGGGGAGAGAATGGCGCCAGTGTATTGGATTCCCCGGGCGCTTCCAACCGCCGCGAGAGGACGTGGTGCAAGCGCCACTCCACGGGTCGCCGCGACGCCGTGTGGTGGCCCGTGCATTGTCGAGATCACATGCGCCAGGACGGATCGTCGCGCTCCAGCATGCGTTGCCATGCGTCGAGGTGCGCGCGCGCATAACGTGGCGCATCGCGCAGGAAATCCGCCGCCGTGCGCGCCGCCAGCGCGGGCTCGATCTCGGCCAGCGGTTGTCCCATGGATGACGCCAGCACCTGCACCTGGGCGGCGCGTTCGAGGTAATAGAGATCATCGAAGGCCTGCGCGATGGTGGGCCCAACGACGATCGGACCGTGGCTGCGCAGGAACAGCACGCTGTGCTCGCCCAGTGCGCGCACCATGCGCGCACCTTCTTCTCCCGCCAGCGCCAGGCCCTGGTAGCCGACGGTGGTGTCGTGGTCGTAGGCGATACGGCCGTGAAAACGCACGGCGTTCTGGTGGCACATCGCCAGCCGCCCGTCATGCAGCGCCGTGATGGCCGTGGCGTGCGGCATATGCGTGTGCAGCACGCACACCGCGCGCGGGTTGGCGCGGTGGATCTGCGAGTGGATGTGGAAGGCGGTGATTTCCACTTCGCCCGAACCTTCCAGGACAGTTCCTGCATCGTCCACCAGCAGCAGGTCGCTGGCGCGCATCTCCGCGAAATGGAGGCCGAACGGGTTGATCAGGTAGCAATCCGGCCGGCCCGGCGCCACGGCGCTGAAGTGGTTGCAGGTGCCTTCGTGCAGGCCAAGCTGCGCAGCGATGCGGAATACCGCCGCCAGATCGCGGCGCGCGGCCTGCAGGGCATCGGCGGTGGCGTTCTCGGAGGCGGCCAGCGGGGAAGTGTCGGTCGGGCTCATGCGGTTTCCTGGGTTCATTGCGGGGCAGTCGCCGGCAGTCCATTGGACGGCATGGCGGGCGACGGAAGCGCCGGAGTGGCGGGCGGCACGGTCGGCTGCGGCTGTGCTGGCGGCAGCGCGCCGGAGGCTGCGGGTGAAGCCGGTGGTGAGGATGAAAGCGAGGATGGGGGCGGTGCCGGAATCACCGGTCCCGAGGGCAGCACATCGGGCAAGGCGCCGGCAGCATCGGGTGTGGCCGAGGGCGCGGGCGGCAGTTCCGGCAAGGGTTCCGAGGCGGGTGGCACATCCACGGCGGACGCCGGTGCGGGCGGTGCCGCTGGCCGTTTGGCCGGCACGGCGGGCGCCGCCGGTTCTTCCTTGCCGAACCACTGCGCGAACCACCCTTGCAGGCGCGCCTTTAGCGGATCGAGGAAGCTGGTGTTGTCCGGTTCGGCAAAGCGCTGCTTGGCATCCACCACGCGCGTGCGCATCGCGCGCTGGAACACCTCGCCAACGATCGGCAACGCGCTATGTGCGCCCTGCCCCCAGTAGTCGCTGCGCAACGTGACGCGCGCATCGTTGAAGCCCACCCACGCGCCGGCCACCAGTTGCGGGTGCATCATGATGAACCAGCCATCGGCATTGTCTTGCGTGGTACCGGTCTTGCCGGCCACATCGCCGGGAATGCCGAAGCGCGAGCGGATCAGCGTGCCGGTGCCGCGATCGATCACGTCGCGCATCACGTCGAGCAGCGTGTAGGCCGTGGCCGGCGCCAGCACGCGCTCGGCACGTGCTGGCCGGAATTCCGCGAGTACCTTGCCGTTGGCATTCTCGATACGCGTGACGAAGACCGGTTCGCGATAGGCGCCACCGTCGGCGATGGTGCCGTAGGCCGCAACCATTTCCTTGAGCGTGACCGGACTGGTGCCGAGCGCCAGCGACGGCACCGCGTCGAGCCTGCTCTGGCGCACACCCATCGCCTGCGCCAGTTTGGCCACGCGCGCCGGGCCGGTGTTCTGCATGAGTTGCGCGGTGATGGTGTTCTTGGAGTAGGCCAGTCCGTAACGCAGGCTCAGCGACTGGCCGCTCGGCGGACCGCCGTCTGTGGGTTTCCAGATCTCACCGCCAGGCAGGCGGAACTCCACTGCCGTATCGGGCAGCGTGTCCTCGGGTTTCGCGCCTTGCTGGAAGGCCGCGCCATACACGAAAGGCTTGAAGGTCGAGCCGGGCTGACGTTGTGCCTGCTGTACATGGTCGAAGGCATCCACGCTGTAATCGCGGCTGCCGACCCAGGCACGGATTGCACCGGTGGCCGGGTCGAGTGCCATGAAGCCGGCTTCGATGCGTGTCTTCTGGCGGCGCAGCGCGCGGATGAACTCGCGATCGTCGCGCAGCTGGCGCAACGCCTCCTCGGGCTTGCGGCCCTGCTCGACCAGCGTGCGGTACTGCGTCGATTCGCGGATAAAGCTGTCGACCAGCGCCGGGCTGTTCTGCCACGCGCCGCGCCAGGTCTGGTCGGCCAGCGCCTGCAGGCGGTCGCCCTGGCGCATCACCGCCTGGTTGGCCATGGTCTGCAGCCGGGCGTCGAGCGTGGTGTGTACCACCAGGCCGTCGGCGTCGAGGCTGTAGCCATTGCGGTCGGCCCAGTCGATCAGCCATTTGCGCAGGTATTCCGCGAAATGCTGGGCCGGGCCCGGCGAGGCCACCTGTCGCGCAAAGTCGATACGCAGGGTGCGCGCCTGCAGGCCCGCGAGTTTCGCCGCATCGAGCTTGCCGCGCTTGGCCATCTGGGCCAGCACGATATTGCGCCGCTGCACCGAGCGCTCGGGATTGAGCACCGGGTTGTAGTAGCTGGTGCCCTTGAGCATGCCGATCAGCGTCGCGCTCTCGAGCACGTCGAGGCGGCGTGCGGGTTTGTCGAAATAGGTGCGCGCCGCCATCTCGATGCCGTAGGCGTTGTACAGGAACGGCACGGTGTTGAGATAGGTCTCGAGGATCTCGTCCTTGGTGTAGAGGGCCTCGATCTTCAGCGCGGTGATGGCTTCCTTGAGCTTGCGCGTCAGCGTGGGCGCGCGGCCGATGTCGTCGGGATAGAGATTGCGCGCCAATTGCTGGGTGATGGTCGAGCCGCCCTGCCGGTCGCCGGAGAACGTGCGCAGGGCCGCGCCGCCGATGCGCCGCCAGTCGAGCCCGAAATGGTCGCGGAAGCGGTGGTCCTCGGTGGCGATCAGCGCGTCGATGACAAACGGCGAGACCTGGTCGAGCGTCACCCACTCGCGGTTCGCGCGCTTGAACACCGCCAGCTCCTTGCCATCCGCCGACAGCACCTGCGCAGGCTGATCGATCTTGGCCTTGCGAATGTCGCCGATGCCGGGCGTGAAAGGCACCAGCAGCAGTGCATAGAGCAGAAACAGCGCGGGAACCGCCGCCACTGCCAGCACGATATCGCGCCGCGTCGGATGGCGCAGGCGCGCACCGAAGCGGCCGAATACCTCGACGGCCAGGCTTTTCAGATGTTGCGGGGTCATGACACCAGCATCATGGGGGCATGGCGCGCCTGGGCGCGCGGGCGGGGGCGGAAGATTGGCATTGTAGCGGCAGGCGTGGCGGCCGGGGCAAACCGGACGGGCGGCGCATCAAGACGATGTCGCCGGCCGGTCCGTTTACTGGAAGGCCACTTCAGCAAAGCTGCGCAGCTTGCGGCTGTGGAGGCGGTCCACGCCCTGCCGCCGCAGCGTTTCGAGCGCGGCGATGCCGATGCGCAGATGCTGGTCCACGCGGGCGCGGTAGAAATGGTTGGCCATGCCTGGCAGCTTGATCTCGCCATGCAGCGGCTTGTCGCTCACGCACAGTAGCGTGCCGTAGGGCACGCGGAAGCGGAAGCCGTTGGCGGCGATGGTGGCGCTTTCCATGTCGAGCGCGATGGCGCGGCTCTGGCTGAAGCGCCGCTCGGGCGTGCGGTGCGGCAACAGCTCCCAGTTGCGGTTGTCGGTGCTGGCCACCGTGCCAGTGCGCATGATGCGCTTCAATTCGTAACCGGTCAGCTGCGTCACTTCGGCAACGGCATCCTCGAGCGCCACCTGCACCTCGGCCAGCGGTGGGATTGGCACCCACAGCGGCACGTCTTCATCGAGCACATGGTCCTCGCGTACGTAGGCATGCGCCAGCACGTAGTCGCCGAGCTGCTGCGTGGTGCGCAGGCCGGCGCAGTGGCCGAGCATCAGCCACACATGTGGGCGCAGCACGGCAATGTGGTCGGTGATGGTCTTGGCGTTTGCCGGCCCTACGCCGATGTTCACCATGGTGATGCCGCTGCCGTCGGCGCGGATCAGGTGGTAGGCCGGCATCTGCGGCAGGCGCGGCGGCGGCGTGCCTGGATCGTCCGCGCCGTTGCCCACGCGCCGGTGGATCACGTTACCTGGTTCGACGAAGGCGATGTAGCCGTCGTCATCGGTGGGCGTGGCGGCATCGGGCGCACGGTTCATCATCTCGTGGCCGAGGCGCACGAACTCGTCGATGTAGAACTGGTAGTTCGTGAACATCACGAAGTTCTGGAAATGCTCCGGCGCGGTGCCGGTGTAGTGGCGCAGGCGCTGCAGCGAATAATCGACGCGCGGCGCGGTGAACAGCGCCAGTGGCTGCGCCTGGCCCGGCACGATGTCATAGATGCCGTTGGCGATGCCGTCGTCCATGGCCGACAGGTCCGGCAGGTCGAACAGGTCGCGCAACAGGCGGCGGCGCTCGAGGCTCAGGTCGCCTTCGATGTGGTAATGCTCGGCGAACGAGAAATGCACGGGAATCGGTTGCGAGCTGGTGCCGATCTCCAGCTGCAGCCCTGCGTTGCCCTCATGGTTGGCCAGCAGCAGGCGGAACTGCTCCTCGTAGTAGTTGGCGAACAGGTCGGGCCGCGTGAGCGTGGTCTCGAACGTGCCCGGACCGGAAACGAAACCATACGACAGCCGCGAATCGGCGCGCGCCACGCTGTCGGTATGGAAGCGTACGAACGGATAGCAGGCGCGCACGCGCGCGTTCGGGGTATCGCCGGTGACGAAACGGTGCAGGTGCTCGCGCAGATGGGCAATGCTGCTGTCGTAGATGGTGCGCACGCACGCCATGGCGGCGGCAGGGTCGTCGAAACGCGCGGGGGCGATGTATTGCGGTGTGAGCAACGTGCGACTCCCGGAAAGGTCGTGAGCAGGTCGGAGCGGGTGGCCGCCAGCACGGCAGGCCGTTGCGGATATTGTACGGGTTGCGCATGACGAATGCGATGCGCGGCGCCGTCACAGGCGTGTCATGATGGCCGTTGCCGAGCGCCGTACAATCGGTGACCGGTCTCCCCAGCTGCCACATGGGTCGCCATACTGGTCGCTGCACGCCGCATTTGTCCTTGCATGTTTCCATACGAGCCTTGCCATGCACTCTCGCTCCGCCTCGTCGTCCCGCCTGCCGCCGGCCATCTGGGCGCTGGGTTGCGTCAGTCTGCTGATGGATATTTCGTCCGAACTGATCCACAGCCTGCTGCCGGTCTTCATGGTCACCACGCTGGCGGCCAGTGCCACCATGGTGGGCCTGATCGAGGGCGCGGCGGAAGCCACCGCGCTGGTGCTCAAGGTGTTCTCGGGCGTCATCAGCGACTACTGGGGCAAGCGCAAGCCGCTGGCGTTGTTCGGCTACGGGCTCGGGGCGCTGTCCAAACCCTTGTTCGCACTGGCCTTGAGCCCCGGCATGGTGCTCGGTGCGCGCCTGATCGACCGTGTCGGCAAGGGCGTGCGCGGCGCCCCGCGCGATGCCCTGGTGGCTGATCTCGCGCCGCCCGGCATGCGCGGCGCGGCGTTCGGCCTGCGTCAGGCACTCGACACCGTCGGAGCGTTCCTCGGCCCCTTGCTGGCCATTGGCCTGATGCTGCTGTGGGCCGGCGATTTTCGCGCGGTGTTCTGGGTCGCCATTATCCCGGCCGCGCTGTCGGTGGCAGTGCTCGCGCTGGGCGTGCGCGAACCCGATCATCCACGCGGACCGGTGCGGAGCAATCCGATCAGTCGTGCCAATCTCGCCCGGCTCGATCGCGCCTATTGGGGTGTCGTGATCGTGGGGGCGCTGTTTACGCTGGCCCGTTTTTCAGAAGCCTTTCTCGTGTTGCGTGCGCTCGATGGTGGCCTGCCGGTCGCGTGGACGCCCTTGGTGCTGATTGCCATGAACGTGGTCTATGCCGCCGCCGCCTATCCATGCGGCCGGCTCGCGGACCGGGTGTCGCACGGGCGTCTGCTGGCGCTCGGACTGGTGTTGCTGATCGCCGCCGACGTGGCACTGGCAATGGGCGCGCACGGTGGCTGGCTGTGGGGCGGGATCCTGCTGTGGGGCCTGCACATGGCCATGACACAGGGGTTGCTGGCAGCCATGGTGGCCGATACCGCGCCGGCCGACCTGCGCGGCACGGCCTATGGTTTCTTCAATCTTGTCAGCGGCGGCGCGCTGTTGTTGGCGAGCGTGCTGGCCGGCGTGCTGTGGGACCGCAGCGGTCCGGCGCTCACCTTTACCGTCGGCGCCGGTCTTGCCGCCGCAGCGCTGGCGGCCTTGCCACTGTTGGTGCGTCCTGCGTCCATCCCCGGGCCGGTACGCTGATGGCGTGGGCGGCGACCCGAAGACTTTCGCGGCAGAACGATTGTCCTCTATACTGAGAGCAATTGTCCTGCTGCCGCCTCGCAGCCGGCATCCCGGTCGACATCTATTCCCGTTTCCCCCGAGCCGCCCCATGCACCCCGCCGATCTCTCGCATTACCTGGGCCAGTTGCGCGATTACTACCGCGCCGAGTCCATCATTCCCTCCACCACGCAGCTGGGCGCCCTGTGGGGCGTGGAAGCGCGTTCCTGGGCCCACCGCATCGCCGTACGCCTCAAGGAGGAAGGTTTCCTCGAAGACGCGCCCGGCAACCGCCTGCGCCCGGGGCCGCGCTTTTTCGAGCGTCCGCTGGCGGGCCGCGTGCGTGCTGGCTTGCCGGAAGCCGCGGCGGATGCGCCGGCCGATGTGGTGACCATCGACAGTTACCTGATCGACAAGCCGTCGGACACCGTGGTCTTCAAGGTCAAGGGCGATTCGATGATCGATGCCGCCATCCAGGATGGCGATTTCGTGGTGATCGAACGACGCACCACGGCGCGCATCGGCGAAATCGTGCTGGCCATGGTCGATGACGAATTCACGCTGAAATACCTGGCGCAGGATGCGGCGGGCTACTACCTCGAAGCGGCCAATGCGGCCTACGGGCCGATCCGCCCGGCGCGGGCGCTGGAAATCTACGGCGTCTATATCGGCCTGTTCCGCAAGGCCGGGCGGCCGCGCGCATGAGCGCCGTGTTCGACGCGGCAGCGACCGGGGGGCAGCCCGCCCCAGGTGCGGCAGACACGCCCGCGTATCTGGCCAGCCTCAACCCCGAGCAATGCACCGCCGCGCTGCATGCCGCCGCTGACGGTCCGCTGCTGGTGATCGCCGGCGCTGGTTCGGGCAAGACCAACACGCTGGCGCACCGCGTCGCGCATCTCGTCTTCAGCGGCGCCGATCCGCAGCGCATCCTGCTGCTGACTTTCTCGCGCCGCGCCGCCGCCGAAATGGAGCGGCGCGTCGGGCAGATCATCAACCGCGTGCTCGGTGCGCCGGCCGGGCAGCGGCCGCCGGTATTCCCGTGGGCCGGCACCTTCCACGGCGTGGGCGCGCGGCTGCTGCGCGAGGTGGCGGAGCAGATCGGCCTGTCGCCCGACTTCACCATCCATGATCGCGCCGATGCCGAGGACATGCTGGCGCTGGTGCGGCACGATCTTGGACTCGACGCCACGCGCGACCGCTTTCCCACCAAGGCCACCTGCCTGGCGATCTACTCGCGCGCCGTGAACAGCGAGGCGGACCTGTCCGCCGTGCTGCGCACCGCCTTTCCGTGGTGCGCGCAATGGGAGGCGGAACTGGCCGAACTGTTCGAAAGCTACGTGGCTGCCAAGCAGGCGCAGCACGTGCTCGACTACGACGACCTGCTGCTGTACTGGGCGCACCTGATGCAGGAGCCTGCACTGGCTGCGCAACTGCGGGCGCGCTTCGATCACATCCTGGTGGACGAGTACCAGGACACCAACCGCCTGCAGGCCTCCATCCTGCTGGCGTTGCGGCCCGATGGGCGCGGCCTGACGGTGGTCGGCGACGATGCGCAGTCCATCTATTCCTTTCGTGCGGCCACGGTCCGCAACATCCTCGATTTTCCTCGCCACTTCGATCCGCCGGCGCGCATCGTCACGCTCTCCCGCAACTACCGCTCGACGCCGCCGATCCTCGCCGCATCGAATGCCATCATCGGCCTCGCGCCCGAGCGTTATGCCAAGGACCTGTGGAGCACGCGCGACGGCGGGCAGAAGCCGCGTCTCGTGTCGGTGGCTGACGAGGCCGAGCAGGCGCGCTGTGTCGCCGCCTCGGTGCTCGCCCATCGCGAGCAGGGCATGGCGCTCAAGGCGCAGGCGGCGCTGTTCCGCACGGCCAGCCACAGCGCGCAGCTCGAGATCGAACTGGTGCGGCGCAATATTCCGTTCGTGAAATTCGGCGGGCTGAAGTTTCTCGAAGCCACGCACGTCAAGGACGTGCTCTCGGTGCTGCGCTGGGCGCAGAATCCGCGCAACCGCATCGCCGGTTTTCGCGTCGTGCGGCTACTGCCTGGCATCGGTCCAGTGAGCGCTACGCGTTTGCTCGATGCCATGGACGCGTCGGCCGATCCGCTGGCAGCCCTCCTTGCCTTTCGCATGCCTGGTGCTGCAGCGGAGGCCTGGGCCGCATTTGCCCCGCTGTTTGCCATGCTGCACCGGGAGCGTTCCGCGTGGCCTGCGGAGGTCGGTGCGGTGGCGCGCTGGTATGCGCCGCATCTCGAGCGCCTGCATGACGACGCGGCGGTGCGTAGCGGCGATATCGACCAGCTCGAACGCATCGCCGCCACATACGCCTCACGCGAGCGTTTCCTGACCGAGCTGACGCTTGATCCGCCGGAAGCGTCGAGTGGCGAATCCGGCGTGCCGCTGCGCGATGATGACTACATGGTGCTGTCGACCATCCACTCGGCCAAGGGGCAGGAGTGGCGCGCGGTGTCGATCCTCAACGTGGTCGATGGCTGCATGCCCTCGGATCTGGCGACCGGCTCGCAGGACGAGATCGAAGAGGAGCGCCGCCTGCTGTACGTGGGTATGACGCGGGCGCGCGATCATCTGCAGCTGATCGTGCCGCAGCGCTTCTATGTGCCACAGCAAAAGTACGGTGACCGCCACGTGCTCGCAGGGCGCAGCCGCTTCATTTCCAACGCCGTGGCGCGTACCTTCGAGACGTGCTCGTGGCCACCCCCGCCGCCGCTCGAGCCGCTGCCGCCCTCGCGTCGCCCGCCGCCCGCCGCCATCGATATGCTGGCGCGGATGCGCGGGCAGTGGAAGGTGCGCTAAGATCGCGGTTCGATATTGCCGGAACTGCTACCCAAGGCTGTACCGATCCTTCGCGCGCTTTCGCCCTTCGACGCTTGAGCCCGCCCTTACCGCAGCATGGACTTTTTTTAGCTGGAACTGCCGACATGACCACGACGTTGCCCGCCATCGAAATCGAAACCGCACCGAATCCCGACTTCTCCATCATCTGGATGCATGGCCTCGGCGCGGACGGCAGCGATTTCGTGCCGGTGGTGCCTGAGCTCGGCCTGTCCGAGGATGTCGCCGTGCGCTTCGTGTTTCCTCATGCGCCGACGATTCCGGTGACCATCAACAACGGCTACGTGATGCGCGCGTGGTACGACATCGTCGCCATTGACGGCGGTGCGCGCCACGCCGACGAGGCCGGGATCCGCGCCTCGCGCGACATCGTGCGCAAGCTGATCGAACGCGAGAACGGACGCGGCGTGCCGCCCTCGCGCATCGTGCTGGCCGGTTTCTCGCAAGGCGGCGCGATTGCCTATATCGCCGGTCTCACGCATCCCGAGGCGCTGGCCGGGATCATCGCGCTGTCGACGTACATTCCCGCCCCGGCCTTGCTCGCTGCCGAGTTCGATCCCGCCAACCGTGCGACGCCGGTGTTCGCCGCCCATGGCACGCAGGATGGCGTGGTGCCGCTGCAGCTCGGCGAGCAGGCACGGCAGGCGCTGACGGACCTCGGCAACCCGCTCGAGTGGCGCACCTATCCGATGGCGCACTCCGTGTGTCTCGAGGAAATCACCGAGATCGGTGCGTGGCTGACCGCGCGCATCGGTACGCGCGCGGCCTGAGTAGCTCCGCCGTCGTGCGTCATCCACGGCCTAGCGCATCGGGTCTGGATGACGCGGCTTATGCAGTGGCTTGCGCGTGCTGCTTGACCCAGGCCACGTAGCGATCCATCCAGCCCTGCAGGAACTTGCGCGTGCCGGGATTGCCGATGCCACCGTCGGCGTCGAACAGATCGTCCTTCATCTGCAGGTAGAGCTCCGGCTGCGTGAGCAGTCGCATGTCCAGATAGCACAGCACATTGCGCAGGTGCTGCTGCGCCATCGAGGTGCCGGTTGCACCCGGCGAGATACCTGCCACGCCCACTGGCTTGCCGGCCCATACGCTCTTGCCATACGGCCGCGAACCGTGGTCCAGCGCGTTTTTCAGGATGCCGGGCATCGAGCGGTTGTATTCCGGCGTCACGAACAGCACGCCGTGCGCCGCCTTGATCTCATCTTTCATACGCTGCACCGGCGCCGCGGGATGGTCGTCGTCGTCCTGGTTGTAGAGCGGCAGGTCGTCCATACGCACGTAGTGAAACTTCAGCTCCGGCGGCGCCAGCTTCTCGAGCGCGCGCGCCAGGCGCACATTGAACGATTCCTTGCGCAGGCTGCCGATGACAACGGCGATGGTGTACGGGGACATGGCTTCTCCTTGAGGCGGATACGCGGGAGACCGCGAGGGTGGGCAGCGGGCGCGACCATGGAGTCTCGAGCAAACAGTGCGAACCATGATCTGCCGTGCGGGTAACACAGAGTCTAGACAGGTTTGCCCGGGTTGTCTGCCGTGCTTTCTCCGACACGTGGCAGACGCCGCACCGGTATCGCGACGTGATGCGATTGGCACGCCAGGACATGGATGCGGCTGGCGTATGCCCATGCGCGGAACCAATCCCGACAGGCACGGTCCACCGGGCATGAATACGCGCGCATACTCCCTCCCCCTCGCGCTCTGCACGGCGACATTGCTCGTTGCTTGCGGCAGCTCTCCGAAACAGCAGCAGGCGGCCGAGGCCGCCGCCGATACTCCGGCGGCGCAGGCTGCGGCACCCGCCCAGATGCCGGAATGGCAAATGCTGCGTGCGCGTCATTTCGAATGTGCCACCGACAAGGCCAACGAACTCATGCGTGGCAGCGCCTCCTCGCCCGACGTGGCCCGCCAGGCGCTGCGCGCGTGCGATGACCGGCTCTCGGCCATGCGCACCTCCTTCCGCACCTACCTCGAAACGCAGATGGTGTCCTCGCATGGCAAGGCTGGCGCACGCCGCGCCGCCGACCAGCTGGCGCGCGACACCGAGCGCAAGGTCCAGACGTATCTCGAGCAGTCCGTCGTCTACACACGCTACCAGGCCAAAGTCCGGTAAAGTAGAAACGTAACCAGAGGCATCCAGGGCATGCCCGTGCCATTGCGCGGTGCACCGCCCCATGACCACGGCTGACGCCATCAGGGGAGTACGACATGGTTTCCCATCTGCCTTCCGATCCGGAGCCGGGCAAGCACGCCGGCGCAGAACATATTGGCGATGCGCTCGAGCATCTCAGCAACGCCGTCGACGATGACAGCATTGCGGCCAGTGCCGCGAAGGGTTTGCTGTACAGCGTGATGGAGACCCTCGGCACGGTTATCGGCGACCCGGACCTGCCGGCGCATGTCCGTTCGGGTTACGAGGGGCTGCTCGAAAAGGCGCGTGAACTGCGCGCCCGGCTAGAGGAATGAAAGACGGCCAGCGCACGCTGGCCGCAGGAATACCACAGGATCAAAGCGGAGCCCGCGCCACGCGCCGGCTCCGTACTGCTCGCTCAGCCCTGGCGAATGACGCCGCACGCCAGACGCGGCCCGGCATTGCCGGTCGGCTGGGTGGTGTAGTCGTCCGGATCGCGGTGCACGATCAGGCCGCGGTCGAGCACGCTGTTCGCGCCGCGCCCCACGCTGATCGACGTCGTCACGAATTCCACGCGCGCCTGCCCGGCGGCATCCACCACCAGCGACGGCAGGTCGCCCGCATGATGCGGGCCCGCGCCATGGCGGCCGTGCGGCGTGCCGCCCGGATTGAAGTGGCCGCCCGCGCTCATGCCGTCGCCACTCGAGCAGTCGCCCTTCTCGTGTACATGGAAACCCAGTTGCGCGCCCGGCGCCAGTCCGCGTACCGTGCCGGTCACGCGCACCTTGTCGCCAATCTGCTCGAAGCGCACCGAGCCGTTGGCAGTATTGCCGCGCGTTGGCTCGAGCTGGGCCGTGGCGACGGCCGAAGGCTTGGGTGTGGCACATGCGGCCAGGCCCAACGCCACTGCAGCGGCGACACCCGCAGTGGCCAGGATACGGGCCGACCGGCCGGCCGTTCGGAATGGATGCGGTATCTTCATTGTTGTCTCCAGGTTGAGCGGCACGCGACACGTGCCCGCAGGGTCGAAGCGCCCTACGAGTGTTGATGCAGCGGCGCCGCGTTGTCAACCTGAAGCGTGACGGGAAGACACCGGGAGACTTAGTCCTCCGCCACGAAGCCCGACGCCTCGACGATCGGCTTCCAGGCGGCACGCTCGGTCAGCATGCGCTGCTGCGCTTCCTTGCCGGTCTTGCCGACCACTTCGAGGCCCAGCCCTTCGAGCTTGGCCGCCGTCGCGGCATTGTTCGAGGCTGCAATGAACATCTTCTCCACGCGCGCCATCACTTCCGGCGGCGTGCCGCCCGGCACGAACGCACCGTACCAGCTGGTGGCGTATTCGAACTGGCCGAAGCCCTGCTCCTTGGCTGTCGGCACTTCCGGCAGCGCCTTGGCGCGCTTGGTGCCGCTCACGCCGAGGAAGCGCAGCTTGCCGCCCTTGTAGAGCTGCATCATGCTGGCGACCGCATCCCAGCCCATCGACACATTGCCGCTGATTACATCGACCAGCATCGGCGATGCGCCACGATACGCCGCCGGCGTGATCTTCACGTTGATGTCGTTGCCGAGCGCCACTGCGCCGAGATGACCTGCACTGCCAATGGTGGCGAGGCCAATGCTGGCCTGCTGCGGATTCTTCTTGGCCCAGGCGACATACTCGCCGAGGGTCTTGTACGGCTGCTGCGGACCGGCTGCGATCACTGTCGGCACATCGGTCAGCAGGGCTGCCGGCACCAGGTCCTTGTCGGCGTCGTAGCCGAGCTTTTTGTAGGTCAGCGGAAAGATGGTGAAGAGCGGCGACGGACCGACGAAGATCGTCTTGCCATCGGGCTTAGAGCGCTTCACATAGTCGAGCGCGAGGCGCGCCGAGGCGCCCGGCTTGTTTTCCACCAGCACCGTACCGTGGCCGTCCTGGCGTAGTTGCTCAGCGTACAGGCGCGCGAGGTTATCGGCGGCGCCGCCGGGGGCGTAGCCGACGATGATGCGGATCGGTGTGTCGTTGTCGTTTGCGGCCCAGGCCGGAGCGTGCAGGGCCAGGCCCGCCAGCATCGCGGCCGAGGCAGCCAGGGAATGTTGAACGAAGCGGCGGCGGGTAGAGGAAGTCATGTCGATGGGTCTCTCAAGTACAAACGAACGAAGAAGCAAAAGAACAAACAAAAATGCAAGCAACGGTGTGCCGCCGCGCTCAGCACGCGCCGCCGGGTGCTGCGGCCGGAAACTGCGGCCAGCGGCTGCGCTGGTCGCACGCCGCTTCGAACACGGCGGCGGCGCGCAGCAGGTCGGCATCGCCACGGAACTGTCCCACCAGCTGCAGGCCGATGGGCAGGCCATCCGTACCGAACCCGCACGGCAGGCTGATAGCCGGATGGCCAGTCATATTGAACGGCATAGTCCACGGGAACCAGTGCGCACGCACGTTCTCCAGGGCCTGGCCATCGATGTCGATGGTCCCGAACAGGTCCTGGTCGATCGGCAGCGCCGTGCGCGTCAGCGTCGGCATGGCCAGGAAATCGGCTCGCCCCAGCAGGTCCTGCACGCGCAGGAACAGCGCGCTGCGGTCGAACATGGCGCGCTGGTATTCCACGCCGCTGACTTCCGAGGCCGAGGCGATCTGCTTGAGGAAGGTCGGGCTCAGCGTGTCGCCGTGTTTCGCCGCCGGTTCGACGAAGCGTGTGCGCCACACGGTGTGGTTGATGGCGCGCCAGATGCTTTCGACATTGAAGCCCTCGCCGGAAAATTCTTCCAGTTCCGCGCCGAGTCCTGCCAGGGTGGCAAGGCTGGCCTCGAAGGCCTTGGCGACATCGGCGGCCACGGGCCGTCCCGGCGGCGCCAGGCAGTAGAGAATGCGGCGGCCGCGCAGGTCGCCCTGCGGCTGGGCCGCGCCAATGTAATCGGCAGACGGCATGCCGAGCGACCACGGATCGCAGGCGTGCGGTCCGGCCATGGCCTGCAGCATCAGGCCGGTATCGGCGACGGTACGCGTGGTCGGCGTGACATAGGTCTGGTTGCCGAACAGGTCCTGTGCCTGGCTGTGCGGCACCACGCCCTGGCTTTGCTTGATGCCCACCACGCCATTGCAGGCGGCCGGAATGCGCGTCGAGCCGCCGCCGTCGGTGGCCACCGCCAGCGGGGCGATGCCGCTGGCGACGGCCACCGCCGCGCCGCCGCTCGAGCCGCCGCTGGTGCGTGTGGCATCCCAGGCATTGCGGGTGCGGCCGTAGAGCGGGGAATCGGTCAGGCATTTCGAGCCGAATTCCGGCGATGTGGTCTTGCCGATCAGGATCGCGCCTTGCGCGCGCAGGCGTGCGACCGACACTGCATCCTGCGCCGGTACATTGTCGGCAAACGGTACCGCGCCGAAGGTGGTGCGCACACCGGCGGTGTTGACGATGTCCTTGACGGTGAACGGGATGCCATGCAACAGGCCCAGCGGACGGCCGGCGGTGATGGCCTGTTCGGCCTGCCGGGCCTCTTCCATCGCCGATTCGGCGCAGAGCGTAATGAAGCAGTTGAGTTCGGGTTGCAGGCGTGCGGCGCGTGCCAGCACGGCGGCCGTCACGTCTACGGGGGAAATGTCCTTGCGGGCGATGCGGGTGCGAAGCTCAGCGGCGGACAGGAAACAGAGCGCTTCGCTCATGAACGGCAATCTCCAGTCGGTATTCTGCGGCCCGCGCATGCGCGCAGCCGGCACAGCCGTAAGGATAACCCGTATTGGTGCTGCTTCAGCGTGTGAACATCAACCGGCGCTCGTCCGCGTCTCCCACGGCAGGCCGGCATCGAAGCGGTTTTTCAGGAACTCCACGAAGGCGCGCAGCGGCGGCGGCGTATAGCGCGTTGGCAGCGTGATGGCGTAGAGCGTCGCGCCGGGTGAGCCGGTCAGCCGGTAGTCGTCGAGCACCGTCACCAGCGTGCCGCGCTGGCGGCCCTCCGCGGCCACGTAGGATGGCAGTAGCGCAATGCCGTGGCCTGCCGCGGCCATTTCGCCGAGAAAGCCGTAGTCGGCCGACTCGATATGCGACTGCAGCGCTGTGCGGTGCAACTGGCCGGTCTGCGCATGTGCCAGCTCGAGCGCCACGCGGTGCCGCACGCCCAGGCAGGTATGGCTGGTCAGGTCTTCCGGTGTTTGCGGTCGCCCACGCGCCGCGAGATAGCCGGGGCTTGCGCATAGCCGCCACTCGATCGGCCCGAGCGCGCGCGCCACACAATGCTCGCCCGGTTCGTTGGTGACCCGCAGCGCGACGTCGATATTGCTTTCCATCAGATCGACCATGCCGCCCTTGAAGGTGACGGACAGCGTTACCTCCGGATAGCGCGTACAAAACTCCGCGAACAGCGCCGTCAGGTACAGCCGTCCCACGGCCGGCGGACAGCTGACATGCAAAGGTCCGCGCACCACGCTGCCCAGCGTGTCGAGCAACTCGGCGGCGCGCTCCACCTCGGCGCGGATCACGGTGCATTGCGCATAGAATGCCTCGCCGATGTCGGTCAGGCTCATGCGCCGCGTGGTGCGCCGGAGCAGCTGCGCCTGGGCGTCGCGCTCGAGCTTGCGGATGCGACGGCTGACATTGGAGCGGTCGATGCCGAGCTTGCGCGCCGCGCCCATGAAGCTGCCGGCCTCCACCACGGTGGCGAAGAAGAGATAGGCGTCGAGTTCCATGATCCTGTCGATTGATGCGTTGTGCGCAACAAACTTGTGCGCGCCAGTAGTCTTACAGAGCGCGCACGCCAATGCAATACTGCAGAAAACCTCATATCGACAACGCATAACCCGGAGGAGACATGAAGCGGATCATTTCCGTGCTGGCAGCGTGTGCTGCGGCAATCGCAACGAATGTGCAGGCGGCCTATCCTGACAGGCCGATTACGCTGGTCGTGCCGTTTCCGGCGGGCGCGACCACCGATACCGTGGCGCGCGTGGTTAGCCAGGCGGCTTCGATCGAGCTGGGCCAGCCCATCGTGGTCGACAACAAGCCGGGCGCGGAAGGCCAGGTGGCGGCGCAGGATGTGGTGCGCGCCGCGCCCGATGGCTATCGCCTCCTGCTCGGTACCTCGGGCAATCTCTCGCTGGTGCCGGCGCTACGCAAGAAGCCGCCCTACGACGTACTGACCGACTTCACGCCGGTGGCCGATGTCGGCCGCTTCAGCTTCTTCCTCTACGTGCATCCCAGCGTGCCGGCGAAGACGCTCAAGGAATTCCTCGACTACGCCAAGGCCAATCCGGGCAAGATGAGCTATGGCACCGGCAACAACACCGGTGTCGTCGCCTTCTCGCATTTCAACACGCTCAACGGCCTCGATCTCACGCATGTCCCGTACAAGGGCGAGCCGCCCGCAATGCTCGACCTGATCGCCGGCCGCACGCAGGCCATGATCGGCACCACCATCGGTGCGCCATACATGCGCGATGGCAAGCTGCGCGCGCTGGTCACCATCAACGCGCAGCGCAATAGTTTGCTCGCCGACGTGCCGACGCTGCGCGAAAGCGGCATGCGCGATCTCGAGATCGTGCCCTGGGCCGGGCTGGTCGGTCCGGCCGGCCTGCCGCGCGATGTGGTGACGCGCCTCAACAAGGCGTTCGTCGCCGCGCTCAACAAGCCCGAGGTGCGCGCGCAGATGGATCGGCTGGGCTTTCCGCTTACACCGTCCACGCCGGAAGCCTTCGGCCGGATGATGAAAGAACAGCTTGCCATCCATGCGCGCCTCGTCAAATCGGCGGGCCTGCAGCCCGACTGACCGACATGGCGGACCGGCGCTATGCGCTGGTCCGCCCCCGCCCCGAATCCCTACGCAAACACACAGGAGAAGCAAGCATGGTTGCCGCATTGCAGTATGGCGATGAGCGCATCGAAGGAGCAGAGATCGCGCGCCGCGCCGCCTGCGTTGCAAGTGGACTGCGGTCCATCGGCATTGGCGAGGATGCGGTGGTTGCGCTGGTAATGCGCAATGCGCCGGCTCTGTTCGAAATCACGCTGGCCTGCAACCGCATTGGCGCGTTTCATTGTCCGATCGACTGGCGCTTCAAGGTCGACGAACTGTCGTACATCCTGCATGACAGCGGCGCGCGCGCAGTGTTCATCGATGCCGATCTGCTGGCCGCGCTGGCACCCGCGATACCGCTGGGTGTCACGGTCATCGCGGTGGAGCCGGCGCCGCTGGCGCTGCAGGCCTATCGTAATGTCGCGTCAGCCGCCGTCCACGATCCCGCCGCGCCACCCGTCACGCACTACGCAGCGTGGCGCGATGCGCAGATCCCCGATACTGGCCCGGAATGCCGCCCCCGCGGTCGCTTTGCCTATACCTCCGGCACCACCGGCAAGCCGAAGGGCGTGCGCCGCATCGCCGAGGGATTGCATCCGGAGCAACCGCGCCTGCTGCGCGAAACCGTCAAGGCCACGTTTGACTATGAGAGCGATGCGCGTGTGCATCTGTCCGCGCCGCTCTACCACGGCGCACCGAATCTCTATGGCGTGCAGGCAATGCTGACCGCCGCGCTGGTCGTGCTCGATCCGCGTTTCGATGCTGAAGGCACGCTGCGCGCGATCGCACGGCATCGCATCACGCACCTTTATCTCGTGCCGACCATGTGCGTGCGCCTGCTGGCCTTGCCGGACGATGTGAAAGCGCGATACGACCTGTCCTCGGTGCGTTTCGTGGCGTGCACTGGCGCGCCCTTCGCGCCACCCGTCAAGGAGGCCATGATCGCGTGGTGGGGGCCGGTCATCAATGAATCCTACGCTTCCAGCGAAACCGGCATGGTGACGGTCATCTCCTCCGCCGATGCCTTGCGCAAGCCTGGCTCGGTCGGCCGGCCGGTCAGTGCCGCCGAGGTCCGCATCTACGATGACGCGGGCCGTCGCCTCGGGCCGGGGCAGACCGGCAATATTCACGTACGCCAGCCAGCCTATGCCGACTTCACGTATCACAACCGCCCGGAAGCGCGCGCCGAGATCGATCGTGAAGGACTGGCCTGCGTGGGCGACATAGGTTATCTCGACGACGAAGGCTTCCTGTTTATCTGCGACCGCAAGAGCGACATGGTGATCTCCGGCGGCGTCAACATCTATCCGGCTGAGGTCGAGAATGCGCTTGCCGGCATGCCTGGGGTCGCCGACTGTGCCGTCTTTGGGGTGCCGCATGCGGAGTTCGGCGAGGCGCTGGTGGCGGTGATCGAGCCGACGCCTGGTGTGCCGGTCGATGTGGAGGCTGCCCGCGCCTGGCTGAAGGCCCGCCTCGCCAGCTACAAGGTGCCCAAGCGCATCGAGCTAATGAATGCGCTGCCGCGCCAGGAGAGCGGCAAGATCCACAAGCGCAGGCTGCGCGACGCCTACTGGCAGGACGCGGGGCGGCGCATCTGAGCGCGCCGTGCACCGTGCCTAGCTAGGCGGAGCGCTTGCGCAGACGCGCGGGTTTGTCCTGGGGAGCGGGAGCATGGGAGATGGCCCACAGGCCATCGAACATCGCCGCGTAAAGATTGGCGAAGTCCTTACTGCGGATGATCAGCCCGTAATCCTCGCGCTTCGAGGACAGCATGACCACCTTGTCATCGTAGACATAGGTGGTCATGCCCAGCGTAATGTGCTCAGGCGCATAGCGGAGCTCGCGCAGCTGACCGTCCGAATCTGGCCACAGCGTGTCAATGTCTTGCGAGGCTGAGCGCAGTACCTGCAAGTGGATGCCGCGCGCAATGCGCTGCTGGATGTATTCCTCCATCTGCTGCTCGCCCACGGATTCGAGCAACTGGCTGGTGGACAGCACGCCGCGCAGCATTTTCGATTGCGCGGTGAGCGTATCCCACAGCACCGTGCGCACCGCATCCTCACCCTCGTAGAAGCGGATCTCCGGCTTGGTGCGCGAGCTGTTGTAGAGCGAACGCAGCTGCGGCATCAGCTCGATCAGCGTGCGCTGCTTGTTCTCCAGGCGCTGCAACAGGACATGCGGGTCCTCCGGGACCACCAGGCGTTTTTCGCCGCGCTCGACCATGGTGACGAGGCCTTCTTCCTCCAGCCGCTCGAGGATGCTGTAGGCCGTCGTGCGTCCCAGTCCGGCCCGTGTCGCGATCTGGTTGACCGTGGCTTCACCCAGTTCGAGCGCGGCCATGTAGGCGCTGTACAACTTGCCGCGGATACCGAGTTGGTCCATTGCCTGCTCAAGATCCATTATGTGTCCTATTTTTTCGACAAAATTTGTTTGTATCTACAAAAAACCTTGTAAATCAGTATTTTAGAGTGTCGAAGAAATTCGTCAATTTCATTGACACGGTCCCGCCTGAGCAGCATAATCTGCCCCATGGTGGAGTGCCGCCGCAGCTGTCCAAGGCGAGGCTGCGGCACCCCTGCAACTGACAACCAACGGCATGGCGCAGGCGTGAGTCCCCGCGTGCGCCAGCCGCCCCGTCCGGTCTTCGATAACCGGCAAGGAGACAAGCATTATGACGAAAGTCCGGCGTGCCGCCATCGTTGCCCCCGTACGCACAGGGGTGGGCGCCTTCGGCGGAACCCTCCGCCCGGTCAGCGTGGAAGACCTGTCCGCCACGGTGGTCAACGCTGTGCTCGCACGTTCCGGCATCGATCCGGCGCGTATCGAGGACGTGGTCTTCGCGCAGTCCTACGCCAACAGCGAAGTGCCGTGCGTTGGCCGCTGGGCGGCACTGCAGGCCGGTTTGCCGGTAGCCGTACCGGGCATGCAGCTGGACCGCCGCTGCGGCGGCGGCCTGCAGGCCGTCGCCACGGCCGCGATGATGGTGCAGAGCGGCGCGGCGGACGTGGTGATTGCCGGCGGCGTCGAGAGCATGAGCAATATCGAGTACTACTCGACTGACATGCGCTGGGGCAAGCGCGCCGGCAGCGTCACCTTCCATGATCGACTCGATCGCGGCCGCGAGCGCTCGCAGCCGGAACACCGGTTCGGCTACATCTCCGGCATGATCGAAACGGCCGAGAACCTGGCGCGCGACTACAGCATCTCGCGCGAGGAAGCCGACGCCTATGCGGTACGCAGCCATCAGCGCGCTGCCGCCGCGTGGGAAGCCGGCAGGTTCGATGCCGAAGTCGTGCCGGTTCGCGTGCCGCAAAAGAAAGGCGATCCGCTGATGTTCGCGCGCGACGAAGGCATCCGCCCCGGCTCCGACATGGACACGCTGGGACGCCTGCGGCCGATGATCAAGGGCGGTACCGTCCCCGCCGGCAATGCCAGCCAGCAGAGCGATGCCGCTGCTGCCTGCCTGGTGGTCGCGGAAGATTGCCTTGCCTCCCTGAACCTCACGCCCATGGCCTATCTCGTCGGCTGGAGCGCGGTCGGCTGCGAACCGGCGAACATGGGTATCGGCCCGGTCGAAGCCGTGCGCAAGCTGTTCCACAAGACTGGCCTCGGCTTCGACCAGATGGACCTGGTCGAACTGAACGAGGCGTTTGCCTGCCAGGTGCTTGCCGTGCTCAAGGGCTGGGACTGGAACGACCCCGAGCGCCTGAACGTGAACGGCTCCGGCGTCTCGCTCGGCCATCCCATCGGCGCCACCGGCGTGCGCATCATGACCAGCCTGCTCCATGAAATGCAGCGTCGCGGTGCGCGCTATGGTCTGGAAACCATGTGCGTGGGCGGCGGCCAGGGCGTGGCGGCGATCTTCGAACGCGCATAAGGCGGGCTGTCATGCAAACCAATTTGTGGAGCCTCGTCGAAACAGGGCTGAAGGAGCGTGCCGACGGCGTTGCCTTTATCGCCGGCGAGCGACGCATCCCTTATGCCGAATTCGCCGATCTCTGCCGGCGCACCGAGACATGGCTGCGTGCGCAGGGCGTCGGTCGCGGCGACAAGGTCGGCGTCTGGCTGGTCAATCGGGTGGAATGGCTGGCGCTCTTCTTTGCGCTGGCGCGCATCGGAGCCACCCTGGTGTCGGTGAATACGCGTTATCGCAGCGAAGAAGTCGCCTACATTCTCGACCGCAGCGGCGCGTCCATGCTCGTGCTGCAGCCGGGGTTCCGCTCCATCGATTTCGCCGGCATCCTGGCCGGCATGGATGCTGCCCAGCTGCCGGCGCTGCGCACCATCGCCGTGCTCGATGCGGACGCCACCACGCCAGCCACGCTCCTCGGCCGTCCTGTGGTGCCGTTCGCGGTCTCGGTCTGCGAGCCTGCGCCGGCTGCGGATACTTCCGATGCCGAGGCGCCCGTGGTGTTCTTCACCACGTCCGGCACCACCAAGGGTCCCAAGCTGGTCGTGCATCCGCAGCGCACCCTGGTGCAGCATGCCTGGAACTGCGCGCGTGCCTATGGCCTGGATCAGGACGGTGCGGTATTTCTCGCCATGCTGCCGTTCTGCGGCGTGTTCGGGCTGAATGGCGTGCTGGCTGCATTCGCCGTCGGCGCGCCGACAGTGCTGATCGAAACGTTCGATGGCCCGCAGGCTGCGCAGTTGCTGCTCACGCACAGCGTCACGCACACCTTCGGCAGCGACGAAATGTATCGCCGCGTGCTTGACACCGTGCCGGGCGAACGTCCGTTTCCGGCGGCGCGCATCTTCGGTTTCGGGGCGTTCACCTCGAGTTTTGGAGCTTATGCTCGCGAGGCCTGCGCGCGTGGCGTGCCCCTCACCGGCCTGTATGGGTCGAGTGAAGTGCTGGCGCTGTTTTCTGCACAGCCCATGGACTTGCCCGTGGAGCAACGTATCGAAGGCGGCGGCGTACCAGTCGCCGGCATGGCCGCGACCGTGCGTATCCGCGATGTCGAAACCGGCGCGCTGCTGCCGCCGGGGCAATCTGGCGAAATCGAGATTGGCGCGCCGAGTGTCTTCCCGGGCTATCACAACAATCCCGAGGCAACGGCCGAAGCCCTCCTGCCCGATGGCTTCTTCCGCACCGGCGATCTTGGCCACCTGCGCGGCGATGGCAGCTTCGTCTATGAAACGCGCATGGGCGACGCGATCCGTCTCGGCGGTTTTCTCGTCAACCCGGTGGAGATCGAAGCGGTCCTCAAGCGCTTTCCCGAACTGGTGGATGCGCAGGTTGTCGCCGTGGACATCGGCGGACAGACCCGCGTGGTGGCCTTCGTCATCGGTGCGCCGGGAGCGGTCGTCGATGCCGACGCCATCGTTGCCCGCATGCGCGCACAGGTTGCACCGTTCAAGGTGCCCGCGCGTGTATGGCAGGTGGACGCCTATCCGGTGACCCTCAGTTCCAACGGCGTGAAGACGCAGCGCAACAAGCTGCGCGATCTTGCGCTGGCCCGGCTCGCGGATGAAACCGCCAGTGTCGGTACCTGATCGGGAACGTCACATCATGTCGCACACGCTGTACTTCGAAGATTTCACCCTGGGCCAGGTATTCGAAAGCACGGGTCGCACCGTGACCGAAGCCGACCTCACCATGTTCTCGATGTTGTCGGGCGACTGGAATCCGATTCACGCCGACGCCGAGTTCGCCAGCGGGACGCGTTACGGCCAGCGCGTCGTGCATGGCGCGCTGGGCATTGCCATGGCAACCGGCATGCTGCACCAGATCGGCGTGTTCGAGCGCTCCGCCGTGGCGATGATGTCGCTGCGTGAGTGGCGCTTCGTCGCGCCCATGCTGATCGGGCAGACCTTGCACCTGCGCATGGAAATCATCGCCATCGAAGCAGGTTCCAGCCCGCGTACCGGCCGTATCGACCGCCGCCTGCAACTGCTCGACCAGGCCGGCGCCGTCATCCAGGAGGGCGTCACGGATGTCCTCGTTCTCAAGCGCGCGGCGGCACAGGCCACTTGAGCGCACCGTTCAATCCGAAGGAAAACACATGGCTGCAAACAACATGCTGGAAGGCAAGGTCGTCGTCGTCACCGGCGCGGGCGGCGGCATCGGCCGCGACATTGCCCTGCTGATGGCGCGTGAAGGCGCGTCGGTAGTTGTCAACGACCTCGGCGCATCGCTGAGCGGCGAGGCCGGCGACGTCGGCGCCGCCCAACGCGTCGTCAATGAAATCGCCGAAGCCGGCGGCAAGGCCGTGGCGAATACCGATAGCGTTGCCGACGCACAAGGGGCCACGCGCATCGTCGGTGCGGCAGTCGATCATTTCGGCCGCATCGATGCCGTGGTCAACAACGCCGGCATCCTGCGCGACCGCTTCTTCCACAAGATGAGCGACGACGAATGGGACGCCGTGATCAAGGTGCACCTGTACGGCCCCTACTACGTGAGCCGCGCCGCCGCCGTGCATTTCAAGGAACAGCAGTCCGGCAGCTTTATCCACATGACTTCAACCTCGGGCCTGATCGGCAACTTTGGCCAGGCTAACTACTCAGCGGCCAAGCTCGGTATCGCTGCGTTGTCCAAGTCGATTGCGCTCGACATGCAGAAGTTCAATGTGCGCTCGAACTGCATCGCACCGTTCGCATGGAGCCGCATGATCAGTTCGATCCCGACCGAAACGCCCGAGGAACAGGCGCGCGTCGCCAAGATGCAGCAGATGACGCCGGCCAAGATCGCGCCGCTGGCCGGCTATCTCGCCAGCGATGCCGCGCGCGATGTCAACGCCCAGATTTTCGCCGTGCGCAACAACGAGATCTTCCTCATGAGCCAGCCGCGACCCGAGCGCTCCGTGCACCGCTCGGAGGGCTGGACGGTGGCTTCCATCGCCGAGCATGGCATGCCTGCTCTGCGCGCTTCGTTCTATCCGCTGGAGCGTTCCGGCGATGTGTTCACGTGGGATCCCGTCTGAGGATTCAATACCGCCCTGCATCACGCGCCGCAGATGGCGCGCTTTCCTAAAACAAGAGAGGTTGGAGACACCATGAAACCCATGCAACATATCGCCGTGCTTGCCGCTGCCTTGCTGTCCGTCGTTGGCGCTGGCCAGGCCGCGGCCCAGTCGTTCCCCAACAAGCCGGTCACCATCGTCGTGCCATACGCTGCCGGCGGACCGGTCGACAACTTCGTGCGTGGCCTCACGCCAGCGCTGGCCGAAACGTGGAAGCAGCCCGTGGTGGTGATGAACAAGCCGGGCGCGAACGAGATCATCGGCGCGGACTTTGTCGCCAAGAGTGCGCCGGACGGCTACACGCTGTTCGCCGGTACCGAGGCAGCGCTGACCATGAACCAGCACCTGTACAAGAAGCTGCCGTACAACCCGGAAAAGGATTTCACGGAGATCACGCGCCTGGTGGCGCTGCCGCTGGTGTTCTTCGTGCCAAAGAATTCTCCGGCCAATACGCTCAAGGAATTCATCGCCATTGCCAAGAAGAATTCCACGACGCGGCCGATGACCTACGGTTCGTCCGGCGCCGGCGGCATTGCACACCTGCCGATGGCGATGTT
The DNA here is from genome assembly GCA_000272025.2 of Imbroritus primus. Taxonomy (GTDB): domain Bacteria; phylum Pseudomonadota; class Gammaproteobacteria; order Burkholderiales; family Burkholderiaceae; genus Imbroritus; species Imbroritus primus. The sequence goes on from AKCV02000017.1 coordinate 210,249, forward strand.
TACGCACAACGAAGGGCTGACCATGGTGCACGTGCCATACAAGGGCGCAGCACCGCTGATTCCCGAAGTGATTGCCGGCCAGATCGATGCTGCCGTGCTTGGCGTGTCGGTGATCGAGCAGCACGTCAAGGCAGGCACGCTGAAAGCGCTCGCCGTATCGTCCGAGACGCGTTCGGCCGCGCTCCCTGATGTGCCGACCTTCAAGGAGCTTGGCGTGAAAGACATCAACGCGGTCTTCAACATCGGCCTGGTCGCGCCGCGCGGTACGCCGCCCGAGCTGCTCGACAAGATCGCCCGCGATGCCAACCGCATCGTGCGCACGCCTGAGTTCAAGAAAAAATATATCGACGCGTTCTCGTATGTCGCGGTGGGCTCCACCCCTGCCGAGTTCCGCGATTTTCTGGCGCGTGACCGCAAGATCCAGGGCGAGCGCGTAAAACTCTCCGGCGTGTCGCTCGACTGACGCACCCGATATTCAGAAGGACGTGATCATGACCCAAGCCCGCCAACTGCCACCGGTGTTGCAGAACCTGGCCCTGCCGGTGATCTCCTCGCCGATGTTCACCGTCAGCTATCCGGAGCTGGTGCTCGCCCAGTGCAAGGCGGGCATCGTCGGCTCGTTTCCCGCGCTTAACGCGCGCCAGCCCGAACTGCTGGATGAGTGGCTCACGCGCATGCGTGACGATCTCGATGCCTACCGCGCGGCGCATCCCGACGCCATCGTCGGACCGCTTGCGGTCAACCAGATCGCACATACCTCCAATGTGCGCCTGATGCAGGATGTGGAAACCTGCGTGCGGCATCGCGTGCCCATCTTCATTACGTCGCTGCGTGCCCCGGTGCGCGAGATCGTCGATGCCGTGCACAGCTACGGCGGCATCATCTTTCATGACGTGATCAACCTGCGCCATGCCGAAAAGGCGCTGGAGGCAGGTGTCGATGGCCTGATCCTGGTCGCTGCCGGCGCGGGCGGGCATGCCGGCACGCTGTCGCCGATGGCGCTGGTGGGCGAGGTGCGCCGCCGTTTCGATGGCCCCATCGCCCTTTCCGGCGCCATCGCCACGGGCGATGCCATCCTGGCCGCGCAGGCCATGGGTGCGGATTTCGCCTACATCGGCACGCGCTTCATCGCCAGCCAGGAGGCCAACGCCAGCGCCGAGTACAAGCAGGCGCTCGTCAAGGCAGGCGCATCGGACATCATCTACAGCAACCTGTTCTCCGGCGTGCACGGCAACTACGTGCGCGAGAGCATCGAGCGCGTGGGTCTCGATCCGGACAATCTCAAGGACGGCGACAAGAGCAAGATGAGTTTTGCCGATGGCCGCTCCAAGGCCAAGGCCTGGAAGGACATCTGGGGTGCGGGCCAGGGCGTGGCGCAGATCCACGACGTACCGGCCACCGCAGAGATCGTGGCGCGGCTGGCACAGGAATACCGGGCGGCGCGCCAGCGCCTCGCCGCGCTGCCCTGAGGCTTGGGCACTGCCTTGCGGGCCTGTGGGCCACGCCCACGGGCATAACCTGCTGCCGGTACGCCAGGCCCCACGCTGGTGTTTACTGGTTGCGACACATCCGCATAGGATGGCCATAAAGCTTCACTTGTCGATTGGCAATGAAACCTCATTGTCTGTTAAATCGCGAGTGACAAAAACGTCATTCGTCGATTTGCATTCGCATTACGTTTCACGCGGCTAGGGGCAGCGCAGTGAATCGCCGTGCTCCGGGCGGGTCTGGGAAACCTGTTTGCCGACGCAATCACGTCGCTTCACAGCATGCCTCGCGGCGCGCTCCGTATCGTGTCGCATCGCATCGTTCACACTACCTCACACAGCGTCATCCAAAACGCGTCACAACGATCCCAGGCTCGCAATCCGCGTCGCAACTACGCAACGTAAGAATTGCTTTGATCAGAGAAAAATATATCTGAATTCCTCTCCGCTATTGCATCTATCAGGGACATAAGATTCGTCAATTTAGTTAACAAATTTTACAGAACGCGAAGACACACTAGTTTTCGGTTCGTTTCACTATTCAAC
>AKCV02000018.1 GCA_000272025.2 Imbroritus primus
AGGAGCCTTGTTCAATCGCCGTCTTGCTGAGGAAGCCACTCTTGCGCATGAAACTTTCATCGATGCTGCGATCCTGCAAGGTGAGGGTGTCGACAGTCAGATTGTTGTCGGCAATCAAGCTCGCTTGCCGGTGTTCGGCACTGACGTAGGCCCCGCGCAGCGAGATATTTCCGCCTTCGCCATTGGCATCGCGTTTACCGAGGATGGTCAGATTGTTGCCGGCAGTGACCTTGCCACCGCTGGCCGTCTCCATATCCCGCATGGTGCGCGTGTACTGGTCGCGGCTCACGTTCTGTACATCGACCAGGGTGCGGTCGCGCGCGGCTTCGATGCTGACCTCGCTACCCTGGATGAGGGCATTGCCGCCCGCAGCGACGGTACTGCCATGCAGTCGCACCGTGCCGCCGCGGTTGTCGGCATTGTTGTTGCCGACCAGGGCGAGATTGCCACCGGCGCTGAACACGCTGCCGCGATGTGCGTTAGCGGTTTCCTCGATGTAGCCGCTGCGGCCGTTGACATTGCCGCCGCGCTCGACGCGGGTGCTGACGGCTGCTTCCACCGTACCGACATCGACGTTGCGCGTGGCAGTTGCGATGAGATCCTTGTCTGCGGTGACATCCGCGCCGTGGGCAATCAGGTCGCGGCCTGCGTCCATGCGTATGGCGCCGCCTTCAACGGTGGCGATGCGGTCGATGCTGGTACGCGTGCCGTTCGGGTTGGCGGATTGCAGGGTGCGGGTGTCGAGCACCAGATCGCGGCCTGCGAGCAGGGTCACATCGCCGCCATTTCCATTGACGTCTGTGATGCCCGTAATGCGCCCGGAAATGTTCTTGAGATCGTTGTTCGCACGGGCGTAGAGCGATTGCCCGCGCAGCGTGCCGCCCTCGTTGACGATGTCGCGGTCAGAGCGCAGGGTCACGCCGTTGCCGCTGATGGTGCCGCTGTTGACCAGGTCGCCGGTGGTGTGCACGTCGATGTCGGTGGCAGCCATCAACGCACCGCTGTGGCGCAGGTCGTCGGTGCGTGTGCGGCGCAGGTAGACCTGCGGCACCAGAACCTCGGTGGTGCTGCCGTCAGCAAGGGTGATGGTACGGGCGGTGAGCCAGACGAGGTCGGTGGTGAGTAGCGCCATCTGTTCCGCGCTGAGCGCCACGCCCGGTGTGAGCTGGTACTGGCGGGCGAACAGCACACCGGCGTCCATCAGGGCCTTGTATTCGGCTTCGGTATCGCGGTAGCCGTCGAGGTAACGGCGGCCGGTGAGGGCGAGAATCTGGTCGTTGATCAGCTGCTGTTCGTAGAAGCCGTCGCCATAGCGCTTGAGTTCACGCTCGGGATCGCGCTTGAGTGTCTGCAGGAAGTAGTCCGAGCTGATGAAGTTGCGGAACTGCGTAAAGCGTGGATCGGTTTCGACCAGGTAGCGTGCCCCCGGATTGGTATTGATATGGAACAGCGAGCCGCCGGGCAGGGTAAGGTTGAAGCCGCCAGTGAGGATCTGGCTGCCGTCGGGTCCAGGGGTGATGCTGATGACGGGCGGGGCGAAGGGGTGGGTGCCACCGACAGGCGCACTGCCGTTGGCGCTTTGCACATCACGTGCGGCGGTCGGGTTGGCGGCGTGGTCCTCATAGCGGTAGTTGGCGAGGGTGACGGTGCTGGTGATAGGCGCGGGGGTAAAGTCGCTCCACGCGCTCAGTTCTTCGGTGTAGTTGTCGCTCCAGTTGCCGTGATGCTCGATACGCCGGAAGCGCACACGCCCGTTTTCCGTTTCGGAGCGAATACCTTCTACGCCCGTATTTTGGACCGTGCCGCCACGCACGGTAAGTGTGCCACCCGCGACGATCTCGCTGCTGTCGTTGCGCTTGACGCCGTTGCCGTCGAGCAGCATGTCGCCGCCGGCCAGCAGGCGGGCAGGCCGGCTGTCGGTGACGGTGGGCTCGGTCACGGTGCGGCTGGTGATTTCATATTCGTTCCAGACCTCGAAGCCGCGCGACTGCACATCGTTGTTGAAGGCAGTGAGCTTTTGATCGAGGGCTGCTGCGGCGAGCTGCTTGCGTTCGGCGACAGCTTCGTTGTATGCGTCGTAGGCGTTCCAGTAGGTGCCGCAGGCGCCCATCATGTTGCGTACAGTGCCACCTTCGTTGGCGAGCATGCAGCCGCCCCCGCCGACAGGCTCGACAGGCAGGGTGAGGCCACTGTAATCCGGAGGAGCCACGCCAAAGGTCGCCCAGATCGGATCAGTGTCGCTGTAGCGGTAGGCCGTGGTGCAGTTGAATATGTCGCCGCCATTCTCACAGATCTCGTAGGTAGCCGATTTGCGCGGTGAAGCACCATAGCGGCTGAACGGATACTGCTCGCTCGGCAGTACGTAGCGGCCATTGTCCTTGTAGTACGGATCCCACCCCAGAATAGCGGGATCGTATTTCTCGGTGCTGCCGTTGGGCTGGATCAGCCGTTCGGAGACGGTGGTGGTCGTGGTGGTCGAACCGGTGACCAGATGATCGTTACGGTTAAGGATGGTGTCGGACTGGATGCTGAGGTTGCCACGTGCTTCGATGGTGGACGAGGCATTGAGCAGCGTCTGCATGCGGCCCGTGAGGTTGCCGCTGGCGTCGATGTCGCCAGCGATGCCGATGTCGCCGAGGCTGTAGATCAGCGCGCCGTCGGTATTGTTGAGGGCCTGTGCGCCGATCTGGAGTGTGTCGCGGGCAGCGATGGTTCCAGTGCCGGTATTGTTGACCGTACCGCCAGCGAGATTCAGCGTATCGCCGTAGATGCGACCTGTGTTGTTGGTGGTGCCGGCGCGAATGTCGGTCTGCACGCCATCGATCAACCCGGTAGCGGTGTTGTCAAGTGTGTCGGCAATGCGCAGACGCGTGGTGGTGGCGCTGATTTCACCGCTGTTGCGCAGATCGTCACTGGTGATCTGCAGGGTATCCGCGGCGCTGAGCAGGCCGGTGCCGTTGTCGACAATGCCGGCATTCAGCGTGAGATTGGCGTCGGAGGTAATGTGGCCGGCGTCGTTGCTGACGGTGTTGGCAATGGCGAGGGTCTGGTTGCCCGGGCTGCCGATATAACCGCGTGTGTTGTCGGGCGAGCCAGCGCGCAGGTCGAGCGTGCCGCCGGAGACGATGCCGCCACTGGTGCCGCTGTCGAGATTGGTGAGCGCCTGGCCTTGCGTGTCGAGCGTCAGCCCG
>AKCV02000019.1 GCA_000272025.2 Imbroritus primus
GGCGTTGGTGACCGTGAGCGCACCAGAGCCGGTGATGCTGCGCTGGCCGGTGGCGGTCAGCGTGCTGGTCGGGTCGATGTTCAGCGCCTGGCTGGTGCCGGCCGGGCCGGCGAGGGCGAGGTTGCTGTTGAGGTTGAGATTGGTGTTGTTGTTGAGGTTGATGGTGTTCCAGTTGGTGAGGTCGCTGCCGCCCGTGTGCTGGATATTGTCGAAGGTGAGGGTATTGGTGCCGGTGCCGCCGTCGATGCCGGTGATGGTGCTGGTGTTGACGCCGGCGAACAGCGCCGTGTCGTCGCCTGCGCCGCCGGTGAAGCTGCCGGCCAGCGTGCCGCCGGTCATGGCGAACGCGTCGTTGCCATCGCCCATATCGATGTTGCCGCTCACGGTACCGGCCGTCAGGTTGACCGTATCGTTGCCTCCGCCGGCCAGCACGTTGCCGTTGACCGTGGCGCCGGAGAGTGCCAGCGTATCGCTGCCGCCGCCGAGGTTGACGGTGCCGTTGAGCGTGCCCGATTGCAGGGTAACGGTGTCATTGCCCGCGCCTGCCAGCAGATCACCGGTCACGGTAGCGCCGTTGAGGGTGGCGGTATCGTTGCCGTCACCGAGCGCTACGGTACCAGTCACACTGCCGGAGAGCAGGTTGACCGTGTCGTTGCCTGCGCCCGCCTGGATGTTGCCGTTCATGGTCACGCCATCGACTGTGGCGACATCGTCGCCGTCACCGAGGTTGATGCTGCCGGTAAGGGCGCCGCCCGTGAGGTCGACCGTGTCGTTGCCTGCCCCGGTGGCGATGTTGCCATTCAGTGCACCTCCCGACAGGGTCACAGCGTCGGTGCCGCTGCCCAGCACGACATTGCCGTTGAGCGTGCCGCTGGACTGGGTGACAGTGTTGTCGCCATCGCCGAGCAGCAGATTGCCGGTCATGGTGCCGCCCGTGATCGTAGCGGTGTCGTTGCCGGCGCCAGAGATGACGTTGCCAGTCATGGTGCCACCGGCCATGGTGAAGGTCTCGGTCTCATTGCCAAGGTTGACATCACCATTGATTGCGCCGGATAGCAGATTGACCGTATCGTTGCCGGTGCCACCGTTAAGCGGGCCATTCAGCGTGCCGCCGTTGACGGTGGCGACATCGTCGCCGGCCCCCAGGTCAAGCGTGCCGGTCATGACGGTGCCGGTCAGGTCGACCGTGTCGTTGCCCGCGCCGGTCGAGACATTGCCGTTCAGCGTACCGCCCGAGAGTGTGACCGCATCGACGCCACCGCCCAGGACAACGTTGCCGTTGAGCGTGCCGTTCGATTGCGTGACAGTGTTGTCACCGTCGCCGAGAAGCAGGTCGCCGGTCATGGTGCCGCCGCTGATGGTCGCGGTATCGTTGCCAGCGCCCGAAATCACGTTGCCATTCATCGCGCCACCGGAGAGGGCGAAGGTCTCGGTTTCATTGCCGAGGTCGACGTTGCCGTTGATGGCCCCTGCAGAGATCGAGACGCTGTCGTTACCCGTGCCGCCCGTGACGTTGCCGTTGAGCGTGCCGCCACCGACGGTCATCGTATCGTCGCCTGCGCCGAGCGCGACATCGCCGGTCATCACACCGCCATTGAGTGTTACGGTATCGTTGCCGTCGCCCATGTCGGCATTGCCGTTGAGGGCACCGCCGCTCATGGTGAGGGTATCGGTACCCAGGCCCATGTCGAGGTTGCCGTTGACCGTGCCGTTCGTGATGTTGACGGCATCGTTGCCATCACCCAGCGTCAGGTTGCTGGTGAGCACGCCGCCGCTGACATTGACGGTGTCGTTGCCGGTGCCCATGTCGAGGCTGCCGGTCAGCGTGCCGCCGCTGAAGTTGAAGATGTCGTCGCCAACACCGAGATCGACATTGCCGTTCAGCGTGCCGCCGGAGAGCGTGGCAGTGTCGTTGCCGCTGCCGCCCAGCACGTCGCCGTTGAGCGTGCCGCCACTCTGGGTGTAGCTGTCGTTGCCGTCGCCCAGGTCGATATTGCCGGTGATCGTGCCGTTGGTCAGGCTGACAGTATCGTCGCCATTTCCCATCAGCACGTTACCGGTGACGGTCCCCCCGGCCACATTGAATCCGTCGTTTCCGTCGCCCATCACCACGTCGCCAGTCAGGTCGCCAGCCAGCAGGGTGAAGGTATCGTTACCGGTGCCCATGGTGATGGTACCGGTGCGAGTGCCGCCACCCAGTGTCACAGTGTCGTCGCCCGCGCCCATGTCCACATTGCCATTCAGCGTGCCGCCGGTCATCGAGAAACTGTCTGCGCCATCACCCAGCGTGATGTCGCCCGTGACCGTGCCGGAGATGATCGACACCGTGTCGTTGCCGATGCCGCCGTTGATATTGCCATTGAGCGTTCCACCATCCACTGTGGCGCTGTTGGTGCCGTCGCCAAGGTTGACGTCGCCGGTCATGACGCCGCCGGTCAGAGAGACAGTGTCATCTCCTGCGCCCATGTCTGCATTGCCGTTCATGGTGCCACCTGACATGGCGAAGCTGTCGTTGCCGTCGCCCAGCGTGGCGTTACCGTTGATCGTGCCGGAAATCAGCGAAACGGTATCGCTGCCCGTGCCGCCAACCACATTGCCATTGAGCGTCCCGCCGTTGACCGTGGCACTGTTGGTACCGTCGCCAAGGTTGACGTCGCCCGTGACGATGCCGCCATTCAGTGCCACCGTATCGTCGCCGGCGCCCATGGAGATGCCATTGTTAACCGCGCCACTGTTGACGGTGACGCTGTCGTTGCCATCACCCATATCGATACTTCCAGTGATGGTGCCAGTGGCCACGGTTGCCGTATCGTTGCCGGCGCCGCCGGTCAGGTTGCCATCGAGTGTGCCGCCGGTCATGGCGAAGGTATCGGTGCCGTCGCCCAGGTCGACGTTGCCGGTCAGTGTGCCGCCGGAGATGTTGACGGAATCGTCACCGATGCCCATGTCGGCGTTGCCGTTGAAAGCGCCACCGGCGAGATTGAGCTGGTCCGTACCATCACCAAAGACGGCGCCGCCATTGAGCGTACCGTTGTTCTGGGTGAGCGTGTCATTGCCGGCTCCCATGTCAACGCCACCGCCGATCGTGCCGCTATTCAAGGTCAGCGTGTCGTCGCCCGTGCCACCGAGCACTGCGCCGTTGATGGTCGCCCCGCCGACAGTCGTGGTGTCGTTGCCGTCGCCCATGTCGACATTGCCGGTGATGGTGCCGCCGTTGAGCGCCGCCGTGTCATCGCCGGCGCCCAGCAGCAGATTGCCGGTGAGGGTGCCACCGGTCTGCGTATAGCTGTCATTGCCGTCGCCGAGATCGACATCGCCGTTGACGTTGCCGCTGGTCATCGTGACGATGTCATTGCCCGTTCCGCCGAGAGCGTTGCCGTTGAGGGTACCGCCCGCTACGGTCAGAGTGTCGTAGTTGCCGCCCAGGTCGAGGTTGCCGTTGACCGTGCCGCCATTGAGCGTGGCGCTGTCATTACCATCGCCCATGGTGACGGCGCCTGTCACGGTGCCGGAGCTGACGAGCAGGGTATCGTTGCCGGCGCCGAAATCCATCGCGCCGTTGATTGTGCCGCCACCCACATTGACACTATCGTTGCCATTGCCCATGGACACGTTGCCACCCATGGTGCCACCATTGAAGGTCGCGGTATCGTCGCCGTCACCCCCGAGCATGTCGCCGGTGAGGATGCCTCCGGTCATGATAAAGCCATCGTGATCGGCGCCCAGATCGACTGTGCCGTTGACTGTCCCTGCGGAGATCGCCACCGAATCGTTGCCCGCACCCATCGAGGTCGCGCCATTCAACGTGCCGCCTGAGACCGACAACGTGTCGTTGCCATCGGCCAGCGTGACTCCGCCGCTCATCGTGCCGCCCATCAGATTGACGGTCTCTTCCCCCGCGCCCCCCATGACGGCCGTACCGCTGGCTGCGGTAAAGGCCGACGTAGCATCGTACTGTCCAAAATTGAATGTATTCGTGTTGCCGGCCTTGGTATTGGCTGCGCCCACAATGTAGTAATTGCCCAGGGCTTCAGTGGTCCACTTGCCGTTGATATCGAAGACGTTGTTCTGCAGCATTGGCGTTGCAGTGGTACCGCGGTACGTGCTGCTCGGAGACACGTTGATGTTGGTATTGCCGCCTACGGAGATCAGGCCGCCATACAGGGTCGGTGTGGTCGTGCCGAACTGCGAGACGTTGACTGAGCCGCCTGTCGTGCCGAAGGAAAAACGTGAATTGATGGTGTCGATGACCACCAGCGCGGCCTGCGACACATCTGCGGTGAGGTTGTCGACATTGAGCAATGGCCCGGCGGCCGTGGCGTTGTCGATACCCACGATGTTGAACCCGACCATGTTGAGCAGGTTGGCGTTATCGACCTGCACGCGCAGGTTCTGTCCGAAATCGTGCTGGGTATCGACCCCGTACAGGCGATTCAGGTTGGGAATGGCCTGGAAGAAAGTCGTGTTTCGCGCTCCTGCGACCAATCCACGGGCCACGGTATTCGCGCCAAAGTGGAAGCTGGCGTTGTTCAGGACATGCCGCGCGGCCGACAGGGAGTTGTACTGCGCTGCCGAAATCCCCCCCGTGACTTGCCAGTTTACATTGGTGCTATCCGAGAATAGCGACGCATCGCTGTTCATGGTGACATTGGAGCCAACCAGCGCCACGTTGGAGGCATTGCCGAATCCGGCGGCAATCGCCGTGACGCCCATGGACAGTGTGAGGTTGCCGGATGCGCCGGTGCCGTCACCGTTGCCGCGCAGAACCAGGCGGCCCACTGCGCTGTTTGCCCCAACAGTCACGTTGTAGAAATCACCGGCGATGCCACTGTCGGTAGTTGGCGTGGCCAGCGAGCTGCCGGCGCCGGTATTGATCGTGACGTTTGCCGGGCCCAGATCGGGGTTGCCAGTGAGGGCGCTGAAGCCAGCTTCCGCGAAAGTGAAGTTTTGCAGTGTCGCACCTGGATCGAGATTGACCGTTGCACCATTGCTCCCGGGAGCAGGGGCCACCAGGTTGGCGGTTACACCGGAGCATGTGTACGTCGGGGGCGCTCCAGCGCTGACGCACGCCGCGTAGGCGGTTGGCGTCAGGCTGAGTGAGATCGAACCGAGGACGAGGGCATTTCTGGTCTTTTTGGTCTTCATGATTCACCTCTTAGGTGGCAACACGTTCGTGTACTGGCGTGGTGGTCGCACGAGAACACGCTGCACATCAGAAGTTGCATTCCCGGCGGCACAGTGACTTGCTGTGGATTTAGAACTTATGTGAATCACTGTGAAATAAATTCTAAGTGCCGATAAAAATGTGACGCATAAGAAAACTCTCGTTTTAAAAAAACAAAAGTAAATTTCTCTTTTTACTGGCTTTACAATGTTTTAATTGTTTATAAAACAATGACTTACATTTAATTTAAGGAAAATCTTGACTGTGCAGGAGTGTGTCGTGAATGTTGAATTCGCGGTGAATAGTGAAAAATTATGGCGGTGAATTTTATGTGGTTAAGTGATTTCTTATTTATCTTGTGATTAAGAAAAATATTATTTTTGTGTTTTCAGGAGCCTGGCCGAGCGATCAAAAGAGATAGGAAAGCGCAACTCTCGTGCACAGAAAGGTGTGTTCCGTTGAGTCAGTGGTATGCGAGCGGGGGACTGGCGCGCAGATCGCATGCAGGATGTTCATGCTGAGTTGGACAGTACAAGACCGGACAAGACGAGAAACATCGCCGCAGATCCGGATCTGCCTTCAATTTGGGGGGCCAATGCGAGGTTTGATGCAGCCGAACGGAGTGCTGCTGCTGTTGCGGAATGCTAGTGGCGGCACAAGCCATACGTCGGGGTCGACGGAGGCGGGGCAATGACAGTCGAGATGGTCGGGCGTGATGTAAAAAAGGGGCCGGACATATGTCCGGCCCTCGGGAAAGGGAAGGAGGGATGCGGCCTTCCCGTGTTGCGCTGTCGGCGCGGATGAATCGTCGTCAGAGTCATCCGGCCAGTGTCACAGGGGATCAGAAGTTGGCGCGCACGCCGACCGTACCCCCCCAGCCCGAGTAGCCACGGCTGCCGAGCGACTGGGTGTAGCGGGCCTGCAGATACATCGCCACATTCTTGTCCCACTGCACATTCACACCCAGGCCATACTGCGCCATCGTGCCCACCTTGTCGCCGGCGAAGTCGACGCCCGCGGCGTGCACCACATTACTGCTGCCAGCCAGCTGGCGGATCAGGTTGGCCTCGACATACGGCGTGCCCGTGCGGCTGGCCTCATCCGAGCGGTCCAGCATCAGGCGGGCGCCGATGCGTCCGATCAGGCTGCTGCCGCCGAGCTTGCCGACCTCGATCTGGTCCACATCGGTAAAGCCCTTGAGGTGCTGGTACTGGTACTGGAGCTGGGCTTGTGGCTCGATGCGCAGGTTGGCAGGCAACTGGATGTTGTAGCCGCCCTCGATGGAAGCGCCGAAGCCGTAGCCCGAGGTCTTGCCGGTATCGCCGCGCGCGGCGGTCTTGAACTTGGCGCGGATGGCGGAGGCCTGCAGGACACTATCGACATACCAGCCCGAGGGGTGCAGGTAGCTGAGCATGCCGGAGACGGTGGGCATGGTGATCTCGGCGCGGGACTGGGTGCTGGGCACCTTGATGGAGGAGTCGCTGTAGGCCAGGCCGACGCCGCCGTGCCATTCTCCGCCATTGGCATCGATGTGGCGCAGCGGGGTGGCGCCCATCTGGATGAAGACATTGTTATGGCGGAAATCCGGGCCCTTGTCGCCGTCGAACTTGAGTTCGGAGCCTTTGGCGCGGACGAACAGTTCGTTGGACCAGGTCATGTTCTTGCCGACCATGTGGCGAATCTCACCCAGGCGGTTGTGCATCGTGTCCAGCAACTGGCCGCCCATCATCACCATGCCCGGCATCGTGCTCTGGTAAGCCGCGATCTGCGGTACCGGCAGCAGTGCCGAGTAGGGGCTTTGCAGGCGGAAGTCGTAGAACCCGCCGGCGCCGCCGAGCAGCGCATCGCGTTCACCCGCGGCCGCCTTGCTCGGATCGAAGGCGCGCAGCACGTACTGGTACGGGCCGGCCGCGACATAACCGCCTGCCAGTGCGAAGCTGCCTGGGGTAGCGGTGCCGGCAACCTGCACGATCGAGATACCGTCGGTGTTGCGGAAGCCGGTGTAGGCGCCGCTACCGCCGATATTGTTGATGTGCAGGGTGGTGGTGCCGCTGGCATTGCCGTTGACGAGCACACGGTCGGTCGGCGAGCCGGTGGCGCCCATCATCGAGTCCAGCGTAATGCGGCCATTGTTGCCGACGTAGTCGCCACCAATCACCAGACGGTCGCCTGTGGCCGGGGTTGTGCCCGACAGATCGATGCGGCCGGCGTTGGTGACCGTCAGCGGACCAGAGCCGGTGATGCTGCGCTGGCCGGTGGCGGTCAGCGTGCTGGTCAGGTCGATGTTCAACGCCTGGCTGGCGCCGGCCGGGCCGGCGAGGGCGAGGTTGCTGTTGAGGTTGAGATTGGTGTTGTTGTTGAGGTTGATGGTGTTCCAGTTGGTGAGGTCGCTGCCGCCCGTGTGCTGGATATTGTCGAAGGTGAGGGTATTGGTGCCGGTGCCGCCGTCGATGCCGGTGATGGTGCTGGTGTT
>AKCV02000002.1 GCA_000272025.2 Imbroritus primus
CCGGTAAATATCTTCGACGAAAAGGCGTTCAAACAAGTCGTCGAAGAGCAAGGCGAGTCGAAGGCTACTGCGGCCAAGGCCGACATGATTGCGCACGCCACCAAGAAGGCTATTTCTGAGCGCTTGGAGCAGGACCCTGCTTTCTTCGAAAAATTCTCGAAGATGATCCAGCAGGCTATTGATGATTTTCGTGCCAAGCGCATCTCTGATCTTGACTACCTTAACAAGGTTACCGAGATCAAAGAAGCTGTCGTCAATCGCCGTACCGATGACGCACCGGCTCAGTTGGGGGGTAACGACAATGCCCTTGCTTTGTACGGTGTTCTAAAGCCCTATGTGCTCGGGCATGTGTCGACGGAAGACGTTGCTGCCAACTTGGCTGCTGACTCTGCTATCGACATTTGGTCGATCATTCAACGGAATAGGAAGGTGGGCTTTTGGGACGATCTAGACGCGCAACGTCGGACGATGAACGAAATCGACGACTACCTTTACGACGAGGTGAAGGGAAACAAGGGGGTGCAGCTGACGACCGGCGAGATGGACGACATCATCGACAGGACAATGCAGTTGGCTCGTCACCGGATGGTGGGGTGACCGTGAAGGAACGCACCGTTTGCTACGGTGACGAGGTGATCAACTTCGAGGTTGTCCTGCGGCCAGCGAGGAAGACGCTCGGCATCGAAGTTCATCCGGATGGAAGCGTCTTGGTGCTCTCGCCAGTTGGTTGCGACGAGGCCACCATCTACGAGAAGGTGCAGTTGCGCGCTAGTTGGATCAGCCGCCAACTGGCCATGTTCTCTCGATTCGAACGACACACCGCTCCGCGTCAGTATCTGAGCGGTGAGTCGCATCGATATTTAGGGCGGCAATACCGGTTGCGAGTGCTGGCTGATGAGGCCGGTGTGCGTAAAGAGCAGGTAAAACTGACCCGTGGAGAAATGCTGGTTATCGCACCCGGAAAACTGCCGCCATTGAGGGTCAAGGAACTTCTGCGCCGGTGGTACTTGGGGCGCGCCAGAGAAATCTACGACGCAGTGCTTACGCAGGTGTTCGACACCTTCGAACGGCAGGGGTATGAGAAGCCCAGGCTGTCGGTTCGAGAGATGCGCAGTCGCTGGGGCAGCCTGTCACCGAGCGGTCAGATGACGTTGAACTCCCGATTGGTGCAGGCACCGCGTCCGTGTATTGAGTACGTCATCGTGCACGAGCTCTGCCACCTCGCGCATCGCGATCACAGTCAGGAATTCTATTTGCTCCTTGGTCAGGTCATGTCGGATTGGCAAGCAAGAAAACAGCGGTTGGAAGAAGCGCTGCTTTGAAGGATTTATACAAACTTGCGTGTAGTCTGATCACCATCGAGTCATTTTTCCTTGGCAGTTTGTGTAGAAAATAAGAAGGAATCTCATGCGGTTTATCACTGGCCCTCTCAACAAGCAGCTCCTGCACAACCTGCTAATTGAAATGATCGACGATTGCACTCGAGTTCGCGCTGCGGTTGCCTATGCCAGTCGGGACAACATGCAGCTCTTCGAGGCTTGTGCCAAACACCTCAAGCCTCTCGAATTCTATGGTCGCTATGACTACACAGTTGCGGTCGACCCCTCAGTGCTCAGGTGGTTCTTGGATAAAGCGAGCCCCAATTATGAATGCAGGCTTGTTCCGGACATTCTGCACGCCAAAGTCATTTGGTGGGTCGATGCTGGGGCGTATATCGGCTCAGCGAACCTATCCGACCGGGCATGGATATCGAATATTGAAGCAGGCACATTCCTGTCGCACGACGAGCTGGTCGAGACAGGCATGGGGTTGGAGCTGCAGCGGTTCTTCGACGACGTCGAAGACCGAGCACGACCGCTGACAAGGGAAATCTACCTCGAGCAGCTTCGGCTGTCTGAGCGCCGTGCGGACTTGTCGAAGCGGGATTACGATCTAGAGCAACAATTTGACAAAAGCCGCCTTCTCCCGAAGAACCAGGGGCTGGTCTTCGTCGATACGAAAAGGTCATCTGAAAAGCGATTTCAGAAGTTCGAACAGGACTGGAACGATACCCTTCAGGTGATGCGTGCGATTGCATCGAGAGTGAGCGCTCCTGGCATCAAGCCAGCATGGATTGAGACCACTGTGGCAGCGGGCGTACAAGCCGATCAGTTCCTTCATGCCTATTACTACAAGCAGGTCAAGGATGGGAATCGTCATCCCTATGAGGAGTTCTTTTCCAAAAACTCCAAGAATCCGGAACTGGCTCTCCGTGACGCCCTGGAGTGGTGGAAGCAGGCAGATTTCGATCACTCGTTCGAGGAGCGTACGATCTACGACTGGTCTCCTCGGCTTCGAGAACTGCTCTCAAGAGACCGTATCCTTCGATTGACGGAGGATGAGTTCATCGATGCAATTTCACGAGTTCATGCGATTCGAGACCACGCCGTGAAGCAAGAGAACGAGCATCTTGGGCTGCCGGATAGCCCTCAGGCTGGCGATGACAAGGTTCAGAAATTCGGAGAGTGGCTTTGGCAGCAGAGATCTCATGACGGGAAGTCGATACTTGACTTGCTGAACTATGTGGTTTGGGGGAACGGGAGCGTCGCTGCGCGGCTATGGAATGCCATTCGCAGCGAACAGTGGGCGATTCCTCACATTGGCTTGAGCAGTCTTGGAGAAATTGTGGGTTGGGCTCGCCCAGACGAATTTCCTCCTCGGAATATGCGAACTAGCAAGGGATTAAGGGCCCTCGGCTACAATGTCAGAATCGGTGTCTGAAATCGTCGAGCATCAGCATTGCCTCAGCCTCCCGCCGCATCACCAGTCCTGGCAGCACTTTCCCGCCGCCATATACCCACCGCCGCAGCTCCTGCGCTGCGCTGTCCCAGCCCCTCTGGTTGATCCGCCGCCGCAGGGTCGAGGCCTGCAGCCGACCGGGCCCGAGGTTGAACGTGAAGTCCACAATGGCGGCGAGCCTTCCCTCCGGCTCGGTGGCCAGCACTGGGCAGTAGCGCAGCGTGGCAGCGAGTGCCGATTGGAGATCGCGCGCCAGATAGGTCTCAGCCTCGGCCTCGGTGATTGGCGGATCCTTTGGATCGCAGAGATGGCCGTAGCCAATCGTCCAGAAGCCTGCGGGGCAGATGTAGGGGATGGCGGTGATCTCGACTCCACGCTTGACCTTGCGCTCGAATCCTTCGAAGCGCTTGGCCAGGTCGATGGCCGATTGCGGCACCTCGATCACGGTCGCACCCGATCAAACACGCGTCCGAGGAACCAGAAGTTCAGTACTCCAGCCCACAGCGCCTGATCGGCCTCCGTCCAGGCGTGCAGGATGGCCGCGCCCCAGCCAGCGCCAGCAGTCACGGCGGCCGTGAATGCTGCTGTCTTGGCCGCGCAGTACAGTGCCATGAACCAGTAGGTGATGACGGGTCGCACGCTGACCGACAACGCGTCGGCCCAGCGCACGCCGGTTTTCTCGCCCTGCGTGCGCACGGCTTCGCGCAGCGTCTCGATGGCACCGACGTTCCACGCCGCATCCGCACTCGCGCCGATCTCGGCCATCCGCTGTGCGCCGCGCAGCTTCTCGAACTCCAGCGCCTTGTCCTGCATCGCCAGCTCGTGGCCGCGCTCGCCCTTGCGGTCGAGCCACTTGAGGATTTCGGGCGCGAGACGGAAGGCCCCGCCAAGGAGGCCACCGAGCAAGGTCTCGATCATTGGGAGCCTCCCATCAGCTTGAGCTTGATGGCCGCGCCGACCAGCAGTGCGGCCAGGATGCCGGTAGTCAACACCTTCACGAAGGTCTGCCACGCAGTGTGACGGGCATCGCGCCAAGCCTCGAGCAAATCCCGCAGTTCACGGATGTCGCGTGCCGCGTGGCCGTTTTCCAGGCCGAGGTGGGACAGTACACGCTCGGCACCGCGTTCGGCGGCGTGGGCGAGCAGATCGTCGAAGTCCTCTTTGCGCAGCAAGAGCATGTTCTCGACGAGCGCGGGCTTTTCGGAATCGGTCATGGGTAGTCTCCAGAAATGCGAAACCCGCCTCGAGGGCGGGTTTCAGGGGGTGACGATAGTGATCAGATGGTGAGGCCCGGGCTCCAGCCTGTGGCCTTGTAGGCCGAGAGCACGCCCTCGTCCTCGATGAAGCAGGTCCAGCCGATCTTCGGGGCGAAGAACGACCACGCTCCTTCGACGCGCGCGGCAATCTGACCGGCCTTTCCGGCCCATGCGCCGGTGGGGCTGGGTGCCACGATGTAGCGGTCGCCGTTCGCTGGCGTGGTCGGCGGCGCTGCCAATGTGCGCGACTTCGCCGACAACTGCAGCACCGCATCGAGCAACTTCAGGTTGGCATCCATTCCGGTGTTCCCCCCCGACTCGCGGGCGGTCCAGCCGTAGTTCACGCCCAGGTTGGGGCCTTGCATTGCAGCCATGTCATTCTCCGTAGGTAGCCCCGTAGAACATGCCGTAGCCACGGCACTCGGGGATGTCGATCTGCTGGACCTGCCAGCTGGTGTACCCGTCGCGCACCGCCTCGACCTTGACGGTCAGTTTTTCGTTCGGTCGATTCAGGCCGCTCTCGGAAATCTCGGTGGCCATCGGATAGGTCCAACTCGTGCCGGTCAGGCCCGTTTCGGTGTGCTTGAGCGTGCCGGCCTCGCCGTAGATCCGCAACGTGTAGGTCGTACCGGTCTCCGGACCGATATTCGCTTCGCCTTGCGTCACCAGATAGGCGGTCTGCAGCACCCGGCTGCGGTGTGCCCAGCTGACCGTCACCTCGCCGGTGATGTAGCTGAGGCTGTAGTCGAGGTTGTTGACCCGAAACTTGCCGGGTGGATAGGGACGGATCTGCCGTTTGGCAAAGGTGTAGCCGATTGTGGTGGCTGAGGCCTCGGGCAGGACGCCCATCCCGGTAGCTGGCAGCACCTTGGTTTGCACCGTCTCGCCGCTCAGGTATTGGGTCGTGTTGTAGAACTGTCCACCTTCGACGAAGTACAGCCGTGCGCCGGCCGAATGCGTGACAGGCACCGTGTCCAGCACACCCCGATCCACCGTCACGGTGCCAGCGGCGACATTGACCGCCTTCATCGCGACCAGCTCGCCATCGAGCAGCGCGTAGGTACCCAGCGTGACCAAGTCCAGATCGACGCCATAGAGCACGTTCAGTACCGCTTCGGTTTGCCCGATATCGTGCGCGAGCACGCAGGAGGGGATGAAGTCACCGACGCCGATCTTCTCAAAGGCAGCCGAGCCCTGTCGGGTCAGCACGGCGTAGTTGATCGCCGCATCCGAGGGACGCACGACGGAGACGGACAGGAACCCGCCGTTCGGATCGATCTCGGCCTGGGCGGCGGCCGACTCACCCGTCATCTCGTGAACAATCGTCCAATACGGCAGTTCGCTCACCGACACGAAGTTCGCCGCGATGGGCGCTTGCCGGGGATCGATCCAGCCACTCTCGGCGGGGGCCAGATAGACGGCGCTTGGCAGGCCGAACACGTCTTCGACGCAGGTGATCCGCACCCGGCCGTCGGCCAGCGTCCCGTAGCTGATCTGCGCGACCCGAAGGATCAACTGCTCGATCCGCAGTTCCGGCCAGGAGAATTTGAACACGTCGCCGATGTTGAGGCTGGCGGCCGTGCGGTTTGCGACCAGCGTGATCTTCGCCAGGGTGGACGACAGCTGGCGCAGATCACGCATCGCGAGGCGCGCGGCCAAGGCGCCGTTGGCCACGCCCTCGTAGCTGACCTTGGCGTCCTTGATTTCCCCCAGGGAGCGCTCGATGCCGGCGATGTCCTGCACCGAGATCGACACGCTCTTGTCGGTCGTGCGGTCGTGATACGACAGTGTGACCTGATTGATGAGTTCCTCCGGCAAGGTGCGCTCGAAAGACTCCAGCCGGATCACGTTGGTCTGATTCAGTTCCAGCAGCGACGCCGGGTCGTAATCGTCGCGGGTCAGCTTCAGCGTGAACAGCCCGGTGCGGGGGCTCACGTAGATCGAACCGTCGATGTGCTGCAGGATGCGCTCGATGAAGGCCTCGATGTCCTGCTGCTGGTCCCACAGGATCGAGAGGCCGAAGCTCTCGGCATAGAGCGTGTCGGCGGCGGCACGGAAGGAGGCGTCGTCGATCTCGGCCGAGCTGTAGCCCCGGCCCCAGGTCCGGTCGGTCAGGCACTCGTAAATGATGTGCGCCGGGTTCATGTCACCGGCAATGGCCGCCTTGTCCGAGTACCACTGCGGCGAACCGTCGGATCGCCGGATGATCCGCGTGAGCTCGGCGCTCCACGGCTTGATGTAAGGGTTCATCGCCGACAATTGCGGCTGACGCAACACCAGCGACACCACTCCCCGGAAGGCCGGTACGGTGGTGCCGAGCTTGGAGGCGAGGTAGTCGTTCTGACCGTCCGAGGCATTGCCCATCACCAGATCGACGGCGCCGACGATGCCGCCCTCGCGGTCGTCGCCGCCGAACAGGTCGGGCTGATTGATGGTGATCTGGCCGCTGGATGTCATCGACCCCGACCACGCCGTGCGCTCGCCGACCACGATTTTGTTCAGCGAATCGACCGGGCCGTGGCACAGTGCCAGATGCATCCCCGCGTAGTAGCGGTAGCCGACCGTGACGCTCTTGCTGCCTTTGCCGCCGCCGCTCATGTCTTGGCCCCTGATTCGGCCTGCTCGACGTGCTCGGCCAGCCGGATGGCCATAGCATCCCCGGTGGCCCGCAGCCAGTCGGTACTCACGCCCTGCTGGCGAAAATCATCGAAAGTCACGCCATCACGCGGAAACCATCGGCGCAGCCCGGCGTTGCAGTAGCCGAGCGCCTTGGCGTCGAGATGAGTGGCAATCATTTCTTGCCGCCTCCCTTGGTTTTGATCGGTGTCGTGCGCACATCGCCGAACCAGACGCAGTTCGGCTGCTTGATCGTCCGCGTGCCGAACAGCACCGGGATCGGGCTGTCGGTCGCGGCGACCGGTGCATCGACATCGCCGGGCTGCGGCGTGGTGGTCTTGGGCTTGGGGGCGAGCAGCGACGATAGGACCGTCGTGATCACCCACACGATCAGGTATTGCCACATGGAAAAGCCTCAAACGATGGCGTCCCCGGTGAAGGGGTTCTTCACCGGGATGTAGGGGAAACCGCCGTAGTTCAGCTGGTTGCCGAACTTGGCGGCGCAAGTCGCGAGCGTGTGGTCGCAGCCCGGATAGGCCTCGAACGCATCGCCGGCCTTCAGGCCCGGAATCGGCGCTGAGAGGGTCACCGCGCCACCGGAGCTGGCGACGATCATCCGTTGCGCCCCGGCGGCCATCAGCCGGCCGCCGACGAACCAGGCAACTGGCTTGGGCAGGAAGACGGACGCGGTCACCTCCAGCCCCGCGACGCTCTCGACGATGCCGGCGGTCTTGTAGTCAGCCGCGTTGACCTTGCAGCCGCCGTGGTACAGCGGATGGCGGCAGTTGATCTGGTAGTTCGCCCTGCGTCCCGAGCGCTTCAGCGTAGTGAAGATTGGCTCGCAACGCATCTGCACCGTCACGCCACTGAACACCACCGACACGACACGGCCTTTCCACCAGGTGATGAACTCAGCGTTCGGGTCAGTCAGATGCTGGCGGAAAATGGTGAGCGACAGCACGCCATCGGGCGGGGTCACGATGAAGGACTGCACCACGCCGATGTCGAGTGCCGCTTCCAGATTCAGCATCGCGCGGCCGAATTCCTGCGTCTGCTCGATCTCCGAGCGGCGGATCGGCGCGGGGATGTATTTCTCGGCGTTGTAGGTCACAGCGTTCTGCGCCGACGTGTAGCGCCAGACAGTGGTCCCGAGCGCGAAGCGATACAGCTCGACCGGCTGGCCGGCATGGAGGCTGTTTTCTTGGTTCTGATAGGTCATCCGTTGATGCTCCGAAGCGGCAAGGTCACCCGCGCCACGCGATCCGTCTCGAAGAAGATCTCGACGGCATCGCTCTCCAGCCGGGCCAATTCCAGGAAGCAGACGATCCGGAAATCAGACGGCGTACAGGCGACGCCCAGAGCGGCGTCGATCCGCATCCGTTCCACCACACCGTCCACGAACTCGAACCCGGTGATGCGGCGCAGGAACCAGGTGCCGTCGTTGTGCAGGAACGCGACGTCCTGGCGACCGGGCATGGCTTGGTAATAGGTCACAAACCCTCGGGCCTGGACCAAGATGGCGGTGGCATCCAGGGCAAATGGCTGCGCCACTTCGAGGCCCCGCTCCCAGGTCGGTACCCAGAACGGCACCTGTCGGCCGGCACGGGCGGCGAGCCAGCCCCGCAGCGCGGTCAGATCTGCGCGATCCGGCATCAGGAACTGGTAGCGGCGCACGATGAAGGGCCGGTTGGGGATGTCGATCACCGCAGGCGTGCCGGTTTCGTGGTCGAACAGGTCGATGAGGCGCTGATAGTCGACGCTGACGTCCTCGACCCGATTCGGATGCCGCAGCAGCGTGTCGTAACCTCTGTACCGGATGGGCGAGTTCGTGGCCGTCACCGTCGAGGCCAGGTCCTCCAGATCGAAGCGCAGCTTGGCCTGGGAGATCGCCGCCGTCGGCCGCGTGACCGTCTGTTGCGCCGGCAGACGCCCCAATCGGGCCGGTGCAATCCAAGAGCCGGCTGGCCAGTTCCCCAGCACCGGGCGCTTGAGCGTGATCGTGTCAGCGGTCAGGGACAGGACTTCCAGGGCCTCGGTGGCGCCGGTGTTCGACCCGACGATGGCCAATCCGCCGGCGTGGTAATCCAGATCCGTTGTTGTCACGGCGAGGACGGCGTCGCCGGGATAGATCGCGGTCGCAAGCCAGACCTTGTCCGTCCAGACCGGCACCGCATAGACCCTGGACTGCCAGACGTTCATCAGCAGATCCAGCTGGCCGCCATTGCCGTACTCCAGCACGTCGAACTCGAACGAGCGCCGGGGATCGGCCCGCAGCCGAACCCGTTGCTCGCCGCCATCGCGCATCGTCAGCACGTCGGTCAGCCATTCCAGCCGCTCGGTGAAGCCGCCTTGCCAGTCGTGCAGTTGCCCCATGACCAGCACCCGCCCGTAGCTGATCGCCAGGTCTCGGGTACCGCCAGCGGAGAAATGCAGCCTCAGCAGCGTATCGACGAAGCTCGGCCCATCGAGCGTCGCCGTGACGTCGTAGAAGATGCCCTCCAGCCCCCGCAGCCTCGTGGGCGGGAAGAACCCCAGGGACAGGCCCTCGGTGTCGCCATCCAGCTGGAAGATCGTCACCGGGTCGGGATAAGCGTTCCAGATCTCGACGGTCTTGGTACTGGGGATCACCAGGTTGCCGAACTCGATCCGGGAAGGCTGTAGGTAGATCCGGTAGTAGTAGTCGTCCGAGAAGGCGCCGCAATGCGCGCCCGCCCGAGCGATCCGGGCCTCGGGCGACGGCTGGCCGCTGGTGATGACGCCCACCGCAACGACGATGGCCGCAACGACCGTGGTCGGCGCGTAATAGGCGGGACGGCCGTTGTCCCACAAAGCGTTCATCCCGGCGGCCGCCGCGCCGCCCAGGATGGCCGAGGTGAAGGCGCCGGCGAAGTCAGGCATTTACACCACCTTGCGGTAAGCCACGCCGTAGTCGTAGCTGATCGGTTCAGCCCCGAGCGTGTAGGCCTTGTTCCACAGCGGGAAGATCTTCCACACGTCGGTGCCGAGGGTCAGTTCGTCGCCCGGGTTGAAGTTCGCGATGTTCAGAAAGCGCACATCGGGGAATTCGCCGAGCAGCGTCCAGGTGCCGACGTAGGGGGTGCGATTCACGCCGACGTGACAGGGCAGCATCGGCGCCAGACCGTTGTAGCCTTGCGGAGAGCAGTGATAGGCCAGATCGTGCGCCAGGGTGTAGAAGGAAACCTGGGGTCCCCCCGAGATATAGCCCGCACGGTTATTGACCGCGTTGGAGTACGTCGAGCAGCCGTAGGCATCCAGGTTGGCCGTATCCCAGGCCCCGGTCGACAATAGGCGCCAGCCAACCGCCCACCCGTCGATATCGGCCCGAACGTAGCTGCCTGGGTAACCGTTGGAGGCGAGCGACGCTCTCGAAGGGCCTTGGCCGTTCGATCCGAACGGGACCGAGTGATTCGAGGTGTTGAAGGCGTAGGGTGTCGTCGTGAATGACTCGATGGGGCATCCTGCGGTCAGATACTGGCCCCCGGCAAAGGCGCCGTATTTGTTGATGAAGCCGAACGACAGGTGGCGGAATCGGCCCGGCGTTTCCTCGATCACCACGTGCACGAAGTCACCGTTGGAGAACAGGTGGTAGGCATAGAGCGAGGTGGCCAAGGGACCTACCATCACGAACTTGCGGTTGTTGGTCTGCAGGTTGGCGGCCGTGCCGGCAGCGAAGCCGTCGCACACCCAGGCCTCCAGGCAGGCGTAGGTGCCATTGACGCCGTTCTTGTAGAGCTTCTTGTTGACCGCGAACAGCTGGTAGGACACGCCGTTCTTGGTCAGCACGACCCGGTTCGCGACGAGGCTCGTTTCCGACTGGTTCTTGTACGCATCGGAGCCGCTGACCGAGGAAATCATCGACGTCGTGCCGGCGTGAGTGGCGCCACCATTCGATCCATAGGTCGGAAAGGTCAGCGTAAAGGTGTCGGTGGCGTTGGCCGTCCAGCCGTTGGCGACCGCGAAATTCTTGATGGCAGTCAGCAGCGTGTTGATGTCGGCAGACGCACCGGTGATGTAAGCCATGATCGCCTCAAGCGAGTTGGATGGCGGCAAAGCGCGCCGTGTTGGTGGAAGTCGCCGCCTGCACGACCAGATGGGATTTGCCGCCCACGGTCACGGTGTCGCCGGCAGCCACTCCGAAGCCCGGCACGGCAAACACGCCTTGCAGCTCGCCCCATATCGAGAACGGACGAGTCGTCGCGCAGTCATAGAGGATCGCCGGCAGCAGTGGGCTCGCGCCGTTCGGCAACTGCGTCAGATAGGCGATGTCGTAGCGCCCGACGCTGTTTTTCCTGGTCTCCAACGACATTGCCCATGGCCAGGTGCGGCCGGTGTAGGTCGTATCGAACCGGTTCGTGCCGACCCAGCCGCCGCTCGGCTGCAGGAGCGCCGCGCTGTAGCTGCCGTATTCACCATCGTTGCGCCAGAAGGCGCTGTTGGCGATGTCGAGATCCGAACTCTGGTAGTTGTCGCCGCGCGAAGTATTGGCGCCGATGAATAGCGGATACGGGTATTGCGAGGGCGTGCCGTAGGGCAGAAAAAATCCCGCATAGAGCGCGCCCCAATACGCCGAGGACTTCGCCACCGCGATGAAGCGCCGGCCGTTGGCGACAAACCAGTAGCTGATCGCGCTGTTGAAGACCGGCATCCTCGGCACGATGCTCAGCGAACCGGCACCCGAGAGCAGGCTGCCCGGTTGGCCCTCGGGTGTGTTGATCGAAACGATGCTTTGCCAGGACTGTGACCCGAGCACCCGGATCGAATACGCGGGTGCCGCAGCGTCGGCGAACAGGCAAACCTGCACGTAGATCGCATCGCCCGCCGAGGAACCTGGGCCCCGCAGTTCGGCCAGATCCCGCTTCGCGTCAAGCGTGAAGGTGTCACGGCGTAACAGCGTCCAGGCTTCGCCCCCGGCGACCAGGGTCGCGTCGGAGGTCAGAAACGTGATCAGCTTGTTGAACAGATCGGCGGCATTGGTTGCGGTGCCAGAAGTCCAGGCCATTCTTATCTTCCAAGGATGTTGCGAACGGAGGCGGCATTGCGCTGGATGAGGTTCATCACCACGCGCTCGCCTGCGCTGCTGTTGAGGTAGTCGGCCGCCATCGCGGGGTCGATCACATTCACGATGCGGATGTTTTGGCCCGGGGCTGGCTGCGCGGGGGCTTCCGGCACGAGGCCGCCAGCGGCAAAGGCCAAGCGCCCGGCAGAAAGGCGTGGCCCGGCAGACAGTCCGTTGATGGCGTTCAGGAAGGACACCCCGAGCCGGCTCACCGCGCGGGCGTTGACCACGTACTCGCCGTGGGACAGGCGCGCTGGTATGGAGTCGCTGGTCGAGGTGCCGGGGCCGGTGACGTAGCCACCCGTGGCGAAGCCGCTGCTGAAGAACGAGGCAATCAACCCGCCCAGTCCACTCGCGCCGCCCGCGCTACCGCCGCCCATCAGGCTCCCGAACAAGGCCTCGGCCAGTTTCTGCGAGGCGATGCGATTGATCGTCTGCAGCACGGATCGACCGAAATCCGCGAATGCGTCCTTCGCCGACTTGGCGCCGCTGCCGATGTCCTGGAACAGTTGGGCGAATCCATCCTGGACCGCGCCGTCGATGGCGACGGCCACGTCGTCGACGACTAACTTCACCTGCGCGATCCCGTTCTTCCAGGCCTGGACCCGGGCGACGGCATCCGGCCCGATGGCAGCGGCAGCGGCCTCCAGCTGCGGCAGCAGCGCGTCGAGCGATTGGCCGGTTTGGCGATGCAGCGCGAGGATCTGCTGGCGGGCCTGGGATTCCGTGAGGAGCCCGGACTGACGCTGCAGATTGATCGACTCCTCAGACGCGCGCATCCGCGCGAGCGTGTCGTTGAACTGGCGCTCGTACTCGGCGAGGTCGGCGGCCGCCGCTTTGACGTCGATCAGCCGACCGACGGTGGCCGCCCCTTCGGTGTCGCCCTCGGCACGGAGCCGCTCGATCAGGGTCTGGTACTGCCGCTCGATGGCTGCGCGCCGGTCCTGGCTGGTCGCCGCACCCGTGAGATCGAGCAGTTCGTCGCGCACCTTGGCGAGCTCCTCGCGCAGCTCGCGCTCGGCCTGGACGGCTTTGCGGGCATTGGCGACCTCGACGTCCGCGCGCTTGTGGTTGAGGACGGTCAACTCGCTCTCGAGCTTTGCGACTTCTCCTTTCGCCTTGAGGCGTGCGGGCTCGTCCTTGCCCGTCTTTTCCAGGCGCTGCTGCTGCGAGAGCGACACCTGCACGCGCCGGATTTCCGCATCGATCTCCTGCTGCTCGATCCGGGTCTTGGCCGCGTAGTAGTCTTTCAGCGAAATCAGCCGGTCTTCGAGCGCCGCGTCCAGTTCGCGCGCCTGGCGATCCAGCGCATCCTTGAGGATCTTGAATTCGGCCTCGGCCTGCGCCTGCACGAGTTCGAGCTTGGCCGCTTCGACCCCCTTGTCAGGCGTCGGCTTGGTGGGTGGTTGTGGACGGCCGAATACGCCAGGCTGGTTCTTATCGGAGCGGATGCGGCCAGCGATGGCCTGTGCGACCTCCCCGACGTAGTCGCGCGTAACGGCATCGCGCACGGTCCTCGCCAGTTCCTGCCCGAAATCTCGCACCTCACCGAGCTGGCGGCCGAGCGCGGCGCGTAGCGCCTGCATCGAGAAGTCCCCGCTAAAGGCCGCTGCCACGTCCTGGCCCAAGGCCTTCGCCAGCTCTCCGATGTTGGAGAAGGCGTTGCGAAAGCGCTCGACCATGAAGGCGGCCGTGATGCCGACGACGCTGCCGACCGCGTTGAAGGCGCCGATAACGACATTGACCAGCGACCGGATGGCCGTGCCGATAGCTCTGAGCGCATCGAGCATCACCTCGCGCACTCGGTCCCAGCTCAGGTTGTTGACCCCGACCAGCCGTCCCAGGGCGCTGACGACTTCGCCGACCTTCCCGACCACCAGGTCCCAGGTGGCCACGATGATCTGCTTGATCGACGCGGTCTTGCCGCCGAACTCGACCACGGCGTTGCGCGCCGAATAGAGGGCTCCGGCCAGCAGCGTCACCGTGGTAACGATCACGCCGATGGGGCCGCCCAGGAGTGCCAGCACCCCGCGCAACAAACCCGCCGCGCGACCGAGCAGCGACGAGGAGGCCACGGCCTGCGTCACGGCACCGGTGGCGGCGGTGGCTTGCAGCCGAGCCTTTGCCGCATCGGCGACCAGTGCGCTGGTGGCGAGGCCCTGTGCCCGCGCCTGGGCCAGGGCGGCATCGGCGAGGCGGACCCGTGCCAGCGCCTCGGCCTCCAGCGTGCGCAAGTTGGCAAGCCGCGCTGCTGCTTCCGCTCGGGCGGCGGCGATGCTGGTCGCAAAGGCACTCGCCATCCGGCCGAAGGCGGCGACCAGCACGACACCGGCCAGATCGATCAGAAGTTCGAGATGCTGGGCGACCACTTGAAGCGCCTGCGCGAGGCCTGCGGTGAGCCCCGAATTGGCATCTCGCTCGCCGAAGGCGCGCTGGAAGGCGTTCTTCAGCCGGGTGAGCGCGCCCGACACCGTATCTGGCAGGCTCGCGTATTCCTCGGCGAGGCGCCCGCGCTGCTTGAGCAAGGCATCGAGCACCGCCTTGGATGTGATCTTGCCCTCTTCGGCGAGCTTTCTCAGGCTCCCCAGCGGCACGCCCATCCCGTCGGCGATGGCCTGCGCCAGACGCGGCGTCTGCTCGATGACCGAGTTGAATTCCTCGCCGCGCAGTTGCCCCGAGGCGAAGGCCTGGCCCAACTGCAACAGCGCCCCGGCCGCGGCCTCGCTGGAGGCGCCGGAGAGCGATACGGCCTGTCCGATGGCATCGGTCGCCGCCAGCACGTCCGCCTGCGAACGCCCCAGCGCCTGTACCGAGGGCGCCAGCCGCGCGTAGAGCGTCACGGTTTCGGCGAGCGGCGCGCGGTTGCGCTGGGCGATCTCGAACAACGCCGCGTCGGCGCGGTTGAATTCCTCCTGGGAGGTGACCGCGAGCCGCAGGCGCGCCTGCAGGTTCTTGTACTGGTCGGCGACCTCGACCAGTTCGCGCACACCCAGTCCCACACCGATGGCAGCGCCGATGCGGGACAGGACTTCTCCCACCTGGCTTGCTTCGCTGCGCAGGCGGGAGAGGCTGCCCTGGACGGACTGGAAGGCGCGTCGCGTCTCATCGACGGCGGTGATGAGGATCTGCGCGCGATTATTCGCCATTGCTCAAACCTTCGACATTGCCTTGCGGATGGCCGCCGTCAGGCGGGGAAGATCGACCCGCACCGAACGGGTAAGGTCGAAACGTTTCTTGAGGGTCACGCGCCGCACCAGCACGGCGATAGGAATCTCCTGGCCGCGCTTGATGCGCTTGGCGCCGGTGCGCTCCCGCTCGGCGCTGCGGAAGCGCGCGAGCGGCCGGGCGTTCTCGGCGATGTTCTCGGCCATCAGGATCTGCTGGCCGTTCTTTTCGACGAACCAGGCATTGCCGGATCGCATCAGCGTATCGATCACCCGGGCAAACGCCTTGCGTCCGATACGCCGGTGTTGCGGCAGCAGCGGGATCAGCATTCGCCCACGGATCGTTCCTCCCTGCTCGTGCAGGCCCAGCCAGGGCACCTTCGAGCCGATGTAGAGCGCCGGAAATTCCGTGGCTTTACGGTCGAATACCTTGGCGTGCATCGACCGGAGGAACTTGGGTTTCACGGCGTTGAAGCTGGATCGCATTTCGCCCCGCACCCGCTCGGCCATCTCTTTGCCGGAATCCCGCATCGCGCGGGCGACTGCGGAATGGATCGTTTTGTGGGTATCGGTTTGCCAGGCGTTGAAGCGACGACGATCCAGCAAGCCCTCAGCGACCAGATCGATCTTCATCGCGCGTTCCCTGTTGGAGTTCGGCCTGGAGCTGACGGATGCCCTCGCGGTTGCCCTGGGCGGCGGTGGTCATGACCGCGAGCTGGGTGGAGAGCCGCTCGTGCTCGAGACGGCTGTCGGCGGCCAGAAACGCGTTCAGCTGGCCCAGCGTGTATCCGAGGATGTCCGGGTAGCGGTGGCCACTTCGGATCAGACGGGCGATGGCGTCGCCCCAGCCAACCGTCCGCTCAGAGACTGCGCGAGCGTGCTGACCTTCGGCGCGACCCGGTGCACGAAAAAATCGGCATTCACCTCGAACACCGTGGCGGCTAGCGTGATCGCGTCGTCGAGCGCCAGCGCGTCTACCCATTCACGCGGGCGTCGGCTGGCCAGGGAGAGCGCAGCCAGCAAGGAGTCGCCGTGCTCGCAGAGCAAAGCCAGCCAGTCCGGATCGCCGGTCAGCTGTTCGGCAAAGGGCCGCACGGCCTTGAGCATCGCGGGCAGCTCGCCGATCACCAGCGGACTGATCGTCAGGCGCTGCCCGGCGATCTCCAGGGATTGGGTTTGCGGGACGAGAACATCCAGGTCAGAGGTCGTCATCGTGTACTCCTCACAGCATCACGATGCGGCCGAACTGGCCGAGGTCGCCGGCAGCGGGCTTGAGCGTGTCCGCCAGCACCTGTCCGGAAAGCTCGAACTTCAGCAGTTCGTCGGTGATCACCGACAGTTCCTTGGCCGGGTTGATCGCCACGCGGTACAGGTCGATCACCACCTCGCGGTTGCTGTCGGCGGTGTTCAGGCCTTCGAAACGCACCCAGCGCTCCGGCAGCGGCTGCGTGAACAACGCGGTCGTTTGCGCGGCGCCGTAGGCGTAGTCGGCCTTGAACGGCTCCACGTAGGGGCCGCCCGTAGTCTTGTCGTTGATGACCAGCGATCCGTGCTTGGCATTGAGGCTGTACTGGGCGACGGGCAGCGTCTTGGGCGTGCCCGAGGCGTCCTTGACCACCACAGAGGAGACGTTCTGCTTGGCGAGCAGGTACAGGCTTCCCGCCGTGACCGGGTTGGGCAGTGCCTCGGCCGTCACCGTGCCGCTGACCTGTTCGATGGTCGTGCCGTAGAGCGCCAGGCCCAGATTCACCGCGATCAGCTCTTCCAGCGTGCAGGCGAATTCGCCCTTCTTGGTCTTGATCAGCTGCAGGTCGGTCAGGCGTTGTCCACTGGTGGACTCCTGGTGCTCCAACGTCTCCACCGACAGCGATACCTTGAGCTCGGGCACGTTGCCGACAAAACTCAGGCCTTGCGGGGCGCCGGCAGTGTCGCGGGCGCCGATGTAGACGCGGCCTTGTCCAGAAAAGTACGGCATGGTCAGTCTCCTTTGCGGGAAGTGGTGTTGGGTTTGCTATCGGCCTCCGGGGGCGCAGGCTGGGCGACGCCGTGCTCGATGAGCCAGCGGGCAGTGGCCTCGTCGAGCTCGAGGTGGGTGCCGGGGGAGTGAAGCACCCCGGCGTGGGTGTGAGGTTTCAGCAGTTCAAGGGTCATGGAAAGTCATCCGTTTTTGGTCAGGTCCAGGGCGTGGGTGCGGTAGCGAATCTCGTAGCGGGCGGGCATTGCGACGGCGCCGGCATCGGCGTCCTCGGCGTCCCATTCGCAGTCGATTTCGTGGAGCAGGAGCGAAAGGCCGCCGAGGCTCGCGTCGCGCATCAGCGCCACGTGGACCGCCACCAGCGTCTGATCGGCCTGGTCGAACGCGTCCTCGCCGCGCGTCACCACGGTGAGACGCAGGGTGAGGGCTCGATCCACCAGGTGATTCGCGTGGGCGGTGATGCTGTCGCTTTCGGCAAAGATGAGCAGCGCGGGGCTGGCTTCGCGGGTGATGGGTATGGTCGGATGGCGCAGCACCGGCATAGGCGCGACGGCGTCCGACAGACGTGCCACGACCTCGCGCAGGATGCGCTCGCGGATGGAGTTCATGCTGTGGGTCCTCAGAGACGGGAGAGGTCGGCGCGACGCTCGCTGCCATCGCCGATGCTGCGGACATCGCGCACCTGGTACGTGACGCCGGCAATGGAAAGCGTGTGGCCTGTGGCAAGTTCCGGCAGCGCGGACGCAGGAAAGCGAATCGTGTAGTCGGCCGCGCGAAGCAGACCATCAAGCACGGTTTCATCGGCCGAAGAAAAATCCACTGCAACGCTTCTTCCCTCGACATCGGCGATCACCAGCAGACCGGCACGATCAGCGGCCTCGTAGAGCCGTTCGATCAGCCCCATCAGGCCATCACTAGCTTGACCAGCAGCGCCGGGCGGTGGCACAGCGGCAGCGGATTGGCCTGCGTGTGCAGATCGGTGCCCCGGTCGAATTTGCGCGGCTCCTGCTTCGCGTACAGCGGCAGCGCCACCGTGTTGGCCGTCTCGTTGAAGTCGGCCGGCGCGTAGTAGGTGGCGAAGGTGTCCATCGTGCCCAGCGGCAGGATGTGGCCCTCGTCGGCCTCGACGAAGCGGCGCACGGCACTGCCCGGTGCGACCGCGCGGCCGCGATGCTCCTCGAAGGTGATCCCGGCGAAGGTGAAGCCCGCGCGCATATCGGTGCGCAGTGCCTGGCCATCCTGCCAGCGGTCGTAGGCGGCCTTGACCTCATCATGGCCGGTGAGTGCGTCGAAGAAATCCTCGCCAACGAAGGCATGCAGGCCGCTCATCCGTTCGCCCTGCAGGTTGTCCTCGACGTAGCGGACGACATCCAGGCAGGCCTTCTTCACATCCCAGCCGTTGGCCGGATTGGAAATGTTGAAGGTGAAGGTCTTGGGCGTGATCCCGAACTCGTTGTAGAGGTCGTAGATGACGCTGCCATCAGCGTCGAGGATCTGGCCCTTCAACGCCCCGAAGCGCAGATGCTCCAGCGTAATCGCGTGCTTGTTGCGCATCGTCTGCAGGTGCTGCGCCATCACCCCCGCGACGGTCTGCAGTTCGGTTTCCGAGCCGAAGGCGCGGATGCCCTGGACTTCCTCGGGCAGGATCACGTCGTCGTGCGGGATGTGGGGGATGGTGAACGAGCGAACCTTGCGCTTGCCGCGCACGCCTACGGTGCCGGGCGAGCCCGGGGGCATCGTCGGCAACAGCGTGAGCACGCCGTTCTGCTCTTCGACGATCACCGAGCGGAAACGCTGCGGCTTGTCGACGAACAGGCCCATCGCGCCCAGGCGGTCGTAGTTGTTCGGCAGCAGGTTGATGGCGGCAGTCAGCGCCGACATCGAAAAGGCGGGGTTTTCGAAGATGTTCTGCATGGTCAGACTCCTTGGCGAACGAGGACACCCAGCGCCTTGAGCTGGGCAATAGCGGCCTGCTGCTCGGCGGTGGTGATGCCGGTGGGCCACGAGAGTGCGTGGTCGGAGACGATGGCGTGACGCGCCACCATCAGGCCGTCATTGCGCTCGGCCAAGGCGGCATCGACTGCCTGCATCAGCACGCCAGCGGCGACCTGACTGCCGTCGGTGGCCGAGGGGTCGATCCGCTTGACCTTGCCGGTGGCGGTGACCATCCCGACGACCGCGCCCAGCGGCAGGGTCTGGCCAGCGGCCACCGTGACGCGGTCGCGCGAGTAAAGGTTCGGGGCCTCGTACTTGAGCAGGTCGCCCAAGTTCATTGATTCGGTGAACACGGTAGGCATCTCAGATTTCCTTCTTCAGCGATGCGGATTTGGCCGCGAGCTGCTTCGCGGCCTCGAGCAGCGGGTTGCTGGCGGGGGTGGAGGCAGCGGCATCGGGGGCGATGCGGCTGACGATCTCGGGACTGGCTTCAGCCTGTGCGGCCAGCAACTGGCTGCGCACCTTGGCGGGCGACGCCTGCGCCTCGAGGAAGCCCGCGATCAGGTCGGCTCGCCCGGCCAGGGTGCAGGTCTGGGCGATTTCGACGGCGTCGGCCAGGTCAAAAGCGGTGGCGGTCGCCGGTTGAGAAGGACTGCCAGCAGGATCAGCAGCAAGCCGATCAGGAGCAGCGGGGTGGGTTCGATCATTCATGAAAGACTCCATCTGGAGGTTGCGGAAAGAGCCCGAGTGGCTTGCCGCCAGATTCGGGAGGGAGGAGACGGATTCGCAGAGCTGGGCGAGCGCGTCATCGAAGGTGCCGATGGCATCCGCCAGCCCGATGGCGACGGCGGCCTGCCCGAAGAACAACCCGGCTTCGGTGTCGCGCACGGCGGACGGTTCGATGCCCCGGTTGCGGGCCACCGTCTCGACGAACAAGCCATAGACGCGATTGACCTCGGCCTTGAGGAAGGCGTGGGCCTCGCTCGAAATCGGCTCGTGCGGGTTGAGGTCGTTCTTGCGGTCGCCCGCGAACACCGCCGTGTAGCGGACGCCGTCCTGGGCGTCTTTCTCCGACTGGTCGATGTGCATCGCAATGACGCCAATCGAGCCGACGCCGCCGGTGCGCGACACGAACACCTTGTTGGCGGCCGAAGCCAGTGCGTAGGCCGCCGAGAAGGCCATGTCGTTGGCCACGGCCCAGACTGGTTTGACGCTTGATGCTGCACGGATGCGATCCGCCAGATCGAACACACCGCCCGACTCGCCACCCGGGGAATCGACGTCGAGCAGGATGGCGGCGACATCCGGGTTGGCCAGAGCGGCGTCGAGCTGGGCGGTGAGCCCCGCGTAGCTGGTCAGGCCCGATTCGGCTTCCAGCCCCACGGTGCGCCGCACCAGCGTGCCGTGGATTGGGATCACCGCGACCTTCGGCGTCTGGGTGGCTGCGGTGCGCGTGGGCGGCGTGAAGCCGGTCGGTGCGGCCAGGTCAGCCAGGCCGACCCGGGGGCCGAGCACGGCAAGGATCACGTCAAGTTTCGGGCGATGGATCGCCAGCGGCACGCCAAAGAGGCGTGCCGCCAAATGGGGTAGCAGGGTCATGGGAATCCTTCAGGCAGGTGGCGAGTTGCCGGTTTGCGTGGCGTCGGCAGCGTTCTTGTTCGGCTCGGCACTGCCGCCGTCCTTGGACGTGCGACGAGGGTCGGAGTCGAAGATCAGGCCGAGGTCGTCGGCGCGCTGGTTGTCGGCGGCGATCTCGCGGTCGACATCCTCGGCGTCGTAGCCAAAGGCCGAGATGGCTTCCGAGCGGCTCATCAGGCCCGCGCGGATGGCCAGCAGCATTGCCTTGAATTCCTTCTCCGGATCGACCCACTGCCAGCCCTGCGGAATCCACTTCACCTGCAGGTACTGGCGACGGCGCGCTGGCCCGCCACGCGCGAAACCGGGGGCATCGAGCGCACCGGCGAGCACGGCCTGCTTCATCCACGCGGCCCACACCGGGCGGCACAGCTGATGGACGAGCACGGCGTGCTGCACCATCTCGCAGCGACGGCGGAACTCCAGCAGGCCGGCGCGGATGGACGAGTAGTTCACGCCGGTCAGATCGCCGGTCAGCTGCTCGTAGGTGATGCCGATGGCGGCGGCGACTGCGCGGAACTGGGTGCGCAGGAATTCGGAGTACGAGCCACCGACGTCCGCCGGGTCGGAGAACTTGATGTCCTCACCGGGCTCCAGAATCTGCAGCGTGCCCGGCTCCAGCCCGGCGAGCGCGATACCGTCGCTATCGGCGGCGCCTTCGCCCATCAGGTTGTCCTCGGGGTTCTGCCGCGTCACGAACCCGGCGAACATCGCAGCGGTCTTCTTACGCACCAGCTCGGCGTCGTCGTACTGGTCGAGTTCGTTGAGCTTGACCAGCGCCCGCGACAACCACGGCTCGCCCCGGATCTGGCCCGGGCGCAGCACGCGGAACAGGTGGATGATTTCGCGCGCGTCGATGCGCACGGTGTCCATCCCGCCCTGGCCCGACATCGGCGCCAGACGACCGTCCTCGGGATGCGAGCGGTACAGGTGGTAGGCCACGCGCCGCCCGATCCCGTCGAACTCGATGCCCGAGCGCACTACGTTGCCCGAGGGCAGATCGGTGTTGAGGCTGATCGGCAGGTGCTCGGGCTCCAACAACTGAAGCTGCAGGGGCACGACCAGGCCATCCTCCGGGCGACGCGGCCGCAACCGGATCAGGCATTCACCGCCTTCGAGCATCGCGCGGCAGGCCAGCGCCTGCAGGCCGTAGAAGTCGGTCTGCCCAGCGGCGTCGGCCTCCTCCGTCCAGTCGCGCCACAGCGCCTGCACGTCGGTCTTGAAGCGCTCGTCCGCCGCAAGGCTCTGCGGCTTGATGCCGGTACCCACCGCATTGGCCACGAAGGCCTCGATGCCGGCCTGCGCCCAGGCATTGCGACGGACGAGGTCGCGGCTCTTGCTGCGCAGTTCGCTGTTGGTCGCCAGCATCGCGGCCACGGCACCCGGGTTACCGGGCATCCAGGCCAGCGAGCGACGGCCCCGGCCAGCGGCTTCGTGGACGGGCGATTGGCCGAACAGGCTTCGGAACTTCGAGAACCAGGCCATCAGAAGCCCTTCGCTGTCGTGACGCGAATCTGACGCTTCGTGCTCGATCCCGCATTGCGTGCCAGTTCGGCCTCAACCGTGCGGATGGCCGACTGCAGTTCCTCGACCGAGCGGTACTCGACCGTCTTGTCGCCGAAGCTCACGCGGCGCTCGCCGGTAGCCAGCGCGCGCTTGAGCGCGTCGAGTTGGGTGGTGGTGTAGGTCATCGGGTCCTCATCGGGTCAGCCAGCGGCTCTTGATCACGCGCCGACCGGAATAGCGGGTGCCAGAAGCAGCGAGGCCACCGCTGTGGGTGGCCTCGTCGGGGTCGAATGCTTGAATCGGGGGCGGCTCATCCGGTGGCCGTTCCATCCCGAGTTGCCGCTCCAGTTCCCGCCAATGGCGTTCCTCGAAGCGATCCAGGCCCGCCGCCGATGCGGCGGCCCTGGCGTACACGTAGCAGTCGAGCGCTTCGTTGCGCTCGCGCATCTTTTGCCACTCGCGCACCGGGAAGCCGTTGCGGTCGCGGCGGGTGATCAACTGTTCGGCGCAGAGCTGCTGGATGAACTCCGCGTCGATCTTGGGCAGATGGACGAACCCGGCCGGAAAGACCGTGGTCACCCCGTCCTCATTGACGTCCGCGCCCTTGCGCAGGTTGTTGTAGAACTCCAGCTTGGCGATGCCCACCGCCACCGAGAACACCTTGATACCCCGGCGCAGCTTCTTGCCGCCCTGCGAGACATCGATGGCAGTCGGGGTACCGATCAGGGCCGCGCCGCGCGGCACACCTTTGACAGCCATCATGCGCGGATCACGGCACGCACGCACGAAGGCGTAGGCCTCCTGCGTCGCAAAGCCGGTGTCCAGCGCGAAACGGGCCAGCGGCATGGCTGCGCCAGAGGCGTGCGTCCAGTTCTCAGAGATCAACTCGCCAAGGCGCTTCCACACCGCGTCGCGGGCGGTGTCGCCCATCAGCACGCGATGCTCGACCAACCAGGACTCCTTGCCGCGCCCGAAGGCCCAGATGGAGGCCTCGATGCGATCCTTCTGCACGTCGGCCGCGCCTACCAGCAGCAATCCACCCTGCGGCACCGTGCCGATGCGGTAGTCCTCCCGGCGCTCGACCAGCCGCTGCCAGTCGGGCGCTTCGCCTTCCTCGACCCATGTCTCGCCGAGCTCGGTGTTCTTGAAGGTCTTGATGGCTGCCGCCGACCCCGACTCCTTGTTGACGGCGCTTTCCCACGCGGCCGCGATGTCGCGCCAACTGCGCCAGCCCACTGGGCTGTACAGCGACGACAGGTGAAACCCCGCCGTCTTACCCGACCCGTCGGTGATCATCGCGCGCCACTCACCGTGCTCCAGCATCCACGCCTTGTGATGCTCGGCAATCGGCTCGTCGCACGATTCGCAGATGTAGGCCGCCGTGTCCGGTTGTCCCTTCTCCCAGCGCAACTGCTCGAAGCGTAGCCACTGGCGGTGCGAGCAATGCGGGCACGGCACAAAGTAGCGACGCTGGTCGCTGGCCTCGTACTCGCGTTCGATGGCGCTCGCCCCCGAGATCGTCGGCGTCGAGACGATGAAGATCTTGCGGCGCGCGAAGGTGCGCGTGCGGGCTTCGGCCAGCGAGATCGCATCGCCTTCGCCCTCGACGTCCAGCGGGTAGCCGTCCACCTCGTCGAGGAACAGATACCGCACCGGCATTGAACGCAAGCCGACTGCGCTGTTGGCCCCGGTCATCACCAGCACTCCGCCCCGGAACTCCTTGGCCAGGATGGTGTTGCCAGAGTCCCGGCTCCTGGCAGGTGCGATCAGTTCCGCCAGGGCCGCCGACTCCTCGATCAGCGGGTCGATCCGCTGCTTGGAGTTGCGTTTGGCCATCTCCACGGTTGGCCACACCGCCATCATCGGCCCCGGCGCGTGGTGGATCACGTAGCCGATCCAGTTCGAGCCCATCTCGGTCGCGCCGAGCTGGGCGGCCTTCATGAACACCACGCGCTCGACCGGCGAGGTCGGCGACAGGCAGTCCATGATCGCCTTCAGGTACGGCGTGCGGCTGGTGCGCCAGCGTCCCGGCTCGGCGGACGCCTTGGAGGACAGCATCCGATGCCGATCCGACCATTCGGACACCGTGAGCAGCGGGTCGGGCGTCAGCCCCTCGCGCCACGCACGCTCGATCTCGGCCGCGCCTTCGTAGTCCATGTCCAACATCAGTCCACCCGGGGACGCAACTCGCCCACCTCCTGCAGGTGTTCACGCACCGCCGCCTCCAGGGCGACGTGCATCGTGTGCGGGTCGACGCCGAGCTTGGCCGCCATTTGCGCCGAGATGCGGGCGGGCCAGTTCAGCCACGCATCGCGTTCTGATCGCGCCAGTTTGAAAACATGGGCGATGGCCTGCGGCCGATCCACCAGTTCGCCCTTCAGTCGGGCCAGCCGCACCTTGTTCGTCTGCGCCTTGACCACCTCGTTGACCGTGCGCGCCTGAAGTAGGGACGTGCCACCAGCGGGTAAGGCAGCAGGCCCGTCGCCGCCGCCCTCCGGCACGGCGACCTTCGGGGCCTTGGCGCGCGTTCCGGCCTTAGGAGCCTCCGAATTGCGCGCCCACTCGCGATCCGCGCGGTCGGCGTCGATGGTGCCGTCAGCCTCCGGCGTGATGCGTCCGGCGCGAATCGCCTTGTGAACGGCGGTGTCGGTCACGCCACGGTGACGGGCGTAAGCGCGAATCGAGATACCCATCGGCCCCTTCAATCATTGGTTCGTCATTCCTTCGGAATCTGCTTGGCTTCCATCTGGAGCAGCGCGTTCATACGTTCGTCATCCACCACATCGAAGGACACGGAAATGAACCAGCTCGACAACCTCCTCACGCAGATCGCCCAGCAGCACCTCCGCATCGAAACCCTGGAGACGCGCCGTTCGGACAGCCTGGACTTCCACGACGTGGCGGTCTGGTGCCTGCGCGATGCCCTTGAAGCCGCCTTTAACGCGGGCGTCGAGCAGGGTCGCAAGGCCGTGAACGCGGACAAGACCAGCGGCTGATCAAGAAGGGCCGGAGCTAAGCAGGAAGCGCTTGGCTTCATTCCCGAACAGCGCGTTCATCACGTCACCCGATCAACCACCCCGAAGGAGCAGCAAATGACCACCACCCAACTGACCCCGGCCCAGCACGCGATCCTGGCCTACGCCCTCGAACACACCGACGGCAAGATCGACTGGTTCCCCGACAACATCAAAGGCGGCGCACGCAAGAAGGTGCTCGACGGCTTGTTCAACCGCGCCCTGATCACCCCCTCAGGCACCGACTGGTTCGTCGCCGCCGAGGGCTACGACGCGATGGGGCGCGCCCGTCCCGCGCCAGCGCCCCTGGACTCAGACCCGGAGATCGAAGCCGCCGTGGCGGCCGCAGAAGCCACGTGGGCGCAAGAAAACGTCGAGGCGAAACCTCGCACCCGCGAGAACAGCAAGCAGGCCACCGTGATCCGGATGCTGCAGCGCCCCGAGGGCGCGACGGTACGCCAGATCTGCGACGCCACCGGCTGGCAGGCGCACACGGTACGCGGCACCTTCGCTGGAGCCTTCAAGAAGAAGCTTGGCCTGACCATCGTCTCGGACAAGGCCCAAGGCGGCGAACGGGTCTACCGGATCGCCTGAGGAATTCGATCACGACGCCGCCTGAAACGCTTGGCTTCTCCGCAGAACAGCGTGTTCATGCTGGTGTCGTGATTGACGACGCAAGCCAAGGAGAACTGCAATGAGCACCATGACCATCACCATCGAACGCACCCCGCGCACCCTGCAGGTTGGCGACAACGCCATCCAGGTCGAGGAGCTGGGCATCCGACTGCCGTTTGCCCGCAAGCCCGCCGATCTGGGCGAGGTCGGCGGCCAGGGCCAGACCAGGATCTACGTCACCGAAACCAAGGAACTCACCACTGCAGAGTTCGATGCCTTTGCCCGCAGCCTGTTGGTGTCGTGTGATTGGCTGCGCGGCAAGGGCGGCGGCACCGGCGATGGTTATCTCTGCGTCGAGGTCACCGCACCGGGACGCCCCTATCTCTATGTCAATCCCGAGGGTGGCGATTACGCGCGGTACGTGGCCCGTCTCGGGTGAGCGAAATTGATCGAGAAAGAGGCCAAGACCCGCTTGGCTTCTCAATCGAACTGCGCGTTACTTCAAGTGTCGCAACGATCAACCCGAAGGAGCCCGACATGACCACCACCCAGCAAATCCCCGCCACCGAGAACGATGCCTGGGGCTTTTGGGGCACGATGAACGAGCAGGCCAGCGCCGCGTGGCCCTTGGCGATGACCGCCATCTCGGACGCCACCAGCCAGCCCCTCGAATCTGTCCGGATCTTCCTCGACAGCCGCCACGGACGCCACTTTGCCGACGACGTCCTCAACCAACTGCACGCGGGCCGCGCCCTTGCCGACGCGATCCACGCCGCCACCCAGCAGTGGATGGGTTGGAGGATCGGACGCCAGACCAGCAAGGACTACGGCATCCCGCGCGGCCTGCCGTACCTGACCGGGTTTGTGATTCACTGCGAGATCGCGGAAGATTCGCTGGCCGCCTGATCGAATAGCACGCCATCCGCTTCGCGGGTGGCTCGTTTGCCAGTCCAGTCCTGCCAACGGCGCACGATCACATCGACGTACTTCGGATCGAGTTCGATCAGCCGTGCCAGCCGTCCAGACTTCTCGGCGGCGATCAGCGTCGTGCCGGAACCGCCGAACGGATCGAGCACCGCGTTGCCGGGGCGGCTGGAATTGCGGATCGCCCGCTCGACCAACTCCACCGGCTTCATCGTCGGATGCAGATCGTTCTTCTGCGGCTTCTTGATGTTCCAGACGTCGCCCTGGTCACGGTCGCCGCACCAGTGGCGCTGCGCACCCTCGGGCCATCCGTACAGGATCGGTTCGTACTGGCGCTGGTAGTCGGCGCGGCCCAGCGTGAAGGTGTTCTTGGCCCAGATGATGAACGTCGACCAATGACCACCGGCGGCGCGGAACGCGGCCTGGAGTACGTCGAGCTCGCTGGACGACATCGCCACGTAGACGCCGCCCCGGCAATGCGCGATGGTCGGCGTCAGCGCCGCCAGCAGGAAATCGTAGAAGCCGTCGCCCAAGTTGTCGTTGAGAATCGCACGATCCTTGCCGCGCATCTTGTCCTTGGCGCTGTTGGCGTAGTTCACGTTGTACGGCGGATCGGTAAAGACCATGTCCACCTGCTCGCCGTCCAGCACGCGCTCATAGCTCTCGGCCAGGGTGGAGTCGCCGCACAGTAGGCGATGACCACCGAGCAGCCAGACGTCGCCCGGGCGCGAAACCGGCGTCTCGGCCACCTCGGGCACGGCATCGTCGTCGGACTGACCTTCGCCCTCCGGTTCATCGCCCGCCATCAACTCGGCCAGCGCGTCGGCATCGAAGCCGGTAAGCGACAGGTCAAAGTCATCGTCCTGCAGGGCCGCGATCTCGATGCGCAGCATCGCGTCATCCCACCCGGCGTTCTCGGCGATGCGATTGTCCGCGATGACCAACGCCCGGCGCTGCGTCGGGCTCAGATGGTCGAGCACGACTACCGGGACGATTTCCAGTCCGAGCTTTTGTGCAGCGGCGAGCCGCCCATGCCCAGCGACGATCACCCCGTCGCTACCCGCCAAGATCGGATTGGTGAAGCCAAACTCGGCAATCGAGGCGGCGATCTGCGCGACCTGCTCCTCCGAGTGGGTGCGCGCGTTGCGGGCATAGGGCAGCAGTTTGGCGGTCGGCCACTGCTCGATCCTGTCAGCCAACCAGGAGGCGTTCATTGCGAGGCCTCCGTGGTGGCCAGCCGCACTTCGGCGACCTCATTGAAGGACTGGCCGGTGGCCAGCAGCGTGACGGGCACGCCAGGATGGCTCTGGCGGAAGCGCTTGATGGCGACATCCACATACTCCGGCGCGATCTCGACGGTGCGGCAGATGCGACCGGTGCGCTCGGCCGCCAGCATCGTCGTGCCGCTGCCGCCGAAGGGTTCGAACACGATGTCGCCCGAATCGGTGTAGGCCTCGATGACGAACTTCGGCAGCGCGACCGGGAAGACGGCGGGGTGGTCGATGTCCTGGCCGATCTTGCCCTTGTGCCGCATCACGCGGATCACCGAGTCGGGAATCCGGGTGTCCTGCGTCGGCTGGCCCTTGTGCGTCCAGCCGCCCACTTCACCATCCTTGCTGCGCATCGCCGTGGATGAGCCATCGGCACGCAGGTGCGATTCGTGGCCTGCGTGCTTGCAGGGCACGATCTTGTTCGGCTTGCGGCTCTGCCGGTTGAAATGGAACACGAATTCGAAGCTCGGCGCGAAGCGGCCCGCCCAGTCGCCGGGCATGCCCGGCCCCTGATCCCAGACGTACCACGCGAAACGCCGCCAGCCCTGCGTGCGCATCCAGCCCAACCACGCGTCCCAATACGGGATGACTTCGTTGTCGCGGTGTATCAGTCCGAGGTTGACCAGCACCTGGCCGTCGTCGGCCACCGGCACGTTGGCGAACGCACCACGCATCAGACCATCCCAATCGGCGATACCCCCCGACGTGTAGTCGCGCTGGTTGCCGTAGGGCGGCGAAGTGAAGCACAGTCGTGCCACATCACCCTGCATCAGCGTGGCGATGACGGCCGGGTCGGTGGCGTCGCCGCAGATCAGGCGGTGTGGGCCGATGGCCCAGGCATCGCCAGTGCGAGACACCGGCACCACCGGAGTCTCCGGCACTTCATCGGCCGCGTCTGGCTCATCGGCATCCTGCTCGTTTTCACCTTCATCGGCGACCACGTCGTCTGCGAGCAAGGCATCGATCTCCGCATCCTCGAAGCCGGTCAGCGCGAGGTCGTACCCAGCGTCGGACAACTCGGCCAGTTCCAGTGCCAGCAGCTCTTCGTTCCAGTCCGCGTCGAGCGCCAGCCGGTTGTCGGAGATGACGTAGGCGCGCTTCTGCGTCGGCGACAAATGGGCCAGCTCGATGACCGGGACTTGATCCAGTCCCAGCTTGCGCGCGGCAGCCAAGCGACCGTGGCCCGCGATGATGCCGTTGTCGCCGTCCACCAGCACCGGATTCGTCCAGCCGTACTCGACGATGCTGGCGGCGATCTTGGCCACCTGCTCGTCGGTGTGCGTGCGTGGATTTCGGGCGTAGGGGATCAGCGCCTCGACCTTGCGGTACTCGACGTTGAGCGTGTTCAGAATCGGTTCCTCGGAAAAAGAAAACCCGCCGACGGAAAACCGTGGGCGGGCTCGTGATGGGTGCGGACTGGGCGGGTGCAAACTGCAAACCCTGCAAACCTTGGTTTGCAGTCGGACGCTAGGCGAATCCCGCGCTCGCGCCCCCCGCATTTCGATTTGGGAAGGAAGGACCCCTTTTGCCTGGGCCCGTCCCCTCAACCGTCACCGCTGTCCAGAAGATAGCTGAAATACTACCCCCGACCGGGCTGTTTTGTTGCAGGGCTGCCGGGCCTCGAAACGGACAAGCAAGGCAAGGCGAGGACAAGCGCGGCAAGCATTACCCTAAATTGCCCACGTTTTTGGAAGGCAACCGCACGCCGTCGCTGTTGAGCTGTGCCGCCACGATCTCCAGCGCCCGTTGCCAGCGCCGCCACGCCGTGGTGCGGTCGCAGGCGAAGCGGATCGTGATGTCCCGCCAGCCGTAGCGCTTGGCCCGCATCCACACGAGGTGGCGCTGCTCGACCTCCAGCCATTGCACCCAGCGCATCGTCTCCAGCATCCGGTCGATGGCCTCAGGGCTGGGCGGGAAGGGGCGGTACACCTTCTCGTCCGCAGCAAAGGCTTCCCACTCCGTGCGGACGAATGCAGGCCAGCAGTTGAAATAGCCCTGCACACGCACGGGTGGCAGGCGTCGTCCGGTGGTGGCTGCATCCTCAAACCGTGCAGCCACGTCCTCAATCGTCCAGGATGTGCGAAGGTCAGCCATGGCGTCGTCCTCCTGCGCCGTACAGGCGCTCGCCGATCTGGCGCACCAGTTCGCGTTCCATCCAGTCCAGGCGTTCGTCGTCGGGCGAGACGACCAGGATGTGCTGGTCGCGCCAGCCACGTTGCTTGATGGCG
The DNA here is from genome assembly GCA_000272025.2 of Imbroritus primus. Lineage (GTDB taxonomy): Bacteria > Pseudomonadota > Gammaproteobacteria > Burkholderiales > Burkholderiaceae > Imbroritus > Imbroritus primus. The sequence continues at coordinate 29,995 of AKCV02000002.1, forward strand.
TCCAGATCCTGGACGTCAGGTTGCAGACGACCGAGGGGGCAGCGGTACTGGGGCGTCGGGATCTTCATCTCACACCTCCTCACGTGCGTGCTGCTCGATGGCCCAGTGCAGCAGAGCCAGCGCGTCGGCTTCGTTGTCGTCGGCAGGTTGGTGGCCACGAGCCCGGACAGACGCCACCATCTCGTCCTTGCTGGCGTTGCCCTTGCCTGTGGCGTGCTTCTTGATCGTGCCGACCGGCACGCCCTGGTACGGGATCTGGTGGTGCTCGCACCACGCAGTGAGCGTGGCGAGAACCCCGCCGTAGGCGTGTGCGGCATCGGTCGAGACGTGGCGGCGCACTTCCTCGAAGTGCAGGCAGTCGATGCCGTCACACGATTGCTTGATCTCGGTGAGCCAGCGCTTGAAGCGCAAAAAGCGCATCCCGCCGCCTTCGAAGCGATGCGGCCGGAAGCTCTCAGCGCCGCTGGTGATGTGGTCGTCGCTGCCGCGCAGCGCCCAGCCGGTGGTGGTGCCCAGATCGAGGGCGAGGATCGTCGTGGTCATGGTGTCAGTCCTTGTCCGGTGCGGGTCTGACGCAGCTGACACGGAATATCGAAACTCTCCAGAGGCGCGCGCACGCGCGCACGCGTAGGAGTTACGACAAACTGCGTCAGCTGCGTCAGACGGCGTGGTTTTCATGGGTCAGTTGTCCGCGTAGGGGGTATAGGTAGGCGTCGGCGGGTGCTTGAGGCCAATGCCCTGAAACCCGCGCACGCCCATGCCGTTACGCCATTTCTCCAGTCCGCGCGTGATCAGCAGATCGGAGAAGCGTCGTTGCGCACCGATGAATTCACCGGCCGCCTCGGCCCACTGCTTCCAGTCGTTGAACAGCTCGGCGGTCAGCGATTTGGCGTTGGGCTCGCGCACGCAGCGCTCATCGAGCCAGCGGCCCAGCGCGTCCTCGGCCTCGAAGTACTCCTCGGTCGCTTCCACCACCCGCTGCGGCGGATCGAGACGTCCGTGGCCCTGCCAGTCCAGACAGCCCTGGACCGCCCATGCCAAGATGCCGTCGCGCTCGGCCAGCAGCTTCTGCTGGAGATGCTTGTCGCGGCGCTCGGGCGGTACGGTGATGGTGAACGGGATCAGGTGCAGTCGCCGCTTCATCGCCTCGTCAATGTTGCGAATCGCCGGTTTGTGGTTGCCCGCCACGAACAACTTGAACTGCGGGAAGAACTCGAAGAAGTCCTGCCGCATGAAGCGCGCGGAGATCTTGTCGCCACCGGTGAGGTTCTTGACCTTGGACTCGGCCCAGCGCCGTCCCTGTTCGGTTTCGATGGCCGCCACGAAGCGCGCGCCGCGCAGGCCTGCCATATCTGTCGGGTGCCGGTCGGTGCGCGTTTCCATGAAGGTGTCCATCGGCGCGTTGGTGGCGTAGTCCCCCAGGATGGTGGCCAGCGTGTTCACGAACACCGACTTGCCGTTCGCACCGGTGCCGTACAGGAAGAACAGCGCGTGCTCCTGCGTCGAGCCGGTCAGCGCGTAGCCAACCATTCGCTGCAGATAGGCCTGCAGCTCCTTGTCGCCACCGGTCACTTCGTCGATGAACTGCCACCAGGTTGGGCAGTCGCCTCCCGGCGTGGCCGTGGTGATCTTGGTCATTCGGTCGGCGCGCTCATGCGAACGCTTGCGTCCCGTCCTGAGATCGACCACACCGCCCGGCGTGTTGAGCAGCCACGGATCGGCGTCCCACTCGACGGTGGTGGCCGCGTGCCTGCGGTCTGCCCGCGCCAGCCGTTCCACGCCACTGACCGTGCCTGAGCTAGCCAGCTTGGCGGCGACCTTGGGGTTGTCTGCGCGCACGGCGGTCTGACGGCAGACGCTACGGATCAGGTCGGTGGCCGCCAGCGTGTCCTCTGTGCGCCAGCGGTGCCCGTCCCATACCAGCCAGCGCCCCCAGCCTGCCACGTAGCGCCAGTCGCGGTGGTAGCGGCGGGTGAAGGCCAGCGCCAGCGCATCCTCCGTGCCCCACACCGATTCGTCACTGCTGACGACTGGTTCGGCGGCATCGGCCACGTCGTGCATCTGCAGGCGCGGGCCGTGGGTGAGGAAGGACGAGACGTCGAAGCCCTCGGCAATGGCATCGGCCGCATCCCAGCCCTCAGCGGCTTCCTCGGGCGGGTAAAGGATGTGGCAGGACTTGGCCCCTGCGGTCAAAACCGCTTGTGCCGCCTGTGCCGCGTAGTCCCAGCCCGGTTTGTCCCGGTCGGGCCAGATCAGCACCGACTTGCCCGCCAGAGGTGACCAGTCGGTCTTGTCGACTGGGGCGTTCGCGCCGTGCATCGCCGTGGTCGCCACCACGCCGATGGCGATCAAGGCCTGCGCGCACTTCTCGCCCTCGACCAGCACGACCTGGCTGGCAGCGGCCAGACCCAGCTGGTTGTACAGCGGGCGGGGGTCGGGCGGGGCCATCTTGCGCCGCTTGGCATCCCAGGGGCGGAATTCCTTCTTGCGCCCGGGTGGGTCATAGCGGTACACGACCGCGATCAGCTTGCCGGTGACGTCGAAGTAGTCCCACTTGGCCGTGGCTGGGCCAAGGTCATCGACCGGGGCTTCCTTCCTGGCGCGGTGCACCGGCACCGACCGCGAACGACCGAGCAGATCGGCAGCCTCGTCGAGCACCCGGGGGAAGTCGGTGTGGACGTTGGCCCCGAGGTAGGCGGCGATCAAGGCGAAGATATCGCCTCCATCGCCTGTGGCGCGATCCGTCCAGAGTCCCGCCTTCTCGCCTTCGAGCACCACCTCGAGGCTGTCGCCGGGACTGCCCAGCACGTCGCCGATGAGGAACTTGCCACGGCGCTTCTTGCCTGCTGGGAACATCGTGGTCAGCACCGACTCCAGGCGTGCGATCAGTTCGGCGCGAATCTCGTCGCGCTCTGACTCTCGGCTGTGCTCCGCAGTTTGAGTTGTGTCGTTGAAGTCGATCATTCGGCTCCCTCGACAGGTGCGTCCGCATCCTGAGCATCACGGCCCTGGACGGCGGCGCTGCGCGCGGCCCATGCGGAAAGTTCGGACAAGCGATAGCGCACCAGACCGCCCATCAGGTAGTGCGGAATCCGGTACTTGGTGCGCATGGCATGGTCGGCGAACCAGTAGTACGGCAGGCGCAGCGCAGCCGCCGCCTGCTTGGCATCGATCATCGGTTCGATGGCATTCGCCGGAGTGTTGTTGTGCCAGTCGCTTCGTGCCTTCTCGCCTTCGGCTCGCGAAACTTCGCTGTGCTTGTTTTCGGTCATGCTTGCGTCCTCCAGCAGCGGTCTTGCCACGCGCACATCCGGCATTCGAAGTGGGTCGGGTCGTTGAAGGCGCGCGGCAGGAGTTCTCCCGCCTCGGTCGCCGTGATGACCTTCACCGCCCGATCCGACATGCGCTGCGCCAGGGCTGCGTCAAAGGGCACGGCCTCGGTGTAGATCTCCATCGTGTCGGCGTTGAGCGCCGTGAAGATTGCCGGGTGCTCGTGCAGTTCGAGATAGGCTTGGTAGATCGCCACTTGCGCGGCGTAGACGGGCTTGGCCACGGCGAGGCGGTTCTTCTCCAGCTCGCGCCAGGACTTGTTGCCCAGGCACTTGTTCTCCCAGAGCGCGGGATAGGCGAAGCCCTCCGGGCCGCCGACGATGACGCCGTCGATGTGGCCCTGCAGGCGGCCGTCAGCCACCGAGAACCCGAACTGCTCGCCGTCGGCCTTGCGGGTGCGCAGGTCGAAGCCCGCGTCCCGCAGCCAAGCGACCATGCAGTCCTCCATGACGTGACCGCGCTCGAAGATGCGCAGCATCCGGCCCGGGGTGTCGCGCCCGTGGTCGATGGGAGCCTTGGCGTACTCGAACTGCAGCGCGCGCTCGCAGGCCACACCGAGTCGGGACGCACCAAGGTACTGGCGTTCGGACTGGCGGGTGCGGGCCTGCTGCATGCCCGCGTCCACCAGGGCGGTGACTTGACCCGAGATGCTCGATGAGGAGTTGAAGTCGATCATGGCTTCTTCCCCTTCGGATCTTCCCAAGGCAGGTCGTCCTCCAGATCGGCGAACGGGTTGGCCAGTGGATCGGGTGTGGGCGTCATGCCACGCACCGCCGGGTACTTGCTCGCCTCGTGGTGCTCGACCATCGCGTCCGTCCAGCAGGTGACGATGGCGTCGATCACCTGCAGCGCCTCGGCTTCGGAGTAGTCGCCCAGCGGCTTGGCAAAGCCGATCTCGCCCGCGGCCTCGCCGAAGGCCTTGAGGCACTGTTTCATCGCGGCCAGTTCGACATCAGACGGATCGATCATGGCGACCTCCTTGATGTCGATGCGACCGTCCATGACCCGCAGCCAGTTGCCGTACAGCGCGTGAAACGCGTTCTGGCAGCGCTGCGAGCAGAACACCCAGTCGATGGGATAGCGCCGGGGATCGCCGACACCGTGACGGTTGTCGGTGTGGCCGAAGCCCCGGGCCTGTCGTTTGCAGACCCAGCATTTCATCTGCCCCCCTCACTGAGCCCAGGACGGTTTGCCCGTCACCGGCGCGCGTTGCGGGGTCGGGGCTGCGTAGGTGGGAGCCGCCTGCGCCGGGGCACCGGAGGTACCGCCACCCGGCTTGGCCTTCGCCGGGACACCCATCAACTTGGCGTAGTCGGGGTGATCGGGTTCGACCGCGATCTTGACGACGTTGCGGTCTTGGCCCTTGGCGTCCTTCTCGATGTCCACGCGAGCCAGGAACTCCAGGCCATCCAGTTCGTGGAAGCCCTGAATGCGGCGCGCAGCAGCGGCCTGCGGGCTGTTGTCCTGCGGGTGGACGTTTCGAGCGCTGTTAAGCGCGGCGCGGATGAAGCTGCGCCCCATCTGGCCCCAGGTCGGCCCCCTCTTGGAGTGCAAGCCGATGTTGCTCCACATCTTGCGCTTGGCGTGGTCACCAGCGGTGACCACGAACTCGGCGGCGAGATAGATGGAGCCGGTCTCGAAAGACTCGGTGGCGTAGCCACCGCCCCAGCCTTGCTCGGGATCGTCGTAGCCACCGGGCTTGATGGTCATGCGCACCGGGACAACGGTGCCCTTGGGGATCAGATCGAAGCCGGATTGCTGGGCGTCAGCGTCGTTGAAGTCATTCCATGCAGTCATTGCGATTACTCCTGAGATTCGATGTGTGTGGGGGTGGCGGCGCTGACGGGCGATGCGCCCGCGCACTTGGCGATCAGCGCGCCGAGATGCGGCGGCTCCAGCAGGTCGAGGCGACCGCTGCGGTCTTTGGCCGGGAAGCCGTAGGGATTGAGGGTGTGCGTGACGAAGGCGCGGTAGGCACTGCCGTCGTCGGCCTTGATCTCGGCCAGCGTCACGACCTCATCGACGATGCCGGGCAGCTCCAGACTGGTCTTGCTGCCTTCGATCTGCGGCACGAACACCTTGCGGTTGTAGTCATCCAGGCGCTCGTCGAGGATGGCCACGAAGATCACGTTCTTGCCCCGAGCGTGCTGCAGGTGAGTCAGGGCGCCGACCATCTCCTGGCCAAGCAGCCCGTAGGCTGCGCGCAGGTCGGGCTTGCCGGAGCGGTCGCTGACCGCGCCGGGCTGCGTCTTGCACCACGCAAAGCACTGGCGGGACAACTGCGTGATCGAGTCGAGGAAAAAGGTCTGGTATCGCTCGAGCTGGGCCGGATCGCCGAACTTCACGACGACGTGGTCGTAGTGCGCCTGTGAGAACGCGCTCTCCGGCGGCAGCGACTTGTCCGGGCCCGCGAGGAATACGAAAAAGTCTCGGCTCTCGGGCCAGGACGCCGGGCGGATGGCGTCGCCCGGCCAATCGGCCACGGCCAGGTCACCCGCCTCGATGTCGAGGAACAAGGTGGTAGCCGGATCGAGGTCTTTGAGCCGGGTAGTCTTGCCGATGCCAGACTTGCCCAGCATCAATAGCTTCACACCCTTGCGCTCGGCCATGCGCTGCTGCGCCGAAATGATCGGGAGGGACATCACGCCACCTCCTTCAACTGCTCGGCGACCGCCGGATTCCAGAGGATCTGGTAGCCGCTGTGGCCGTTGCGTGAGTACGGCATGGCCTCGGCCCAGGCTTCGCCCGCCTCGGTCAGCTCCCACTCGTCACGGTCGTTGCGGAACTGGAAACCGCGCGCCGCCAGCAACTGGTTCGTGGCCTTGGCGGAACGGCCTAGCAACTTGCCGAGCTGGGTGGCGTTGAGCGAGCAGATCGGTTCGTTGGCGGCAGGCAAGGCGCGGCGCAGCACCTCGGTGGTGAGGCCCGTGTTCTCCTGGATGCAGGTCAGCGTCGCCGCCATCGCGATGCCGGTCGTGACGCCCGGCACTTTGGCGACCGCCTCTCCGATCAGCAGGATCGCGCTCACGCGGTCGTGGGTTGGCGCGGGCAAGGCCGCCAGCGTGCCGGGGCCGGAGTACGCGCCGGTCTTGCGGATCGCGGGCAGCACCTCCCCGGTCACCCAGCGTTTGAAGCGTTTCGCGGCGTCCTTCGTGCTGCCGAGGATCAGCGCGTAGAGGCCCGATTCGTTGATGTGGTTTTGGCGCTGGCGACCGCCTGCGGTGAGGGTGTCCAATTTCTGGACGTCCTCGGGATCGACGTGGGATTCAATCGCCTGACGTGGATTGCCGAACTCCAAGACGGCGCAGACGTCGCTGGCGTTGAACCACGGCTGCCGGAGATCGTCGACCTGCACACGCACGGCGTGCGCTTCGAACTGGAACGGAATGATCGAGCTCATGATCAGCCCTCCCACGAAACGTCGGCGATGCGGTCGGCCCCACGCGCGGCGCGCTTGCGCACCTCGGTGTGGAGTTCCTCCAGCGCGGTGCGGCGGCGACTGAGCGCCAGAGATTCCGCGTTGGCCGTCTGGATGGCGAAGGCCAGTTCGTCCACCGTGGCGGCGTCGAGCGCGACAACGATTTCCTGGCCGTCCGTGCGCCGATACCGGATTTCGTCGGGAAGGTGATCGCCGTAGATGGACGGCAGCTGCTGGCGCAGCGATGCGATGAGACTGGTGCTCATGGTCAGTACTCCGAATCGAGGGAAAGGGTGAAAGACGGCTTGCCGGAATCCACGGTGCGGGCGGCGGCGAACTGCTGTTGCAGCGCCGGTGGCCAGTTCGTGTAGCGGGATTCGGAAACGGAGAGCTTGATATCGAGGTAGCCCTCGACCTTCTCGCCCGAAGCCACGATGCGCTCGGCGATTTCGCCCAACTGCTTCTGGTTCCAGCTGACCTTCTTGGGCACCTCGAACTTGATACGGAGCGGGCCGTCGCTGATGTGGGTGGTGCCGAAGTCGCGGCCGGATTCATACAGCGCTGCGCGGGCCTGCTCGCCGTAGCACTGATCCAGCGCGGCGTCGAACTTGGTGCGGGCCTTCTTGAGCCAGTCGATGGCAGCGTCGAGGTTCTTGTCGACCTCGCGCTTCTGCGCGGGCGGCAGCGCGGCCAATTGGCTGACGGACATCTCGGCGATGTCGGCGGGGAAGATGGTCAGATCGCTCATGGCCGTCCTCCTCACTGGTACGCCCGAGCGAAGGTCGAGTAACGCGAGACGCGCCGCTCGAAGGCTTCGATTTCGGAGATCAGGTAGGTGACGCGCGCCCCGAACTTGCAGAAGACGGGGCCGAGCTGCTCCTGCCGCCAGCGGCGGAGGGTTTTGACGGAGAGCCCCCAGCGGGCGGCGAGCTCGTTTTCGTCGAGGGCAATGCGCGTGGCAGCGTCCTGACGTGGCCGGGAAGCGTCCCGGCTGGATTGAACTGATGAGACTTGGTTTCGCATTTCGGTATGCCTCCTATTCAGAGTGGGCATACCGAACTATCCGGATTACTTTCTAGGTGGTCTCAAGGCCATTTCTAGGTCAACTCTAGGTCAGGATGTAGAAGCAAAACGGGCCGCCCAGTGGGCAGCCCGTTTCCCGGAATTGCATCAAGCCGAAACTCAGACGAACAGCGTCCATCCTCGCGTTTTGTTTGGCGGGTGGCCCAGGTATGATTTCCAGGTCTCACCTTGGAATGCCTGCGCCGGATGGTTGTAGCTCATTCCCTCAAAGAGAGCCTTGTTTTGCAAAACCGGGTTGTTTGATTTATGGGCCTTGACGAGACGATCCAAGATCGTGACTTGTTTACCCAGCAACGGCCACGGCGCTTTTCCGGGGATGATCAACGTTGCGCTTTCCTGATTGATGAGATCGTTGTGGATAATCAGATCGACCGTTGTGGCCGCGAGCGCGCGCTGTTTGCCGTCCGATAGAGCGCGGATCAGTCGGTCTTTATCGATTGCGATTTCTCCGGCATTCGTGCCTAGGACATCGCCAAGCCAGACGACCACGTTGGCTCCCAGGTATTGAGGGCTGAATTCCGTGGCGGTCAGGACAATGCCGTAGCCCACTTGCCTTTCGCCTCGAAGATATGCATCGGCCTCAGCCAATGTATCGAGCCGATTCAAACGGCGGGCGAGAAAGACAGCCACATCCTCGTCGCCGACGACCAGCGCTCCCAGTTTTGTGACAGCAGCATCCGCCTTGATTCGTTGGCCGATCTGCATCGCTCCACGTAGCCCTTTGACGACGCGCTCTGCGACCCAACCTCTCATCACTTCGAAGCGTTCAAGTTCAACGGGATCGATCTCGATGGTTTGGTGAGTGACGGGATCGTCAGCGACGAGAATCGCACCTTTTGCCCAAACGGAAAGATGCATCGTCGTCCCGTCGTCACGCAGACGTGTGACATCCGTCGCGCGGCCCATTGGCTTCAGGAATCCGCCGGCGCGCAGCATTTCAATGTCCGCTCCCCATTGCTCGAGGACACTTCGCCGGACTTCACGATCCTCGGCTTCGTAGAGCTTGAGTAACGTATCGAACAGGTTTGCCTCTTCGGATGCACTGAGCGGAACGACGCGCTTCATGATCCCGTATCGCTCAAGGACACCGAAGCCGAGTTCCCGCTCATTTGGATCACGCCGACTGCCGAGATTACATCGATTCGGTGTGCTCAGAGTGATCGGGAGATTGATCTCCTTGTTCTCTTTCATGAATCGCACGTTGATAACCACGCGGCTGATCAACGACGCGCTCTTGAAAATGTGGTTGTCGCCGAGCGTATCTTTGGCGGCTTCATCGATGTCATCGTTCTTGTCGACTTTCAGTGATACCCGCCGCTTGAAATTCTGCGGTCTCGCCTCGGCCTCCACCACGCGGACGTCGATCAGGTCGAGGTCTGCCACCGGCTCTTGTGGTAGCGAGAGGGAGCGATAGAAACGACGGAGGTTGTACTGGCGCATGGAAACCGGTCTGCCCGACAAGTCCGTGTTGACGCCGGTTTCGGCAAATGACGACGCGATCAGAAACCGACTGGATTCCTGTTCGGAAAATACTTCAACCGATTTCTTGTCGGGTTGAAAAAGTAAGGTCGCCTCGACTGGAGGGCGGTAGTAAATGGGAGCCGTCGAGAGATCTTCGCAAACCTGCTGAATGCTATTCATCTCGCCAGCGTGGCGAATCAAGAATAGATGTACGGGGACGACGTCGCCATTCGCTTGCTTCTGATCAAAAGGAAGATATTGAACCAGGCAGCGTCCGTTTGTACCGAGCCGTTCCTGAAGCACGGTTTCTAGCCGAACACGTTTCTCTTCCGTCCATTCGAAGCCGCTGACATCGTCGCAATCAAGATCGAAAGCCTCGTAGAGTTTTCCGTAATTTCGATGGTGCTCGGCGTAGAAATACTTTTCGGCGTCATCAAACAGAGCGGGCGCTCGAAGGTAGATGACGGTGGCACGACCAAAATGGTCTTGCTGTGCGTCGTATTCGGTGACAGCCGATTGCTGGTCGTCGTCGTGCAGGTACAGATTATCACGCACCGATTGGATGGCCTCGACGCCTTTGCCTTCCGACAAGGTAATGATGCGGCGTGCGTGCCCATCGAGTGGAGCAGACACTTTCACATCTAGGCCAACGCAGATGTCTAGAACCTCGAAGCGAAAATCCTTGTTGACACCATTCAGTGCTGGGCCATCTGGCCATTCGACGGATGCGAACGCCTGAGCATTCTGACCATTTCCATGCTCGGTTAGGAGTTTTCGGATGGCCTCGACAGGAGCGACTTCAACAAAGCGATGGAGGGAAGGAATATTCTTGTACGTTTTGATCATTATTCTTGGTTCCAGGAAAAACTCCCGCCTCCCGTTACGGCAGGATGCCCATTCGAATCTTGGTCTTGATGCTCGACAGCCAATCCTCGCGGTACTGCAAGGCCAGCGCGTCGAGGTTGGCGCGACCGACGCCAGCCTTTCTTGCCAGATCCTCCAACGACACCGCGCAATCGAGCCAGCCCAGGCCGTGGGATGCGACCAATGCCGCCTTGTCGGCGGTGGTGACGACGACGATGGCAGAGGGCAGCAGCTTGTTGGCGAGCAGCCATGCGAGGAGGTGTTTCTCGCCGTCGTCGAGCGTGCCGCAGGAGGGATGGGCAAGTACCAGCGCCGCGATCTCCTTGCGTGTCACCGGATGCTCGCCGGCGAGTCCTGCCCTCAGTTCTGCGGGAGGGACCGCAACATGACGAGGATCACCGGGGTTGCCGGTCAGCGTTTCCTCGACGCATTTCTGGACCGTCTCGATGGCGAAATGGCTGCTGATCGCCGTCCAGCAGCCGGTGCGGAAGGATTCGAGAATGACATTGGTGTCAGCAAAGACTCGGGTTTTCGGCATATGGTCCGCACCTCAGAGCTCGAACGGTGCAGAGAGATCGTACTGAGCGAACAACTCAGTCAAACCACCTAGTCCCAGACCCATTGCTTTCGCGCCCTTGCGAGCCGACAGCCGTCCGTTTTCCAGCGCTTCGTGCAGCATTCGTACGAAGGACACGGAGAACCGTTTGGGTGCACCCGACACCGATGGTCGCTGTTTCTCTTGCGCGAGATCGCGGCGGGTGTCGTCACTGATGAGCTTGAGGTTGAACAGTCGCCATGCCAGCGCCACCGGCGCGACGCGCAGCAGCGCCGCGACTTCGCACAGGTGGGCAATATCGCTCTGGCGATTGCCATCAATCAGTTTGTTCAACGAGGCGCGCGGCATCAGCAGGGCAGCGGCGAAGTTGTTCGCCAGTTGCTCGATGCGTTTCCCCTTGTTGCGCTCCTCGATGGAATTCGATTCCCGATGGTCGGGCTTCATCGCATCCCAGGTCAATGCGTGGAACAGCTCGTGCGCCAAGTCGTAGAAGCGACGCGCCTCGGTTTCATTCCGGTTGATCAGGATGACGCCCATCTCTTCGAGGTGGCAGGTCGCGCCCGAGATGGATTTGCCGTCGTCGGCTTCCACCGTGTCCACGAACAGCACCGGAATGTCGAGCTCACGCTCGATCTTGTCGATCAAGGTTTCGGCCGGGATGACGCCGAGGTCGAGTTCGGCCGCCAGACTCTCGGCGCGCTCCTGAGCATCCTCGAACGAGGACTGCGCCGACAGACGCAGGGCGCGCTTCAGGACGCTGGCCCGGCTGTCCTGCTGCTCGCGCAGCCAACGCAGCAGACCGATCCACTGACCGGCCTTCAGTTCGAAGCCATCGAGACTGTCCTCGGGGACTTCGGGGGCTGCACGCCAGGAGAACTGGGCCTCGCCGGCGACAGCGAACGGGTCGATGAAGAACTCGATGTCGCGCTCCAGCAGATCGGACAACTCCAGCAATTCGTCGGGCTTGAGCGCGCGCTTGCCGTTCTCAATGTCAGACACCGACTGGCGGTCATTGAGGCCGAGGCCTTGGGTGAGCTGATCCTGCGTCCAGCCCTTGGACTCGCGCGCCGCTTTGACGCGGTAGCCGATCAGCTTTTGCGAGATTTTTTCGAGCATGGCAGTCACCTCCTAAACCTGCATTCTATTCTTGCGAACTGTAGAACGCAAGATTTACTTGCGAATTGATGTTAGCAAGCGTTTTCGATTGCCCTCCGTTGCCATCCGCTTCGGAGGATCAGGCTCACTATCCCTCACGGTTGCAATTCCCCGGAGCCATCATGAAGAGCATCGAACTCGCATCTCCCTCGGAGATGTCCGCCAGCGCCTGTGCTGGCGAAATCGCCGCCATCCTTGCGGCTGCCATTGTCCGCACCCTTACTGCGGATGAGCCAAAACAGAGAGAAGTTGGCCTTGGCTTCCTGCCCGACCAGCGCGTTCATACAACCCCCTATCAAGAGGAGAAGTTGTGATGAACGAGAAACAAGCATCCGTCGCGGCACGGATCGCGGAGCTGGCCTGCCTGCCAATGTCCGAGCTCTGGACGGTGTGGGATCGGTATTTCCCGCGCCGCCCGGACTACCCCAACCGCACGCACGTCGAGTCCCGCCTCGCCTACAAGCTGCAGGAGGAAGCCTTCGGTGGCCTCGCGCCCGAGACCAAGCAGCGCCTGGAAGCCATCGGCGCAAAACACTCCAAGATCAAGCTGCGGGCCAAGCCGCGCGAGTTCGATTTCGCGCCGGGCACGATCCTGCTGCGCGAATGGGGCGAGCGCGAACACCGGGTGACAGTCACCGCCGAGGGGCTGTTTGAGTACCAGGGGCGCAACTTCAAGAGCCTGACTGCGGTGGCCCGCCACATCACGGGCGCGCACTGGTCGGGGCCGCTGTTCTTTGGCCTGAGCAAGGGAGGTGCGCGATGAGCGAGATCGCAAGCACTAAGGCCCGCAAGCGCTGCGCCGTATACTGCCGGGTGTCCTCGGATGAACGGCTTGACCAGGAGTTCAACTCCATCGACGCGCAGAAGGAAGCGGGCCATGCTTTTGTGGCCAGCCAGCGATCCGAGGGGTGGATTCCGGTGGCCGACGACTACGACGACCCCGGCTTCTCTGGCGGCAACACGGATCGGCCGGGTCTGAAACGCCTGATGGCGGACATCGAGCGCGGCCAGATCGACATCGTGGTGGTCTACAAGATCGACCGCCTGACGCGCAGCTTGGCCGACTTCTCCAAGATGGTCGAAGTGTTCGAACGCCACGGGGTGTCCTTTGTGTCGGTCACCCAGCAGTTCAACACCACCACTTCGATGGGTCGGCTGATGCTCAACGTCCTGCTGTCCTTCGCCCAGTTTGAGCGCGAGGTCACCGGCGAGCGCATCCGCGACAAGATCGCTGCCGCCAAGCGCAAGGGGATGTGGATGGGCGGCGTCCCGCCCCTGGGTTACGACGTCGACAACCGCCTGTTGGTCATCAACGAGGCCGAGGCGGCAGTGGTGCGTCGCATCTTCGAGGAGATGCTGACCATTGGTTCTCCAACCCAGATCGCCGTCAATCTGACTGCCGACGGCATCACGACCAAGGCCTGGACGACGCAGGAGGGCCAGACCCGCAGCGGCACGCGCATCGACAAGAAGTACCTGCACAAGCTGCTGCGCAACCGCATCTACCTGGGGGAGTTGTCGCACAAAGGGAACTGGTACCCCGGCGCTCACCCGCCGATCATCGACCAGGAGCTTTGGGACAAGGTTCACGCAGTGCTGGCCAGGGACGGCCATGCCCGGTCGGTGGAAACCAAGATCCGGTCGCGCACCGACGCCTTGCTGCGCGGCCTGCTGTACGCCCCCTCGGGCGAGCGGATGTACCCGACCTACTCGCGCAAGAACGGTCGCAAGTATCACTACTACGTGTCCAAGTCGGAGAGCCGGTTCGGCGCGCCGGGCAAGAGCTATGAACGCCTGCCCGCGCTGGAGATCGAGGCAGCGGTGGTGGCCCAGATCCGCACGGTGCTGACCAGCCCGGAATCCATCGCATCGGTGGTGCGCCACATCCAGCGCAACGGCGGACAGGTCGACGAGGCCACCACGGTAATGGCGATGGGACGAATCAACGACGTGTGGGATCAGTTGTTCCCGGTCGAGCGCCACCGCATCGCCAACCTGATGATCGAGCGCATCGACCTAGTCCACGTCGGCGAGGTGCAGGGCATCAAGGTGAAGTGGCGGGAACTGGGTTGGGACGCTCTGATCGGTGAATTCGCGCCGAGGGGGATCGGTGCGGAACTGTTGGAGGTCGAGGCCTGATGGACGACTCCCTTGAAACCTTCGTGCCTCTGACGTTTCGCCGCCGGGGCGCGCGGCGGGTGGCCGCCGACGACCGCCACGTTCACGACGTAACACTGCTGGAGGGGGTGGCGCGCGGTTTCTACTGGCAGCACCTCGTGGACACCGGCGTGATGAAGAGCGGATCGGACATCGCCAGGGCAGAAGGGTTGCATCCATCGGTGCCCAACGAGCTGATGCGTCTGACCTTGCTCGCGCCCGACATCCTCGAAATGCTGATGACCGGGCGGCAGCCGCGCCGGATGAACCTGATCTGGTTCCAGCGCAACCCGCTGCCGGTGGATTGGGGGGCGCAACGGCAGATCGTGAAACGCTTTGAGGAGGAAGCATGAGCAAGAAGCACCGAGGCCGCTTCAAGGGTGATCCAGTCACCTACCAACTGCCGAGCCCGGCGGGCGGCGTGCAGTTGGAGACCTTCGTGCCCTGGACGCTGGTGAAGCGGGGGCTGAAGAAACAGGTCATCACGCCCTTGGACGCGCCGCAGGAATTCCTGTCGGAGGCCACCCGGGAGCGGGAAGCGCGGGCGGCTGCGCAGGACACCGCGTTGATGCGGGCGCTCGGGCTGGCGCATCACTGGCAACGTCTGCTGGACGAGCAGCGGGCGGCGTCGGTGGCCGAGATCGCTGCAGCCGAAGGCATGGACGTGACGCAGGTGCGCCGGGTCATGCGGCTGACGCTCCTGGCCCCCGAGGTCGTGGAACGGCTGGTGGGCTCACCCGACGTCGTGCTGGAGAAGGTGATGCGCCGCCCATGGCCCAACGGCTGGGGCGACCAGATGCGGGTGCTCGCGCCGCCCGCCTGACCACGTCGAGACCAGCGCCAGCAACCGCCTCCGGGCGGTTTTTTTGCGCCTGCTCCGTTCTCGGTCGCCCCCGCTACGGGAGTTGCCAACCACAACCGACCGCCTCTAAACCCGCGCCAGCAAAGGAAGTGGCCTCAAGAACGCTCGCGTGACCACCAGAGAAAACGGAGAACAGAGAGGCGTCAGCGGGGGTGGAAACGCCGAGTTCGCAGGGGTGGCGCTCGCGAGGCCATGCCCGGAAACCGCGCCAACACTGGGGGGAACGGGCGAAAAAAAACCAACCGAGAACGGTTGGTTTTTTGAATAGTGGTGGTGAAACACGGAACCGAACCCGCGTCCGTAATCTGATCCAGATAGTAACGCATTAGCCCTTAGTCCGTCGATTCGACGACTTGGCCGCTCCCGCCCCCCTCTGTGCACAGCCACGTCTGCGCGAAACATTTTTCCAGAAAAGGCTTTACAGCACTTGACGCGCTTATCTTGCGCACCTATCATTCGCCCATGGAACAAAACTTCAAACACAGAAATCGGATTACAGCATTATGAAATCCTTGCTGCTAGACATCGCCGAAGTCCGTATGGGCTACTCCTTCCGCAGTCGCCTTGAGGTTGACGCGGAGGGCGATGTTGCGGTGATCCAGATGAAGGATATCGACGATTCGAACCTGCTGCACCCGGAAGGTTTGGCTCGAATCCAGATGCCCGACCTTAAGGATCGTCACATTGTGCAAGAAGGCGATCTTATGTTTCGGTCGCGAGGCGAATCGAATTCCACATCGCTTGTGGGTGGAAGTCTGGGGCGCGCGGTGTTGGCGGCACCAATGATGCTGATCCGACTAAAGGTGGACGCGGTTGAGCCTGCCTATCTGCAGTGGTTCATCAACCAGCCGGCCACCCAAGCCGCGCTAGCGTCGCAGGCGGCAGGAACTGCTGTGAAGATGATTGGTAAGGCGGCACTGGAGCAGCTTGAGGTTGCTGTACCGCCTCTGGATGACCAAAGACGAATCGTTGAAATTGGTCAGCTTGCGGCTCGTGAAGCGCAGCTGATGAGAGAACTAATGGGGCGGCGCAAAGCGCTGATCGAAGGAATTCTGATGCGAAGAGCTCAGGATGTCCGCTGATGTTTGGCGGGATAGGAAGCCGATCAGAGTACTGAACCTACTCGGATCGGCACGTCATGTAACACAACGTATGAGGTAATGATTATGGCAAACAAGCCTTCAACTAGCAACACTCGGCACGTCGTGCCGAACCCCGACGGCGGTTGGGACAACAAACGTGGAGGAGCGAGCCGCGCAGGTTCGCACCACGACACCAAGCAGGAAGCCATCGACGCTGCGCGTCGGATGAGCCAGCGCGAGGGGTCGGAATTGAAGATTCACAACCGTGACGGAAAGATCAGTCAATCCGACAGTCACGGCAACGATCCGAAAAACATCCCCGGCTAAGCCCAGACGGGCGGGCGTTCTGCGCTCGCCCATCTAACCAGAAGGAACCAAAAAAGATGAACGACCAAATTACTCAACAAGAGGTCAATGCGACCGCCTGGGCTGCCTGTGACACCTTCCGTGGCGTGGTTGATCCCGCTCAGTACAAGGACTACATCCTAGTGATGTTGTTCTTGAAGTACATCAGTGATCGTTGGAACGACCACTACGCTGAATACAAAGAGCAGTACGGAGATGACGATGAGCGTATCCGTCGCAAGCTGGAGCGCGAACGCTTCCTGCTGCCCTATGTCGAGATGAAAGAAGAGGATTCAAAGACGGGCGAAACCAAGGTCATTGATCGCTTCGTCGGGGACTTCAATGCCCTGTACGAGCGCCGCAATGAAGCCAACATCGGCGAACTCATCAACATCGTGCTCGACCACATCGAAGACGCCAATAAGTCCAAGCTCGAAGGCGTTTTCCGCAACATCGACTTCAATAGCGAAGCCAACCTTGGCAAGGCCAAGGATCGAAACCGTCGCTTGAAGACCCTGCTGGAAGACTTCAACAAGCTCGACCTGCGCCCCAGCCGCGTGTCCGAAGATGTCATTGGCAACACCTACATCTACCTGATCGAGCGCTTTGGGTCTGATGCGGGCAAGAAGGCCGGCGAGTTCTACACGCCCAAGATGGTGTCCCGTCTATTGTCGGCGTTGGCGCAGCCAAAACCCGGCGACCGCATCTGCGACCCCTCCTGCGGCTCCGGCAGCTTGCTGATTGAAGCTGCACAGATGGTCGAGGCACAGGGCAGCCACAACTACGCCTTGTTTGGCGAGGAAGTCAACGGAGCAACTTGGGCGCTGGCGCGGATGAACATGTTCATCCATAGCAAAGACGCCGCGCGCATCGAATGGTGCGACACGCTAAACAGCCCTGCGCTGGTCGAAGCTGACCGACTGATGAAGTTCAACGTGGTTGTGGCCAACCCGCCGTTCAGTCTTGATAAGTGGGGCTCTGAGCACGCCGACAACGACCGCTACAAGCGCTTCTGGCGTGGCGTGCCGCCGAAGTCAAAGGGTGACTGGGCATTCATCACCAACATGATCGAGCGCGCCTTGCCGCAGGAAGGTCGCGTCGCGGTGGTTGTGCCGCACGGGGTGTTGTTCCGTGGCGGTGCAGAAGGCCGCATTCGCCAGAAGCTGATCGAAGAAAACCTGCTTGACGCAGTCGTGGGCTTGCCGGGCAACTTGTTTCCGACCACATCCATTCCAGTAGCCATTCTGGTGTTCGACCGTGCGCGCGAAAAAGGTGGTGCACGCGAGAGCGTGAAGGATGTGCTCTTCGTGGATGCAAGTCAGGAATTTGTCCCTGGCAAGAACCAGAACACTCTGGCCGACGAACATTTCAGCAAGATTGTGGCGACGGTAGCCGCACGTCAAAACGTCAATAAATATGCCTATGTTGCAACGCTCGATGAGCTGAGTGAAAACGCATTCAATCTTAATATTCCACGTTACGTCGACACCTTCGAAGAAGACGAGGAAATCGATATTGAATCCGTTCAGCGGGAAATAATTCGTTTGGAGGGCGAGCTAGCACAGGTAAGGAGCCGCATGCAGAAATGTCTGAATGATCTTGGTGTGGAGGTCATGTAATGGGGCAGGCGATTGAACCGATCGAGCTTGGTGAGGTTTGCGAACGTATTGGCGTAGGCTTGGCAATTGCCGTGACTCCATATATGGCAGACGGCGGCGGAAAGCTGATTCGAAACCAAAATATCCGGCCAAACAAATTTGATGCGTCCTCTGTTGTATATCTTGATCCGGACTTCGCCTTGTCTCAAGAGTCGAAAACGATCAGGGCGGGCGATGTGGTAATTGTAAGAACTGGGGCGAATATTGGTGATGCGTGCGTAGTCCCAGGTGATTTCGATGGCGCCCAAAGCTTTACCACTTTGGTAGTAAGAACTGATAAAAATAAGTTGCAGCCTGAATTCTTGGCGCAATACATCAATTCAGATTTTGGTCGTGCAGAAGTTGAGCGCCTGATGGCCGGAGGTGGAAAGGGGAATCTAAATTCTGGCGAACTTGAAAAGCTGCGGATCAGACTATTACCCATGTGGCAACAAGAATATGCCGCGGAAGTGCTTGGTATTTGGGACTCAGCTGTAGAAAAAACGGAAAGACTTATCGATGAGCTTGAAAATAGGTTCGCCTGGTCCTGCAAGAAAATGTATGCAAGGAAGAAACACTGGTCAGAGTGCCGCCTGAAAGATTTTTTTATCGAGACCAAGACATTCCATGGTGACGGTGATTTTTTGATTGGGTCAATTGGAAAGAAGGGCATTAGGCCGCGAAATGAGGTTTACTCAAAAGATCTTTCCGAGAGTCACGAGAAGAATATCCTCGTCAAAAAGGATTGCATTTGCTTTGGATTGGCAAGTGACTCTATTGCCTATGGCGTAAATTTGACGGACACCGTATACAGTGTGAGTCCTGCCTACAGAACGTTCAAAATCGGTGGTGTCGACCCCAGATTTCTTGATAACTACCTGAGGGTGTTTAATAAGAGGCTGAGCAAGAAATATCTTATTACATCGGCAAGGCAGGGTAAATCAATTGATTTTGATGGTCTCTTGCATGAGCCCTGCTATTTCCCGTCTCTTCAAGAGCAGCAGGAAATTTCCACGAATATTGGATTCATGCAAAAAGAGCTGAATGTTCTTCAGGGATTGCTAGAGCAGTACAAATACCAGAAGCGTGGGCTTATGAAAAGATTGCTCACAGGGAAGGTTTCTGTTCGCGATCCTGAGGAGGTGGCTGCATGAAATTTGCCTATATCGATGAGTCCGGCGATGCAGGCGAAGGCGATGTGTTCGTAATGGCCGGGTTGCTCATTGACGCTTACCGTTTGCGGAAATACACCAGTCAATTCGATCAGGCGCTTTCAGAATTCCTGGCAAAGCATCCTGCTGCACCAAAGGAGCTAAAAACCAAGGCATTTATCAACGGCAAAGGCGGCTGGAGTGTCGTTGCACCAGATGAGCGAAAGCAGTTTCTGACAGACATGTGTGATCTCGCGGTTGGTGTCTCGAAGATCTACGGCTTCGGTATGTCCTTTCAAGCCTACAGCGCGGCTTGTGCGGCTGGTGAATATACCATTCCTGGGTCAAAGGACTACTGGCCATTGAATGGAATGTTCATCAGCGGCTTGATCCAGAAAAAAATGCAGACACAGCCAAATAACAAAGGGCTGACCGTCATCATTTTTGACGACAACAAAGTGCATATGCCGAAGTTGTCGGACGGCCTGTATTACGCCAATCCGTGGTTTGATGGCTTGTATCAGCAGAGCAAGACCGTCAAGGGAAAGAGTGTCTGGCAAACGCCTGTAC